>NZ_JBITVF010000001.1:824334-1292591 GCF_044542855.1 Pseudomonas sp. NPDC077649 | reverse complement strand
CACAACCCCAAACCCAACCAACACACCCAACCACCAAGGGCCAAACTTCAATGCGAACCAGGCCGTGGTGCCGGACTCGGCGTTGGCGAGCGGCAGTGCGCTGGCCAGGAAGTCGGCAAGCGCAGCCTCCTGGCCGGGTTTGGCTTCGAGGCGAACAAACAGGGCGAGCTTGGTCATACTGTAATCCTTTGGGTAACTGGGTTAGGTGAATGGATCAACGAGCCTGCAGTCTAAGTCGTCATGACAGCCATCTCTATAGACAATAATGACAACATTGATATCATTGTTGCCATGAAACTCCACATCCTTGTTTGTGATGGCGTGTTTGATCTGGGGCTTGCGGCGCTCACCGACACAGTGGGCTTGGCCAATGCGATGGCGGGCTCGCTGCCACAGGCTCCCGCGCACATAGAGCTCACGCTGGTGGGCGTGCGGCGTCGCATCCGAACTGCGCAAGGCTTGACGGTCCCCGTGGTCACTGCGCGTAGTGTGCCGGAACCAGACGTCGTGCTCGTGCCCGCGTTTGGCGACAAGATGCCTGACACGCTCTCGGCTCGGCTCACACGCCCCGATGTGCCCGACGCTGTCGCGGCGCTACAGCAGTGGTCCACCGCTGGCGCGCACCTAGGTGCCGCTTGCTCCGGTAGCTTCTTGCTTGCAGAGAGCGGCCTGCTTGATGGGCATCGTGCGACGACGTCATGGTGGCTGGGGCCGATGTTTCGGCAGCGCTATCCGAACGTCAAGCTGGACGAATCACGCATGATCGTGAACTCGACACGCTTCACCACCGCTGGTGCCGCTTTGGCCCACGTCGACCTGGCCTTGCGCATCATCCGGGAGCGCAGTCCGGCGCTGGCAGCCCTGGTGGCACGCTATCTGCTGGTCGAGGCACGCAGTTCGCAAGCCGAGTTCGTTATTCCCGACCACCTTGCGCATGCCGACCCGATGGTGGAGCGCTTCGAGTGCTGGGCCAGAAGTCAGCTCGCGAAGGGGTTCTCGCTGGCCGAGGCGGCCAGCGCCGCGGGCACAAGCGAGCGCACCTTGGCGCGGCGGCTGCAAAGCGTTTTGGGCAAGACACCGTTGTCGTATTTCCAGGACCTGCGCGTGGAGCATGCCGTGCATCTCTTGCGCACCGGAAACGCGAGCGTCGACCAAGTCGCCGCACAGGTCGGGTACTCGGATGGGGTGACCCTGCGGGCCCTGTTGCGCCGCAAGCTGGGCCGGGGTGTCAGGGAGTTGCGACGCGGTGGATGACCAGAGGCCTTTGGTGTATGTACGGCTGGAGACCGCCGGGAAACTGACGCAGGCCAAACGGCGCATTTGGACCTGACAAAACTACTGCCCGCCACGGCGCGCAAGCTCCAGTTTGACCCCGGACAAAGTTTTGCTGGCAATGTCGTGGTTGAGCAAATCAATACCTTGATTGAGCAACGCTGTGCACTGACGATTCGGCGGCTCACCGACCCCGCCGCCGACAATGACGCAGCCGCCGAGCCCACCGTTTGAACTACCGTGCGGACACGGGTTCGATTCAGGGTTGAGGAACACGAACAGCACCGGGTTGAATACCTCCACCTGGATGTCCAACTCGACCAGAGCGGCCAAGCCGTTGATGGATTTGCGGAAGTCGACGGGTTTTGGGTGGAGATAGACCAAGGTTCTCCCATTGAGGAAGATTAGAATGTATCTGCCGAGCACGATTCCTTATCAGCAGCATCGTGGGTTCAGCCGAACCTTCACTCCGGGTCATTTGAGCCTGGGATTGTTCTTCCCTTTGGAGGCCTTCGGTGGGGACATTCCGAGCATGCTCAACCAGGTCGCATTGGCCAAACGAGCAGAGGAGCTGGGCTTCTCCGCGCTCTGGTTTCGCGACGTGCCTCTTCGGGACCCTAATTTCGGCGATGTCGGCCAAGCCTTCGATCCCTGGGTATACATGGGCTATATGGCGGCTCATACGTCAGAAATAGCGCTTGGCAGCGCATCCATTGCCATCCCTTTACACCATCCTCTGCACACGGCCAAGGCGTCAGCCAGCGTCGATCAGTTGAGCGCAGGTCGCTTGATTCTGGGCGTAGCCTCCGGCGATCGCCCAGTGGAGTTTTCAGCCTTTGACGTCGATCCCGAAAGGCGCGGAGAAGTCTTTCGAGAGCACTACGAGGTGATTCGCCGAGCCTACAACACCAGCTTCGAACCCATCCGCTGGAGCGGTGGTGAGCTGCGCGGCGCAGACCTCATTCCGAAACCCACAACCCAAGTGATTCCGATGCTCGTGACCGGACATAGCCGCCAGTCACTGGATTGGATCGCGCGCGAAAGCGCCGGATGGATCAACTATCCACGCGCGCCGAAAATGCAGCGACTGATCGTGGAAGATTGGCGGATGGAGGTCATGAAGCAATGTGGTTCCGTCTATAAGCCCTTCACTCAGTCGCTTTACATCGACCTCAGTGAGAACCCGTCCACGCCGCCCACTCCCATTCATTTGGGGTTCAGGCTCGGACGTGACCACCTCCGGGCTTTGCTGGAGTCGCTTGAGGAAATCGGGGTGGACCACGTTATCCTCAATCTCAAGTACGGAAAGCGCCCTGCGGCGGACGTCATTGAGGAACTGGGCACTCACATCGTTGCGCAATTCGGAGTAAAGGCGCGTCCTGGAGCAAATTGATCCGCCGGCCGCGTCCAAGCCCGGCCGAGGAGGTGCGGCTCAACAGGCTGAATGATCAGGCCGATACCTGTTCAAGGAATATCAGTTGCAACGGCTCTTGCAGCAGATCATCTGCCGTGGCGGCAAAGCGCTGAAAGTAAGGCATCGAAATATGCGCATCCAGCGCCGCCTGATCCCTGAAAGCCTCGCGCATGTAGAAAGTGCCCTGCTCGTCACGCTGCTCGAACAACACATAATCGAGATTGCCCGGCTCTGCGCGGGTCGGCTCTATCAGCTTCAGCAATTCTTCTTTCAATGCCTGTTCTTTGCCTGCCTTGGCCTTGAGTACGGCAATTGATACCAACACGTTACTGGACGTATTCATCGTCAACTCTCCAACATTAAAAACCGCAAGTGATGCCGCAGGCGGTTCAACGGGCCCGCAGGCGAGCCCGTCTGATGAGTGAAATCAGAAACCTTCGAGAACGATCTTGCCCCGGGCCTTGCCGCTCTCGATCAGCGCATGGGCACGACGCATATTTGCCGCATTGATCGCACCAAAGTGCTCGCCCACGGTAGTTTGCAGAACACCTTGGTCAATCAGAGCGCTGACCCGATTGAGCAGGTGATGCTGATTAATCATGTCCGGGGTTTCGTACAGTGAGCGGGTGAACATCAGCTCCCAATGCAATGACAGCGACTTGCGCTTGAGCGGCATCACATCGAGGGTTTCGGGATCGTCAATCACACCCAGACGCCCCTGTGGCTTGAGCACGTCGATCAGTTGTGCAAAGTGTTGTTCGGTGTGGGTTAGGCTGGCGACATAGTCGATCTCCGGCACACCGAGCGCTTGCAACTGTGCGAGCAGTGGCTGGCTGTGATCGATCACGTGATGCGCGCCCAACTGCCGCACCCAATCAGCGGTTTCCTGGCGTGAGGCGGTACCAATGACGGTAAGGCGGGTCAACTTTCGGGCCAGTTGCACCAGCATCGAACCGACGCCGCCAGCCGCTCCAGTGATCAACAGGCACTTACCCTCCCCCGTACCCTCGACGACACCGAGCCGGTCGAACAACAATTCCCAGGCCGTGATCGAGGTCAATGGCAACGCTGCCGCATCGGCGGCACTCAATGAATGAGGCTTGTGCCCGACGATCCGCTCATCGACCAAATGGAATTCGCTGTAGCTGCCGCTGCGGGCAATCGAGCCGGCATAGAACACTTCATCGCCCGGCTGAAACAGCGTCACTTCAGCGCCGACCTCGCGGACAATGCCTGTGGCGTCCCAGCCGAGGATTTTCGGTTCTTTTGTGAAAGTTCCGGCGCGCACCTTGGTATCCACCGGATTCACTGATACCGCGCGAACTTCGACCAGCAGATCCCGAGGGCCAGGCGTGGGCCGCGGGAGACTGATGTCGATCAATGCTTGTGGATTGTCGATGGGCAACGCGTGCTGGGTAAAGCTGATGGCTTTCATGGAGACTCGCTGTCGAAGGGTTGATGCATTCACTTGCGGCAATCTTCGACTTCCCATGGACAAAGAAAAACAAGCAGAATGCGCCAACACTTTCACTTCAGGAGTGAAAATGATCCGCATCGATGATCTTGGTTTATTCATCCGCAGCGCCGCGCTGGGCAGTTTCACCGCAGCGGCGCTGGAGGCTGATCTACTGCCTGGTCAGGTCGCTGCCGCCATCAAACGTCTGGAGCGCGAACTGGACGTGCGCCTATTCGCCCGTACGACGCGCAGCCTGCGATTGACTGCCGAGGGCGAGCAATATCTGCCCACCGCCCACTCAGTGCTAGAGACCCTGCAGCAAGGCAAGGAAAACCTGCGGGGTGAGAACGCCACGCTGCGGGGCGTGCTGCAAGTGACAGCGCCGTCCGATCTGGGGCGCAACATACTGCTGCCGTGGCTGACGCTGTTCCGCCGTCAGCATCCTGAATTGACGTTGCGTTTTTTCCTGTCGGACCAGATGGCCAATCTGTTTCGCGACCCGGTGGACGTGGCGATTCGCTACGGTCCAAATGAAGACGCCAACTACGTGGCACTGCCGCTTGCACCTTGGAACCAGCGGGTGCTGGTTGCCTCGCCGGAGTATGTGCAACGCTGCGGTTCTCCCCAAACACCGGATGACTTGAGCAAGCATGCCTGCCTGCTCTATCTGCAAAATGGCCGGGTCTACGACAAGTGGAACCTGGGCGGGCAAACCGTGCAGGTTTCGGGACCGTTGTTCAGCGATGACGCCGATGTCGTGCGGCGCTGGTCATTGGAGGGTGAAGGTATCGCCTACAAGTCCTGGCTGGATGTCAGTGCAGATATCGCCGCAGAGCGTCTGCTTGTGCTGCTGCCGGATTATCCTGGCGAAGCGTCACCGTTGAGTCTGGTGTGCCCGCATCGCAAGCAGATCAGCCCTGCGGTTTCTCAGCTTCACACGTGGCTGAGTAGCCAGTTTTCTGCTCTGGAGCGCAGGTGAACCGATCCTGTGATTGATGCTCACTGAGCATCCCGCGCTTCATGGTTCGGCGGATCAATGCGTTCAATATTCCCCAGTACCAGCGCACGCCCGGCAAACAGGCCGCCTGCTGTTTCCAAGGCAAAACGTTCGGCGTCGCGTTTGCGCACTTTTCCTCGATCACTGCGTCGGCTTCGTGCTCAGACGCACCCAGAGTCAGCACGGCCTGACCACCGAGCAGCAGGGCGGCCTCAAAGGTTTCCCGCACTATGTAGTCGGCATCGTGTTTGACCAATTCCAGCGCATGTTCGCGGTCAAAAGCGCGCACCACCAATTTCACCTGCGGGCAGTAGTGCCGCGTACTTTCGACAATGCGTGTCGCGTCTTTCTTATCATCCACACAAATAATGATGGCGCGGGCGTGATGGGCACCAGCAGCGTGCAATATTTCATGGCGGGCACCATCGCCGTAATAGACCTTGAATCCATAGGGTGTCACGGCGCGGATGACCTCCGGATTTATATCAATGATGGAAATTTTCGCTCCCTGGGCGAGCGGTGCCTGGCAGGCAATCTGCCCCACTCGGCCAAAACCGATGATGAGTACATTGCCTTGCAGGTTGTGTGCGGCTTCCACACCGTCCATGGAAACGGTCTGCACGCGCGCAAAGCGTTTGTACAGCAATACAGTCACCGGCGTAATGGCCATGGAGAGCACCACAATAGCCGTCATATTGGCGCTGACTTCAGGACTGATGACCCTGAATTTGAGCGCTTCGGCAAACAGCACAAAAGCAAATTCGCCCCCCCCCTGCGCCATAAGCACGGCGCGATCCAGTGCGTCGCTATGGCTGCTTTTCGCGAGGTCGGCGCGCGACCCCATAAATGCACAGCGCCTTGACCGTCATCAGCGCAAGCACACCAGAGGCGATGAGCATCCAGGCCTTGTCCACCACCTGCAGATCCAACGACATACCGACGCCGAGGAAAAACAGCCCCAGCAGCAGGCCGCAAAATGGCTCTATGTCGGCCTCCAGCTGGTGGCGGAAGATGGATTCCGACAGCAGCACACCAGCAACGAAAGCCCCCATCGCCATTGAAAGGCCGCCGATTTCCATCAGCAGCGCGACACCCAACACAACCAGCAACGCAGCGGCAGTCATGACCTCGCGCGCTTTGGCTCGGGCCAATACCTGAAACAGAGGATTGAGCAGCCACAATCCAATGGCCACCAATGCGCCCAAGGACAATCTGCTGCCCATCGGTGCCAGTCCCGAAGACCAGGCGGCGCAGTCCGAAGCCTGGACCGCCGCCGTTGCCTATGCTGCGCTGCTCCACGATATTGGCAAGATCGCCGTCGATCTACACGTCGAACTGGCCGACGGCAGTACTTGGCATCCGTGGCATGGCCCGCTGCACCAGGCGTACCGATTTCGCTACCGTGACGACCGCGAATACCGCCTGCACAGCGCCGCAACAGGCTTGCTCTATCGTCAACTGCTCGACCGCCACGTCCTGGACTGGCTCAGCGACTATCCGGCTCTCTGGGCACCGCTGCTCTATGTGCTGGCCGGTCAGTACGAACATGCCGGTGTACTGGGGGAACTAGTCGTGCAAGCAGACCGGGCGTCGGTGGCCCAGGAGCTGGGCGGCGATCCGGCGCGCGCCATGGCCGCGCCCAAGCATGCACTGCAACGCAAGCTGCTGGACGGGTTGCGCTACCTGCTCAAGGAACAGTTGAAGCTGAACCAGCCGGAAGCCTCCGATGGCTGGCTCACCGAGGATGGTTTGTGGCTGGTGAGCAAGACGGTTTCGGACAAACTGCGCGCACACCTCCTGTCTCAGGGGATCGATGGCATTCCTGCGAACAACACCGCCGTGTTCAACGTGCTGCAAGACCACGGCATGCTCCAGCCCACCTCGGACGGCAAAGCGGTCTGGCGCGCGAACGTGACCAGCACGACCGGCTGGTCCCATTCGTTCACCCTGTTGCGTCTCGCTCCCGCGCTGATCTGGGAGTCTGGCGAGCGACCAGCACCTTTCGCGGGGACGGTAGAGATCGACGCGACGCCCGCGGAAAACGACGCCAGCATGTCGGCTCCCGCGCCTTCCGTCTCGGTGAACCCAGCGCAGGGAGGTCAAGAGCCTCCGATTTGGGAGGGCGACAGCACCACCATCGTTTCACCGCCCGCAGCCCAGCCCGTGCCCGACGTCATGGAGGATTTGCTCGCGATGGTGGGCTTGGGTGAGTCGGCCGGCGTTGGCCAGGATGCCGAGGAGTTCCTCCACACCCCCGCGCCAGCAACAGCCGCGACGTCCATTCCGTCGCCTGCACCTGCACCCGCGCCTACGCCTGGGCCATCGGCAACGAAGCCATCCGGGGAACAGTTCATGGTTTGGCTGAAGCAGGGAATCGCCTCACGACGGCTCATCATCAACGACGCGAAGGCACTCGTGCATACGGTGAATGACACGGCCTACCTGGTCAGCCCGGGTGTGTTCCAACGCTATGCGCAGGAGCATCCCGAAGTGGCCGCACTCACCAAGCAGGAGAATCAACAGGATTGGCAGTGGGTGCAGAAACGCTTCGAGAAGCTGCAGCTACATCGAAAGCAGCCCAATGGTCTGAACATTTGGACCTGTGAAGTCACGGGCCCGAGGAAGTCCCGCCGACTGCATGGCTACCTCCTCGAAGATGGGTTCTTGGCACTCGCCGAAATACCGCCCAACACCCCCTATCTTGCTCTGACTCAGGAAGGATGACGCGATTCGGGCATTGATCGCCACCGTCGTGTGGCGACGATCAATGCCCCGCGAAAATTGGCAACATTTGGCGAACTGAGCTACTCGGCCCGCGCCAACTCCTGTGCAAGGAACGGAGCGGTTCTGCTGCCAGACGTTCGGGCCACCTGCTGAGGGGAGCCCGCCACCACGATGCTGCCGCCGGCAGCGCCTGCACCAGGCCCCACGTCGATCACCCAATCAGCCTGGGCCACCGCGCGCATATCGTGTTCGATCATCACTACGGTATTGCCGGCATCGACCAGGCGCTGCAACTGCACCAACAGCCGGTCGGCGTCCGACGCATGCAGCCCGGTAGTCGGCTCGTCGAGCACGTACAGGCTTCGGCCGCGCTGGCTGCGCTGAAGCTCGGTCGCCAGCTTGATACGCTGCGCCTCGCCACCGGATAGCTCGGTGGCCGGTTGCCCCAGGCGCAGGTAGCCCAGTCCGATATCGCGCAGCAGTTGCAGTGGCCTTGCCACAACGTCTTCACCCGCGAAGAATTCGCTGGCTTCGTCCACGGTCATCTGCAGCACCTCGGCGATGTTGCGCCCGTTCCATTGCACCTTCAGCGTGGCCTCGTTGTAGCGTGCGCCATGGCACGTCGGGCACGGCGCGTACACGCTGGGCATGAACAGCAGTTCCACGCTGACGAAGCCCTCGCCCTCGCAGGTCTCGCAGCGCCCCTTGGCGACGTTGAACGAGAAACGGCCGGCGTCATAGCGGCGGCGGCGAGCGTCGGGCGTGGCGGCGAACAGCTTGCGCACGTGGTCGAACAGGCCGGTGTAGGTAGCCAGGTTCGAGCGCGGCGTGCGCCCGATCGGCTTCTGGTCCACCTGCACCAGACGCTGTATGGCGTCCACATCGCCCGCCAGATGACCGCCAGTCGCTTCGATCACCGCCGGCCCTTCGCTGGTGGCGCTTTCGGCCGCATCGTCTTCCGGCTCGTGGCCCAGGTGCAGCAGCACCAACTCCGGCAGGGCCTGCGCGACGAGGCTGGACTTGCCGGAGCCGGAGATACCGGTGACGGCCGTCAGCACGCCCAGCGGAATGCGTGCATCCACGCCATGCAGGTTGTGGCGGTGGATGCCCTGCAGTTCCAGCCAGCCGGTCGCTTCGCGTGCCCGGCTTCCCGGCGCGGGGATCTCCTCGAACAGATAGCGGGCGGTGCGCGATTCGGCAATCTTGCGCAGGCCATCCGGCTCGCCGCTGTAGAGCACGCGGCCGCCACGCTCTCCGGCATCCGGGCCGACATCCACCAGCCATTGCGCGCGGCGCATCAGGTCCAGGTCGTGCTCCACCACGAATACCGAGTTGCCGGCATCGCGCAGCCGGTCGAGCGCGTCGTATAGGGCCTGGCTGTCGGAGGGGTGCAGGCCCGCCGAGGGCTCGTCGAGCACGTACACGACACCGAACAGCAGGGAACTCAATTGCGTGGCCAGCCGCAGGCGCTGCAACTCGCCGGCCGAAAGCGTCGGTGTGGTCCGGTCCAGCGTCAGGTAGCCCAGGCCCAGCCCACGCAGTTGGCGCAGGCGTGCCATCACGCCACCGGCCAGGCGCTGCGCGGCGAGGCGCTTTTCTTCCGATAGCGCCGAGGTGCGGCGCACGTCGGGCGATACCGCATGGACGGCGCGACCGGAGGCCGCGCGTTCGGCACGGTCGCGTCGGGTCGCTTCCTTGTCCGTAGCCGCCCCCGCTGCATGGGCGCGGAAATCGCCCTGGGCGATGGGTTCGAGCAAGGCCGCCAACTGGTCCAGCGGCATCTGCATGAACGCGCCGATGTCCACGCCGGCGAAGGTGACCGACAGCGCCTCGGGCTTGAGCCGCTTGCCGTGGCAGGTGGGGCACGGTTTGCCCTCCATGAACCGGGACACGCGCTTTCTCATCAGCGCGCTCTGGGTGTTGGCAAAGGTGTGCATCACATACCGCCGGGCGCCGGTGAAGGTGCCCATGTAGCTCGGCTCCATCTTGCGCTTGAGCGCGGCGCGGGTTTCGGCGGGCGTGAAGCCGGCGTACACCGGCACCGTCGGTGTTTCCTCGGTGAACAGAATCCAGTCGCGATCCTTCTTCGGCAGGTCCTTCCACGGTCGGTCAACGTCGTAGCCCATGCTGACCAGGATGTCGCGCAGGTTCTGGCCTTGCCAGGCGGGGGGCCAGGAGGCGATCGCCCGCTCGCGGATGCTCAGGGAGGGATCGGGCACCATGATGGCCTCGGTCACCTCGTACACATGGCCCAGGCCGTGGCAGGTCGGGCACGCTCCCTGCGGCGTGTTGGGCGAAAAATCCTCGGCGTACAGCATCGGCTGGTTGGCCGGATAGGCGCCGGCGCGCGAATACATCATCCGCACCAGGCTGGACAAGGTGGTCACACTGCCCACGGAGGAACGCGCGTTGCTGGAGCCCCGCTGCTGCTGCAGCGCCACCGCCGGCGGCAGGCCGTCGATCGCATCGACGTCCGGCACGCCGGCCTGTTCGATCAGTCGCCGCGCATAGGGGGCCACCGACTCGAAGTAGCGTCGCTGGGCCTCGGCATAGATGGTGCCGAAGGCCAGCGAGGACTTGCCGGAGCCGGAGACACCCGAGAACACCACCAGCGCGTTACGCGGGATGGAGACGTCCACCTCCTTGAGGTTGTTCTCGCGCGCACCGCGCACTTCCACCATGCCGCTGGCCGCAGCGGTACAAGAGGATTCACCGAAAGAATTGTTTGGCAAGTTTTTATCCTGTAGTTCGTCCCGCTCAGGACGGGACTTCCTGAGTTCGGGTGCCGCGGCGGCTGGCTTCGAGAGCTGCGGTGACAGTGCGGGCGTCGTAGCTGCCGCGCAGACGACGACCCTCGACGAAGAACGTCGGCGTGGCGTGCGCACCGCTGGCGACCGCACTGGCGAGGTCGCGCTCGACACGCTCGATCACCGCGGTGCTGTCGAGATCCGCGATGAACCGTTCGACGTCGAGCCCAAGCTCGGCGGCGTAGCCGATCAGATGCTCGCGCTCCAGCGCATGCTGACGGGTGAACACGAAGTCCAGCCACGGCCAGAACATCCCCTGGTTCGCCGCTGCCTCGGACGCCCTCGCGGCAATCGGCCCGTGCGGGTGGTGCGGCAGATGGCGCACCACATACCGCAGGTCGTCACCGAAGTGGGCGCGCAGATCCTCCCAAGAGCCGGTAGCGTGCGCACAGTACGCGCACTCGAAGTCCACGTACTCCACCAGCGTGAGCTGCGCGTCCTCCGGCCCGCGGATGTGATCGATCTCCGGATCGACCGGCGGCTCAAGCACCATCGGCAGATCGGCGGTCTCCTCACCCCACCTGCGAGCGGCAACCTTGAAGATAAGCCACCCGAGCAACGTGGCGAACACCATCGACACGAGCACGCCGACCGTCGCCTGGCGGCCCAGGTCGGAGGTCGTGCCGAACGCGAGCCCGATGATCAGCAGCGACACGGTGAAGCCGATCCCGGACAGCGCCGCCCCACCGAACACGCTCCCCATTCCGACGCCCTCGGGCAGCCGGCCCAGGCCGAGACGGACGGCGACGAGCGTGGTTAGCCCGATGCCCAAGAGCTTACCGAGCACGAGCCCTGCAATGACGCCCCACGTGACTGGCGAGCCAAAGGCCTCGGCGAGCAGCCCGCCACGCACGTCCACCCCGGCGTTCGCCAAGGCGAAGATCGGCACGATCAGCAGCGCCGTCGGCAGCCGCAGGAACTCGTGCAATCGCTCGTTCACCGAGATACCTCGGGACAGCCCGCAGTCCACCGCGCGGGCCGATGCGGCACTCGGCGACTGCCAGAAGTCGCGGAACAGTTGTCTTGCCGCAACGACCCCGTGACGTTGCGTCGCATAGGCGGGGATCAGCAGCCCCGCGGCCATCCCGGCGAGAGAGGCATGGATGCCGGAATACAGGGTTGCGAGCCACAGCACGATCACGATCAGCACATACGGCATTGCCCGCCACTGACGGGTGCGCCCTAGCCACCACAGCGCAACGAGACTGGCGAGGGCGATCAACAACGGGACGACCCGGATCTCCTCGCTATAGACGATGCCGATGATGGACACGGCGAGGAAGTCATCGACCACGGTCAGGGTGAGCAGGAACACACGCAATTGACCGGACAGCCGCGGACCGACGATCGCCAGGGTGCCCAGCATGAACGCCGTATCGGTGCCGACCACCGCACCCCACCCGTGCAGGCCCTGACCTCCGGCCAGCCCCACGAGCAGGACGTACACCAGAGCGGGAAGCACAACACCCGCGACCCCCGCGATCAGGGCGAGACCGGCACGGCTGCGATCCCGGAGCGATCCGTGGGCGAACTCCTGACGCACCTCCAGGCCGATCAGGAAGAAGAAGACGACCATCAGGCCGTCGTTGACCCAGTGATGCAGGTCCATGTGCAGGCCCAGCGGCCCGAAGTCAAACCCGACGTCCAGATGCCACAACTCGAAATAGGCATCGGATAGCGGCGAGTTCGCCCACGCCAGCGCCACGACCGTTACGATCACCAGCAGCACCGCAGCACCAGACTCCGTGCGCAGATAGCGGGCAACGCGTCCCAGGCTGACATTCGCCGAGGATGCACCGAAAGAAGTGGCTGACATGTTCTTATCCTGTTCCTGTAGTTCGTGAAGTCGCGATGAGCCGGTTTCGGAGGCGACCGGTCAGGCGTCCGCCTCTGGCAGCGCCCCATCATCCAGCGAGCGCAGCCAAGTAAGCCTTTCTCCCAGCCTGCGCTCAACACCTCTGTCCGTTGGCTGATACCAGCCCGGCCGCGCCACGCCCTCGGGAAAGTAGCTTTGCCCAGCGGCATAGCCGTTGGGCTCGTCATGGGCGTAGCGGTAGCCTTCGTGATACCCCAACTGCTGCATCAGCTTCGTCGGCGCATTGCGAAGATGGAGAGGCACAGGCAGGGAGCCGCTGTTCTTGACGAAGGCCTTCGCCTTGTTCCAGGCGGCATAGGCAGCGTTCGACTTGGGGGCGGCAGCAAGATGAGCAGGCACCGCTCTACACGGTCCGTCTAATAGGCTCGCCGTATAGAGGCTTGTGCTGGCCCTTTCAGAACGCCCTCAGCTTCCTAGCTTTCAGACGAAGGTGTACGAGCAGACCTTGTTGCCCGCCGGATCACGCAGGTAGGCCGCATAGGCACCCGGCAGGTGACCACGCGGGCCAGGCTGGCCCTCATCGGTGCCGCCTGCGGCAAGGCCGGCAGCATGGAAGGCATCCACTTCGGCGGGAGTGGCGGCCGCAAAGCCGACCGTCACACCGTTGCTGGAAGGCGCTTCACCATTGCCCGGACGGGCGATGATGAAAGCCGGCTTTTCGCGACCGAAAAGCACCCATCCGTTGCCGAAAGGACCGAGGTTCTTGATGCCGAGAGCACCCAGAGCGGCGTCATAGAACGCGGTCGACTTCTGGACGTCGGCGGCGCCGACGAAGACGTGCGAGAAGATGCCGTCGCCGGAAATGACAGGATTGGACATGGTTAATTTCCTTGGTGGCTGGTGTTGAATGGATAGTGAGTGATCAGTAGTGGATCACCGTGCGAATCGACTTGCCTTCATGCATCAGGTCGAAGGCCTTGTTGATGTCGTCGAGGCCCATGGTGTGGGTGACGAACGGGGCGAGATCGATCTCGCCTTTCATTGCGTCTTCCACCATGCCGGGAAGCTGAGTGCGGCCCTTGACCCCACCGAAAGCCGAACCCTTCCAGGTGCGACCGGTGACCAACTGGAACGGGCGGGTCGAAATTTCCTTGCCAGCACCAGCCACGCCGATGACGATCGACTGGCCCCAGCCGCGGTGGGCAGCTTCCAGAGCCGAACGCATCACGTCGACGTTGCCGATGCACTCGAAGGTGTGATCGACACCCCAGCCGGTCATCTCGATCAGAACCTCGTGAATCGGCTTGTCGAAGTCCTTCGGGTTGAGACATTCGGTCGCGCCGAAGGTACGAGCCAGTTCGAACTTCGCCGGATTGGTATCGATGGCGATGATACGGCCCGCTTTGGCCTGGCGTGCACCTTGAATCGCAGCGAGACCGATGCCGCCGAGGCCGAAGATGGCCACCGAGTCGCCGGGCTGTACCTTGGCCGTGTTGTGCACGGCGCCGATGCCGGTGGTCACGCCGCAGCCCAGCAGGCAGACGTGCTCGGGGTTGGCGTCCGGGTTGATCTTGGCCAGCGAGACTTCGGCGACGACCGTGTATTCGCTGAAGGTCGAGCAGCCCATGTAGTGGTAAAGCGGCTGACCGTTGTACGAGAAGCGAGTCGTACCATCGGGCATCAGCCCCTTACCCTGGGTTGCACGAACCGCGACACACAGGTTGGTCTTGCCGGACTTGCAGAACAGGCACTCGCCGCACTCGGCGGTATAGAGGGGAATGACGTGATCGCCAGGCTTCACGCTAGTCACACCTTCACCCACCTCCACGACGATACCCGCACCTTCATGACCCAGCACGACCGGGAAGAGACCTTCGGGGTCGTCGCCCGACAGGGTGAAGGCGTCGGTATGGCAAACGCCGGTGTTCGTGATCTTGATGAGCACCTCGCCCTTGCGCGGCGGCTCGACGTCGATCTCGACGATTTCCAGCGGCTTTCCTGGCCCGAAGGCAACTGCTGCACGTGATTTCATGATGTCGCTTCCTTTACTAGCTAACTAAATTTGCCCTCACCGAGGGCACCCTGGTGCCTCTACCGCAGATAGGAGCGGACGATAGAGATGGTCTCGTCAATGGACTTGTTCTGCGAATCGCTCCTGATTTCGCTACTGGGAAACTCTTCCCGCAGATAGCTCTCCAGAACCGTTGCCATCAATCCGTTGACTGCGCCACGAACGGCCGCAAGCTGCTGAAGAATTGCAGGACATTCCGCACCTGCATCAAGCGCTTGCTCAAGAGTCGCTACCTGACCTTTGATGCGCCTGATGCGCGTCAGTGCTTGCTTCTTTTCTTCCGGACTGTGTGGCATCGAACACCTCTCTACTTGGGTACGCTGCCGCATTATACAATACTCCCCCATAGTATATGCGACCGAAAATCGACACAAAATCTGTGACGCTTCAAAATCGTAGACGTCAGCGGTCTTTACGGTGCCACTATGCCCCTCCCCGAACTCGTCACGGATAACCCCATGCTCCTGCATGAGGTGGCCGATCTCATGGAAATACACCCAAGTGATCGCAGCGACGAATAAATTATTGACGAGATCCTCGTCGGTGAAGCACTTAGGGAGCCACTGCAAAAATAGCCAACTGTGCCAGCCCTTGTCACACTGAATGCCCTCTCGACCATCTCCTTCAAACAATCCGAAACGCGCTATGCAGAAGACCTTTTCCGAGCTGGAGTATGCCAGCAAGAAGAAGCTGACTCGCCGGGATCGCTTCCTGGCGGATCTTGAACAGTTGGTGCCTTGGGCGATGCTAGAAGCGCAAGTGGCTCCGTTCTACGCCGACACTGCGGGTAAGCGCGGGCGGTCGGCGATTGGGCTGTCGCGTATGTTGCGGATGTATGTAGTGCAGCAGTGCTTTGGCTTCTCCGATGAGGGCACCGAGGATGCTATCTATGACAGCCAGGCAATCCGCGGTTTTGTGGGGATCGACCTGAGTCGCGATTCAGCGCCAGGTGCTACGACGCTGCTGCGTTTCCGCCGGTTGCTGGAAACCCATCAGTTGACGCGGACGCTGTTTGAAACGATCAATCAACATTTGGCCAGCCGGGGCCTGCTGCTCAAAGAAGGCACCATCGTCGATGCCACCCTGATCGCCGCGCCGCCCTCGACCAAGAACCGCGAAGGCAAGCGCGATCCAGACATGCATCAGGCCAAGAAAGGCAACCAATCGCACTTCGGCATGAAGGCCCACATCGACGTGGATGCGGCGACCGGATTGGTGCATAGCCTGATTGACACGGCGGCCAACGTGGCGGACGTGACCCAGGTCGACCAGTTGCTGCATGGCAAGGAGTCGCATGCCGTGGGTGATGCTGGCTACACCGGCGCGGCCAAGCGCCCGGAGCATGCTGGCCGGAACGTGATTTGGTCGATTGCCGCGCGGCCCAGCAGTTACCAGCAGTACGGCAAAGACAGTGTGTTGTATCAGGCTAAGCGCAAGATCGAATACGCCAAGGCGCAACTGCGTGCCAAGGTCGAGCACCCGTTTCAGGTGATCAAGGTACGCTTCGGACATCGCAAGGTGCGTTACCGCGGCCTGGCCAAGAACACCGCGCAGCTGTTTAGCCTGTTCGGGCTGGCCAATCTGCTGCTGGCCAAGCGGTATTTGCAGCGACTGGCGGGATAAATCCGCCTGCAACACGGATGCTGACCCGCCAATCAGTGAAGTCTGGGCTAAAATCGGCCTCAGAACGACAGTGCCACGACCGGTTGGCTGAAAATTCGGCTTGAAAACAGCACACGACGCGAACAGATGAATTGTTCAGCGCCTCCCTAAGTATCAAATGGCCTTCTCAAGCGCATTCAGTAACTGCTCGATCTTCTTCTCATTGCGTTTGTAGTAAGTCCAGGGACCAATGCGCTGAGATGTAACCAGCTGAGCTCTCTGAAGGGCTGCGAGGTAATTTGATACGGTCGACTGTGATAGCCCTACTCTTTCTTGGATGATGCTTACGCACACACCAAGCTGATCGGGATCTGCTTCCTGCTCAGGAAAATTCTCCCTTGGGTTCTTGAGCAAGGTGAGGATGGCGAGGCGTGTTGGGTTATCCAGAGCCTTTAACGCTTCGCTGACGTCGATGTTCATAGTAAATGGCACATAGCTGACTTTTCGCGATTTTACGATATTTCGATTTTAGTTGCTGCGCGCACTCCAACGAGGCGCGCAGCTCCAGCGCTGTCAGCTTTTGTAGAAGGGATAATCAACATACCCTTTCTCGGTACCGCCATACATGCTGCTGTCATCCAGTGGATTAAGCGGCCAGCCATTAGCGATCCGTTGTGGAAGGTCTGGGTTGGCAATGAAGGGGCGACCAAAGGCAATTAAATCAGCCCAGCCAGCTTCAATTACCGCGGCGGCACGCTCTGCCGTGTATCTCCCCGCACACAGAATGCGACCACTGAAGACCTCTCGTACCGCGTTGCGGAATGTATCTGGCAGCTCTGGAGCTTCGTCCCAGTCTGCTTCGGCCAGCGACAGGTAAGCGACACCAATTTCCTCCAGCACCTTGACGGCCTCAATGTAAGTCTCGTGTGGATTTTCTTCCACAAGGCCTAGGTAGACACGAAGCTCATCAGTGCTTGCAAACAGTGGAGCAAATCGAACACCCAAACGATCAGCACCCACCACGTCAGCAACTGCTTGTGTTATCTCTCGCAAGAATCGCAGGCGGTTCTGAAGGCTGCCACCATATTCATCCGTGCGGCAATTGGTGTGCGCTGAGATGAATTGGTTTACCAGGTAACCATTGGCGCAGTGCAGTTCTACCCCATCGAAACCGGCCTCTAGAGCATTCTGCGCTGCTTTGGCGTAGAGCTGGACGAGCTCTTTCACCTCTGTCGTGGAAAGCTCCCTTGGCTCAGATGGATCCGCCAAGATACCGGTGCCTGGTCCCGTCTCGATGAACACTTTCACGCTACGTGCTGGCAGTGCTGATGGTGCTACAGGAGCATCGCCATTTGGCTGCAGCGAGGTGTGGGATACCCGGCCAACGTGCCAGAGCTGCGCAAAAATGACGCCACCCTCTGCATGTACCGCTTCGGTCACCTTCTTCCAGCCTTCGATTTGTTCTTGGCTGTGAATTCCGGGAGTCCAAGCATAGCCCTGGCCTCGTGGCTCGATCTGAGTTCCTTCTGTGACCATGAAACCCGCACTAGCTCGTTGTCGATAGTAGGTCGCCATCAAGTCGTTGGGGATGTTTCCCGGCTGCGAGCTACGCGAGCGAGTAAGCGGCGGCAGCACAATGCGATTACGGAGGTCATAGGGGCCAATCTTCGTCGAGCTAAACAGCTTGTTCATGTTCATTCGTAGACCTAGATATCGGTAAATATAGATTTAGCAAGGCGATTCACCTCGCTCCTGAGACTGCTTTAACTCAATGCACTCTCTGTAGGAGTGCTGATCAAGAGGTTACTGAATGGCATGATTCTAATCCATATATCTAGAAATGCAAATATCTAGATCATACCAAGCATCTCAGCGAACTCAGAATGGACTAGCTGTAGCCCAGGTACAGTTATGGAAGCTGGCGCGCCAAACCACCGACTTTATTACCCCCTGTACGTAAAGTGCATTGAGCTCGACATTCCATTCTGCACCCAGGTGGGTCACACCGGCCCCTTGATGCCTTCTAAAACAGGCCGTCCGGTTCCTTACCTGGATGAGGTAGCACTGGATTTCCCTGAGCTGCGCATCGTTGCGGGGCAACTCGGGTTAAGCCCGGAGGTTGAGGCGCAATTTCTCTACGAAAATGCACGACGCGTGTTTAAGCTGTCGTAGAGGCCACGTCAGCCAAGTTGGCAGAGGGTGCCAATAGGCACAGGTTGGAGCCTGACTGGGAGCTCTATAGCAGAACTATTCACCCGCATTACCAGATGTCTCGGCAATGCGGGTGTTAGGGCTGTGAAAAAACGGCTTCACCGAGGTGGATCAGGAGAAGCAAGTTCCTCTTATCCCTGCATGGCACGATCTGCCTTACAGGCACGAAGGCCCTTAGTCGATATCAATGACGGCCTTACCTCGTACATCTCCGCGCTCAAGCATCTCATGTGCAGTCTGAGCTTGGCTTAAAGTAAAGCGGAACTCATCTACCAGCGGCTTCAACTGGCCCGCCTCTGCCAATTGGGCAGCCTTGCGTAGGATTTCGCCATGGTGAGAACGCCCTTTGCCAGAAAGCATTGGCAATAGGACAAATACCCCGGATAGGGTCATGCAGCGCAGGGAGCCCGGAGCTAGGTTATGGGAGGAAAAAGCAGCGCAACTGACGACGTGCCCATATGGGCGAATAGCCTGGAACGACAGATCCAAGGACTCGCCACCAACGGTGTCATAAATAATGTCGAAGCCATCCCCGTTAGTGTGCTGGGCCACATACTCATTGACGCCAACGCTTTGATAATCGATGGACGTTGCCCCGTAGGACTCGATGATTGATTGCTTTGCCGGGGACACGGTTGCATAAACATCCGCACCAAACGCTTTGGCGAGTTGTACGGCCACATGCCCGACTCCGCCAGCGCCACCATGAACCAACACGCGGTCACCCGCTTTCACAGCTGCTTTATCTACTAGGCCTTCCCATGCAGTCAGCGTCACCAGTGGCAGAGCTGCCGCTTCGCGCATGCTTAGATTTCTGGGCTTGATGGCTAACAAATTTGCATCGACTGCCGCGTACTGGGCTAGAGATCCCTGCAATCCACGCACACCGCCAGTTAGACCATACACCTCATCCCCAACTTGGAATTGAGTAACGCCTTCGCCCACTGCCTCAACGACGCCAGCCAAATCAGTGCCAATGATCGCTGGTAACTCAGGCATCGCGTAAGGGGCCTGCCCCAGGCGAATTTTGTAGTCGATTGGGTTAACGCCGATGGCTTTAATCTTTACCAGTACCTGCCCTTGTTGTGGCGAAGGCTTTGCGACTTCGACTTCACGCAGGGTGCTCGCGTCATAGCTGTCTAGGCGCAAGGCCTTCATCAGTCCCCCACTCGAAAGCGATTCAGTTACGTTGCTCACAGCTTTTGACTCCATACAAGCGGGGCCTGACGCCGAAGCGGCAGGCCCTAAACTCATTAGAATTCCTGCACGGTTGGGCGCAGAACGATCTCGTTAATATCCACTTCAGCAGGCTGCTCAATTGCGAAGGCGATAGCCCGAGCGACGGATTGAGCGGGAATTGCATGCTTGTAGAAGTCCACCACGAAATCGCGGCTCTGTTGGTGGGAGCTGCCGAATTTCAACTCGGAGTCCACGGCACCTGGTTCGATAGTCGTGGTGCGAATGCTGCCACCGACTTCGTGACGCAGTCCTTCGGAGATGGCCCGCACAGCAAACTTGGTGCCGCTGTACACCGTGCCGCCAGGGCTGAATACCTTCAGGCCTGCAACCGATGCGATGTTGATGAAGTGGCCACTGTTTTGTTTCTGGAAGACCGGCAATGCAGCCGCGACTCCGTACAGCAGCCCCTTGATGTTGATGTCGATCATGCGATCCCACTCGTCAGTCCGAGCATCACTGAGCGGTGCAATCGCCATCAGCCCGGCATTGTTGACCAGTACATCAATGCGCCCGTAGGTGTCCACGGCACCTTGAATGAGCGTTTTGACCTCTTCCTGAGAGGTGACATCGGTCTGATACGCGATTGCCTGACCACCTGCATTGGTCAGCTCAGTCACCAATGCGTCGAGTTTATCTTTGCGGCGTGCGGCCAGCACTACGCGCGCGCCAAGCGCAGCAAGGTGGCGTGCAGTCGCTTCACCCAAGCCACTGCTGGCGCCGGTGATAACGACAACTTTTCCAGAAATGTTATTGCTCATGTTGAGAACCTCATCGGCGGGTTTGTACTTCGCCATGGCTGGTTAACCTGGCAGTGCGCAAACCTTAGCCCCATGATTGATCTCAATAAATGGAAATGATTGGATTAAGCTATTCCTGAATATGGAATAAATGGGAGGGCAACATGCTTAACCGCATGGAGATGGTCAGGATTTTTTGCACAGCAGCAGAGGCAGGTAGCTTCCGCGAAGCGGCAACTCGATTAGGCATCTCCCCACAAGGGGTGACTCGAGCCATTCAAGCCCTGGAAACTGAGCTTGGCGAATCGCTGTTCCACCGCAATACCCGCCAGGTGAGCATCACTGCTTTCGGTCAGGATTACGCCAAAGATGCCAGGTCAGCTCTGGATCATTTCGATACGCTATTCCGGTCGCACAGGACGGAGCCTGAGCTGTCAGGTAGGGTGGGGATTACGGCTCCACATGCTATTGGCAGGCGCTTCCTAATACCGTTTCTTCAGCCCCTGGCCGCTGCACATCCTGACCTGCAATTCGATCTCCGCTTGGAAGATCAGATGACTGATGCTGTCGAGGCGCATATCGATATTGGTATCAGGGTGGGGGTTATTCGCGACCGGCGCTACGTTGCACGTGCCTTAGCTCCCGTGCCGTTTTACGTTGTCGCGTGCCCGTCTCTCATAGGCCAAAAGACACCACCTAAATCTTTGGATGCCTTAGCTAAGCTGCCACTTTCAGTCCTGATCGACCGGAAAAATGGCCGCCCTTGGCCTTGGCTATTTGCCGACGGGCAAACGTTCACGCCCAGGCAGCCAGCTCTTATCTGTGATGATCCCGATACGGAATTGGAAGCCACCCTGGCAGGCATGTGTTTTGGCCAAATTCCTGCCTATCTGGCTGAGCCTCATCTGCGGTCAGGAAAGCTGGTTGCTGTTTTGGCTGATCTCGCTCCAGCGCCATGGGATCTGTTCATATACCGCCCGCAGCAGGGTCCTGTATCGAAGCGGGTGCGATTGGTGTACGACCACCTTAAGCAGGCTTTCTCAAACCCCAAGCTATTTCCCCAGGGCCTGGGGACATAGCTTGAATACCTGCCAGCAATCGTCCGCTTTTGGCCGAAAGCAGTCCATCGTCACCGGCAGCTATCGGCCAAAAGCGGACCTTGCCGCAGCGTACGCGGCGGATTGGCTGACCCAGCCAGAAACTGCTGCGGAGTAGCGTGATGATCCGCATTCTAGTTCCAGACGTGTCGACCCTGGTTGGCGAACACAAGCTCTTTTAATGCGCTGAGCTGGCAGCCCCTAGCGACGGCTGAAGCAGCTAGGAATTGGTTCTCGTCTTTCACCTAGTACAGCTTGTGCTGGCGTAATGGTATCGTCAGCGTTCACTGCCTCTACTCATACAGGAGTTTTGCCAGCATGGGCGCTGCTAAGAAGTTGCCGTTGATCTCCCCATTTCTGGCTAGTGCGGCCATCCCTCGTACAGGTGAGTCCAAGCTTCCGGGCCATTACTCGAAAGAGAAGGACATGTGGGTGGTCGAGACGGAGTCAGGGGTGAAGCCCGTCATCGCCAAAGGCGCCCTCGCCGAGTTGCTCACGAAAACTAGGCAGGACGAGGAACAGGATGACGACACGCCCTTCATGCTCGAAACCATCACCAAGACCTACCAGCGGACGGAGAGTGATGACGACAGCTTCACCGGGCCAAACCAAGTGCTTGAGCTGCTCAGTAAGACCAATACGATATCGGAGCGAGACGACCCTGGTTCAGCCAATTTCATCCTTGAGTTGCTCACTAAGACTCATGTCGAATTAGAGAGTGACGATACGGCGCCTTCGATGGGCCTAGATACACGCTTCTACGAGGACTGAGCGAGGCACTGCAATGCTCCTATTGGTGACAAACCGGCGCGACATCACAACGGATTATATTGTCGCTGAGCTACAGCGTCGCGAGATTCCTTATTTCCGCCTGAACACCGAGCAGCTGCCCCAAGCGCTCTGCACCATGTCCCCTTTTCCTCGGCAGGCATGGTCGATTGAGATTGATGGTAGGCGCGTTTCTGGCGAGCAAATTACGGCAGCTTACTTCCGTCGCCCAGGCGCGCCATCGATTCCGGAAGCGGTCAGTGACGCGGGAGAAAGGGCATATGTTGAAGCTGAATGGAGCAGCTTTCTAAAGAGCCTATACACACGTTTGGATGGTGTTTGGCTTAACTCTCCGACGGATATCTGGCTCGCCGAAGACAAGCCTAAGCAATTGCTATTGGCACACGAGATTGGCTTTAACGTGCCAGAGGCCACTATCACGAACGACATTGATTCAGCGATACAAGTCGCCCAGCTTGCTCCCGCCATCGGCAAGCCACTCCGTCAAGCATTGCTTTCCGGTGAGCAGGAGCGAGTGATCTTCACCACTCGCTTGAGCAAGCTCAAAGGCACCGACGCTGCCGCTATCGCACTTGCTCCCTTCATTGTGCAAAGTGAGATTCGGAAGAAGTACGACGTTCGAGTCACTGCTGTCGGTGATAGGTTTTTTGCCACGGCCATCTGGTCTCAGGAGTGTTCAGAAACTGAAGTGGATTGGCGACAGGGGAGCCGACCCGATCTGAGGCATGAGCGTATTGAGCTGCCTGGGGCGATTCAGGAGCAGTGCCGAGAGCTTCTTGGCCGTTTGAATCTTCGCTATGGCGCAATTGATTTCATTTGCGATGAAGCTGGGCGCCTTTGGTTCCTAGAGATCAACCCTAATGGCCAATGGGCATGGATTGAGAACCTAACGGGGTACCGTATCGCCGAGGCCATCGTTGATGAGCTTGAGGGGGCTGGCCGTGGTTAGGGTCTGTGATTTTGTATGGCCAATGCCGAGTAAGGCCGGCTCGGATGACCAAAAGAAGCTCATGAGCAGCTTGAATGAGGCCGTGGAAGAGGGGGACTGGTCTAGGGGGGCCGATGTCGCTCTAGAGGAAGCTAGAAGGATCTTCGATGCCGAGTCAGAGCGCCGTAGCAGCGCTGATAGCAAGGCAGGGATTTATCTTGCTGTGATCACTGCACTTATTCCTGTGCTGACTTCTTTGCTTCCGAATTTGTGGGGAAGCGGAATCCACGTCGTCTTGGGGAGCCTTTCTCTGCTGATGTTTGGGATTTCCGTGGCATACCTTATAGGAGCTGGTTGGTGGGCGTTTAAGACGATAAAAGTAGCAATGTCCTACACGATCAGCCCTTATGACATTGCTATGAGCTGGAAAACGGATAGTCCGGAGCAAGGGCTAGCAAAGCGTCTCTCCAAAGCGGTGATCGCCAACTACGACAGAGTAAACGAGAAGGTCTTGTTCATCAAAATGACGCACGCGTATCTTCTTCGGTCTTTCTTTGGCTTCGTGGCTCTGCTCCTCATCCAAGCCAGCTGGCCTATGGGAGCGTCCATCGTCGACGTGGTCTTTGAATACTTCGAGTCGAGTGAGAAACTCTCCAGCCTAATCATGTGCTTTTCATGATCATTAGAGTTTAGGTAGCGCCTTTTTAAGGTGCCTGAGTCCTCGGTTAGAAAGTAAAAAGCAGCTAGTATTCACCAATGGTGAACAATGGAAACTGCAATATCACGAATTTGCCCGGTTTCATGTGCGAAATTATGGAGAGCGTTGCTCGGTGAAAATTAGAAAGATTACGATCAAGAACTTTCGTGGGGTGAAAGAGCTTGACTGGAACCTTCCAGCAGCCGATATCTTCTGCCTCATAGGGAAAGGTGATTCTTCCAAGTCAACTATCTTGGAAGCAGTCCGATATGCGTTCTACCCTCAATGGAACCTCTCCCTCAGCGACTCGGATTTCTATCAATGCAAGGTTGAGAACTCCATCGTCATCGAAGTCACGATAGGCGACTTGATTGAAGAATTCTGCTCGCTCAACAAGTACGGCAACTACCTCCGGGGCTGGGACGCAGCAGCACTGAAGCTCACGGACGAGCCGGATGACCATCTAGAGAATGTTTTGACCGTACGGCTCACGGTTGAGAAGGATTTGGAGCCAAAGTGGATCGCGCTCTGCGACCGCAGTCCCGAAGGTGTTCCGTTCAAGCAAGCCGACAGAAATAAAGTCAGTGTGGGCCTCATCGGTGCATACAGTGAGAGGCAACTTTCGTGGGCGACTGGAACTGCGTTAGCCAAGCTGACTGAAGCACAGAGTCTGAATGAATTGCTGGCGAACGCCTCCAGGTCTGCCAGGACGTCGCTGGACGCTGATCGGCCAGTCACTCTTAAGAACTTTGACGCTGCGGCTGCGAAGTCGCAGGAGCTAGCTAAGCTGCTGGGTGTCCCCGTACTGGACACCTACAAGGCTCACCTCGATCTGACCTCCATAAACCTAAAGGTGGGCGGGCTGGCCTTGCATGACGGCGACCTGCCGCTGCGTCAGTTGGGCCTTGGATCGCGCCGCATGCTACTGTGTGGCATTCAGACGGTGGGCCTGGAAGAAGGCCATATCACCTTGTTTGATGAGGTGGAGTTTGGCTTGGAGCCGCATCGGATCACCCGTCTCATCAAGCACGTTAGAGATGACAAGCGCGGGCAGTACTTCCTCACGACCCATTCTCCTATCGTGCTGCGCGAACTCACGGTGAAAGAGCTTCACATCGTTCACAACAAGGGCGGTGTGGTTCAGATCATTTCTGCTGCCAAAGAGGGCCTTGAAGAGCACGAGATGCAGGGGAAGATTCGGTCAAGCACCGAAGCATTTCTGGCGAAGAAGGTGGTGGTGTGCGAAGGCGCTACAGAGGTCGGCTTCCTGAGAGGTTTTGACGACTACCAGGTAGAGAACAAGAAGGATCCGTTTTCTTTCCACGGCGTAGCGCTGCTAGATGCGAAAGGAGCCAGCAAGGTGAAGGCACTTGCGAAGGCTTTCAAATCTCTTTGCTATGACGTGGCGGTGCTCGCAGATAGTGACGCTGAGGATCAGTTTTCTCGCGCCGATGAGGAAGAGCTTATTGAGTTGGGAATTCCGGTCCAGGTGTGGAGCGAGAAGCTTTCACTGGAGGAGCGGGCTTTCCAAGATCTGCCGTGGGCCAATGTGTTGGCCAGTGTGAGGCTCGCTCAAGAGGAGCTAGGCCTCCCTACCCACGAGCAGGTGCGATCCAAGTTCCTTGAGGACCTGGACAAGGACATTGGCACGTGGAAAGACAGTCTCAAGCTCCGAATTGCCATAGGTGTCGCGGCGAAGAAGGCCGGTTGGTTCAAGGACACCACCAAAGGAGACCTATGGTTCAAGGCTATAAGCCCGGCCTTCCAGGACGCTGCTTTCGGCAAAAAGAATCTTGCGCTTGAACTCGGCAAGCTTTGGGCGTGGGCAGAGCATGTCTGAGGAACTGGCAATCAAGCTCAACGATTGCACAACCAAAGGGTATGTGATCGCGCCTGCTGGATACGGAAAGACGCATCTCATCGCATTGGCAGTGCGGGCTTCTGGCGGCAGGCAACTGATCTTGACCCACACCTTTGCGGGCGTGAACTCGATCAAGACCAAGATGACTGCACTTGGTGTTCCTGCCTCCAAATATCAGGTGGACACGATTGCAAGCTGGTCGCTGCGCCTTTGCTTGGCTTACCCCAAGACTTCGAGGTGGGAGACGGAAAATCCGACCAGCAAGCAGTGGAACAAGCTCTATGGGTGCTGTTCTGGTTTGCTGGAGAAGAAGTTCATTCGTCATGTGGTAGCGGCCACCTACGCTGGCGTCTATGTAGACGAGTATCAGGACTGCTCCGATTCGCAGCACTCGCTTGTCTGCGCCTTGGCAGAGTTCTTGCCCTGCCGGATATTGGGCGACCCCATGCAGGCCATCTTTGACTTTGACGAAGGCAAGCCTGTGGACTGGGATGCGAGCGTCTATCCCACTTTTGGCTGTTTGGGTCAGTTGGAGACTCCTTGGCGCTGGGAGAGAGCAGGAGAGCCAGAGCTTGGTGCTTGGCTAAAGGGGGCGCGAAAGAAAATAGAGCAGGGCCAGAAGATTGACCTGCTTGGCGAGCTACCACCCAGCGTGGTTCGTGTCTACACCAAGCCCGAATACCTTGCTTCACAACAGTATTCGTCGCTCTGTGAACTGCTAGGTCACAACGAGAGCGTGATTGCTCTGCATGGTGGGGACCCGCGCTCCAAAAACAAGACTCACCGCTTGGCCCAAACCATGGCTGGACGGTTTTCCTCCATTGAAGAAGTTGAAGGTAAAGACCTTCACTCGTTCCTCAAGAAGTTTGGAGCCGCGAAGACCGTCCAGGCAGGCTTTCTTCTCGCATTAGATTTTGCAAAGAAGTGTTTCACTGGCGTGAGCAACGCATTGACTGCCGGCACCAAACGAGGGGAGGTGGCGAAACAAAGTAAAGGGACCAAATACCCATTGGTCTTGCATGCGGCGAATGACTACCTGAACAACCCAACAAGCAGCCACCTCAAGTCATTCTTCCTGGCATTGAAGGCCAACCCAGAGACTTCGGCCTATCGCCGTGATCTGCTGTATCGCCTCCTCAACGTGCTGAAGATGCACATTGACGGTGAAGGAGTAACTCTCTCAGAGGCTGCAAACATGTACCAGCGCGAGATGAGGCATACGGGACGACCTATCAGCCACCGAAAGCTCATCGGGACAACACTGCTGGTCAAGGGCCTAGAGTACGATCATGCGGTCGTTCTCGATGCGGACGCACTTGACGCCAAGGATCTGTATGTCGCGATGACTCGTGGATCGAAGTCCCTCACCATCATTGGGACAAGCAGATATTTGCCAGCGGAATAGTCATGACGCCATGACTGAGTAGAATCGGCGGCCCTGAGGACGCATAGTGAGGCCCTCTAAGCCTGAGCGCATCAGTCCGCTTTTGGCCGGTTTCTGCCTAATGCGACCGGCCGCTACGAGTCGACTGTCGCCGCTCGTGGCTGTCTGAAACCAGCACTCTGTTCAGACGGGCTTTCTCCGATTGAAAAAAGATCTTTGCGCGACTCGACAGCATAACCTTAATTTTCTGACTCGTAGCCATGGCTACCTCAAAGACTTTCTGGAATCTATATTTATCTGCAAGAGGTCAACTGAGTTCAGATGCTTAGTCCTATGGTACAACCATCAGCGCCTGCTGAGTTCAATCGGATATATCCCACCTGCGGAGGCTGAGGCAAACTTCCACCAGCAACAAGCAGGTCATGCCATGGCGGCCTGACTCCAATAGCCCCTCCTCCCGGTGACACTCAAGTTACCTGTGGTAGCCCTGTAGAGCCTCCTGATTACAATCCCCCCCGCAACCGGGGTGAAAATACCGGTCACGAGTTAGCGAAATAAGCGGTCACGTTCACTGAAATCCGCATCTTCGGAAGTAGCCCTGGGTAGTTACCTGGTTTGCTTTCGTACGTGCCCAAGCAGAACCTGGATCGGGTGGGGAATAACCCGCCCCTCTTGGCGCTTTACCTGGCTGCGGCACGAATAGCCGTCAGCGACCAGCCGTCCCTCTATACCATGCGTCACTACTAGCGGCTGCCAGGACTGGCTGTAGATGGTGTCGGAGGTTTTCGCATTTCTGATTTCGTGGCCATAGGTGCCGGACATCCCGCAGCAGCCACTCGGCAGCACTTGAAGCTTCAAGCCCATATGCTCAAACACCTTCTGCCACAAGCTGACGCTACCTGGTTCGTTGGTCTTCTCCGTGCAATGCGGAAGGAACTTATAGGTCTCGACAGACGGCCCGCTGGGGAGCGGCTGAAGGACGCAGGCCAACCACTCTTGTGGCAGGAGCACGTTCGGTGCCAACCCATCGCCGAGGGTCTTCCGGTACTCCTGCCGATAGACGAGGGTCATCGCAGGATCTAGGCCTACAAGGGGTACTCCGTAGTCCTGTAGTTGACGCAGCGACTTCGCGTTGAACTGAGCGGCTTTCTCGAATGCCCGTAAGAAGCCTTGGACTTGGAGAGGCTTCCCATTGGGGGCAAATGGAGCAAGGAAAACACGGAAGCCGAGTCGAGTAATCAGCTCGATCCAGTCTGCGGCTAGCTGGGTTTCGAAGTAGCGCGTGAAGGCATCCTGAATAAGTACGACGCTGTGCTTACGCTGGTCGGCGGTCAGTGCTGCAAGTTTTTCGGGCGTGGCAATCTCAACGTGCCAACGCTCACATGCCGACTGGAAATCGAATTGGCTCAGCAAAGGACTGTCCACCATCCCGGCGATCTTCTCGAGAAGGTATCGCACTGGATGGGCCCCCATCAGCGCGTTGTAGATGCGCGGGACTCTGGCGAAATAGGGAATGCTGAACTCCAGCGAGCCAATCAGGTAGTCCTTCAGCGGACGCAGGTACCGGCTGTGGTAAAGCTCCAGAAACCGTGTTCGGAACTCAGGGACATTCACCTTGACCGGGCATTGTCCGGCACACGACTTACAGGCCAGGCAACCAGACATGGCGTCGTAAACCTCGTGCGAGAAATCCTTTTGGCCAGCCATACGAGCAATTGAGTTGGCAGTTCGACGGAAGAAATCGCTGACACCATTCGATGACCGAACTCGCTGACTGACAGCGAGGACATCGACTTCATTTTCACCCTGCAAACGCAGCCACTCGCGGAGCATAGCGGCTCGCCCTTTGGGCGAGTGAATCCTGTTGCGGGTAGCCTTCCAGGACGGACACATTGCGTCATCGAAGTCGTAGTTGTAGCAGGCACCGTTGCCATTGCAGTGTACGGCTGATTCGTAGTTTGCCCACACGCGCTCGTCGATCACGCGGTCTAGCTCTCCCCGCAACTGGACTTCGTCCACCAGGGTCAGCCGTGCCGTAGGCGCTGAACTCGGCGTAGCAATTTTCCCTGGGTTGAACTGGTTGTATGGATCGAAGGAGGCCTTGAGCTCCTGAAGTGCGGGGTACAGCTCACCGAAGTAGTCGGGAACATACTGCGAGCGTAGCCCCTTGCCATGCTCACCCCAGAGCAGGCCACCATACTTTTGCGTGAGGGCGGCCACTGCATCGGAGATCGGGCGAATCAGCGCCGCTTGAGCAGGATCCTTCATATCCAGTATCGGTCGCACGTGTAGCACACCCGCGTCGACATGGCCGAACATGCCGTACTGGAGTTCGTAGCTATCCAGTAGTGCACGGAACTCTTGGATGAAGTCGGCGAGGTTTTCCGGGGGCACCGCCGTGTCCTCAACGAACGGCTGCGGTCTCGCCTCACCAGGCACATTCCCGAGCAATCCCACGGCCCGCTTACGCATGGTATAGACCCGTTTCACCGCTGCTTCACCAATGGCCAGGGTATGGCCAAGCCGAAGAACGGATTGGTCGGTACTCAGGTGCTCTACGAACTCATGAACGCGCTGCTCGAGTTCGGCGAAATCGTCCCCGCAGAACTCGATCAGGTTGATCCCTAATGTCGGTTCGCACCCGTTCTCTGGGAAGTACTCGGATACCCCGTGCCAAACAATATCCTTCATGGCCAACAGCAGTACCTTCGAATCCACCGTCTCGATGGACAGAGGCTTCAGCTCCATCAGGGCCTTTGCGTCGCGGAGCGCGTCCATGAAGCTGGCATAGCGGACGTTCACCAGAATGGTGTGTTGCGGAATCGGCAGCACGCTGAGTTTGGCCTCAACAATGAAGCCTAAGGAGCCCTCCGAACCACACAGCACGCTGTTGAGATTGAAGCGTCCGTCCGCTTCGCGCAGGTGCACCAAGTCGTAGCCAGTAAGACATCGATTCAGCTTCGGAAATTTGACCGCAATTAAATCAGCTTGAGTGTCGGCAATACTGCTAGCACATCGGTACACCTCTCCGATTCGATCCTTACGCGCCCTGGCAAGCCGCAGGTCGTTCTCGCTCAGGGCCTTGCTGTGAAGGCGATCGCCCCCAAGCAGCACGGTAGAGAGTTCAAGGACGTGGTCACGTGTTTTGCCGTAGGTGCAACTGCCTTGCCCACTTGCGTCAGTATTGATCATGCCGCCGATAGTGGCTCGATTGGACGTCGATAGCTCCGGGGCGAAGAACAGTCCATGTGTTTTTAGGGCCGCATTGAGCTGATCTTTGACGACACCACCTTGTACGCGAGCCCAGCGCTCCTCGACATTAATCTCCAGAATGCGATTCATATGACGAGATATATCCACCACAATCCCGTCAGTCAGCGACTGGCCGTTGGTACCCGTACCGCCCCCGCGAGGAGTGAGTACTACCTGCCTGTGATCAGGCTGCGCCGCGAGGTTCGCGAGTAGCTCGACATCCGCTACATCCTTCGGGAAAACCGCCGCGTGGGGCAACCGCTGGTAGATCGAGTTGTCGGTGGCCAAAACCGTGCGCGCGCCGTAGTCGCGGGCTATTTCACCGCGAAATCCCCCCGTTTCCAGTGCGCGGAGAAAGCCATCGTATTGCACGTGCGGTTCACTGTTGGGTGGCAGGACGGCAATCATGGAAGTTACCCTTGGCAGGAAAGCGACAGATCGCTGGAAATAGGTGCCATAGCCACCGCTGTAGGGTCGCCAACGAATGGAAAGGAAAAACTGGGAGGACGGCAAAACCATCCTCCCCCGCAGCGTCAGGCGCGGTCAGCCTCTTCCAGGATTAGGTCGGCCGCGCGCTCAGCAACGGCCATCACTGCGCCCTGAATGTTGCCCGAGATCATCGAAGGCATGACGGAGGCATCTACCACACGAAGCCCTTTCAAGCCACGCACGTGGAGTGTCGAATCCACTACGGCACCCTCGTCCTCGCCCATCCGACAGGTACCCAACGGGTGATAGATGGTCTGGCCGTTCTCGCGAGCGAAGTCCAGCCATTGGCTGTCAGTACGAGTGGCCGAGCCAGGGCTCACTTCTTGTTCGACCAAGTCACGCATGGCAGGTTGCTCCATGATCCGTCGAGCGACCTTCATCCCATTGACCATGCTGGTTCGGTCTTCTTCTTCGGCAAGGAAGTTCGGCCGAATGGCGGGCATTTCGTTAGGGTCGGCAGACTGGATGTGAATGCTGCCTTTCGACTTCGGCCGCAGTTGGCTTACGCCGATAGTCAGCCCCGGATGCTTGTCCAGAATGCGTTCGGCTGCGTTTGCATAACTGGCATGGACGACAAAGAATTGCACGTCAGGCGTCGGCATTGATGGCTCGGTCTTGATAAAGCCATGTACCAGGCCGGTTCCCAGCGTCAGGATCCCAGTTCGCTTCGTGAAGTACTCGGTCACTGCCAACCCAAGCCGCCACCCTCGTGCCATTTCATTGAGCGTGACTATGCCGTCCTTGAGGCGCCAGTTCATGCGAGTGGCGAAGTGATCGATGTAATTCTCGCCAACACCATTCAGCTCATGTCGAACCTTGATACCGACGTCCGCCAGAACATCTGCGCGCCCAATTCCTGACAACTCCAACAGATGGGGAGTCTGGATAGCACCGCTACAAAGGATTACCTCTCGGTTTGCTTTGACCGTGAACTCCTTACCGTTCTTCCGATAGGTGAGGCCGCGACAGTGCTGACCTTCTAGCTCAATACGCAGCACATGAGCATTGGTTTCGATGTGAAGATTGCTGCGCTTGCGCGCACGCTTCAGGTAACCATCCACCACACTCCACCGACGCCCTTGGCGCTGAAGGACTTGGTAGTAGCCGAAACCAGCCTGATCATTGCCGTTGTAATCCTCGTTGTAACTATGGCCGTCCTGAAGAGCCGCCTCCATGAACGCATCCGACACAGGGAAACGCTCACTTACCTGGTGAACATGCATCGGGCCGTCGTGACCACGATTCTCGCCGCCTTGAGCGTAGTTCTCGAACTTATTGAAGTAGGGTTTCAGGGTGTCGAAATTCCAGCCCTTGGCCCCAAGCTGTTCCCAGTGATCGTAATCACCCTTCTGTCCGCGCACGTAGATCCCACCATTGATCAACGTTGAGCCGCCAAGCCCCTTGCCTCGTGGCACCGAGATTTCCCGTCCCAAGGTTCCATCTTCCGCTTGAGTCTTGAAGCGCCAGTTGTACTTCTTGTTTGTCAGCAGTTTGCTGAACCCTGCGGGGATGGGTATCCAGAAACCATTGGGTTCTCCACCAGCTTCCAGAACCAGTACACGGAAACGTCCAGAGGTAGTAAGGCGATCAGCCAGAATGCAGCCGGCTGTTCCGCCGCCAACGATGATGTAGTCGAATGTGCTCATGGTTACGCTCGTTCTTATTTGGACGCCATAACGGCTGCCATCAGCTCAATTTGACAAAGCAACATTGGGAGACCTTGGTGCACCCGGCAGCCGACCTCTTTGGCCGCAGCCAGCAGAGGTGTGATTGCCGGTTGCATGATGATCTCGGCCACGATCTGGTTCGAAGTCAGCTTGCTGGCATCGCAGGGCAAGGCATCACCTGGTCGTAGGCCCAGCGAGGTACCGTTCACGACAAGGTCATGATCTGAAGGATCGGAGGTACCGACTGAAAGCTCGACGGCAGGAAAGGAAGCGGCGATGCGCTCGACAAGGTCTTGCGCCTTCTTCGCCGTCCGGTTGGCGATGGTCAGGCGCTTCACGCCGGCTTCCGCCAACGCAAAGGCGATTGCATTAGCAGCACCACCCGCGCCGGCAAGATAGGCAGAAAGGCCCTTCGGCTCAATCCCCGCTTGACGTAAACCAGCTACGAAACCGGCGCCATCCAGGATGTCGCCATGCAGCTTGCCCGCTTTGGTTCGGGTCACGACGTTCACTGCACCGACAACCCGTGCAGCTTCAGTGACCGAGTCGCAAAGGTCGACGATGGTGGTTTTGTGCGGGACGGTAACGATGAAGCCTTCCAGGCTTTGAATTCCCCGTAGCCCTGCGACCACAGTAGGCAGATCTTCCGGGGCTACATGAAAGGGAACTAGGACACCATCTTCTCCACGGGCAGAAAAGAGATCGTTCATCGCCGCCGGGGTTTTCACATGATGAATGGGGTCAGCGATGATGGCGTAGACCTTGGTATTGCCACTGATACTGTTGATATTGGTCATGGCGTCACGCGAGTGTGTAGGCAGTTTTCACGGAGGTGTAAAACTCGCGAGCATAGGTACCCTGCTCCCGAGACCCATAGCTCGAATCCTTCCTCCCCCCAAATGGCGCATGGTAATCCACGCCGGCGGTAGGAACGTTCACCATCACCATCCCGGCTGTAGAACGTTCCTTAAAGTCCGAGGCGTGCTTCAGCGAGGTGGTACAGATGCCGGATGACAGGCCAAACTCTGTGTCGTTGGCGACAGCAATGGCCTCTTCGTAGTCCTTCACCCGAATCACGCTCGCCACCGGCCCGAATACCTCTTCCCGGTTGATTCGCATCTGATTGTCGGTATCGACGATCAGGGCCGGAGAGAGGTAGTAACCAGGCGTGGCGCGCTGAAGAAGCTCTCCGCCGAACACGACTCGCCCCCCCTCCTCGCGAGCGATCTGGATGTAGTCGCAGTCCTGTTTAAGTTGTGCCTGCGAAACAACCGGGCCAATGTCGCACCCTTTCGCCAAGGCGTTATCGACCTTGAGTCCGGCCAGGCGCTGAGCAACTGCCTCAACGAATCTGTCGTGGATGCCGTCCTCAACGATGAGTCGGCTCGAAGCGGTACAGCGTTGACCAGTGGAAAAGTAGGAGCCAGATACTGCGACCTCGACAGCCTGTTCGAGGTTGGCGTCATTCAGGATGACCAGGGGATTCTTGCCCCCCATCTCCAACTGGACTTTGGCTCCTCGCTCGACGCAGGTCAGGCCTATGCGGCGGCCGGTACCAGTAGACCCGGTGAAGGTGATGGCTTTGACCTTTCTCGATTTGGCCAAGACATCTCCGACTTTGGAGCCCGGCCCCATGACCAAGTTGAAAACGCCCGCTGGGAGCTGGCCGGCCCTAACGATTATCTCGGACAGCGCCCAGGCGCTGCCGGGAACCAGATCAGCAGGCTTGAAGACTACGGAGTTTCCGAAGGCGAGTGCCGGAGCGATCTTCCACGCGGGAATTGCGATCGGAAAGTTCCAAGGGGTGATGATGCCGATAACACCTTCCGGCTCGCGGCGAACATCTGCCTCGACGCCTAGGCGAATTGGGATCAGCCGCTCACCTGAGAGGCGAAGGGCTTCGCCTGCAAAGAACTTGAAGACACGTCCCGCCCGGACAACCTCTCCGATACCTTCTGGGAGCGTCTTGCCCTCTTCACGCGCCAATAGCGTTCCGAGCTCTTCACGGCGACTCAAAATTTCAGTTCCAATGCGATCCAGTGCGTCGCTGCGTTGTTCTGCAGTCAGTTTTCGCCATTCCTGAGCCGCATCGTATGCCGCATCAATCGCGAGTTCTGCTTGGGCAGTATCTGCTCTCGCATATTCGCCAACAATATCGTTCGTATCGGACGGGTTGATATTTAGATTTATATCAACACCTGAAGCCCATTCCCCGGCAATGTAATTCTTATGCATGCATGCTCCTGTGGATGGAAAAGGTGAAGTTGCTTACAAGGAAGAAAAAACTTCAAAACGCAATACGGCGCGAAAGCAAGTTTCGTGAAAAAAGACCCCAAAAGCCCCAGCAGACGTCATTAGTAAAAGCAACGCTCGGTTTTCACCTTAGAAAAACAACGGACGTCTCGGATTATGGCCAGACAGTATTTCAGGACTTTTACCAAGTCTAGGTCTTTGACTGTGACAGGGGGTCATACCCAGTATGACGAAAACACGCAAATGGATAAGTCATTACTGAGACTAGGATTTTCGCCAAAATTCAGTCGAAAAATTGCTCAACCTAACTATATTTCCATGCACTCAGCAGCAGGCGAGTCAGGTACCGCCCATGAATCCACATCATAGACGGTGTGACTCTTGGCTTATTTCTGTGACTACAAGCTTGAGCTACGCTGCCAACAACTGGAGACCTTAAATAGTAACTCTTAGCTCCGGCCATACAAATAATCCCTTGTGAGGAGTCCACGATGAGTACCACGCCGAAACCTGATGAACTCGCGATTCCCTACCAACTGCCCCAAGCACCCTTCATGTCAGCCGACATGGTGCATCCGGGTGTCATGACCAAATGGCTTGAGGACGACAAACTCTGGGTGCCCGTAACCAAGAGCGTTTCCTTCAAGCCACTGCTGCTGAGCGTGAGCGGCGGTTACTACATTAACCTGCTGCGTGTTCGCCAAGCAGGCGTCCTGTCACGTCATCGTCACACTGGTGCAGTGCATGCCATCGTGCTGAAGGGTCGTTGGTACTACCTGGAGCACGACTGGGTCGCCGAGGAAGGCTCCTTTGCCTACGAGCCGCCGGGTGAAACCCATACGCTGTTCGTCCCAGCAGATGTGGAAGAAATGATCACTTGGTTCCACGTTCAAGGCGGGTACACCTACGTGGATCCGCAAGGTGTGGCTGTCGGCTACGAGGACGTGTTCACGAAACTTGAAGCCGCCCGCAAGCACTACAAGGAGATCGGGCTGCCGGATGATTACATCGAGCAGTTCATTCGCTGATCTTCGCCTTATCTGAAAAAGCGCGCTTTGGGTGCGCTTTTTCTTTAAGTGCAAGTTATGGGCTGCCAGCCTGATATCATCGAGGCAGAAATGGCGCTGAGTGACCTCATGGATAACTACTCGCAGATGCTTGCCTTCATATGGGCTACCGAACACGGGAATTTTTCGGCGGCTGCACGCGCCCATGACATGTCACCGTCAGCGATCAGCAAACTCATATCTCGCCTGGAAGATCGACTCCAAGTTCGGTTGTTCCAACGCGGCACACGCAGCCTCACCTTGACGGAGGAAGGCAGTGCGTACCTGCGAAGTGCCAAAGCCGTAATGGATGCGATGGCCGAAGCGGACTCCTTGGCCGAGGCTTTACCGTCTAGGGTAAGCGGCACCTTGCGGTTGCACACCATGACGACGTTCGCCAAGCATCAAATCATCCCTTGGCTATCGGACTTCCTAAAGCAGTATCCCGCTCTGTCCGTCGAGATTCAGGTGGGCGCCCAGTATGTCGACCAGTTCGAGCAGGGGCTGGATCTCGCCATCCATAGTGGGGTGTTGCCCAGTTCATCGCGGATAGCGAGGAAGATCGGTGAAAGTGAATGGGTCACCTGTGCATCGCCCGAGTACCTGGCCGCCCACGGAGAGCCTCAGCATCCGCAAGACTTGCTGCAACACAGCTGCTTTAACTTCAGTTTCGACAGTCCTTGGAATAACTGGTCGTTCAAAGTGGCCGGTGAGCCCGTGACAGTGCCCGTAGTGCCGAAATCCACATTTGCTCAGGGAGATCTGCTGCGTGAGATGGCTTTGGCCGGTGCGGGGATCGTCAGACTGGCTGATTTCCATATCGGGGCCGACATCAAGGCAGGAAGGCTGGTGCCACTGCTGAGCGATTTCCGATTGGGAATCAAGGAGCCTATCTACATGATCTATTCCAACCGAAAGAACCTGAGCCCAAGGATCAAGGTGTTTCGGGACTTCCTGGAAGCAAGGCTAAAAGAGCATCCTTGGACCCTCTTAGCCGCCGCGGGGTAGCCATCTGTGGTGTAAGAGGTCACTGACGACGCAACCTTCTTCGTGCGTACCCCTCCCTTAAACCCGATGCTGACAGCAGTATGAGGTGGCTCGTACACCCCGGGCACCTTCACCGTCGAACGGCATATCCGTGGCAAGTGGGTCTGCGCCAAGTGTGAACCCCAGTGCCTGCGCAGGTGATCGACAAGGGCATCCCGACTGCTGGGCTACTGGCTCAGGTCATAGTGGCCAAGTTCGCCGATCACCTGCCGCTGTACCGCCAGGAAAAGATCTTCGCCCGCGCCGGGCTGGCCATCGCGCGTTCAACACTGGCGCAGTGGGTCGGCGCTTGCGGCGTCCAGTTTCAACCCCTGGTCGATGCCCTGCGCGACTGCCTGCTCCAGCAGGACGTCATCCACGCCGACGCCCCCCCCCAGTGCAGATGCTCGCCCCGGGTAAGCAGAAAACCCAGCGGGCTTACGTCTGGGCCTATGCACCCAGCCCCTTCGCCGACTAAGGCTGTGATCTACGACTTCAGGCCGAGCCGGGCCGGCGAGCACGCGCGCAGCTTCCTCCTGGGCGACTGGCAAGGCAAACTGGTCTGCGACGACTTCGCCGGCTACAAGGCCAGCTTCGAGCAAGGCATGACCGAGATCGGCTGCATGGCCCAAGCCCGGGGCAAGTTCTTCGATCTGCATGTCGCCAACCAAAGCCAACTGGCCGGGCAGGCCCTCCAGTACATCGGTCAGCTGTACAAGGTGGAGCGCGAAGGGCGAGAGCTGCTCGCCGAACAGCGAAACTGCGCCAGGACAAAGCCAGGCCGATCATCGATGGCCTGCATAGCTGGATGCTTGGGCAGCGGCAGAAGGTGCCGGAAGGCAGCGCGATCGACGCCCTGTTCCAACTGTCCATGGCGGCGAGCAACCTGGTACGCCTGCCGAAGTTGCTGGCTGCAGGCACAGCGGCATGAACGCGCTGACAGGAGAGGTGCACCCGGAGCCTGCCAAAACGGGCTATTTCACCCGTTCAGCACCCCTTGATAGGGTTTGATCGACTGCGAGCAATGCCGCTGCAAAGCCGTGCTCGCAATCATCACGCCGAGTTTCAACAGGCTGCTAGAGGATCAGCGCATTAACCAGCCACCGGCCACATCGATTACCTGGCCAGTAATGAAGTCGCTTTCATTCGACGTTAGGAAGCATGCTGCCTGTGCCACCTCATCGGGTTGCCCCAATCGGCGAAGCGGTGTCTCTGCGATGACCGCCTCATTGGCTTCATCAGAGACTGATTTGACCATCGGCGTTTCGATACGCCCAGGGGCCAGAGCATTGACATTAATGCCGTGCGGGCCCAGTTCACCGGCCAAGTGACGCGTGAATCCAATAATGGCAGCCTTGGTAGCGCTGTAATGAGCTGCCACGATCGGCAGGAAGGCACTACCTGCGACCGAGGACATATTCACGATGCGTCCATAGCGCTGTTCAACCATGTTGGGAGACAGTGCTCGAGCCAGGTTGAACGATCCGGTGAGATTGATCCCAACGACCCAGTTCCACTCCTCCGGTGACATCGACCAGATCGAGGCGGGTTGCCCATCGTGCTTTGGCGAAACCCCGGCGTTGTTGATCAGAGTGTCGACCGAACCAAGTTCGGAAGTGAGCGCCTGGCATGCGATTTCGCATTGCGCGAAATCCGAGACGTCGGCCTGATGCCAAGCAACCTTGTAGCCTTGCTCCCGCAGAGCCATTCCTCGCTGGCTCACCTTCACTTCGTCAGCGTCCAACAGGGCGACCGCGGCGCCCTCAACGCAGTACCGCTCAGCGATTGCTGCGCCGATACCACTCGCCGCACCGGTCACTAATACAACACGCCCATGATGGCGAAGATTATTCACTCCATTCATCTGCATCTCTCCGAAAGCCATAGGCCTACAGGCCCAGGTAAGCCCGCTTCACATGTGGGTTATCGAGAAGTTCTTGTCCTGTACCCGACAGGGCAATTTCACCGTTCTCCAGCACATAACCCCGATGTGCGATACGCAGCGTATGGACGATATTTTGCTCAACGATCAGCACCGTTGTGCCGAGATCCAGAATTTTGTCGATGATTCCGAAAACCTGGGAAACCAGCAGCGGAGAAAGTCCCAGAGATGGTTCGTCGAACATCAGTAGTTTGGGATCTGCCATCAGCCCACGGGCAATGGCCACCATCTGCTGTTCCCCGCCCGACAGAGAGCCAGCATTCTGGTCGAGTCGTTCACGCACCCGAGGGAATAGGTCTAGCACCTGCTCCAGACGCTGCTTGTAACCTGCCCTGGCGCCCTTCTTGTAGGCACCCATCAGCAGGTTGTCGCGAACGCTGATGAAGGGGAACAGCTGCCGGCCTTCGGGAATCAGGGTGATACCTGCGTCAACGATTTCATCGGGTCTTTTACCGTCGATGCGCTGTCCTTCAAACTCGATGCTTCCTTGGGATGGCTTAACGATTCCGCAGAGACTACGCAGGGTCGTGGTCTTGCCCGCACCGTTGGCCCCCACGATGGTGACGACCTCGCCTTTCTTGACTTCGATCGAGACGCCCCGCAGCACCTCAGTGCCGTCATAGCCCGAGTGAACATTGGTGAGCTTAAGCATGGCTGTACTCCTTACCCAGGTATGCCTCGATGACTTGGGGATCATTCACCACGTCGTTTGGTGCGCCCTGCGTGAGCAGACTGCCGGAGCTGATCACGATGATGCGGTCAGACAGGCTCATGGTCGCTTGCATGATGTGCTCGATCATCAGCACGCTGACGCCTGTATCACGGACGCGCCGAATGATTTCGATCGCCTTGGTTACGTCGGCAGGGTTGAGTCCTGCCATAACCTCATCTAGCAGTAGTACACGGGGACGAGTTGCCAGAGCTCGGGCCATTTCTAGACGCTTCATGCCACCCACTGTGAGGTTGCGTGCTCTGGTATCCAGCAACTTGGTGAGGTCGGTCAGTTCGGCGACCTCGTGGGCAATGAGTCGAGCTTCCTCCGGGTCGCTGGTATGCATGAATGCGCCCAGCATAATGTTTTCGCAAACGCTCAGGTCAGCGAAAGGCTGGACGATCTGGAAGGTGCGCCCAATACCGGCAACCGCGAACTGAGCCGGGTTGTTTGGAGTGATCCATTCTCCCTCGGCAGTTCGTACACGAACCTCACCCTTGGATGGCAGGATGAAACCGGACAGCTGGTTGAATACCGTGGTCTTGCCGGCACCGTTAGGCCCGATCACACCCACTATCTCACCTTCATGAAGGGTGAGTGACACATTGTTGGTTGCGTGCAGACCACCGAAGAATTTGTGCAGGTTTTCCGCAACCAGGATCGGCTGACCTTTGGTTGGGCTTGCCTTAACAGGAGCCGGGGCAGATTGCGGTTTGGGTTGTACTTCACGCTTACCGGGAAGGCTGTCAATCCACTTACAGACTCGAGCCCCGAATTGGCCGACCAGACCGCGCGGAATGGTGAGCACTACCGCGACGAGTACCAGTCCATAGACTAAACCATGGAGGCCGCTGCTCATATCACCTAGCCAGCCGCGCGCCAGCTCAGCCAATGGCAATACCAGCAGGGTGCCTACCAGTGGCCCGGAAACAGTACCGAGGCCGCCAATCAGTGCGAACATAGCAACCTGAATCGACATCTCCAGGGAGAACATGGCACCCGGTTCGATGAAGGTGAGATACATCGCATGAAAGCTGCCGATCAGGCTGGTCAAGAATGCTGAGATAATCACCGCAGTCAGTTTGACTCGCACTGCACTGACACCCACAGCCTGGGCAGCGTCCTCACGCTCACGCACCGCGATCAGATAGTAGCCAAGGCGCGAATTCTTGATCTTCAAGCACACTAGGAGCGTCACAATCAGAAACCCAAACGCAATCAGCAGATAAGGCCAACGCTCACGGAACAGCATCCATTCCAGACCAAGTTGCAGAGGAACTGCCAGGCCAGCTGCACCGCCAGTCAGGTCATGCTGATTGATGGCCAACAACCGAATGACCTCTAGCACTGCGATAGTGGCCAGAGCGAAGAAGGGGCCACGTAGGCGGAAGCACGGCCAGCTGATCACGACAGCCAACAAGGTCGACAGTACCGCACCTACAAACATACCTATCCAAGGGCTAAGCCCCAGGTTGATGACCAGCAAAGTGGCCGTGTAGGCACCCACGCCATAGAAGGCGGCATGTCCCAAGGACAACTGGCCGGCGAAGCCACCGACAATGTTCCAGGCACTGGCAAGAGCTGCATAGCTGCACACCAGAATGAACAGGTGATACACGAAAGGAGAGTCGATCGAGAGCGGAATGATCAACAACAGCGACAATACGAGCGCGCTCATGTAAACGCGGGGATGAGTTAGATTCATGGTGTCGCGCTCCTTATTCCGAGCCACGGCCCGCACCGAACAAACCGGTGGGGCGGAAAATCAGAATGCCGAGAAAGATCAGGAAGTACACGACCTCCTTCAGATCCGGGGCAATGTAGTAACCAGCGAGGCTATCGACGATGCCGATCAGCAGCGAACCCAGCAAAGCACCGGAGAGACTTCCCAGACCGCCGAGCACGACGATGACGAAGGCTGTCAACACGAAGAAGGTACCTACTGTGGGAAAGACGGGGTATTGCGGAGCAATCATGCCCGCAGCAATCCCGAGGCACCCGCAGCCCAGTCCGAAGGCGAAGATGTAGATGTTTTTGACGTTTACGCCCATCAACTGAGCAGCATTTCGATGCTGAGCAGTTGCCCGCACCGCACGCCCCAGGAAGGTGTTCTGCAAGAACCATTGCAAGGCACCAATCAACAGGAGCGATACAACAAACGTCGCTACCTGACCGGTACTTGCGCGGAAGCCTACGACGCTCATAGTTCCAGTGCCGAGACCGGAGGGGTTCGAAACCGTAAGCACGTTGGCACCGAAGGCCATCAGAGCGGCATTCATGAGCGCGATAGAGACGCCTACAGTTGCAAATATCTGAATGTGCCCTTCAGCACTAAGCAACGGTTGAATAATGAACCGCTGCATGGCTGCACCTGCCGCAAAAAGCAACAAAGTAGCTGGCACAACAGCCATGTAGGGATGAAGCCCGAAGTGCTGGTTCAGCAGATAGACGGCGTAGAGACCGACCATCAGGAACTCTCCGTGGGCGAAGTTCACCACACGGACAATCCCGAAAATCAGAGTCAAGCCAATGCTGATAATGGCCAAAGTGCCGCCAAGCAGAATACCGTTCAGCACTAGCTGCAGGAAGATTTCCATTTTAATGCACCCTCAAGTAGAGCGAGCGAAGCCGTGGGCTCACAGAGAGCCCATCGAGCTTCCAGTTCATCAGGGTTGAGCCACTAAATACGGCTTGGCGACCGCTGCAGCTTCCGGGTAGACGGTTTTCAGCTTTCCGCCTTGCCACTGCATGATGGCAATCTCGGCACGCTGGTTCTGACCGCGCTCATCGAACTTGGCACCGATCCCAGCGGCGGTCTTGCCTACCTCAATATCGACCTTGGAAACGGCTTCACGGATAGCGTCTGGGTTCAGGGACTCCGCCTGCTCCATGGCGTCGAGGAAAATCTTCGCGCCCACATAGTTGATCAGGCTATGACCGGAACGCGGCTCAGTGCCATATCGAGCTTGATAGGCTTCAGCGAACTCACGAATGCCAGGTGCACCGCTCTCGTTAGTTTCGAACTGCGGGAAGTCCACATCAAGGACGCCCTCCATGTTCTGCGCGCCGACCACCTTGAGCGTGTCTTGCATCGAGTAGCCACCACCAGCACCGATTAGCGCTTTTGGGGCAAACCCGGCTTCACGAATCTGCCGGAAGAACAGTGTCGTATCGTTCTGATAGGAGGTCTGAAGCACGATGTCAGCCTCCGCTCCCTTCAAGCGTAGAACCAGGGATGAGAGGTCGACTGCTTTCGCCGAATAGGGAAGCACTTCAACTACATTAAGGCCCTGTTCTTGGGCAATCTGCTTTTGGAAGGTAGCAATCGTTGTACCGTAGAGGGCGTCCTCGTGAATGATGGCGACCTTCAGGTTTTTGGGATCGAGACCCAGCGTCGGGGCAACAATCTCGGTTATCGCCTTGATGGTGCCCTCCGCAAAGTTCTTCGCCGTGGGATTGCTACGGAAGATGTACTTCAGGCCACGATCAGTGATGTTGTCCGCCACCGCACCGAGTTCGAAGTAGGGCACCCCGGCTAACTCGGTAACCTGCGTAGCGGCAAAAGCTAGAGCAGAGGAATAACTACCAAACACCGCGCTTACGCCTTCGACGGCGGTTAGTTTCCGCGCCGCCCCCACCGCCTGTGCGGCATCTACCGCATCGGCCTTGATCAACTTGATCTGTTCGCCCTTCACACCACCTGCGGCATTTCGCTCTGCGATGGCGATTTCCAGACCTCGATAGCTTTCGTCGCCCAGCAACGCGAGGCCACCGCTGAAGGGGTAGAGCGCACCGACTTTGATGTCTGCATAGGCAGAAATGGATGAACCCAGCACCATGGCGGCCAGGGTAGTTTTGATCCAGCGATTCGATTTCATTGTTTTCTCCTGGCTGGGCGCCTAGCACGTCTTGACGCCACTTGAACCGGTTCAAGTTTTGGTTTCAAAAAACGCCTTGCGGCGCCAGGATCCCTCTTGAACGGCAGATTTTTGGACTTGTTGTGTACCAAGATTTTTTTTGAAGCGGTTCATTTTCTACGCCTCAGGATGCCATACTGTCAAGCAGGAGATCTCACCATGACCCAGAACCAGAAACCCAAACTGAGGGACGTCGCCAGACTTGCCGGCGTTTCTGTAGGTAGCGCATCGCGTGCTCTTTCTGCGCCGAACGCAGTCAAACCGCTGACCTTGGCAAAGGTGGAGGCTGCTGTCCGTGAACTCGGTTACGTGCGGGACGGTGCGGCTCGAGCCCTAGCTTTAAGGCGCACATACAGTATTGGTGCCGTATTCCCGACCTTAAACAACCCAATTTTTGCCGACGTTGTTCAGTTCCTGCATCAACGCTTGTATGAGCGGAAGTACCAACTGATCGTTGCATCTCACGAGTACAACCGGGCCCGTGAGGTCGAGAGCATCAACAACCTGATTGACCGGGGCGTGGAGGGAATCCTGCTCGTTGGCACGGATCACGATCCTGCCGTCTTTGAAAGCCTACGAATTGCAAAACGCCCTTTTATTCTCATGTGGTCACTGGATGAGTGCCGAGATCATTACTGCGTCGGCTTTAGCAACGAGAAATGCGGCACGTTGATCGCCCGCCATCTCCTTGAGCTAGGACACACCCGCATCGCCGTGCTGGGTAGTGATCACCAATACAACGAACGCATCCGTTTCAGGCTAAAGGGGATTCGCGACACAATGCGGGAAAAGGGCTTAGATCTCCCAGATTCGCATGTCATTCTGCAGCCATTCTCGATAGAGGGAGGCCGCGCCGGGCTACGTTTAGCGATGGAGCTAGAGCCTAGACCAACTGCATTGATCTGTAGCACAGACATTCAAAGCATAGGTGCCAATGCCGAAGCCCAAAGCATGAACATTCGCGTACCGACCGACCTATCGATCACGGGGTTCGACGACATCAGTTTCTCAGCAGTCTCTTCTCCGCCTCTGACAACTGTGCGCATCGGGATCGCAGACATTGGCCGAATCAGTGCCGATAACATCGTTTCTCTAATAGAAGGAAAGGCTGTAGCCCGGCAAGAACGAATTCAGGTCGATCTCGTTGTTCGCGAGAGCACCGCTCCGCCTTTAAGGAAATCCTGAAGAAGACTTCCCGAATTTAGTGAAATACGCCGATCCCATTGCCCGAGTTTCCCGATAAAACAGATGACCTTTGCCGACGCCGAGTACTCCGGCAAGCAGAAGCGCTTGGCCTTGCTCTGGATATCGTCCTCGTTGGGTACACCATCTTTCACCGGCCGACGCGGGCGTAGCAGGCGCATATCGTCGTCAGCCCAGTGCCTATTGTCCTCCGGTGTCAGGACTTGGAAATCCATTTTGAACCAGCGCATGCCCTAGTATTCGCTCACCCCTGCCTCCTTCGCTCTCGACGCCATAATCATTCTGATCCTCATAGCCGCTCGGCTGGATAAGATCGCAGGGCATTGAAAATTCGCGCCACACGATGCACGCAGCTGATAGCACTGCGCCACTGAATGACTCTACCTTGTACCTGTACCGCCCGGGTAGAGCATGGGCTCATCAAGGGAGCGGCAACCACGATAGGCCGCTCCTTGTCGATGAGCGCCGTCTTCGTGGCGCATGTGATGGCTTACCGCAGTGCTATCCTGAAAAGGTCGCCCAAAAGAGCTTTCTTCCCCCGAACGCAGTGCCTGTGATGAAAACTGGTCTGAAGCGGCCCCTTCGGAATCGCCTTCATCAATTTTGTAAACTTGGTGAGCCAATCACCAGAGCTGCGGTCTCATCTCCTGCCGCCTCGATAGCTCAAAGTTGGCGCACGCGCTCCTAGCTGCCAACCACCGCCGCTATCTGCCCATTATGATCGAGCTGTGGTCAGGTCAGATGCAATTTCGTATCCCGCAGGAGCCGGGGTAACGCGAGCCTCTTAATCGGACCGAGCCAATCGCCTGAAGGGGCAACTTGTTCCAGGCACTCAAGAGCGTAAGTGCTTTGTTGGGAGGTTCTATGAAAGTCACAGCGTTGGAGCCAGCCGAGTCTGTCAGTGATGTCCTTTGCGATGTTTGTCGTGATAGTACGCGGGTTGAAGGGTATGGACTGCAATTCGGAACCCTTAGTGCGCGTTGGGGATTCGGCTCGGCTCATGATGGTGAGCGTTATGAGATCCATCTGTGCGAGCCCTGTTTTTTCAGAACACTCTCCGGCCTGCGGCGTGATCGCATGGTGAACGCCATGTTCAGTGACGAGGACGAAGACTTAAGCAATTTCGGGCTAATTGCGCGAGACGACTTTTTCAACGACGGCGGTGGTTCATCCAATTGAGTCGATAGTCTCGCAGATCGTGTTCAAGGCAACTTCTAATCGGTAGTGAGTGGCTAAACCTGCCGTGCTGAGGCATGTCTAAAACTACTGCCTGTAGGATCGCAAGGCGCATAGAAGGCTAAACACCTCTCAGGAGTGGGAGCTTGAAATCCCAGGTATTCGCTCCGGCTTCCTGCAGGGGGCAACACCCCTCGCGTATTGCACGCTCCCAGCTAAGTCGTTTCCGTCAGATCATGGCACCAACAGTCTGTATTTTATTTTCTTTGGCCGGAAGCGGGGAGACACGGCCTCCCAAGTAGCTCTTTTCCCGGTAGGATACCGCGGTAAAGTGTTGTCACGATGAAGCGTCTCCTCTCTCTAACAAAAGGCTTACCCATGTCCAAACTTGCTGAATTCAAAGCCCTTGAAGCTCAACTTTCCGCCCAACTCAAGCAGCTCGATGCGCTGAAGAATGATGGTGAATTGCAGCGCGAAATCGAGTTCGAGGAAAAACTCCGTGGGCTCATGGCTGAGTACGGTGTCAACCTAAGCGGCATTATTTCTCTTCTGGATCCGCAAACACGCCTGAGTTCGATTACCGCCGTGCCGGCAGCACGCAACCAACGCCGGCAGCGCCAGGTCAAGGTCTATAAGAACCCAGAAACCGGTGAGGTGGTTCAGACAAAGGGCGGCAACCACAAAGTACTGAAGGCTTGGAAAGAGCAGTACGGAGCTGAGAAAGTGGACGGATGGCTGCAATAACGCAGCGTCTTCAAGGAAGGAAAAGCCAGGCACTGCCTGGCTTTTCTCTTTATGAACCCCTACCCCCTTGCCATCCCGATGAGGGATGCCAATCTGGATAACCATATCGGCCGTACTTGAGATAGTCGGCAGACTCGAGGCCAAGAGGAATCGGAGTAAACCCGGAGGGTACAGCGGGTAGCTGTTGTCTGCTGACGGCGAATCCAATTGTGGACGTGTATCGTTGAGGCCGCACCAGCACCCGAGGCACTGGCCTGGGCGCCCTCATCGACGATCTGGATCTTGAAGGATTTGGGCTAGGAGCGATGCTCGCCTGGTATGGGGCATTCTAAAGGGCTTCAAATGGTGTCCACCAAAAAAAGGTGGACACCCTGCCGCTAGTTAGAAGAATTGGGGAGGTGTGTTGGCCAGACTCTTACATCTAACCCAGCCCCCACACTACGGACGGCGTAGTTCGCCAAAAGGCATGTCTGGCTCAATGTAACGTAAGGCCGCCTTGGCATCACGCCAACCGACATAGCTCATCAAGGCTTTGGTACTCCACTGGTTGCGGCTAGCCCAGGTCGCAAATCCTCGACGCAATGAATGGCTGCTATACCGCTCACTGTGCAAACCACTGCACACCATCACCCGACGGAGAATTCGAGAGATGCTGTACGCGTGCAGCCCTTCTGCCGCCAGATTGCCCCAACGATCAACAGCACGAAACACCGGCCCCTGGCTCACCCCCAATACGTCAATCCAGTCCTGATAGGCTTGAACGGGGCATAGGCGCTCTAAAGCCGGCACGGAGAAAGATTGTCCACGATTGTCTCGGTCACCTTTACTGCTAGGTAAAAACAGCGTCATGCCCTCCCCGCCCCTCGCCTGAACAAACTCCACACGGAGCCTACACAGATCATCACTGCGGAAAGCACGCCAGAAGCCCAGCAAGATTAGGGCGCGATCCCGGCGACACTGCAGTAGCGCTTTGTTATCCGCAGCCTCCTGCGCTAAAAGCCAGTCGATACAGCGAGTCAGCTCGGCCAATTGCAGCGGTTCAGCCTGACGCTCAAGTCGGGGGTGCAGGGCCTGAATGCCTCGGAGCACGTCGCGTACTTGAGGCGCCTTGGTCGGATCGACAAAGCCCTGGTTCAGGTGCCACCTAGCCAACGCGGCGAGATTCGCGCGCAGGGTTGAGGTGGCCAGGGTGTCGGCGTAGTCCGCCAAGTAGCGAGCCACGGCCTCACTGGTGGCAGGCAAGAAGCCCCCCCAGGTTACCTCGAAATGCTCAAGCGCCTGGCTGTAACGGCGCTGGGTACTCTCGCGTCGGGCAGCCTGCCGGTAGCGCTCCACCTTCTCCGTCATCGCAACACCCTCCGGCGTACCGGGGAAACCACCTCTGTGGCCTAAATCGGAGCTGAGGTTTGAGAATCACCCATTCTCAAACGCCAGTTCGTCCGAATTTCAACCATCGCACTGCACAGCGGTACAGGTGTAATTCCATACTGGAAAAACAGTATGAAATTGTCGGAGTAACAACATGGCTCGTGCAGGTATCAACAAGGCGCTGGTGCAGCAGGCCCGTGATGCTCTACTCGCCCGCGACCAGCGTCCCAGCATCGAGGCGGTGCGCATTGAGCTTGGCAACACCGGCTCGAAAAGCACTATTCAGCGCTTCCTAAAAGAGCTGGCCAGCGAGGAGCCACGTCCGCCGACGGTCTGCCTGAGTGAAGAATTGCAGACAGTTATTAGCAGTTTTATCAGCAGTGTAGCGGAGCGTCTTGCTAGCGAAGCCCAGGACGCGGTGGCAGCCGATCGTGCTCGTCTAGAACGGCAACAAGCGGCCTATGCCCACCAACGCGATATTGATCAGGCCCGTCACAACGAACTGCAGAATACGCATCAGCTTATCCTTCAGGAACGTCGTGAAAGCCAAGTCCGTGAACGTGCCGTAGGCGAACAGCTGCAACAGCTGGAAGTCGAACGACAGCGACTGCTAAGCGCCGAACAGCATTACCTAGAGCTGCTCGGCGAACGGGCCAAACAGATCCAATCACTCGAAGAAAAACACCAACACTCGCGTGAGGCTTTGGCCCACTATCGGCAGCAACAGCTCCGCCAACGCGAGGAAGAAATCAATCGTCACGAATCCCAAGTGCAGCAGCTGCAAAAAGAGCAACGACGCCTGCAGGAACAACTGTTGCTCAAGCAGGAGGAGCTAAACCAGCTGTACCGTGATTTGGAACGACTTCACACCGAACAACGGCTTCGAAGCCAGGAGCTGCACAGCCAAGCGCAGGAGCTCGCCCGCTGGCCCCAGCTGCACCAAAAGCTGCAGGCCGCGCTGCAGGAAGAACAAGAACGATGCCGGACGCTGCAACTTCAAATATCGATTCTGCACGAGAAGGCACGACGCTATGTGCTTGATCATCGCCAAGATCGCCGTGACCTAAGAGCCCAGGCGCGACAAATTGGGCAACTGCATACCCTACTATCAGGGCAGAGCAATATCTAAACAACGCCATGGCCAATGTGGGAATGCCATGAGCTTGATCACCAGCCGTATGCATTTCCACATCCGCTGAATTCATTCCATGGCCATCTTCCCCACGAAACAGGTACCATCACGCGAAGCGTCCGTTCTGGTGGCGAAATGCCTGCACACGGGGGAACAGCTGGATTCCCTACACGCGCTTGACCTACAGTCGAGCAGCCTACAATCCTCCAGCTAGTTTTTTTATTGGGCGAGCTCGCCGAGAGCGTTGCCGCGAGAACGTACCGAAGCTAACTCCAGAGAGTTCAGCTTGGCCAATGGCTGACCTTAAGCGCCAGGGAGGCTCAGATGAGCGATGATGTAGTTGAGAACGGTAGCAGTGACCTGCCCAGCGTTGAGATAGCTACCCCAACCTCCGAGAACTTGATTGTCGAAGATACGTCGCCAATCGAGCCAATCGAACCGGCGCCAGTCAAAACGGTGAAGATTCAAACCACCGTCGTCGCCAAGCTCAACCTCGCCGACTACCAGAATGCTGTTCCGCTAATCCGTGAACTACGCGTCATCAACGAGACCACAACGAAGTACAGCGATCTAGAGCTTACGCTGTCCTCCGATCCAGCAGTTTTCAAGCCGAAAACCTGGCATATCTCTGAGCTCGGGGCGACGGTTTTTCGGCAAATTCCAGGACTCGACCTGGCCGTCGACGGAGGCATGCTCGCCAAACTGACCGAGGCCGAGCACTCGACACTCAACTTCGTCCTGACCTGCAGAGCCGACTCTCCTGAAGAGCCCCGCACAGTCATTGCTCAGACTGAACTCCCGCTGGAGGTATTGCCACGGAATCAGTGGGGGGGACTGGCCCACCTTCCGGAATTAACAGCCGCGTTCGTGCAGCCCAACGATCTGGCCGTGGAGGCCCTGCTTAAGAAGGCGGCCGAACTGTTGCGCAAGAACGGCAAGAATGCCGCTCTTGATGGTTATACCAGCGGCCCAGAGCATGCCTGGGAAATCGTTTCCGCAGTCTGGAGTACGGTGGTGTCCATGGGTCTGGACTATGCGCTGCCACCGGCCAGTTTCGAGAGAGACGGGCAGAAAGTGCGAAGCCCTAGCCACCTGACTGAGCACGGTCTTGCGACCTGCTTCGACACCACCATGCTGTTTTGTGCCCTACTTGAGCAAGCAGGCCTTAATCCTCTGATCATCTTTACGCATGGCCACGCGTTTGCCGGCGTATGGCTGAAGAACGAAGAGTTCACGACAACCGTCGTCGACGATATCGCCGCGCTGCGTAAGCGCATGAAGCTCAACGAACTCGTGCTGTTCGAAACCACCCTCGTAACCCAGCGTCCGTCGGTGGGGTTGCGTTACGCCATCGAGCGTGGCGCGGATCACCTTGCAGAAGGTAAAGAGGCTACGTTCGAAATGGCGCTCGACATTCGTCGAGCACGCTTGCAGCGAATCAAGCCAATGGCCAGCGGCGATGCGCAGGTTCATGGCAGTGGTGCCGCTCAAGAAGAAACCACTCCAGTGGTTGCGCCCGAGATCGAAGCGCCCATGGCCTTACCGAGCGACGTCGCAGATACCATGGATGTCGCCGGCCTCGACCCTCGGGATCGTCTCGGTCGCTGGCAGCGCAAGCTGCTCGACCTGTCTCTACGAAACAACCTGCTCAATTTCAAAGCCGGAAAAAAAGCGCTGAAGCTGGAGGCGCCTAACCCAAGTGCGCTCGAAGATCTGTTAGCCACCGGCAAGCAAATCAAACTGATGACACGACCGGATCTGATGGATGGCGCTGATCCGCGCGACAAGGAGCTTTACGAAGCCCGTGAGCATGAAAACGTTCGGAGGCAACACGCCCTGGATGCACTTAAGCGCAATGAGGTATTCATCGCCCTGTCGCAAGCAGAACTCGACAGCCGCTTGATCGAGCTGTACCGGGGAGCCAGGACCAACCTTCAGGAAGGGGGCGCCAACACCCTGTTCCTCGCTCTTGGATTCCTTTCATGGACACGGGAGGATCGGGACAACCAACGCTATCGTGCACCGCTGATCCTGATTCCGGTGACGCTGGAGCGGAAAAGTGCGCGCTCGGGCTTTACGATCATCCTGCATGACGACGAACCACGCTTTAACCCGACCCTGATCGAAATGCTGCGCCAGGACTATGATCTGAACCTTGGCGTTGCCGAGGGCGAGTTGCCGCGAGACGAATCGGGCCTGGACATCGATGCGATCTGGCGCAATGTCGCGCATGCAGTCAAGGACATCAAAGGCTGGGAAGTGAGCGAGGACGTTGTTCTCTCAATGTTTTCCTTCGCCAAATATCTGATGTGGAAGGATCTCACCGAGCGCACCGATGCTCTGCGGGACAACCCAGTGGTGCGTCATCTGCTGGATACGCCCCGCGACGCGTATGCCTCAGCCACCAATACCCCCTTCCCTGCCAGCAACAGGCTCGACGCCGAGTACAGTCCGAAGCAGGTTTTCTGCCCCCTGCCCTATGACTCTTCTCAGCTGTCGGCGGTGCTGGCTGCGTCACAGCAGAAGGACTTCGTCCTGATTGGGCCGCCGGGAACCGGCAAAAGCCAAACCATCGTGAACATGATCGCCCAGTTCATCGCCGAAGATAAGCGCGTGCTTTTCGTCTCGGAGAAGATCGCAGCGCTCAATGTGGTGTACCGCCGCCTACGCGAAGTGGGGCTGGGCGAGTTCTGCCTGGAGGTCCACTCCAATAAGGCGAGCAAGACGGATGTGCTGTCGCAACTCAATGCCGCTTGGCAGGCTCGCGGCAACGCGGACGCTGAGACCTGGAAAGTCGAGGCCGAACGCCTTGAGTCGCTGCGCACGGGCCTCAACATCTATGTCGATCGATTGCACCATCGTTACCCAAATGGGCTGAGCATCTACGACGCAATCGGCGCCACCATCGCCGGCCAAGACCTGCCCGTCGTTTCGCTGTCATGGCCCTCACCGCTGATGCACGACCGAGAGGCGTTGCATCGCCTGCTGGAAATCACTGATCGCCTGGAAGTAAATGCGCAATCGATTGGGTACCACAAGCTGACCGAACACCCCCTTGGCGCTATTAGCCAGCACGATTGGTCACCAACCTGGCAGCAGCAGGTAATCCTAGCCGCGCGCGACGTTATCCCAGCAATCAATTCGACTGCGATGGACGCAGCAAACTTCATTGGGGCGGCTAACCTTCCCAACGCAGAGCTCACTCTTACCGTGCGCGACGGCCTCTCCGCTCTCGCCACCACCCTGCCCCAGGCAGCCGGACAGGATTGGCGATTCGCCCTTAGGCCAGATGCCCGCCTCATTGCACAGCGCCTACAACAAGGTTGTGAGCTGGTTAACTTGCATCGCGAGATCAACGGCAAGCTTCCAGCGCCCTGGTCGCAAACCACGATTACTGCGTGCCAAGATGGCTTGGAGCTTCTTGAACAGTACACCCGGCTGACGCAGTCGTTGCCGGAGCCACTCTCCGTTCCGACCATGGTCGTGCTGTCACAGGCACTCAAGCTGTTTGACGAAATCGCAGCACTGCTTCAGTGCCTATCGGTTACCTACGGCCCCGGCATTGAAGATCTGGATGTCGCCGCGTTACTTGACGAATGGAACCAGGCCGACCAATCGTTCTGGCCTAAGTCCTGGCTGGGTAAGCGGCGGATCAAGCAGCAACTGAGCCAGGTCATCGACGGTAACTCCGAAGCCAACATCCCCGTCGACCTCCAGAACCTGGCCTCAATCCGGACTGTGCGTCAGCAGATAGAAGGCCTGCGGCTCGGTTCCGAAACCGCCGAGTTCTGGCGGGGAGCGAGCTCAGATCCGGCTGTAATCCACCAGGTGAAAACGCTTCAAGTCGCCATTCAAGCAGCCAAGGAGAACCGTGGCTGGGAGGATGTAGGCTTTGAACTGATCAGTCAGGGTGTGGCCGGCCCTGCGCTGAAGGGCACACTTGACGCGATGCGTGAACAACGCGCGCTTGAGCGGAAAATTACTGCCCACGGCGAGTCTCTGAAGTTAGCCGACGCAGACCTATGGCAGGGTCTCAACACGAGTAAAACCAATCTCGCTGCCGCGATTGCGTTCCAGAAAGAACGTCGTGCGATAGTCGAGGAAGGGTGCCTGGAACAGGACCATGACCTGATCGCCACCGGCAAGTGTGGGCCGGCACTGCAGGCAGAGCACAACTTGCTCAAACAGCGGGCAAACAGCGAACGGAGTCTGAAGGAATACGCAGAGCTACGTGACCTCGCCGCCGGCATCTGGACCGGTTTACACACCAAGACAGACGTGGCTTTGGCCGCAGTGAATTTCCAAGGGTACATCGCAACCGCCGTTTCCCAGCTGGCACGTACCCCCGATGAAATCACCGCCCTGAAGTCGGCGTTGACGCAGCTACTGGGTGATGGCAACGCCCTCCTCGAATCGCAAGGGCTGGTTAACCAATATGGTCGGCAGTACCTGGATTCCTCGGCAAAGCTCAATAGCAGCCTGGAGCGACTGGCCTCGGTTGGGCACTTCAGCAACGAAGGCACTGAACGTATTGGCGGCCTTTCCCTAGACGCGCTACGTCAGCAGTGTGAAGGTATCGTCCAGGCCGAGCACAGCCTGCATGCTTGGAGCGCATGGTGCAAAGTCCGCGACGAAGCATCCGGGCTGGGGCTCCGACCACTCATACAAGCCCTTGAAGATGGACTCCTTGCTCAAGGCACGATCAAGAAAGTGTTCCAAGCCAACTATGCTCGCTGGTGGTTGAATGCGACGGTCGACCAAGAGCCGACTATTCGCAACTTCGTCAGCGTTGAGCATGAACAACGCATCCGAGATTTCCGCGCGCTCGACGAGCAGCTTACCGCCCTCACCCGAGACTTGCTGCGAGCTCGTCTGTGTGCCGGGCTGCCGACTCCCGACAGCGTCACTCAAGCCTCGGAATGGGGCGTACTGCGCCACGAGATTTCGAAGAAAACCCGGCACAAGCCACTTCGTGAACTGATGTCGACGATTCCATCAGCCCTGGCAAAACTCACGCCGTGCATGCTGATGAGCCCACTATCCATTGCACAATACCTTTCGACGACATCGACTGTTTTCGACGTGGTCATTTTCGACGAGTCCTCACAAATTCCGGTGTGGGATGCCATCGGCGCCATCGCACGGGGACGCCAAGTGATCATGGTTGGGGACCCGAAGCAGATGCCACCAACCTCTTTCTTCGATCGCGCTGAAACGACGAATGAAGACGATGATATCGAACCGGATCTGGAGAGCATCCTGGACGAGTGCCTGAGTGCAAACCTGCCAACGCTCGATCTAAATTGGCACTACCGCAGCCGGCACGAAAGCCTGATCACTTTCTCCAACCATCGGTACTACAAAGGCAACCTGGTCACCTTCCCGGCACCGGTCACATCAGATCGAGCGGTAAGCCTGAATATCGTTCAAGGCGTCTATGACAGGGGCGGCTCACGCACCAACTTGGGCGAAGCAAAAGCCCTAGTGGCACATCTCGTGGCACGCCTGCGCACCCGCGAGGCGAAGGAGAACAAGCTGACCTTCGGCGTCGTTACCTTCAACGGCGAGCAGCAGCGCCTCATTGAAGACCTGCTTGATGCCGAGCGGCGCAAGGACCCCTCACTCGAGAGCCACTTCGCCGATACGCAGTTGGAACCGGTCTTCGTCAAGAACCTGGAGAGCGTGCAGGGCGACGAGCGGGACATCATCTACTTCTCCATCACCTATGGCCGAGATGCCGCAGGCCATATGACGATGAGTTTCGGGCCGATGAACCGTCCAGGCGGTGAACGCCGCTTGAACGTTGCGGTTACCCGCGCTCGCCATGAGCTACTCGTATTCTCCACCATGAGCCCGGACCTCATCGATCTGGCCCGCACCCAGTCCATCGGCGTACGAGACATGAAGCACTTCCTCGAATTCGCCGAGCGGGGTCCGCGGGCAATCATCGAGGCGACTGCAGACAGCCTGGGGAGCTTCGACAGCCCCTTCGAGGAACAGGTCGCCAAGGCGTTGGGCCGCAAGGGCTGGCATGTTGCGACGCAGATTGGCGTCTCTGCGTTCCGGATTGACCTCGCCGTGGTTCACCCGGACGCTCCGGGCCGCTACCTAGCGGGCGTTGAATGTGACGGTGCCACCTATCATCGCAGCGCCACGGCCCGAGACCGCGACAAGCTCCGCGAGCAGGTGCTACGTGGCCTCGGCTGGGAGATATTGCGTGTCTGGTCGACCGACTGGTGGATCAACCCCATCGGAACCGCCGAAAAACTCCATGAGTGCCTGGAAGCTCTACTGACTGAAAGCCGTGCCCGCCACGCCAGTGCGCAAGCCGATTTGGCACACCGCGCTGACGTGATGGAAGAGGAAGTAGAGGTCGCCAGCGAAGACGCACCACCGATGGAGGAGATTGCCCTGCCTGTTGGCAGCATGGCCGACGCCCCTCCGGTCAGCAACCAATATGCGAGGGCATTTACCCCCACGTCTGGTGCCATACGTGAACAGCAGTCGGCGGTGTACCGTAAGGTCGATCCGCTTGCCGCCGTTGCGTCCGTCGACCCGGAGGCATTCTTCGATGAGCATTACAACGACGTTCTGGCCGCCATGATCGCTCACGTCGTGGTCCATGAGGGCCCGGTGCTTGACGTTATCCTGGCTCAGCGGATTGCACGGGCGCATGGCTGGGTACGCACAGGCAATCGCATTCGGGAACGCGTCAGCCGGCTAGCGGAGAAGTCGCACCGCAAAACGGTAGAAGATGTCGGCGACTTCTATTGGCCATTCCATCTCGAAGATGACAGCGCAGTGTCGTTCCGAAAGGCCGCCGATAGTGACAGCCTACGCGCCGTGGATGAGATCAGTCAGAAAGAGCTTGAGGCTCTGGCGCGAGAATCCCTGGCGCGCGGGGAACTGGTCGATAACCTGCTCTATGCCATGGCACGTGCTATAGGGCTGCAGAAAGTCTCTGCACAGAGCAAGCAGCGACTTGAACAGGTCATTGCGAACGTGAACCAGGCTGCCGCTCTGTAGGGATAGAGAAGGCGGAGGTCACTCCGCCGTCTCACTTGCTGGTTGGTGCCCCGGGTTCCTGATCTCCTGGACTGCGGGGGCCAAAGCTCGGTGGGCAGATCCATGGTCGCCAGCGAAGACCGGCCAAGCACAACGAGGGGAAGCCAGCGATGCTCAGGTTCATTAAAGCGTCGCTGAGAGGAAATCCTTCGCCAACAGAGCCTTAACCGGCGCGAATCCCGCTGTCTTCTTGAACGACATGTTGTGAGCGAAATTCCTCATCGAGTCCGACGGGTCAATCGCATCGAGGTTGAGCGACTCGAGCGTCCGCCGAGAGATCGCCACACTGAGCAAGGGTAACTCTTCCAGATGCCCCGAGGTCGTGTTGAGGAGCCGATCCGTAGCGGTGACGATGACCAGGTCATCGGGCAATATCGCCATCAGCTCTCGACCAACTCGCAATACGCAACTGCAGACGTAGTCCTGCAGCAACTCGTTGTATTTCCCCGTCGGGAGTTTCTTCGTCGACAGCTTGCCACTCTGGAGCAGGCTCTTGCTCTCCGCTGGAATGACGCGATCACCGTGGACCCCGAGAAACGCTTCAACCAGCCCCCCTTCCTGGATGACAAACTTGACCGATGCGCCCAGCATGGAAATGTCTTCGAACGGGTTCAACAGTTTGATCGCATCCAGCTTGACTTGGCCTTCCCCTCTCAGCAAGCGCTGGGCCAATGCGTAGTCCGATTGCCATTCTGAGTGCTCGATCTGCCAGGCCTCGATCGCTTTCGCAAAGCGGATGGAATCTTCCGAACGGCCTTTGTCGACGGCCTTTTGCAACGACGAGATCTGACGCTGTTGCATGCCGAACAAACGCGCAAAAAAACCAGGCCGATAGCCTTCCAAACGTGATTGTGCCTTAAGCTCTGCCGTGGCATTCCGCTCTGGTTCTCCCGGTTCAGGTCGGGTCAAGTAGCTTGCCCAATCGACCTGCTCGGAGCATTCCCTATGAACCGAAAGCAGGACTTCGATGTAGTTGTCATAGACCTCCACCTCGTAAGCAGCCTGCTCAAGCGCCTCCATCTTGGCGTATTCCTTACGACGCTTCTCGAGTTCTCTCTGCCTACGCTGCGCGTGTCTTTCTGCTCGGCGGGACGCAGCCTGCATAGAGCGCAATGTTCCTTTCCAGCCCATGATCTTGATCCCTTGTCTTTTTCTATTAGCCGCTGGGTTCGGAAAACCGAAGAATGATCATATAGCCATCACTGGCCAACTGAAACGTCGGCAGGCATGGGAAGCACATGAAGCACAGTCGTGAGACGAAGTGTCGCTTACGTCCCAGCAGACAGACTTGAACCTACTTATAAGTTGCCGAATTGTGAGACTGAATGGACTCATATCCTAAAAGCCCAATCAAACCACTCAAGTAGCACTGATGGAGGCGCAACGATAACGTCTTAGCCTCCACCTCCAGCGTACTGCCACACAACTCGCCAGCTATCTGGATAGCTCCCGCTTACCCCCCTTACACGTTACACCAACGCTCAGTATGGTAGGTGATCACGCCCCAGCCAGGAAAGCCCGGTCGCTTTCGGTCATGAAGCGAGAGCTAGTGACAGATGGCGTGTTTGGTCGGAAACTGGCTCTGAAGGCGAGCACACTGCACGCCATGTCAACCGCAGAGCGAGAAAATAGTCATGACAACGGTGCATGAGCGGACCCGAAGTGTGGTGCAGACGCGTGATTTCCTTCGTGAATTGATCAACGACGATACCGTACCGGAAACGCTTCGAAGTCAGGCCAGCGTTCTCTTGCGCCATTACCCATCCCCAGAGCAAATCTGGCAGGCCGGTCGACTGGAAGAACATCGCAGAACCAAGCTCTGTCTTATCGAGGAAAAGAGCGGTCCATTGCCGCCCGTGCTGGGGCTGTGGCTGGCATCCGATTTCCTGTTCTGTGATCAGCGACCGACTGCAAAAGCGGACAGCAGATCAGAACCACCCAAGGCTCCCTAATCGCGCTGTCACCAACTACGTAGCAATTCGAGAAAATGAAAAATACTTCGATCGCCGAAAAGGTGAGAGCGAAAGTGAAGCGAATGCGCAAAGCGCAGCCATTTACACTAGAACGCTTTTGCTCACTCGGCCCAAGTAATCAACACGCTGTTCGCCTCGCCATAGCGCGAATGGTGAAACAGGGGGACTTGGAAAGAGTCTATCGCGGTGTTTACATGCGGCCCAAGCAATCACCCTATGTGGGACTGATTCGAGCAAACGCGATTCAGGTCGCCAGAGTTCTCGCAAAAAAATATGGGCACATCTTACAAGTGCATGGGGCCGAAGCAATAAGACGTCTAGGACTAAGTACGCAAATGCAGGTCACGCCTGTGTATTACACTAGCGGTTCTAGTAGCGTCATTCGCGTGGGGAAATCAAGTGTACGCCTCCAACACAAACCCGCAACATGGTTTCTGCATGCCAACAGCAAGCTGGGACTAATAGTCTCAGCATTACTATACCTCGGACCGGCAGCCCACACAGTCGAAAATATTTCGACAATTGGCAGGCACCTAAATGAGACAGAACGTCAACTATTGAAATCGAGTCCTCTACCCAAGTGGATATATGCCTTCGTAGACGCGCTCGACCCACTCTAACCCTGCCCTCCGCCGAGCTCAAAGTATTCTCGTGACTTCAACAGCATTGTAGCTATTGAAGAGATACGAGGTGACACCATCTCCATCCCAGCACATAGGTGACTCGCTGAAGAATTTGGGGACACTGCCGTCGTCGACCATGCGAGATATTTCAAGGTGCTATAGACAACTATTCAACTTTGGGAAAACCACAATGATATCCATTTAAGGTAACTGGGTGATCGAGCCAACGATTGCGCTTTCTTTGCCAAACTTGCTGGAGCACCGTGGGCATCGTTTCGGGCAAGCACACGGACTTATTGCCCTCGTACAACAGGTCCAACACCGTACTGCACTGCACTGGCGAGAGATTCCACCACAACAACGCCAATTGCTGATCATGCGTAGACAACCAGCCCGCCTGACCACACCGCTCGATTAACTCTAGATTAAGCTTATGAATGTCTGGCCACGCAGTCCACGGAGTTACAGCAGAAGGACTGGCACGTATATCAAGAACTGACGGGCTTAACTGGCGGTGAACCTCGTTCGCTACAAACAGAATCGGTGACTGCACGCTAACCCAACCGAAGACTCGAACGAAGTTGTGCGCAAGCCACTGTCGGTACATCATAAAGCGACGGTGGTGAGTACGCAGCAACACCAAGTGAACACAAAAACATGGCCAATCCACGCGGTCGAACAACAGCGCAGTTAATCTTCCCATAGCCCCGTCAAGCGGTTGATCTGCTACACGGATGGTATCGGCCAACTCGTCCCAATCCATTGCAGCAGCCGACTCGGAAATTAGAGCCCAGAACGGATTATCAAAGACTTGGCGCAACGAAGGAAAACGATTGGATAGACCGTCCCGCACCCAGCTGGCAAGAGTGGCCCCCTCAAATGCACGACGCCACTGCTTGCGCACGTCCGAACACAGATTTGGGTGGCACTGAAGATACCAGGCTGCCATCGAATCAGGCTTGTGAGGGCGCCCAGCCATATCTGCGGCGGCGTGAACAAATGCCCGGCCACGCAGCCCTCGGGTGGTCCGGTCGAGATGAGGAAATCGCATGGATGATCCTCACAGTTCAAAGGCCCGTTCAGCCTGCGCGGCAATCCATCCTCAACAGCTTGCTCTACAACATTGAAGATAGAGCGTTGCGCGGAAAATTCGTCAATTATATTGAACACTAATTTCGGCCAGAGTCAAACCAGCTGGATAGGCGCATACTTAAACTTCAAAAATGTAGTTTTATTACAAATAGCGATTGAGCATATCGAGTCATTTCTATAGATACCTTTAGCCTAACAAGAGGTCGCCATGAGAAAGCATTCCGCCGTTAGAGTAACGGGCGAAAGCATACCCTGCGAACTTATAGATTTTGACGTAGCCCAACTGGATGTACTTATGCAGGATGGACGCCACTCTCCCGTTAGCTTGCGTGCTGACCGGCCCTTTTTAAGCATGATGGCATTCAAACATTCAAATCAAGTTTTGTGTTATGCGATCACTATGAAATACCCGACCGCTAGCCATCCCCTCACGAGCTTGGTTTTCCCCAAACAATCCGCCTCCATGCTTGGCGGAAGTAACTTTGTTATTCATGCTGATCGCGCGCTGTTCAGCCCGGAACTTATTGAAAAACACTTTAGTACGGCGGTCTTCGCACTCAGTACCCAGCACTCTATGCCGAAATGCTTCCTCGAACACGCCCTCAGAAATCTGACACAAGCCCTGCGTAGCACAGTGTCAGACTCTGCACGTTGGGGGAGCGCTGAATATCCGAAATCAACAAAACTTGAAGAGTTGAAACAACTCATTAACGATTTCATTGGGACGTACAATATTGTTAGCAAGGAAAATCCTCATCCGGTATTAACATCCCAGATGCCGAACCATCAAGGTGAGCAAAAATGACCACTCTTATCACAGGCGGTGTGGTTGAACAACTTACCGAAGTAGCCACTGCTGTCGAGGCTGTGCATCCTCGCCACGGACGGATGGGGAGCCGAGTCACAAAATTCTCTTCGCGGAAAAATCGCTCAGTCGTCACCTGTGATTCGTTGCTCGAGGCAGCCTTTTGCCTGGAACTCGAACGGCGCAACGATGTTGTTAACTATGAAGCCCACCCCTACACTCTGAAGTTTATCGGAACAAACTACCGTTACACGCCTGATTTTCTGGTTTTCTTTACTAACGGGTCACAGCGCCTGATTGAAGTCAAAAATGACCAAAGCTTTGAAGACAAGGCCACTAGCGCCAGGATTACACGCTATGCTGACCTGCTAGCCACACATGGTTGCATGCTGGAATACCTTGCAGCGTCGCATTTCTACCAAAAAATCCGTTCTGCCAATCTCGCTTTTCTGTATCACCAGTCTTTCCCTAGCAACGGCGAAGGTACTGATAAACTTTGTGCCCTACTGGCGTCACGTCAACAACCTACGAGTATTGGTGATTTGCTCAATCTTGGGTTTCTGCCAGGTAACATCGCGCATGCCGTATTTTACGGCGCACTCGACATTGACCTTTCCAACGCAATCACCTGCTCCACCAGAGTGCGGAACAAACGACAACACTCACCCTAAAAACGGCATTTAAGTAGAAACTTTTTCGAATCAATACTAAATCTTGCTTTTGTGTATTTAAGGCCAACACGTGGTTCGCTCACGTACTACCTGATCAAGCATGCTTGCGAAAACGATGGGCACTTCTCAGACCTTGACAATACTCGTAGGCGAGCACTGGAGGCTCCGCACTGAAATTTATCAGGTCACCTCCGTGGAGCCTGAGAGGGCCCAACTGCGTAGCCTTAGTCGACCCGATCATATTTTGATTCATCACATTGACCAACTATACCAAGCCTACCGCAGAGGGAACTTGGTGAAAGTTCAGGAGGCACCTTTTATAGACGGTTCTAAGCGCATCATCAGTGCGCTAGACGATTCCGCGAAAAACGAACTAAATAGGCGCCTCTTCTATGTTCGGGCTGGCGAAACTGAGCTTGGCGGCCAACTTCCTCGCCAATTGACTGAGGCTTTGATAGCACGAGTGAAATCTGAAATTTCTGACCCTTCGCCTCCTTGTTATACAACCTTATATGAATGGACCAGATCCTACCGCCTCGCTGGGGGCAACCCGATCGCTCTGATCCCGACGAAACGCCGAACTCGCCAACTTCGCGTAACCCGCCAACCCGCCGTAATCCAAGAGTTAATCGATTACTGGATCCAAGAGTTGTACTTTCAAAATACGCCGATTACCGCAACAGAACTGATTGATGTCATCATTTCTAGTATCGAGGACTTGAACGAACGACGTGCGATCACGGACCAACTGCACGTTCCCAGCAAAACGACACTCTGGAGGATCATTCAGGAAATTGATCCCTACGAAAAAGATCTTCACCAGAAGGGCAAACGTCTTGCGCTGAAAAATCAACACTGGAGCCAGAAGACCAGCTCGCCCTTTCGCCTACTTGAGCGCATCGAGGGAGACACCCAAGAAATGGACGTCTTTGTCCGAGGCGCCGGCGGTGACATATTAGGTCGACCATTCCTGAGCCTCTTTCTTGACATTAAGTCCCGGTGCGTCAACGCATACGACATTTCATTGAATCCTCCCTGCATAGAGAAAACCTTGCGTGCGTTGAAAAACGGACTGGTATCAGGAAACCCATACGCTGGACTAGGGCAATATTACGTACTCGATAACGGCAATGAGTTCGCGGGAAAGAAGCTGTCCGAAGTTATGGACCTATTGGGTGCACACATAATTTTCTGCGAACCCTACTCACCTAATCAAAAGCCGCATGTCGAGCGATGGTTTAAAACGCTCAACACGCAATTCTCCCACCATTTGAGCGGAACCACCTTTTCCAATCCCGATGATCGAGGGGATTACAATCCAGCAGAACATACGATTTATACATTGGAGGAGCTCATACTGAGATTTGAAGAGTTTCTTCAGGTCTATCACAACAATTTCCACAGGTCGCTCAACGACTCCCCACATAATACCTGGGTTAACAACCTGGATCGGTTCTCGCCGCCCCGGCTCTTTGACGCCAGCGACGTGCGTCGACTGATGTTGAGTAAACGTTATGCAGCCACCACTGGCGACACCATAGGCTTTGAAAAACTACGATGGACCGCACCCGGCATACGTCGTCTCACTCAACGATCTGTAAAACGGGTCAGGCTGTGCATCTTCTACGATATCAGTGATCTTGGCAGCGTAACGATTTGCCACCCCAGTTGGCCCGACGAGCTCATCACCGCTAAAGCAGTGGATATGGATTATCAGTCCAACCTCACGCTCGAAATGCATCACTTAGTCCAGCAAGAACTCAGACAGAGCACGGAAAAATTCGATTTCAAAACAGCGCGCCGGGCGCGCGTCAAGCTAATCCTGAGTTTGCACGCCGACAAAAGCAATCGGGGACGAAAGCGCCAAGCGCGGCTGGAGGAAAATCGGTCCACCTACCTGCCTCCACCGTCTTCCGGCCAAGCAGCCAAGCCAGCGACCACGTCACCGCCGATCTATCCCGAAGTGACTCTGATCGACTCAAATCCACTCGAGTTCGCAAGTACAGTGCAGGTGCGCCATGAGTAATTCAAACACTCTCCTCTTGAACGAATTCTCATCTCAGATAGTGCTGTTCCCAGCTTTCCACCATGCCTACACCAAGCTGCAAAAAAGTGTTGAGACCACGCAGCAACGCGGGGTGCCAAATTCGGCGATGGTGATCGGCCCATCTGGCTCAGGGAAATCGACGTTATGCGAAATCTTCAGGGACTCTTTCGGCCCCCCCCACGAAGAGGCTTATCCCGACGGGATCTACACTATTCGACCTGCTTTTTATTGCAGCACTCCTTCGCCAGTCACCGTTAAATCATTTGCCAAAACAGTCGTGCAGAGACTCGCTCCAATAGGCAAGCGGCCCGACCTTCGAGGTGATACCACAGAGTTAACGTTTCGCATGTCGGAGCTTTTCAAGACGTGCCATATCCAAGTGTGTGAATTTGATGAATTTCACTACTTGGTCAAGCCTGAAGCGGTAAAGGCGAAGGCAACCGTAATTAACTGGCTGATCACCTTACTCAATGAAAGCCACCTCTCATTCGTATTAGCGGGAACCGATGATTGCTTGGAACTGTTAGATCAATGCGACGCCCTAGCCCGTCGCTTTCCATTTGTTATCGAACTGAAATATCTTTCGTATAGCGAAGACAACGCGTCGGACTATATGGTTCTTCTGTCAAAGCTTGACGAGCATATTCAAGGCATTGCGCAAATATCCGGGGGATCCAAATTGACAGACACCGACATAGCCGCGCGCCTATTCGTCGCCACATCGGGAAATCTGGAATATATTCGAATGATTATTCACGGAGCACTGCAAAACGCGCTCCCTCACCGAAGTTCGGGTCTTAGCTTGTCCGATTTCAAGAGATCGGCAGCCTTGCTCAACCTTAAGTTCAGCAAGTCTACTTGCCCCTTCGATGAAACGCTGAGCAACTGTTACCATAAAATATATGGTTCGAACCATGAAAACGCTTAATTTTATACCTATCCCTTTACCCCATGAAAGCCCAACAAGCGTAATCCGGCGACTCTGCCGACGCAACGGGTATTCCAAAGGTAGTAAATTCATCGCGTTTCACTTTGCACCGGGAAACAAAAAGGTTTGCTCTCTGCTTCAAGGCAGCCGTTTCGAACGTTTTATTACATCAAACCTGGATGAGCATCTGCGGGATCAGGTACGGAACAGTTTCTATAGTACAGGCGAACAATCCTGGGGGCCAATCAGCATCGGCAAGCTCCACATGAGTCGTCGTCTCTTACGTCGAGTTGACGCCGCATTGTGCACGGAGTGCGTAAGTGATGGATGGGAACATTCACTGAAGGATATTTATCTAACCTCACACTGCCCAATCCACAACAGGCATTACTTGTTCTTCTGCCACAAATGCCACAAGCATCTGTCTTGGATTAACCAGCTGTCAAATCACTGCGACTGCGGCGAACTACTCAAATCTCCCACGTGCTCTTGGGAAGACGCACTTCCAGAGCGACGCTTGATGGAGTTATTAGAAGCTGAAGATCAGCTTCGCTTCGACCGAGTAACTGCAATTCTTCGCCATTTAGATACGGATCTGAAAAAAATCAGCACCACTCCGATACACGAGAAATTTTCCGCAGCGATAGCACTCGTATTTGACGACGTTGAGCGAGCGGCCCTGTCTCTTTCTCATGCCTACAACATACCGGACCCATTAGAAATAGAGGTTCTGCTGAGAAAGTTACAGCCGGTCATCCCACATTCCATAGCAACACAATTGCGCTGTCATTTCGAAAAACTCCCTGCTCGCCCTTTCTACACTCCATCTTCCATCCGAATCCCCTCGGCCCTAATGCCGGACCTGCTTCAAATTAGCCAAGAGGAATGGAGAAGTCTTAGGGTGGACAAAAGTTTTACAAAGCTACTCTCAACTCATACTGGCCGCCAACCTTACACGGTTGAGGACTTGTCGCAGGTTACTGAGGTAATAAAAGCATCAAACCGCGCAATCGGTAGAAGACAGAGTGTAGAAATGGCGATCCGTGACGGCTTTTACTACGATCGCCAGGAAGCCTTCACAAAGCTTTCCGTCTGCGAACGGCACTTTGCGTATCTACTTAAACACAATATACTTGGAAAAAAACAGGTCTTCAATTCAAAATCTTATGTTTCGAAACGCACCGTCGATGACTTTGTGGATACCCACATTCAACTTCGTAAACTTTGTCATCACCTCAAAACATCGGCCACCGCTATCCATCTGGCACTAAAAAAACTTTCCATTCAATACCCAATTTTTTCAGAATGGTACGGCCCGCCTTTTTTCATAAACATCAAAGACGTACCAGCTATAGAGGCGACCATACGAGACCTGCCCACCCGGAAATACTCCTTGGGAGAGTTTCAATCTCGAAAAGTTTGCCTGCCTAGTTTAACAACTGTGATCCCTATCTCCCAGGCCGCATCATTTCTGCACGTGCATCCACGAACAGTTATCTATTATCGAGATCTGGGACTGCTCGCCCACCACAAAGACGATTTAAACCTCATCAACCATGAAGATGTGCTGAAATTCCATCAAAGATTTGCCACCCCTTCAAACCTCGGAAAAGAACTCAACATAAGCTCAAAGATGGTAACACGCGTCCTGCAAAACCTCGGTATATCTCCAATAGCAGGACCAACCATCACTGGCACAGTGAGTCAGATATTTGATCGATCAAAACTTCCGTCGGACTTTACGCATCGTGTAAACCCCTTTAACGATGACTTTGGGATGTACTGGCTGCAAAGAAAAATCTTGACTGTCGAAGAGGCCGCCAATAGCCTTGGGATTACCAAACATGATACAACGCAGCTTATCCGCTTAGAGGTCAAACCCAAGCGAGCGCCATGCTATCAACACTACGCGGGAGTTTCTATTAAAGAGTTTTCCATTCTCGAGACCTTATTAAAAACACTGACGCCGCTATCAGATTTTTTATCGTACCGCGAGATGACACACGCCGCCTTTGTTCGGCGCTTTGCCACACCCAAGTACATTAAAATAGTGAAAGTTGGAATTACCGAGTATCTCACTCCTTCTGACTTGCAAAAACTCAACGCACTGCTAACCGAGTATTGTAGCCTTGGAGAAGCGGACAAAATTCTTAAAGCCCCAAAAAATACAGCAGGTAAAATGCTTTCAAACAACAAAATCCAAGCACATTTCCTACCAAACTATTACTACAAACAACCTCTTCTCCGAATTGATGACGTGAGGGAGTTATCTAAAAGTCGGCACAATAGATCCTGATTCAGTCGCCCCCCACTAAATCGCAGATACAACAAAGAAGTTGTATGTAAATAAATCAAGGAATGCTGCTTATCGCTAGGACAAGTAGTATCTATCGAACCTCTTTCTCTCCAAGGAGGATGCTAGCGTCGACGATTATTATGCCTATCACGACACGACACGACCTCACGACCTCACGACCTCACGACCTCACCGAGCCTATTCCGGCAAATCGTACTCCGTAGCCAAATTTCCCAAATGGCTCCCTGGCTAGCACCATATTAATTTACTTGATCCCAGCCCATGTTATTTATGCGTCCAGTCTATTTCACTGGGCATGAAGCCGAGTCGAGAAAATTCAGATTTCCTGAAAATCTAGTTCAGCATTGGTGAAATCCCAAACAGGGGAAGCGCTTTGCATCAACCCTGGCGTTTCAGCAATTCATGAAAACCTTCGGGGTCTAGACCGTTAGGACAGATTAGAAAGCGCTTTACCTGATTACGGATGTTCGGGGTAGCGAGAGAAACTAAAAGCCCCGCCTAGTGCGGGGCTTTTTATTGAGGGAAAAGACCATGAAAATAAAAAAATTTCGCATATTAAGATTTAAATCAATCATTGATACTGACTGGATAAGCTTCTCTCCGGACCAAGTAACTGTATTAATAGGGCAAAACGAGTCAGGAAAATCATCAATACTTGAAGCCCTATCAAAAACATTTAGCGCATACAAGCTCACCAGCAACGAAATCAGAGCCGGCGAAGAGTCGCCCGAAATTTATTTAGAATACTCCCTAGACGAAATCGCCATTAAGGAGTTGCTACAGAAATACAATAAACACCAAGCAGCAGAGATTATCGAGATACTTAGGGCAAAAAATTTCACTCTAACATCAAAATTTTACTGGGCACCATCTGACTCACCAGAGGGAGGGTACACTGGCTTCCATGAGGTGATAGATGACGAAGTTAATACTTTCCTATCAACCCCCCTCCCAGCCGACGATACAAATGAAGCAGAAAACAAAATTTTAACGGAAGAAGAATTTTCGTCCTCCATATTCTCCTACGCGCCCAACTTCCACTTTTTCGACCATGAGTCTGGCTTACTCCCAAGCACTATTGATATCCCGAGCGATTACAAGCTAACCGACAGGGGCTTCGCTGCCGCAAAAAGCTATTTAGCTTATGCGGGAATTGAACTCAGCCAATTACTCACACAAGACCTGAGAACACAGAAATCAATTTTGCACAGAGCCAACGAAAGAATTAGCCAAGAGTTTTCATCGTTTTGGAGTCAGACCATTGGAAAATCGAATAAGATTAAATTCGAATGCAGCCTAGAAAAACACGATGCATCAATACCTGAGAAAGCAGGAAAACCATTTCTGGCCTTTTTCATCAGCGATGGTTTAAATCGACTTTATCCCCATCAAAGAAGCACTGGAGTAAGATGGTTTCTATCATTCTTCCTCCAGTTAAAATCCTCAGAAAAACGAGGAAAAGCCAGAGTATTCTTACTTGACGAGCCCGGCTCAAATCTACACTCAAAAGCCCAAAAGGACGTGCTCGGACTTATAAACAAACTCAGCAAAGACATTACCATAATTTATTCAACCCACAGCCCCTCTCTAATTGAGTACGAGAAACTATTCAGAATATATGCCGTCTATAGAAATGATGACCTCGATGATAGCCCAACCCTGATCACTGAAGCTCATAAATTAGGCGCCTCATCCAGCGACACACTTTCCCCGCTAATGAGTGCAATGGGAGCAGACTTCTCTCAACAACAAACCATACAAAAAACCAACAACGTCATCCTTGAAGAGATAAGTGGGTTCTACTATCTAAAGTCCTTCTGGCGGCTAACCAAAGAGTCCATGCAGGCACATTTCATTGCCGCAACAGGTGTCAATAAAATAGAGCCTTTAGCCTATATGTTCACAGGCTGGGATCTAAAATTCATAATCGTGGTAGACGACGACAGCCAAGCAAGAGCCGCCTACAACTCCCTAAAGAGAAACCTCTACCAAGACAATGATGACCTTGCAAGAAGCAATATGCTAAAAATACCTAACTGCCAAGGAATTGAGGACATATTCTCAAAGGATGACTATGCAAAGTACATATCCCAACAAAGCCCAGACCAAGTCAAAACAACCAACTCAGAACACATAAAGAGAAGCAACATATCCAAGCCAATTGCAGCATATAAATTCATGCTCTCTGTTGAGAACAATGAAATAACACTAGATGATCTTTCAGCCGAGACAAAAACAAATATATCCAATCTCGTACAGCTAATAACCCATAGAATATCAAGCCAAACTTAGCGAGCGATCTTGTATCCCCACGAAAAGCGAGTAGCCCAGATAACCGCTGATGGTGGATGAAAAAAGCGTCATCCACCCTACGATCTGGACGCCCGAACGCGGGGTTGCGGTTCTGTAGGGTGGACAACGCGAAGCTTGTCCACCGTGATAACCAAACCACCTCCGGCAATAACTGTCGCATTCGGCTTTTGCTGTTCCATCCACAATCTCGCAGACGACGCCAAGCGCCCCTTCAGGAGGCCGAGCGGAATCGTTGTGCAGGGGGTGAGCCGCATGGATGCGGCGAAAGGCGTAAAGGGCCAGGGACGGCCCTTGTACGCCGACCCCGGAACAACGATGGAGCGAGGGAAGTCTGGCGCAGCCAGACCCGAATGGCGGGGCTAGACCTTTTGGTTACTTTTGGGGCAATGCCAAAAGTGACCCGCCGTAAGGGCGGAACCGCTAGTCCAGACGATAAAGAAGCGGCGTATGTATGCCGGGAGCGAGTAGCCCGGATAACCGCTGATGGTGGATGAAAAATGCGTCATCCACCCTACGATCCAGACGCCCAAACGCGGGGATACGGCGAAAGGCGTAAAGGGATAGCCATCCCCCAAATGGCGGATGAAAAAGCGTCATCCCCCTTGCACTACCAAAGTCACCTCTAAAAAAGTTCTGGAAAGGCGATATACCGTCACTCCCGCGAAGGGGGGAGCCCAGTTACTCCGGAAGTTCTGGATTATTCCCCTTTGGGCCAGCGCAAGCGCTGTTCAGCGATAAAGCCGCTGTCCCGCCTGCGCGGCAATGACGACTATTTCGGAGCGTCCCTAACTCAGCGGCCTACAAGGTACACAACCCACCCGGCACCGCCATCACCCAATCCCTCACCGCCCGAATGGTCGGATCGTTCCTGCGGCTTTCCGGGTACACCAGAAAGAACGGCTTGCCCTCAATTTCCGGGCCGAAGGGTTGCACCAGGCGCCCTTCCCTCAGCTCGTCCTCGATCAGCTGGCGGCTCATCAGCGCCACGCCCTGGGCGCCGATGGCGGCCGAGACGGCGTGGGTCTCGTCGGAGAAGACCAGCCCGGCGTTGACGTCCAGCCCCGGCACCTGGGCCTGCTTCTGCCACAGGGCCCAGTCCAGCGGCGAGGAAACCGCAGCCTGGTTGCGAAAGTGGATCAGCGAATGCCTGGGCAGCTCGGCGGCATCGTGCAGGCCGAGCAGCGGGCTGCAGGTGGGGATGAAGCTGTTGTCGAACAGCTTCTCCGCCACCAGCCCCGGCCAGCGGCCGTCGCCGTAGCGGATGGCGATGTCCGCGGTGACGCCATCCAGCGCCACCGGCTCGTGCGAGGCGTGGATGCGCAGGTCGATGGTCGGGTGGGCCTCGCGCAGCAGGCAGACCCAGGACAGCAGCCAACGCATCGCCACCGCGGGCGTGGTGCTGAGGGTGATGGCCTGGCGACTGGGCACCGCGCTGAGCCGTTCGACCGTGGCGCTGATGCTGTCGAAGGCGGTTTCCAGCGCCTGCCGCAGCTCGCGGCCCTGGGCGGTCAGTTCGAGCTGCCTGGGCTTGCGCAGAAACAGCGCGACGCCGAGCGATTCCTCCAGTGCGCGGATCTGGTGGCTGATCGCCGTGGCGGTCACCGAGAGCTCTTCGGCGGCCCGCTTGGCGCTCTCATGGCGCGCGGCCGCCTCGAAGGCCCGCAAGGCCGATAGCGAAGGTAACCAGCGCTGCGCCATACATGAACCTCTCTCATCCGTAACGGAAAATAATCGTCGTTTGTCGCCCATGCAGGCTGCAACTTAGCCTGAGTCTGCTGCGAAACACAGATGAGTTCAACTTCGTAAAGGAGACGCGACATGCCCCATATCCTGCACCTGGACGCCAGCGCCCGCCCCGGCCTCGCCGGCAAGGACCTGCACGGCTCGCACAGCCGCCACCTCAGCCAGCACTTCGTCGGCCAGTGGCGGGCCCGCCGCCCACAGGACAGCCTCACCTACCGCGACATCGGCCAGAACCCGCCACCTTTCATCGACCACGACTGGATCGCCGCCGCCTTCACCGCGGAGCCGCAGCGCGAGCCGTGGATGCGCGACACCCTGGCGGAGAGCGACCGGCTGATCGACGAGCTGATCGCCGCGGACGTGCTGGTGATCGGCGCGCCGCTGTACAACTTCAGCATGCCGGCCGCGCTCAAGGCCTGGATCGACCAGATAGTGCGCACCGACAGAACCGTGGCATTCGACGCCAGCAAGCCGCTCGATCCCTATGTACCGCTGCTGTCCGACCGGCCGCGGCACGCCGTGATCCTCAGCGCCCGCGGCGGGGTCGGCTTCGACGCCGGCGGGGCGATGGCGCACATGAACCACCTGGAGTCGAGCCTGATCACCGCCCTCGGCTTTATCGGCATCACCCGCGTGCACCAGATCGCCATCGAGGGCCAGGAAGTGGGCGGCGAGCTGCTGGCCACCTCGGTGGCGCAGGCGCTGAGTCGGGTCGATGCGCTGGTGGTGGAACTGCAGCGGGAGTTGCAGACTGAGCGGGTCGCGGAACCGGCTTGAGACTCCAGACAACGGCGCCGGGCAACACTCGGCGCCGGCTCGAACAACGACGGGATTCTCACCCGCACGCTCGGCGCAATCGGCCTAGGGAACCTTCTGCACCTTTGCTCCCCTAAGCCGCACGACCTAATCACTGCGGAGAAGCCCCACATGCATACCCTCACCCGCCTCTGCCTGCTCAGCGCTGCCGCTCTTTCCCTGACGGCCTGCTTCGACAAGGAACCGGAAGATGTCACCAACAAGCTGTGCATCTACAACACCGATCCGCAGGCCGAGCGCTGCAAGGCCGGGCAGATGGCCTGGTTCCGCCCGGACAACGACCAGCTGATCAGCGAGCAAGCGGCGCTCAGCGTTGCTGCCGCTTACTGCGACTTCAACCACGAGGTGATGCACAACCGCGCCGGGGTGGTCTGCGTGTTCACCGACAAACGCCTGGACAGCGTCAAGTAGTTCGCAGGGTGGACAACGCGAAGCTTGTCCACCATGGTTCAAGCATCCCACCGCTCAAGGATGAGCCGCCATGCCCGACTACCGCCGCGCCCTCGCGCCCGGCGCCACCTACTTCTTCACCGTCAACCTGCGCGATCGCAGCAGCGATCTGCGGATTCGCGAAATCGACCTGTTGCGCGAGACGGTGCGCGCTACTCGGGCACGTCATCCCTTCCGTATCGACGCTTGGGTGGTGCTGCCCGAGCATATGCACTGCCTGTGGACGCTGCCACCCGACGATGCCGACTTTGCCCTGCGCTGGAAGGTGATCAAGTTCGCCTTCGCCAAACGCTTGCCGGCCACCGAACCCACCACTGCGACGCAGCGCAGACGTGGGGAACGTGGCATCTGGCAGCGGCGCTATTGGGAACATCTGATCCGGGACGAACGGGACTACCAGCGCCACTTCGATTACATCCACTACAACCCGCTGAAACACGGCCACGTCGAGCGCCTGGCGGACTGGCCCTATTCGAGCTTTCACCGGGCGGTGGCAATGGGAATTTACGGCAGGGACTGGTGCGTAGGCCCCTCGCCTGAGGATCAGGGCTTTGGGGAATGAAGGGCTGTGGTGGAAAACGCCGCGCGGTTTTCCACCCTACATGACCAGGACGCCCGATTACCGCCGCCCCAATGGTGGATGAAAAGAGCGTCATCCACCCTACGCCAGGCTCGGCATGATCGTTCGTAGCGCGTGTTCAGCTCCCCCTCAAGTCCCTTGGTGTTACAGTCCAGCCGCCCTGGCCCGCGCGGCGTGCAGTTTCTTGTAGCTGTCGATCAGGCGCAGGTGCTTGTCGAGGCCTTCGAGCTGCATGCTGGTCGGGGTCAGGCCATAAAACCGCACGCTGCCATTGACCGAACCTATGGCCGCGTCCATCCGCTCGTTACCGAACATGCGGCGGAAGTTGGGCTCAAAGTCGGCCATGTCCAGCTCGTCGTCCAGCTGCACTTCCAGCACCACGTTGAGCGCCTGGTAGAACAGGCCGCGCTCGACCGTGTTGTCGTTGTACTGGAGGAAGGCCTCGGTCAGCTCCTTGGCCTCGTCGAACTTGTTCAGCGCCAGGTAGATCAGCAGCTTGAGCTCGAGGATGGTCAGCTGGCCCCATACGGTGTTGTCGTCGAACTCGACGCCGATCAGGGTGGTGATGTCGGTGTAGTCGTCGACCTCGCACTGCTCCAGGCTCTTGAGCAGGCTCCTCAGGCGCATGTCGCTCAAGCTGTGCAGGTTGAGGATGTCGGAGCGGAACAGCAGCGCCTTGTTGGTGTTGTCCCAGATCAGGTCCTCGACCGGGTAGATTTCCGAGTAGCCCGGCACCAGGATGCGGCAGGCGTTGGCGCCGAGGTCGTCGTACACCGCCATGTACACCTCCTTGCCCATGTCTTCGAGGATGCCGAACAGGGTGGCGGCCTCTTGGGCGTTGGAGTCCTCGCCGTGGCCGGAGAAGTCCCACTCGACGAACTCGTAGTCGGCCCTGGCGCTGAAGAAGCGCCAGGACACCACGCCGCTGGAGTCGATGAAGTGCTCGACAAAGTTGTTCGGCTCGGTCAGCGCCTGGCTCTCGAAGGTCGGCTGCGGCAGGTCGTTGAGGCCCTCGAAACTGCGCCCCTGGAGCAGTTCGGTGAGGCTGCGCTCCAACGCCACCTCGAAGCTCGGGTGCGCGCCGAAGGAGGCGAACACGCCGCCGGTGCGCGGGTTCATCAGGGTCACGCACATCACCGGGAATTCACCGCCGAGCGACGCATCCTTGACCAGCACGGGAAAGCCCTGCTCCTCCAGACCCTGGATGCCGGCGAGGATGGCCGGGTACTTGGCCAGCACCTGCTGCGGCACGTCCGGTAGGGCCAGCTCGTTCTCCAGGATCTCGCGTTTGACCGCGCGCTCGAAGATTTCCGACAGGCACTGCACCTGCGCCTCGACCAAAGTGTTGCCGGCGCTCATGCCGTTACTGAGGTACAGGTTCTCGATCAGGTTGCTGGGGAAGTACACCGTCTCGCCGTCGGACTGGCGCACGAAGGGCAGCGAGCAGATGCCGCGCGCCTTGTTGCCGGAGTTGGTGTCGTACAGGTGCGAGCCGCGCAGCTCGCCGTCCGGGTTGTAGATGGCCAGGCAATGCTCGTCGAGGATCTCTTCCGGCAGCGCGTCCTTGGGGCCGGGCTTGAACCAGCGCTCGTTGGGGTAGTGCACGAAGGGCGCGTTGGCGATTTCCTCGCCCCAGAACTGGTCGTTGTAGAAGAAGTTGCAGTTCAGCCGCTCGATGAACTCGCCCAGCGCCGAGGCCAGCGCGCTCTCCTTGCTGGCGCCCTTGCCGTTGGTGAAGCACAGCGGCGACTGGGCGTCGCGGATATGCAGCGACCAGACATTGGGGACTATGTTGCGCCAGGAGGCGATCTCGATCTTCATCCCCAGTTCGGCGAGGATGCCCGACATATTGGCGATGGTCTGCTCCAGCGGCAGGTCCTTGCCGAGGATGCGCGTGCCCGGGCCTGCGGTCAGCGCCGGCATCAGCAGGGCCTGGGCATCGGCGTCCAGGTTGGCCACCTCCTCGATGACGAACTCGGGGCCGGCCTGCACCACCTTCTTCACCGTGCAGCGGTCGATGGAACGCAGGATGCCTAGGCGATCCTTCTCGGAGATGTCCGCCGGCAGCTCGACCTGGATCTTGAAGATCTGCTGGTAGCGGTTTTCCGGGTCGACGATGTTGTTCTGCGACAGGCGGATATTGTCGGTGGGGATGTCGCGGGTCTGGCAGTAGAGCTTGACGAAGTAGGCCGCGCACAGCGCCGAGGAGGCCAGGAAATAGTCGAACGGCCCCGGCGCCGAGCCATCGCCCTTGTAGCGGATGGGCTGGTCGGCAATCACCGTGAAGTCATCGAACTTGGCTTCGAGACGGAGGTTGTCGAGAAAGTTGACCTTGATTTCCATGCGGGGGTACCAGACAGCAGCGAGACGAAATGGCCGCCATTATCCGGCTTTTGCGCGGGAAGTCTCGTCTTGCCGCCGCGCGGGGATCGGCGCAGTGGGTACGCCGGGTAAAACGCGGCGCGGTTTTCCGTCCTAGGGCCTGGCCGCAGCGCGGGATGCAGGGCGTCGCGCCATCAACGCTTGACGCAGGCGAACAGCGCATTGCCGGAGGCGCCGTCCCAGGGCAGCAGCCTCTGGTAGTCGTGCTCCAGCACCTGCACCTCGAAGTACGGCGCCAGCAGCGTCTGCAGCTCGGCGAAGCTCACCGCCACCATGGGGTGTTCGTCGTGCCAGACCTGGGTCGCGTCGGCCACCGTTCGTTCGATGCGCAACCTCAGCGTCTGCCGCTCGCCCTCGCCCTGGTAGTGCCAGCCGGAGCCGAAGCGCAGTTGGCCGTCGGCATGCTCGGCGCTGTGGCAGACGAACGAGGCGTTGTCGATCTTGTGCTTGTCCACCGCGTTGAAGCAGAACAGCCCGCCGACGGCCAGGGCGCCATGCACGCTGGCGATGCAGGCCTGCAGCCGCTCGATGCTGGCGCTGTAGTGGATGGAGTAGAGAAAGCAGGTGATCAGGTCCAGCGGCTCGTCCGCGCTGAAGCCGCACATGTCCTGCCGGGCAAAGCGTGCCTCCGGGCAGCGCAGGGCGGCTCTATCGAGCATCGGCTGATTGATGTCGAGGCCGCCGCTCGCATAGCCGGCATCGAGAAAATGCCGCACGTGCGGGCCGGTGCCGCAGGCCAGGTCGAGGTGGCGCGTGCCGCCGTTGCCGAACAGCTGCTGCAGGCGATGCACGCAGTGGCTCTGCGCCTGGTAGTCGATATCGGCGCAGAGCAGATCGTAGTAACCCGACAGGTCGGTATAGAGGGCGTTGCCGGACATGCTGACCTGGGGCTGGGCCGGGTGATTCGAGGGCGCGCATCATAGCCCAAGCCGGCCACCGGAAGCACCGGCAGGGCGGCGAGCGGTAGCGCCGGCTGCAAGCCCGAGCGCTACAGGGCCGCGGTGGGCCGACCGGCGTCGCGCCAGCCGGCGAAGCCGTCGATCAGGTAGCGGGCATCGAGCCCCATCGCTTCGAGGGTGGCGGCGATGCCCTGGCTGATTTCGCGGCCATGGGCGCAATAGAGCACCACCGGCCTATCCCGCGGCACCGAATCCTTCCAGGCGAGCAGCGTCTCGGGCGCATGCCAGTGCGCGCCGGGGATGGCGGCCGCATCCGCCAGCCGTGCCGCCTCGCGGCGCACATCCAGCAGGGTGAAACTGCGCCCCGCCGCTTGCCACTCGAGCAATTCGCAACTGCTGATCCGGCCCATGCCACACCTCCGAGTTGGCTGACAGATGCACCGCCTGCGGCGCTGCGCGGTCTAGAACCCCCGGGCCAGCACGATATCGAACGTCCCGCGCCGGCCCTGGCCATCCGCCTCCAGGGCGATGACGTTGTCCGGGTGCTGGCTGGCCCAGGGGTCCTCGGCGATATGGGGGTCACCGGCGAAGTACAGTTGCAGGGTCACCGGCACGTGCAGCGCCTCCATCACCCGGAAGTGGATGTGCGCCGGCCGGGTGATCCCGCCGTACTGCTCCAGCCCCGGCAGGTTCGGCGGCACCGGGTAACGCCCGGGCATCACCGTCTCGATGCGGTAGCGCCCCTGGGCGTCGGTGTAGAGCATGCCGCGCAGGTGAAAGCGGCCCTTGTCGGTGTAGTTGCCCGGGGTCTGGGTGTCGTACAGGCCGGCGCCGTTGGCCTGCCAGACTTCGACCAGGGCGTTGGCGATCGGCGTGCGGCAGTCCGCGCTGAGCACCGTGCCGCTGACCACCAGCCGCTCGCCCGCCTCTTCTGGCCCGGCCAGCTGCGCCAGAAATGGCGCGCCGAAGCGGTAATAGGGGCCGAGGATATCGCCGGTCGTGGGCCGACAGAGCTGCTGCGCCAGGGCCGGCGCGGCCAGCAGGCCACCGCCGAGCACGGCGCCGCCATAGAGAAAGTGACGCCGTGTAAGGCCGGCGCCAGGCCTTTGCCGTTTATCCACCGCCGCCTCCTGGCCGGGAGCGCCCCGGCATGCCGAGCACGGCAGCCCGAGCCCGAATGCAGTCAGTCTAGCTCGCCGTCCGCGACGTGACGCTGGCACCGAGCGCCGCTTGTCCAGGCGAGATCCGCCGGCGACGGGGCCGAGGATGCCTTGTCAGGCCGGCGCCAGGGATGTGCCGCCGACCATTGCCGGCATCGATAGTTACCATCAGGTCAATGAAGTTCTCTTAAAAATTCACCTGCGTACCATCTGCTCCATACCCAAGCAGCAACCACCCCGGAGCACACCACCATGAAACGCCAACTCATCCTCAGCTTCGCCTTCTCCGTACTGGCAGCCAACGTATTCGCCGCTTCTTCCGCCCAACCTGTTGTCGCCGAGGGCGGTGCCGACCGCCTGATCGAAAGCCGCATCGCCGAAGGTGGCTCGGACCGCCTGATCGAAAGCCGCATCGCCGAAGGTGGTTCGGATCGCCTGATCGAGAACCGCGTCGCCGAGGGTGGCTCGGATCGCCTGATCGAGAACCGCGTCGCCGAGGGTGGCTCGGATCGCCTGATCGAGAACCGCGTCGCCGAGGGTGGCTCGGACCGCCTGATCGAGAACCGCGTCGCCGAGGGTGGCTCGGATCGCCTGATCGAGAACCGCGTCGCCGAGGGTGGTTCGGACCGCCTGATCGAGAACCGCGTCGCCGAGGGTGGCTCGGATCGCCTGATTCAGAACCGCGTCGCCGAGGGTGGCTCGGATCGCCTGATTCAGAACCGCGTCGCCGAGGGTGGCTCGGATCGCCTGATCCAAAGCCGCGTGGCCTGATCCAGCGCCCCTGATGATCGAGACCAGCGCATGACGACAACGCCACTGCAGCCAGAAAAAGACCGGCCCAATCAGCCGGTCTTTTTTTATCCGCCGGCAGCCACGCCCACGAGGCGCGCCAGGCCGCACGAGGCGCCCATTGCACTGCGCGGCGGAAAACCCTGTGCGGTTGACCAGCCGTCTTGCCAAGCTCCGGAACTTCGCCTATCCAGAAAGGTCTGTGCTGCGCCGCCGCCCCGGCGGTTTTCCCTCAACGGACGGCCCACAAGGCCTGTGAAGCAAGGACTCTTATGAACGCGAACCCACTGCCGCTGATCGCCCTCCTCGCCTGCGCCCTGCCGCTGGCCGCCTGCGCCGCCACGCCCGAGGCGCTCAAGCCCTACCCGACCGCCGCCGACGGCTACGCCCGCCATGTCATCGAGCTGCCGGCGCAGGCCAACGAGGCCGAGCACAAGGTGGAGCTGATCGCCGGCAAGACCCTGGAGGTGGACTGCAACCAGCAGCGCCTCGGCGGCCAGTGGCAGGAGAAGACGGTCGAAGGCTGGGGCTACAACTACTACCAGCTGGGCCAGGTCGGCCCGGCGGTCAGCACCCTGATGGCCTGCCCCGACGGCAGCCGCAAGCAGGCCTTCGTCCAGGTCGGTGGCGAGCCCATGCTGGTGCGCTACAACAGCAAGCTGCCGCTGGTGATCTACGCCCCGGCAGATGTCGAGGTGCGCTACCGCGTCTGGTCGGCCGCAGCCGCCACCAGCCCCGCTCCGCGCCAGTAAGGCCCACCGGTTTGGCGCCCGCTAGCCATGGCGGGCGCCGCCACCCGGCAGCTCGGCGTGCCCTGCGCCCGGCAGGCGGCTACAATGCGCGCCTTGCCCGTGCCGCCGGATAAAAGAAAACGCCATGTCCCTGCCCAAACACCACCTGGAACTGCTCAGCCCCGCCCGCGATGTGGCCATCGCCCGCGAGGCCATCCTGCATGGCGCCGACGCCATCTACATCGGCGGGCCGAGCTTCGGCGCGCGGCATAACGCCTGCAACGAGGTGAGCGAGATCGCCGAGCTGGTGGAATTCGCCCGCCGCTACCACGCGCGGGTGTTCACCACGATCAACACCATCCTCCACGACGACGAGCTGGAGCCGGCGCGCAAGCTGATCCACCAGCTCTACGACGCCGGTGTGGATGCGCTGATCGTGCAGGACATGGGGGTGATGGAGCTGGATATCCCGCCGATCGAGCTGCACGCCAGCACCCAGACCGATATCCGCACCCTGGAGCGGGCCAAGTTCCTCGATCAGGCCGGCTTCTCCCAGCTGGTGCTGGCGCGCGAGCTGAACCTGCAGGAAATCCGCACTATTGCCGAGGCCACCGACGCGGCCATCGAGTTCTTCATCCACGGCGCGCTGTGCGTGGCCTTCTCCGGCCAGTGCAACATCTCCCACGCGCAGACCGGGCGCAGCGCCAACCGTGGCGACTGCTCGCAGGCCTGCCGCCTGCCCTACACCCTCAAGGATGAAAAAGGCGGGGTGATCGCCTACGAGAAGCACCTGCTGTCGATGAAGGACAACAACCAGAGCGCCAACCTGCGCGCCCTGGTCGAGGCCGGCGTGCGCTCGTTCAAGATCGAGGGGCGCTACAAGGACATGGGCTACGTGAAGAACATCACCGCCCATTACCGCAAGGAGCTCGACGCCATCCTCGAGGATCGCCCGGACCTGGCCCGCGCCTCCAGCGGCCGCACCGCGCACTTCTTCCTGCCCGATCCGGACAAGACCTTCCACCGCGGCAGCACCGACTATTTCGTCACCGAGCGCAAGGTGGATATCGGCGCCTTCGACTCGCCGACCTTTACCGGGCTCTCCGTTGGTCATGTCGAGAAGGTGGGCAAGCGCGACCTGATCGCCGTCACCCATGAGCCACTGTCCAACGGCGACGGCCTCAACGTGCTGGTCAAGCGCGAGGTGGTGGGTTTTCGTGCCAATATCGCCGAACTAAAAGGCGAGTTCGAGGAGGAAGGCGAGAAGCGCTACCGCTACCGCGTCGAGCCCAACGAGATGCCCGAGGGGCTTTTCCGCCTGCGCCCGAATCACCCGTTGTCACGCAACCTCGACCACAACTGGCAGCAGGCCCTGCAGAGGACCAGCGCCGAACGCCGTATCGGCATCAGCTGGCAGGCCGAGCTGCGCGAGCAGCAGCTGAAACTGACCGCCACCAGCGAGGAAGGCGTCAGCGTCGAGGTCGCCCTGCCCGGCCCCTTCGGCCCGGCCAACAAGCCGGAGCAGGCGCTGGACGGCCTGCGCGACCTGCTCACCCAGCTCGGCACCACCATCTACCACGCCCAGGGCGTGACCCTGGACGCGCCGCTGGCCTTCTTCGTGCCCAACTCGCAGCTCAAGGCGCTGCGCCGCGAGGCCATCGAGGCGCTGACCGCGGCACGCGTCGCCGCCCATCCGCGCGGCAGTCGCAAGGCCGAAGCCATTCCTGCGCCGGTCTATCCGGAGGCGCATTTGAGCTTCCTCTACAACGTCTACAACCAGAAGGCCCGCGACTTCTACCATCGCCACGGCGTGCAGCTGATCGACGCGGCCTACGAGGCGCACGAGGAAGCCGGCGAGGTGCCGGTGATGATCACCAAGCACTGCCTGCGCTTCTCCTTCAACCTGTGCCCCAAGCAGGCCAAGGGCGTCACCGGCGTGAAAACCCGCGTCGCGCCGATGCAGCTGATCCACGGCGATGAGGTGCTGACCCTGAAGTTCGACTGCAAGCCGTGCGAGATGCACGTGGTCGGCAAGATGAAGGGGCATATCCTCGGCCTGCCGCAGCCTGGCAGCGCCGCCACCCAGGTGGTCGGCCAGATCAGCCCGGACGACCTGCTCAAGACCATCCGCCAGAAGCCGGGCTATAGCCACTGAGCCTGGTATTTCGTCGTGTTCGGTGCGCCGTGCGCACCGGGGGTTGCCGAGGAGGCCCTCAGCTAAGCGGGCTAAGCATCTCGATCTGGCGAACCTCGAAATCGCGACGCAGGTAGTCCATGCGCTTCTCGTGGAATGCGCGCATATGCGGCAGCGCCGTGTGCTCGGCGAACGCCTCCGGCGACGCCCAGACCTCGTAGAAGATAAACAGCGTGGGGTCCTGCGCGTCGCGCAGCATGTGGTACTCGATGCAGCCGGGCTCGGCGCGGCTGGGCTCGACATGGGCGCGGAACAGGCGCTCGAAGGCCTCGGCCTGCTCCGGTCTGGTGTGGGCGTGAAGGATAAAGGCGTGCATGCAAGACCTCCTGCAAAAGCGTTGTTTGCCGCACTCTAACGCAGGATAAATCCGGACATTCGTGCCTTTCACTCAACAATCATTTGCCTGACCCACTCTGTTTCCCGCGCGGGTGCGCCGCTAACCTGCCGCCATTCTTTTGCGGAGACAGCCATGAAAAACATCCTTCTGCTCGACGGCGGCAAGCAGTTCGCCCACTCCAACGGCCAGTACAACGCCACCCTGCACGAGGCCGCCGCGGCCTTCCTCGACCGCGCCGGGTTCGATATCAAGACCACCTTCATCGATGGCGGCTACGACATCGAGGAAGAGGTGGAGAAATTCCTCTGGGCCGACGTGGTGATCTACCAGATGCCCGGCTGGTGGATGGGCGCGCCCTGGACGGTGAAGAAGTACCTCGACGAGGTGTTCACCGCCGGCCACGGCAGCCTCTACGCCAACGACGGCCGCACCCGCTCCGACGCCTCGCAGAAGTACGGCAGCGGCGGCCTGGTACAGGGCAAGCAGTACCTCCTGTCGCTGACCTGGAACGCCCCGCAGCAGGCCTTCGACGACCCCAGCGACTTCTTCGAAGGCAAGGGCGTGGACGCGGTGTACTTCCCCTTCCACAAGGCCAACCAGTTCCTCGGCATGACTGCCCTGCCCACCTTCCTCAGCACCGACGTGATGAAGCAGCCGGATATCGAGCGCGACGTGGCCCGCTACCAGCAACACCTGGCCGAGGTGTTCGGCGTCCACTGAGCCCCGGCTCAGCGCCCGCCGAACAGCGCCGTCCAGTAGATCCCCGCGTCGCTCTGCGGGTCGCTGGCGTAGGCCGCGCCGAGGTCCTGGTACTGCGGGTGCATCAGGTTGGCGCAGTGCCCGGGGCTGGCGAGCCAGCCCTCGACCACCTTGGCCGGCGTATCCAGCGCCGCGGCGATGTTCTCGCCAATCTGGCCGCCGGCATAACCGGCCAGTTCGGCGCGGTCGCCGGGGGTGCGGCCGTCGCGGCCCTGGTGGGCGAAGAAGTTGCCGTTGGCCATGGCCCGGCTGTGCGCTTCGGCGGCGCTGCCCAGCTCGGCGTTCCAGGCCAGCGGCGCGGCGGCGACGAAGCTCTGGCCGCCGCACTGGCGCGCCTGGGCGCGGGCGGCGTTGATCTGCTCCAGCAATTTCTGCCCCTCCGCCTGCCAGTCGCCCAGGCGGCCGCTGAGCAGCGGTCGCGCCAGGACGATGCGCCAGTCGCGCTCGGCGCGGCTGACGCCGATATCGACGAACTGCGGGTCGAGCAGCACCCGGCAGAAACTTTCCGCCAGCGCCTGCATCGCCGCCTGCGCATCGCGCGGGCCGGACAGGCTGATGGCCTGCACGTTGACCAGCGGATAGCCCGCCGCACTCAAGGCCTGCTGCAGATCACCGGTGCCGGCCGCCGGCAGCAGCAGACGCGCATCGCTGGCCAGCGGCGGCAACGGCTCGGAGGCGTGCACGCCGCAGCGCTGCACCTCGCCGCGATAGGCGTTGATCGCCTCGACCAGCGCCCCCTCCTCGGCCGCCTGCGCCGCCACGGCGAACAGGCCCAGTGCCAGAATCAGTGCAGAAAGGGACAAGCGCATGGAACTCTCCTTAACAAGCCGACGGCACAGATGATGCGCGATTACCGCCGTCCAGGCCTACCCCCCGGCGGCGGCGCAGCGCGCTTATCGGCCGCCCCATTACCCTGCGCCGCCAGGGGGCGTATGGTGATAGTCCCATCCCTCACGGAGGAACCGCCATGTTCAAGGTAACCCGCAACGGCGACCAGCGCCTCGATGTGGACTTCGCCGGCAAACTGGACAGCGACGCCATGCGCGCCGCCCTCGACGAGCTGACCCAGGCCGCCGAAGGTATCGAGCACGGGCGCATGCTCTATCGCATCGGCAACTTCGAGTGGCCGACCCTGGGCGCGGTGGGTGTCGAGCTGGCGCGCATCCCGCAGCTGCTGCGCTTTATCCGCCAGTTCGACCGCGTGGCGGTGGTGGCCGATCAGCAGTGGCTGCGCACCGCCAGCCAAATGGAAGGCGCGCTGATTCCCGGCCTGACGATCAAGGCGTTCGACTCGATCCGCGAGGCGGAAGCCGAGGCCTGGCTGCAGCAGTGAAGGCATCGCGCTGCCGGAGGCGATCCGGCAGCGCGGGCCGCGGCGGCATCAGCCGAGCTGGTCGACCATCACCGCGTTGCTGTAGACCAGGCTGCCGTCGCTGGCGCGGTGGCCGACCAGGTGGAACTGGCCGCGACGGTCTTCGCCACTGAGGTAGACCCGCCACTGGCAATCGGACAGCGGGCCGCATTCGGCCGGGGTGACCAGCTCCATCGCTGCCATGTCGGCATCGACCATCATGTCCTTGCCGCCGCTCTTCTGCAGCTCTTCCTCGGCGCGTTCCAGGCGTAAGTGATCGGCCTCGCTGACGCGGAAGTGAAAGGTGCCGATGGGCGTGGATTTCTGCTCACCGTTGCCCTTACGCCAGCCTTCGATGGTCAAGGTATTCATATCCGGACCTCCTGAAAGTGGGTGCCACAAGCCCGCCGCCCGCGGCTAGGCCATTGGACAACAGTTTAGTCGACAGGCTGCAGACACAGGACAGGCGGCAGCGGCGTTTGCTTGGCCGGTCGATTCGGTTAGGCTCTGCCCCTCAATCAAACGGAGGTATTCCCATGGCCCGCGCCACTGCCCGTCACATCCTGGTTGCCAGCGAAGACAAGTGCAACGAACTGAAAACCGCCATCGAAGGCGGCGCCGACTTCGCCCAGCTGGCGAAGGACAACTCCACCTGCCCGTCCGGCCGCAACGGCGGCGACCTGGGCTCCTTCGGCCCGGGCCAGATGGTCAAGGAATTCGACACCGTGGTGTTCAGCGCGCCGGTCGGCGTGGTCCAGGGCCCGGTGAAGACCCAGTTCGGCTACCACCTGCTGGAAGTCACCAGCCGCCAGGACTGATCCGCGCGGCGCTGGCGTCGGCACCCGGCCGACGCCGTCACTCCAGCCCCGCCGCCCCCTGCGCCCGCCACAGGCGCAGCCGCTCCAGCAGCTTGCCGCCCCACACATTGATCAGCAGCCCACCCATCACCAGCGCCGCGCCGACCAGTTGCAGCGCGCCCAGGCGTTCGCCCAGCAGCAGCGCCGCGCAACCGATGCCCACCACCGGCACCAGCAGCGAGAACGGCGCCACCTGGCTGGCCGGGTAGCGCGACAGCAGGCGACTCCACAGGCCATAGCCGAGAATGGTCGCGGCGAACGCCAGGTAGGCCAGCACCAGCAGCGCCTCCACCCCGAAGCCGCGCAGCGCGCTTTCGATCGCCGCCGGCCCTTCCAGCCACAGCGACAGCCCCAGAAAAGGCAGCGGCGGCACCAGGCTGCCCCAGACCACCAGGCCGACCAGGTTCACCCGGCCCAGCTTGCGCGTGACGATATTGCCCAGCGCCCACATCGCGGCGGCGCCAATGGTCAGGGCGAAGCCTGCCAGGGTCATCGCCTGGCCGCCCTGCAGGCCGATCAACGCCAGCCCGGCGGCTGCCACCAGCAGGCCCAGCAGGTTGCTGGCGCGCAGGCGCTCGCCCAGCAGCAGCGCGGCGAAGAACAGGGTAAAGAAGGCCTGCGACTGCAGCACCAGCGAGGCCAGCCCGGCCGGCATGCCCACATGCATGGCGTAGAACAGGCAGGCGAACTGGCCCAGCGAGATGGTCAGGCCGTAGGCCAGCAGCCAGCGCAGCGGCACCTGTGGCCGGCGCACGAAGAGAATCGCGGGAAAGGCGGCGAGCAGGAAACGCAGCGCGCCGAGTAGCATCGGCGGCATCTCGTGCAGGCCGAGCTTGATCACCACGAAGTTCAGGCCCCAGACGACTATCACCAGCAGCGCCAGCAGCAGATCTTTGGGCGACATGGGGCAATCCTCGCGGTCAGGGAGCGGCCATTAGAACAAGCACATAGCCTGCGCGGCAGACACAGTGAGCGCGGAAAAACGCCACACAGTGCGCTGATCGCCCGTCCTGTGCCGCTGGCCGTTCTGCCGCGCCGCGCCCTTTGCTACCCTGCGCCCTCCTTCGCCGCGGCCACTGCCATGAGCCTGTCCGACTTCCTCCTGTTCGCCGTGCCGGCGATCTTCCTCACCGGGCTGTCCAAGGGCGGCTTCGGCGGCGCCCTGGGCGGCATCGCCGTGCCGCTGCTGGCGCTGGCCACCTCGCCCAAGCAGGCGGTGGCGATCATGCTGCCGATCCTCTGCCTGGCCGACGTGGTGGGGCTGAAGGCCTACTGGGGCAAGTGGGACGCGGCCAACCTCAGGGTGATGCTGCCCGGCGCGCTGATCGGCATCGTCATCGGTGCGCTGACCTTCGAGCTGTTCGACGAGCGCAGCATCGGCCTGCTGATCGGGGTGATCGCGGTGGGCTTCGTCGCCCTCGGCCTGCTCGCCGGCAACCAGGCGCCGCGGCCGCTGCACAAGGGCCGCGGCATCCTGCTGTCGAGCCTGGCCGGCTTCACCAGCTTCGTCGCCCATGCCGGCGGGCCGCCGGTGATGATGCACCTGCTGCCGCAACAGCTGGACAAGCTGCGTTTCGTCGCCACCATCAACCTGTTCTTCCTGCTGACCAACGCGGCCAAGCTGCTGCCCTACGCCGCCCTGGGCCAGTTCAGCCGGGACAACCTGCTGCTGAGCCTGATGCTCGCGCCCATAGTGCCTATCGGCGTGTGGAGCGGCCTGTGGCTGCAGTCGCGGGTCAACCACCAGTGGTTCTACCGCATCGCCCGGCTGGGCATCCTGCTGGCCGGCGTGCAGCTGATCTGGCGCAATCTGTAGCCCTCGTCGCCCCTGCAGGAACGGCCTCAGCCGCGACGCTGGCGGCGCTGCGGGGGATTCGGTCCGCAGAAGCTACAGCCCGAGGATCTCGCGCAACTCGCGCGCCGTCGGCATCCGCGCCGAGATGCCGCTGGCGAAGTCGAAGCGCTTGGCCGTGGCCAGCGGCCCGACTATCACCGGATCGAAACCGGCATCGGTCACCAGGCGCGCCGCCACCTGCAGCGCCGCCTCGTCATCGCCGGCCAGCGGGATGGCCAGTTTCTCGCCGCTGCGATGGGCCTGGTTGCGCAGGTTGTGGGCGGAAATGGCGTTGAACGCGCGCACCAGGCGCACGCCGGGCAGAAAGCGCTGCGAGGCCAGGCCGGCACCCAGCCCGCGGGCCTCCTCGGCCATCGGCCCGTCGCGTTCCGGGCGCGGATTGCCGGCATCCAGCAGCACCTTGCCGGCCAGCTCGCCGGCAAGGTCGCGGCCGATCTGCGGCGTGGCGGCGTAGGGCACCGCCAGCAGTATCACCTGGCCGAACTCGGCCGCCTCGCGCGGGGTGCCGACCCGGGCGCGCTCGCCCAGCTCCAGGGCCAGCGGCTGCAGACGCTCGGGATGACGCGAGGACATCATCACCTCGTGCCCCGCCTCGACCCACAGCCGCGCCAGCGCGCCGCCGATATTGCCGGTGCCGATGATGCCGATGCGCAAGGCGTCCGCGTGCGCCAGCGCCGGGGCGCCGCCCAGCAGCACCAGCAGGCCCAGCGCGGTGGCGAAACGATGCAGGAAAGGGGACATGGCGACCTCCTCGAACGCGTCACGGCGACACAGGCCAAGCATAGAAAAGCTGCACGCGACGACCGTCGCCGATTCGCAACAGGGTGTTGCCCGCCAGCTATGCTTGAAAGGCGATAACGCATGACAGCCGGCTGCAGGGGCCGAGGAGGTGGTAGTGACCCGAATGCATTTACCCAGTCAATGACCAACTTCCCGGAGACACGACCATGAGCAAGAGCATGGATTCCCACAAAGAAGGCAAGAAGAAGCCGCTGAAAACGGCACACGAGAAACGCATGGCCAAACGCGAGAAGAAACACGGCCAGACCCTGCTCGGCAGCCACTCGCCCAACGCCTGAGCCCCAGCCTGCCGGCGCAGAACCGCTGCGCCGGCGCTTCCCCCGCCGCCAACGCCATCCGGGAAATTGCGCGTGCCGCCGGCGCCGCAAGGCACTAGAATCCGCAGCCTAACCGATCGTCCGGCCGCCCCCGCGCCGCGACGCCGTCTCACCTATCGGCCAGGAGACCCCAGATGGGCGCCCAGTGGAAAGCCAAACCCAAAGAAGCCGCCGCCAATGCCCGAGGCAAGATCTTCGGCAAGCTGGTGAAGGAAATCATGATCGCCGCGCGTAACGGCGCCGACCCGGACACCAACGCCAAGCTGCGCCTGGCCGTGCATCAGGCGAAGAAGGCCTCGATGCCCAAGGACACCCTGGAGCGCGCGATCAAGAAAGGCGCCGGCCTGTCCGGCGAGGTGATCAACTACGAGCGCACCCTCTACGAAGGCTTCGCCCCGCATCAGGTGCCGCTGATCGTCGAGTGCCTGACCGACAACGTCAACCGCACCGTGGCCGAGATCCGCGTGCTGTTTCGCAAGGGCCAGCTCGGCGCCTCCGGCTCGGTGAGCTGGGACTTCGACCACGTCGGCCTGATCGAGGCCAGCACCGAAGACGGCGCCGACCCGGAACTGGCCGCCATCGAAGCCGGCGCCCAGGACTTCGTTCCCGATGACGAGGGCGCGACCCTGTTCATCACCGAGCCGACCGACCTCGACGCCGTGTGCAAGGCGCTGCCGGAGCAGGGCTTCACCGTCAACTCGGCCAAGCTCGGCTACCGCCCGAAGAACCCGGTGAGCAGCCTGACGCCGGAGCAGCTGGAAGAAGTCGAAGCCTTCCTCGAAGCCATCGACGGCCACGACGACGTGCAGAATGTCTACGTCGGCCTGGCCGGCTGATTCCGCTCGCTTAAGCACTTTGCCCCCTCACCCACTGATGGGCGAGGGGACAGAGGTCTCACCTGCTCGACACTCGCGACACCTGCCATGAACACCACCCTGCATATCGCCGCCGCCTGCCTGTTCGACCAACGGGGCCGCCTGTTGCTGGTGCGCAAGCGCAACACCCGGTTCTTCATGCTGCCCGGCGGCAAGCGCGAAGCCGGCGAGGATGCCCTGGCCGCCCTGCGCCGCGAACTGCATGAAGAATTGGAACTGCAGCTGGACGACGCGGCGCTGCACCCGCTCGGCCGATTCCAGGCAAGCGCCGCCAACGAGGCCGATACCTGGCTGCAGGCGGAGATCTTCCACGCCGCCCTGCCCCACGCCGTACATCCGGCGGCCGAGCTGGAGGAACTGCGCTGGTACGCCGCCGGCCAGCCCTTCGACGGCGAGCTGGCGCCGCTGCTGCGCGAGCAGGTGCTGCCCGCCCTGGCCGCGCGCCTTTATTGATCCACGGCAACGCGCGGCCACGCGGCCAAGCGCTAGGCTGCGCCGATAACCAGAACCCTTAGTTTTGCGTGCAAACCCACAGCAACCCGAGGTTTGCCATGAGTATCAGCTCCGCCCAGATCTGCCAGGCCGCCGACCAGCTGCAGGGCTTCGTCGGCTTCAACGCCAAGACCGGCCAGTACCTGCTGCGTTTCTCCGAGGACAGCTTCGGCCTCGACGTGCCGGCCGAGACCATCACCCCGACCTGCGAATACGTCTGGCACGCCGAGGCAGACGGCCTGATGCGCCTGGATCGCCAGCGCCTGGCCTGGCTGCAGGAGCAGCGCATCGACGAGCGGGTCAACCTCGGCGAGGCGCTGCGCCTCTACCTGCGGCGCAGCGACCTGCCGGAGATCCGCGCCGAACGCCGGCGCCTGGCGCCGGCCTGAGGCACGCGCGCCAACCCGGGCGGCGTATCACCGATGCCAAGGGTGCCCCTTCGGCTCAGCCCAGCAGCTGCATCGACGCGGCGCCGAGGCCGGCGCCGATCAGCAGCAGCAAGGCGCCGCCCAGCCATAGCCTGCCGGCGCTGGCCGCTGGCGCCGCGGTGGTGGGCGCCGTCCTGGCCTGAGCGGCGCGCAGCGGATTGGCCGCCGCCGGCGCGGCCTTGGCGCTGGCGCGCGCCACCTGCGGTACCGGCGCGATCTGCGTGGCACCGCCAGCGGCCTTAGCGGCCAACGCCGGCGGCAGGTCGGCCACGCGCATGAACTGGGTGGCATCCTCGTCCGGCGTCTCGCTCAGGCTGACCTTCGGCCCGATCACCAAGAGGCTCACCGAGCCCATCTTCAACTGGTCGCCCGGCTGCAGCACGGCGGTTCTGACCTTCTGCTGGTTGACCGTCACGCCGTTGGCCGAAGCCAGGTCCTTGACCTCCAGCACGTCGTCCTTGAGGAAGAACTCGCAGTGCCGGCGCGACAGCTCCGGGTCGCCGAAGCACAGCTCGCACTTGCTCGAGCGGCCGAAGGTCATCGAGCCGTGGATATGGAACTTGCGCCCCTGGTGCTCGCCCTGGATCACCTGGAGGAACCAGCGCGGCGCGGCGGCCTCGGGACGCGCCGCGCTCTTCGCCGGGTCGACCAGCAGCAGCTCGACGCCACCCAGGCGCACGCGGTCGCCGTCGCGCAGCTGAAAGCGCGTGCCGATGCGCTGGTCGTTGACGTAGGTCGCGCCCTGGCTGGCATCGCTGAGGTAGTAGTAACCGTGATCCTGGCGAATCTCGGCATGAAAGCTGGCGATCCCGGCATCGCCGAGCACCAGCTGGTTACGGCTGTCCTGGCCGATGGTCAGGCGTTCTTCGGTCAGCCAGACCGGCGCTTGGCGGTTATCCAGGAACTGCAATCTGAGCATCTCGGGCGCCTCGGATCAGTCGAAAAGGTTGTTCAGCAAACGTTTGATCGGATTCTGCTGGGCCGGTGGCGCGCTGCGCGGCCGGCTCGCCGCCTGGCTGCTGCGCACGCGCTGCTGGTGGCCGTCGTAGAGCGCCAGCAGGCGTTCGTTGTCGGGTTCGGCCTCCAGCCCCTGCTTGATCTGCTCCAGCGCCAGGTTGTACTCGCGCCGCGCATAGGCCGCCTCGCTCTGCTCGATGAAGCGCTGCGCCACGCGGTTGATCCCGGCCTGCGCCAGCAGGTTGTCCGGCTCCCAGCCGAGCACCTGGCGGAAGTAGTGCACCGCGCTGTCGTCCTCGGGCAGGATCAGCAGGCCCTCGCCCAGGCGCTGCTCGGCCAGTTCCAGGTACTGCTGGATGCGCGCCTGCAACACCCGCTGCAGGCCGTCGGCGGCCTGGGCGTTATCGGCATCCAGGGCCAGCGCCTGGCGGAAATAGTAGTCGGCGTTGTCCTGCGCCGGGGCGAGCAGCTGGCCTTCGCTCAGGCGCGTTTCGCCGAGGGCGAGCAGCCCGGCGAGGCGCTGCTGCAGCTGCCAGTAGTAGCCGCCGGCGCTGCCGGCGCCGAGCAGCAGCACACCGAGCAGGGCCCAGGGCAGCCAGCGACGCTTGGCCCTGCGCGGCGCCGGCCCGAGCGCCGGGCTCAGGCGGGTGTGATCCTGCTCGGCGTCCTGCAGTTCGTCGAGGCTGGCCAGCAGCACGTGGCAATCGGCGAAGCGATCCTCCGGGTCCTTGGCCAACATGCGCTCGAGCAGCCACTGCCACTCGCCCAGCGGCTCGGGCAGGGGCGGCAGTTGCAGCTGCAACTGGTTCATCAGGGTCTGGGTGTAGTTGGCGCCGCGAAAGGGGTTATGCCCGGTCAGCATCTCCAGCAGGATCACGCCGAGGCTGTAGATGTCGCTGCGCGCATCCAGCGCCTGGCACTGCGCCTGTTCCGGGCTGCTGTAGGCCGGGCTGCCAACGGCGATGCCGGACTGGGTCAGCTCGCTGTCCAGCTGCAGCTGCTTGGCCACGCCGAAGTCGGTGAGCGCCGCGGTGCCGTCGTCGCGAAACAGGATGTTGCCGGGCTTGATATCGCGGTGCACCAGGCCGCGGTCGTGCACCAGCGCCAGGGCGCTGGCGATCTGCCGGACGATGCGCAGGGCGCGCGCCGGCTCCAGGCGCTGGCCCTTGTACTGGGCCAGGTCGCCGCCGGCCAGGTATTCCATGGCGAGAAAGTGACGACCGTCGGCCAGCTGGTCGATGCGGTAGATGGTGATGATCGACGGATGCTGCAGGGAGGCGACGATATGGCCTTCCTGGATGAAGCGCTGGGTGAAGGCCTGGTCCTCGCGGTGCAGCAGCACCTTGAGCGCCACCTGGCGCTGCAGCGCCTGCTCGGTGGCCAGGTAGACCTCGGCCATGCCGCCCTTGCCCAGGCGGCCGTGGATGCTGTAACCGGGTACGCTGATCGGAGGCTGACTCATGCGGCTGGACTGGCGCTCAGGATTGACGGGGTTTGAACAGTTTGCGCAGCAGACCGCGGGGCGGCGCCTCGCGCGGTTCGGCAGCCGGGGCGAGGCCCAGGACGATGCAGCTGATATTGTCCCTGCCGCCATGGCTATTGGCCAGCCCCACCAGTTGCTCGACCATCGCCTCCAGGGTCTCGGCCTCGGCGCAGCAGCGCTGGATCGCCGCGTCGTCCAGCTCGCCGGTGAGGCCGTCGCTGCACAGCAGCAGCAGCTCGTCGGGCGCCAGCCGGGCGTGCAGCAGGCCCACCTCCGGCGCCTGCTCGCCTTGGCCCAGGCACTGCAGGATCAGGTTGCGCCGCGGGTGCTGGCGCGCCTCCTCGGCGCTCATCTGGCCGGCGTCGACCATGGCCTGCACCCAGCTGTGATCGTGGCTGAGCTGCTCGATGCGCTCGGCGCCGATGCGATAGGCGCGGCTGTCGCCGACCCAGGCCAGCTCGAATCCATCGCCCGCCAGGCGCACCGCCACCAGGGTGCTGCCCATGCTCGCCTCTCCGGCGCCCGGCCCTGCCGCGTCGGCAATCGCCCGGTGCGCGGCGTGCACCGCTGCGGCCAGCTCGGCGCCCTGCTGCAACGCGTCGATCAGGCCCTGCAGCGCCAGGGCGCTGGCCACCTCACCGCGCTCGTGGCCGCCCATGCCGTCGGCCAGCGCCCATAAACCGAGCTCGGGGCGACAGGCCAGGGCATCCTCGTTGTGCGTGCGCACCTGGCCGGCGACGCTTTGCGCGGCGAATACCACGGATGGAGGCGATGACTGGGACACGCGCAGATCCTTGAACTGATGGCGGGCGGCCCATGATGCGGCGGCGCTGGCGAACTGTCACCGGCCAGCCGGTTGCAAATGCGCAGCGGTTAACCAAACCGGGCTCAAGCGCCGGAGCGACTCGTCGGCCTGGCGCAAATGCTGGCACTTTGCTCAGGATCTACCCTTGCCATAAGCGGTCAAAGCTCTGCATGCTTGCCACATAACAACGACAAGAACGCTTATGGCCATCAAGACTGCCCGCTTGCTCAAGCGCCTGCGCGAAGATTTCCAGCTGTCGATCATCACCCTGATGGGCCTGTTCGGCGTCCTGGGCATCTCCCCCTACGCCGTGTACCGCCTGCTGCACGGCAACTACCTCGTGGGCATAGCCGACACCATCATCGTGCTCTCCACCCTGTTCGCCGTGTTCTACGCCTGGCGCACCCGCGACACGGTCAAACCGGGCATCTACCTGGCCACGGTGTTCTCCATCGGCTCGACGCTGATCGCCATCAACCTGGGGGTCAACGGCCTGTTCTGGATCTACCCGCTGATCCTCTTCAACTTCTTCATGGTCACCCCCCGCAAGGCCCTGCTGGCCACCGCCCTGGTGCTCGCCTGTCTGGTGGCGCACGCCCTGCTGGTGCCCGGCAGCGTGTTCGACAGCCACTACCAGATGGTCTCCTTCCTAGTCACCGGGATGATGGCCAGCGTGCTCAGCTTCATCTTCGCCGTCCGCACCCGCACCCAGCGCGACCAGTTGCAACTGCTGGCCATCCACGACCCGCTGACCGGCGCGCGCAACCGCCGGGCGATGAACGAGGAACTGAAGATCGCCATGTCCAGCCACCGCCGCCACAGCGACAGCTTCGGCCTGCTGGTGATGGACCTGGACCACTTCAAGCAGATCAACGACCGCTTCGGCCACCACATCGGCGACCAGGTGCTGGTGGCCTTCGTCGAACTGGTCAAGCGCTGTTCGCGCAAGGAAGACCGCCTGTTCCGCTTCGGCGGCGAGGAATTTCTCCTGCTGCTGCCCAACACCGAACTCGACGGCCTGCATGCCGCCGCCCAGCATCTGCTGAAGCGCGTCGAGAGTGAACTGGAAAGCCCCGGCGGGCCGGTGACGGTGTCCATCGGCGGCGCCATCCTGCGCAGCGGCGAACACTGGGAAAGCTGGCTGCAACGCGCCGACGAGTGCCTCTATCAAGCCAAGAGCGGCGGCCGCAACCGCGTGGTCATCGACCGCAACGAACCCGCACCACAAGGGACCGCCGCCCACCACGCCGCGGAGCGCCGGCGCTGACGCCACGCCCGCCTGGCAAGGCCGACCGCGCTCAGCGGCTGCGCTGCTGCTGGTAACTGCCGCTGCCGGGTTGCAGTTCCAGACGCAAACCGCCGGGATACTCGATGCTCTGCCGAATGCCGCCGCGTACCTCGCTGGCATGGCTGCCGTAGCGGCTCTCCTCGCGCAGCGGCGCCTGCGGCAGGCGCTGGCCGCCATAGAGATCGTACTGCTGAAAATGCGCCGAACCGGACACACTGCCGCTGGCGCCGGGGCTGACATAGCTCTTGGGAATCACCCGGATCGGCTGCGTGACATCGGCCCAGGAAGGCAAGGCCCATGCACAGAGCAGGATCGGCAGCAGCAGTCGAAGCAACATGGGCACCTCACAGGCAGAACCAAGGTTCCCGGCATTCTACGCCCGAAAACGCCAAGGGCCTGCATCGCTGCAAGCCCTTGGGTTGGATGGTGCCGGAGACAGGAGTCGAACCTGCGACCTTCGCATTACGAATGCGCTGCTCTACCAACTGAGCTACACCGGCGGAAGACGGCGGCATTATGCGAGTTGGCGCGGCGCGACTCAAGCCGCTGGCGGCTCAGCTGTCGAGCAGTTCGATGCGGTCGTCGTGGATGCGGATCAGGCCCTGCTTGTACAGGCCGCCGATGGCCTTCTTGAAGTTGCCCTTGCTGACGCGAAAATGTTCGGCGATCAGCTCGGGCGGGCTCTTGTCGCCCAGCGCCAGGCTGCCGCCCTGGGCGCGCAGGCGTTCGAGAATCTGCTCGCCGAGGCCGCTGGCCGCCTCATGGCCCACCGGCTGCAGGCTCAGGCTGATCTTGCCGTCGGCACGCACTTCCTTGATATAGCCCTTCTCGCGCATGCCGTTGCGCACGAACTTGAACAGTTCGTTCTTGTGGATCAGGCCCCAGTGCTGGCCGTTGATGATGGCCTTGAAGCCCAGGTCGCTGCGCTCGACCACCAGCAGATCGACCTCCTGACCCACCTGGTAATTGGCCGGGGTCTTGTCCAGATAACGGTCCAGACGCGCGGTGGCGGTGAGGCGGCGGGTGCGCTTGTCCAGGTAGAGGTAGACCACGCAGTAATCGCCGAGCTGCAACGGACGCTTCTCCTCGGAGTGCGGCAACAGCAGGTCCTTGGCCAGGCCCCAGTCGAGGAACAGGCCGATGCGGTTGATATCCACCACCTTGAGGCTGGCGAACTCGCCGAGCTGGATCTTCGGTTTCAGGGTGGTGGCGATCAGCTTGTCTTCGCTGTCGAGGTAGAGGAACACGTTGAGCCAGTCGTCCACCTCGCTCGGCGTGTCCTTGGGGATATAGCGCTTGGGCAGGAGGATTTCGCCGTCCGCACCGCCGTCCAGGTACAGACCGAAGTCGGTGTGCTTGACCACCTGCAAAGAATTCATCCGCCCGATTAAGGCCATCGCGTTCCACCTCGCCAAAACAGCCGGCCATTCTACCCGAGTTCGGCTGTGCCAGGGTTAGGCGCGCGGTTAATCGACAGCCGGTCGAGAAGTGCTTTAAGTGCCTTGAAAACAAGCGATTAGCCGGCATCCAGGGCCTCGACGAGCGGCCCCGCCAGAGCGGTCCCAGACGATTAGGCGAGCAGGCGGCGCCCCGATCAGGCACAATGGCCGACCGCCCATCGTCGAGAGATAAGGTCATGGCCACCCTGCGCGTCAAGTCGTCCACCAGCAAAGTCAGCAAGCCGGCCCCTGCCGTGGAAACCCGCGAGTCCATCGAGGCCCAGGTGGCGGCCTTCCTCCAGGGCGGCGGCGAGATCCAGCAGATCGCCAAGGGCGTCAGCGGCCAGACCTACGGCGGCACCCGGCAGATCACTATCAGCAAGAAGTAATGCCCGCGGGTGCGCAGCGCGCACCCGGCATCCCCCTCCCCCGCGTTACTCGCGCGCCAACCCCAGGCGCAGCAGTCGTCCGTCGCTCGCATCCGTCAGCACGTAGAGAAAGCCGTCCGGCCCCTGGCGCACGTCGCGAATGCGCGCCTTGAGCGGTTGCAGCAGACGCTCCTCGTGCACCACCTTGTCGCCGTCGAGTTGCAGGCGGATCAGCGCCTGGCCGGCCAGCGCGCCGATGAACAGGTTGTGCTGCCAGGCCGGGAAACGCTCGGCGTCGTAGAAGGCCATGCCGCTGATGGCCGGCGATTTTTCCCAGACGTGGTGCGGCGGTTCGGTACCGGCGACGGCCTCGCCCTTGGCCTCGGGAATCGGCAGCAGCGAGTAGTTGATGCCATGGGTCGCCAGCGGCCAGCCGTAGTTCTTGCCCGCCTCGGGGATGTTGATCTCGTCGCCGCCGCGCGGGCCGTGCTCGTGGCTCCACAGGCGGCCGCTCCAGGGGTTGAGCGCTGCGCCCTGCTGGTTGCGGTGGCCGTAGGACCAGATTTCCGCACGGGCGCCGGCCTGGCCGACGAAGGGGTTGTCCGCCGGAATGCGCCCGTCGGGATGGATGCGCACCAGCTTGCCCTGCAGCTTGTCCAGCGCCTGCGCGGTGGGGCGCTGGTTGTTGTCGCCGAGGGCGATGAACAGGTGGCCGTCGCGGTCGAACACCAGGCGCGAGCCAAAGTGCGTGCCGCTGGACAGCTTGGGCTGCTGGCGGAAGATCACCTCGAAGCCCTCCAGCGCCGTGGCATCGGCGGACAAACGGCCGCGCCCGACCGCCGTGCCGGCCGCACCGTCGCCGGCCTCGGCGTAGGACAGGTAGACCAGACGGTCGGCGGCGAAATCCGGCGACAGCACCACGTCGAGCAAACCGCCCTGGCCCACCGCGAATACCTCGGGCACGCCGCCCAGCGGCGCCGATAACGCGCCGTCCGGAGCGATCCGGCGCAGGCGTCCGGGACGCTCGGTCACCAGGTAACCCTGGCCATCTGGCAGGAAAGCCAGGCCCCAGGGGTTGGCCAGCCCCTCGGCAACGGTCTCGATCTGCAGCTGCCCCATCTCGCTGGGCAGTTGGCGGGACTCGGCCAGGCTCGCCTGGCTGCTCAGCAGCGCTGCCAGGCCAAGGCTGGCAAGCAGGTGTGGACGCAACATCGGGGCTCCTCCATGCGAGTCGCGGAACGAGTCCGCATAGTGCTACAGCGGTACGTCCGAGACAGCCCCGCAAAAGGTTTCGCCAGGTTTCAGTCGCTCAGGTAGCGACGCTCGATCAGCTGATAAGCACCGCTCGCGCGCAACTGGCGCAGGCCCTGGTCGAAGCGCTGGCACTGCGCCTCCAGGCGAAAGCCGACCCGGTAGGCGGTGGGGGGAAACAGCGGGTACCAGGCCAGCGGCTGGCTGACGTCGACCTGCTCGGCCACCTCGCGATTGAAATACTGGATGATCCGCGGATCGCCGATCACCACCTCGACCCGGCCACTGTAGAGCAGGCGGTTGCGATTGATCTGCAGGGCCTCCTCGCGGTAACGCGGATTGCCCTCGGCCATGCGTTGGAACTCCGCGCCCAGCAGCAGGCGGGCGCGCTGGAAGGCGCTGACCGAGTAGCTGCCCAGGTCGGCGATGCGTTCGATGCGGTAGCCGCGCGCGGCCAGGGCGACGGCGGCGTTGTGGTAGTGGATATAGATGTCCGAGTAGAAGGCCTCGACGCCGCTGCGTTCGTTAGTGGTGGTGATGGCGTCGATCTCGCCGCGGCGCAGCATCAGGTGCAGGCGCTCCATGGGCGCGTAGTAGGCCGCCATGTCGAACCCCGCCAGGTGCGCGGCGCGGTCCACCAGCTCGTATTCCAGACCGCGCGGCTCGCCCTCGAACACGTAGGGCGGCTTGTGCGTGCCGAAACCGACGCGCAGCGTCTCGCCGCACGCCCCCGCGGCCAGCCACAGCAACAGCACGCCTACCCAGCATCTGTACATGCCACGTCCCTGACTCGAACGAGCCCTGAGCATAGACGGCGCCGGCCGCCCATCACCAGAGTGGATGCACGGCGATTCATTCCGCTTTGCCCGCGCGCGGCTAGACTGGCTCCACGCATTTCTGCGCCTGCCCCAGGAGAATCATCATGCTCAAAGCCCAATACCAGCAACGCGGCCCGGTGCCGCAGGACGTGATCGAAGCGGTCGAGCTGCAATTGCCGGCGCCGGCCGCCGGCCAGGTGCGGGTCAAGGTGCTGGCCGCGCCGATCAACCCCTCCGACGTGCTGACCCTGACCGGCGCCTACGGCATGCTGCCGCCGCTGCCGGCCATCGGCGGCAACGAGGGCGTCGGCCGGGTCGAAGCGCTCGGCGAGGGCGTCGGCAACCTCAAGGTCGGCCAGAACGTGCTGCTGCCGGTGGGCTGCGGTACCTGGGTCAGCGCCCTCAATGCGCCAGCCGACAAGCTGATCCCGCTGCCGGACGCCGACCCGCTGCAGCTGGCCATGCTCACCGTCAACCCGCCGACCGCCTCGCTGCTGCTCAGCGAGTTCGTCGACCTCAAGCCGGGCGACTGGGTGATCCAGAACGCCGCCAACTCCGGCGTCGGCAGCTACCTGATCCAGCTGGCCAAGCTGCGCGGCTTCAAGACCATCAACGTGGTGCGCCGCGAATCGGCCGTGGCCGGCGTCGAGGCCGAAGGCGGCGATCTGGTGCTGGTGGACGGCCCCGACCTGGCCAAGCGCGTGCGCGCGGCCACCGGCGGCGCCGACGTGCGCCTGGGCATCGATGCGGTGGGCGGCGCCAGCACCGACCATATCGCCGCGACCCTGTGCAACGGCGGCGTGCTGGTCAACTACGGCATGATGAGCGGCCAGCCGTGCCTGGTATCGCCGGCCTCCTTCGTGTTCCGCGACGTCACCCTGCGCGGCTTCTGGCTGGCCAAGTGGTTCCAGCAGGCCACGCCAGCCGAGCAGATGAAGGTGTTCGGCGAGCTGGTGCAGCTGATCGCCGGCGGCAAGCTGAAGACCCGCGTCGCCGCCACCTACGACCTGGCCCATATCAAGGACGCCGTGGCCGCGGCCGCCAGCGGCGAGCGCGACGGCAAGATCCTGCTGGTGCCCTGAGATGGGTGCGCATGGCGCACCCTCCCCCCGAAGCTCACACGGCGCCCCTACTCCCGTAGGGTGCGCCGTGCGCACCACCCCACGATCAAGCCAAAGCAGCCCCAGCCAACCCCTCGCGCATGCGCAGCGCATCCTGCTGGAAGCAGCGGGCGGCCTGCAGCAGCGCCAGCAGGGTGAGAAACAGCGCTACCGGAATCAGCAGCATGGCGTCGTGCAAACCGACGGCCTTGAACGCCTCGCTCATCTCGCTGGCGCCGGCCGCGTGCATGGCCGCCTGGGCGTAGTGATCCGACAGCCAGCCCACCGCCAGTGGGCCGAGGCCGCCGCCGAGCAGGTACAGGCCGGCGAAGAACAGGGCCATGGCGGTGGCGCGCAGGCGCGGCTCGACCACGTCCTGGATCGCCGTGTAGACGCAGGTGTAGAAGTTGTAGGAGAACAGCCAGCCGAGGCTGAACAGGCCGACGAACAGCGCCGTGTCGATGCGCCCGGCGCTCAGTGCCCAGGCGGTGCAGAGGCAGGCCAGCAGCATGCTGAAAGCCGCGAACAGCAGACGGCCATTGGCCCAGCGCTGGTGCACCTTGTCCGCCAGCCAGCCGCCCAGGGTCAGGCCGAGCAAGCCGGTCAGCCCGACTATCACCCCGGTGGCCATCGCCGCATCCTGCAACTGCAGACCGAAGTAGCGCTGCAGCATCGGCACCATGAAAGAGTTGCAGGCATAGGAGGCGAAGTTGAACGCCAGCCCGGCCAGCACCAGCCACCAGAAGGTACGGATCGCCAGCACCTTGCGCAGCGGCTTGTCCACCGGCGCGCTGCTGACCCGGGTGCTCTCCGCCGCACCGCGCGCCGGCTCGCGGATAAAGAACAGGAACAGGGCGAGGATCAGCCCCGGCACGGCGGCGATCAGAAAGGGCGCGCGCCAGCTGTCGAAGGCCTGGACCATGGCGCCGATGGTGAAGAAGGCCAGCAGCAACCCCAGCGGCAGGCCGAGCATGAAGATGCCCATGGCTCGCGCGCGCTTGTGCGCCGGGAACAGGTCGCCGATCAGCGAGTTGGCCGCCGGCGCGTAGCTGGCCTCGCCGATGCCGACGCCCATGCGGATCAGCAGGAAGCTCCAGAAATTCCAGGCCATGCCGTTCAGCGCGGTCAGCCCGCTCCAGGCGGCCAGGCCCCAGCCCATGATCTTGCGCCGGGCGCCGGTGTCGGCCATGCGCCCCAGCGGCACCCCGGCCAGGGCGTAGACGATGGTGAAGGCGGTGCCGATCAGCCCCAGCTGCAGGTCGCTGAGGCCCCATTCCAGGCGGATCGGCTCGATGATGATGGCGGGGATGGTGCGGTCGAAGAAGTTGAACAGGTTGGCGAGGAATAGCAGGAACAGGATGCGCCAGGCGTTGGACGCTTGCTGGTTGGGCTGCATGGCAATCTCTCTTGTTGTTGTCCACGTCGGGCCTACTGCGGTGGCGCCTACCTTGGCAGCACCGGCCGAACCTTGGGTGAGGGGCAATCTAGAGGCTTTGCCGCGGCTTGTCTGCGACTATTCGCTGGATTTATGCACATCGATGGGGTGTTGACGCCAAAAAATCGTCCATATCCAGCTGGAATAATGCGAAGCGCTTTATTCCGTGCTAGAACCATGGAGCTGGCCAATTCATGGCCAATGGCCAATACCCCACCGACTCGCCGGACTGTCACCGATGAAAACCAAGAAAGACGCCGTTGCCGCCGCCAAGGAAGCCACCCTGGCCGATCTCGCCGACACCCTGCTGGTGCCGCCCGCTCCGCTCGCGCTGCCGGTGCGCGGCGATACCGGCGAGCAGTACCTGTATTTCACCGAACGCGACATCGAGCGCATCCTCGATAACCTCGACGGCCTGCGCAACCTGGTCTTCCCCCTGGGCGAGCCACTGGACGAGGGCGAGTCGAGCCGCATCCAGCAGTTCCCCTCGGTGTGCCTGATCGGCCTCGGCCGCTGCGGCTCGAACATCGCCCTGGACGTCGCCTCGCTGGTGTACAACGCCCGCCAGTTCTACCTGGAGGAATTCCACAGCGAGGCCACCGCCGCCGCCGAGCAGGCCTCGCGGCCCAGCCGCTGGATTCGCAGCAACCTGCTACGCGCCCCACACAAGAGCAGCAAGCCGGTGTTCCTGATCGAGCCGCTGGTGATGCTCGGCGACCTGGACAAGGACATCGAGGGCCGCATCCGCTTCTCGCGCAAGGGCGAGATGAGCGGCTTTCTCGACGACTACAGCAAGATGAAGATCATGGACCTGTCCGAGGTGCATGCCGGTGGCGCCGGCAACGCGCCGATCCTCGGCCAGTACCTGGCCAAGATCATCCTCAACAAGGACACCCAGCGCTTCTCCAACGAAGACTGGAAGTTCATCCACAGCTACCTGATCGACTCCTGCGGGATCAAGGCCAACCAGTCGCGCCTGTACTTCTATATCTTCAGCGCCGGCGGCGGCACCGGCTCGGGCATGGCCTCGGAGTTCGGCCTGGCGCAGCAGTTCGCCTACATGAGCAAGACCTTCGACAGCAAGGCCAACGTGGACGACGAGGCGCAGCGCGACCACGGTTTCGTCTTCGAGCCGATCTTCACCAGCGGCATCTGCATCCTGCCGAACATCTCCGACCAGCGCAGCGAGATGTCCGAAGCGCTGCACATCAACGCCGGGCGCCTGCTGTGCAAGTACCTGGCCGAGGAGTGGGACTTCTCCTACAACTTCGACAACGAGCAGAGCAGCGCCGAGAGCGTGATGCGCCGCATCCGCCCGTGGAACGCGATGATGCTGATCTCCAACGACATCATGCGCTACGCCGAGGAGAGCGGCGACGGCAGCATCCACAACATCGACGTGACCGCCATGGAGCGCCACGCCAACCAGTACATCTCGCAGCAGATCTTCAACATCCTCACCGCCCAGGCGGTCACCGGCGACTACGACCAGAACTACTTCCGCCGCGCCGGCATCGACATCGGCGAGACCATCCGCCTCGACGCCAACGACCTGTTCATGAGCCTGGCCGGACCGGTGGCGGTGGCCTACGCCGAATCCGTGGTGCCCGAACAGCCGGCCCAGCTCTCGGAGAAATTCCGCGTGCTGGACAAGGAGCAGCACGCGCCGCGGCTGAACATCGACGACCTGTTCTTCCGCTCCATCGACCTGCCGCACTTCAACAAGGTGACCCAGGCCATCGAGGGCATCAGCCTGCTGCCGATCGAGTCCAAGCGTTATCGCCAGGCCCTGGAGCAGTACAAGGCCAGCGGCTACGACGCGACGCAGCTGAGCGAGCTGCACTTCTTCAAGAACTGCTCATCGGTGGTGTCCATCGTCTCCCTGCCCAAGGACTACAAGCTGTCCTACATGGACCTGAACCGGCTCAAGACCCACCTCAACAACCTCTTCCCCAACACCACGCTGAAACGCTACGCCCTGGTGATCGGCGCCTCGGCCAACCTCTCGCTGACCACCCTGATCGTCAAGAGCCCGTGCCTGTCCGACGACTTCCTGACCCTGATCGTCGCCTACATCAAGCGCTGCTTCGCCCGCGACCAGTACCGCTTCGACGACAGCCTGGACGACGCCATGCTCGACTTCATCGTCGCCGAGCACTTCGACGAGGCCAAGCTCGATACCATGCTCAACGAGCACGAGGACCCGGCGAAGATCCTCGACACCAACTGGTACGCGATCAAGCCGATGTACGAGAAGAAGTACCGCGAGCTGATCCACGACGCCGACAAGTTCGTCTCGATCAACGACATCCGCCTGAGCCGCGGCAGCGTCAAGCAGGCGATCAAGTACCTGCGCGAGATCTACCGCCACCGCATCGGCAAGACTCGGGTGATCTCGCTCAACGATTACGGTAAAAGCGACTGACTTGGCACGTTTGTGCTTGACTGAGGAGGGCGTCGGGGCTGCACTGCGGGGGTGGCTATGGATGGGTGGTCGATTCGGTTTCTCGCGCAGCTGCCCGAGCAGGGCCAGCTGCTGCTGGACTGCAGCCACGATCCCTGGCTGACGGTGCTCGCCTACCTGGTCGCCACGGCCGGCAGCCTGGGCACCCTGGCGATAGTCGAGCACCTCGACCAGGTGCCGCAGCGCGGCATGCGCCTGGCCTGGGGCCTGGTCGGCGCGCTGTGCCTGGCCGGCGGCATCTGGTCGATGCACTTCATCGGCATGCTGGCCTTCCGCGCGCCGCTGGCCATCCACTACGACCTGGCCACCACCCTGCTGTCGTTGCTGGTGGCCCTGGCCGCCGCCCTGCTCGCCCTCTACTGCATGGCCCAGCGCGACGCTGGCCTCGGCCGCCGCGCCCTGGCCGCGGCGATCATCGGCCTGGGCATCGCCGCCATGCACTACAGCGGCATGGCCGCCATGCGCTCGACGGCGCAGGCCTACTACCACGGCGGGCTGTTCGCCCTGTCCATCGTCATCGCCATCGGCGCCAGCCTCGCCGCGCAGCTGCTGGCCCATCATCGGCGCAGCAGCAGCGCGCCCTACCGCCACTGGCTGAAGTACTCGGCCGCGCTGGTGATGGGCGCCGCCATCACCGCCATGCATTTCACCGGCATGGCGGCGCTGCACCTGGTGGTGCCGCAAGGCGCCACGCTCGAGGTGCAGGGCGCCGACAACAGCCTGCAGCTGGGGCTGAGCGTGGCCGCCATCACCCTGGCAGTGGTCGCCCTGAGCCTGGTGGCGTCCTGGGCCAACCGCAAGCTGGACGACAAGGAGCGCGACCTGCAGCGGGTCAACCACCTGCTGGCGCAGCTCGACCAGGCCAAGGCCTCGCTGGAACAGGCGGCGCACTTCGACCCGCTGACCGAGCTGCTCAACCGCCGCGGCTTCAACCGGGTGTTCGCCGCCACCCTGGAGGAACACGCCATAGTCGGCCGCGGCCTGGCGGTGATGTTCCTCGACATCGATCACTTCAAGCGGATCAACGACACCCTCGGCCACGCCGCCGGCGACGACCTGCTGCGGGTGGTCGCCCAGCGCATCCGCGGCGCCCTGCGCGAGCGCGACCTGATCGCCCGCTTCGGTGGCGACGAGTTCTGCGTGGTCGCCAGCCTCGACAGCAACGCCGCGCCGCGCGCCCTGGCCCAGCGTCTGCTGGAGCAGATGAAGGAACCGATAGAGCTGGCCGGGCGCAAGATCGTGATGACCACCAGCATCGGCATCAGCCTGTTTCCGCGCGACGGTGGCGGCGCCGACGAGCTGCTCAAGCATGCCGACCTGGCGCTGTACCAGTCCAAGGGCAGCGGACGCAACGTGGTGCACTTCTTCAACCCGCACCTGAAACAGAAGGCCTCGTTCGAGCTGCAACTGGAGGAAGACCTGCGCCAGGCGCTGCAGCAGGACAACGGCCTGACCCTGTTCTACCAGCCGATCATCGACCTGCGCAGCGGCGCCCTGCACAAGCTGGAGGCGCTGGTGCGCTGGCGCCACCCGCAGCACGGCCTGCTCACCCCGGAGCGCTTCATCGCCATCGCCGAGACCAACGGTTTTATCGACCAGCTCGACGACTGGGTGCTGCGCCGCGCCTGCCACGACCTGCGCGGCCTAGGCGAGATGGGCTATCCTGGGCTGAAGGTGGCGGTCAACTGCTCGGCGCTGAACCTGGGCAACGACCAGTTGCCCGGACGCATCGCGCAGATCCTGCACGACAGCCGCTGCCCAGGGCAGAGCCTGGAGCTGGAGGTCACCGAAAGCGCGCTGCTGAGCAATATCAACCGCGCCATCGGCCTGCTGGAGAGCATTCGCGCCCTGGGCGTGAGCCTGTCGATCGACGATTTCGGCACCGGCTATTCGTCCCTGGCCTACCTGCGCCGCCTGCCGCTGGACACCCTCAAGGTCGACCGTTCCTTTATCCAGGACCTCGCCGCCTCCAGCCAGGACCGCGAAATCGTCCACGCGATCATCGCCATGGCCCACGCCCTGCGCCTGAAGGTGGTGGCCGAGGGCGTGGAAACCAGCGAGCAACTGGCCTTTCTGCAGGAGCGCGACTGCGATCAGGTGCAGGGCTACCTGTTCAGCAAGCCGCTGCCGCTGGAAGAGATCGTCAGCCTGTTCCCCCCGCACTACCGGCCGCTGGAGCGGGTGGGCACGCGCTTCTAGCGCCAGCCATCCCCGGAGTGCATCCGGGCTCCGTCCTATCGACCGAAACGCGCCGAGCCAAAAAGCTCGCCGCTGAAGCGTCTCCTACATCAGCGGCACAGATACGGTGGGAGGGGCTTTAGCCGCGACGCGGAAAAGCGCCAGTCAAACACCGCCCGCGTACTCCCTGAACGGCTGCAACCAGCCCAGGCTGGCCTGGGTACCCGCCTCGCCCGGCTTGTACTCCGCCCCCAGCCAAGCGCCGTAGCCGCTCTCGCGCAGCGCACGCAGCAACGCCGGGAAGGCCAGCTCGCCGGTGCCCGGCGCACCGCGGCCGGGGCAGTCGGCGAACTGCACATGGCCGATGCGCCCGGCCAACAGGCGCATGCCGGCGACCAGGTCCAGCGCCTGACGGGCCATATGGTAGAGGTCGTACTGCGCCGCGAGATTCGGGTGATTCACCGCGCGCAGCAGCTCGTCCAGCTGCTGAGGGGTGTTGATCAGGAACCCCGGCATGTCGATGGGGTTGATCGCCTCCACCAGCACGCGGATGCCGAGCAGGGCGAAGGCCTCGGCGCTCTGGCGCAGGTTGGCGACCAGGCAATCCAGTGCCTGCTCGCGGCTGACGCCCGCGGCCAGGCGCCCGGGCAGCACGTTGACGCAGGCCGGGCGCGCCATGGCGGCGTAGGTCAGCGCCTGCTGCAGGGCGGCGTCGAACTCGGCCTGACGCGCCGGCACCGCGGCCAGGCCAGCGCCGCCGCTCATCAGGTCGCCGGCCGGCAGGTTGATCAGCACCAAGGGCAGGCCGGCACGCGCCAGCGCCTCCTGCAGAGCGATGGCCGGCAGCTCGTAGGGAAACTGGATCTCCACGCCGTCGAAACCGGCCGCCGCGGCGGCCTGGATACGCTCGCGCAGCGGCAGCTCGGTGAACAGCAGCGACAGGTTGGCGGCGATCTTCATGCCTCGCTCCCGCGCAGCAGCTCGACCAGAGTGGCCGGGTCGCGCTGCAGATTGCCCTGGCTGCCATGCAGGCGCATCAGCTGCGCCGCCAGGCCGCTCATCGGCGTGGCGCTGCCCTGCTCGCGCGACAGCTTGACCGCGGTGTCGAGGTCCTTGAGCAGGGTGCGCACGTGCCACTTGACCGGCTCGAAGCGGCTCTCGGCCATCTGCGGGGCGAGGATCTGCAGCGGCTTGGAGTCGGCGAAACCGCCGGCCAGCGCCGGCGCGATCAGGCTGGCGTCGACCCCGGCCTTCTCCGCCAGGGCCACCACCTCGGCGATCACCAGGGCGTTGCAGGCGACGATCATCTGGTTGCACACCTTGGTCACCTGGCCGGCGCCCACCTCGCCCATGCGCGTCAGGCGCTGGCCCAGGTGGGCGAGAATCGGCCGCACCCGCTCCACATCCTCCTCGCGGCCGCCGGCCATGATCGCCAGGGTGCCGGCCTCGGCGCCGGGGGTGCCGCCGGACACCGGAGCATCGACCCAGCGCATGCCGGTGCGCGCCTGAAGCTCCGCCGCCATCTCGCGGGTGGCGGCCGGCTCCAGGCTGGAGAAATCCACCAGCAGCTGGCCGGGCCGCGCGCCCTCGACTATGCCGCCGGGGCCGAACACCACCTCGCGCACCACCTCGGTGTTGGCCAGGCAGAGCATCACCACGTTGGCCTCGCGGCACAGCTCGGCCGGCGTCTCCACCCGGTGCGCGCCCTGCGCCAGCAGTGGCGCGCACTTGTCCGGCGAGCGATTCCACAGGGTCAGCGGGTAGCCGGCGGCGAGCAGGCGGCGGGTCATCGGCAGGCCCATCAGGCCGATCCCGGCGAAGGCCAGGGCGGGCAGCGTAGCGGTCATCGAGCAGCTCCTGAAACAGGGGAAAAACGCCATCTTAACCACAGAGTCAGGCCGGCGGCAGCGCAAGCCTGCTGCATCCTGGCCCTCGGCTCACTATACTCCGCGCGCTTTCCCCGCTATTGAACCGGAGAACCCGTCATGCTCAAGCACACCCTGGCGCTCGCCGCCGGCCTCGCCCTGTCCGTTTCCGCCGTCTTCGCCCAGGCCGCCGAGGTCCTCAAGGTCTCGGCCATCCCCGACGAAGCCCCCACCGAACTGCTGCGCAAGTTCAAGCCGTTGGGCGCCTACCTCGAACAGCAGCTGGAGATGAAAGTCGAATTCGTCCCGGTGGCCGACTACGCCGCAGTGGTCGAGGCGCTGGCCGCCGACCGCGTCGACATGGCCTGGCTGGGCGGCTTCACCTTCGTACAGACGCGCCTGAAGACCGGCAACGCCGTACCCCTGGTGCAGCGCGCCGAGGACGAGCAGTTCACCAGCAAGATCATCAGCGCCGACCCGGCGGTGAAATCGCTGCAGGACCTCAAGGGCAAGACCTTCGCCTTCGGCTCGGTGTCCTCCACCTCCGGCAGCCTGATGCCGCGCTACTTCATGCTCAAAGACGGCATCAAGCCGGAAGACTTCTTCAGCCGCATCGCCTACTCCGGCGCCCACGACGCCACCGCCGCCTGGGTCCAGGCCGGCAAGGCCGACGGCGGCGTGCTCAACGCCAGCGTGTGGGACAAGCTGGTCGCCGCCGGCAAGGTCGACGTCGACAAGGTCAAGGTGATCGCCACCACCCCGCCCTACTACGACTACAACTGGACCGTGCGCGGCAACCTCGACGCCGCGCTGCAGGGCAAGATCAAGGCCGCCTTCCTCGCCCTCGACCCGGCCAACCCCGAGCACAAGGCCATCCTCGAGCTGCAGGCCGCCAGCCGCTTTATCGAGACCAAGGTCGAGAACTACGCCGGCATCGAGGAAGCCGCTCGCGCCGCCGGCCTGCTGAAGTGAGCATCGCCCTGCGCGGCGTGGGCCTGACCCACGCCGACGGCACGCGCGCGCTCGACGGCATCGACCTGAGCCTGGCACCCGGCGAACGGGTGGCCATCATCGGCCCCTCGGGCGCCGGCAAGACCAGCCTGCTGCGCCTGCTGGCGAGCAACCTGGCGCCCAGCAGCGGCCAGCTCGAACTGCTCGGCGAAGATCCCTGGCGCCTCGGCAACCGCGCCCGCCAACGCCTGCGCGCGCGCATCGGGCTGATCCACCAGGCACCGCCTCTGCCGCCGCGGCAACGGGTGGTCACCGCGGTGCTGGCCGGCAAGCTCGGCCAGTGGCCGCTGGCCAAGGGCCTGCTCAACCTGCTGCACCCGCTCGACGCCGCCGGCGCCCAGGCCGCCCTGGCGCGCCTGGATATCGCCGACAAGCTGTTCCAGCGCTGCGACCAGCTGTCCGGCGGCCAGCTGCAACGGGTCGGCATCGCCCGCGTGCTGTACCAGGCGCCACAGCTGATCCTCGCCGACGAGCCGGTGTCGGCCATGGACCCGGTGCTGGCCGGCCACACCCTGGCGGTGCTCAACCAGGAGGCGGCCAGCCGCGGCATGACCCTGCTGGCCAGCCTGCACGCGGTGGAGCTGGCCCTGGCACATTTCCCGCGGGTGATCGGCCTGCGCGACGGGCGCATCGTCTTCGACCTGCCGCCGGCGGCCATCGAGCCGGCGGCGCTGGAGGCGCTGTACGCCAACGAACAACTGCAGCCGCTGCCGGCCTCGCTGCCGGTGCAGCCGCTCACGGTACAGATCCCGCGATGCTGAGCCGCTCCCCGCGCGACCCAGCCGCCCTGCCGCGGCTGCTGATCACCCTGCTGGCGCTGCTGCTGTTGTGGCCGGGGCTCGGCTTGAGCGAGCTGAACCTGGGCGTGCTGTTCGACGGCGACAACGCCCGCAGCATGGGCAACTTCCTTGCCGACTTCTGGCCGCCGGCGCACGACGGCGAGTTCCTCGCCCTGCTCGGCCGCGCCACCCTGGAAACCCTGGCCATCGCCACCGCCGGCATGAGCCTGGCGCTGCTGATCGCCCTGCCCGCGGCCCTGCTGGCCAGCCGCGCGCTGTCGCTGTCGGCGCTGCACCGCGGCGGCCGTCCGGCCTGGTGGGCGAATCTCGCGCGCTGGCCGGTGCGCGGCCTGCTGATCTTCCTGCGCAGCGTGCCGGAGATCGTCTGGGCACTGCTGTTCGTCCGCGCCGTCGGCCTCGGTCCCACCGCCGGGGTGCTGGCCATCGCCATCACCTACGCCGGCATGCTCGGCAAGGTCTACGCGGAAATCTTCGAGTCGGTCGACGCCCGCCCCAGCCGCGCCCTGCTGCTGGCCGGCAGTGGCCGCCTGAGCGCCTTCGCCTACGGCGTGCTGCCCAATGCCGCGGGAGAGATGCTGTCCTACACCGTGTACCGCTGGGAATGCGCGATCCGCGCCTCGGTGGTGATGGGCTTCGTCGGCGCCGGCGGCCTCGGCCAGCAGATCGACCTGTCGATGCGCATGTTCGCCGGCGGCGAGGTGGCCAGCATGCTGCTGGTGTTCCTCGCCCTGGTGCTGCTGGCCGACCAGCTCAGCCGCCTGCTGCGCGCGAGGCTGCTATGAGAACCGGCAACCTGATTCTGCTCGCCGCCCTGATCGCCGCGGTGATCGCTTCCTTCCTCTACCTGGGCATCGACCTGGCCGGCCTGGTCGGCGGCGACAGCCTGGCGCAGATGGCCAGGTACGCCGGCGGCTTTATGCAACCGGACTTCTCCGCCGCGCACCTGCAGGCCATTGGCCGCGGCGCCCTGGAAACCCTGGCCATGTCCGCCATCGGCACCCTGCTCGCCGCCCTGCTCGGCCTGGCACTGGCGCTGCCGGCCGCCGGGCGTTTCGGCGGCTTTGCCCTGCATGCCACACGCCTGCTGCTCAACGCCCTGCGTGCCATCCCCGAACTGGTGTGGGCCGCGCTGATGGTGCTGGCCGCCGGCCTCGGCCCCAACGCCGGCACCCTGGCCCTGGCCCTGCACACCGCCGGCGTGCTCGGCCGGCTGTTCGCCGAGGCGCTGGAAAACACCCCGCGCGAACCGGCCGAAGCCATCCGCCTGAGCGGCGGCGGGCGCATCAATGCCTTCTGCTACGGCACCCTGCCCGGCGTCTGGCCGCAACTGGTGGCCTATACGCTGTACCGCTGGGAGAACAACATCCGCATGGCCAGCGTGCTCGGCTTCGTCGGCGCCGGTGGCCTGGGGCAGATGCTCTACGTGTCGCTCAGCCTGTTCCAGGAAGCCCAGGCGGCCACGGTGATCCTCGCCATGCTGGTGCTGGTGCTGGCGGTCGATGGCCTGAGTGGCTGGGCGCGGCAGAGATGGGTCAGCGCCTGACGACGCGCGAACACTGCAGATCGGTCGCACCGGATCAGCGCCCCACTGCCGTCTAGACTCCTGAGTCTCAACCCATGGCGGGAGACTCAGGATGACCAGCAAGAACACCATCTGCCTCTGGTACGACCGCGACGCGCTGGAGGCGGCGACCTTCTATACCGAGACCTTCCCGGACAGCGCCGTGCTGGCCGTGCATCGCGCCCCCGGCGACTACCCCGCCGGCAAGCAGGGCGATGTGCTGACGGTGGAGTTCAGGGTGATGGGCATCCCCTGCCTCGGCCTCAATGGCGGCCCGGCGTTCCAGCACAACGAGGCCTTCTCCTTCCAGGTCGCGACCGACGACCAGGCCGAGACGGATCGCCTGTGGCACGCGATCATCGACCACGGCGGCCAGGCCAGCGCCTGTGGCTGGTGCAAGGACAGATGGGGCATCTCCTGGCAGATCACCCCGCGCGTCCTCACCGCCGCCATCTCCAGCCCCGATCGCGCGGCGGCCAAGCGTGCGTTCGAGGCCATGATGGGCATGAGCAAGATCGAGATCGCGCAGATCGAGGCGGCGCTGAAGTCTTGAGTCCCGGCGTTTGGCGCCGTGCGTTCGGACAACCAGGACGCGCCCGCGGAGCAAAGGCACGAGCTGGCAGCCTTGCGAGCCAGTGCCGCCGGTTGCCGAGTTAAAGGTTAAAGTTAGGCTTAAACCTTTAACCGGCTTGCAGCACAGGGGGCAGCACAGCTATGAAAATCGGCGAACTGGCGCAGCGCACCGGCCTTGCGGCTTCGCGCATTCGCTTCTACGAAAGCATCGGCCTGCTCAGGCTGGTGGAGCGGCAGGCCAACGGTTATCGCAGCTATCCGCAGGAGGCCGTGCTGGTGCTGAACCTGATCACCACGGCGCAGCAGGCCGGCTTCAGCCTCGACGAGCTGCGCACGCTGCTGCCGCAGGACCTGTCGCAGTGGGAGCACGGCAAGCTGCTCGACACCCTGCACGCCAAGGTGCATGACATCGAGGCGCTGGAGCAACGCCTGGCGCAGAGCAAGACGCACCTGCTGGCGTTGATCGACGAAATCGAAAGCAAACCGGACGACCTCGACTGCGCGGCCAACGCCAAGCGGGTGCTGTCGAAGATGAACCTGGGCGAGACCAGCGAGATGCCCAAACGCGCCGGCAAAACCGGCCAGCGCGCCTGAGGCTGCAATCACCTGGGGTGCGCCGCGCACCAGCCGTTGATGGCTGGCGCACGGCCCGCCCAACCTTTCACCGCGGCATCTGCGCCAGGGGCTCGGGCGCATGGAGCGCGCTCTGGAAGTCCGGCACGTATGCGTCCTTCATCATCCTGCCCAGCTGCAGCGACTCGATGTAGCTCGACAGACTGCCATCGCCGAGCTTGAGGCTCACCGAATCCGCGTTCGAGTTGGAGGCATGGCGCAGCTGCCGGGAAACGGCGTAGCCATAGGCCAGATCGCCGTCGTGGCCGATATTGATGAAGCTGTTGGTCACCAGTTCGGGTTCGTTGGACAGCTCGGCGAGCTTCTCCACCTCGAAGACGAGGTCGAGCCTGCCGGTTTCGCTGTCGGCGATCTCGAAGACGAGGCGCTTGTCGGTCTCGCGACAATCGATGGTGGTCAACCACTTCGGCAGGTTGTAGCCGACCACGCCCCGCACCCGCGCCAGCTCGGTATTGACCGGCAGCTTGAGCACCTGGCCCCAGAAGTCCTTGGACAGCGACTGGCCGACCAGGCTGATCGGCCCCAGGTTGGCGTTGCCGGGCTTGTTGGTGACGATGGACAGGGCGAATCGCGGGCAAATGCCCATTGACATTAAAGTGAGCTTAAAGGTTAAGGTCGCCTCACTTTCAGCCGAGGAAGCGCCCCATGAACCTGTTCGCCCCCCTTGTCCTGCCCAATGGCTCGACCATCCCCAACCGCATCGCCAAGGCGGCGATGGAGGAGAACATGGCGGACGCCGAGCATGCGCCGTCGGAACAGCTGATGCGCCTCTACCAGGCCTGGGCCGAGGGCGGCGCCGGCCTGCTGATCAGCGGCAACGTGATGGTCGACAGCCGCGCCATGACCGGCCCGGGCGGCGTGGTGCTGGAGGACGATGCGCAGCTGGCCAGGTTCGAGCACTGGGCGCGCATCGGTCGTGCCCAGGGCGCGCAGTTCTGGCTGCAGATCAACCACCCCGGCCGGCAGATGCAGGCCAACCTCGGCCAGCCGACCTGGGCACCCTCGGCGGTGGCGCTGGAGCTGGGCAAGCTGTCCAAGCGCTTCGCCACCCCGCTGGCGATGACCCAGGCGATGATCGACGAGGCGATAGCGCGCTTCGTCCGCACCGCCCGCCTCGCCGAACGGGCCGGATTCAGCGGCGTGCAGATCCACGCGGCGCACGGCTACCTGCTCAGCCAGTTCCTCTCGCCGCTGACCAACCGGCGCAGCGACCAATGGGGCGGTTCACTGGCAAACCGCGCGCGCCTGCTGCTGGAGATCGTCAAGGCGGTGCGCGCCGAGGTGGCGCCAGGCTTCGCGGTGGCGGTCAAGCTCAACTCGGCGGATTTCCAGCGCGGCGGCTTCAGCGCCGACGACGCGCAGCAGGTGGTCAGGCTGCTGGGCGAGCTGAAGGTGGACCTGGTCGAACTGTCCGGCGGCAGCTACGAGGCGCCGGCCATGCAGGGCGAGGCCCGCGACGGCAGCACCCTGGCCCGCGAGGCCTATTTTCTGGAGTTCGCCCGCGAGATTCGTGCGCTGGCGAGCATGCCGGTGATGGTCACCGGCGGCATCCGCCGTGCGCCCGTCGCCGAGCAGGTGCTGGCCAGCGGCGTCGAGATGGTCGGCATCGGCACGGCCCTGGCCATCGACCCCAACCTGCCGCGCGACTGGCAGCGCGGGCAGCACAACGCGCCGCAGCTGCCGCCGATCACCTGGGGCAACAAGGTGCTGGCGTCGCTGGCCAATATGGCCGTGGTCAAGCACCAGCTGCGCAAGCTGAGCCAGGGCCGCGACACCCACCCGCAGGTATCGCCGCTGTGGGCGCTGCTCCAGCAGCAGCTGAACGATATACGGCGCTCCCGTCAGTACCGTCGCTGGATGGCGCGGCGCGGACTGGCCAATGGCTAACAGGCCGTCCCAGGCGGCTGGTTATGGCAATCGCGCCTCTGAGCCGGCTCGCAATGGTCCGGCGCTTACTGGCCCGCAGCGTGCGTCGTGCGCACCGCCAGCGAGCTTATGGGTGGAACACACCGCGCGCCCTACGACAGCGCACTGGCGCTGCCCCCGGCCAGCCATCGCCATAAGCGCGTCGATGCCGAAACGGAGGATCGGCACGTCGGCATTTCCGCCGAAACCAGCAGTTGCGGCAGCAGATACCCGGCCTCGACCTCGCTCTGAGCACAGTACGAGTGGCGCATGGCCTGGGCGCTGTCGCGCCAGGTGGGAGTGGGATGGGTTTGCCCGTTCATCTCGCCTGCCTCCTCAGAGATCCAGCACCAGCGGCTGCGTGCCGCTTTCGCTCTGCGCCGGCACGGCGCAGCAGATCAGCACGCTGTCGTCTTGCGGCAGTTCGGCGGGCGGATTCGGGTAGTGCACCTGGCCGCTGAGCAGGCGCGTGCTGCAGGTGCCGCAGGAACCGCCACGGCAGCTGAACCCGGGCGCCAGGCCGCGGCTTTCCGCCAGCTCCAGCAGGCTGCCGCTGCCCGGCGTCCAGCGCGCTTCCTTGCTCGACGCGCTGAAGTACACCGGCACCGGCTCGGTTGCCGCTGGCGGCTGCACCAAGGTCGCTACCTGGCCGTCCGTGCGGCGTTTGAGCGTCGAGGGGCCGAACGCCTCGGCGTGGATGCGCGCGTCGGCGACGCTCAGCTCGCGCAGGCCATCGTAGATCGCCTGGGTAAAGGCTGCCGGGCCGCACAGGTAGAAGTCATGGTCGTCGAACGCCAGGGCCGCCTTGATCTGCGCCAGGTCGAGGCGCCCGTGCTGCTCGTAGTCGCGCCCGAGCACGGCATCGCTGCCCGGTGCACTGAGGGCTCGGTGGATGTGGAGCAGGCCATCGGCACGTTGCACCAGCTCGCGCAACTCGGCCTGGAACGGCAGGTCGGCCAGCGTGCGTGCGCCCTGGAAGAAATGGATGCGCCTGCCCTGCCCCAGCGCCACCTGTTCGCGCAGCATCGACAGCAGCGGCGTGATGCCGACGCCGGCGCCGATCAGCACCAGCGGCCGATGGGTGTCGCTGTTGAGGGTGAAGCTGCCCAGCGGCGGGCGTACCTCCAGCACATCGCCGACCCGGACCTGCTCGTGCAGATGCCGCGACACCCGGCCTTGCGCCTTGACGCTGATACGCAGGAAGCCATCCGACGGCGCGCTGGACAGGCTGTAGGTACGCAGCAGGGGTTCACCGCTGGCGCTGGCGATGCGAACGGGTAGATGCTGACCGGCGGCGAAGCCCGGCGCGGCGCCCTGCTCCGGCGCCAGCACGAAGGAGCGGATATCGCTGCTTTCCTGCTGCACACTCTGTACACGCCAGCGCTGCCACTGATTGCGCTGCTCACGCTCGCGCAGGCGCGCATCGGCTTGCGCCCAGGTGCCGGTCATCAGGCTGGTCGGCGCGTACTCATGGAAGTCCCAGCGCAGCGAAGCCGCCGCCGGGCGCAGCACCACCTGCTCGACGTCGAAGGTCCACAACCGCTCGGCGCCTTCGAAGGCCTGGATCAGCGGGCTGTCGAGGATGATCTCGGCGCGGCCAGCCAGTTGCAGCACGTCGCCCGTGGCGAAGTCGACGAACAGCAGCCCGGCGCGCGGATTGACGCTGAGGTTGCCCAGGGTATTGAAGTGCAGGTTGCCGGCGTAGTCGGGGATGGTCAGGCGCTTGCCCTCCACCCGCACGAAACCGGCGCGCCCGCCACGGTGCGAGACGTCCACCGAACGACGGCCATCGTCGTGCTCGACGTAGCTGGCGACGAAGAAGGTATCGGCGCTGCCGATCATCTCGGCGCTGCGCGCATCCAGTTCGCTCGCATCCAGGCGCTCGATGCCACGCTGGTGTACGCGGCGGTACTGGCGCAGCTGGATGTACTGCGGGCAGTTGCCGAAGGAATGCTCCACGTCGATCTCCAGGCGCTGCGCCGAGGCCTGGCGGACATGCCCATTGATGCGATTGCGCCGCCGCGTGTGCAGCTCGATGCCGAGCAGGCCGATGGCATCGCCCGCATGCAGTCCACGGGTAGCCGGATCGAGCGGATCGAGCGCCATGGCGGCCAGATCGAACGACAACTGACGCGGGTCGGGCGAGCCGACGAAGCCCTCCTCGCCTTCGATCAGGGTGGCCCAGGGCTGGCCGGCAGCATCCACGGCGCCGACGATCATGAACGGCAGTTGCCGGTAGAAGTCGCGATGCTGGTCCGGCATATGGTCGCGGATCACCTTCTGCCCGAGCACCTCCATGCGTTCGGCGACGCCGACCTGTTCCTGCAGTCGCTTTTCACCGGCATGCCAGGGCGACTGCCGATGACGGGGAAGCTGTTGCATGCTGCGCCCTCCTTCAAAAGGTGCTGCCGGTATGCCCGGCAGCATTTGCGTATCAGGCTTGCAGGCCGGCAGCGGTACGCGGCATCGGCACGAAACCCGGCAGCGCCTCGATGCGTGCCAGCCAGGCGCGGATGTTCGGATAGGGCTCCAGCGAGACGTTGCCCTCCGGCGCATGGGCGATATAGGAGTAGTTGGCGACATCGGCGATGCTCGGCTTGTCGCCGGTCAGGAACGGGCTGTCGCTCAGCTCGCCCTCCATCAGGGTGAACAGGGCGTGGGCGCGGTTGATCACTTCTTCGCTGTTGAACGAGTAGCCGAACACGGTGACCAGGCGCGCAGCGGCGGGGCCGAAGGCCACCGGACCGGCCGCCACGGACAGCCAGCGCTGCACACGGGCGGCGGCGGCCGGCTCCTGCGGCAGCCAGTCGTCGTTGCCGTAGCGCTTGGCCAGGTAGACGAGGATGGCGTTGGAGTCGGCGATGATGGTGCCGCCGTCATCGATCACCGGCACCTGGCCGAAAGGGTTGAGTGCAAGGAACTCCGGCGTCTTGTGCGCGCCCTTGGCCAGATCGACGAAGATCAGCTCGGTGGGCAGCTGCAGCAGCGACAGCATCAGCTCGGCGCGGTGGGCGTGACCGGAACGGGGAAAGTTGTACAGCTTGATGGCGGGACGGGACATGCGACGACTCCTTCGAGGTTGGCGTGGTTCCGCGCGAGACGACTGGCCTGCGCGACGATGGGGGCCATATTCGCCCCATCCAACCTGGAGAAGAATCACCACTATTGGCAATCCACTATTTCACTCTCTGCAATCAATTCAGGCCTGAAAGGCCGGATGGGCGCGCAGACGCGGCACGGCGAAGTCGAGGAAGCTGCGCACCCGTGCGGCCGCCCGGCGCCCCTCGCGGTAATACAGCTGCACCGGTACGGGCGCTGCGGCGAAGTCCTCCAGCACCGTTAGCAGTTGCCCAGTCTGCAACTCCTGATGGGCCTCGTAACTCAGGCAGCGGGTCAGGCCGAAACCGGCCAGCGCGGCGCGGATGGCCGCCTGCGGCGTGCTGCAGATCAGCCGCGGGGCGAGCTTGATCGGGCCTTCGGCGAAGCGCCATTCGCCGGCATGGCCGGTCGAGGAAGTGGCGATGGTGCGGTGCGCCGGCAGGTCGTCCGGGCTGACCGGCCGGCCCCGACGCGCCAGGTAGGCCGGGGCGGCACAGACCAGCGGCCGGACCTGGCCCAGCGGTACGGCGAAGCCGGACGAACTGGGTAGATGGCCGACCACCACGGCAAGGTCGATATCCTCCTCCAGCAGCCTGGGCGGCTCCTCGTGCGCCAGGGTGGTCAGGCTCATCTCGGCAAAGGCCGCCAGGTAGTCGACGGCAATCGGCATCAGCACCTGATGCGTCATCAGCAGCGGCAGGGCCAGGGTCAGTTGCCCGGCGGGGCTGGCGTGCAGCCCCGTCACGGAGCGCTCGGCCTCCTCCACCCGCTGCAGGATGCGCTGGCAGCTGTCGGCGAAAGCCGCACCCGCCGGGCTCAGGCTGACGCCGCGCGGACCGCGCAACAGCAGGGTGCTGTCCAGACGGCTCTCCAGCGCAGCAACGGTACGCATCACCGTGGCCTGCGACAGCTGCAGCGCCCTGGCGGCCGCCGCCAGGCTGCCGGCCTGCGCCACGGCGAGGAACACCTGCATTTCGCGGTGATGGCTCATGCTGCGGGTGGTGCGCCGGCCGCGCGCAGGGCCGGATCGGCGCGAAAGCTGGCGGCGCAGTGGTCGACGAAGGTGCGCACCTTGGCCGACACCTGGCGCCCGCCCTGGTGAATGATGTGCACCGGCAGGGCCGGTGGTTCGAAGGCTTCGAGCACCAGTTCGATCTCGCCGCGCGCCACCGCCTCGGCCACCTGGTAGGACAGCACGCGGGTGTAGCCCCAGCCCAGGCGTGCGGCGCCGATCGCCGCCTGGTTGGAGCTGACGGTAAAGCGTGGACGCGGCATGAAACCGAAGGGCCCGTCGGCGCCGATGAACTGCCAGTGCGACAGCAGGTTGCTGGCGCTGGACATGACGATGGGCGCATCGCGCAACTCATCCGGATGACGCGGGCGGCCGACGCGCTCGAGAAAGGCCGGCGCGGCACATACCACCGGGCGGATCTGCCCGACCTGCAGCGCCGGATGATCGCCCTCGGGCAGCGAGCCGATGCGCACGGCGACGTCGATGCCCTCCTCCAGCATGTTCACCACGCGGTCGACCAGCAGCGCATTGACCTCCACGTCCGGGTGGGTGTCGAGGTACTGGGCGATGCGTGGAATCAGGAACAGCTCGCCAAACATCACCGGCGCGGTCACGGTAAGCCGCCCGCGCGGGCGCACGCTACCGCCGGCGGCCAGCTCCTCGGCCTCCTCCAGCTCCAGCAGGATGCGCCGGCAGTCCTCGACATAGCGCTGGCCAGCTTCGGTCAGGCGCAGGCTGCGCGTGCTGCGCGCCAGCAGCAGGGTGCCGAGACGCGCCTCCAGCGCGGCGACCGCGCGGGTCACGCTGGGCGGCGAGATGCCCAGCAGCTTGGCGCCGCCGGCGAAGCTCTCGGCCTCGGTCACCGCCAGCAGCACCCGCATTTCCTGAAACCGGTCCATCGTCACCGCCTGGTTCTTGGTCGCGAGGGCACAGGATAGCGCTTCAGCGTCGACTCAAGGCCAGGCGCGCGGCGAACAGCACGAAGATCAGCCCGGTGCTGCGATCCAGCCACCTGATCACCGCCGCGCGCCGCAGCCAGTGGCCGAGCGGCTCGGTGGCGCCGATCAGCGCCAGCGCCCAGATCAGGCCGAGCGCCACATGGATGCCCACCAGAACGAAGGTCCAGGCGATCAGGGGTTGGCCCTGGGGGATGAACTGCGGCAGGAAGGAGACGTAGAAGATCCCCACCTTGGGGTTGAGCAGGTTGCCCAGCAGGCCGCGCAGAAACCAGTTGGCGTCGGGTTTGCCGCTCGCCTGCGCGAGGGCCAGCGAGCTGCGCGGGCGCAGCAGCAGGTTCAGCCCTAGCCAGGCCAGATAGGCCGCGCCGCAATACTTGAGCAGGTTGTAGGCGAACTCGGAAACCGCCAGCAGCGCGCCCAGGCCGAAGGCCACCGCCGCGCCCCACAGCAGGCAGCCGGCGTTGATGCCCAGCGCCGCGCGCAACGCCTGCCGGCGTCCCTCGACCGCGGTGGTGCGCAGCACCAGCGCGGTGTCGATGCCCGGCGTCAGGGTCAGCAGCGCGGCGGCGAGGGTGAAGGCGATCAGGTTCTCGGCGATGGGCATGAAGAACAACGCTCGGCCAGTAGGTGCTCAGAGCCCGTCCTGCTCCAGATGATCGAGGTTCACCGCCTCGCCCGGCTTGGCGTGCAGCTTGCTGCGGATGTCCTCGAAGATGGCGTCGTATTCCTTGTGCCCGCGCATGATCGGGCTGGCGTTGGCGTGCAGGCCGTGCTTGACCACCAGCCGGGAGATCACGCTGGCGAAGTTGAAGGCGGTGTCGCGGTGCATCTCGAACACTTCCTCGAAGGCCTTGCCGTCGATCTCGCCGACCAGGCGACCGTGCAGCATGGCGCCTTCCTTGGGGTCCTGGCGCACCTCGTAATAGAAGTCGATGGAATAGCTCGGCTGCCCGGCCATACCGGGCGGATTGCGGCGATGCAGGTGACCGGGTTCGAACATGGCACCACTCCTTAGTAACGGGTCTGAGCGTTCCGCGCGGGAACGCCGAGACAGTCTAGACCGGCTATCGCGCCGCTGCAGCGCGCCGTTTCAGTGCACGCTGGCGGCCGTCGCCCGCTCCTGCACCAGTACCCAGGGCGCCACCACCACCGCCCACAGCTGCGGGTCGCGCGCCAGCAGGTCCTCGGCGCGGGCATCCTCCAGCTTGCCGAGCAGGCCCCGGGCCATTAGCTCGGCGACCCGCGCCTGGTCGTTGCTGGCCACGGCCTCGGCGATCGCCACCAGATCCTCGCTGCCCTCGACCCAGAGCAGTGCACCCCGGGCGAAAAAGGGTTGCAGTTCCTGCCAGCGAATCGGCGCGGTTTCGCCAAGCAGCTTGGCATAGAGGGTGCTAGATTGATCCGTCATGGTGTGCCCCGTGTCGATGGCGATGAGTGCAGGCGCGCAATGATAGCGCCGGCAACTCTTCAGGCAACCGCGGGACGCTCGCTGAGCGACTGGGGACACGCCGTTTTTCTGTACATACCTTGCAATTTAGCGACACCCCCGCGATTCGCCTCCAGCTGCCGGCTTTTCAAGGCGCAAATCCGCGCTCTACACTGTTCCGGTACAGTTGCCGGGGGCATGACCGGGGTAACGGACCCGGTTCTGCAGCTTCGGCCGCAAGAACTACAACAACGAAAAACATAAGAGTGGAGCACTCATGAACAAGGCTACTAAGCAGATTTCCAAACTGTTTGCGGCAATGGCTCTGGCGGGGGCGGCCAGCTATTCGATGGCAGCCGACACCATCAAGATCGGCCTGGCCGGTCCGGTGACCGGTGCCGTGGCGCAGTACGGCGAGATGCAATTCATCGGCGCCAAGATGGCCATCGAGCAGATCAACAAGGCCGGCGGGGTGAACGGCGCCCAGCTCGAAGGCGTGGTCTACGACGATGCCTGCGACCCGAAACAGGCCGTCGCCGTGGCCAACAAGATCGTCAACGACGGCATCTCCTACGTGGTCGGCCACCTCTGCTCCAGCTCCACTCAACCGGCCTCCGACATCTACGAAGACGAAGGCATCCTGATGATCACCGCGGCCTCCACCAGCCCGGACATCACCGCGCGCGGCTATGAACTGGTGTTCCGCACCATCGGCCTGGACAGCCTGCAGGGCCCGACTGCCGGCAACTTCATCGCCGACAGCATCAAGCCGAAGAACGTCGCCGTGATTCACGACAAGCAGCAGTACGGCGAAGGCATCGCCACCGCGGTCAAGCAGACCCTGGAAGGCAAGGGCATCAAGGTCGGCCTGTTCGAAGGCATCAACGCCGGCGACAAGGACTTCTCCGCGATGATCGCCAAGCTCAAGCAAGCCGGCGTCGACTTCGTCTACTACGGCGGCTACCACCCGGAACTGGGCCTGCTGCTGCGCCAGTCGAAGGAGAAGGGTCTGGACGTCAAGTTCATGGGCCCGGAAGGTGTGGGTAACAAGGAAATCTCGGCCATCGCCGGCCCGGCCTCCGAAGGCCTGCTGGTGACCCTGCCGAAGTCCTTCGACCAGGATCCGAAGAACCAGGCGCTGGTCGAAGCCTTCAAGGCCAAGAACGAAGACCCGAGCGGCCCGTTCGTGTTCCCGGCCTATGCCGCCGTGCAGGTGATTGCCGAAGCCATCGAGAAAGCCGGCAGCACCGACACCGCCGAAGTGGCCGCAACCCTGCGCGCCAACAGCTTCGACACCCCGACCGGCACCCTCGCCTTCGACGAGAAGGGCGATCTGAAGGACTTCAGCTTCGTGGTCTACGAATGGCACCAGGACGGCACCAAGTCCGAAGCCAAGTAACAGTCCCGCCTGAACCCAAAGCCCACTGCAGCCGCAGTGGGCTTTGTTTATTAGAAGAATTCCGGTCTTGCGCTGCGTCACAAGCGCCGCTTTACGCAGGGCCCAGGAGTTAGGCAATGCCTGATCTTTACCACTACCTTCAACAGCTGATCAATGGACTCACCATTGGCAGTACCTATGCCCTGATCGCCATCGGCTACACCATGGTCTACGGCATCATCGGCATGATCAACTTCGCCCATGGCGAGGTTTACATGATTGGCTCGTACGTAGCCTTCATCGTAATCGCCGGACTCGCCATGTTCGGTCTCGACAGCCTGCCCATCGTGATGATCGCGGCGTTCTCCGCCAGCATCATCGTCGCCAGCGCCTACGGCTACAGCATCGAACGGGTGGCCTACCGCCCCTTGCGCGGCGGCAACCGCCTGATCCCGCTGATCTCCGCGATCGGCATGTCGATCTTCCTGCAGAACGAGGTATTGCTGGCCCAGGACTCCAAGGACAAGGCCATTCCCAACCTGCTGCCGGGCAACTTCATCTTCGGTGAAAGCGCCATGAACGGCGTGGTCATCTCCTACATGCAGGTGCTGATCTTCGTCGTCACCTTCGTGGTGATGGTCGGCCTGAGCATGTTCATCTCCCGCTCGCGCCTCGGCCGCGCCTGCCGCGCCTGCGCCGAAGACCTGAAGATGGCCAACCTGCTGGGCATCAACACCAACAACATCATCGCCCTGACCTTCGTCATCGGCGCCACCCTGGCCGCCGTGGCCGCGGTGCTGCTGGGCATGCAGTACGGCGTGATCAACCCGCACCTGGGCTTCCTCGCCGGGATCAAGGCGTTCACCGCCGCGGTGCTCGGCGGCATCGGCAGCATCCCCGGCGCCGTGCTCGGCGGCCTGGTACTGGGCGTGGCCGAAGCCTTCGGCGCCGACATCTTCGGCGACCAGTACAAGGACGTGGTGGCCTTCAGCCTGCTGGTGCTGGTGCTGCTGTTCCGCCCGACCGGCATCCTCGGCCGTCCGGAGGTTGAAAAAGTATGAGTGCGCCCTCCATGAGCAATCGCCTCAAGACCGCCTTCTTCAGCGCCCTGCTGGTGCTGGCCGTGGCCTACCCGGTGCTCGGCCTGAAGCTGACCACCGTCGGCATCAAGCTGCAGGTGCAGGGTGCCAGCCCGGCCGTGCTGTGGACCATCGCCGGTTGCGCCATCGCCATGTTCTTCTGGCAACTGTTCCGAACCCAGCTCGGCGCCGCCTGGGCCCACGCGCCCAAGCTGCCGAGCATGCCGAGCAAGGCGAGCAACTTCCTCACCCTGCCCTCGACCCAGCGCTGGGCGATCATGGGCCTGATCCTGGTCGCCCTGGCCTGGCCGTTCTTCGGTTCGCGCGGCGCGGTGGACATCGCCACGCTGATCCTGATCTACGTGATGCTCGGCCTCGGCCTGAACATCGTGGTGGGTCTGGCCGGTCTGCTCGACCTGGGTTACGTCGGCTTCTACGCCGTCGGCGCCTACAGCTACGCGCTGCTGTCGCACTACTACGGCCTGGGCTTCTGGGTGTGCCTGCCGATCGCCGGCCTGATGGCGGCGTTCTTCGGCTTCATCCTCGGCTTCCCGGTGCTGCGCCTGCGCGGCGACTACCTGGCCATCGTCACCCTGGGCTTCGGCGAGATCATCCGTCTGCTGCTGCGCAACATGACCGAGCTCACCGGCGGCCCCAACGGCATCAGCGGCATCGACAAGCCGACCCTGTTCGGCCTGTCCTTCGACCGCCGCGCCGCCGAGGGCATGCAGACCTTCCACGAGTACTTCGGCATCGCCTACAACTCGGTGAACAAGGTGATCTTCCTTTACCTGATCGCCCTGCTGCTGGTGCTGCTGACCCTGTTCGTGATCAACCGTCTGCTGCGCATGCCGATCGGCCGCGCCTGGGAAGCGCTGCGTGAGGACGAGATCGCCTGCCGCGCGCTGGGCATGAACCCCACCGTGATCAAGCTCTCGGCCTTCACCATCGGCGCCAGCTTCGCCGGTTTCGCCGGCAGCTTCTTCGCCGCGCGCCAGGGCCTAGTGTCGCCGGAGTCGTTCACCTTCATCGAGTCGGCGATCATTCTCGCCATCGTGGTGCTCGGCGGCATGGGTTCGCAGTTGGGGATCATCCTCGCGGCCATCGTCATGATCCTGCTGCCGGAACTGGCGCGGGAGTTCAACGAATACCGCATGCTGATGTTCGGCGCCCTGATGGTGCTGATGATGATCTGGCGTCCGCAGGGCCTGTTGCCCATGCAGCGTCCCCACCTGGAGTTGAAGCAATGAGCCGCGCGATTCTCGAAGTAAGCGGCCTCACCATGCGCTTCGGCGGCCTGCTGGCCGTCAACGAGGTGGGCCTGAGCGTCAAGGAAAAACAGGTGGTCTCGATGATCGGCCCGAACGGCGCCGGCAAGACCACGGTGTTCAACTGCCTGACCGGTTTCTACCAGCCCACCGGCGGCAGCATCCGCCTCGACGGCGAGCAGATCGAGGGCCTGCCGGGCCACAAGATCGCGCGCAAGGGCGTGGTGCGCACCTTCCAGAACGTGCGTCTGTTCAAGGACATGACCGCGGTGGAGAACCTGCTGGTGGCGCAGCACCGCCACCTCAACACCAACTACCTGTCCGGCCTGTTCAAGACCCCGGCGTTTCGCAAGAGCGAACGCGAGGCGATGGACTTCGCCGCGCACTGGCTGGAGCGGGTCAACCTCACCGAGTTCGCCAACCGCCCGGCCGGCACCCTGGCCTACGGTCAGCAGCGCCGCCTGGAAATCGCCCGCTGCATGATGACCCGCCCGCGCCTGCTGATGCTCGACGAGCCGGCCGCCGGTCTCAACCCGCGCGAAACCGAGGACCTCAAGCAGCTGATCGGCGTGCTGCGCGACGAGCACGGCGTCACCGTGCTGCTGATCGAGCACGACATGAAGCTGGTGATGAGCATTTCCGACCACATCTACGTGATCAACCAGGGCACCCCCCTGGCCGACGGTACGCCGGAGCAGATCCGCAACAATCCGGACGTGATCAAAGCCTACCTGGGGGAAGCCTAACCATGCTCAGTTTCAACAAGGTCTCCACCTTCTACGGCAAGATCCAGGCCCTGCACGAGGTCAGCATCGAGGTACAGAAAGGCGAGATCGTCACCCTGATCGGCGCCAACGGCGCCGGCAAGTCGACCCTGCTGATGACCCTGTGCGGCAGCCCGCGCGCCACCAGCGGCAGCATCCGCTACATGGGCGAGGAACTGGTCGGCATGGACACGCCGGACATCATGCGCAAGAGCATCGCGGTGGTGCCGGAAGGCCGCCGCGTGTTCGCCCGCCTGACCGTCGAGGAAAACCTGGCCATGGGCGGCTTCTTCGGCAGCAAGGGCGACAACCAGGAGCAGCTGGACAAGGTCCTGCAACTGTTCCCGCGCCTGCAGGAACGCTTCGCCCAGCGCGCCGGCACCATGAGCGGCGGCGAGCAGCAGATGCTCGCCATCGGCCGTGCGCTGATGAGCAAGCCCAAGCTGCTGCTGCTCGACGAACCGTCGCTGGGTCTGGCGCCGATCATCATCCAGCAGATCTTCGACATCATCGAACAGCTGCGCAAAGACGGCGTGACCATCTTCCTGGTCGAGCAGAACGCCAACCAGGCGCTGAAGCTGGCCGACCGTGGCTATGTGCTGGAGAACGGCCATATCGTCATGCAGGGCAGCGGCAGCGACCTGCTCAGCGACCCCAAGGTACGCGACGCCTACCTCGGCGGCTGAACCCGGCCGATGCAAGCGGAACCGCCCTTCGGGGCGGTTTTTTATTCTGTAGGGAGCGCCCTGCGCCACAACGCGGGCGACGAATGCCCGGTGCGCGACACACCCTAGGAAACGCTGAACTCTTAAGCGGATATTTCCGCCCTCTTGCGCCCTGCCCGTCTGGCATTAGGCTCAAGGTCTCCGCCCTCGAGAGAGCACGCTCATGTCGCTGCGCAAGCCCCTGCTTCTGCTGCTGGCCTTGGCCCTGCTGCTCGGCGCCTGCAGCCGGGTCGACCTGGCCTACCGCAATCTGGACTGGCTGATACCGTGGAAACTGGACGACTACCTGGCGCTCGACGAGCAGCAGCGCGCCTGGCTCAAGCCGCAAGTACAGCAGCACCTGGCCTGGCATTGCCGCGTCGAGCTGCCGCGCTACCTCGACTGGCTGGAGGCCAACCAGGCGCTGCTGGACGCCCCCGACAGCGAGGCGCTGGCCGCGCAGCTGCAGGCCTTCGACCAGGCCCTGCAGCGCATCGCCGTGGAAATCACCCCGAGCAGCGTGCAGCTGCTGCGCGGCCTGAGCCCGCGCCAGGTCGAGCAGCTGTTCGAGGCGCTGGACGAGCAGAACGCCAAGCTGCGCGAGGAATTTGTCGAACCGCCGCTACCGCAGCAGATCGCCCAACGCGCCGAGCGCATGAACCAGCGCCTGCAGCCCTGGTTCGGCAACTTGAGCGCCACGCAGACCGCCCGCGTCGAGGCCTGGGCCGCCAGCCTGGGGGCGCAGAACCGGGTCTGGCTGGACAACCGCCTGGCCTGGCAACAGGCGCTGCGCGAAACCCTCGAGGTGCGTCGCGGCGAGGCGTTCGAGGCGCGCATGCGCGCGCTGCTGCAACAGCGCGAGCGCTTCCATACCGAGGCCTACCAGGCCAGCTATGCGACCAGTCGCCGGGCGCTGGTCGACCTGTTCGCCGACCTGCTCGCCCAGGCCGACGAGCCCCAGCTCAGCCGCCTGCGGCAGCGCCTGAACGGCCTGCACGCCGACCTGGCGAAGCAGCAGTGTCAGGCAAACCGGGCAGTCGCCAATCGCTGACAAGGCCTGGGGTGGGCAACGCCCAGCTTGCCCTGCAGCGCCATGCCCCCGGCAAGGGAATGTGGAAACGCTGCGCGGTTTTCCACAGCACCTCCCCCGGGGGCCCGTGCGTACTGATTGAGCGACATACCCACGAGGGGCGGCCTGCGGGTTCGCCTCCGGATCACGGGCTAGGATTTGGCTATGGCGCAAACCGCCGCTCGAATGACCCGGGACAATATTTGCCGCCACGCCCCCGCCTAGACTCACTCGCTCCCGAATCCGCACGGAGCGCAACAGCATGACCTTCGATGTCGCCATCATCGGCGCCGGCCCGGCCGGTTTGTGCCTGGCCCGCGCCCTGTCCGGCCAGGGCCTGGCCGTCGTGGTGCTGGAGCGCCAGGCCGAGCAGGCGCTGGCAGCGCCGGCCTTCGACGGGCGCGAGATCGCTCTGACCCGGGCCTCGCAGGCGCTGCTCGAACGCCTCGGCCTGTGGGCGCGCCTGCCGGCCGAGGCCATCGCCGAGCTGCGCGACGCCCAGGTGTTCGACGGCCCCTCGCTGTTCGCCCTGCAGATCCGCGCCGAGCAGGCCGGCGCCGAGCGCCTCGGGCATCTGGTGGCCAACCAGGCGATCCGCCGGGCCGCCTACCAGGCCGTGGGCGAATGCGCCGATGTGCAATTGCGCTGTGAGGCGAGCGTGCGCGCCATCTGCCAGCGCGAACGCGAGGTGGAGCTGGTTCTTGAGGACGGTCAGTTACTGAAAACCCGTCTGCTGGTGGCTGCCGACAGCCGCTTCTCGGAGACCCGCCGCCAGCTCGGCATCGGCGCCCAGCTCAAGGACTTCGGCAAGAGCATGCTGGTGTGCCGCATGCAGCACGAGCGCGATCACCAGCAGATGGCCTGGGAGTGGTTCGGCTACGGCCAGACCCTGGCCCTGCTGCCGCTCAATGGCCGCCAGTCGTCGGTGGTGTTGACCCTGCCACCACGGCAGATCGAACGCCTGCAAGGGCTCGACGAGACGGCCTTCGCCTGGGAGATGGAACGGCGCTTCGAGCGCCGCCTGGGCACCATGCGGCTGGTCAGCAGCCGCCACGCCTACCCGCTGATCGGCGCCTACGCGCGGCGCATGGTGGGCCGGCGCTGCGCGCTGATCGGCGACGCCGCCGTGGGCATGCATCCGGTCACCGCGCATGGCTTCAACTTCGGCCTGGGCAGCGTGCAGCGGCTGAGCGAACTGCTGCTGGCCGCGCAGCACAAGCGCCAGGACCTCGGCGCGGGCGATCTGCTGGCGCGCTACGAACGCCGGCAGCGCCTGGCCACCTGGCCGCTGTACCAGGCCACCAATCTGCTGGTGGAGCTGTACACCGACGACCGCCTGCCCGTGCGCCTGCTGCGCGGCGCCGGGCTGCGCCTGGCGCAGGGGCTGCGGCCGTTGCAGAGCGGCATCGCCCGGCACCTGACGGCGCGCACCTGAGCCAGGCTCAGAACCACTGATCGTTGCGCTTGCGCTTGACCCGCAGCATGGTCGGCAGGATCAGCCCAAGCAGCAGCCCGGCGCCGGCGATACCGCCGCCGTAGACCATGTAGCGCATCAGCACCTGCTGCTGCTCCTCGCCCAGCTGCGCCTGGGCATCGCGCAACTCGGCGCGGGCCGTGGTCAGCTCGCTGTCCAGCGCGCTGCGGGCTGCCTGCAGCTCGTCGATCAGTTGCTTGCGCGAGTCCAGGGTCTCCTGCATGCCCTGCACGCGGGCCTTCCAGGCGTCGTCGATGCCTTTCAGCTCGGCGGACAACTCGGCCACCTGCTGCTCCAGCTGCGGCAGGCGCTCGGCCTGGCCGGGCACGGCCTGCAGGTCGCGGCTGGGAATCCACACGGCGTTGCCGTTCTCCGCGCGCACCTGGCTGTAATCGCCCTGGCTGCGCAGCAGCTCGACCTTCTGCCCGGAACTCAGCGTGCCGACGATGCGGTAACCGTCGGTCGGCCCGCTGCGCACGTAGGTGTTCAGGCTGTCGCTGACCCAGCGCGCATTGCCGGCCTCCTCGGCCTGTGCCGCAGGGGCGAGCGCCAGCAGACCGCCGAACAGACAGGCGGCGAAGGGTCGAGTCGGAATAACGGGGAAATGACGGGATAAGGACATGGGCGATCTTCACGTGGCGACGAAAACGAAGCCCGCCGGGCGGGCGCGGTGCGAGGTCGGCCACAGGCAGCGCCATGGGCTGCAGCGGAGGTACCGGAGGCGCGCTGAGGAGGCCTTCAGCCAGCCGGCCAATGGCCACCCGCGCCGCCCCGGCGGGCCGACAGGAGAAAGACCGGGGCGAGCGCCGTGAGTTCACTCGCGCGCCTGGAGGCGAGACGGGTGGCCTCAGCTGTCGCGAAACAGATCGTGCGCATCGAGCAGGCGCCAGGCGATCTCCGGACGCTTCTCCAGGGCGCGGCGGATCGCCGCCGGGATCGCCTGGCGGGTCTTGCGGCACAGGCCCGGCTGCTCGTCGAAGCGAAAGCCGATGCCGCGCATGCTGCGCACCTCGCCATGGCCGGGAGCGATATGCAGGCCAATGCCGAGCTGCTCGAACATGCGCTGCTGCAAGCGCTCGAGTTCCTCCAGGCTCTGCAGGTTCTCCAGGCGCTCGAGCAGGCGCTGCTCCTCCTGACGGGTGAGCAGCAGGATGCGCGTGTCGGCGCCCGGCGCGTCCAGCAGCTGTTCGCGCCGACAGTCGCAGACGCCCGCTGGGCAGGGATGACGAAGCGGTGGCAGGGAAGTCATGGGCTAGGATCATAGCCAGCCGCGAATGCCGTTGCCCACTGCCGCGTCGTGCAGGGCGATGGCCGGGCCAGGCAACCTCTTGCCGCCGCCGGGGTCTGAAGCCCTGATCCACCAAGGAGCGGCTGCGCATCCGCGTCGACGCCCTGCGTTGAGCAGGCCCTGCAGCAGCCGTTAAGCTGGCCCCACTCTCACCCGCACAAGGAAGACCACCATGCTTCGCCTCACCACAGTCGCCGCCGCCCTGCTGCTCTCGGCCAGCGCCTTCGCCCTGTCCCTCTCCGACCTGAGCCAGCAGGACGCCAGCGGCGGCCTCAAGGACGCGCTGATCCAGGGCGCCCAGGTGGCGGTCAAGCAGCTCGGCACGCCCGGCGGCTTCAGCGACAACCCGGACGTGCGCATCGAGCTGCCGGGCCACCTCGGCAAGGCCGCCAAGACCATGAAGATGATGGGCATGGGCGCCCAGGTCGAGCAGCTGGAGGCGAGCATGAACAAGGCCGCCGAAGCCGCCGTGCCGCAGGCCCAGGCGCTGCTGGTAGACGCCGTGAAGAAGATGACCCTGGCCGATGCCAAGGCGATTCTCGCCGGCCCCGCAGACTCCGCCACCCAGTACCTGAACCAGAGCAGCCGCGAGCAGATCCGCGCCAAGTTCCTGCCCATCGTCAAGCAGGCCACCGACCAGGTCGGCCTGGCCCAGCAGTACAACGCCTTCGCCGGCCAGGCCGCGGCCTTCGGCGTGGTCGACGCCAAAAGCAGCACGGTGGAAGGTTACGTCACCGAGCAGGCGCTCAACGGCCTGTTCGAGATGATTGCCGTGCAGGAAGCGAACATCCGCCAGAACCCGGCCGGCGCCGCCACCAGCCTGGCGAAGAAGGTATTCGGCGCGCTCTGATCGCCGCCTGCCGCGACAGCGCCCCGCTCGGCCCCCGGCCGGCGGGGCGTTTTACCTGGTGGCCAGCTCAGGGCCGGCTGAGCGCGCCGAGCTGCGGCCGGGCAAACAGGTAGCCCTGCATGTAGCGGATGCCCAGTTCGATCAGCGCGTCGCGCTCGCCGGCGCTTTCGATGCCTTCGGCGATGATGCGGATGCCCAGCCGCCGCGCCACCAGGACGATGCCGGCGACTATCGCCTGGCGCACCGGGTCCTGGTCGATGCCGCGGGTCAGCACCATGTCCAGCTTGAGCACGTGCGGCTGGAAGGTGGCCAGCAGGTTGAGCCCGGAGTAGCCGGCGCCGAAGTCGTCGATGGCGGTGGTGAAGCCCTGCCGGCCGTATTCGGCGAAGATCCGCTTGAGGTGCTCGGCATCGTGGATCTGCTCGCCCTCGGTGACCTCGAACATCAGCCGCTCGCGGGGGAATTCGAAACGCCTGGCCGCCTCCAGCGTCGCGCGGATGCAGGTCTCGGCGCGGTACACCGCATTGGGCAGGAAGTTGATGCTGAGCAGGCAATCGGGGATTTCGTGCAGGCCGAGACGAGCCGCCTGCTCGATGGCCTTGACCCGGCAGGCCTGGTCGAAGCGATAGCGGTTGCCATCGTTGACCCGCCCGAGAATCTCCCCCGCCGACTCGCCGTTGACGCCGCGCACCAGCGCCTCATAGGCGAAGGGGCGCCGCTCCTCGACATCCAGAATCAGCTGAAAGGCCATGGTGAAGTCGAACCCCAGCGCCTCGGGGTTGCGGCACTCGGCGCAGCCGAGCGGGCGAAAGGGTTGGGGGAAGAAACTCTGGCTGTCACTGTTCATGGGAGCATCCTGGTCAGGGGCGAAGACCACCGTTGGCGCGGGCCCGTCGCGGGAGCCCGGCACTTCGTAACTGACAAAAGCGCAACGCCTCGGCTCGGGCGGCGAACCGCCGCGGCCGACGGACGAAGGATAGCCTGCTCCGCGCCATCAGAGCCGGAAGGAGGCCACCTGTTTTTCCAGGGACAGCGCCAGCTGCTGAAGGGCCTGCGCAGTACGCGAGGTATCCGCCACCGCTTCGCTGTTCTGCTGCGACATCTGCGCGATGCGCTCGACGTTGCGTGCCACGTCCTGGCTGGCCACGGTCTGTTCGCGCAGCGCCAGGGAAATCTGGTCGACCACGCCGACCACGCGCCCCGAAGCTTCGCGGATGCTGACGATGGCGTTGCCGGCCTGGCTGGCCTGCTCCACTCCGCTGCTGACCTGCTGCACGCCGACCTCCATGTTGCCCACCGCATTGCGCGTGCCGTTCTGGATCTTCTTGATCATTTCGGCGATCTCCTGGGTGGAATTGGCCGTGCGTTGCGCCAGCAGGCGCACCTCGTCGGCCACCACGGCGAAACCGCGCCCCTGCTCGCCGGCCCGTGCCGCCTCGATGGCCGCGTTGAGCGCCAGCAGGTTGGTCTGGTCGGCGATCTCCTTGATCACGTTGACGATGGAGGAAATCTGGTCCGAGTGCTGGCCCAGCTCGCCGATCTGCGCGGCCGCGCCCTGCACGGTGTCGGCGATGCGCTGCATGCTCGACAGGGTGTGCTGGATCACCGTACCGCCCTCCGACGACTGCCGCCCCGACTCGCTGGACAGGCTGTGGGCCTCGTTGGCGTTGTCGGCGACATGGTTGATGCTGACGGTCAGCTCCTCCACCGTGGCGGCCATGCTGGACGCCGCGTGGGACTGCTCCTGCGTGGACACCGACAGCTGGCTGGCGGCGCTGGAGATGTTCTGTGCGGCGCCGACCAGCTGCTCGGCGCCGCTGCGGATCTGCCCGATCATCTCGCGCAGTCGCTCCTGCATGGTGGCGAAGGCGTCCAGCAGCACGCCGATCTCGTCGCGGCCGGCGCGCTCGATGCGCGTATCGAGACGCCCCTCGGCGATGCTGCGCGCCACGTCGACGACCGGCTGCAGGCGTCCGGCGATGCTGCGCGACAGGGCAAAGGCAACGCTGATGGCGAGCACCGCGGCAATCAGCCCGCCGCTCAGCAGAATTGCCAGCGACGACGACTTGGCCGCTTGCATGGCGAGGTTGCGCTGCGCGAGCAGGCCATTTTCCTCGGCCTGCAGATCGGCCAGCAGCTGGCGCATGGCGTCCATCTTGGCCTTGTCGCGCCCCGCGCTGATCTGCGCGATGACCGCCTCCATCGACTGCGCACCGGCCACCACCTGGCGGCGTAGCTCGACATTGCCGTGGATGTCCTCGCGCTCCCACTGATCGTGCAGGGCCTGCAACTGGCTCAGGCGCTGCTGCTGCTTGGGGTTGTCGGCGGTCAGACGGCGCAGTTGCGCGAGGTGTTGCTGAAAGCTGCGCTCGCCCTCGTTCAGCGGAGCGAGAAACTGCTCGCCGCCGGTGATGGCGAAACCGCGCATGCCGGTCTCGATATTGATCAGGCTGGTCAGCAGCGAGGCTGACTCGTTGAGCACATCGTAGGTATGGATATTGCGCTTGACCGTGCTGTCGACCTCGGCAAAACCGCGCCAGGTCGACAACACCAGAATCAGGATGATCAGCAGAACGACGCCGAAACCCGCATACAGCTTCTGGGAAATGCTGAGATTGGCAAACATGGAGGCCTCTGAATCGAAAGGGCAGACAGTGCGCCGGGGCTGACGGCCCTCGGCGATGCTCGGAGCGCCGGCAGGAAAAGGCACCGGTGGCGATGGCCAGCGCAAAAATGGCACAGCGCCATTATGCATATCGATACAAAAACTGTACAAGATATTCTCTATGTACAACTTAGACCCTATCTATCACGCCCCCTGGCAGGTCCGCACCAAGCCTTCGCCGCCCCTGCCAAAGCCGCTGGCGAAGGCCAGCCCCGCCCAAAACGAAAGCCCCGCCGGGCTTGTGGCCGGGCGGGGCTTTCGGGTTGCCGTTGCCGATCAGGCGCAGGCGGCTTGCATCTGCCGATGCGTGTCGATGAGGTGCTGCACCACGCCGGGATCGGCCAGCGTGGAGATGTCGCCGAGAGCATCGTATTCGGCGGTGGCGATCTTGCGCAGGATACGGCGCATGATCTTGCCCGAGCGGGTCTTGGGCAGGCCCGGCGCCCACTGGATCACGTCCGGGGTGGCGATCGGGCCGATTTCCTTGCGCACCCAGTTGCGCAGCTCCTGACGCAGCTGCTCGCTGGCCTCCTCGCCGGCGTTGAGGGTGACGTAGACGTAGATGCCCTGCCCCTTGATGTCGTGCGGCACGCCGACCACGGCGGCCTCGGCGACTTTCGGGTGGGCGACCATGGCGCTTTCCACCTCGGCGGTGCCCATGCGGTGCCCCGAGACGTTGAGCACGTCGTCGACCCGGCCGGTGATCCACCAGTAGCCGTCCTCGTCGCGGCGCGCGCCGTCGCCGGTGAAGTACATGCCCTTGAAGGTGTTGAAGTAGGTGTCGACGAAGCGGTCGTGGTCGCCGTACAGGGTGCGCGCCTGACCCGGCCAGGAGTCGATGATCACCAGGTTGCCTTCGGCAGGCCCTTCGATGATGTTGCCCAGGTTGTCCACCAGTGCCGGCTGCACGCCGAAGAACGGCCGCGCGGCGGAACCCGGCTTCATCGCGTGGGCACCCGGCAGCGGGGTCATCAGGCAGGCGCCGGTTTCAGTCTGCCACCAGGTGTCGACGATCGGGCAGCGGCTCTGGCCGACGTTCTCGTAGTACCAGTGCCAGGCCTCGGGGTTGATCGGCTCGCCCACCGAACCGAGCAGGCGCAGGCTGGAGCCGTCGGCGCCGGCCACGGCGGCCTTGCCCTCGGCCATCATTGCGCGGATCGCGGTCGGCGCGGTGTAGAGGATGTTGACCTTGTGCTTGTCGACGATCTTGGCCACGCGGGTGACGTCCGGGTAGTTCGGCACGCCCTCGAACATCAGGGTGGTGGCGCCGTTGGCAAGCGGGCCGTAGATCAGGTAGGTGTGGCCGGTGACCCAGCCGATGTCGGCGGTGCACCAGAACACCTCGCCCGGGCGGTAGTCGAACACCCGCTCGTGGGTCAGCGAGGCATATACCAGGTAGCCACCGGTGGTGTGCAGCACGCCCTTGGGCTTGCCGGTGGAGCCGGAGGTATAGAGGATGAACAGCGGCTCCTCGGCGCCCATTTCCTTCGGCGCGCAGACGCTGCCGGCGACCTTCATCAGGTCTTCGTACCAGATGTCGCGATGCTGGTTCCACTTGATCGCCGAGCCGGTGCGCTTGGCCACGATGACCTTCTGCACGCTGTGGGTTTCCGGGTTGGTCAGCGCGTCGTCGACGTTGGCTTTCAGCGGCACCTTCTTGCCGCCGCGCACGCCTTCGTCGGCGGTGATCACCACCTTCGACTTGCAGTCGATGATGCGCCCGGCCAGGGCCTCCGGCGAGAAGCCGCCGAATACCACCGAGTGGATGGCGCCGATGCGTGCGCAGGCCAGCATGGCCACCGCCGCCTCGGGGATCATCGGCATGTAGATGGTCACCACGTCGCCGCGGTGCACGTCCTGGCCACGCAGGGCGTTGGCGAACTTGCACACCTGCTCGTGCAGCTGGCGGTAGGTGATTTCCTGGTGCTCGGCCGGGTCGTCGCCTTCCCAGATGATCGCCACCTGATCGCCCCGCTCTTCCAGGTGACGGTCCAGGCAGTTGTAGGAGACGTTGAGGGCGCCGTCGGCGAACCACTTGATGTCGACGTGGTGATCGTCGAAGGAGGTCTGCTTGACCTTGGTGTAGGGCTTGATCCAGTCGAGGCGTTTGCCCTGCTCGCGCCAGAAACCGTCGGGGTTGACCACCGACTGTTGGTACATGGCCTTGTAGGTGGCCTCGTCGGTCAGGGTCCTGGCGGCCGCTTCCGGGCTCACGGGATAAAGAGACGCAGCACTCATGGATATACCTCGATGGCGAGTTGTTTTTTTATGCTGCCTTTTGTATCCCCCGACCCTTCGTGTGGCCATTCGACCATGGTCTTACCGCTCTAAGACCATGGTCTTGCGGCAGTTTTTCAGGTGTCAGGGGCGGTTCGACGCCTCGGCAGCCTGGATCAGCTCGGCGCCGATCTCGCCCTCGAACTTCTTCCACACCGGGCGCATGGCCTCGCGCCACTGCGCGCGCTGCGCCGGGGTCAGCTCGATGATCTCGGTGGTGCCGGCCGCGGCGATGGCCTGCTTGGCGCTCTGGTTCAGCGCATCGGCCTGACGGTTCACCTCGACGGTGACCTCGGCCATGATCGCCTCCAGCTCGCCGCGCACGTCATCGGGCAGGCCCTTCCAGAAACGGGTGTTGGTGATCACCATGTAGTCGATCAGGCCATGGTCGGACTCGGTCATGTACTTCTGCACCTCGTGCACCTTCTGGCTCTGGTAGTTCGACCAGGTGTTCTCGGTGCCGTTGACCACGCCGGTCTGCAGGCCCTGGTAGACCTCGGCGAAGCTCATCTTGCGCGGGTTGGCGCGCACCGCCTTGAACTGCTCCTCGAGCACTGCCGAGGCCTGCACGCGGAACTTCAGACCGCGGGCATCCTTCGGCTCATGCAGCGGCTTGTTGGCGGACATGATCTTCAGACCGTTATGCCAATAGGCCAGGCCGGTGATGTTCTTGTCCTCCATGGAGGTCAGCAGCGCACGGCCGGCCGGGCCGCCCTGGAAGCGATCGACCGCGGCCATGTCGTCGAACAGAAACGGCAGGTCGAAGATCTGCACCGGCTTGGCGTACTGCTCGAACTTGGCCAGGGACGGCGCCAGCAGCTGCACGTCGCCGAGCAGCAGCGCCTCCATTTCCTTGCCGTCGCCGAACAGCGAGGAATTGGGGTAGACCTCCACCTTGACCCGGCCCGGCAGGCGCTCTTCGGCCAGCTGTTTGAACAGCAGCGCGCCCTGGCCCTTGGGCGTGTTGTCCGCCACCACATGGGCGAACTTGATGAGGATGGGTTCCTCGGCAGCCTGAACCAGCCCGGCACAGGAGAGGATGGCAGCGCAGACGAGCGCCTTGGCGGTGAGTTTGAACATGACGTTACCTCGTTGTTGTTGTAGGTCGGTACGTGGGACGAAGGGGCCGGCGACGCAGCGCCGCCGACCGGTGTTCAGGCCGGGCTCTCGCCGGCGCGTTGCAGCAGACGACGGGCACGGCCCAGCACCGGGGCGTCGACCATCTGGCCGTCGACCACGAACACGCCTTCGCCGCTGCTGGCCGCTGCCATCAGGCGACGGGCCCAGGCCAGCTCCTGGTCCGTCGGGCGCAAGGCGTCGTGGACGATCGCCACCTGGGTCGGGTGGATGCACAGCAAACCGTCGAAGCCCATGTCGCGGGCATCGCGCGCGGTGCGGGCCAGGCCGTCGCGGTCCTCGATGGCGGGAAATACGCTGTCGAGCGGCGCGGCCAGGCCTGCCGTGCGCGAATGCAGCAGCAAGGCATAACGGGCCTGGTCGAGGATGCGTTCGGCACCGGCGCTGCCGCTGGCGAGCCCGAGATCCAGGCCCAGGTCGAGGGCGCCGAAGGACAGGCGCTCGACGCCCTCGCCGCGGGCGATTTCCGCCAGCGCCAGCAACCCCGCCGCACTCTCGATGATCGGCCACACCGGCTTGCCGCAGGCCACCACCCGTGCGACCTGGGCGGCACTTTCCACCTTGGGCAACAGCACGCCGACGACACCGGCATGACGGCCGCAGAGTTCGATATCGGCGCCGTGCCCGGCATGTTCGGGGGCGTTGATCCGCACCAGCATCCGCGCTTCAGGGTTGGCCGTGAGGAAGGCTTCGAGATGGGCCCGCGCCTCGACCTTCAGGCTCTCCTGCACGGCGTCTTCCAGATCGACGATGACCGCGTCGGCACCCACGGCCAGCGCCTTGGGGATGCGCTCCGGGCGGCTCGCCGGCACGAACAGGGCGCTGCGGATAACGGAATGGCTCATACGGCCCCCCGCTGATGCAGGCGCTGGATATCACCGGCGGCGTAGCCCAGCTCGGCGAGCAGCGCATCGGTGTGCTGGCCCAGCGCCGGGACGGCATCCATACGCGGTTCGAAGGCGCTGTTGCGCCCCGGCGGCAGCAAGGCCGGCAGGCTGCCGCTGGGGCTGTCGACCTGGCGCCAGCGCTGGCGCGCCTTAAGCTGCGGATGGGCCCAGACGCCAGCCATGTCGTTGACCTGGGCATTGGCGATCTGCGCCTGCTCCAGGCGTTCGATCACCTGCGCCGCGCTCAGGCGGGAGAAGGCCTCGACGATGATGGCGCGCAGCTCGGCGCGGTTGGCCGAACGCTTGAAGTTGGCGGAAAAGCGCTCGTCACCGGCCAGCGCCGGCTGCTCCAGCACCTTGGCGCAGAACGCCTGCCACTCGCGCTCGTTCTGCAGACCGAGCATCACCGTGCCGCCGTCGCCGGCCGGGAACGGGCCGTAGGGATAGATGGTCGAGTGCGCGGCGCCGGCGCGCGGCGGTGGCGTGGCGCCGTCGTAGGCGTAGTACAGCGGGTAGCCCATCCACTCCACCAGGCTTTCCAGCATCGACACGTCAACGCGGCTGCCGACGCCGGTCTTGCCGCGCAGCATCAATGCCGAGAGCACGCCGGTATAGGCGTACATGCCGGCGGCGATATCGGCGATGGAGCAGCCGGCCTTGGCCATCTCCTCCTCGCCCGGCCCGCCGGTGACGGAGAGAAAGCCGCCCTCGCTCTGGATCAGCAGGTCGTAGGCCTTCTTCTGCTCGTACGGGCCGCCCTCGCCGTAGCCGGAGATGTCGCAGACGATCAGCTGGGGAAAGCGCTCGTGCAGCGCCTCGAACGCCAGGCCCATGCGCGCCGCGGCGCCGGGGGCGAGGTTCTGCACCAGCACGTCGGCGCCGGCCAGCAGGCTGTCCAACACCTGCATGGCGTCGTCCTGCTTGAGGTCGAGGGTCAGGCTTTCCTTGGAGCGGTTGGTCCAGACGAAGTGCGAGGCCAGGCCGCTGACCCGCTCGTCGTAGCCGCGGGCGAAGTCGCCGCTGCCGGGGCGCTCGACCTTGATCACCCGCGCACCCAGGTCGGCGAGCTGACGGGTGCAGAACGGCGCGGCGATGGCGTGTTCCAGGCTGACCACGGTGATGCCATCCAGTGGCCGGGGTTGTTGTGCGTTGTTCATGTCCATGTCCTCGGTCAGGCCAACTGGCTCAGGTCGTCGGTTTCGCGCAGGCGCCAGACCCGATCGATCAGCACGCCGGCCTCATCGCTGCTGCGCTGGCCGGCGAAGGCCAGCAGGCGGCGGAACTTGTCTTCCAGCTCGCTGCGGCTGAGGCTGTTGCCCGGGTCGCCCTTGGGCTCGTCGATGGCGCCGCGCAGGGTGCGGCCATCCGTGGTGATCACCTCGATGCGGCCCAGCCAGCGTTGCGGGTAGGCCACATCCACCTCCGGGTCCAGGCGCATCTGCACCTTGTCGCGAAATGCCGCGACGTCGGCGTCGGTCAGTGACAGCTTCTCGAACTCGGTGAGCTGCGCCTTGCCATGCACGGCGATCAGACCGAGCACCGTGCCCATGGAGAACTTGGCCTGGTGCACGGTCTGCGGCACCTGCACACGGCCGAGCACGTCGATGGCGCCCTGGTGCACACGGGCGATGACGCGCTGGATCTGCTCGTGGCGCAGGCCTTCGCGCTGCATCAGGTCGAGCAGCGCGTCAGCCGCCGGATGGGTGTGGCGGCAGGAGGCGTGGAACTTGAACGAGGTTTCCACCAGCGCCCAGCGCCGGCCGAGGCGATCCGACAGCCTGCTCGGGTCGGCGTCGCGGGACATGCCGGCGGCCATGCCCTGCTCGCCTTCGAGGATGTTCTGCGCGCCGGTCAGGCCCTGCTCGGTGAAGTAGGCCGCCAGCAGGCCATCGGCCGCCGCCTTGGCGGTGTGCAGCTGCTTGGAATCGGCGGCGTCGCGCAGGAATTCCCACAGCCCGGCGGCCTGGGTACCGGCATTACCGAGCAGATGGACGAACTGCTGCTGGTCGAAGTCCAGCAGCTTGCCGACCGCCACCGCGGCGGCCAAGGTGCCGACGGTGGCCGTGGTGTGGAAGATGCGGTAATGCGAGCGACCGAGGAATTCGCCGATGCGAATGCCCGCCTCGTAGCCGGCCACCGAGGCCAGCAGCAGTTCGCGGCCGGACTTGCCCAGGTCCTGCGCCGCCGCCAAAGCGGCCGGGAACACCACGGTGGCCGGGTGCAGCACCGAGCTGTTGTGCAGGTCGTCCTGCTCCACCAGGTGCGAGGAGGCGCCGTTGACCAGCGCGGCGAAGTACGCCGAGGTGCCCCGGCCATTGACCAGGATGCGCGCCGGGCCATCGGCCGGCCCCATCTGCTGCGCATAGGCCTCGAACAACGGAATGGGCCGGGCGCCCTCGCTGGCCAGGGCCGAACCCAGCCAGTCGAGGAACAGGTCTTCGCTGCGATCCAGCACGTGTGCGGGAATCTGCTCGTAAGAGAGGTCGGCAAGAAAGGCCGCAAGCTTCTGAGTATCTGTGCTCATGACCGGCTCCTCAGAAGCTGCGCGGCAGCTCGAGCAGGTGCTCGGCCACGTACGACAGGATCAGGTTGGTGGAGATCGGTGCCACCTGGTACAGGCGGGTTTCGCGGAACTTGCGCTCGACGTCGTATTCGTTGGCGAAACCGAAGCCGCCGTGGGTCTGCAGGCAGGCGTTGGCCGCCTCCCAGCTGGCCTTGGCCGCCAGGTACTTGGCCATGTTGGCGGCGGCCCCGGCGTTGCGCCCGGCGTCGTATTCCTCGCAGGCGCGCCAGCGCATCAGGTCGGCAGCCTCGATCTCGATATGCGCCTCGGCGATGGGGAACTGCACGCCCTGGTTCTGGCCGATGGGCCGGCCGAACACCACGCGGTCGCGGGCGTACTGCGCGGACTTCTCGATGAACCAGCGGCCATCGCCGATGCACTCGGCGGCGATCAGTGTGCGCTCGGCGTTGAGCCCGTCGAGGATGTAGCGGAAACCCTTGCCCTCCTCGCCGATCAGGCTGCTGGCGGGAATCTCCAGGTTGTCGAAGAACAGCTCGTTGGTCTCGTGGTTGACCATATTGGCGATCGGCTGCACGGTCAGGCCGTTGCCGATGGCTTCACGCAGGTCGACCAGGAAGATCGACATGCCTTCGGACTTGCGCTGCACCTCGGCCAGCGGCGTGGTGCGCGCCAGCAGGATCATCAGATCGGAATGCTGCACGCGCGAGATCCACACCTTCTGCCCGTTGATCACGTACTTGTCGCCCTGGCGCACGGCGGTGGTCTTGATCTTGGTGGTGTCGGTGCCGGTGGTCGGCTCGGTCACGCCCATCGATTGCAGGCGCAGTTCGCCGCTGGCGAGTTTGGGCAGGTAGTGGCGCTTCTGCTCCTCGCTGCCGTTACGCAGCAGGGTGAACATGTTGTACATCTGCCCGTGGATGGTGCCGGAGTTGCCGCCGCAGTGGTTGACCTCCTCGAGGATCACCGAGGCCTCGGCCAGGCCCAGGCCCGAACCGCCGTACTCTTCCGGGATCATCGCCGACAGCCAGCCGGCTTCGGTCATGGCGCTGACGAAGGCCTCGGGAAAGCCCTTCTCCTCGTCGATCTTGCGCCAGTAGTCGGCGGGGAATTGCGCACAGAGGGCGCGTACGCCTTCACGGATGGCGTTGAGTTCTTCGTTGTGGTTGGGGTTCATCTCAGGTCCTCGGTCAGCCATGGCCCGCTTCGCATTCGGGCCAGACGAAATCAGTCGAATTGCACTTCCGCGCGCTGCGCCAGGCCGGCCTGGTCACCCGCCCACAGCTCGGCCTGGCCGGCCGCGCCGATACGCCCACCGACCTCGAACGGCTGCGGCGAAATCAGCGGGCGCAGGCCGCGGTAGGCGAAGCGGCGCAGACGCGCCTGCGGGTTGGCACGGCAGAAGGCGCGCAGGTTGAGCGTGGCGATCAGCGGGCCGTGCACCACCAGGCCGCCGTAGCCTTCGGTCTCGGTGACATAGGGCCAGTCGTAGTGGATGCGGTGGCCGTTGAAGGTCACCGCGCTGTAACGAAACAGCAGGGTGCTGCTGGGGGTCACCGCCTCGCGCCAATCGCCGGCCACCAGCGGCTCGCCACTGCTGGCCTTGGGCGGGCTGGGCTCGCGGTAGACGATGTCCTGCTCCTCGCGGATGGCCAGCTCACCGTCCTGCAGGTAGTCGTGCTGCACAGTGACGAACAGCAGCGCGCCGGTACGGCCGTGCTTTTCCTCGATGTGCTTGATGGTCGACACCCGGCTGGCTTCGCCACCGACGCGCAGCGGCTGGATGAACTCGACGCGGCCGCCGGCCCACATACGATTGCGGTTGTCGGCCGGCGGCAGAAAGCCGCCGCGCGCCGGATGACCGTCCTCGCCCAGGCCGCTCTCGGCAATGGGCTCCTGGAAGAAGGCCCAGTGCCACAGCGGCGGCAGCGCCTCGCCATGGGCCGGCGTGGCCTCGCCGAGGGTGGCGGCAATGCGCTTGACTAGGTTGCGGCTGAGTTGATCGTGGGCCTCTTCGCTACGGCCGATCCAGGCAGAGAAAGCAGAGTCACTCATGGGGCAGGTTCCAGCTCGGTTCTTGTGTGAGCTGGAGCATGCGACGCCGCCTACGTTCAGAGAATCCGCATTTATTTAAACCAGCGTTCGGATATGCTTAACGCCAATCCTGTAGGAGCCCGCTTGCGGGCGATGCTTTACAGATCGCCAGTGATCGCCCGCAAGCAGGCTCCTACGAATGACCTCAGGAAATGGCCACCATGCATTTCGATCTGCCCGACCTGCGCCTATTCATCCACATCGCCGAGTCGCCCAGCCTGACCCAGGGCGCGCGCAAGGCCTTCCTCTCGCCGGCGGCGGCCAGCGCGCGGATCAAGGCGCTGGAAAGCCAGCTCGGCAGCCGCCTGCTCTATCGTGACAGCCGCGGCGTCGAGCTGACCCCGGCCGGCCAGCGCCTGCTGCAGCATGCACGGCTGATCATGCGCCAGGTGGACTACCTGAAAAGCGAGTTCACCGAATACGGCACCGACGCCGCCGGGCATATCCGCATCTTCGCCAACACCACGGCGGTGACCGAATTCCTCCCCGAGGTACTGGCCGGTTTTCTCGCCGAGCGCCCCGGCGTCACCGTCGACCTGCAGGAGCGCCTGAGCCGCGACATCGTGCGTGGCGTGCTGGATGGCGCGGCGGATCTCGGCATCATCGCCGGCCCCGTGCAGGCGCCGGGGTTGCAGGTGCTGCACTTCAGCACCGACCGCCTGGTGCTGGCGGTGCCGCTGGGCCACCCGCTGGCCGAGCGGCAGACGGTCAACCTCGGCGACACCCTCGCCTACCAGCATATCGGCCTGCACGAGGGCAGCACCCTGTTGAGCTTCCTGCGTGAACAGGTGGAAAGACTCGGCGGCACGCTGGCGCTGCGTATCCAGGTATCGAGCTTCGAGGCGATCTGCCGAATGATCGAGGGCGGCGTCGGCATCGGCATCATCCCCGAGTCGGCAGCGCGGAGGCACAGCCGCACCATGCAACTGGCCATCCTGCAACTGGACGAAGCCTGGGCGGTGCGCGAGCGCAGCATGCTGGTACGCGAGCTGGATGCCCTGCCAGGCAGCGTGCGGGCACTGATCGATCGCCTGAATCAGGGCGTCTAGAACCTGATCAGCGAGCGGATCTGGGATAAAAAAAGGGCGACCCTGAGGTCGCCCGCCCATTCAAGGCATCCCTCGAAAGGAATGCGGAAACGCTTGCACCCAAATCACGCAGGATGATCGGGACGAGCGCAGTGTCGCCGCAGCGGGCAGTGGCGCCTATTGCACCAAGGTCGTAGGGCAGCAGCGACCTTGGGGGCAGCCATAATGTCCGTCGAATTGCGAGGAAAAGCCCCATGAAGCCAGAGCATCTCGCCCTGCTGCAACAGGCGCCAGCCGCTACCCGTGCCGACGATACCTGGGCCAGGCTGTGCTGCGAGCAGGCGCTGCTGGCATTGGAAGAAGGCTGTTACGCGGTCGGCGCAGTGCTGGTCGATGACGCCGGTGAACTGCTGTGCAGCGGCCGCAATCAGGTGTTCGCCGGGCATTACGCCAGCGCCGCGCATGCCGAGATGCAGGTGCTCGATCAGCTCGAAGCCGAGCACCCGCAGCTCGACCGCAGCGGCCTGACCCTCTACGTCAGCCTCGAGCCCTGCCTGATGTGCCATGGCCGCATCCTGCTGGCTGGCATCCGCCGCGTGCGCTACCTGGCGCGCGACCGTGACGGCGGCTTCGCCGCCCATCCACCGCGCCTGCCGCCGGCCTGGGCCAATCTGGCCTCGCGCCTGTCGGCGGCCCAAGCCGAGGTCGATCCCTACTGGAGCGAGCTGGCCAAGCGGGCGGTCGAGCAGTTGCAGGACCGGCAGGCGTTGCGGAATCGAGTGGTCGCGGCCTGGCGCGGCGGCCAGATGGATTGACGCGCCGCGCTGTCGCGACGCAGGGCGCGCGGCACCCCTACGATTAACCCCGCAGACGCTTGACCAGCCGTGCCTGCAGCGCTTCCAGCTCAGCCGGATCGGCCTTGTTCGCCGCATGGATGCCCAGTTGCTCGCCGGGGAAGCGCGGGATCACGTGCATATGGATATGGAACACCGTCTGCCCGGCCGGCGCGCCGTTGAACTGCGCCACCTGCACCCCGGCCGGCTCCAGCTCCTCGACCAGGGCGCGGGTGAGCTTCTGCACCACGGCCATCACCTTGGCCAGGCTGGCCTCGTCGATCTCGAGGATATTGCGCGCGGCGGCGCGCTTGGGAATCACCAGGCTGTGGCCGTAGGACTGCGGGAACAGGTCGAGGAAGGCCAGCACCTCGTCGTCTTCGTAGAGCTTGTAGCAGGGCGCTTCGCCGCGAATGATCTGGGCGAAGATGTTCTGGGGATCGTAGGTACCGTGCAGACTCATGCCGATGGGCTCCGTGCCGGGTGGAGGAAAGCTCGCACCATACCGCCTAGCCCGCTCCCAGGAAACCGGCGCTTCACCGCCGTATGGCTCGCGTCCCCATGTCCCGCCTCGCCGGCGCTTAGGAAACCGGCGGTTGACCGGCGCAACGCTGGCGCCCATACCCGGCCCGAGCATCGGGAACCTGCCGGCATCGCCCGGGTCGATGGGCATTAGCAGCAGGATCGATTTCCCTCGCCCGCACCCTGCGTGTTCTGATCGCCCGCATCCCGTCGCCGTCCCATCCGCCATGGAGTTCACATGACCGACCTCGCCCAGTTCCCCATCACCCGCAAATGGCCCGCCCAGCACCCCGAGCGCCTGCAGCTCTACTCGCTGCCCACGCCCAACGGGGTCAAGGTGTCGATCATGCTGGAGGAAACCGGCCTGGCCTATGAGCCGCATCTGGTCAGCTTCGACAGCAACGACCAGTTCAGCGAAGCGTTTCTCTCGCTCAACCCGAACAACAAGATTCCCGCCATCCTCGACCCCGTTGGCCCGAACGGCGAGCCGCTGGCATTGTTCGAGTCCGGCGCCATCCTGCTCTACCTGGCGGAGAAGACCGGCCAGCTGCTGCCGCAGGCTGCCGGTGCGCGCTATCAGGCGATCCAGTGGCTGATGTGGCAGATGGGCGGCGTCGGCCCGATGTTCGGCCAGCTCGGCTTCTTCCACCGCTTCGCCGGCCGCGACTACGAGGACAAGCGTCCGCGCGACCGCTACGTGGCGGAGAGCAAGCGCCTGCTCGGCGTGCTCGACCAGCACCTCGAAGGCCGCGACTGGATCATGGGCAGCGAATACAGCATCGCCGATATCGCCACCTTTCCCTGGATACGCAACCTGGTGGGCTTCTACGAGGCCGGCGAGCTGGTCGAGTTCGAGCGCTTCGCCAACGTGCGCCGCGTGCTCGAGGCCTTCCTCGCCCGCCCCGCCGTACAGCGCGGCCTGAACATCCCCGCGCGCGGCTGACGCCCCCCGAGTTCGACGAAAGCGCCGATCTAGAGCCATTGCCAATCCCCCGACGCGCTGTCGGGGGCCTATAATGCGCCGGCCGTTTGCCCTCCCCGCCCAAGGTTATTCATGAACGACCACGCCGCCACCGCCGCGACCAACCTGTCGCCTGGCGCGATCCTTCTCATTCAACTCGCCCTGGCCCTCGGCGGCTTCGCCATCGGCACCGGCGAATTCGCCATCATGGGCCTGATGCCCAACGTCGCCGCCGACCTGGGCATCAGCGAGCCGCAGGTCGGCCACGTGATCAGCGCCTACGCCCTCGGTGTGGTGGTCGGCGCGCCGATCCTCGCACTGCTCGGTGCGCGCCTGCCCAGGCGCATCCTGCTGTTGCTGCTGATGGGCTGCTTCGCCCTCGGCAACTTCGCCAGCGCCCTGGCCCCGGACTACCTGTCGCTGATGCTGTTCCGCTTCGTCGCCGGCCTGCCGCATGGCGCCTACTTCGGCATCGCCATGCTGGTGGCGGCGAACATGGCACCGCCGCACAAGCGGGCCAAGGCGGTGAGCCGGGTGCTGGCCGGTCTCACCGTCGCCATCCTGATCGGCAACCCGCTGGCCACCTGGCTCGGCCAGGGCCTGAGCTGGCGTTATGCCTTCGCACTGGTCGGGGTGATCGCCATCACCACCATCGCCATGGTGGCGATCTTCCTGCCGACCGATCGCAACGAGCAACGCTCCAGCCCGATCGGCGAGCTGCGTGCCTTCAACCGCGCGCCGATCTGGCTGGCCATGGCCATCGGTTCGATCGGCTTCGCCGGGATGTTCTGCGTGTTCGCCTACATGGCGCCCACCCTGCTGCAGGTGACCGGCGTGCAACCGGGCTGGATTCCGCTGGCGATGGCGCTCTTCGGCGCCGGCTGCATCGTCGGCAACAGCGCCGGCGGCTGGCTGTTCGACCGCCTGCGCTTCAAGGCGGTGGCCTGGATCCTGCTGTGGAGCGCGCTGGTGCTGCTGTTGATGCCGCTGGCAGCGCAATCGGTGTGGAGCGTGGCCCCGGCGATCTTCGCCCTGGGCACCATGATCGCCCTCGGCCCGGCGCTGCAGACCCACCTGATGGACGTGGCCACCGGCGCGCAGACCCTGGCCGCGGCCTCCAACCACGCCGCCTTCAACATCGCCAACGCCCTCGGCCCCTGGCTCGGCGGCCTGGCCATCGGCGCCGGCCTGGGCTGGACGGTCACCGGCTATATCGGCGCGGCCACCGCCGTGCTCGGCCTCGGCCTGTTCGCCTGGGCCTGGCAAGTGCAGCGGGTCGCGACGGCGCCCGCCGAGCCGGCGGCGAGCTAGCACGGCGCGCCAGCGGCAGGTATCTTCTGTCGCCAACGCCAACCGCCCTTGCCCATCGAGTCGCCCATGAATCCGCGCCTGCTTCGCCCCCTCCTCCTCTGCAGCCTCGCCCTCGCCGCGCTCGGCGCGCAGGCCCGGGTCGAGGTCGCGGCGCGGGACGGCCTGCTGGCGGCGAAGATTTCCGAAGAGATCGCCCCCGGCGACTACGAGAAACTGCTGCAGGGCCTGCGTGCCCATCCGGGCAGCTACAGCCGCAAGATCGTCCTGCTCGACAGCATCGGCGGCAGCGCCCCGGAGGCGATGCGCATGGGCCGCCTGCTGCGCGAGACCGGCTTCGAGGCGCTGGTGCCGTCCGGTGGGGTCTGCCAGGGCAGTTGCGTCTACCTGCTGGCGGCCGGCAAGCGCAAGATCGTCAAGGGTCACGTCGCCCTGCGTCGCCCGCCCTTCGCCGCCGGCGACTCGGCCCAGGCGCAGGCCGCCCACGGCAGTCAGCCGTTCAGCCCGGCCGCTTACTTGCGCGAAATGGGCGTCGATATCGGCCTGGCCGAAGACATCTACCGCGCCGCCCCCGGCCAGTTGCGCCTGCTGAGCAGGGACGACCTGGCGCGCTACAGGTTGCACTGAGGCGCCCAAAACCACTGCCGCCCAGGCAGGGAGACCACTCGCCCCGCTCCAGCAGCGACGGGACAGGCGAGGCGCACTGCCGCATATCGCCACGCCGGGAGCAACGCGCGGACAGCGACTAGGCTGCATGACGGGCCCATGCCCTGTCTCCGTTCCCCCTACAAGGAGGTACCCGCGATGGTTTCAGCCCTGATTCAGAACGTCGCCCTCAACAACCATTCGCCGGCCGGCGGCATGCTGCCCTACCACCAGAACTGCGTGGCCATGGCCTTCTCCCGCACCCTCGGCATCGGCGTCAACGCGGCGGTCAACCTGTTCATCGCCAGGGGTTGGGTGGGCAGCGCCAGCGCACTGCAGTACGACAACGCCATCGCCACCATCGTCGCGCAGCTGCCGCTGGCCAACGTCGCCCTGGACGAGTCCTGGCTGTCGCTCAAGCCACGCCTCAGCACGCTGGCGGATGGCCGCTACTTCGCCGTCAACTCGGGAGCCAACAACTTCGGCGGCACCGGCATCGGCCATGCCTTCGCCATCGTCAAGCACGGCAGCTGGGGCACCGCTGCCAACAACTCGGAGAAAACCGACAGCAACTACGGCAGCAGCATCGCCGGCTCGAGCAAGATCAGCCTGTGGGGGCCGGCCTAGGCTGGACCCGCTACGCCCAGGCCCTGCGCGCCGGGGTCATGGCTGCGACGCAGCGCAGACAACGCACTAGCGTGCTTTCTTCCTACCGGTCTTGCGCGCATGGGCGCCGGCGGCGGCAGCCTTGAGCAGGCGCTGGAAGGTCGGGCACTCGGCGTGGCTCGGCGCCGGGCAGGCCGCGGCATGCCGCAGCCCCCGGCTCATGGCGCGCAGACGCTTGATGCTGGCGTCTATCTCGTCGGCCTTGGCCAGTAGCGCCTGGCGATCGATTTGCGGCTCGCCATGGCTGGTCAGCATGTTGCGGATCTCGTCCAGGCTGAACCCGGCGGACTGGCCGAGGGAGATCAGCGCCAGCTGATCCAATACCTGCGCGGCGAAACGGCGCCGCTCGCCCTGCCGGTTGAGCACCCGCAGCAAGCCCTTTTCCTCGTAGAAACGCAGCGTCGATGCTGGCAGACCGGAACGCCTGGCGACTTCGGCGATATCCATGCACACCCCTTGACTTCAAGTTCACTTGAACTTGTAGCCTCACATCGAAGCCAGCAATGGTCAACCCGAGTGAGGCCCCAAAATGAACCCGTTACTGCACGATCTCTTGCCGATATTCGCCATAGGCGCCGGCGCCACCCTGGTGATGGACGCCTGGTTGCTGCTCCTGCGGCGCCTGGGCATCGCCACCCTGAGTTTCGCCCTGGTCGGTCGCTGGGTCGGCCACCTGCTGCGCGGCCGGGTCCGCCACGCCGCCATCGCCAAGACGGCGCCGGTTCGCGGCGAACTGGCGCTGGGCTGGCTCGTCCACTACGCCACCGGCATCGTCTTCGCCGTCCTGCTGCTGGTTCTCACCGGTCCGGGCTGGGCTGCGCGTCCCTCACTACTGCCGGCCCTGGCGCTGGGCCTGGTCACCGTGGCCGTGCCGCTGCTGCTGATCCAGCCGGCGATGGGCGCCGGCATCGTTTCGCGCCACACGCCGACGCCGCTGAAGAACTGCCTGAAAAGCCTGGCCACCCATGGCGTGTTCGGCCTCGGCCTGTACCTGAGCGCCAGTCTGCTGGCCGCGCTACCGGCCTGAGCCACACCTTCGCCCCAACCCCGCCGAGCCTGCGTGCCGGCACCACCACTGGAGAACGTTCGATGATTTCGCCGAAATACGCCCCCCTGCTGTTCGCCCTGATCCTTTCCGGCCTGATGTCGCTGCTGGTCTCGGGCATCGCCACCCTGCGCGCCACAGGACTGGCGCCGCAGTTCGCAACACTCTGGCTGAGCGCCTGGCTGACGGCCTGGCTGTTCGCCTTCCCTACCGTGCTGCTGGTGGCGCCGCTGACCCAGAGGCTGGTCAGGGTGCTGGTGACCAGCAAATAGCCGGTTGCGCCCGGGAGGGTCGGCGCCAGATGTCGTGATCGCCCTTATCGGGCCATGCCCGACAGGGCAGCGCCGATGGCCGCGCGCACTCAGGGGCCCAGGTAGCGCTGTTCGATGCGGGTGTAGCTGCCGTCCTCCACCAGCCTGCGCAGGACGGCGGCGTAGTTCTGCACGAACTCGGGCTGCACGCTCTTCCTGCTGAAGGCCACCTCCGCCGCGTCGCTGGACACCACCACGGCGGTCGGGCGGATATGCTCGCTCAGCCCCAGGCTCTGCAGTTCGAAACGGCCAGAATGTTCGTCGGCGATCAGGCCGTCGATGCGTCGCCGGGCGACCATCTGCCAGAGGTTCAGACGAGTGGCGTTGAGCACCACGCGGCTGGCGAAGGCCTCGTCGGCCATCAGCGTCTGGTAGTCCGCCCCGTAGGACACGCCGATCTGCGCGCCGAGGCGCAGCGGCGTGTCGCGCAGTTGCAGCAGGTTATCCAGCGGCCAGCGCTGCGCCGCATCGCGGCGCAGGAAGAGGATATTGCGCGACGGCTCGAGAATGACGCCGGAGAAGTGCGCGTAGGCCTCGCGTTCCGGCTTGCGGAAGGCGCCGGGCAGGACGTCGAGGCGGCCCTGCTCCAGCTCCAGCAGCGCCCTGGCCCAGGGCAGGCGTACCAAGCGCGCCTGGCAGCCCAGGCGGGCGAACACCGCGCGATTGAGGTCGATATAGATGCCGCCGACCGAGCCGTCCTCCAGCTCCATGCTGAAGGGCGGGTCGTGATCCCAGCGCAGCGACAGTTCGCAGTTCGCCCCGGCCAGCCCCGGCAACAGCGTAAGCAGCAACAGGAAGCGGCGCAGGGCACCTGGGCGAGCCAGCGGGGGACGAACTGCAGATAGCGTCAAAGGCGACTCTCGGGACTACAGGGGACCGATGCGCCCGAGTCTAGGGAAAGCGCGGGTGGATGGCAAAGCGCCACGGCCACCGCGTGCGGCGACGCCGACGAGACGTCGTCGCGTCAGGCTAGGCCTAGGTTGCGTTCGGCTGACGCCGCTGAAGCCCGCAGCGGCCTCAGCGCGTGGCCGCAAAGCCCTTTACCCGCTCCAGCCAGGCCGGGTCGAGGCGGTTCTGCTCCAGTTCCAGCCCCTGCGCCTGCATGGCTTCGCGGTGCGCGTCGATCTCGCGCACCATCTGGCTCAGCTCGCTGGAGTTGCCGTCGAGCTGGTGCATCTGGGTCAGACCCAGGTGATAGAAGCGCAGCAGCTTCATCGCGCTGGCGTCGCCCTGGGCCACGCCGGCTTTTACATGGTGCATGACATTGGTCACGCGCATCAGGCTGCGCTTGAGCCGCCAGCCGTACACCGCCGCCGCCATCAAGGGCCGCGACCACAGCTGCAGGCGCACCAAGGCGACGGTCAGGCCCAGGCCGGCCAGCACCCCGAGCAGGTTCCAGCGGAAATTGTCGCCGCCGGGCGTGCCGAACAGCTGGGTGCTGGCGGTGGCGCAGAGCATGGCCAGCGTCAGGAAGATGACCGCGATCAGCAGCGTGCTGCGGCGGGTCTGCTGGCGGTAGTGCTCGGGATTGATGGGGGTGATTTCGAACATGACAGACAATTCTCGACTGTGATTGGGCGGGCTCTGCCCTCTCGGCATCAGGCCTCGACCTGACTCCACTGCTTGCTCAGGCGCTTGTCCGACACCGCCATCTTGGTGCCCAGCTGCTGGGCGAACAGCGACACGCGGTATTCCTCCAGCATCCAGCGATACAGCGTCAGCTCGGGGTCGCGCTTGCCTTCCTGGGCGTGCTTGGCCGCACGCGCCTGGTACTGCTGCCAGTAGCCGCTCAGCTCGCCGGTCCATACGCGGTCGCGCTGCACCTGGGCGCCGACCTTGTCCAGGCGCTGTTCGATGGCCTTGAGGTAACGCGGGATTTCCTTGAGCCACTCGCCCGGCGTCTCGCGCACGAAACCGGCATAGACCAGGTTCGCCAGCTGCTGCTTGATGTCGTTGAGCGCCATGGCCTGGGCCAGGTCGATCTTGCCCTTGAAGCGCTTCTGCAGGCCATGGTGCAACTTGAGGATCTCCAGCACCTGGCGGGCGATGCGTTCGGCGTGGGCGGTCCAGTCGCCGCGCTTGCGCTCGGCCAGTTGCGCCAGGGCGGCGCCGTCGCGCGGCAACGTCGCTTCGCCATCGAGGATGCAGGCGTCCAGGCTGGCCAGCAGGATGTCTTCGACCAGCGCCTCGACGCGGCCGATCTCGCGGTAGAGCAGGCCCAGCTCGGTCAGCCCCGGCAGCTTGCCGCGCAGAAACTTGGCCTGCTCGGCCAGTTGCTGCAGCAGCAGGCGTTGCAGGGCGCGGCGATGCTGAAAATCCGCCTCGGCCTGGGTCGGGAAGCGCCCTTCCTTGACCACGCCCGCCTCCTCCACCAGCGCCGGGTAGACGGTCATGGAGAGGCCGGCGATCTTCTGCTGGGCCTTCTCGGCGACCTCGGCGAAGGCCTTGGCCTCCACCGTTTTCGGCTTGTCGCTCTGCTGCGGGATGGCCAGCGCGGCCTGGCTGGCCTCGGCGAAACGTGCGGTCAGCTCGGCCAGGTCGCGGCCTTCGCCGAGGAACTTGCCATGGGCGTCGACCACCTCGATGTTCATCTTCAGGTGGTTTTCCAGCCCGGCGGCGGCCTCCGCCCAGGCCTCATCGGAGACCCGCACGCCGGTCATGCGCAGCAGTTCCTGACCCAGCGCCTGCGGCAGCGAGCCCTGGCCGAACACCAGCTTGTCCAGCGCCGCGCCGACGAAGTCCGGCACCGGCACGAAGTTCTTGCGCAGCGCCTTGGGCAGGCCGCGCACCAGGGCGATGCACTTGGCTTCCAGCAGCCCCGGCACCAGCCATTCGAGGCGCTCGGGTTGCAGTTGCGGCAGCAGCGGCGCCGGCACGCGCAGGGTCACGCCGTCGCGCGGATGGTTGGGCTCGAAGTGGTAGCTCAGCGGCAGTTGCAGCTCGCCGATGCGCAAATTGTCCGGGTACTGCGCGGCGGTGACGTCCTTGGCGTCGCGGGCCAGGGCGTCCTCCTCGCGCATGATCAGCAGCCCGGCGTCGGCGGCGCTGCCCTTCTTGTACCAGGCCTCGAAACTGGCGGTCTGGTAGATGTCCTGTGGGATGCGCGCGTCGTAGTAGCCGAACAAGGTCTCTTCATCGGCGAGGATGTCGCGGCGGCGCGACTTGGCCTCCAGCTCGTCGAGGCGTTCGAGCAACTGGCGGTTGGCGGTCAGGCAGCGCACCCGGCTGTTGATCTCGCCGCGCACCAGGCCCTCGCGGATAAACAGCTCGCGCGAAACCACCGGGTCGATGGGGCCGTAGTGCACCGGGCGGCGAGCGACCACGATCATGCCGTACAAAGTGACCTGCTCGAAGGCCACCACCTGGCCGCGCTTCTTCTCCCAGTGCGGCTCCAGATAGTTCTTCTTCACCAGATGGCCAGCCAGCGGCTCGATCCAGTCCGGCTCGATCCTGGCCACCATGCGGGCGAACAGCTTGGTGGTTTCCACCAGCTCGGCGGCCATCACCCAGTTGGGCTTCTTGCGCCCGATCACGCTGGACGGGTGAATCCAGAAGCGCCGCTGGCGCGCGCCGAGGTAGTCGCCGTCCTCGGTCTTCTGGCCGATCTGGCTGAGCAGGCCGGCGAGAATGGCCTTGTGCACGGCGGCGTAGTTCTTCGCCCGCACCGCCGCCTCGCTGACCTCGGCCTGCTGGCGGGCGATGGCGTTGACGCGGGTGTCCTTGGTCGGTTGCGGGGCCTTGCTGTCCGCCGGCTGTGGTTCGCGGCTGAGGCCGCTCCGACCGATTCCGCGTTCGCCTTCGAGCTTCAGCTCGCGGACGATCAGCACCAGCTGGCGGTGCGCATCGCGCCATTCGCGCAGGCGCATGTAGTTGAGGAAGTTCTTCTTGCACCAGCTGCGCAGCGGGTTGGCCCCCAGCGCCTGGCGCTGCTCCTCGAAGCCGCGCCAGAGGTTAATCAGCGCGGCGAAATCCGAGTCCACGTCCTTCCACTGCGCGTGCGCCTGGTCGGCGGCCTGCTGGCGGTCCATCGGCCGCTCGCGCGGATCCTGCACCGATAGAGCGCTTGCGACTATGAGGATCTCCTCCAGGCTGCCCTGCCTGGCGCCTTCGAGCACCATGCGGCCCAGGCGCGGGTCGATGGGCAGGCGCGCCAGCTGGCGGCCGATGGGCGTCAGCTGGCTTTCGCGATTGACCGCCGACAGCTCCTGCAAGAGGTTGAAGCCGTCGCTGATGGCCTTGCCGTCTGGCGGCTCGATAAAGGGGAAGTCCTCGATGCTGCCCAGGCGCAGGTGCAGCATCTGCAGGATCACCGCCGCCAGGTTGGTGCGGAGGATTTCCGGGTCGGTGAATTCCGGGCGGCCGAGAAAATCCTCCTCGCTGTACAGACGGATGCAGATGCCCGGCTCGACCCGCCCGCAACGGCCCTTGCGCTGGTTGGCGCTGGCCTGCGACACCGGCTCGATGGGCAGGCGCTGCACCTTGGCGCGGTAGCTGTAGCGGCTGATACGCGCGGTGCCGCTGTCGATCACGTAGCGGATGCCCGGCACGGTCAGCGAGGTCTCGGCGACGTTGGTGGCCAGCACTATCTTGCGCCCCGGCATCGGCGCGAAGATCTTCTGCTGCTCGGCCGGGGTCAGCCGCGCGTAGAGCGGCAGCACCTCGGTGTGGCGCAGGTTGGCCTTGCGCAGCACTTCGGCGGCCTCGCGGATCTCGCGCTCGCCGGGCAGGAACACCAGCACGTCGCCGGGACGCTTGCCGACCTCGCGTTCATGGGCGGCGATCTCGTCCAGCGCGGCGAGGATACCCTGGTCGATGGAGAGGTCGTCGAGCAGGCGCTCACCCTCCTCGTCCACCTCGGCGGCCAGCGGCCGGTACCAGGTGTCCACCGGGTAGGTGCGGCCGGACACCTCGATGATCGGCGCGTCGTTGAAATGCTTGGAGAAGCGCTCCAGGTCGATGGTCGCCGAGGTGATGATCAGCTTGAGGTCGGGCCGACGCGGCAGCAGGGTCTTCAGATAGCCGAGGAGGAAGTCGATGTTGAGGCTGCGCTCGTGGGCCTCGTCGACGATGATGGTGTCGTACTTTTCCAGGAAGCGGTCGTGCTGGGTCTCGGCCAGCAGGATGCCGTCGGTCATCAGCTTGATCAGCGTGCTGTCGGTGCTCTGATCCTCGAAGCGCACCTGGTAGCCGACCAGCTCGCCCAGCTTGGTGCCGATCTCCTCGGCCACCCGCGTGGCGACGCTGCGCGCGGCCAGGCGCCGCGGCTGGGTGTGACCGATCAGGCCGTGCACGCCGCGGCCGAGCTCCAGGCAGATCTTCGGCAACTGGGTGGTCTTGCCCGAGCCGGTCTCGCCGGCGATCACCACCACCTGGCTCTTTTCCAGCGCGGCCTTGATCTCGTCGCGCTTGGCGGCAATCGGCAGCGCGTCGTCGTAGCGCATCGGCGGCACGCTCCGCTGGCGCGCCAGCACCTTGGCGCAGGACGCCTGGAAGCGCTCCAGCCACTGCGCTAGCTTGGCCTCGTCCGGTTTTTTCTGCAGCTCGTGCAGTTGCCGGCGCAGGCGATGGCGGTCGGCCTGCAGGGCCTGGTCGAGGTTCTTGTGCAGTTGGTCGAAGCTGGGGCTGGCGTCGGTCATGGGGGCCGTGCTGGGCGAGTCGTCTGGGAGGCAGCCGCGGATTGTCGCAGATTTGCCCCGACCAAGACGACCGCCGTCGACGCCAACGGCAGCCTGGCCAGTCCGACTAGCAAGAGCGGTCGTCCGTGTCGCCAGTTCGATCCTGTGGCTTCGGCTCTTGATCGCGCCGTTCGACGGCCTTGGCCACAAGGTGCCCGGCCAGGTTACAGCTGCAGCGTCTAGCCCCCGTGCGGGATAAAGCTCTTCGCCGCCGAGCAGAGTCCAAAGCACCTTGGCCTGACCGAACCGGCCGACCGGCAGCGCGAAGATCTCGCGTTCCAGCACCAGCAGGTCGGCCTGCTTGCCCTCCGCCAGCGAGCCACTGAGATCTTCCTGGCGCAAGGTGCGGGCCGCCTCCAGGGTGGTAGGCGCGGATCGCCGCATCCAGACTGTGCAGGCCGCCCGCTCCCAGGTTCAGGGCGTTGTGCATGATGCCCAGCGGCGCCAGCAGATTCACGTCCCAGTCCAAACTAAGGAGGGGCTGATCGTCCCTATCGACGGGGGCAAGTCCAGACAGAAGGCTGGATCACTAGCGCGGCATGTTCTTGGTCACGCAGTGGATGCCCCCGCCTCCGATGATCGGGTCGATATTGACCTAGACGATGGCGCGGCCCGAACACAGCCGGGTGAGCAGGTCCTTGCTGTACTTGTCCGCCACCGCGTCGCCGAATTGCGGGGCGATCACCGCGCCGTTGATCGGCAGGTAGTTGATATAGCCGGGAGCAAAACACGGATTGTTGCGTAGGCCGCGGCCGCCCTGGCCGTCGACCACGAAGCAGCCGACATAGTCGCGCACCTAGACGTCGTCCAGCGGCATGGTCAGAAACTGGATGTTGCTGGTGGCGCACTTGCTCCTGGCCTGGGCCAGCTGGGCCGGCCGGCACAGCACGCTGACCGGTTGATACCTGGCGATGGTTCGGCCCAGTCCTGCCAGACCGCTGTGGAGGCGGAGAAGGCGAGCCCCTCTCCTGCACCTCGTTTTCGTCCGGCATTTACCAGCTGCCGGCCAGGGCCGCGCGCGCCCTGGTCAGCGAGCTGCGGCCTCCTCCGCCTGCACCCGGGAGCTGCTGCAGCCCTTGCGCGCGCAGCGGGTACGCGGCCCGCACTGCCTGGCTGGTGCACTGTGACAGCGAGGGCGACCCACTGACCCGGAGCTTCTGCCGCTATTATGGAGCAGCGCCAGCCTAGGGTGCGCCGTATGCACACCGACTCCGGCGAGAACTGCAGGCATTGGAACCGGGTCAGGGGGCGCTACTAAGCCCCTCCCAAGCATCCCCGCCATTGATCGTGAGGTGGTGCGCACGGCCTAGGCGGCCCCGCGACACCCTACGAAAGACGCTGCAACTCGCGACGCACCATATTGGCGAACTCCGGCGGGCTGAGCTGGTACAGCTCCTGCGCCACCCAGGGCAGCCAGCGCCCTTGCAGTTCGGCCTTGCGCGCCAGCAGGCGCTGGGCCTCGGCTTCGGCGCGTCCCTGGTGCTTACGGTGGTAGTCGGCACGGCTCGGTTTTTCTGTGCTCACGGTGTTGCCCTTTTCCTCATGCCGGGCGGAGCAGGCATAATCGCCGCCTGTTCGCCCATTTCGACCGTCATCAATGCGCATCCACGTCAGCTTTATCGACCGCGTCGGCATTACCCAGGAAGTCCTGGCGCTGCTCGGCGGGCGCAATCTGAACCTCGATGCGGTGGAGATGGTACCGCCAAACGTCTATATCGACGCACCGACCCTGAGCGCCGCCGTGCTCGACGAGCTGCGCGACGCGCTGTTGCAGGTGCATGGCGTGCAGAGCGTGCAGGTGGTCGATATCCTCCCCGGCCAGCGCCGCCGCCTGCAGCTCGACGCCCTGCTCGCCGCCATGCCCGACCCGGTGCTGGCGGTGGATGATCGCGCCACCGTGCTGCTGGCCAACCCGGCACTGGTCGAGCTGTGCGGCAGCGCCCCGGCCGGCCAGAGCATCGCCGCGCTGTTCGCCGACGACGAACTGCAGCGGGCGCTGCTCGCCGCCGAGTTCCGTCTGCCGCTGCGCGAAGTCACCCTCGGCGGCCAGCCGCTGCTGCTCGATGCCCAGCCGATCACCGAGGAGCGGCGTCTGGCCGGCGGCCTGCTGACGCTCTATGCGCCGAGCCGGATCGGCGAGCGCCTGGCGGCGCTGCACCACGATCACACCGATGGCTTCGATTCGCTGCTCGGCGACTCGACACCGATTCGCACCCTCAAGGCGCGCGCCCTGCGCGTGGCGGCGCTGGATGCGCCGCTGCTGATCCAGGGCGAGACCGGCACCGGCAAGGAGCTGGTGGCGCGCGCCTGCCACGCGGTCAGCGCGCGACGCAGCGCGCCGTTCCTGGCGCTGAACTGCGCGGCGCTGCCGGAAAACCTGGCCGAGAGCGAGCTGTTCGGCTATGCCCCCGGCGCCTTTACCGGCGCCCAGCGCGGCGGCAAGCCGGGGCTGCTGGAGCTGGCCAACCAGGGCACGGTATTTCTCGACGAGATCGGCGAGATGTCGCCCTACCTGCAGGCCAAGCTGCTGCGCTTTTTGAGCGATGGCAGCTTCCGCCGGGTCGGCGGCGAGCGCGAGGTCAGGGTCAACGTGCGCATCCTCAGCGCCACTCATCGCGACCTGGAACAGATGGTCGCCCAGGGCAGCTTCCGCGAAGACCTGTTCTACCGCCTCAACGTGCTCAATCTGGAAGTGCCGCCGTTGCGCGAGCGCGGCCAGGACATCCTGCTGCTGGCCCAGCACTTCATGGCCCAGGCCTGCGCGCAGATCCAGCGCCTGCCCTGCCGCCTGGCACCGGCCACTTTTCCGGCGCTGCTGGCCAATCGCTGGCCGGGCAACGTGCGCCAGCTGCAGAACGTGATCTTCCGCGCCGCCGCCATCTGCGACAGCAACTGGGTGGAGATCGACGATCTGGATATCGCCGGCACCGAGGTGGCGCCACGCCTGAATGGCGAGATCGGCAGCCTGGAACAGGCCATGGACGACTACGAGAAGGCGCTGCTGGAAAAGCTCTACGCCAGCCATCCTTCCAGCCGCCAGCTGGCCGCGCGCCTGGGCACCTCGCATACCGCCATCGCCAAACGCCTGCGCAAGTACGGAATACCGGACAAGCACTGAGACCAGGGTCAATAAGCGAACCGCGCACCCTGTAGGGTGGCTTAGGCGCCTGTCTTCGTACTGATGCCCCCGCAATTTCTGCCGCGCCGTAACCCACCACTGGCGCCACGCCGAAAGATCGCCTGGAGGGTTACGCGGCGCGCCACGAGCGAGGTGTCAGAACGCTCGGAGCTTGGCGCCGCTAACCTGCGCGGCCCGCCCCCGTTCCCCCGATACCTCGGGCTGCCGCGATAGGCCGCGGCGGGTTATATCGGCTCGGAACTGGTCGGTACCTTGATCACCCCGCAGGCGACCCGCGCACCGCCACCCCCCAGGGACTGCGGATGGTCGGAATGGTTGTCGGCGCCGGCGTGGATCATCAGGGCGCGGTTGTGCAGTTCATCCAGGCGCTTCAAGCGTGGCGCCAATGCCGGTTGACTGGCGCTGCCGTCGGCCGCCACGTGGAGCGCGGGCAGATCGCCGAGGTGGGCGTCGTCCTCCCAGGGGAAACCGTGGCGGCCGGTATTTTTCGGGTCCCAGTGACCACCGGCCGCCGCGGCCGGGGTCAGCTTGCCATCCACCTCGACCGCGTTGCAGTTGGCCAGCATATGCACGTGAAAACCATGGATGCCCGGCTCCAGCCCCTTGAGCTGCGGGGTGAACACCAGGCCGTAGGCGGACTGCCTGATGGCCACGGTGCCCAGCGAGGCGCCGGGGCCCGTCTCGGTCGCCTGCTCCATGACTACGGTGACGGTGTCGCTGGCCTGCGCGGCGACTGCGCCGCCCAGGGCCAATACCAGTGGAATCAGGGGTTTCATGGCAGTTGCTCTCCTTTGCCTTAAGTAGCCCTGTAACCGACCGCTGGTCCGTACGACTGGTTCCACCAACGCACCGTATCGATATCGTTCCTCCGTAACGGTTCAGCAACAGCCCGCCGAACGCCGCGCCGCGACTGGTGCGACCTCGACTTTTCCAGAAACGACACGCACATTCGTAGCGATATCGTTCCACTGGACTGTATACAAGCCTCATAAATACACTTAAGTATTTGTTTTTATTGAATATTTTTATATTGGCACCAGCATTGCTAAGGGTTTACCCAATCTTGCCCGCCAGAGCGTGGGCGCCCCTTATGCCCGCCGCCTAGAAGCGGGCACCCTTGCCCCTTGAGGAGTTGACATGAGCGAGTTGCGTTTCACCGCCGATCACGAATGGCTGCGTCTGGACAACGATGGTCTGGTGACCGTCGGCATCACCCATTACGCCCAGGACGCGCTCGGCGACGTGGTGTACGTACAGCTGCCGGAAGTGAAGGCCTACGCCCAGGGCGAAGAGGTGGCGGTGCTGGAGTCGGTCAAGGCTGCCAGCAACATCGTCATGCCGCTGGACGGCGAGATCGTCGAAATCAACGCCGACCTGGAAGGCAGCCCGGAGCTGGTCAACGAGTCGCCGCTGGACAAGGCCTGGTTCTTCCGCATGCGCCTGGCCGACAACGCCGTGCTCGCCGACCTGCTGGACAAGGCCGGCTATGATCGTCTGTTGAACGCCAATGCCGACGCCTGAGTGACCGCCATGACCAAGCTCGATACCCAGAACGAATTCATCGCCCGCCACATCGGCCCGCGCGATGCCGACACCGCCGCCATGCTCGAACTGCTCGGCTACGACTCGGTGGACGCACTGACCGGTGCCGTGATCCCCGAGAGCATCAAGGGCACCAGCATCCTCGGCGAGCAGCCGGGCCTGTCGGAAGCCGACGCCCTGGCCAAGATCAAGGCCATCGCCGCGAAGAACCAGCAGTTCAAGAACTACATCGGCCAGGGCTACTACGGCACCCACACGCCGAGCCCGATCCTGCGCAACCTGCTGGAAAACCCGGCCTGGTACACCGCCTACACCCCGTACCAGCCGGAGATTTCCCAGGGCCGCCTGGAAGCGCTGCTGAACTTCCAGACCCTGATCAGCGACCTCACCGGCATGCAGATCGCCAACGCCTCCTTGCTCGACGAGGCCACCGCCGCCGCCGAGGCCATGACCTTCTGCAAGCGTCTGTCGAAGAACAAGGCTAGCAACACCTTCTTCGCCTCCCAGCACTGCCACCCGCAGACCCTCGACGTGCTGCGCACCCGTGCCGAGCCGCTGGGCATCGAAGTTGAAGTCGGCGACGAAGCCGCCATCACCGATGCCAGCGCCTACTTCGGCGCGCTGCTGCAGTACCCGGCGAGCAATGGCGACATCTTCGACTACCGCGCCCTGGTCGAGCGCTTCCACGCTGCGGGCGCCCTGGTGGCCGTGGCCGCCGACCTGCTGGCCCTGACCCTGCTCACCCCGCCGGGCGAGTTCGGCGCCGACGTCGCCCTGGGCAGCGCCCAGCGCTTCGGTGTGCCGCTGGGCTTCGGTGGCCCGCACGCTGCCTACTTCGCCACCCGCGACGCGTTCAAGCGCGACATGCCGGGCCGCCTGGTCGGCATGTCGGTGGACCGCTTCGGCAAGCCGGCCCTGCGCCTGGCCATGCAGACCCGCGAGCAGCACATCCGCCGCGAGAAGGCCACCAGTAACATCTGTACCGCCCAGGTGCTGCTGGCCAACATCGCCAGCATGTACGCCGTGTACCACGGCCCGAAAGGCCTGAGCGAGATCGCTCAGCGCGTACACAGCTTCACCGCCATCCTCGCCCTGGGCCTGACCAAGCTGGGCCACGGCGTCGAGCAGCAGCACTTCTTCGACACCCTGAGCATCAAGACCGGCGCCAAGACCGCTGAGCTGCATGCCAAGGCCCGTGCCGCCGGCATCAACCTGCGCGAGATCGACGCCGAGCGTCTGGGTCTGTCGCTGGACGAAACCACCGACCAGGCCGCCGTCGAGGCGCTGCTGGCACTGTTCGCCGGCGATCAGGCCACCCCTGCTGTCGCCGACCTGGCCGCACAGATCGCCAGCCGCCTGCCAGAAGGCCTGCTGCGCCAATCGGCCATCCTGCAGCACGAGGTGTTCAACCGCTACCACAGCGAAACCGAGCTGATGCGCTACCTGCGCAAGCTGGCTGACAAGGACCTGGCCCTGGATCGCAGCATGATCCCGCTGGGCTCCTGCACCATGAAGCTCAACGCCGCCAGCGAGATGATCCCGGTGACCTGGCCGGAGTTCGGCAACCTGCACCCCTTCGCTCCGGTCGAGCAGGCCGCCGGCTATACCCAGCTGACCAACGAACTGGAAGCCATGCTCTGCGCCGCTACCGGCTACGACGCCGTGTCGCTGCAGCCCAACGCCGGCTCCCAGGGCGAGTACGCGGGTCTCTTGGCCATCCGCGCCTACCACCTCAGCCGTGGCGACGATCAGCGCGACATCTGCCTGATCCCGCAATCGGCCCACGGCACCAACCCGGCGACCGCCTCCATGGCCGGCATGCGCGTGGTGGTGACCGCCTGTGATGCGCGCGGCAACGTCGACATCGCCGATCTGAAGGCCAAGGCCGAAGAGCACAAGGATCGCCTGGCGGCGATCATGATCACCTACCCGTCCACCCACGGTGTGTTCGAGGAAGGCATCCGCGAGATCTGCCAGATCATCCACGACAACGGCGGCCAGGTTTACATCGACGGCGCCAACATGAACGCCATGGTCGGCCTTTGCGCCCCGGGCCAGTTCGGCGGCGACGTCTCGCACCTGAACCTGCACAAGACCTTCTGCATCCCGCACGGCGGCGGCGGCCCGGGCGTCGGCCCGATTGGCGTCAAGTCGCACCTGGCGCCGTTCCTGCCGGGCCATGGCCACATGGCACGCAAGGAAGGTGCAGTGAGCGCCGCGCCGTTCGGCAGCGCCAGCATCCTGCCGATCACCTGGATGTACATCACCATGATGGGCGGCAACGGCCTCAAGCGCGCGTCGCAGATGGCCATTCTCAACGCCAACTACATTGCCCGTCGTCTGGAAGAGCACTACCCGGTGCTGTACTCCGGCGAAGGCGGCCTGGTGGCGCACGAGTGCATCCTCGACATCCGTCCGCTCAAGGACAGCAGCGGCATCAGCGTCGACGACGTGGCCAAGCGCCTGATCGACTTCGGCTTCCACGCCCCGACCATGTCCTTCCCGGTGGCCGGCACCCTGATGATCGAGCCGACCGAGAGCGAGTCCAAGGAAGAGCTGGATCGCTTCTGCGACGCCATGATCGCCATCCGCGAGGAAATTCGCGCGGTCGAGCAGGGCCGTCTGGACAAGGACGACAACCCGCTGAAGAACGCCCCGCACACCGCCCTGGAACTGGTCGGCGACTGGCACCACGCCTACAGCCGCGAGCAGGCCGTGTACCCGCTGGCGAGCCTGATCGAGGCCAAGTACTGGCCGCCGGTTGGCCGCGTGGACAACGTCTACGGCGACCGCAACCTGGTCTGCGCCTGCCCGTCCATCGAGGCGTATCAGGACGCGTAAGCGCCCATAACCTTCCCTCTCCCGCCTGCGGGAGAGGGAAGGTTCATCGCTCTACCCAGTTTCTATTCGGCTCCCCTCACCGGGGCGGGCCGACTGCATCCCGAGAAAAACGATAAAGAGGGCCTCACCATGTTCAGCAAGCACGACCAACTGCAGGGCTATGACGATGCCCTGCTCGCGGCGATCCAGGCCGAAGAACAGCGCCAGGAAGACCATATCGAGCTGATCGCCTCGGAGAACTACTGCAGCCAGCGCGTGATGCAGGCGCAAGGCAGCGGCCTGACCAACAAGTACGCCGAAGGCTATCCGGGCAAGCGCTACTACGGTGGCTGCGAGCATGTGGACAAGGTCGAGGCACTGGCCATCGAGCGCGCCAAGCAGCTGTTCGGCGCCGACTACGCCAACGTGCAGCCGCACTCGGGCTCCTCGGCCAACAGCGCCGTGTACCTGGCGCTGCTCAATGCCGGCGATACCATTCTCGGCATGAGCCTGGCCCATGGCGGCCACCTGACCCACGGCGCCAAGGTGTCGTCCTCGGGCAAGCTGTACAACGCGGTGCAGTACGGCATCGACGAGAACGGCCTGATCGATTACGACGAAGTCGAGCGCCTGGCCATCGAGCACAAGCCGAAGATGATCGTCGCCGGTTTCTCGGCCTACTCGCGCGTGCTGGACTTCCCGCGTTTCCGCGCCATCGCCGACAAGGTGGGCGCTCTGCTGTTCGTCGATATGGCCCATGTGGCGGGACTCGTGGCCGCCGGTCTGTACCCCAACCCGGTGCCGTTCGCCGACGTGGTCACCACCACCACGCACAAGACCCTGCGCGGTCCGCGTGGCGGCCTGATCCTGGCGCGGGGCAACGAAGAGATCGAGAAGAAGCTCAACTCCGCCGTGTTCCCCGGTGCCCAGGGCGGCCCGCTGATGCACGTCATCGCGGCCAAGGCGGTGTGCTTCAAGGAGGCGCTGGAGCCGGGCTTCAAGGCCTACCAGCAGCAGGTGATCGACAACGCCCGCGCCATGGCCGAAGTGTTCGTCGAGCGCGGCTATGACGTGGTTTCCGGCGGTACCGACAACCACCTGATGCTGATCAGCCTGGTCAAGCAGGGCCTGACCGGCAAGGCGGCCGACGCGGCGCTGGGCGCAGCCCACATCACGGTGAACAAGAATGCCGTGCCGAACGACCCGCAGAGCCCCTTCGTCACCTCGGGCATCCGTATCGGCACCCCGGCGGTGACCACCCGCGGCTTCAAGGAAGGCGAATGCCGCACCCTGGCCGGCTGGATCTGCGACATCCTCGACGAGCTGGACAACCCGGCGGTGATCGCGCGTGTCCGTGGTCAGGTCGCCGACCTCTGCGCCACCTTCCCGGTCTACGCTGACTGATAAGGCGGACGCCGGCCCTCCCCTCTCTCTGGGGAGGGGCCAACCGGCGCCGCCAGGAGTACGACATGTCACTGAGCGTTTTCGATCTGTTCAAGATAGGTATCGGGCCGTCCAGCTCGCATACCGTCGGCCCCATGCGCGCCGCCGCGCGCTTCGTCGAGGGGCTCAAGCGCGACGGCCTGCTGGCCGCCACCGACTCGGTCAAGGTGGAGCTGTACGGCTCGCTCGGCGCCACCGGCAAGGGCCACGGCAGCGACAAGGCGGTGCTGCTCGGCCTGGAGGGCGAGCAGCCCGACACGGTCGACACCAGCCGCATCGCCGAGCGCCTGGCCGCCATCCGCAGCGCCGGGCAGATCAACCTACTCGGCGAAAAGACCATCGCCTTCGTCGAGAAGCAGCACCTGGCGATGATCCGCAAGCCGCTGGACTTCCACCCCAACGGCATGATCTTCCGCGCCTTCGACGCCGCCGGCCTGCAGCTGCGCGCCCGCGAGTACTACTCGGTGGGCGGCGGCTTCGTGGTCGACGAACAGGCCGCCGGCGCCGACCGCATCGTCGAGGACAGCACCGCCCTGCAGTATCCCTTTACCACCGGCAAGCAGCTGCTGGCGCTGTGCGCCGAACACAAGCTGTCGATCAGCCAGCTGATGCTGGCCAACGAGGCGGCCTGGCGCCCGGAGGCGGAGACCCGCGCCGGCCTGCTGAATATCTGGCAGGTGATGCAGGACTGCGTCACCGCCGGCTGCCGCAACGAGGGCATCATGCCCGGTGGGCTCAAGGTCAAGCGTCGCGCCGCCGCGCTGCACCGCCAGCTCAGCGAACACCCCGAAGCCTGTCTGCGCGACACCCTCAGCGTGCTCGACTGGGTCAACCTCTACGCCCTGGCGGTGAACGAGGAAAACGCCAGCGGCGGCCGCGTGGTCACCGCCCCCACCAACGGCGCGGCCGGCATAGTGCCGGCGGTGCTGCACTACTACGCCCGCTTCGTGCCCGGCGCCAACGAGGACGGCGTGGTGCGCTTCCTGCTCACCGCCGCCGCCATCGGCATCCTCTACAAGGAAAACGCCTCGATTTCCGGCGCCGAAGTCGGCTGCCAGGGCGAGGTCGGCGTGGCCTGCTCGATGGCCGCCGGCGCCCTGTGCGAAGTGCTCGGCGGCAGCGTCAACCAGGTGGAGAACGCCGCCGAGATCGGCATGGAGCACAACCTCGGCCTGACCTGCGATCCCATCGGCGGCCTGGTCCAGGTGCCCTGCATCGAGCGCAACGCCATGGGCTCGGTCAAGGCGATCAACGCCGCGCGCATGGCCCTGCGCGGCGACGGCCAGCACTTCGTCTCGCTGGACAAGGTGATCCGCACCATGCGCCAGACCGGCGCCGACATGAAGAGCAAGTACAAGGAAACCGCTCGCGGCGGTCTGGCCGTCAATATCATCGAATGCTGATTCGTCGGGTGTGCGGGGCCACCCAGGCTGCGCGCAGCAATGATCCCATCCGACACACGCATTGCTCACGACCCGGTGCGCGCGGCGCACCTTACAGGAAATCGAAATGACCTCTGAGACCCTCGCCAAAACCCCGCTACATGCCCTGCACCTGGAACTCGGCGCGCGCATGGTGCCCTTCGCCGGCTTTGAAATGCCCGTGCAGTACCCGCTGGGCGTGATGAAGGAACACCTGCACTGCCGCGACGCCGCCGGCCTGTTCGACGTCTCGCACATGGGCCAGATCCTCCTGCGCGGCGAGCACGCCGCGCGCGCCCTGGAATCCCTGGTGCCGGTGGACATCATCGACCTGCCGGTGGGCCTGCAGCGCTACGCCATGTTCACCGACGAGAACGGCGGCATCCTCGACGACCTGATGGTCGCCAACCTCGGCGACGACACCCTGTACCTGGTGGTCAACGCCGCCTGCAAGGAGCAGGACCTGGCCCACCTCAAGCAGCACATCGGCGAGCAGTGCCAGATCGAGTGCCTGTTCGAGGAACGCGCCCTGCTCGCCCTGCAAGGCCCCAAGGCCGTCGAGGTGCTGGCCCGTCTGGCGCCCGAAGTGAGCAAGATGACCTTCATGCAGGTCGCCCGCGTGCGCCTGCTGGGCAGCGAATGCATCGTCAGCCGCAGCGGCTACACCGGCGAAGACGGTTTCGAGATCTCGGTGCCGGTGGAGCAGGCCGAAGCCCTGGCGCGCAGCCTGCTGGCCGAAGCGGAAGTCGAGGCCATCGGCCTCGGCGCGCGTGACTCGCTGCGCCTGGAAGCCGGCCTGTGCCTGTACGGCCACGACATGAGCAGCGCCACCACGCCGATCGAAGCCAGCCTGCTGTGGGCCATCTCCAAGGTGCGCCGCGAAGGCGGCGAGCGCGCCGGCAACTTCCCCGGCGCCGGACGCATCTTCCAACAGCAGCGCGACGGCGTGGCGGAAAAGCGCGTCGGCCTGCTGCCGCAGGAGCGCGTGCCGGTGCGCGAAGGCGCCGAGATCGTCGACGGCGACGGCCAGGTGATCGGCCGGGTGTGCAGCGGCGGCTTCGGCCCGAGCCTCGGCGCGCCGGTGGCCATGGGCTACCTCAAGGCCAGCCACGCCGCCGCGGACAGCGAAGTCTGGGCCGTCGTGCGCGGCAAGCGCGTGGCGATGAAGGTGGCCAAGACGCCGTTCGTGCCGCAGCGCTACTACCGCGGTTAAGCGTCAGGCGCAGGGTGGATGAGGATGACGCTGTGTTCATCCACCCTGCGCCAGCTCTCGTCGCCCGGCTGCATTGCGGGCTACCTCGTTGTTGCCATCGATCCCGCGCTGCCGGCTGCCGGCTGCCGGCTGCCGTTAGGAGCATCGCCGCCAGCCGGCTCCTACGCAGCGTTCTCAGCTCGGCTCGGTAAAGATCAGGCGATTGCCGAACGGATCGCTCAGCGCCAGATCACGTCCCCAGGGCTGCGCGACGATGGCAGGTCGGGCGAAGTCGTAGTCCTTGCCGCGCAGTTCGTTCAGCAGCCCATCCAGATCGTCGCAGGCGATACGCAGCGCCGCGCCAGGGCAGCAGTCACCATGGTGCTCGGACAGATGCAGCACGCAACGCCCGCGCGACAGCTGCAGGTACAGCGGCAGCTGCGGTTCGAAACGGTGCGCCCAATCCTCGGCAAAACCCAGGTAATCGATATAGAAGGCCCGTGCGCGCAACTCGTCGAAGCTGCGCAGAATGGGAATGGGGGCAGCCAGCTGCATGTTCTTCTCCGGTCAATGGCAACCTGCGCAGCTTCAGCAAATCGCCGCCTGCCCGCAAGCCTCGGTACCTGGCAGGAGCCCCTACCCCCTGACCCGTTCATAGGCCACCCGCTCGCGCCCGGCGCGCAAGGTCTGCGCCCACCAGTTCAGCTGCACCAGCAGGTGCGCCATGGCCGAGTTGGCGTGGCGCGGCTCGCGCAGCCGGCCGCGCTCGTCGAACTGCTCCCAGGCATTGGCGAAACTCACCGAACTGCGCACCGTCATGCCGTGCATTTCCACCAGCACCTGGCGCAGCTGCTCCACCGCGCGCAGGCCGCCGGACACCCCGCCATAGCTGACGAAGCCCACCGGGCGCGCCTCCCAGGAGGCCGGCACCTCGTCGATGAACTGCTTGAGCGCCGCCGGATAGCCATGGTTGTACTCCGGGGTGACGATCAGGAAGGCATCGGCGCGCAGCAACTGCTGCAACGCCTGATGCCGCGCCTCGCCCGCCCCGGGCGCCTCGCCGGGCTGGCGGAACATCGCAGCCGGGTCGACCAGGCTCAGTTCGAACTCGCTGCGCTGGGCGATCTGCTCGCACGCCCAGGCCACCACGCGGTCGCAGAAGCGACCCTCGCGCACGCTGCCGTAGATCAGTACCAGTCGAACTCTGTCCTGCATGGAAATGCCCTCGGGGTTGTCAATCGAGGTGGCCGAGGGTAAAACCTCAACTTAACTTTAGGTCAAGAGGGATTTTTCATGTCGCCCTGCAACCCGCGTTTCGAGCGCCCCCTGAGCGTCGGCCAGGTGGCCGAACGCAGCGGAGTGGCGATCTCCACCCTGCACTTCTACGAGGCCAAGGGCCTGATCCACAGCCAGCGCAATGCCGGCAATCAGCGCCGCTACCCGCGCGAGGTGTTGCGCCGGGTGGCGATCATCAAGGTGGCGCAGCGCCTGGGCATTCCCCTGGCCGACATCGGCGCCGCGCTGGCCAGCCTGCCTGCCGACCACACGCCCACGGCGGCCGACTGGCAGCGCCTGTCCGCGCAGTGGCAACGCGACCTGGACGCGCGCATCGAACAATTGACCCGCTTGCGCGACCTGCTCACCGGCTGCATCGGCTGCGGCTGCCTGTCGATGCAGGACTGCCCGCTGCGCAACCCCCAGGATCAGCTCGGCGAGCAGGGGGCAGGGCCGCGCCTGCTCGAACCCGGCTAATCGTCCAGGCAATTGCGCCGGTTGCCGAAGCTTTCCCGCCGAATGTCGCGCAACCGCCAGCACCAGCGGCGGCGCCCTGGTCAACGACGGCTTCACCAACAGCTACGGCGCCCCCGAAGAGCGTTCCTGGCAGATCCGCCACGACTACAACTTCGCCGGCCTCGGCATCCCCGCCCTGACCCTGATGAACCGCTACGTCAGCGGCTCCAACATCCACGCCGGCGGCCGCACCGACGCCGAGGAGTGGGGCCGCGAGTCCGAACAGGCCTACACCATCCAGGAAGGCAGCCTGAAGAACCTCAGCGTGCGCTGGCGCAACTCCGACGTGCGCCGCGACGTCGGCATGGACCTGCAGGAGAACCGCCTGATCATCAACTACCCGCTGTCGATCCTGTAACGCCCGACGCGCCAGCGCGTCCGCTTGTCTCCATGTGTTTACGGCACTTTGCGCCCGTCCTCGCGACGGGCTTTTTTTGCCTGCAGATCCAACGGCTTGCCGCTGGCCCCTACTCCCCCTTCAGCGCAGCTGGCCCACCATCTGCGCCAGCACCGTCAACACGTCCCGCCCCAGCTGCTTCGAGCGGGCGCCGTTCCAGCCGGTGCGTGGCTGCGGGTTGTCGTCATGGTCCTTGAACGGCATCTCGATGGTGAACGACAGGCAGTCGAAGGCCTGGCCCACGGCGTTGCACGCCAGGGTCAGGTTGGCCTGGCCGGGTTCGTCGCGCGGGTAGCCGAAGCGGGTCTGGAACTCGGCGCCGATGCCCACCAGGCGCCGGCGGAAGTCCTCCTCCAGCGCGGCCAGGCGCGGCGTGTAACCGGGGTTGCCCTCGCAGCCGGCGGTGAACACGTGGGGAATTTCCTCGTCGCCGTGGATATCCAGGAACAGGTCGACGCCGATGCGCTGCATCTGTTGCAGCACGAACAGCACTTCCGGGCTGCGCTCGGCGCTGGCCGACTGCCAGGCGCGGTTGAGGTCCTGCCCCGCATGGTTGGTGCGCAGGTGGCCGCGAAAGGCGCCGTCGGGGTTCATGTTCGGCACCAGGTACAGCTCGGCCCGGGCCAGCAGCGCATTCAACTCGGCATCCTGCGGGTCCTGCAGGCGCTCGATCAGCCCTTCCATGAACCACTCGGCCATGTGCTCGCCGGGATGCTGCTGGGCGATGATCCACAGCTTGCGCGGCGTCTGCGCCTGGCGCGCGATACGCAGCAGCTGGATATCGCGCCCTTCCAGGCTCTTGCCGCAGGCCAGCAGCTCGGCGCCGGCCTGGCTCAGCGCCTGCTCGATCAGCGCATCGTGGCGCGCCCGGCTATAGGGTTCGAAATAGGCGAACCAGGCCTGCGCGCGCTCGGCCTGCAGCTCGAAATGCAACTGGCCGTCCGCGAAGCGGGTGGGCACACGAAACCAGTCTTGCCGGTCGTAGCTGGCCACGGCCTGGTAGCCGTCCCAGGCATTGTTGTAGGCCGACTGTCCGGCATTGGTCAGGCTGAAGGCGTGGCGCTGCCCCGGCTGCAGGCCGTCCACCTGAAAGTGAAACCACTGGAAATGATGACTGTTGAGGTCCGGGCGCATGGCCAGCAGCACCCGCTGCGGGTCGCTGGCGTCGATGACCTGGATATTGCCGCTGTCGAAATCCGCGCTGATCTTCATGAATGCCTCGTGAGCCGAAATCAGCCGTCAGGATTGCAGCTCGCCGCGTCGCTGTGAAGGCAGACAGGTCGCTCCTGGCGAACTAAGGTTGGCAAGGTCGGCCTAACGGCCTGAGCCGACTCAACCAGAGAATACCGCCATGCCCAGCCCCATCCTCCTGCGCCACAGCCTCACCGCCCTGCTCGCCCTGACGCTGCTGGCCGGCTGCGCCGCCCGCGAGCCCAGCCCGGCGAGCCCGCCGGCGCGGCCGCAACCCCAGCAACAGACGCCGCAGGACCCATTGCGCGATCTGCGCCAGCAGGCCCAGCGCGGCGATCTGGAGAGCCAGTTCCAGCTCGGCAGCAGCTACTTCGTCGGCCAGCCGGAGAAGAACCTCAAGCAGGCCGAATACTGGTGGAAGCAGGCCGCCGACAAGGGCCACGCCATGGCCGCGGTGAGCCTGGCCTACCTCTACACCGGGCGCGACGCACCGGAATTCGCCAACCAGCGGGGCATGCTCAAGTACCTCAACCAGTCGGCGGCCGCCGGCAACCCCATGGCCCAGCACATTCTCGGCAACCTCTACCGCCGCGGCGAAGGCGGCGTGCCGCGCGACCCGGACCAGGCGCGGCGCCTGTACCAGAGCGCCTGCCAGCAGCGCTACGAAGCCTCCTGCGCGGCGCTGGGCCAGCAGTAAGCGGGCCGTCAGGCGTCACAGATCACCTCGACGCTGTAGCCGTCCGGGTCGAGCACGCAGGCGGCGTAGCAGCCGGATTCGGCGCGCAGTCCGGGTCGGCCGTCGTCATCGCCGCCGGCCTGCAGCGCCGCGGCATGGAAAGCTCGCACCGCCTCGCGGTTGCCTGCCCGCAGGCGAAAAGGCGGGCACGCCTCGCCGACGGCGCGCCCCGGTACGGCGCTGAGCAGGTAGAGCAAGGCCGGCGCGTCGTCCCGCGGGCCGAAGCCGGCAGCCAGCCCCGCACCGTGCTCGCCCTCGTGTTTCAGCTCGTAGCCCAGGGGCGCCAGGGCCGCCCGATACCAGGCACGGCTGCGGCGGAAGTTGGCCACGGTGATGCACGGACGATCGATCAGCGAATCCTCGAACACCTCTCAGGCCGCCTCCAGACGTTCGCGCACTTGCTGCAGCTCGACATGACCGAGAAAGCCGCCGCTGTGGGCCGTTTCGCCGCGCTCGATGGCGCGGGCGAAGCACGCCGCCGGATCGGCGGCGAGCCGGGCCAGGTGTCGGGCCAGATGCGGATACTCCCGCTGCAGATCGAACAGCTGGTGGTAGTCGACCCAACGGCCGATGCCGGCGAGGTAGGCGTCCGCCAGGCTGCGCCGTTCGCCCAGCAGCCAGTCGCGCTCGCTCAGCAGCCGCTCGAGGTAGCGACAACCCGCCGCCACCTGTTCGGCCCCCAGGCTGCGCAACAGCGCGCGTTGCGACTCGTCCAGCTCGGCCTTCTCGTAGGCCAGCCACAAGGGACTGAAGGCGGCGAAGAAATCGCTCACCAGGTAGGCCAGCATCTGGTTGAGCGCATCGAACTCGGCGCTGCCCTGGCGCGGCGCCAGCGGCGAGCCCTCTGCCCGCGCCGCCAGGTGCAGCAGAATCGCCAGGCTCTCGCTCAGCGACTCGCCGCTTTCCAGCAATAGCGTGGGTGTCTGGTACAGCGGGTTGAGCCGCTCGAACAGCGGGTCCCAGGGTTGCTCGAGCATCTCCACGCGACACAGCCGGTATGGCTGGCCGAGCCACTCGAGGGCGACGATGGCACCGAACGAACAACCTTGCGGCACGCCGTAGAACAGTATCGGTTGCATGAGAAGAACTCCTTGTCTGCCAGCGGTCGACGCGCCCTTCGCGTCACCTGCCGCCAGGCTAAGGGCGAATTAGGCTATATTCGGCCCTAATAAAATCGTTCCCCTGATGTTTATCCCGACGCCCCGCGCGCCCCCGGAGTCCGTCCCCCGTGAACAGTCCCACCACCCGCGTGCTGGCCCTGCTGGAACTGCTGCAGAGCCACGGCCAGCTCAGCGGCCGCGAACTGGCCGAACGCCTGGAAGTGGACGGGCGCACCCTGCGCCGCTATATCCGCCACCTGGAAGACCTGGGCATTCCGCTGACCAGCGAGCGCGGCCGCTACGGTGGCTACCGCCTGGTGGCCGGCTTCAAGCTGCCGCCCCTGATGTTCAACCTCGAGGAAGCCCAGGCCGTGGCCCTGGGCCTCCTGGCCACGACCAAGCTCGGCCTGGCCGAGACCGCGGCGGCGGTGGCCAGCGCCCAGGCCAAGCTGGAACGGGTGATGCCGGCCAAGCTGCAACAGCGGGTGCGCGCCCTGAGCCAGAGCGCCACCCTGGATCTGCCGCGCAGCCACGGCACCGGCGATCAGCTGCTGCTGGCCGAACTCGCCGCCGCCGCCCAGGAGCGTCAGCGCGTGCGCCTGGTTTATTGCAGCGAACAGGGCCAGTGCAGCGAGCGCGAGGTCGATCCCTACGGCCTGGTGTTCCGTCAGGGCCTCTGGTACCTGAGCGGCTACTGCCACCTGCGTCAGGCGCTGCGCTCGTTCCGCCTGGAGCGCCTGCGCGAGGTACGGACGCTGGACAGCCGCTTCGAGCGCCCGCACGACTTCGACGCCGCCACACACCTCAATGCCAGCATCGCCAACCTGCCGCGTGCCTACCCGGTGCGCATCCTGCTGCACACCGACCTGGCCGGCGCCGTCGCCGAACTCGGCGTCAACGCCGGCCTGCTGACGCCCGAGGGCGACGGCGTGCGCCTGAGCACCAGCACCGACAGCCCGACCTGGTTCGCCCGCCTGCTGCTGCGCCTGTCCTTCGATTTCCACATCGAACAGCCGGCGCAGCTGCGTGAAGCCCTGCGGCAGCAGGCGCAGCGCATGTTGCGCCTGGCCGCAGGCTAGTTCGCACGATTTCGCCGGCACTGCTTGCAGGCCTCGCCAACAGCGACGCAGCGACTAGGCTTCTGCCTGCCACGACACAACGAAAGGAGGCACGCCATGTCACAGGCAGAAGCGAATATCCTCGTCATCTGGGGCCGTCATTGGTTCGCCAACATGTGGGTCGGCAACCAGCAGGACAAACGCGACGAACTCATCGCCCACGTCAACAGCGAGCTGGGCGGCCTGGGCTTCAAGCTGGGGCGCGGCTGGCAGAACTACGATCCGGTGATTCGCCGCGCCGGTAGCCGCCCCAGCAGCTATGCACAAATCGCCGCCTGGGCGGCGCGGCAACCGAACCAGGGCCGCGCCGTCGCCCAGCAATTTCTCGACTGGGCGACCGGCGAGACCGTCGGGTTGATGCAACTGCCGGTGGAGTTGCAGGACCTGGCCATCATCACCCACCTGGCCGAGGTCGGACGCGGCTATGTGTCGGCCCTGGAAGGATCGCTCTATCCGCTGATGCAGGACATCGCCAACGGCCAGCGCAACTGGAGCGACTACCGGGACTACGCGCCCGCGCTCAAGTACGCCGAAGACAGCGCCATGGACTGGGCGTCCTGACCGGCGTCAGGGCTGCAGATCGAACAGCGCCTTGCCGCTTTCCATGTCGCTGGGCGCGGAGAAGTGCTCGTGGAAGATCAGCCAGCGCCCGCCCTGGCGACGCAGGCACTGGGTCACGCGCATCCAGCAGGTCTGCAGCTCGCCCTTTTCATTGGTGCCACCGCAGTGCAGCAGGTAGTGGGTCACGCCGAGATCGCCGGCGGCGGTGAAGGTCGGCTCGTGCGGTTCGAACATCCCCGGGCCGCTGCACATCTCCATGCAGGCCTGCCAGTGCGCCTGGTACGTCGGGCGCCCCTGGAAACGCAGCGGGCCGATGGCATCGTAGGCCACCACGTCTTCGGCGTAGTGGCTCATGATGCGCGCCACGTCCTTGCTGCGGCAGGCTTCGGTCCAGCTGTTCAGGGCGTCTTGCAGTTCGTGCTGACTCATGTCGAATCTCCTTGTTGATATTCAGGCCTTGTGGCCACAGCAGTCGTGGGCGGGCGCCGCCTGTTCGTACTCGTCGTGCAGGCGCGTCCAGTTGAGTCCCTTGCCGTCCAGATCGGGCATACCGTCCCAGCCCTCGCTGCGGCCGAAGGGGGTGAGGTCGAGGTAGTGGAAGCTGCTCATCAGCATTTCCAGGCCACGCGCATAGCAGGAGTAGGTGTGGAACACCTGCTCGCCGTCGCGCAGGAACACGCTGACGCCGGGCTGTTCGCCCTGCAGGTGGTAGTCCAGACCCAGGCGCTGCAGCTCGGCCTGGTCGCGGTAGTTGTACTGCACCGGGGCCACCGTCTCGTCGCAGGTGGCCTGGTAGTCGTAGTTGAAACGGCTGCCGTAGGAGCTGTACCAGGGCAGCGTCCAGCCCATGCGTCGCTTGAAGGCGTCGAGATCGGCCAGCGGCGCGCGCGAGACCAGCACCAGGGTGGTGTCGCGCGCGTGCAGGTGGGACTGATGGCCGATGTTGTCGACCAGGCAGGAACAGCCGTCGCAGCCCTCGCCGCGATCCATGTGGTACATGAAGTGGTAGACGATCAATTGGCTGCGCCCCTCGAACAGGTCGAGCAGACGCACCTCGCCCTGCGGGCCCTGGAAGCGGTAATCCTCCTCCACCGCCACCATGGGCAAGGCGCGGCGCGCGCGGTTGAGCGCATCGCGCTGGCGGGTCAGGGCCTTCTCCTGCTCCAGCAGCGCCTTGCGGGCGGCCAGCCACTGCTCGCGCGTGGCGACCTCGGGAATATAGCTGCGGTCCAAAGCGGTTCTCCTGCCGATGGCGGCTCAGTGCCGGCCGGCCTGCAACTGCGCCGGCTGGACATCCAGTTCGCGCACCGGGCGCACCTCCACGCAGCCGACACGGGCGGCGGGGATGTGCCCGGCGAGCTGGATCGCCTCGTTGAGGTCGCGCGCCTCCACCAGATAGAAGCCGGCCAGCTGCTCCTTGGTTTCGGCGAAGGGGCCGTCGGTGATCGCCAGCTTGCCGCCGCGCATGCGCACGGTTGTAGCGCTCTGCACCGACTGCAGCGCCTCGGCGGCGAGCATGCGCCCGCTCTCCTGCACGGCGTTGGCGTAGGCGAGGCACTCGCTGTCATGCGGGCTGTCGGGGGAGCTGTGCAGCTCCTGTTCGTTGGCGTAGACGAGGCAGAGGTATTTCATGACGCGCTCCAGTTCCTTGGCGGGTGGGTACTGGATAGTCGAACGCGCCGGGGACGTTTCGACATTGGTCGGAAAAACATCGCAGAAACCGATGAACGGTAGGGTGCGCCGCGCGCCTCGTTAAACAAGCCGGCGCACGCGGCGCCCCCTACTCCGGCACCTCGACACTGACGTGGATGGCGTCGTGGCGCCAGAACTCCAGGTCGCAGTCGATGATGCGCCCGTGCTGGTCGCGGTTGACCCGGGTGATGCGCAGCGCCGGGCTGCCCGGCGTCACCTTGAGGCTGGCCGCGGCTTCAGCGTGCAGCGCGGTGGGCACCATGTCGAAGCGTACCCGGCCGTAGTGGATGCCGTACTCGCTGGCATAGAGGTCGGTGAGCGAGCGGGTCAGGTCGAACTCGAGAATGCCGGGAAAATAGGCCGGGTTCAGGTAGTGCTCGACGTACAGCACCAGACGCCCGTCGATGCGCCGCGCGCGGCACACCTGGTAGACGCTGGACAGCGCCGGCAGCTCCAGCACCTGGCAGATCTGCGCGCTGGCCGGCATCAGCCGTGCGCTGAGCACTTCGGTGGCCGGCACTCGCCCCTGTTCGGCGACCATGGCGTGGAAGTGCGTCCGCACCAGCGGGTTGTAGGCCACCCGCGCCGGCGAGACGAACCAGCCGCGGCGCTCCTCGCGGTAGACCAGGCCCTGCGCCTCCAACTGGCCGAGCGCCTCGCGCAGGGTGATGCGGGTGGTGTCGAACAGCTCGCTGAGCTTGCGTTCGGCCGGCAGCTTGCTACCCGAGGGCAGCAGGCCGCGGTCGATCTGTTCCTGCAACGCGCGGCAGATGACGGTGACGGCCCGCGGCGCTTCTTCGCGCATCAATTGTTCCCCTTATGGACTAGTCCAGCCCCATCGCAGGGCGAAAGTCGTGTGCTCGGACGGCTTACCAGCCTAGGCATTCTAGATGACCGGCAGATGACAACCCTGCTACAAGCACGCCGCATGCCACCGCCGCCAAGGTCCACAGACCGCGAAATCAGTTACTTACCCATGGTCTACGCTTGTTGAGCGCGCCAGCCGGTCAAGCCTAGACATCTACCCCCGGCGACTCGACATAAAGCTGTCATCGAAGGCGCCTAGATTGGCTCAGGTCTTGCTGATCTAGACCAACACTCTCACTGCAAAGGAGTTTCCGATGAAACAACTGCTGCTGGCTTCATTGATGGGCTCGGCCATCGCCCTGGCGACCTCCGCCATGGCCGAAAGCACCGACTTGCAGGCACTGGAACAGGCTGCACGCGCCGAGGGCGCGGTGAACAGCGTGGGCATGCCGGACAGCTGGGCCAACTGGAAAGACACCTGGGCGGACCTGGCCAGGCTCTACGGCCTCAAGCACCAGGACACCGACATGAGCTCGGCGCAGGAAATCGCCAAGTTCGCCGCCGAGAAGGAAAACGCCACCGCCGATATCGGCGACGTCGGCGCCGCCTTCGGCCCCATCGCCGTGCAGCAGGGCGTGACCCAGCCGTACAAGCCGAGCACCTGGGAGCAGATCCCGACCTGGGCCAAGGACCAGGACGGCCACTGGATGCTGGCCTACACCGGCTCCATCGCCTTTATCGTCAACAAGCAGCTGGTCAAGGACATTCCGCGCTCCTGGGCCGACCTCAAGACCGGCACCTACAAGGTCTCCGCCGGCGACGTCAGCACCGCCGCGCAAGCGGTCAACGGCGTGCTGGCCGCCGCCATCGCCATGGGCGGCAACGAGAGCAACGTGCAGCCGGCGCTGGACTTCTACGGCGAACTGGCCAAGCAGGGCCGCCTGTCGCTGGCCAACCCGACCATCCAGACCCTGGAAAAGGGCGAAGTGGAAGTCGGCATCGTCTGGGACTTCAACGGCCTGTCCTACCGCGACCAGATCGACCCCGAGCGCTTCGAGGTGCTGATCCCGTCCGACGGTTCGGTGATCTCCGGCTACACCACCATCATCAACAAATGGGCGAAGAACCCCAACGCCGCCAAGCTGACCCGCGAGTACATCTTGAGCGATGCCGGGCAGATCAACCTGGCCAAGGGCAACGCCCGGCCGATCCGCGCCGAGCACATCGAGCTGCCGGCCGAGGTGCAGGCCAAGCTGCTGCCGCAAGAGCAGTACGCCAAGGTCCAGCCGATCAAGGATGCCGCTGCCTGGGAAGCCACCTCCAAGGCCCTGCCGCGCCTGTGGCAGGAGCACGTGATCATCAATATGAACTGATGCCGTCGCGCCACCTTTGATACGTAGCCCGGATGCAATCCGGGGCAGGCGTCGAATGCTCCCCGGCTTGCATCCGGGCTACGACCGAACGAGAGAACCCCATGAAGCACAACGTCATCCTGGTAGTACTGGATGGCCTGAGCTATCAGGTGGCCCAGCATGCGCTGGGCCACCTGCTGGCTTACTGCCAGGCCGGGCGCGCTGCGCTGTACAAGCTCGACTGCGCACTGCCGGCACTGTCCCGTCCGCTCTACGAATGCATCCTCACCGGCGTGGCGCCCATCGACAGCGGCATCGTGCACAACGATGTGGTGCGTCTGTCGAATCAGCGCTGCATCTTCCACTACGCCCGTGACGCCGGCCTGAGCACCGCCGCCGCGGCCTATCACTGGGTCAGCGAGCTGTACAACCGTGCGCCCTTCGTCGCCGCCAGAGACCGCCACACCAGCGATGAGTCGCTGCCGATCCAGCACGGCCACTTCTACTACGCCGACCATTACCCGGATTCGCACCTGCTGGCCGATGCCGAAAGCCTGCGCCAGCGCCATAGCCCCAACCTGCTGCTGGTGCACCCGATGAACATCGACGACGCCGGCCACAAACACGGCCTCGACAGCCCGCAGTACCGCAACGCCGCGCGCATGGCCGACGTGCTGCTGGCCGAATACATCCAGACCTGGCTCGACGCCGGCTACCAGATCCTGGTGACCGCCGACCACGGAATGAACGCCGACCGCAGCCACAACGGCCTGCTGGCGGAGGAGCGCGAAGTGCCGCTGATCGTGCTTGGCAGCGCCTTTAGCCTCGACCCTGCAGCCCGCCCGCAGCAGACCGAGCTGTGCGGCACCGTCTGCCAGCTGCTCGGCGCAGCCCACGACAAAGCCTGGTGCAGGGAGCTGCTCGAATGAAGTCACCCATTGCCGGCAAGGGTTGGGCACTGCTGTGCCTGCTGCCCTTCGCCCTGTTCTTCTTCGCCTTCCAGATCGCGCCGCTGGCCTGGGTGGCGAGCAACAGCCTGAACACCGCCGAAGGCTGGGGCCTGGGTAATTTCCAGCAGGCCTTCTCCTCGGCCTTCTACCGCCAGGCCATGCGCCACAGCCTGGAAGTCGCCTTCTGGTCGAGCCTGTTCGGCATCGTCATCGCGATCATCGGCAGCTACTCGCTGCGCCAGGTCAGCAGCCGCCTGCGCGATTTCGTCATGGCGTTTTCCAACATGACCAGCAACTTCTCCGGGGTGCCGCTGGCCTTCGCCTTCATCATCCTCCTCGGTTTCAACGGCGCGCTGACCATCCTGCTCAAGCAGATGGGCCTGATCGAAGACTTCAATCTCTATTCCAAGACCGGCCTGATCGTGCTCTACACCTACTTCCAGATTCCCCTCGGCGTGCTGCTGCTCTACCCGGCCTTCGACGCCCTGCGCGAGGACTGGCGCGAGTCGGCCGAGCTGCTCGGCGCCAGCACCTGGCAGTTCTGGCGGCATATCGGCCTGCCGGTGCTGACCCCGGCGCTGCTCGGCACCTTCGTCATCCTCCTGGCCAATGCCCTCGGCGCCTATGCCACGGTGTATGCGCTGACCACCGGCAACTTCAACATCCTGCCGATCCGTATCGCGGCGATGGTCTCCGGCGACATCTTCCTCGACCCGAACATGGCCAGCGCCCTGGCCATGGTGCTGGTCGGCCTGATGACCCTGATCACCGTCGTCCACCAATGGCTGCTGCGCCGGAGCTACCATGTCGCCCGCTGAAAAACGCTCGCCGCTGTTCCACCAGCTGGTGGTCTACCTGCTGTTTCTGATCCTGCTGCTGCCGCTGCTCGGCACCCTGGTCTATTCGCTGTCCACCAGCTGGTCGGCGACCATCCTGCCCAGCGGTTTCACCTTCAAGTGGTACCTGACGCTGTGGAGCGATGCACGCTTTCTCGCCGCCTTCGGCCGCTCGCTGCTGGTGTGCATCGCTGCCCTGGCACTGGCGCTGCTGCTGATCCTGCCGCTGCTGTTCGTGGTCAACTACCACTTCCCCAAGCTGGACGCCGTGATGAACGTGCTGATCCTGCTGCCCTTCGCTATCCCCCCGGTGGTGTCCTCGGTGGGCCTGATGCAGCTGTTCGCCGCCGGCCCGCTGCCGATTCTTGGCACGCCGTGGATCCTGATCGGCTGCTTCTTCACCATCGCCCTGCCCTTCATGTACCGGGCCATCACCAACAACCTGCAGGCGATCAACCTGCGCGACCTGATGGACGCCGCCCACCTGCTCGGCGCCAGTACCTGGCGCGCGGCCTTCATGGTGGTGCTGCCCAATCTGCGCAAGGGCCTGATGGTCTCGGTGTTTTTGTCCTTCAGCTTCCTGTTCGGCGAATTCGTCTTCGCCAACCTGCTGGTGGGCAGCCGCTACGAAACGCTGCAGGTGTACCTGTACAACATGCGCAACGACAGCGGCCATTTCACCAGCGCCCTGGTGATTTCCTACTTCCTGTTCGTGCTGCTGATGACCTGGGCGGCCAACCGTCTGAACAAGGACAAATCCTAGGCTGGGTTGAGCTTGCGAAACCCAGATAGATTGATAAGGAACGACCGATGAGTTTTCTGAATATCCGCGGCCTGCATAAAAGCTACGGCGCCACGTCCATCTTCACCGACATCAACATCGAGATCGGCCAGGGCCAGTTCATCACCCTGCTCGGCCCGTCCGGCTGCGGCAAGTCCACCCTGCTGCGCTGCATCGCCGGCCTGACCGATGTCGATGGCGGGCAGATCCTGCTGGGCGGCGAGGACCTGGTACCCGTTGCGCCGCAGAAACGCGGCATCGGCATGGTGTTCCAGAGCTACGCCTTGTTCCCCAATATGACCGCGGCGCAGAACGTCGCCTTCGGCCTGCGCATGCAGAAAGTCCAAGCCGCCGAGGCCAGCAAGCGCGTCGCCGAGGTGCTGGAGCTGGTGGAACTCAGCGACTACGCCGGGCGCTACCCGCAGCAGCTGTCCGGCGGCCAGTGCCAGCGCGTGGCCCTGGCCCGCTCGCTGGTCACCCGCCCGCGCCTGCTGCTGCTCGACGAGCCGCTGTCGGCGCTGGACGCGCGCATCCGCAAGCACCTGCGCGAGCAGATCCGCGCCATCCAGCGCGAGCTGGGCCTGACCACCATCTTCGTCACCCACGATCAGGAAGAGGCGCTGGTCCTGTCGGATCGCATCGTGCTGATGAACGGCGGCCAGATCGTCCAGAGCGGCGACGCCGAAACCCTCTACACCGCACCGGCCGATGCCTTCGCCGCCGGTTTTATCGGCAACTACAACCTGCTCGACGCCGACGCCGCCAGCCGCCTGCTCGGCCAGCCGATCGGCAGCCGCGTGGCGATCCGTCCGGAAGCCATCCACTTCGCCGACGGCGGCATCGAGGCGCGGATTCGCAGCCACAGCCTGCTCGGCAACGTCATCCGCTACCGCGTCGAGGCCCGTGGCGTGGAGCTGCTGGTGGACGTGCTCAATCGCTCCGCCGCCGACCTGCACCACGACGGCCAGAGCGTCAGCCTGGCCATAGGCGCCGATGCGATCCGGGAGGTGGCGTGATGGCCCTGGCAATCTTCGATCTCGACGAAACCCTGATCCACGGCGATTGCGCCAGCCTGTGGGCAGTGGAAATGACCAAGCTGGGCTGGGCGGATGGCGAGGCCTTCATCGCCCGCGAACAGGAGCTGATGCACCTGTACGCGGCAGGCAAGCTGGCCATGGAGGACTACATGGCCTTCACCCTGGCGCCGCTGGTAGGGCGCACGGCCGAGGAGGTCGCCCATGTGGTCGAGCCCTTCGTCGAGGACGTGATCGAGCCGATCTTCTACAGCGACGCCAGCCGCACCCTGGCCGCCCACCGCGAGGCCGGCGACCGCCTGCTGGTGATCTCCGCCTCGGCGCACTTTCTGGTCAGCGCCATTGCCGAGCGCTTCGGCATCGACGAGGTGCTGGCCATCGACCTGGAACAGCAGCACGGCTTCTACAGCGGCCGCACCCAGGGCGTGCTGACCTACCGCGAAGGCAAGGTGACACGGCTACACGCCTGGCTCGCCGAGCAGAACGAGAACCTGGCCGGCGCCAGCTTCTACTCCGACTCGCGCAACGACCTGCCGCTGCTGCAACTGGTGGACAGGCCTTTCGCGGTCAACCCCGATCCGACCCTGCGCGCCCATGCCGAGCAGGCCGGCTGGCCGATTCTCAGCTGGCGCTAGGGTGTCGCGCCCCCTAGCGGCTCATGATGCCTTCGCAGGCCTCGATCAACGCCGCCGCCAGCTCCCGCGCATAGCCGGGCAGCTGGTTGCGCGCGTGCAGGGCCACCTCCACCGGCGCCACCGGGGCGAAACCTTCGGCCTCGCCCAGTTCGCGGTGCGCGGCAGTGATCAACCGGCGCGGCAACAGGGTCAGCCCCAGCCCGCCTTCGGCCGCGGCGCTGACCCCGGGCAGGCTGCTGCTGACATAGGCGATGCGCCAGGGTTTGCCCATGGCGTCCAGCGCGTGGGTCATTTCCAGGCGATACAGGCCGTTGGGCGGGAACACCGCCAGCGGCACCGGGTTGCGCGCCAGCACCGGCCGCGCGCGGCTGTCGAGCCAGGCCAGCGGCTCGGCCCAGCTGGCCAGGCCCTTGGCGCTGCCGGCGCGCTGCTTGATCAGCGCCAGATCCAGTTCGCCGGCATTGAACGCGCGCCACACGTCGTGGCTGAGGCCGCTGGTGATCTCCAGGCGGATACCCGGATGGGCATCGGCGAAATCCGCCAGATAAGGCGTCAGGCTGTTGGCGGCGAAATCGTCCGGCACGCCGAGGCGCACCTCGCCCTCCACCGCGCTCTGCCCCAGCGCCAGCATGGCTTCATCCATCAGCGCGACGATGCGGTTGGCGTAACCGAGCAGGCGCTCGCCCTCGGTGGTGGTCACCACGTAGCGGCCGCTGCGGTCAAGCAGCTCGGCGCCGAGCTGCTCCTCCAGGCGCCGCACCTGCTGGCTGACGGTGGACTGGGTCAGGTGCAGGCTGGCGGCCGCGCGGGTGAAACCGCCGGTCTGCACCACGGCGAGAAAACTGCGTAACAGTACGGGATCGAGCATGTCGCCACCCATCATGAAAGCCACTGGCAGGCATTCTACTATTTAATTTCCGAATCCAGCCGCGAATTCCTATAGTGCATGGGAGCCAATTTTCCGCTCGGGGATCGAACCCCGCGCCATTCACCCGCCGAGGCAATCTCTCGATGAGCAAATCGCCCTACTACTACGCACCGCATGGCGGTCACCCAGGTCAGGAGCAACTGCTGACCGACCGCGCCATGTTCACCGAAGCCTACGCCGTGATCCCCAAAGGCGTGATGCGTGACATCGTCACCAGCCACCTGCCGTTCTGGGACAACATGCGCATGTGGGTCATTGCCCGCCCGCTGACCGGCTTCGCCGAGACCTTCTCGCAGTACATAGTCGAAGTCGGCCCGAACGGCGGCAGCAACAAGCCGGAGCTGGACGCCACTGCCGAAGGCGTGATCTTCGTCGTCGAAGGCGAATTCAGCCTGACCCTCAATGGCACCCAGCACGCCATGCGGCCGGGCAGCTACGCCTTCATCCCGCCGCAGAGCGATTGGTCGCTGCGCAACAACAGCAGCCAAGCCGTGCGCTTCCACTGGTTGCGCAAGGCCTATCAACCGGTCGAAGGCGTGCCTTACCCGGAAGCCTTCGTCACCAACGAGCAGGACATCGAGCCGATCGTCATGCCCGGCACCGAAGGCCGCTGGAGCACCACGCGCTTCGTCGAGATCAGCGACATGCGCCATGACATGCACGTCAACATCGTCAACTTCGAGCCGGGCGGCGTGATCCCCTTCGCCGAAACCCACGTCATGGAACACGGCCTGTACGTGCTGGAAGGCAAGGCGGTGTACCGCCTGAACCAGGACTGGGTCGAGGTCGAGGCCGGTGACTTCATGTGGCTGCGCGCCTTCTGCCCGCAGGCCTGCTACGCCGGCGGCCCGAGCCGCTTCCGCTACCTGCTGTACAAGGATGTGAACCGTCAGATGCCGCTGACCCTGGGCGGTCTGAAGCGCTGAGCGATGCCATCCCTGTAGGATGCGCCGTGCGCACCGATGAATAAGGGTCACGCACGGCGTACTACGAAAAAGGCCACCCCTAGGGGTGGCCTTTTTCATTCATGCAACAACCGATCAGCTATGGCGGATCAGGTGATCGAAGGCAGACAACGATGCCTTCGAGCCTTCGCCCATGGCGATGACGATCTGCTTGTACGGCACGGTGGTCACGTCACCGGCGGCGAATACGCCGGGGATATTGGTCGCGCCCTTGCTATCGACGATGATCTCGCCGAAGCGGTTGAGCTCCACGGTGCCCTTGAGCCAGTCGCTGTTGGGCAGCAGGCCGATCTGCACGAAGATGCCTTCCAGCTCGACGCTGTGCAGCTCCTCGGTGGTGCGATCCTTGTACACCAGGCCGGTGACCTTCTGACCGTCGCCCTTGACCTCTGTGGTCTGCGCGCTCTTGATCACGGTCACGTTGGGCAGGCTGCCCAGCTTCTTCTGCAGCACGGCGTCGGCACGCAGGCTGTCGGCGAATTCCAGCAGGGTGACGTGGGCGACGATGCCGGCCAGGTCGATGGCCGCTTCGACGCCGGAGTTACCGCCGCCGATCACCGCCACACGCTTGCCCTTGAACAGCGGGCCGTCGCAGTGCGGGCAGAAGCACACGCCCTTGGCCTTGTATTGCTGCTCGCCGGGCACACCCATCTCGCGCCAGCGTGCGCCGGTCGACAGAATCACGGTCTTGGCTTTGAGCGAAGCGCCGTTCTCGAATTTGACTTCGTGCAGGCCGCCTTCGCTGCTGGCCGGTACCAGAGCCGAAGCACGCTGCAGGTTCATCACGTCGACTTCATATTCCTTGACGTGCTCTTCCAGGGCGCGCACCAGTTTCGGCCCTTCGGTTTCCTTGACCGAGATAAAGTTCTCGATGGACATGGTGTCCAGCACCTGACCGCCGAAACGCTCGGCGGCAATGGCAGTGCGAATGCCCTTGCGCGCCGCATAGATAGCCGCCGCAGCACCGGCCGGGCCACCGCCGATCACCAGCACGTCAAAGGCCTCTTTGGCGCTCATCTTCTCGGCATCGCGATTGGCGGCGCCGGTGTCGATCTTGGCGAGGATTTCCTTCACCTCCATGCGGCCGGAAGCGAACACCTCACCGTTCAGGTAGATGCTCGGCACGGCCATAACCTGGCGGCGCTCGACCTCTTCCTGGAACAGCGCGCCGTCAATCGACACGTTACGGATATTGGGGTTAAGCACGGCCATCAGGTTCAGCGCCTGGACCACATCCGGGCAGTTCTGGCAGGAGAGCGAGAAATAGGTCTCGAACTCGAACTTGCCTTCGATGCTCTTGATCTGCGCGATGGTGTCGGCATCCAGCTTCGATGGATGACCACCCACTTGCAGCAGCGCCAGCACCAGCGAGGTGAACTCGTGGCCCATGGGGATACCGGCGAAGGCCACGCCGGTGTCTTCGCCCGGACGATTCAGGGCGAAAGACGGACGGCGGGCATCGCTGCCGTCGGTCTTCAGGGTGATCTTGTCGGTCAGGCCGACGATGTCCTGGAGCAGGCCCAGCAGCTCCTGGGATTTCGCGCTGTCATCGAGGGACGCGACGATCTCGAACGGCTGGGTGACCTTTTCCAGATAGGCCTTCAACTGGGTTTTCAGATTGGCGTCCAACATGGTGGAGAGTCCTCAATGACAAGAATTCGGGGCGATTAAAAGATTGTCGGGAACAATTTTTAACGTCGCGCTGCGACAGCCCGCTGGGTGGCCTGCCCTGAATGGCAGGCAATAAAATGCCCGGACGGATCGCGCCCGGGCATCGGGCACCACAAGGGCCGGTTGATGGCCCAAACAGCGCAGAGTTGGTCCTTTCCGGCCTGTGACAGACCGGAAAGGGAGCTGGCAGATTTAGATCTTGCCAACCAGGTCCAGCGATGGCGCCAGAGTGGCTTCGCCTTCTTTCCACTTCGCCGGGCAAACCTGGCCCGGGTTGGCGGCGGTGTACTGAGCGGCCTTCAGCTTGCGCAGGGTCTCGGAGACGTCGCGAGCGATTTCGTTGGAGTGGATCTCAACGGTCTTGATAACGCCTTCCGGGTTGATCACGAAGGTGCCGCGCAGGGCCAGACCTTCTTCGGCGATGTGCACGCCGAAAGCGTTGGTCAGGGCGTGGGTCGGGTCGCCGATCAGCGGGAACTGCGCCTTGCCAACGGCCGGCGAGGTTTCGTGCCAGACCTTGTGCGAGAAGTGGGTGTCGGTGGTCACGATGTAGACCTCGGCACCGGCCTTCTGGAACTCGGCGTAGTTGTTGGCGGCGTCTTCGATCTCGGTCGGGCAGTTGAAGGTGAAGGCGGCCGGCATGAAGATCAGCACGGACCACTTGCCCTTCAGGCTCTGCTCGGTGACTTCGACGAACTCGCCAGCGTGGAAAGCGTTGGCCTTGAACGGCTGTACCTGAGTGTTGATGAGGGACATCTCTGACTCCTTCTGAGGTTTCTGTGAGGGTTGAAAATTTACAGGGCGTATCTTAGCGGCCTAACGAAAAAAAGCTTATTGATTACGGCCATGATATTGATTGAATCAGCCAATCGCTGGCCGAGCCCGCGCCAGACGCGGGCTAGAGCTCTTGCTCAGACAAGATCGGGATCGATAAGCAGCGCGATTTTACCTGCAACCTGATTACCGGCGAGTGTCTCGAACGCCGCTTCGCTGTCTTTGAGCGCAAAACTGCGCTCCAGTTGCGGCTTCAACCGGCCCTCGACGAACAGCGGCCAGACCTGCTGCTGCAGGTCGCGCAACAGGTCGGCCTTGAACTGGTCGTCGCGGTTGCGCAGGGTCGAGCCGATCAGCTGAATGCGTTTGCCCAGCACCTGTGCCAGGTCCAGCTTGGCTTCGCGCCCGCCCATCAGGCCGATGTTGATCCAGCGCCCGTCGCGCGCCAGCAGTTCCAGGTTGAGCGTCGCGTACTGACCGCCGACCGGGTCGAGAATCACATCGAAGGGGCCGAAATCGCGCAGGCCCTGCAGGTCGTCGCCGCGCAGCACGCCCCCCTGGGCGCCGAGCCCCTCGCAATAGGCCAGCCGCTCGGGCGAACCGACGCTGACCCAGCAGGGGCTGCCGAATGCCTTGCACAGCTGGATGGCTGCCGACCCCACGCCGCTGGCGCCGGCATGCAGCAGCACCTTCTCGCCCGGCTTCAGGGCGCCGAGCTGGAACAGGTTGAGCCAGGCCGTGGCATAGACCTCCGGCAACACCGCCGCCTCGACCAGACTCAGCCCCTCGGGCACCGGCAGGGCGTGACGGGCATCGACCACCACCTCCTCGGCCATGCCGCCGCCGGCCAGCAGGCAGCAGACGCGGTCGCCCACCTGCCAGGCGCTACCCGGCCCCACCTCGCTGATGACCCCGGCGCATTCCAGGCCCAGCGCCTCGCTGGCGCCGGGCGGCGGCGGATAGAGACCGGCGCGCTGCAGCAGGTCGGCGCGGTTGAGACCGGCGGCGGCCACCCTGACCCGAATCTGCCCCGCGTCGCACGCCTGCGCCGGCTGTTCCAGCCACTGTGCCCGCCCCTCGACGCCTTGCAATGCCTTCATGCTGCCCCCATAGTGGAAGTGAAATCGGGCCCGACGTCGACCGTCGGCCTCCCGCCTGGCGCCAACGGAACCTGGCGCGCTCAATTACGGCCTAATATGCGTTATCACCTGCCACTACGTCGAATCAGCATGAAGCGCTCTCTCGCAAGCACCGCCCTCGCCCTCGTCCTCGGCCTCAGTGCCCTGCCGTTGGCGGCCAAGACCACCAGTGCCGCCGACTGGGACTACCTGCAGCCGGATCGCGAGCAGGTGATTGCCAGCCTCAACGTGGTGGAACTGCTCAGGCGCCATCACTACAACAAGCCGCCGCTGAACGACGAGCGTTCGCTGCAGATCTACGACAACTACCTCAAGTTGCTCGACCCGGCGCGCAGCTACTTCACCGCCGCCGATATCGCCGAGTTCAACCAGTGGCGCACCAAGTTCGACGACCTGCTGAAAAGCGGCGACCTCGAACCCGGCTTCGTCATCTACCGCCGCCACCTGGTGCGCCTGCAGGAGCGCCTGGAATTCGCCCTGGCCGAGCTGGCCAAGGGCGTCGACAAGATCGACTTCGGCGTCGACGAGAGCCTCGAAGTGGACCGCGAGAAGGCGCCCTGGGCGGCGAACCGCGCCGAGCTCGACGAGCTGTGGCGCAAGCGGGTCAAGGACGAGGTGCTGCGCCTGAAGATCGCCGGCAAGGACACCAAGGACATCCAGGAACTGCTGACCAAGCGCTACAACAACCAGTTGGCGCGGCTCAAGCAGACCCGCGGCGAGGACGTGTTCCAGGCCTATATCAATGCCTTCGCCACCACCTACGACCCGCACACCACCTACCTGTCGCCGGACAACGCGGAAAACTTCGACATCAACATGAGCCTGTCGCTGGAAGGCATCGGTGCGGTGCTGCAGAGCGACAACGAGCACGTCAAGGTGGTGCGCCTGGTGCCGGCCGGCCCGGCGGAGAAGAGCAAGCAGATCGCCCCGGCGGACAAGATCGTTGGCGTAGCCCAGGGCAACGGCGAGATGGTCGACGTGATCGGCTGGCGCCTGGACGAAGTGGTCAAGCTGATCCGCGGGCCGAAGGGCTCCACCGTACGTCTGGAGGTGATCCCGGCGAGCAACGCGCCCAGCGACCAGACCAGCAAGGTGGTCACCATCACTCGCGAGGCGGTCAAGCTCGAGGAGCAGGCGGCGAAGAAGAAGGTCCTTGAACTGGCCCACGAGGGGCGCAACTACAAGCTCGGGGTCATCGAGATTCCGGCCTTCTACCTGGACTTCAAGGCCTTCCGCGCCGGAGACCCGAACTACAAGAGCACCACCCGCGACGTCAAACGCCTGCTCAGCGAGCTGAAGGCGGAGAAGGTCGACGGCGTGGTCATCGACCTGCGCAACAACGGCGGCGGCTCGCTGCAGGAAGCCACCGAACTGACCGGCCTGTTCATCGAACAGGGCCCCACCGTGCTGGTACGCAACGCCGACGGCCGCGTCGATGTGCTCGCCGACGAGAACACCGGCACCTACTACACCGGCCCGCTGGCCGTGCTGGTCAACCGCCTGTCCGCCTCGGCCTCGGAAATCTTCGCCGGCGCCATGCAGGACTACCACCGCGCGCTGATCCTCGGTGGCCAGACCTTCGGCAAGGGCACGGTGCAGACCATCCAGCCGCTCAACCACGGCGAGCTGAAGCTGACCCTGGCCAAGTTCTACCGCGTCTCCGGGCAGAGCACCCAGCACCAGGGGGTGATTCCCGACATCCTCTACCCGGACGTGATGGACACCAAGGACATCGGCGAGAGCGCCCTGCCCGCCGCCCTGCCGTGGGACAGCATCCGCCCGGCGATCAAACCCGAGCTGGATCCGATCAAGCCCTTCCTCGCCGAGCTGACCACCCGGCATGACCGGCGCACCGCCAACGACCCGGACTTCGTCTTTACCCGCGACCGCCTGACCCTGGCCAAGCAGCTGATGGCCGAGACCCGCGTCAGCCTCAACGAACACACCCGTCGCGCGCGCCAGGCCGAAGTCGAGGCCAAGCAGTTGAAGCTGGAGAACAACCGCCGCCAGGCCAAGGGCGAGGAACTGCTCAAGGAACTGCAGAAGGAAGACGAGGACGCCCTGCCGCCGGAAGACGACAAGAGCACCCCGGAAGACGACGCCTACCTGGCCGAGTCCGGGCGCATCCTGCTCGACTACCTGGGGCTGAATCCCTCCCTGGCGCTGCACTGAGAACCTGCTTTACGATCTCGCGAGCTAGAGCCATGCAAGGCAAAAACAGGCGAGGAAGCGGAGTTTACGAGCTGTAAATGAGCATCCGAGCCTGTTTTTAACGCAGCTGGGACGAAGCGCAGCAGATCGTAAACAGGTTCTGAGACAAATCGTCGGACGTCATCATAACGTCACCGAACTGTCGTGAAATGCGAGGGTCGGCCACAAGCCGGCCCTTTCGTTTTTTCGCCAGATCGAGACCACCATGACCGTCACCGAGCAGTTGAGCGCACTGGGGATCATCCTCGCTCACGGCGACCTCAACAGCCTGTTCCAGCCCATCGTCTCGCTGTCCGAGCAGCGCATCCTCGGCTACGAGGCGCTGACCCGCGGCCCCTCCAACAGCCCGCTGCACTCGCCGCTGACGCTGTTCGCCGTGGCCCGCCACGCCGGCCGCCTGAGCGAGCTGGAGATGGCCTGCCGCAAGAGCGCCTGCCGGCGCTTCAGCGCCCAGGGCCTGGAGGGCAAGCTGTTTCTCAACGTCTCGCCAGAATCGCTGCTCGATCCCAGTCACCAGCCGGGGCGTACCCTGCAACTGCTGCAGGCGTTCGGCATTCCGCCGAGCCAGGTGGTGATCGAACTCACCGAACAGTCACCCACCGAAGACTTCGCCCTGCTCGACAACGCCCTGCACCACTACCGCGCCATGGGCTTTTCCATCGCCCTCGACGACCTCGGCGCCGGCTACTCCAGCCTGCGCCTGTGGTCGGAACTGCGCCCGGACTACGTGAAGATCGACCGCCATTTCATCGACGGCATCCACCTGGACACGGTCAAGCGCGAGTTCGTCGGCTCCATCCTGAAAATGGCCGAAGCCTCGCGCGCCCAGGTGATCGCCGAAGGCATCGAACTGGCCGAGGAACTGGCCGTGCTAGCCGAGATGGGCGTCGACCTGGTGCAGGGCTACCTGCTCAGCCGCCCGCAGGAAAAGCCGCCGCGCGATGTCCGCCAGCTGCTGCCGCGCCTGCAGGGCGGCCAGGTCGGCCTGGGCGACGAAGGTCGCGACCTCGGCGCACTGCTGAACGAACAGCCGGCGGTCGACCAGCACACCGCCATCGCCGAAGTGCTGGAAGCCTTCCGCGCCCAGGCCAACCTCAACTCCCTGGCAGTGCTCGACGAGCAGCGCCAACCGGTCGGCATCGTCCATCGCCATTCGCTCTCCGAAGCGCTGCTCAAGCCCTTCGCCACCGACCTGTTCGCGCGCAAGCCGATCAGTCGGCTGATGAGCCAGGACTTTCTCGCCGTGGAACTGGCGCAATCGCTGCAGAAGGTCAGCCGCCTGCTCACCAGCCGCGCGCGCCAGCGCATCGAGGAAGACTTCATCATCACCCAGAACGGCCGCTACCTCGGCCTGGGCCGGGTGATCGACGTGCTCAAGCTGATCACCGAACAGAAGCTGCAGCAGGCGCGCCACGCCAACCCGCTGACCCTGCTGCCGGGCAACGTGCCGATCCAGCAGTGCCTGACCCGCCTGCTGCAACAAGGGCGCACGGCGGCGATCTGCTACGTCGATATCGACAGCTTCAAGCCCTTCAACGACCTCTACGGCTACGCCAGGGGCGACGAGGTGCTGCTGTGCCTGGCGCAGTGCCTGAGCGAGCGGGTCGACCCGGCGCGCGACTTCGTCGGCCACATCGGCGGCGACGACTTTCTCCTGGTGCTCGGCTCGGCCGACTGGCGCGACAGGCTCGGCCGCCTGATCGAGGATTTCCAGAGCCAGTGCCGGCGCTTCTACCGCGAAGAACACCTGCAGGCCGGCTGCTTCAGCGCGCACAATCGCCAGGGCCAACGCCAGGAATTCGCCCTGCTGTCGCTCTCCATCGGCGTGGTATGCCTGCAGGCCGAGGACTGCCCGAACCTGGACGCCGCGCAGTTGGCCGAACTGGCCTCGGAGGCCAAACGCCAGGCCAAGGCGGTGCCCGGCTACAGCCTGCATATCCTCGAGCGGCTATCGGCCTGAGTCGCTCGCCTCGTCGGGCGCCGCATAGCGCTCGGCCAGCTCGGGATCGGCCGCCAACCCGGGCGCGCCGTCGCGGTACAGGCGGTGCAGACGAGCGGCAGCCAGCGGATGGCCGGCGGCGAATGCCAGCTCCCACCAGTGGGCCGCGGCCTGGCCGTCCGGAGCCTGGCGGGCATCGCCCTGCAGCGCCTGCACGCCCAACTGGTAAGCGGCCTTGCCGTCGCCGCCTTCGGCCGCCAGGCGCAGCAGGCGTAGCCCCTCCTCGCGCGCGCCGAGGCCCTGACCGCGAAACAGCAGGATATGCCCGTAGAAACTCTGCGCCGGCACGTCGCCCAGCTTGGCCTGGCGCGCGTACTGCCCCTGCAGCCACTGCCAGGCCCGCGGCTGGCGCAGCAGCCAGGGCCAGTGGAACAGGCGCCGGGCCAGCCAGTAGCCCAGGCCTGCACGCAACCGCCAGAGCAGCCTAGACATCCGCGGGATAATCGAACTCGAACACCCGCACCACTTCGGCGGCATGCCAGGAAGCCGCGGCGACGCCGTCGGGGGCACCGCTGAAGCGCCCCAGGCGGGTGACGCAGTCGAAGAAACCGGTACGCGGCAGGCGACTGGCGCCCTGGCTGATCACCAGGGCGCTGCGCAGCGGGCGCTCGGCGCGGGCATCCAGCGCGGCCAGATGCTCCAGCGCGGCGGTGAGGGTCTGCATGGCCGGCGTGGGCAGCTCCAGGCGCTCGATCAGCGCCCGGTAGGTCAGCAGGTGGCGCTGACGGCGGGCGTCGTCCAGTTCGTCGAGCAGGGCCTGCCAGTGCTGGCGGCTGATGCGTACGCTCAAGACCAGCCCTCCAGCTCCAGCGCCCAGGCCAGCGCGCGCAGGATGGCGGCGTCGGGCTGACGCTCGCCGCGCTCGATCATGGCCAGGTAATGCGTGCTGATGCCCACGCTGCGCGCCAGCGCCTCGGCGCTCAGGCCCTTGGCCTCGCGCAGGGCCTGCAACTGCGCCAGCGCCGGCCGCGCGCCCTGGCTCGGCGCGACCACCTGAACCGGCTCGGCCTCGCCCTGACGCCCGGCCGCCTGCAGCAGCGCCTGATAGTCGGCCCAGGGCAGCACGGCGTACTCCGGCTCGCCGTCGCGGGCAATGATTTGCACTGTCATGACTCTCTCCGTTGGAAAGCAGCACCGACGACCTCGGCGCCTTCCTTGCGAGCGGCCATCTTAACAGGCGGCCGCCGCCAGGGGCGTGATCTATACTGCTTTGGCATTAGAGCCCACTGGGCGGGGGAGTTTCTTTTGCGCAGACTCTACGCATTGCTTTGCGGCCTGCTGGCCCTGCCCTGCGCTGCCGACAACCTGCGCTGGGGTTATGGCCCGGCCGACGCCATGCCCTATGTGGGCGTGGAGCAGCAGCGCCTGCAGCGTGGCCTGGCCCACCGCCTCGGCCTGGAACTGGCGCTGCGCCTGGATCTGCCGGTGGAATTCATCGAGACGCCGAACAACCGCCTGGAAACCTACCTGCAGCAGGGCCGCCTGCACCTGATCTGCAACGCGAACCCCGAGTGGGTCGGCGAGCCGCAACGCCTGCACTGGTCGCCGCCGCTGTACGAGGAGGAAGACGTGCTGTTGCAGCACCGCGACACGGCGCCCTTGACCAGCCTGCAAAGCCTGCATGGCAAGGTGCTCGGCACCAGCCTCGGCTACATCTACAGCGCGCCACTGATGGCAGCCTTCGCCGACCAGCGCATCCTGCGTCAGGACGTGCGCGACCTCGACACCAGCCTGCAGATGCTCGACAAGCAGCGCCTGGATGCGGTGATCGACATGCGCCGCAACCTGGCCTACAAGCTCGCCCAGCACCCGCAACTGCGCCTGGATTTCAGTCCCTGGGTGGTACAGCGCTATCAGGTGCACTGCGCCTACGGGCCGCACCTGCCGGTGGCGGCCGAACGCCTGGACGCGCTGCTGGTGGAGCTGCGCGACCAGGGCCGGATCGAGCAATGGCTGGAGGAGGCGCTCAGGAGCGCTGCGGACTCGCCGGAGGTAAGCGCTCGATAAGCGCCAGCTGCTCGGGCGTCTGCGCTGCCCGCCAGGCCTTGAAGGCGTCCAGCTCGCCGCGCCAGGTACGCAGCACCCAGGCCAACACGGCCAGGTCGTCGATGAAACCCAGCCCCACCAGCCAATCGGGTATGGCATCCAGCGGGGAGAGGAAATACAGCAAGGCAGCCACCACCATCAGCAGCGCCTGGCTGCTGATCTGCCGGTAATCGCCCTTCAGCCAGGCCAGGCACAGCGCGCGCAACAGCCGCAGATCCTCGCGCAGCCCGGCGAAGCGGGCACCCTGCGGCGTGCGCTTGTCGCCCAGGGCGCGGAGCAGTTCCGGCAGGCGTCCCTCGCGCAGGAAACGCGCCGCCATGGGCAGGTAACGCGCCAGTTTCCACGGAGTTTTCATCGGTCCTCCTCGTAACCCAGGCGCCGCCTGGGCTTGCTCGGCTTATCCACCGAAGCTGTGGATAAACCTGTTAACAGGCGTTCGACAAGCTTATCAAAGCCCCGTGGCATGCGGCCTGCGGACAGATCGGGTATTTTTTGCCCACCCCACAAAATCCAATAAAATCAATCACTTGAAAATTGACTTGATGAGCCTGTCGGTGTAACGGGGTCTTGTTAGGAATGCTTCCCATAATGTGCATAAGCGTAACACCTGCGACCGAACACAAGCCCCACAGGTCAATTTCTCGACCGTCAGAAACGGCAACGCCCCGTCGAGACGGGGCGCTGCGTCGAACTGCCGGGTGTTACTCCGCGGCAGCCTGTTCCTTGATGCCGATCAGCTCCAGATCGAACACCAGCACCGAGTTGGCCGGGATCGCCGGCGACGGGCTCTGCTCGCCGTAAGCCAGTTCGCTGGGGATGTACAGCTTGTATTTCTCGCCGACGTGCATCAGCTGCAGGCCTTCGACCCAACCCGGAATCACCCCGCCCACCGGCAGGTCGATGGGGCTGCCGCGCGCGACCGAGCTGTCGAACACGCTGCCGTCGGTCAGCTTGCCTTCGTAGTGCACGGTCACCACGTCGGTTGCCTTGGGCTGGGCACCGTCGGTCTTCTTCACCACTTCGTACTGCAGACCGGATTCGGTGGTGACCACGCCTTCGCGCTTGCCATTTTCCTCGAGGAACTTCTTGCCGGCTTCGGCCGCTTCCTTGTTCAGCGCCGCCATGCGCTCTTCGGCACGGGTCTGCAGGAAGGAGAAGGCCTCGATCATGTCCTCGTCCTTGATGCGCGGCTCTTTCTTCGCCAGCGCATCCTCGATGCCCTGGGCGACGGCGTTGGAGTCCAGATCGTCCATGCCTTCCTCGGACAGGCTGCGGCCCATGTTCAGGCCGATGCCGTAGGAAGCTTTCTGCGCCGGGGTCTTGAGTTCGACTTCGCTGGTTTGCGAATCGCAACCGGCGAGCACCAGGCCCACCAGGGCTACCGCCGCCGCCAAACGATGCTGTTTCATGCTTGTTCCTTGTAGATGCGCCCAAAGGCCGTCGTGTGAAAGCGCGAGCTTAGCAGTCCGCCGCGATCACTGGCTACGGCATAGGAGCCGAGCGATGCGCATAAGTTCAAGCAAACAAAGGAATTTTCTGAGGTTTTCGGCGAATGCCGAAGAGGCGTCACAGGAGGGGATGGAGCGAGGAGAAGAATGGCGCAGCGGACGGGACTCGAACCCGCGACCCCCGGCGTGACAGGCCGGTATTCTAACCGACTGAACTACCGCTGCGCGTAACTGCGAGATTGGTGGGTGATGACGGGATCGAACCGCCGACCCTCTGCTTGTAAGGCAGATGCTCTCCCGGCTGAGCTAATCACCCTTCACTCTCGAAGTGGGGCGCATTCTAGAGAGCGATCTGCACCTTGGCAAGCCCCGATGCAAAAAATTTCTATCGCTCCAGCAAGAACTTAGGCGAGACCCAGGAATTTTCCCGCTGGCCCGATGCCAGGGTTGGCCTGAGCCCGCGAGGGGAGAATAATGCGCGCTTTGCGCTGGCGGCCAGGCCGCGATCTCGCGACCACCCGCCCCCCTTCCCGTCGCGGCGCGCCACCTGCAGCCCGAGCGCCGCCCCGCGACCATCACGCCAATGGAGAGTCACCCGCTCATGTGGTTTCGTAACCTGCTGGTCTATCGCCTCACCCAGGACATCCCCTTCGATGCCGACGCGCTGGAAAGCGCGCTGGCGAGCAAGCCGGCGCGTCCCTGCGCCAGCCAGGAGCTGACCACCTACGGCTTCAGCGCGCCCTTCGGCAAGGGCGCCGACGCGCCGCTGGTGCATGTCAGCGGCGACTTCCTGCTGATCGGCACGCGCAAGGAAGAACGCATCCTGCCCGGTTCGGTGGTGCGCGACGCGCTGAAGGAGAAGGTCGACGAGATCGAGAACAGCCAGATGCGCAAGGTGTACAAGAAGGAGCGCGATCAGTTGAAAGACGAGATCGTCCAGACCTTCCTGCCGCGCGCCTTTATCCGCAAGTCCGGCACCTTCGCCGCCATCGCGCCGAAGCAGGGCCTGATCCTGGTCGACAGCGCCAGCGCCAAGAAGGCCGAAGACCTGCTCTCCACCCTGCGTGAGGCCATCGGCTCGCTGCCGGTGCGCCCGCTGTCGGTGAAGGTCGCGCCCACCGCCACCCTCACCGACTGGCTGAAGACGCAGAAGGCAGCCGAAGGCTTCTACGTGCTCGACGAGTGCGAGCTGCGCGACACCCACGAGGACGGCGGCGTAGTGCGCTGCAAGCGCCAGGACCTGACCAGCGAGGAAATCCAGCTGCACCTGTCCACCGGCAAGCAGGTCACCCAGCTGTCGCTGGCCTGGCAGGACAAGCTGTCGTTCGTGCTCGACGACAAGCTGGTGATCAAGCGCCTGCGCTTCGAGGACATCCTCCAGGAGCAGGCCGAACAGGACGGCGGCGAAGACGCCCTGGCGCAGCAGGACGCCAGCTTTACCCTGATGATGATGACCCTGGTGGAGTTCCTCCCCGAGCTGTTCAGCGCCCTCGGCGGCGAAGAGATTCCCCAGGGGATCTGAGCCGCGGCGTCTGCGGCTGAAGCCGCTCCCACAGGGCGGATCGCGGGGCGCACCCTACCTGGGCAAACTCAGGGTCACTCGCAGGCCGCCCTCGCGCAGGTTGCGCAGGCTCAGCTCACCGCCGTGGCTGTGGGCGATATTGCGCGCGATGCCCAGGCCCAGGCCGTAGCCCTGCTGCTGCCCGGCCAGACGGAAATGCGGCTCGAACACCTGCTCCAGGCGCTGTTCCGGCACCCCCGGGCCTTCGTCGTCGACGTGCAGGACGAAGGCCTGGCCGTCGTCCTCGATCTGCAGGTGGGCGCGCTCGCCGTATTTCAGTGCGTTGTCCACCAGGTTGCCAATGCAGCGCTTGAGCGCCAGCGGCTTGCCCGGATAGGGCGCCAGCGCACTGCCGGCGAGCGTGACCCGACCGTTACCCAGGTAGGGCTCGACCACCCCGTGCAGCAGGTGATTGAGGTCGACCGGCTCGATGTTCTCGTGGATGTCGGTGTCCTTGACGCACTGCAGCGCGCCCTTGACCAGCATCTCCAGCTCGTCCAGGTCGCGGCCGAACTTGGCCTGCAGCACCTCGTCGTCGAGCAGCTCGACGCGCAGGCGCAGGCGGGTGATCGGCGTGCGCAAATCGTGGGAGATGGCGCTGAACAGCTGGCTGCGCTCGTTGAGGTAACGGCCGATGCGCTCGCGCATGGCGTTGAAGGCGCGGCTGACCTCGACCACCTCGCTGCCGCCAGCCTCGGCCAGCGGCTCGACCTCGCTGCCCAGCGACATTTCCCGCGCCGCCCGCGCCAGGCGTTTGAGCGGACGGCTCTGCCAGTGCACCAGGATGCCGATGAACAGCAGCAAAAAACTGCTGGTGAGGATGATGAACCACAGCTGCTGCGCCGGCAGGCCCTGCTGCTCCAGGCCGACATAGGGCTCGGGCAGCAAGGACGCCAGGTACAGCCATTCGCCCTCGGCGATCCGGATCTGCGTCACCAGTACCGGCGGATTGAGCGGCTCCAGGCTCAGCGCGTAGTGCGCCCAGGAACGCGGCAGCTCGTCGAGTTTCAGGCCGCTGTTGAAGATACGCAGGTCCTCCGGGCTGACGAACTGCAGGGAGATGTCCAGGCCGCTGCCCAGACGCTCGCGCAGGGTGGCCTCGACCGCCTCGAGTACCGCGCGCTTGCGCGGCGTCGGCGGCAGCACCTGCATCTGCAGCGGCTTGTCGTTGAGCGAGACGAAGAAGCGCGTGCCGCCCATGTTGCGCAACTGGTCGAGCACCAGCGGCCGGTAGCCGATCGGCAGCGAGCGGAAGTAGCTGACGCTGGCAGCCATCGACTGCGCCAGGCTGCGCGCGCTGGTGAGCAGGCCCTCCATCTGGCTGGCGCGCAGCTGCGAGACCCAGATGAAACTGGACAGCGCCTGCGCCAGCAGCACCACCAGCAGGGTCAGCAGCAGCATGCGCCCGAGCAGCGAGCGCGGCACCGGCAACCAGCGCCGCCAGCTAGCCATGCTGCGCCGTCACCTGGGCCGCCAGCAGGTAGCCGCTGCCGCGCACGGTGCGGATCAGCCGCGGCGGCTTGTCGGTGTCGCGCAGGCGCTGGCGCAGACGGCTGACCGCCATGTCGACGATGCGCTCGAGCGGCATCACCTCGCGGCCGCGGGTGGCGTTGCCGATGGTGTCGCGATCGAGGATCTGCTGCGGGTGATCGAGAAACAGCTTGAGCAGGGCGAAGTCGGCGCCAGAGAGGATCACCTCCTCGCCATCGGCATGGAACAGGCGGTGGCTGACCATGTCCAGGCGCCACTGGTCGAAGGCCAGCACCTCGCCGCCCGCCACCTGGCTGAACTGCGCGCGACGCAGCAGCGCCTTGATCCGCGCCTGCAGCTCGCGCGGGCTGAACGGCTTGCCCAGGTAGTCGTCGGCGCCCAGCTCCAGGCCGATCACCCGGTCGGCCTCGTCGGAGCTGGCGGTGAGCATGATGATCGGCACCAGGGCGAAGCGCTGGTGTTCGCGCACCCAGCGGCACAGGCTGAAGCCGTCCTCGTCGGGCAGCATCACGTCGAGAATCACCAGGTCGGCCGGTTCGGCGCACAGCGCCTGGCGAAAGCCGGCACCGTCGCAGGCGGCGCGCACGGCGAAGCCGGCGCGGCTCAGGTAGGTCTGTAGCAGGTCGCGAATCTCCGCGTCGTCATCGACCAGGAGAATGGATTTTCCGGGCTGGCTCATGGTCCGCCACCTTTCTTGTTATGCCTCTATAGCGCGGATGAAATCCGGGCTACGGGACTGGCTCATCTCGCCACTTTGGTTGTTCTGCACGGATCTTGGTAAGCATGGCCTAGGCGGCCCCGCACACCCTACCCCGCTGCCTGCTGCAGCGCCACGCCGGCGCCCATCAGGCCGGGGTATTCGGCGGTCACCAGCCAGGCCGGGATGCCGTCGAAGTAATGGCTCATGCAGCCCTTGTCGCGTAGCGCCGCGGCGAAGCCGCTGGCCAGAAACAGCTCGGCGAAACGCGGCACCACGCCGCCGACCACATAGACCCCGCCGCGCGCGCCGAGGCTGAGCACCAGATTGCCGGCGGCGCGACCGAGCCAGACGCTGAACTGCTCGATCACCGCGCCGGCCAGCGCATCGCCGGCCAGCGCCGCCGCCGTCACCTCGGCCGGCGAGGCCAGGCGCGGCTCGGCGCCGTCCAGCTGGCATAGCGCCCGGTACAGCAGCAGCAGACCGCCGCCGCTGAGCACGTCTTCGGCGCGCACATGGCCGAGCTGGCGATACAGCAGCTGCCACAGCTCGGCCTCGCGCGGCGTGGCGATGGGCAGGTCGACGTGCCCACCCTCCCCCGGCAGCGCCTGCCAGCCGCCGCCGGCCGTGGCCAGCAGGGTGCCGACGCCGAGGCCGGTGCCGGGGCCGATCACCACGCAGGGGCGCCCGGCCTGCGCCTGGCCGGGGCAGATCGGCCGACGCTCGTCCTCGCGCAGGCGGGTCATGCCCAGGGCCATGGCGGAGAAGTCGTTGATCAGCAGCAGCTCGCGCACCTGCAAGTCGCGGCAGAACGCGCTGCGGCTGAGGCGCCAGTGGTTGTTGGTGAAGCGGAACTCGTCGCCGCCGACCGGCCCGGCGCAGGCCAGGCACACCGAGTCCACCGCGCCCAGCGGCAGCTCCAGGCCCTGCAGGTAGGCGCGAATGGCCGCCTCGGGGGTCGGATAATCGGCGGTGGCCAGCACCCGCACGCTATCGAGCTGCGCGTCGCGCCACAGGGCGAAGCGCGCGTTGGTGCCGCCGATATCGCCTACCAGCGCCAGCTTCACGTCAGCGACTCCAGGCTGGCGGTGAAGGCGCTGGCGCCCTGCTCGGCGCTGCTGAAGTTGTGCCGCATAAAGGCGAACAGCTCGCGCCCGCAGCCCGCTGCCGGCGCCGGCGCAGCGGCCAGTTCGCGCGCCGCCAGCTCGGCCGCGTCGACCTTCAGCAGCAGCTCGCCGCTGTGGCCGTCGAGGCGAATGAGGTCGCCGTCGCGCACCCGCGCCAGCGGGCCGCCGTCGAAGGCCTCGGGACAGACATGGATGGCCGCCGGGATCTTGCCCGAGGCGCCGGACATTCGCCCGTCGGTGACCAGCGCCACCTTGAAGCCGCGGTCCTGCAGCACGCCGAGATAGGGGGTCATCTTGTGCAGCTCGGGCATGCCGTTGCTGCGCGGGCCCTGGAAACGCACCACGGCGACGAAATCGCGTTCCAGCTGGCCGGCCTTGAACGCCTCGACCAGCTCCAGCTGATCCTCGAACACCAGCGCCGGCGCCTCCACCAGCTGATGCTCGGGGGCCACCGCGGAGACCTTCATCACCCCGCGGCCGAGGTTGCCCTGCATCAGGCGCAAGCCGCCCTCCGGCGAGAAGGGCCGCGCCACCGGGCGCAGCACGCTCTCCTCCAGGCTCTTGCTGGGGCCGTCGCGCCAGACCAGCTGGCCGTCGTCGAGGAAGGGCTCGCGGGTGTAGCGCGACAGGCCGCGGCCGGCCACGGTGTTGACCTCCTCGTGCAGCAGGCCGGCCGCGAGCAGCTCGCGAATCAGCAGGGCCATGCCGCCAGCGGCCTGGAAGTGGTTGATGTCGGCCTTGCCGTTGGGATAGACGTGGGCCAGGGTCGGCACCACCTCGGAGAGCTCGGCCATGTCCTGCCAGGTCAGCAGGATGCCGGCGGCGCGGGCGATGGCCGGCATATGCAAGGTATGGTTGGTCGAACCGCCGGTGGCGTGCAGGGCGACGATGGAGTTGACCAGGCAGCGCTCGTCGACGATCTCGCCGATGGGCATGAACTGGCCGCTCTGCTTGGTCAGGCGGGTGACCTGGCGCGCCGCCTCGCGGGTCAGCGCCTCGCGCAGCGGCGTACCGGGGTTGATGAAGGAGGCGCCCGGCAGGTGCAGGCCCATCACCTCCATCAGCAGCTGGTTGGTGTTGGCGGTGCCGTAGAAGGTGCAGGTGCCCGGGCCGTGGTAGGCGGCCATCTCCGCCGCCAGCAGCTCGTCGCGGCTGGCCTTGCCCTCGGCGTAGCGCTGGCGCACGTCGGCCTTTTCCTTGTTGGACAGGCCCGAAGTCATGGGGCCGGCCGGCACGAACAGCGACGGCAGGTGGCCGAAGCGCAGCGCCCCCATCAGCAGGCCGGGGACGATCTTGTCGCACACGCCCAGGTACAGCGCGGCGTCGAACATGTTGTGCGACAGCGCCACGGCGGTGGACATGGCGATCACCTCGCGGCTGGCGATGCCCAGCTCCATGCCCGGCTCGCCCTGGGTGACGCCGTCGCACATGGCCGGCACGCCGCCGGCGAACTGGCCCACCGAGCCGAGCTCGCGCAGGGCCTGCTTGATTTGCTCGGGGAACTGCTCGTAGGGCTGGTGCGCCGAAAGCATGTCGTTGTAAGCAGAAACTATGGCCACGTTGGCCGCGTCCATCAGGCGCAGGGTCTGCTTGTCGTGGCCGCTGCAACCGGCCACGCCATGGGCGAAATTGGCGCACTGCAGCTTGCCGCGCTGCGGCCCTTCGCTGGCAGCCGCGCGGATCATCGCCAGGTAACGCTGGCGGGTGGCGCGGCTGCGCTCGATCAGGCGGTCGGTGACTTCAACAACGCGGGGATGCATGGGGTTCTCCAGGCTAGCAGCTAGCGTCTGTTTGTAGTTTTAACAAAATACTGCCACTAAAAAGGCTTGATTTCTAGTCTCACGCGAATAATCTTGTAATTCCAACAACAAAATTACGAGAACCCTCACCATGACCCTGCGAATCGCCATCAATGGTTTTGGCCGTATCGGCCGCAACGTACTGCGCGCACTCTATACCCAGGATTATCGCCAGCATTTGCAGGTGGTGGCGATCAACGATCTGGGCGACAGCGCCATGAACGCCCACCTGCTGCGCCACGACAGCGTACACGGCCCCTTCGCCGGCGAGGTGGTGGCCGATGGCGAAAGCCTGTGGGTCAACGGCGACCGCATCGCCGTCAGCGCCATCCGCAACCCGGCCGAACTGCCCTGGAAAGCCCACCAGGTGGACGTGGTGTTCGAGTGCACCGGACTGTTCACCGAGCGCGACAAGGCCGCCGCCCATCTCGCCGCCGGTGCGCGCAAGGTGCTGATCTCGGCGCCGGCCAAGGGCGCCGATGCCACCCTGGTGTACGGGGTCAACGAAGGCGTGCTGACGCCGGCCATGCAGATCCTCTCCAACGCCTCCTGCACCACCAACTGCCTGGCGCCGGTGGCCCAGGTGCTGCACCGCGAGCTGGGCATCGAGCAGGGGCTGATGACCACCATCCACGCCTACACCAACGACCAGAACCTCTCCGACGTCTACCACAGCGACCCCTACCGCGCCCGCTCGGCCACCCAGTCGATGATCCCGACCAAGACTGGCGCCGCCGAAGCGGTCGGCCTGGTGCTGCCGGAGCTGGCCGGCAAGCTCACCGGCATGGCCGTCAGGGTGCCGGTGATCAACGTGTCGCTGGTCGACCTGACTCTGCAGCTCAAGCGCGAGACCAGCGCCGAGGAGGTCAACGCCCTGCTCAAGGCCGCCAGCGAACAGTCGCCGGTCTTGGGCTACAACAGCCTGCCGCTGGTGTCCTGCGACTTCAACCACAACCCGCTGTCGTCGATCTTCGACGCCAACCACACCAAGGCCAGCGGCAAGCTGCTCAAGGTGATGGCCTGGTACGACAACGAATGGGGCTTCTCCAACCGCATGCTGGACAACTGCCGGGCCCTGGCGCGGCTGATGTGACCGAGGAATGCCGATGAGCCGTATCAGCTTCACCAGCGCCAGCCTGCCGGCGCGCAAACGCATCGCTCTGGTGGCCCACGACCACTGCAAGGGCTTTCTCCTCGACTGGTGCGAACGCCAGCGCGACAAGCTGGCGCATCACGAGCTGCTCGCCACCGGCACCACCGGCCTGCTGCTGAGCAAGCGCCTGGGGCTGCCGGTGGAAAGCATGATCAGCGGCCCGCTGGGCGGCGACCAGCAGCTCGGCGCGCGCATCGCCGAGCAGCGCGTGGACATCCTGGTGTTCTTCTGGGACCCCTTCGAGCCGCAGCCGCACGACCCGGACATCAAGGCGCTGCTGCGGGTCGCCGCGGTGTGGAACATCCCGGTGGCGTGCAACGAGAGCAGCGCCGACTACCTGCTCAGCAGCAGCCTGCTAGAGCAGCAGCACGAGTACCGCATTCCCGACTACCAGGCCTATCTGGCCGGGCGCGGTTGAAGCAAGCGCGCACCACGACGGACTAGAAATCCACCCGCCCCCGCCCCGCCTTGATCGCCCCGCGCTTGCTCTTGCCGTCCAGGCGGCGCTGCTTCGAGCCCAGGGTCGGCTTGGTCGGGCGGCGCTTCTTCTCGGTCTTGCCGGCGCTGCGGATCAGCTCAGCCAGGCGCTCGAGGGCATCGGCGCGGTTCTGCTCCTGGGTGCGGTACTGCTGCGCCTTGATGATCACCACCCCGTCCGCGGTGATGCGGCTGTCGGCCAGCGCCATCAGGCGCTCCTTGTAGAACGGCGGCAAGGACGAGGCCTGGCTGTCGAAGCGCAGGTGCACGGCGCTGGACACCTTGTTGACGTTCTGCCCGCCGGCGCCCTGGGCGCGAATGGCGCTCAGCTCGATTTCCTCGAGCGGCAGGTGGACGGCGTTGGAGACGATGAGCATGGCTTGGATCCGCGAGATTCAGGCCGTCAGGATAGCCGCTGACGCTGTAACCTTTGCTTGAAATTTCTCCGCGGCATTCGGCCACGGCCTCGGCTAACGTAGCGACCTGCCCTCACGCGAGCTCAACTGATGGATTCGATCACCCAAGCCGTACTCGGCGCCAGCATCCAGGGCGCCCTGCTCGGCCGCTGGCAGGGGCGCAAGGCGCTGCTGTACGGCGCCATGCTCGGCACCCTGCCAGATCTCGACGTGGTCATCGACTACGGCGATGCGGTGGCCAACATGACCTACCACCGCGGTTTCAGCCATTCGCTGTTCGTCCTCAGCGGCCTGGCCCTGCTGTTGACCTGGCTGGTCAGACGTTTTCGGCCTCACCCCGGCTATTCGGGGCGGCGCCTGCTGCTCACCGTTTGGCTGATTCTGTTCACCCACCCCGTGCTGGACGCCTTCACCAGCTACGGCACCCAGCTGTTCTGGCCGCTGATGCCGATTCCCACCGCCTGGTCCAGCCTGTTCATCATCGACCCGCTGTATACCCTGCCACTGCTGGTTGCGGTCGTGGTCGGCCTGTTCAACGGCTTGCGCGAACAGGCCTGGCGGGTGCCGGCCGTGGCCCTGGCGCTGTCCACGCTCTATATCGGGTTCAGCCTGGCCGGCAAATACATGGCCGAGCAGCGGGTGGAGGCCGAACTGGCGCGCCAGGGCATCGTCGCCGAGCAGCTGTTCATCACCCCGACGCCGCTCAACAGCCTGCTGTGGCGGGTCATAGTGCTGGACGGCGAGCACTACCACGAAGCCCTGGTCGGCTGGTTCGACGACGCTCCGCCGCAGCTGCAGCGCCTGCCGCGCGGCACACAGCTGCGCGAGCAGTTGCTCGACTCGCCCGCGCACCGGCGCCTGGCCTGGTTCACCGACGGCGTGCTGCGCTACGACCAGATCGGCGACCGCCTGATCGTCACCGACCTGCGCCTGGGCATGACCGGCTTCCACCCCTTCCGCTTCGACTTCGCCCGCCTGCAGGACGGCCAGTGGCAGGTGCACCGGCACATCGAGCGGCTGCCCTTCGAGCGCGGCGAACCCGAGCACCTGCTGGTGCTGCTCAAGCGCATCTGGCAGCCGCAGCTGCCCGTTCCGCTACTGGCCTGGGCCGGCGAACTGGAGAAACCCCTGCTAAGTGAGACGGGCTCGCGCTAACATCGAGCCCTCTTCATCAAGGCGGGATGCCTGCGATGCTGTTCCGCCGTTTCGAGTCGCTGATCGACGCCTTCAGACCCAGCCCGGACGTGCAGCCGCCCGCCGGGCTGCTGCGCTTCTACCTGCACTACCTGCGCCAGGTCTGGCCGCTGATGCTGGCCCTGCTGGTGATGGGCTTCTTCGCCGCGGTGATCGAGGTGGCGCTGTTCGAGTTCCTCGGCCGCCTGATCGACATGGCACAGCGCACGCCGAGCGCCGAGTTCTTCCAGCAGTACCGCGGCGAGCCGCTGTGGATGCTGCTGGTGGCGCTGCTCCTGCGCCCGCTGGTGTTCGGCCTGCACGATCTGCTGGCCAACCAGGCGGTCAATCCGGGACTGACCAACCTGATCCGCTGGCAGAACCACCGCTACGTGCTCAAGCAGAGCCTGAGCTTCTTCCAGAACGACTTCGCCGGGCGCATCGCCCAACGCATCATGCAGACCGGGCCGAGCCTGCGCGAGTCGGCCATGCAGCTGGTCGACGCGCTGTGGTTCGTGGTGGTCTACGCCGGCAGCGCGCTGTACCTGTTCGCCGCCGCGGATGTGCGTCTGATCCTGCCGCTGCTGGCCTGGATCGTCGGCTACTGCCTGCTGCTGCGCCATTTCGTGCCGCGCATCAAGCAGCGCTCGGCAGCCGCCTCGGCGGCGCGCTCGAAGGTCATGGGCCGGGTGGTGGACGGCTACAGCAACGTGATGACGCTCAAGCTGTTCGCCCACACCCGCGAGGAGGAAGGCTACGCCCGCGAGGCCATGCAGGAGCTGCTGGACAAGGTGCACCAGCAGACCCGCACCGTGACCCTGCTCGACGTCAGCATCACCAGCCTCAACGGCGTGCTGATCGTCGCCACCGGCGCCCTGGCGCTGTGGCTGTGGAGCCTGGGGTCGATCAGCACCGGCGCCATCGCCCTGGCGCTGGGCCTGGTGCTGCGCATCAACAACATGGCCGAGTGGGTGATGTGGGTGGTCAACGGCATCTTCGAGAACGTCGGCACGGTGCAGGACGGCATGCACACCATCGTCCAGCCGCGCCAGGTGCTCGACCGGGAGGGCGCCCAGCCGCTGCGGGTGGAGCGCGGCGAGGTGCGTTTCGAGGACATCCACTTCCACTACGGCAAGGCCGGCGGGGTGATCGCCGGGCTCAGCCTGAACGTGCGCGCCGGCGAAAAGATCGGCCTGGTCGGGCCGTCCGGCGCCGGCAAGTCGACCCTGGTCAACCTGCTGCTGCGCCTGTACGACCTGGAGAGCGGACGCATCCTGGTCGATGGCCAGGACATCGCCCAGGTCAGCCAGGAGAGCCTGCGCGCGCAGATCGGCATGGTCACCCAGGACACCGCCCTGCTGCACCGCTCGATCCGCGACAACCTGCGCTACGGTCGCCCGGACGCCAGCGAGGCGCAGTTGCTGGAGGCGGCGCGCAAGGCCCGCGCCGACGCCTTCATTCCGCTGCTGGACGACGGCCAGGGCGGCCGCGGCATGGACGCCCAGGTCGGCGAGCGCGGGGTCAAGCTGTCCGGCGGTCAGCGCCAGCGCATCGCCATCGCCCGCGTGCTGCTCAAGGACGCGCCGATCCTGGTGCTGGACGAAGCCACCTCGGCGCTGGATTCGGAAGTCGAGGCGGCGATCCAGGACAGCCTGGACGAGCTGATGCAGGGCAAGACGGTGATCGCCATCGCCCATCGCCTGTCGACCATCGCGCGCATGGATCGCCTGGTGGTGATCGACCAGGGGCGCATCGTCGAGAGCGGCAGCCACGCCGAGCTGGTCGCCCGCGGCGGCCTGTATGCGCGCCTGTGGCAGCACCAGACCGGCGGCTTCGTCGGGGTGGATTGACCCCGTGGGAGGGGCTTGAGCCGCGACTCGCCGCTAAAGCGCAGCCCACAGCATGGCATTCCTGCCCGGTTACTCCGCCGCCGGCTTCTTGCGCTTGAGCGGCGCCAGGCCGTCCTCGCTGACCAGCGCCGAGGGCTTGCCGGCCGGGCGCGGGCCGGACTTGCGCTTGGGCGCGGCCTTCTTGGCGTCCTTGTCGGTCTTTTTCTTCTTGCTGCCGGCGGCCTTGCCCGAGGCCTTGAGGTTCTTCGGCCCCTGGTAGCTGCCCTTGAGCTCCTTGACGGTGCGCCGCTCGAAACGCTGCTTGAGGTAGCGCTCGATGCTCGACATCAGGTTCCAGTCGCCGTGGCAGATCAGCGAAATCGCCAGCCCTTCGCCGCCGGCGCGGCCGGTGCGGCCGATGCGGTGCACGTACTCGTCGCCGGAGCGCGGCATGTCGAAGTTGATCACCAGGTCCAGGCCGTCGACGTCCAGGCCGCGGGCGGCCACGTCGGTGGCCACCAGCACCTTGACCGCGCCCTGGCGCAGGCGGTCGATGGCCAGCTTGCGGTCCTTCTGGTCCTTCTCGCCGTGCAGCACGAAGGCCTTGACCCCGGCCGCCACCAGCTTGCCGTAGAGGCGGTCGGCCTGCACCCGGGTGTTGGTGAAGACGATGGCCTTGTCATAGGTCTCGTTGGCCAGCAGCCAGTCGACCAGCTGTTCCTTGTGATGGTTGTGGTCGGCGGTGATGATCTGCTGGCGGGTGCCCTCGTTGAGCTGACTGACGCTGTTGAGCATCAGGTGCTGCGGCGCCTTGAGCACCTTGGCGACCATCTCGCGCAGGCCGTTGCCGCCGGTGGTGGCGGAAAACAGCAGGGTCTGGTGCGGCCCGCAGGCTTCGGCCAGGCGCTGGGCGTCCTCGGCGAAGCCCATGTCGAGCATGCGGTCGGCCTCGTCGAACACCAGCACCTCGACCTCGTTCAGCGGCAGGTTGCCGGCGTTGGCGTGTTCGATCAGGCGCCCCGGCGTGCCGATCAGGATGTCGATCTTGCGCATCATCGCGGCTTGCACCTTGAAGTCCTCGCCGCCGGTCACCAGGCCGGCCTTGAGGAAGGTGAACTGGGCGAAGCGCTCGACTTCCTTCAGCGTCTGCTGGGCCAGCTCGCGGGTCGGCAGCAGGATCAGCGCCCGGATGCTCACGCGCTGCTGCGAGTTGCCATCACCGAGCAGGCGGTTGAGCAACGGCAGGACGAAGGCGGCGGTCTTGCCGCTGCCGGTCTGGGCGATCACCCGCAGGTCCTTGCCCTCCAGCGCAGGCGGAATCGCTGCCGCCTGCACCGGGGTGGGCTCGACGAAATTAAGCTCGGCCACGGCTTTCAGCAGGCGTTCATGCAGGGCGAATTGGGCAAACACGGGGGCACTACCTCGAAGAATCGACAAAACGGTGCATAGCCTAACGGTTTCCGCCGCCGCGGCCGAATTTCTTTGCAACGCGGCGCCGCCGAGGTTGCGAACCCATGCCATGGGGATGGTCTAATTGGCCCCTTCCCGAGCATCGACAGGTAGTTTTCGCCCATGGATACGGATCAGCTGCTGAGCCAGGCCGAGCAACTCTGGAACCACTTCGACCAGTACCCCTGGCTGGGCGCCATCACCGGCCTGCTGGTGCTGCTGCTGGTGGCGCTGCTGGCCGGACGCCTGGCGCGCTTTCTGATCCTGCATGCGAGCAAGCTGCTGGCACGCCAGCCGGCGCTGTTCTGGCTGGAGGACCTGCGCCACAACAAGGTGTTCAACCGCCTGGCGCAGATGGTGCCGTCGCTGCTGGTGCAGTTCGGCCTGGTGCTGGTGCCGGAGCTGAGCGACAAGGCCGAGCACTTCCTGCGCAACCTGGCCCTGGCCTTCACCCTGCTGTCGCTGACCCTGGCCCTCAGCGCCCTGCTCAACGCCCTGCTCGACCTCTACGCACGCACCCCGCACGCGCGCACCCGCTCGATCAAGGGTTACGTGCAGCTGGCCAAGATGCTGCTGTACGTGTTCGCCGCCATCGTCATAGTCGCCACCCTGATCGACCGCTCGCCGCTGCTGCTGCTGTCCGGCCTCGGCGCGATGTCGGCGGTGATCCTGCTGGTGTACAAGGACACCCTGCTGTCCTTCGTCGCTGGCGTGCAGCTGACCAGCAACGACTCGCTGCGCGTCGGCGACTGGATCGAGATGCCCCAGGTCGGCGCCGACGGCGACGTGGTGGACATCAGCCTGCACACGGTCAAGGTGCAGAACTTCGACAAGACCATCGTCTCCATCCCCACCTGGCGGCTGATGGCCGAGTCGTTCAAGAACTGGCGCGGCATGACCCAGGCCGGCGGCCGACGGATCAAGCGCAGCCTGCACCTGGACGCCGGCCTGGTGCGCTTTCTCGACGCCGCCGAGGAGCAGCGCCTGGCCGGCGTGCGCCTGCTCACCGATTATCTCGGCCACAAGCAGGCCGAGCTGCGCCAGTGGAACGCCGAGCACAAGGCCGAGAACGGCCCCTCGGCCAACCGCCGGCGCATGACCAATATCGGTACCTTCCGCGCCTACGCCGAGGCCTACCTGAAGAGTCACCCGCAGATCCGCCAGGACATGACCTGCATGGTGCGCCAGCTGCAACCCGGCGCCGAAGGCATCCCGCTGGAGATCTACTGCTTCACCGGCACCACCAACTGGCTGGAATACGAACGCATCCAGAGCGACATCTTCGACTACCTGCTGGCCCTGCTGCCGGAGTTCGACCTGGCGCTGTACCAGCAGCCGGCCGGCAACGACCTGCGCCAGGGCCTGCAGGCGCTGAGTCAAAGACTGCCGTCACAATCGCCGGCGGCGCCGACGCCGGAGGCTTGAACCGCCCCGGCCGCGGCGTTCTAATCGGCACACCCCTTCGCTGGAGCTCTGCCCATGCCTGCCATAACCCGAACTCCCCTCGCGCTCGGCCTCAGTCTGCTGCTGTTCGCCTCGCCACTGCTGGCCAGCCCGCCGCCGGGCAAGGGCAAGCATGGCGGCGGCCACGACGAGGTGCAGATCGACCTGCGCGGTCCGACCGTGGATATCGGCCAGGTGCGCATCGTGCTCGGCGACAACCGCCAGCTGATCGGCCCGACCTCCGCTCTGCCGCCCGGCATCGCCAAGAACCTGGCCCGCGGCAAGCCGCTGCCGCCGGGCATCGCCAAGAACTTCGACAGCCGTCTGTCGGCGCGCCTGCCCTATTACGAGGGTTACGAGTGGAAACAGGTGGGCCGCGACGTGGTGCTGGTGGCAATCGCCACCGGGATCGTCTATGAGGTATTGAGGAACGTGCTGGACTAAACCAGAGCCCCGGGCGCCGCCGACCAGCGGTCGCGGCGCCCGCCGAACTTGTCGCCTACGCATCGCTCCAACGCTAAGACGCTTTGTTGCGGAGGCATGATGAACCCCTCGCTGATCTACCACGTCACCTCAAGCCTCGATGGCTATATCGCCCGCCCCGATGGTCGCCTCGACTGGTTCGAAGCCCAGCGCCAACCGGACGAGGAATACAGCTTTCAGTACTTCTACTCCAGCATCGACGCCCTGCTGATGGGCCGCGGCACCTACGAGGCGCTGCTCAAGCGCGGTGGGCCCTGGCCCTATCCGGGCAAGCCCTGCGTGGTGCTCACCCGCTCCCAGTTGCCGCGCGCGGCGACCGAGGTGCAGCTGACCCACTGCACGCCGGGGCAGGCCGTGGCGGCGCTGAAGGAAGCCAAGTTCCAGCGCATCTGGCTGGTCGGCGGCAGCTCCCTGGCGGGCACCTGCTACACCGCCGGCCTGCTCGACGAGGTGGTGATCAACCTGGTACCGCACCTGCTCGGCGCCGGCATTCCGCTGCTGGCCAGCGGCATGGAGCGCAGCCTGGTGCTGAGCGACCAGCGGCGCTTCAACAGCGGCACGGTGCAGCTGCACTACCAGGTGAAGAAGCAGGCCAGCCAGCCGACGCAGATTCCCATGCCGCGCAGCAGCGCCGCCTGATCAGTGCCCGCGCTGCTGCTTGCGCAGCAGCCGGGCGCTGTCCCAACCAACCAGCAGCACCGCCAGCCAGATCGGCAGGTAGGTCAGCCATTGCCCGGCATCGAAGGACTCGCCGAGCACCAGCAGGGCCACGCCGAACAGCAGCACCGGCTCGACGTAATTGAGAATGCCGAACAGCCCCAGCGGCAGCAGGCGGCTGGAAGCCATCATCGCGGCGAAGGCCAGGGTGCCGATCAGCGCCATGCCGGGCACCAGCAGCCAGAGCGCGGCCCGCTCCTCGAAGGCGCCCACCGGGGCGTAAGCGACGATCAGCCAGATCGCCAAGGGCGCCAGCATCAGCATCTCCAGCACGAAGCCCGACAATGCGTCCAGGCGCATCCAGCGGCGCAGCATGAAATACGGCGGGTAACCCAGCGCGGTGACCAGGGTCAGCCAGGAGAACGCCTGGCTGCGCCACAGTTCGTGCAGCACGCCGAGCACGGCGCAGGCCACCGCCAGTTGCTGCAGCGGGCGCAGGCGTTCGTCGTAGAACAGCCGCCCGGCCAGGACCATGGCCAACGGCAGGAGGAAGTAGCCCAGCGACACCTCAAGCATGCGCCCGGCCAATGGCGCCCAGAGAAACAGCCCCCACTGCACGCCGATCAGCACCGCCGCCAGCGGCCAGGCGGCCAGCAGCAACGGCTCGCGGCGCAGGCGGGCGAAGGTCTCGCGCAGCAGCGCCCCCTGGCGGGTCAGCAGCACCAGCAACAGCACCAGCGGAATCGACCAGAGCACGCGCTGGGCGAAGATCTGGATGCCGTCCAGCGGCGCCAGCAGTTGCACGTAGCCGGGCAGCACGGCGAACAGCAGCGAGGCGCCCACCGACAGCGCCACCCCACGCCCGGACAGGTGCATCAGGCCACCCTGCCCTGCAGTAGCCGCGCCCGGCCGAGGCCGGCCAGCGGCAGCGAGGCGACGATCACCGCACCGCCCAGGGCCAGGCGCAGCAGATCGGCGTCATGGTTCCAGATCAGCAGATTGACCAGCAAGCCGGCCGGCACCAGCGCATTGTTCATCACCGCCAGGGTGCCGCCGTCGACCAGGCTGGCGCCCTGGTTCCACCAGTACAGCCCCAGGCCCGAGGCCACCACGCCGAGCCAGGCGAGCACACTCCACTGCAGCAGCGTGCTCGGCAGGCGCTCGGCATTGCCCAGCAGCAGGAAGGCCGGCAACGCCACCAGCAGCGCACCCAGGTAGAAGAAGCCGAAACGCCGGTACTGCGGCTCGCTCGAGGGGTGACGCAACAGCAGGTGCTTGTACAGCACCTGGCCGGCAGCGAAGGTGAAGTTGGCCAGTTGCAGCAGCAGGAAGCCGAGCAGGAACCCCTGGCTGACGCCGTCGTAGCGGATGATCCCGGCGCCCAGCACCGCCACCAGCGCGGCGAGCAGTGCCCAGGGGTTGAAGCGGCGATTAAGGGCGTCCTCGATCAGGGTCACGTGCAGCGGCGTGAGGATGGTGAACAGCAGCACCTCGGGCACCGTCAGCAGGTTGAAGCTCAGGTACAGGCAGACATAGGTGACGCCGAACTGCAACGCGCCGATCAGCAGCATGCCGCGCACGAAGGCCGGCGCCTGGCCGCGCCAGCGGGTCAGCGGCACGAACAGCAGCCCGGCGATGAGGATGCGGCTGAGCACGGCGAAGTAGCTGTCGACCGCCCCGGCCAGGTACTCGCCGATCAGGCTGAAGGAGAAGGCCCACAGCAGGGTCACAATCAGCAGGTAGCGCACGGCGAGCTCCAGACAACTAAGGCGGCGACCTTAGCGCGTTCGCCCGTGCCGGACAATCCGTCGCAGCGGCCTGGGCCGCGAACAGGGTGGACTGCGGTCGCAATCCGGGAGGATCCGCGTGAATGTCTCCGGTTTTGCCCCGGATCAGACGAAAAAGCCGGCCCGCACCCTCGGGCACCGGCCGGCGAACGCGCCCGGATGCGGGCGCTCAGGAGAGTGGAGTCGCGATCAGGCCACGGCCGCCAGCTTGGCCTTGGCCTGGGCCAGCCCCTTGGCACTGAACTCGCTGCCCAGGTTCAGGCCTTCGGCATGGATGAACTGCACCTCGTGGATGCCGATGAAGGCCAGCGCCTGGCGCAGGTAGGGTTCCTGGTGATCCAGGCCGCTGCCGGCGTAGATGCCGCCGCGGGCGGTGAGGACGAAGGCGCGCTTGCCACTGAGCAGGCCCTGCGGGCCGGTTTCGCTGTACTTGAAGGTGACCCCGGCGCGCAGCACGTGGTCCAGCCAGGCTTTCAGGGTGCTGGGGATGGCGAAGTTGTACATGGGCGCGGCCAGCACCAGCACGTCGGCGGCCAGCAGCTCGTCGGTGAGCTGGTTGGAGCGTGCCAGCGCGGCCTTCTCCGCCTCGCTCTGCTGCTCGGTCGGGGTCATCCAGCCGCCCAGTAGGGTGGCATCCAGGTGCGGCACCGGCTCGGCGGCCAGGTCGCGTACCTGGATCTGGTCGGCGGGATGGGCGGCCTGCCAGTTGGCGATGAACTGCTGGGTCAGCTCGCGGGACACCGAGCCTTGTTGACGGGCGCTGCTTTCGATAACCAGAACACGGGACATGTTTGAGACTCCATCGAGGTGGGTAGAGATCGATGGAGCAGAGATTAGAGTCGCAACTATCGATTAAAAAGCGCAAATATCCGCTTACATATATCGACAAAGTTGATTTATCTATGCCCCGGCACTAGGCTCTGCTTACTTGAGGCCACAGGTCAGGCTGACCCGCAGGCGAATCACGCTGCGGGTGAACTTGACCGTCAGATTGGTGTTCGCCCCCGGCGCCAGCGCGGCCCGACGGGTCCGCGGCGCTTCGGGGCCGTTGCGGAACACCGCGGTGCATTCGGCCTCGCTCTGACCATAGTTGTAGAGCATCAGCGCCGCCATGTTGTGGTCGATCTCCTGGGTGCTGGCGGACACCTCGGCACCGTTGAGCTGCTTGTCCAGCTCGATGGGGTAGGCATGGGCGCCCAGCGGCAACAGGACGAACAGCAGGCAGCAGAGTTTTTTCATCGACGCTCTCCAACGGGGAAGCGCCAGTGTAGGTGGATATCGCCGGCGATAGAACCCGTTTGCCGGCACAGACAGGATGATGCAATGAAGGCTCCCCGTGTAACCCTGGATCAATGGCGCACCCTGCAGGCGGTGGTCGACCAGGGCGGCTTCGCCCAGGCCGCCGAGGTGCTGCACCGCTCGCAATCCTCGGTCAGCTACACCGTGGCGCGCATGCAGGAGCAGCTCGGCGTGCCGCTGCTGCGCATCGACGGGCGCAAGGCGGTGCTCACCGAGGCCGGCGACGTGCTGCTGCGCCGTTCGCGGCAACTGGTCAAGCAGGCCAGCCAGCTGGAAGACCTGGCCCACCATATGGAGCAGGGCTGGGAAGCCGAGGTGCGCCTGGTGGTGGACGCCGCCTACCCCACCGCCAATATCGTCCGCGCGCTGTCGGCCTTCATGCCGCAGAGCCGCGGCTGCCGCGTGCGCCTGCGCGAGGAGGTGCTGTCCGGTGTCGAGGAGGTGCTGCTCGAAGGCTCCGCCGACCTGGCCATCAGCGCCCTCAACATCACCGGCTACCTGCCGCAGGAACTGGGCGAGGTGGAATTTATCGCCGTGGCCCATCCGGAACATGCCCTGCACCGCCTGCAACGCGAGCTGAGCTTCCAGGACCTGGAAACCCAGATGCAGGTAGTGGTCCGCGACAGCGGCCGGGTGCAGCCGCGCGACAGCGGCTGGCTCGGTGCCGAACAACGCTGGACCGTCGGCAGCCTGCCCACCGCGCGCACCTTCGTCGGCAGCGGCCTGGGCTTCGCCTGGCTGCCGCGCCACCTGATCGCCCGCGAGCTGGACGAGGGCCTGCTCAAGCCGCTGCCGCTGGCCCAGGGCGGCACGCGCAAGCCGCGCTTCTTCCTCTATAGCAACAAGGAACGGGTGCTCGGCCCGGCCACGCAGATTCTCATCGAGCTGATCAAGAACTTCGACGCCGCCCCCTTGGATGCCGCCTTCGCCGCCCCACAGTCGCCCAACTGAGACCCCGGCCATGCCCTACTTCGACAACGACGGTTGCCAGCTGCACTACGAGGACTACGGCCACGGCGCGCCGCTGCTGCTGGTGCACGGCCTGGGCTCGAGCACCCGCGACTGGGAGTACCAGATTCCCGTGCTCAGCCAGCACTACCGCGTGCTGGCGCTCGACGTGCGCGGCCATGGCCGCTCGGACAAACCGCGCGAGGCCTATCGCATCGCCGATTTCGCCGATGACGTGGCCGCGCTGATCGAGCACCTGCAACTGCCGCCGGTGCACCTGGTGGGCATTTCCATGGGCGGCATGATCGGCTTCCAGCTCGGCGTCGACCGCCCGGAGCTGCTGCGCAGCCTGACCATAGTCAACAGCGGCCCGGAGGTGAAGGCGAAAAGCCCGCGCGACTGGCTGGAAATCGGCAAGCGCTGGACGCTGTCGCGCCTGCTCAGCCTGGAGACCATCGCCAAGGCCCTGGGCAAGCTGCTGTTCCCCAGGCCGGAGCAGGCCGAACTGCGACGCAAGATCGAAGAGCGCTGGCCGCAGAACGACAAGCGCGCCTACCTGGCCAGCCTCGACGCCATCATCGGCTGGGGCGTGCGGGAACGCCTGAGCCGCATCACCTGTCCTACCCTGGTGATCAGCGCCGACCGCGACTACACCCCGGTCGAACGCAAGCGCGAGTACGTCGCCGAACTGCCCGACGCGCGCCTGCTGGTGATCGAAAATTCGCGCCACGCCACCCCGCTGGATCAACCCGAACGCTTCAACAGCGCCCTGCTCGCCTTTCTCGAAGAAACCGCCAACAAGGAAAACTGACCATCATGCTCAAGCAACTCGCCTTCGCCGCCTGTTCCCTGCTGCTCTCCACCAGCCTGCTGGCGGCGGACAATCCCAAGGTGCTGCTGACCACCAGCCTCGGTGAGATCGAGGTGGAGCTGGCCGCCGACAAGGCGCCGATCAGCACCGCCAACTTCCTCAAGTACGTCGACAGTGGCTTCTACGCCGGCACCCAGTTCCACCGGGTGATCCCCGGCTTCATGGTCCAGGGCGGCGGCTTCGATGCGCAGATGCAGCAGAAGGACACCGACACGCCGATCAAGAACGAAGCCGACAACGGCCTGCACAACGTGCGCGGCACCCTGGCCATGGCCCGTACCCAGGTACGCGACTCGGCCACCAGCCAGTTCTTCATCAACCACAAGGACAACGCCTTCCTCGACCACGGCTCGCGCGACTTCGGCTACGCGGTGTTCGGCAAGGTGACCCGCGGCATGGAAGTGGTGGACAAGATCGCCCAGGTGCCCACCGCCAACCGCGGCATGCACCAGAACGTGCCGCGCGAGCCGGTGCTGATCCTCGAGGCCAAGCGTCTGTAACGCCGCCGGGGGCCATCCCCGGGCTTCCATGAAGGGTTGGTGCGCACGACGCACCCTACGGCCCTACAACGACAAAGCCGCCCAGTGGGCGGCTTTGTCGTTTTCGCTGCGGTCTTACTTCTCGACGAAGGCGCGCTCGATCAGGTAGTCGCCCGGCTCACCCATGCGCGGGGAGATCTTCAGGCCGAAGCCGTCGAGCACTTCGCTGGTCTCGTCGAGCATGCTCGGGCTGCCGCAGATCATCGCGCGGTCGTCCTGCGGGTTGATCGGCGGCAGGCCGATGTCGGCGAACAGCTTGCCGCTGCGCATCAGGTCGGTCAGGCGGCCCTGGTTCTCGAACGGCTCGCGGGTCACGGTCGGGTAGTAGATCAGCTTGCCCTTGAGCGCCTCGCCGAAGAACTCGTTCTGCGGCAGGTGCTCGGTGATGAACTCGCGGTAGGCCACCTCGTTCACGTAACGCACGCCGTGCACCAGGATCACCTTGTCGAAACGCTCGTAGGTTTCCGGGTCCTGGATCACGCTCATGAACGGCGCCAGGCCGGTGCCGGTGGACAGCAGGTAGAGGTGCTTGCCCGGCAGCAGGTCGTCGAGCACCAGGGTGCCGGTGGGCTTCTTGCTGATGACGATCTCGTCGCCTTCCTTGAGGTGCTGCAGCTGCGAGGTCAGCGGGCCGTCCGGCACCTTGATGCTGAAGAACTCCAGGTGCTCCTCGTAGTTCGGGCTGGCGATGGAGTAGGCGCGCATCAGCGGACGACCGTTGGGCTGCTGCAGGCCGATCATGACGAACTGGCCGTTCTCGAAGCGCAGGCCCGGGTCTCGGGTGCACTTGAAGCTGAACAGGGTGTCGTTCCAGTGGTGGACGCTGAGCACACGCTCGACGTTCATATTGCTCATGCGGACTTCCTCGCGCGGACGGGAACCAAAAAAGACGAATTGCGCGGCATTCTAGGCGGGCGCAGAATATCTGTTAAGTGGATTATCAAGATATAGGTTATCGGTTATATCGATATGCGATTTACTCTCAGACAACTCCAGGTCTTCGTCGCCGTGGCCCAGCAGGAAAGCGTCTCGCGCGCGGCCGAGTCGCTGGCGCTGTCGCAATCGGCCACCAGCACCTCGCTGACCGAGCTGGAGCGCCACTCCGACTGCCAGCTGTTCGACCGCGCCGGCAAGCGCCTAGCGCTCAACGCCCTGGGTCGCCAGTTGCTGCCGCAGGCGGTGGCGCTGCTCGACCAGGCGCGCGAGATCGAACGCCTGCTCGGCGGCAAGAGCGGCTTCGGCTCGCTCAACGTCGGCGCCACCCTCACCGTGGGCAACTACCTGGCCACCCTGCTGATCGGCAGTTTCATGCAGCGCCACCCCGAATGCCGGGTGAAACTGCAGGTGCACAACACCGCCCACGTGGTGCAGCAGATCGCCCACTACGAGCTGGACCTGGGCCTGATCGAAGGCGACTGCCAACACCCGGACATCGAGGTGCAGCCCTGGGTGGAGGACGAACTGGTGGTGTTCTGCGCGCCGCAGCATGCCCTCGCCGCGCGCGGCACGGCGACGCTGGAGGAGCTCACGCACGAGGCCTGGATTCTCCGCGAGCAGGGCTCGGGCACCCGCCTGACGTTCGACCAGGCCATGCGCCATCACCCGCGCAGCCTGAATATCCGCCTGGAGCTGGAACACACCGAGGCGATCAAACGCGCGGTGGAGTCGGGCCTGGGCATAGGCTGCATCTCGCGCCTGGCGCTGCGCGACGCCTTCCGTCGCGGCAGCCTGGTGCCGGTGGAGACGCCGCAGCTGGACCTGCGCCGGCAGTTCTACTTCATCTGGCACAAGCAGAAGTACCAGACCGCGGCCATGCGCGAGTTTCTCGAACAGTGCCGCGCGCTCACCGTCGGGGTGGCGCGCAGCGATCAGATCGTCCTGCCGTCGATTGCCTAGGGTGGACATGCCGCAGGCTTGTCCACCGTCTTACACGGCGAACGCTTGCGTCCGCCCGGGCCATTAACCCGGAATCGACTCCATCTGCTGCAGCAGCAGCGCCGCCTGGGTGCGGGTGCGCACCCCGAGCTTGCGGAAGATGGCGGTGACGTGGGCCTTGACCGTGGCCTCGGAGACGCTCAGCTCGTAGGCGATCTGCTTGTTCAGCAGGCCTTCGCAGACCATGGTCAGCACGCGGAACTGCTGCGGCGTCAGGCTGGCCAGGCCGGCGCTGGCGGCCTTGGCCTCGGCCGACACCGGCGCGCCCTCCTCGGCCAGCGGCGGCCACCAGGTATCGCCGTCGAGCACCTGGCGCACGGCCTGCTGGATGGTTTCCAGCGGGCTGGACTTGGGGATGAAGCCGCTGGCGCCGAACTCGCGGGAGCGGTTGACCACCGAGGCCTCCTCCTGCGCGGAGATCATCACCACGGGAATCTGCGGGTATTGCCCGCGCAGCAGCACCAGACCGGAGAAGCCGTAGGCACCGGGCATGTTGAGGTCGAGCAGAACCAGGTCCCAGTCGCTCTTGGCGGCCAGGTGGCCTTCCAGCTCGGCGATGCTGGCGGCTTCCACCAGCCGCACCTCGGGCCCCAGGCCCAGGGTCAGGGCTTGCTGCAGGGCGCTGCGAAACAACGGATGGTCGTCGGCAATCAGGATTTCGTAGGCGGCCATTGGCAGGTCCTGTTCTTGTTATGAGTGCACTGCATTGATTATGGCAGCGCCTGGCGCCGGACGACCCGCTCAAGCCTGCGCACTCGACGCGGCAGGCTCCCCACACGGAGCGACGGCGGCGCCCAGCATGCCGAGCCGTGACGGGGTGGTCAAGCGCCGCGCTTTGCGGCACGATTCGCCGCTTTGCCCGCCGAGACACCGCCATGCCAAGCCAAGCCCTGCGCGCCGACCTGTTGATGCTGATCACCGCGATGATCTGGGGCAGCGCCTTCGTCGCCCAGCGCCTGGGCATGGACAGCATCGGCCCCTTCCTCTACACCGGCCTGCGTTTCGCCCTGGCCTGCCTGGTGCTGCTGCCGCTGCTGGCCCTGCTGCAACGGCGCAGCCGACGCCCGGCGGCGCCGCTGAGCCGCGGCCTGCTGCTCGGCGGCGTGGTGATGGGCCTGGCGCTGTCGCTGGGGATCAACCTGCAGCAGGTCGGCCTGCTGTTCACCACGGTGACCAACTCCGGCTTCATCACCGGGCTGTACGTCATAGTCGTGCCGATCCTCGGCCTGCTGATCGGCCAGCGCAGCGGCCTGGGCATCTGGCTGGGCGCCAGCCTGGCGGTGCTCGGCATGTTCCTGCTCAGCGTCGGCGAAGGCTTTACCGTCGCCTCCGGCGACTGGCTGCAGCTGGCCGGCGCCTTCGTCTGGGGCGTGCACGTGCTGCTGGTGGGCTTCTTCGCCAGCCGCCACGACCCGCTGCGCCTGGCATTCATCCAGTTCGCCACCTGCGCCGCGATCAGCCTGCTGCTGGCGCTGGTCTTCGAGACGGCAACCCTGGACGGCATTATCAAAGCCGGCCCGGCGATCCTCTATGGCGGCCTGTTCGGCGTGGCCGTCGGTTTTACCCTGCAGGTGGTGGCGCAGCAGCACGCCATCGCCTCGCACGCGGCGATCATCCTCTCGCTGGAGGCGGTGTTCGCCGCCATCGCCGGCGCCCTGCTGCTCGGCGAAGTGCTGGCGCTGCGTGGCTACCTGGGCTGCGCGCTGATGTTCGCCGGCATGCTGCTGGCCCAGCTGTGGCCCAAGCCGCTGCCGGCCGCGCTCAGCGAAAACGCGCCAGGCGCTGATGCAGCTCGTCGTCCAGATCCAGCGGCAGGCGCCGCTTTGCCGCCAGGTAATGCTGACTGAAGGCATCCAGGTAGCAGTCCAGCGCCTCGCTGGCCTGCGCGTCGCCGGCCAGTTCCAGGCACATGGCCGCCACCTCGGCGGTGCACAGGTGCTCGCCGCGGGTGGAGCGGCGCAGGCGGTAGCGCGACAGCTGCGCCGGGGTCAGGCTGAGCACCGGCAGCGCGTCCAGATAGGGGCTCTTGCGAAACATCTTGCGCGCCTCGGTCCAGGTCGCATCCAGCAGCACGAACAGCGGCCGCTTGCCCGGCGCCAGATGCACCTCGTCCACCACCCGCTCGGGAGCGGCGTACTCGCCGGGAAACACCAGGTAGGGCTGCCACTGCGGCTCGGCGAGCAGCGCCGGCAGCGCCGGATCGACCGCGGTGCGCGTCCAGCCGAAGGCGTGGGTGTCAGCCACCACGTCGGCGATCAGCCAGCCGGTGTTGCTCGGCTTGAGCGCCTCGATGTCGTGCATCACCAGGCACATGCCGGCATGCGCCTCCACCCGCGGGCGCCAGGCGCACAGGCAGTAATCCGGCTGCACCCGGCAAGCCGGGCAGCGCTCGGCTCGCGAGCCACGGGCGACGAAGGGTTTCACGCTGCGCGCCAGGCGCTCGGCGCGTAGCCGGGCGACGGCATGCGGGGGATGGGACTGGTCCACGAACAGGGCTCGACAGAAAAAACGCGGCAGTTTAACAAAGCCGGGCAGGCTATGATGCGCCAGGTGCTGAACCCGGCCGCGCCTGGCGGGTCAAAACCCGCACTCGTTCAGGAGAATCCGCATGTCCCGCGTTACCGCCCTCGTCCTCGCCCTGGCCCTGCCCGTCGCCGCCCAGGCCGCCTCGCTCAAGGAGCTCGAACTGACCCGCGCCCTCGAGCAGGTCGCCCGGCAAAGCAGCGAGGGCACGCCGCGGGCGATCAACGAGGACATCCTCGATCAGGGCTACACGGTCGAAGGCCACACCCTGATCAACCACCTCAGCGTCCGGCCGGCCCACGCCGCGCAGATGCGCGGCAATCCGGACACGGTGCGCGCCCAGCTGGCCGCCAGCGTGTGCCGCAACCCGGGCTATCGCCAGCTGCTGGCCCAGGGCGCGCAGTTGCGCTACCAGTTCAGCGAATACCGCAGCAACCGCCCGGTAACCACCGAGCAGTTCGACAGGGCCGACTGCGGCCTGTAAGCCTTCAGCCCTTCTCGGCCCGACGCTGCGCGTCGTCGGCGCGCAGTTCGGCGAGCAGCGCCTCCATATAGCGCGAGCGGCGCACACCACCCTCCAAGCGACGCAGGCATTCGTCTTCCAGGCTCAACTGATTGGTGCGCGCCGCCTGCTGCAGCAGGCGGTACAAATCCACATCTATCTCCAGGATCAACTTGGGCATGCCTGCCCCTCCCTTTCCTCGCCGTGCATCTGCGCCAGACGACGCGCCCTCACCTCTCCAGTAAATCAGACGACGCGCCATGGCCGGCTCGCCCGGACGAACGGCGCGCCAGCGACCATACTGACCTGCATCAACGGCATCGTCCGCGCGGCTCGGCAAGATGGGCCGTCGCCTACTGGAGATGAGGATCATGGCATTACTGAGCTTTCTCGGCGCCATTCGCCAAGTCACCGGCTCCTGCTACCTGGTGGAGAGCCGCGACGGCGCCAAGGTGCTGCTCGAATGCGGCATGCACCAGGGCCGCCGCGAGGAGGAGGACCGCAACCGCAGCGCCTTCCCTTTCGACCCGCGCGGCCTGGATGCGGTGGTGGTGTCCCACGCCCACCTCGACCACAGCGGCCTGCTGCCGCGCCTGGTGGCCGAGGGTTACCGCGGCGCCATCCATGTCACCGAGGCCAGCGGCGAGCTGCTCGAACTGATGCTGCTGGATGCCGCCTTTCTCCAGGAGAAGGACGCCGAGTGGGAGAACCGCTGGCGGGCGCGCCAGGGCAAGCCGGCGATCGTGCCGCTGTACACCCTGGCCAACGCCGAGCAGGCGCTCGGCCAGCGCCGCACCCACGCCTTCGGCACGCCGGTGGAGGTGGCCAAAGGGGTGCAGGTGACCTTCCATAACGCCGGGCATATCCTCGGCGCGGCGATAGTCGAGATGAAGATCGAGGACCACCACCTGCACCGCCATCTGGTGTTTTCCGGCGACCTGGGCAATACCTGCTCGCCGCTGATGCAGGCGCCGACCACGCTGAGCGAGGCCGACGTGCTGCTGATGGAGTCGACCTACGGCGACCGCGACCACCGCCGTAGCGAGGACACCCTGGAGGAGCTGGCGGCGATCCTGCAGCAGGCCCACCGCGAGGGCGGCAACGTGCTGATTCCCTCCTTCGCCGTCGGCCGCACCCAGGACCTGATCTACTACCTGGGGCGCTTCTACCAGGAGGGCCGCCTGCCGCAACAGGCGGTGTTCCTCGACAGCCCCATGGCGATCCACGCCAACGCCATCTACAGCCGCTTCCACGACCAGTTCGCCGCCGAGGATCGTGCCGCGCTGGCCGGGTCAAGCGAGTCGAGGACTGGCTGCCGATCCTGCGCTGTACGCCCAGCGCCGAGGAGTCGATGGCGATCAACCGGATCAACAGCGGCGCGATCATCATCGCCGGCGCCGGCATGTGCAACGGCGGGCGCATCGTCCATCACTTCAAGCACAACCTCTGGCGCGAGAACTGCCACCTGGTGTTCCCCGGCTTCCAGGCCAAGGGCACCCTCGGCCGCCTGATAGTCGACGGCGCCAGTACGGTGAAGGTGCTGCACCAGCGCATCGCGGTGAAGGCCAAGGTGCATACCCTGGGCGGCTTCTCGGCGCATGCCGGGCAATCGCAGCTGCTCGACTGGGCCAGCCATTTCGAGCACCACCCCGAACTGTACCTGGTGCATGGCGAGCTGGAGAAGATGCAGGCGCTGCAGCAGGCCCTGCACCAGCGGCTGAACTGGATCGCCAACATCCCCGAACCGGGCGAGCAGATCGCCATCTGACCGGCGCCGCCAGCGGCGCTCGCGCCCGATGCGCCTTCCGCCATCGTCCGCAGACGTCCATACTCTGAAAAGGCTCGGGCTTTCAGGGACTTGGAGGTGCCGAGCGGATTCGATCAAGGAGACGCTGCATGCCCTACGAACCGGACGATTACCTGTCACGCCACTTCCAGACCAGTGGCATCGACCTGGCCAGCAAAGTGGACGAGCTGCTCGCCCTCTCCGCCCCCGGCAACAGCCCGAACCTGCCGCTGTACCGCGACATGCTCACCACCGTGATCCGCATGGCCCAGGCCGACCGCAACCGCTGGGACGCCAAGATCATGCTGCAGACTCTGCGCGAGATGGAGCACGCCTTCAGCACCCTGGAACAGTTCAAGCGCCGGCGCAAGGTCACGGTCTTCGGCTCGGCGCGCACGCCGGCCGAGCACCCGGTCTACACCCTGGCCCGCGAGCTGGGCGCGACCCTGGCGCGCTACGACCTGATGGTGATCACCGGCGCCGGCGGCGGCATCATGGCTGCCGCCCACGAGGGCGCCGGGCGCGAGAACAGCCTGGGCTTCAACATCACCCTGCCGTTCGAGCAGAACGCCAACGCCACCATGCAGGGCAGCGAGCATCTGCTGTCGTTTCACTTCTTCTTCCTGCGCAAGCTGTTCTTCGTCAAGGAGGCCGACGCCCTGGTGCTCTGCCCCGGCGGTTTCGGCACCCTGGACGAGGCGCTGGAAGTGCTCACCCTGATCCAGACCGGCAAGAGCCCACTGGTGCCGGTGGTGCTGCTGGATCAGCCGGGCGGCAGCTACTGGCAGCGCGCCATCGAATTTCTCCAGCAGGAACTGGCGGACAAGGGCTATATCCTGCCCAGCGACCTCAACCTAATGCGCCTGGTGCACAGCGCCGAAGACGCCGCCGAGGAAATCGCCCAGTTCTACCGCAACTTCCACTCCAGCCGCTGGCTCAAGGACAGCTTCGTCCTGCGCCTCAACCACCCGCTCAGCGACGCCGCGCTCAAGCAGTTGCAGGGGGAATTCGCCGGCCTATGCAAACAGGGCGGTTTCAGCCAGCAGCCCTACTGCGAGCAGGAACGCGACGAACCCGAACTGTGCCACCTGACCCGCCTGGCCTTCGCCTTCAACGGCCGCGACCACGGCCGGCTGCGCGAACTGCTGAATTTCGTCAACCTGCCGGGCAACTGGGCGGCCTGAGCGTAGACCCGGATTGCATCCAGGCTACTGAAAACACAAAGCCCGGCATGTGCCGGGCCTTGTGGGGTTGCGCGGGCGTATCAGGCGTTGCCCGCCACCTTCAGCCTGGCGGCCTGGGTGAAATCGAGCATGCGCTTGAGCGGCTTGACCGCCTTGGGAATCAGCGCCGGGTCGACATGAATCTCGCCACTGCCTTCGCGCAGGCCGGTGAGCACCCGCTCCAGGGTGTTCATCGCCATCCACGGGCAGTGCGCGCAGCTGCGGCAGGCCGCGCCGTTGCCGGCAGTGGGCGCCTCGATAAAGGTCTTGTCCGGGCACAGCTGCTGCATCTTGTAGAAGATGCCGCGGTCGGTGGCGACGATAAAGGTGGAATTGGGCAGGGTCTGCGCCGCCTTGATCAACTGGCTGGTGGAGCCCACCGCATCGGCCAGCTCGACCACGTTCTGCGGCGACTCCGGGTGCACCAGGATGGCGGCGTCGGGGTAGAGCGCCTTCATGTCCAGCAGCTGCTTGGACTTGAACTCCTCGTGCACGATGCAGGCGCCGTCCCACAGCAGCATGTCGGCGCCGGTCTCGCGCTGGATGTAGTTGCCCAGGTGCTTGTCCGGCGCCCAGATGATGGTTTCGCCGTTGTCCATCAGGCTCTCGACGATTTCCAGGGCGCAGCTGGAGGTCACCACCCAGTCAGCACGCGCCTTGACCGCCGCCGAGGTGTTGGCGTAGACCACCACGGTGCGCTCGGGATGCTGGTCGCAGAAGGCCGAGAACTCGTCCACCGGGCAACCCAGATCGAGCGAACAGGTCGCCTCCAGAGTCGGCATCAGCACGCGCTTTTCCGGGTTGAGGATCTTCGCCGTCTCGCCCATGAACTTGACCCCGGCCACCACCACGGTCTGCGCCGGGTGCTGGTTGCCGAAACGGGCCATTTCCAGGGAGTCGGAAACGCAGCCGCCGGTTTCCTCGGCCAGCGCCTGGATCACCGGGTCGCAGTAATAGTGCGCCACCAGCACCGCGTTCTGCTTCTTCAGCTCGGCGGCGATTTCACGGCGATAGAAGGCCTCTTCCTCGGCGGTCAGCGGCTTGGGCTGTTTGGCATCGAGGTGGGCTTGAACCAGAAGGCGTTCGGAAATCTGCGTCATATCATCGAACCTGCGGCGCTCTTGAGCGAGCTGCGAGTATACCCCCTGGCTGCCCATCGCCACAGGCGGGGCAGCATCGGCCAAGGGGCTTTTCCGAGAGCAAAAAAAAGCCAGTCTTGCGACTGGCTTTTGCGATCTGGTGGGTCGTGTAGGATTCGAACCTACGACCAATTGGTTAAAAGCCAACTGCTCTACCAACTGAGCTAACGACCCAACGCGAGGCGCATGATACTGATTTAATTCAGGAAATCAACACTTCGCGAAAACTTTTTCAAACGTAGCGGGTAGCATCGGGTACGCCAGCGGCGACGAAACCGGCGGCGCGCAGGCGGCAGCTGTCGCACTTGCCACAGGCGCGACCGTCGTCGTCGGCCTGGTAGCAGGACACGGTCAGCGTGTAATCCACGCCCAGGCGCATGCCGGCCTGGATGATTTCGCCCTTGCTCAGCTGCTGCAGCGGCGCGCGAATGCGAAAGCCCTGCCCTTCCACCCCGGCCTTGGTCGCCAGGTTGGCCATGCGCTCGAAGGCCTCGATAAATTCCGGCCGGCAGTCGGGATAGCCCGAATAGTCCACCGCGTTGACCCCGATAAAGATATCGCGTGCGCCCAGCACTTCCGCCCAGCCCAGGGCCAGCGACAGGAACACCGTGTTGCGCGCCGGCACGTAGGTCACCGGAATGCCCTCGCCGGGGGTTTCCGGCACGGCGATGGATGCATCGGTCAACGCCGAGCCGCCGATGCCGTTGAGGTTGAGACCGATCACCTTATGCTCGACCACCCCCAGTTGCCGGGCAACGCGCTCGGCGGCCTGCAACTCGGCGCGATGACGCTGACCGTAGTCGAAGCTCATGCTGAAGCAGGCGTAGCCCTCGGCCTTGGCCATGGCCACCACGGTGGCCGAGTCCAGGCCGCCGGAGAGAAGAATCAGCGCTTTCTTGTCGTTCATCCTCAGTGTCCCGGCTCGTCGTTCCAGAGAATCTTGTGCAGCTGCAGTTGCAGGCGTACCGGCAGGTTGTCCGCCACTATCCAGTCGGCCAGCGCGCGCGCGTCCAGCTGCTGGTGGCTGGGCGAGAACAGCACCTCGCCGGCGCGCGCCTCGAGGCGATACTGGATCAGCTTGGACACCGCCCAGTCGTAGTCCTCGCGCGAGCAGATGACGAACTTGACCTGATCCTTGGCGGTCAGCCAGTCGATGTTCTCGTAGCGATTGCGCTGCACCTCGGCCGAGCCCGGGGTCTTCAGGTCGAGCACCTTGCTCACCCGCGGATCGACGGCCGATACGTCGAGCGCGCCACTGGTCTCCAGCGACACCTCGTAGCCGGCGTCGCACAAGCGCTCGAGCAGCGCAATGCAATTGGGCTGGGCCAGCGGCTCGCCGCCGGTGATGCAGACGTAGCGCGGCTTGTAGGCCGCCACTTGGTCGAGGATGGCGTCCAGCGCAACGAGCTCGCCGCCGCTAAAGGCGTAAGCAGTGTCGCAGTACTGGCAGCGCAGGGGGCAGCCGGTCAGGCGCACGAATACCGTCGGCAAGCCGGCGGTACGCGTCTCGCCCTGCAGCGAGTAGAAGATCTCGGTGATGCGCAGGGTTGTTTGCATAGTGGCCACGGGCGTGATGACGAAACAGGCCATCCGCCTCCGTTGCGTTGAATCGGGATGCTTGCCGCACGTAGCGGCAGCGATCAGTTACCCCGCACGGCGAAGGCATCAGCCGAGCTGAAACTTCGCAGCCGTTGCGGGGCTGGCGATTCTAAACGAAAAACGCCGCGGCCGATATTTCACCCCGCCATCGCCCATTGGAGTGCGCCGGCACAGCCTACAGCACGACAGCCGAGCATAAAAAAACCCGCGCCTGGCGCGGGTTCTTGAAAGGTCGTGGCCGTTACGGCAGGCGCTGCAGATCGCGCTGGGCCAGCTGCGCGGCCGAGCTGCCGGGAAACTGGGCGATGACCTGCTGGAGAATGCCGCGGGCCTTGTCGTTGTTGCCCAGGCGCTTCTCCACGTCGGCCAGCTTGAACAGCGAATCCGGCACCTTGGCATGGCTCGGGTACGCCTGGCTGACCTTGGCGAAGGCCTGACCGGCGCCCTGCAGGTCGCCCTTGGCCAGATTGACCTCGCCCAGCCAGTACTGTGCATTGCCGGCGTACTGGCTGTTGGGATAGCGGTTGAGGAAGGCGGTGAAAGCTTGCGACGCCTTGTCGAAATCCTTGGCCTTGATCAGGTCGAAGGCGGCGTCGTAATAGAGCTTTTCCTTGGCCGGATCACCCGGCTCGGCGCTGGCCTGCTGCTGGGTGGCAGGCGGCGTCGGGGTACCGTTGGCGTTGATCGCGCCAGCGGCGGAATTCTGTGCGGGAGCAGCGGAGCCAGCACCGGAAGACAGGCGTTGGTCCAGATCCTGATAGCGCTCGAGGCTCTCCTGCTTGAGGCGCTGGATTTCGTTCTGCTGTTCTTCGAGCATGCCGCGCAGCTGGGCAATTTCTTGCTGCATCTGCTCGAGCTGGTTGAACAGCATACCCTGCGCCGAGGCCGGGGCTTGCGCCCCGCCCCCGGCGTAGGAGCCGGCCGTACCATAACCCGCCGGTGGATAGCTGCTGCCTTGCGGCATGGAGCTGCTTTCCAGTACGGGAACTTCCGCCATCGCCGCAAGCGGCAGGGCGAGCGTCAGAAGGGTCAGGATACGGCGGCAATTACGCATGGCAGCTTACTTGCGCAGCTCTACGCGACGGTTCTGAGCCCAGGACTGCTCGTCGTTGCCAGTGGCAACCGGACGCTCTTCGCCGTAGGAAACCAGTTCCAGCTGAGCCGGGGAAACGCCCTGCAGTACCAGGTAGCGCTGAACGGCCTTGGCACGACGCTCGCCCAGAGCCATGTTGTACTCACGGGTACCGCGCTCGTCGGCGTGGCCTTCCAGAACGACGCGAGCGCCGTTGCCTTTCAGGTCCTTGGCGTGTACGTCCAGAGCGCGCATGGCTTCGGCCTTCAGGTCGGAGCTGTCGTACTCGAAGTAGAAGGTGGTGATAGCGCGCAGGGCGGCTTCTTCGCTCAGGCTGCCGTCGACGGCACCGGTGTTGGCACCGTAACCGGCGTTCGGGTCGACTGCGCCTTCACCAGCAGCGTCACCGCCTTTGGAAGAGCAACCAACAGCGACGGCGAGAGCCAGGGACAGTGCAGCAAACTTACCGAATTTCAGCATTTCCATCATGTAACTCCTAATGAACCCCAGTTGTGTTAAGCAATAAAGGTGTAGCGCCGCATCAGTTCAGGTAAGGGGACCAAGAAGGCTCTCGAACTTCGCCTTGAGCGGTAGGAAGAGGGAGCCTCACGCGTCCATTGGTGGACGCCAACATCAAGACTCCCCGGCCCTGCTGGCGGGTGGCGTAGATTAGCATGGCGCCATTGGGCGCAACAGTGGGCGACTCGTCCAAACTTGTGTCGGAAAGTATGCGCAGGCGCTTGGTTTCCAGGTCCTGCGCGGCCACCTTGAACACGGTGAAACCATCCTGGCGATGGATCATCACCAGGGTCTTCTCGTCGGCCGACAACTTCGGGTTGGCGTTGTAGTTACCGACGAAGGTTACCCGCTCCACCGCCCCGTTGTTGATGTTGGTCTTGTAGATCTGCGGTTTGCCGGCACGATCCGAGGTGAAGTACAGGGTCTGCCCGTCCTTGCCCCAGAACGGCTCGGTGTCGATGGCGTAATGGTTGGTGATGCGGCGCATCTGCCGGCTGCCCATGTCCATCACGTAGATTTCCGGGTTGCCGTCGCGCGACAGCACGAAGGCCAGGCGATTGCCATCCGGCGACCAGGCCGGTGCGCCGTTGAGACCTTCGAAGTTGGTGATCTGCTCGCGGCGGCCGGTGTCGATATGCTGGACGAAGATGCGCGGGCGGCGCTGCTCGAACGACACGTAGGCGATACGCCGGCCATCGGGCGCGAAGGACGGCGACAGGATCGGCTCGCGCGACTGCAGCAGGGTCACCGCGCGGGCACCGTCGTAGTCGGAACGCTGCAGGGTGTAACGGGTGTTGTTGGCACCGAAGCGCTCGGCGGTGACGTACAGCAGGCGGGTGGAGAACGCGCCCTTGACCCCGGTGAGCTTCTCGAACGACTGATCGGCGATATGGTGGGCCATGTCGCGCAGCTGGTCGGTACCGCCGCCGACGCTGCCGGTCATCACCTGCTGTTCGGTGCTGACGTTGAACAGCGCGTACTGCACCTGCAGGCGACCGGCGTTCGGCACCAGGCTGCCGACCAGCACGTACTGGGCGCCGAGGGCCTTCCAGTCGCGGTAGATGACTTCGCTGGCCTGGGTCGGCAGGCTGATCATGTTCTGCCGCGGAATCGGCTCGAAGTAGCCGGAGTTGCGCAGGTCGTTGCCGATGATCTCGGCCATGTCCTCGGGCAGCACCGAGCCCCCCTGCCAGCCGAAGGGCACCACGGCGATCGGCGTGGCACGGTCGGCGCCATGGGAGATCACCAGCGGATCGGCCGCCTGCACGCTGCCGACCAGCATGATCAGACCCAACAGGGCCATACGAATCAGGGTATTCACAGCGCTCAATCCTCCGGTTTGAAAATAACGCGACGCTGCCTGTACAGGGAGTCAAAGGTAGCGCGATCCAATTGTTGCATTTCGGGAATACGGCCGACGTTACGCACCGCAGCCACGGCGGAGCTGTCGAACGGCGCATCGCCGCTGGAGCGCGACACGCTGGCGTTGGCGATGGTGCCATCGGGCAGCATCTGAATCAGCAGTTCGACGCTCATGCCGCGGCGCGCCGACATCGGCCGCTGCCAGTTCTCGGTGATCAGTTTGATGATCAGGTCGTCGAGGTTGCCCGCCACCTGGTCGCCATGGGTCTCGGCCAGCGCCTGCTGGTTCTGCACGTTGTCCGACAGCAGCTCGGCCAGTGCCGCCGCTTTCTGATCCTCGGCCGCCTTGCGCCGCGCCTCTTCGGCCTTGCGCTTGGCGTCCTCGGCCGCTTTCTTCTTGGCCGCCTCGGCGGCTGCCTTCTTCTTCGCTTCTTCGGCCGCGGCCTTCTTCTTGGCCTCTTCGGCGGCTTTCTTCTTCGCCTCTTCCTCGGCGCGTTTCTTGGCGATGTCGGCCTGGCGTTTCTGCTCGGCGGCCTTCTTCTCGGCTTCGGCCTTCTTCGCCGCCTCGGCTTTGGCTGCCTCGGCCTTTCGAGCCTCTTCGGCTTTCTTTTGTTCCGCTGCCTTGGCCTGGACCAGCTTCTGCTCTTCGGCCTTCTTCTGCTCCAGACGCTCGGTCTCGAACTGCGGCGCCGAGGTCTTCTGCGCCTCGCCCGCCACCTTCTGGGTGGTCTGGGTGGTGGCCTGGCTCTGCGATTTCAATTGATACAGGGTGGCCTGCACCACCGGGCGTGCCGGCGGCAGCTCGGGGCTGAAGGCGAAGCTGACGAACAGCATGGCAAACATCAGGACGTGCAGACCCACGGCCCAGACCACGGGCCAGAAGTAGCTTTCCGAGGGCGAACGCTCGCTGTGCTGCATCAGGGCGCCTCGGTAATCAATCCGACGTTGCCCACGTCGGCCTGCTGCAGACCGCCCATGGCGGCCATCACCGTGCCGTAGTCGACCGACTTGTCGCCGCGCACGAACACCTGAACCGGCTTACCCTGACGACGGTTCTCGGCAATGATCGCCGACACCGCCTGGGTCATCTGTTCCAGGGTCGAGGCACGCTCCTGCTCGGTGTCGACGTCCACCTCGCTACCCATGTTCCAGTAGTAGGTCTTGTCGGCCTTGATGGAAATGGTCAGCACCTGGGCGTTGTTGTCCTGCGGCAGCGCCTCGCTGCTGACCTTGGGCAGATCGACCTTGACCCCCTGGTTGAGCATGGGCGCGGTGACCATGAAGATGACCAGCAGCACCAGCATCACGTCGATGTAGGGCACCACGTTCATCTCGGCGACCGGTTTGCGTCTGTTGCGAATTCTCGCCATGGCTAACACCTATCCTATGCGCGCGTCTTAGTCGTCCGAGGTGTGCACCTTGCGGTGCAGGATGGCCTGGAACTCGTCGGCGAAGGTGTAGTAACGACCGATCAGCATTTCGCCGCGGGCGGCGAAGCGGTTGTAGGCGATCACCGCGGGAATCGCGGCGAACAGGCCGATGGCGGTGGCGATCAGCGCCTCGGCGATGCCCGGGGCGACGGTGGCCAGGGTGGCCTGCTGCACCTGGGCCAGGCCGCGGAAGGAGTTCATGATGCCCCATACGGTGCCGAACAGGCCGATGTAGGGGCTGGTGGAGCCGACGGTGGCGAGGAACGGCAGCGCGGTTTCCAGCTTCTCTTCTTCGCGCGAGATGGCCACGCGCATGGCACGCGACACCCCATCCATCACCGCATCCGGGTCGACGCCCTGCTGCTGGCGCAGGCGGGAAAATTCCTTGAAGCCGGCGCGGAAGATCTGCTCCAGACCGGAATCCGGGTCGGGGTTGCTGCCGGCCTGGCGATACAGCTTGGACAGGTCGATACCGGACCAGAAGCGATCCTCGAAGGCATCCAGCGCGCGCTTGGCGGCGCGAATGGCATTGCTGCGCTGGAAGATCATCACCCAGGAAATGACCGAGGCGGCCACCAGGGTGAGCATCACCAACTGCACCACCAGACTGGCGTTACTGATCAGACTCCACATCGACATATGGTCAACGGCGTTGGCGTTGGCTTCCACGCTTACTCTCCTGCTGCAATTAGGCCCGGCGCCTGCACCCCGGCGAACGCATGGCGCAGGGATTCGGGGATGGCCCGGGGTTTCAAGTTGTCGGCGCGCACACAGGCCACCAGGAACTGCCCTTCGCAGAGCAGCACAGCATCCGCGGCCCGCCTGACCTGTTGACGAAAACGCAGGCTGGCACGGTTCAATTCGATTACCTCGGCGCTGATGGTCAGCTCGTCGTCCAGCCGCGCCGGCGCGTGATAGCGCGCCTCGGCCGAATGCACGACGAACAACAGGCCCTCACCGGCCAGCGCCGACTGGGCATAACCCAGTTCACGCAGACGCTCGGTGCGAGCCCGCTCCATGAATTTGAGGTAGTTGACGTAGTAGACGATACCGCCGGCGTCGGTGTCCTCGTAGTAGACCCGGCAACGGTGGCTGAACGGCTGGACTCCGTTTTGCGCGCGCATACTCTAGTCCTCGCCCTGCTGCTTGCCAATCCGGCTTGGTAACAATTTTTTCGTCATTCGTCGCTCACCGCGAAGAGATCCGCGCCCGGCTGCTCACCGAGGCGCTTGGGAAGGTTCAGGCCGAAATGCAGATAGGCATGACGGGTCACCACGCGCCCGCGCGGCGTGCGCATCATGTAGCCCTGCTGGATCAGGTAGGGCTCGAGCACGTCCTCGATGGTGTGGCGCTCCTCGCTGATGGCCGCGGCCAGGCTGTCGACGCCCACCGGGCCGCCGTCGAACTTCTCGATCATGGCCAGCAGCAGACGGCGGTCGGAGTGGTCGAAGCCGCGTTCGTCGACGTCCAGCAGGTTCAGCGCCTGATCGGCGATGTCGCGGGTGATATGGCCACGCCCGCGCACCTCGGCGAAGTCGCGCACTCGGCGCAGCAGGCGATTGGCGATACGCGGCGTACCACGGGCGCGGCGGGCGATTTCGTAGGCGCCCCGCTCTTCGATGGGCAGACCGAGGATGCCGGCCGAACGCGTGACGATGGTCGCCAGGTCGTCGATGCCGTAGAACTCCAGGCGCTGGACGATGCCGAAGCGGTCGCGCAGCGGGTTGGTCAGCATGCCGGCGCGGGTGGTGGCGCCGACCAGGGTGAAGGGCGGCAGGTCCAGCTTGATCGAGCGCGCGGCCGGGCCTTCGCCGATCATGATGTCGAGCTGGAAGTCCTCCATGGCCGGGTACAGCACCTCCTCGACTATGGGCGAGAGGCGGTGGATCTCGTCGACGAACAGCACGTCGCCGGCTTCCAGGTTGGTCAGCAGCGCGGCCAGGTCGCCCGGGCGCTCCAGCACCGGGCCGGAGGTGCTCTTGATCGACACGCCCATTTCCTGGGCGATGATATTGGCCAGGGTGGTCTTGCCCAGGCCCGGCGGACCGAAGATCAGGGTGTGGTCGAGGGATTCGGCCCTGCCCCTGGCGGCCTGGATAAACAGCTCCATCTGCTCGCGCACGCCGGGCTGGCCGATGTATTCGGCCAGCCTCAGCGGACGGATGGCGCGATCCTGCTGCTCGTCGCGCTCGCGCGGGCTGGCGGTAATCAGGCGATCGGCTTCGATCATCGATAGAGTTCCACTAAGCCATGCCGCGCAAGGCGCGACGGATCAAATCTTCGCTGGTCAAACCATCCTCCTTGACGGCCGCCACGGCCCGGCTGGCCTCCTGCGGCTTGTAGCCCAGGGATATCAGGGCACTCACCGCGTCATTCTCCGCGCTTGAGACTGCCCCCCCGGCGCGAGGTTCAACCACCAGGGTGGCGATGGCCGGCATGCTTTCCCAGGCCTTGAAGCGGTCCTTGAGTTCCACCAGCAGGCGCTCGGCGGTCTTCTTGCCGACGCCCGGCACCTTGGTCAGCGCCGCGGTGTCTTGGGCCTGCACGCAGCGTACCAGCTCGTCCACCTCCAGCCCGGACATCAGCGCCAGGGCCAGCTTGGGGCCGACGCCGTTGAGCCGGATCAGCTCGCGGAACAGCTCGCGCTCGCGCTTCTCGAAGAAGCCGTAGAGCAGATGGGCATCCTCGCGCACCACCTGGTGGGTGTGCAGGCACAGCGGCTCGCCCACCGAGGGCAGACGATAAAGGGTGGTCATCGGCACTTCCAGCTCATAACCGACGCCATTTACATCCAGAAGCAAATGCGGCGGCTGCTTTTCCGCCAGGGTGCCGCGCAAACGTCCGATCACCACTGCTGTCCTTTAATCAGATTACAAACGAAGGCGCCCGCCGCGCCGCTTGGCGCCGGCCAGGCCGTGGGGAATCAGGCTCTGCCGATGGTGGGCGTGGCACAGGGCGATGCCGAGGGCGTCGGAGGCGTCGATCTGCGGCTTCTGCGTCAGCTTGAGCAGGTGCATGACCATCATCTGCACCTGCTGCTTGTCCGCCGCGCCGGTGCCGACCACCGCCTGCTTGACCTGGGTGGCGGTGTACTCGGCCACCTCCAGCCCCGCCTCCACCGCCGCGACTATGGCGGCGCCGCGCGCCTGGCCGAGCTTGAGCGCCGAATCGGCGTTGCGCGCCATGAACACCTGTTCGATGCCCATGGTCACCGGCCCATAGCTGCGGATCACCTCGCCGACGCCACGAAAGACGATCTGCAGACGCTCGGCCAGGGGCCCGTCACCGGTGCGAATGCAGCCGCTGGCGACGTATTCGCAGCCGCGGCCGGTATCGCGCACCACGCCGTAGCCGGTGATGCGCGAGCCGGGATCTATCCCCAGAATCAGCGTCATGCCTGTTATCCATCGATGACGCGCCAGGCGTCACACTGTCTATTTATCCAGGGCGCGAGTATAGGGGCGCCGACGGGCCGCCGTCACCCAGTAGCGGATGCCCGGCGGGCAGATATGAAAAAGCCGGAAGTACCCGCGGCGACTTCCGGCTCACGGCCTGCCCTATGGCTCAGCCCAACTGATCCATGATTTCGTCGGGGATTTCCGCGTTGTGGTAGACGTTCTGCACGTCGTCGAGGTCTTCCAGCATGTCGATCAGCTTGATCACCTTCTGCGCGGTTTCCAGATCGGCAATCGGCGCGCTGATCGAGGGGATCATGGCGATTTCCGCCTCGTCGGCCTTGAAGCCGGCGGCCGCCAGCGCCTCGTTGACCGCGTGGAACTCGGTGAAGCTGGTGGACACCAGCGCCGAGCCGTCCTCGCCCATCTCCACGTCGTCGGCGCCGGCGTCCAGCGCCGCTTCCATCAGGGCGTCCTCATCCACGCCGGGAGCGAAGCTGAGCTGACCCTTGCGCTCGAACATGTAGGCCACCGAACCGTCGGTGCCGAGGTTGCCGCCGCACTTGCTGAAGGCATGGCGCACTTCGGCGGCGGTACGGTTGCGGTTGTCGGTCATCACTTCGACGATGATCGCCACGCCGCTAGGCGCGTAGCCTTCGTAGCTGAACTCGACGACGTTGTCGGCTTCGTTGTTGCCGGCGCCGCGGGCGATGGCGCGATCGATCACCTCGCGCGACATGTTGGCGGTCAGCGCCTTGTCCACCGCCAGGCGCAGGCGCGGGTTGTCCGCCGGGATCGGCCCGCCATGCTTGGCCGCCACCGTCAGCTCACGGATCAGCTTGGTGAAGATCTTGCCGCGCTTGGCGTCCTGACGACCCTTGCGGTGCTTGATATTGGCCCATTTGGAATGACCAGCCATAACTCACTCCGTTTCTTTCATTGAACAATTGCCGGGGGCGCCCCCAAAACGAAGAAGCCTGGCAATCCAGGCTTCTTGTACAGGCTTATTCGGCCTTGGCCTGCTCGCGCAGGCGGATATGCAGCTCGCGCAGCGATTTGTTGTCGACGATTCCCGGCGCCTGGGTCATGACGCAGGCGGCGCTCTGGGTTTTCGGGAAGGCGATCACTTCGCGAATCGAGCTGGCGCCGGTCATCAGCATCACCAGGCGGTCCAGACCGAAGGCCAGGCCGCCGTGGGGCGGCGCGCCGTATTTGAGCGCATCGAGGAGGAAGCCGAACTTCTCCTGTTGCTCCTCTTCGCTGATGCCGAGCACGCGGAACACGGTCTGCTGCATGGCCTTGTCGTGGATACGGATCGAACCGCCACCCAGCTCGGTGCCGTTGAGTACCATGTCGTAGGCGCGCGACAGGGCGGCGGCCGGGTTGGCCTCCAGCTCCTCGGGGCTGCAGCTCGGCGAGGTGAAGGGGTGGTGCATGGCGGTCAGGCTGCCGTCGTCGTTTTCCTCGAACATCGGGAAGTCGACGACCCACAGCGGCGCCCACTCGCAGGTCAGCAGATTGAGGTCGTGGCCCAGCTTGATGCGCAGCGCGCCGAGGGCCTCGCTGACGATCTTGGCCTTGTCGGCGCCGAAGAACACGATGTCGCCATCGACTGCACCGACGCGGTCGAGGATGACATTGATGTTGTCCAGCGGGATGTTCTTGACGATCGGCGACTGCAGGCCGTCGACCCCGGCGGCACGCTCGTTGACCTTGATATAGGCCAGACCCTTGGCGCCGTAGATGCCGACGAACTTGGTGTAGTCGTCGATCTGCTTGCGCGGCATGCTCGCCCCGCCCGGTACGCGCAGCGCGGCGACGCGGCACTTGGGATCGTTGGCCGGGCCGGCGAACACCTTGAATTCGACGTCCTTGAGCTGGTCTTCCACGTCCACCAGCTCCAGCGGGATGCGCAGGTCCGGCTTGTCCGAACCGAAGCGGCGCATGGCTTCGGCCAGGGTCATGTGCGGCAGTTCGCCGAACTCGACGTCCAGCACTTCCTTGAACAGGTTGCGCACCATGGTCTCGGTGATGGCCATGATGTCGCTTTCATCGAGGAAGCTGGTCTCGATGTCGATCTGGGTGAATTCCGGCTGACGGTCGGCGCGCAGGTCCTCATCGCGGAAGCACTTGGCGATCTGGTAGTAGCGGTCGAAGCCGGCCACCATCAGCAGCTGCTTGAACAGCTGCGGCGACTGCGGCAGGGCGAAGAAGCTGCCGGGGTGGGTACGGCTCGGCACCAGGTAGTCGCGCGCGCCTTCCGGGGTGGCGCGGGTCAGGATCGGCGTCTCGACGTCAAGGAAACCGTTGTCGTCCAGGTAGCGGCGGATGCTCGAGGTGATGCGCGAACGCAGCTTGAGCTTCTCGGCCATCTCCGGACGGCGCAGGTCGATGAAGCGGTAACGCAGGCGGGTTTCCTCACCGACGTCGGTGTATTCGTTGAGCGGGAACGGCGGGGTCTCGGCCTCGTTCAATACGTCCAGCTCGTAGCCCAGCACCTCGATGGCGCCGCTGGCCATGTTCGGGTTGACCGCACCGGCCGGACGCAGGCGCACCTTGCCGGTGATCTTGACCACGTATTCGCTGCGCACGCGGTCGGCCTTGGCGAAGGTTTCGGCGCGGTCCGGGTCGAACACCACCTGGGCCAGGCCTTCACGATCGCGGATGTCGAGGAAGATCACCCCGCCGTGGTCGCGGCGACGGTGCACCCAGCCGCAAAGGGTGATTTCCTGGCCATCCAGGCTCTCGTTCAGTTGGCCGCAATAGTGGCTGCGCATCATGATCGTGGTTCGCTTCTCTAAAGGTCTTGGATTGGTCAGGCGGCGCCCTGCGCACTGGACAGAGGCCACGCCGCGGCGAGCGTCCAGCCGCGCGCCGCGTCTTGAAAAGAGCGGGATTATATAGGGTAAATCGCCGGGGCGCAGCCGCCCGGCGGATGGCTTCTATAATGAAGGGCGCCTTGGCCGCGGAGAACCGCCATGCCCCTGCCCCGCCTCGCCGACCTCTCCAGCGACCTGCTGGATGACTTTCGCCTGGACGCCGCCGAGCAGTTCCCGCGCTGCGAACAACTGCTGATCGAACTGGAGCGCGCACCCAGCAGCGGCGAGCGGCTGCGCGAGCTGTTTCGCCTGGTGCACACGCTCAAGGGCAACCTCGGCTACGTCGGCCTCAATGCGTTGATGCCGCTGCCGCAGGCCATGGAAGACGTGCTCGGCACCCTGCGCGAGGAACGCCTGGCGTTCGACAGCCTGCTCGGCGACATCCTGCTGCTGACCCTCGACCACCTGCGCGCCCTGATCGACCAGGCCCTCGGCGGCCCGAACGCACGCCTCGGCGCCGCCCAGCTCGACCAGCTGTGCCAGGCCCTGCAGGCATTGGCCATGGCGCCGGCGAGCCAGCAGGGGGGAAATCCGCCGCCAGCTGCTGCAGCGACTGGACCCCAGCACCCACCTGCAAGCCCCGCCCGCGCCGCTGCAGAGCCAGACCGACGCCCTGCTGGCCCACCACGGCATCGCCGCACACCCTGACCTGCAGTTCTTCGCTGCCCTGACCCAGGCCGCCGAGCAGCGCTCGCGCTACTGGCAAGGACGCAACCTGCGCCTGCTCGACCTGAGCCTGAGCATCAACGCCCAGGGCGGCCTGGCCGAGCGCCCGGAACAGCTGGCGGCGGCGGTCTGCCTGCACGATCTGGGCATGGCCTTCCTGTCGCTGCAGCTGCTGCACAAGCAGGCCGACCTGAGCCGCGAGGAACGCCGCCTGATGCAGGGCCATCCGCGCCTGGCCGGCGACCTGCTCAGGCGCATGCCGGACTGGGCGCCGGCCATGGAGATCGTCCTGCAGCACCAGGAGCACGCCGACGGCAGCGGTTATCCCAAGGGCCTGCGCGAGGCGGAGATCAGCCCCGGCGCGCTGATCCTGCACATCGCCGACGCCTTCGACGCGCGCACCCACGAACGCGCCCACCAGACCCTGAGCAAGCGCCCGCTGCTGCGCGCCATCCTGGAGATCAACAACCTCGCCGGCCAGCAGTTCAGCGCGCACTGGGTCGAGGTGTTCAACCGCACCCTGCAGCAGAACCCCAACCTGGCCCACGGCTGAAACGGTTGTGCCGGCCCGCCCCGAGTGGCTAAGCTCCGGCCTCCATGGACAACCATCGCGCGCAAGGAGCCACCATGCACTCTCTCTCCGGCAAGGTCGCCGTGATCACCGGCGCCGCCTCCGGCATCGGCCAGGCCCTGGCCACCCGCCTGGCCGCCGAAGGCTGCCAACTGGCCCTGGCCGACATCGACCTGGCGCAGCTCGAACGCAACGCCGAGGCCCTGCGCGGCAGCGGCGCGCGCGTCAGCTGCCACGCCCTGGACGTCGCCGAGCGCGCGGCGGTCTACGCCTTCGCCGACCGCGTGCTGGCCGAACATGGCGGCGCCGACCTGATCGTCAACAACGCCGGCGTCGCCGTGTCGCAGACCATCGAGGCGCTCGACTACGACGACTTCGAGTGGCTGATGAACATCAACTTCTGGGGCGTGGTGCACGGCAGCAAGGCCTTCCTGCCGCACCTGCTCAAGCAAGGCAGCGGGCATATCGTCAACCTGTCGAGCATCTTCGGCATCATCAGCCTGCCGACCCAGGGCGCCTACAACGCCAGCAAGTTCGCCGTGCGCGGCTTCACCGAGGCCCTGCGCCAGGAGGTCGCCTGCCGCGGCGTGGCGGTCAGTTGCGTGCATCCCGGCGGGATCAAGACCAATATCGCCCGTTCCGCGCGCTTCTACCGTGGCATCGATGGCTCGCAGGACGCCGAGCGCGCCGCCCACAATTTCGACAAGCTCGCGCGCACCAGCGCCGCGCAGGCGGCCGAGGCGATAGTCGCCGGGATCAAGGCCAGCCAGCCGCGCATCCTGATCGGCAGCGATGCGCGCTTTCTCGACCGCGTCCAACGCCTGCTACCGGCGGCCTACCCCAGGCTGCTGGCCAAGCTTCTGCATAAAAAGTGAACCGCAAGTTATCGATAGCTTCTAAACATGGCTTTCATTGACATAAGCCAAGATTGCCCCGAGTGGTCCCGTGTTAGGCTCCGCCCAACACTGAGAACCTATCCACGATCTGCTGCGCGTCGGCCCTACGGCGTTAAAAACAAGCTCGGAATGCTCATGTACAAAAGTACACTCCGCTTCCTCGCCTGTTTTTGCCTTGTAGGGCTCTAGCTCGCTAGATCGTGAACAGGCTCTAAGGGATCGACACCCCGGGCTCACCTGAGAGGAGAAAACCCTATGGAAATCAATATCGGAATCGCCGAACAGGATCGCGCCGCCATCGCCGAAGGCCTGTCGCGCCTGCTGGCCGACACCTACACCCTGTACCTGAAGACCCACAACTTCCACTGGAACGTCACCGGCCCGATGTTCAACACCCTGCACCTGATGTTCGAGGGGCAGTACAACGAGCTGGCCCTGGCGGTCGACGCCATCGCCGAGCGGATCCGTGCCCTGGGTTTCCCGGCGCCGGGCACCTACGCCGCCTACGCCCGCCTGTCGTCGATCAAGGAAGAGGAGGGCGTGCCCAGCGCCGAGGACATGATCAAGCAACTGGTGCAGGGCCAGGAGGCCGTGGTGCGCACCGCACGCGGCATCTTCCCGCTGCTGGACAAGGTCAGCGACGAACCCACCGCCGACCTGCTGACCCAGCGCATGCAGGTGCATGAGAAGACCGCCTGGATGCTGCGCAGCCTGCTCGCCGCATGACTCGCCCCGAGGCCCGGAGATCCGGGCCTTTTCATTAGGCAGTCGCCCCCCGCCTGTTCTATGCTCTGGCCATTCGCCACCGAGTTTCGTGACGCATATGAGTCAGCCGCCCAAATCCCCCAGCATTCTCGAGCTCTACCCGGAAGACACCCGCGAAGCGGCGACCCTGCTGAAACAGGCGGTGCCGCTGATGATGCGCCACGCCATCGCCCCCAACCCGGTGCATTACGCCCTCTGGTACACCTACAGCAAGGGTAGCGAGCCGGAACTCAACCGCCGCCTGGACAAGGCCGTGGAAGATTTCGACGTCTTCCCGCCGGATACCGCGGTCAAGCTGTTTCGCGACTACATCATCCGCGCCGAACTGGACGAGGCGCGCGCCGGTCAGCAACAAGTGATCGAGCTGGTCGACGACATCGAAGGCGACGTCTCGCGCAGCGTGATCGGCAGCCAGAACTACCAGCACAGTCTCAATCACGGACTCAGCGCCCTGCAGGAGCCGATCATCGACGACCTGCCCAGCGTGCTCAGCGAGCTGCAGGAAAGCACCCAGCTGATGCAGGATCAGCAGGAAAAATTCCTCTATCGCCTGCGCGCCGCCCAGGAGGAGATCAAGCACCTGCGCAGCCAGCTGGAGCGCGCGCACCTGGCCGCGACCCTCGACAGCCTGACCCGCGTATTCAACCGCCACGCCTTCACCCGCCTGCTGGAGCAGGCACTGAACGAATCGCACGAGGGCCTGGCCCTGGTGATTCTCGATATCGACCACTTCAAGCAGTTCAACGACCAGTACGGCCACCCTCTGGGCGACCGCGTGCTGCAGCACGTCGGCCAGCTGATGCGCGAGCTGTTGCCGCCGCGCGCCTTCGCCGCCCGCTACGGTGGCGAGGAGTTCTGCGTGGTGCTGCGCGGCTGCACCGACCTCGCCGGCGTGCGCAACTTCGCCGAGCAGCTGCGCCACAAGATCCAGGCCCTGCGGGTCAAGGTGCGCCGCACCGACCAGGTGCTCGACAGCATCACCGCCTCCTTCGGTTTCGCCCTGGCCGAAGCCGGCGACACCCTCGAGGCCCTGCTCACCCGCGCCGACGACGCGCTCTATCAGGCCAAGCGCAGTGGCCGCAACCAGGTTCACCCCGCCGCCGGCGAAAGCATGCTAAGCGCTTGATTTGAGAAGCCCCTGCCTTTGCTGTTAAATACGCCCCGCGCGCCGCGCTCTTGTCCTGCGGCGCGCGCGACGCAATACATCGGCGCGCGCCCTGGCCGTCCAGCTGGCCACGGCGAACTTGCCGCCTCCGCAGCACCCTAAGTCGTCATTCAATCAGTGAGTTCATCGAAGATGTTGAAGATTGCCCATCTTGTGACAGGGTTTGCCGCCCTGCTGCTGTCTGCCGTTCCCAGTTTTTCCGGCACATTCCTCGCCACCCCCGACGCGCCCTACCTGGCTCTGATCGGCCTGCTCAACCTGCTGCTCGCGCCGCAGCAAGCGCTCAACCTCGGCGCAGCCCGCCAGCAGCTGCAGGGTCTGGCATCGGCCCTGCTGATCCTCGCCGCCGTGGTCCAGGGCCTGATCCTGTTCGCGCCGCTGCCGAATATCGGCGGTCAGCCGGCCATCTGGCTGAGCCTGCTGATCGCCGCCGCTGCCACCCTGCTGCACCTGATCAGCCAACTGCGCCCGCAACCGCGCCAGAGCAGTCAGCCCAGCCCGCGCGCGCAACCCAGTCAGCACGCCGCGAGCAGCGAGCAGGACGACCGCGAAACCGGCACGGTCAAGTGGTTCAACACATCCAAGGGATTCGGCTTTATCTCCCGCGACTCGGGCGAAGACATCTTCGTGCACTTTCGCGCCATCCGCGGCGAAGGCCACCGCGTACTGGTCGAAGGTCAGCGCGTAGAGTTCTCGGTGATGCAGCGCGACAAGGGCCTGCAGGCCGAAGACGTGATCGCCGCCGCCCCCGCACGGCGCTGAAGCTCGCAGCAACAAAAAAGCCCGCGATCATCGCGGGCTTTTTTGTGGCCTTAAGGAAATTCTGAAAAAGCCATCTATCGTCACTCCCGCGAAGGCGGGAGCCCAGGGACTACGCAGGTTCTGGATTCCCGCCTGCGCGGGAATGACGGCTATTCAGAGTTTCTTTAATAGTGCGGCGGAGGCGCCTCGTCCTCGGCGACACCCGCCTGCCCGTGCAGCTCTTCCTGACGCCGCGCCAGGGCCGCCACCTGCAGTTGCAGGCGCTCGATACGCTTGTGCTGCTCGACCAGCTCGTCGCTCAGCGCCTGAATGGTGTCGTCCTGGAAGGCCAGGCGGCTCTCCAGCTCCATGACCCGCGCCTCGAGGCTCATGCCGCCTCTCCGGCGAACTGGAAATCCTCGGTCAGCACCAGGCGCAGCTTGTCCTTGAGTTGCTGCACCTGGTCCTCGGCGTAGGGCTGCGCCGGCTGCCGCCCCCAGACGGGCGCCGGCCAGGCGGCATCCTCTCGACGCCGTACGATCACGTGCATGTGCAGCTGGCTGACCAGGTTGCCCAGGGTCGCCACGTTCATCTTGTCCGCGGCGAAGGTGTCCTTGAGCTTCTCGGCCAGCAGGGTGGTTTCCTGCCAGAGCCGGGTCTGGTCGGCGGCATCCAGCTGGAACAACTCGCTGACCTCCTCACGCCGCGGCACCAGGATGAACCAGGGGTAGTGGGCATCGTTCATCAGCAACAGACGACACAGGGGGAAGTCCCCGATCAGCAGGCAGTCCTGCTGCAAACGCGAATCCAGGACGAACATGGCGACTCTCCTCGCATCAAGCCATCAACCAAGCTTAGCGCCGGACCAGCTCGGCGCACTGGGCGCGCAGCATACGCGGCCGGCGGCGACAATTCACCCCGCCGCCACGCACCAGCGCAAGGCGGTTCGTCGCGACGCGCACCGCAGGCGTGCACCATTTTGTTTCCTACCGTAATAATCGCCGCCGCACGTTACCGCACGCGGCTTCCGATGCGGCCGCCAAGGGCCTCAAGGCGCCTCCCCCGCCTTCGCCGCAAAGCGTCGACGCGGCCACGGCGAACCCGCGGCGGAGCCGGCTCGGCCTGGACCAAAGCGCCCCTGGCAGCCGGCAAAAGCGAGCTTTTAACGCCGAACTGGGGTTTTGAGCACGACTTTTGCTATCGGTTTGGGCAATGCTCGGCACGCCGCGCAGCGGGTCAATAACAGCGGTATCCGGCACCTCAAACCGCGAAACCAGTCGGCGCCACGGGACGCAAGTGCAGAACTACAGATTTGCGACATCCTTCATAAGCCTTTGCGACACTGCTGTGAAGAAATCGCAACGAATAGATTGCAACTATCGCCAACATTGGCTGCGTGCTATAAGTTAGCGCCGACACAAAAAGAAAGAGCCGCCCATACAATAATTAGATGGGCAGCGCAACTCTTCTAAACCAAAGGAGCAATCACGATGCAAGTGATGAAGTGGAGCGTAATCGCCCTGGCAGTAGCCGCGGGTACCAGCCAACTGGCCATGGCCAGCGCACAATCCGAATCAAATGGCTTTGTCGAAGACAGCAGCCTCAATATCCTGAGCCGCAACCTGTACTTCTACCGCGACTTCCGCAACGACCCCACCCGTAATGACGATCCGCAAGAGTGGGGCCAAGGCTTTATCGCCACCTATGAATCCGGCTTCACTCAGGGCACCGTTGGTTTTGGCGTCGATGCCATCGGCCTGCTGGGCCTGAAGCTCGACAGCGGCAAGGGCCGTAGCGGTTCCGGCCTGTTCCCCACTGACTCCGACGGCCGCTCCCAGGACGACTACTCCGAAGCCGGCGGCGCCGTCAAACTGCGTCTGTCCAACACCGTAGTGAAGTATGGCGATCAATTCACCGCACTTCCGGTTCTGAGCACCGACGACAGCCGCCTGCTGCCGGAAGTTGCCGATGGCTTCCTGGTCACCAGCAACGAAATCGAAGGCCTGGAACTGCATGCCGGTCACTTCACCGCCATCAATGCTCAGAGTGAGACCAATCACGACAGCCTCGGCCTGAAGGGCGCCGATGTAGTCGGTGGTCGCTACAGCTTCACCGACAACTTCTCCGCGGCGCTGTACTACTCCGACGTAGAAGATTCCTTCGAGAAGAAGTACGGCAACCTGAACTACACCCTGGGCCTGAGCGATGACCAGTCGCTGAACTTCGACTTCAACATCTACAAGACCGACTACGACAAAGAGTACACCGACACCGGCAAAGAAGAAGACAACACCATCTGGAGTCTTGCCGCCGCGTACAACATGGGTGCTCACACCTTCACCGCGGCCTACCAGAAGTCCCATGGCGGTTTCGACGGCATTGGTTACGACTACGGCGTCGACGGCGGCGGTACCGTATGGCTGGCCAACTCCATTCAGCGATCCGACTTCAACGCCGAAGACGAGAAGTCCTGGCAACTGCGCTACGACCTGAACTTCGCCGAGTACGGCGTGCCGGGTCTGGCGTTCATGGCTCGCTATGTCAGCGGCTCCGACGCCAAAACCGCTACCACCGATGACGGTAAAGAGTGGGAACGTAACATCCAGGTGGGCTACACCATCCAGGGCGGCCCGGCCAAGGACCTCAACGTACGAGTACGCCAGGCCACCTACCGCAGCAGCGATGGCGTTTACTACGGCGCTCCGTCTAGCGACGAAGTGCGCGTAATCATCGAGTACCCGCTGAGCATCCTGTAATCTCAGGCATCAGTTACTACTCGAAATAAGAAAGGCCCGGGAAACCGGGCCTTTTCTTTTCGATACAGCGGTACATTACAACGGCAGCGCATAGGTCCCCGTTACATGCGCCACCAACTCATCCTCATTGCCCGCCGAATAGAGCGAGACCTCGCACACCGCCTGGCGGCGGCTCAGGCGCAGGATGCGCGCTTCGGCGAGCAGGTCCACCGGCCCGGGCTTGACCAGGAAGTTGATATTGAGGTTCGAGGTCACCGCCATTTCCACCCGCCCCAGGCGGCCCAGCACCATGGCGTACATGGCCGCATCGCCCAGGGCCATGATGGTCGGCCCGGACAGGGTGCCGCCCGGACGCACCAGTTTGGCCTGAAAGGGCACCCGCGCCAGCACGCTCTCGCCGTCCAGCCGGTCGATGTGCAGATCGATATCCTCGGCCATCGGCAGCCCCGCGCGAATCAGCGCCTGAACCTCCCCCGCAGTCAATCCCGCCACCTCGACCTCCCGCTTATCGCCGTCGTTGCGCAGGCACGCGGCCGGTCTGCCGGCGCCCCGTCCTGTACGCCACTGTACAGGCACCGTACAATGCCGCCCTATTCCAAGCCCTAGCAACCGACAGAACGGCCAAACATGCGTACCAGTCAGTTCCTGCTCTCGACCCTGAAAGAAACCCCCTCCGATGCCGTGGTGATCAGCCACCAGCTGATGCTGCGTGCCGGCATGATCCGCAAGCTGGCCTCCGGCCTGTACACCTGGCTGCCGATGGGCCTGCGCGTGCTGCGCAAGGTGGAGAAGGTGGTGCGCGAGGAAATGAACGCCGCCGGCGCCCTGGAAGTGCTGATGCCGGCCATCCAGCCGGCCGAGCTGTGGCAGGAGTCCGGCCGCTGGGTGCAGTACGGCCCCGAGCTGCTGCGCCTGAAGGATCGCCACGAGCGCGACTTCTGCGTCGGCCCGACCCATGAGGAAGTGATCACCGATCTGGCGCGCAACGAGCTGAACAGCTACAAGCAGCTGCCGATCAACATGTACCAGATCCAGACCAAGTTCCGCGACGAGATCCGCCCGCGCTTCGGCCTGATGCGTGGCCGCGAGTTCATCATGAAGGACGCCTACTCCTTCCATGCCGACCAGGCCTCGCTGCAGGAAACCTACGACCGCATGCACCAGGCCTACTGCAACGTGTTCAGCCGCCTGGGCCTGAATTTCCGCCCGGTGCAGGCCGACACCGGCTCCATCGGCGGCACCGGCTCCCACGAGTTCCACGTGCTGGCCGAGTCCGGTGAAGACGATATCGCCTTCAGCAACGTCTCCGACTACGCCGCCAATATCGAGAAGGCCGAGGCCATCCCGCGCGAGCAAGCGCGCGGCGCCGCCACCGAAGAGATGCGCCTGGTCGACACCCCCGACACCAAGACCATCGACGCGCTGGTGCAGGGCTTCGGCCTGGCCATCGAGAAGACCATCAAGACCCTGGTGGTGCACGCTGCCGAGGAAGGCAAACTGATCGCCCTGATCGTCCGTGGCGACCACGAGCTCAACGAGATCAAGGCCGCCAACCTGGAGCAGGTCGCCAGCCCGCTGCAGATGGCCAGCGAAGCCGAGATTCGCGCCGCCATCGGTGCCGGCCCCGGCTCGCTGGGCCCGGTCAACCTGCCGATCCCCTGCATCGTCGACCGCAGCGTGGCGCTGATGAGCGATTTCGCCTCCGGTGCCAACATCGAGGACAAGCACTACTTCGGCGTCAACTGGGAGCGCGACCTGCCGCTGCCGGCAGTGGCCGACCTGCGCAACGTGGTCGCCGGCGACCCCAGCCCGGATGGCCAGGGCACCCTGGAGATCAAGCGCGGCATCGAAGTCGGGCATATCTTCCAGCTCGGCACCAAGTACAGCGAGGCGATGAACTGCCAGGTCCTGGGCGAGAACGGCAAGCCGGTCACCCTGACCATGGGCTGCTACGGCATCGGCGTGTCGCGCGTGGTGGCCGCCGCCATCGAGCAGAACAACGACGAGCGCGGCATCCTCTGGAACGACGCCCTGGCGCCCTTCCACATCGCCCTGGTGCCGCTGCGCTACGAAACCGAGCAAGTCCGCGAGGCCACCGACAAGCTCTACGCCGAGCTGACCGCCGCCGGTTTCGAGGTGCTGCTGGACGACCGCGACAAAAAGACCAGCCCCGGCATCAAGTTCGCCGACATGGAGCTGATCGGCATTCCGCACCGCGTGGTAGTCAGCGACCGCGGCCTGGCCGACGGCAACCTGGAATACAAGAGCCGCGCCGAGACCGAAGCCCAGGCCGTGCCGCTGGCCGACATCCTGCCCTTCCTGCAAGCCCGTATCAGCCGCTGATCACGCCGCACCGAGACATCATGCACACGAGCAACAGCCTTCGCCTCATCGGCGCCGCCCTGTGCGGCGCCCTCTTCCTCAGCGGCTGCGCCAACCAGCTGCCGCAGCGCAGCGAGCACGAGGAGCGCGTCGAACGCAAACTGCTGGATCACCAGCTGCAGATCGACGTGGGCGAGCCAAAGGTATTGGAACTGCCCCAGCGCCGGGTGCGCGTGCATGATCAGAAGAACTTCGAGGTCACCGCCTTCGAGGTCACCCGCCGCTACGACCGCTACACCCCCTACCAGCCCTGGCGCGAGCTGTACGAGGTGCCGCTGGGCGCGGTGGCGGTGGTCGCCGGGATCGGCGCCAACGTGCTCAACGTGGTACTGCTAGGCAGCCTGCCGGACAGCGCGACGCGCGACTGGATCAGCTACGGCATGGCCGGGCTCAACCCCTTCATGAACGTCGAGTCCAACGGCCGCGCCGAGCAGAACCTGGCGAGCATCGAAGAGGTCCAGCAGGATCGCCGCATGGAATATTCCAGCCTGCCCTGGGCCGAGCGTCCGGTGCGGGTGTTGGCCGGCGAGCAGAGCTTCGAGCTGCTCACCGACCGCAGCGGCGTGCTGCGCCTGAACCTGCTGGACAGCCCCTTTACCGAACAGGATATCGGCCGCCTCGGCATGCTCCGGCTCAGCGTCGAGGACGACCGCGACGAGACCCGCGCCGAGGCCAGCCTGCTGGTCAGCCACACCCTGCGCGGCAAGCTGCGCGAGGCCCACGACCTGATCTTCGATGACCTCGAGGACGACGACGTGGCGCAGTGGGTGCACCGAGTCAAGCGCCTGTCCGACCTGGGCCTGGAAGAAGAAGCCAGCGAGCTGGAGCAGAGCCTGATCGAACTGACCCGCAACGACCCGGAACTGCAGGAAGCCTTCCTCAAGGCCCTGCTGGAAGACGCCGGCCGCCTGGCCGCCGATCCCGTGGTGAACTGAGGCGCCTGTGCCCCTGCCTCGACTGCTGCTAGCGGCGCTGCTGCTGGCCGTCAGTGCCGCCGAGGCCAACCTGCGCCAGGCGCCCGAGCCGGAACTGCGCGAACTGCTGCAACGCACGGTGAGCCAGGCCGACAGTTTTGCCGACCGCTTCGATGCCGAGGTCTGGCTGCTGGACATGTCCACCCGCCTGACCCGCTATATCCCCGACGACCAGCAGCGCCTGACGCTGTTGCGCCTGGTGCACGCCGAGGCGAGCAAGGCCGGGCTGCGTCCGGACCTGGTGATCGCCCTGATCCACGCCGAGAGCCACTTCGACCGTTTCGCCATTTCTTCGGTGGGCGCCCAGGGGCTGATGCAGGTGATGCCCTTCTGGAAGGCCGAACTGGGCCGGCCGCAGGACAACCTCACCGACAACGCCACCAACCTGCGTTACGGCTGCACCATCCTGGCCTACTACCTCAAGCGCGAGAACGGCAACCTCAGCCGCGCCCTGGCCCGCTACAACGGCAGCCTCGGCCAGCTGAAATACCCGGCCAAGGTCATGGGCTTCTGGTACGACTACTGGTACGTCAAGCCGTAGCCGCAGGTGGGCACGGCTGTGCGCCTTGCGCCTAGACCATCTGCAGGCCCTGCTTGCCTTGCGGCGGAGGAAAGGCCGCGTCGAGCAGGGCCAGATCGTCCTCGCTCAACACCAGCGCAGCCGCCGCGGCATTGTCGCGCAGGTGCGCGGCCTCCACGGCCTTGGGAATGGCGATCACCCCGCCCTGGCGCAGAGTCCAGGCCAGCGCCACCTGGGCCGGCGTGGCGGCATGCCGCGCGGCCACTTCGCTCAGCGCCGGCTCGCGTAACAGGGCGCCGGCCTGACTCAGCGGACAATAGGCCATCAGCGGCATGCCGGCGCGGCGCTGCCAGGGCAGCAGGTCGTACTCGATGCCGCGCGCCTCGAGGTTGTACAGCACCTGGTTGGTGGCGCAAGCCGCCTCGTCCAGCTCGACCAGGTCGTCCAGATCGAAGTTGGACACGCCCCAGGCGCCGATCTTGCCCTGCTCGCGCAGGTGCTCGAAGCCCGCCACCGTCTCCTGCAGGGGGTGCTGGCCGCGCCAGTGCAGCAGGTACAGGTCGATGCGCTCGCAACCCAGGCGCCGCAGGCTGCGTTCGCAGGCCTGTTGCACGCCCTGGCGGCTGGCATTGTGCGGATAGACCTTGCTGACCAGGAAGACCTGCTCGCGGCGCCCGACGATGGCCTCGCCGACCACCTCCTCGGCGCCGCCCTCGCCGTACATTTCCGCGGTGTCGATCAGCCGCAGACCGAGCTCGAGGCCTTCGCGCAGGGCCGCCACTTCGCGCGCCCGCTGGCGGCGGTCCTCGCCCATGTGCCAGGTACCCTGGCCGATCACCGGCACCCGGGTGCCGGCCAACTCAAGCGTACGCATCGTCACTGCTCCTCCTGTTCATGACCGCCAGGGATCATAGGTGCCAAAGCTCCACAGATGCCCTTCGATATCCAGGCAGGTGAAGCCGCGCCCACCATAGTCCTCGTCGCGCAGCTCGATGACCACCTCCACCCCGGCCGCCTGAACCCGGGCATACAGGGCATCGGCGTCCTCCACCACCAGGTACAGGCACTGGGTACAACCAGCGGCCTGGTCCGGTTGGCGCATGTGCCGGCCGTGGGGCGAGTCGGCCGGCGAGCCGAGCATCAGCATGTCGCGCCCCCGGCGCAGTTGGGCGTGGGCGATACCGCCCTGCGCGTCGGGTACCACCAGTTGCGCCTCGAAGCCAAACACCCGGCACAGCCAGTCGATTGCCGCCGGGGCATCACGGTAACGCAGGCAGGGAATCAATCGGTTACCGTCATTGCACTCTTTCATCGCACACCTCCGCATAGCCGTCGCCGCGCCATTGCAGCAGGCAGAAACCGTGGCCGAAAGGGTCGCTGAGCAACGCCAGCCGGCCCCAGGCCTGTTCGCTGATCGTGCCCTCCTGACGCGCGCCGGCAGCCAGGACCCGCGCCAGGGCGACGTCCAGGTCGTCGACGACGACATCCAGATGCAGCGGTGTCCAGTGGCGGCCATAGTCGCGCCCCGTCCTCGCCGTGGCGAAAGGCCCGCTGCCCGCCGCCTTGTGCAGCAGATAGAGCGGCACCGCGGCCCCCAGCAGCTCGACCACGCTGCCCGCGAACAACCGGCGCCCGACCCGCAGGCCCAGGCCGTGGGTATAGAAGGCCTCGGCCGCCGCCAGGTCCGGCACGTCGAGGTTCAGCAACAACTCCATGCTCAGAGCGGCTTGAGCAACAACAGCAGCGACACCGGCTGCACGCTCTCCGGGTGCAGCGGTTCCTGCAGCCACTCCAGGCGCCAGCCGGTCTCGCCGATCAGCGTCAGCCAGGACTGCAAGGTGCGGAAGAACCAGGGCATGGGGGCCTGGAAACCCTCGCCGAAACCGGCGAAGTCCTCCACCCGCCAGCCGTCGCGATAGGCCTCGCCATGGCTGGCGCGCCAGGGGTGCAGGGTCTGGATCAGCAGGCTGCCGCCCGGCGCCAGCAGCCCGTGCAGACTGTGCAGGAGCGGCTGCAGCGGCTCCTCGAGCAGGGCGAAGTTGCACACCAGCACCTCGAAACGGCCCAGCGCCTCGGCCTGGCTGTCCAGCTCGGCGTAGCCGCAGACCCGGTACTGGCTGCGTCCATCGCAGGCGGCGCGGGCCGCCTCGATCAGCGGCGCCGAAGCATCCACGCCGACCGGCTCGATGCCGTGCTCGGCCAGGCCACGGCACAACCAGCCCTCGCCGCAGCCAATATCCAGCACCCGCTTGGGCGCCAGGGCCAGCACCGCCTGGAGAATCGCCGCATCGGTGACCAGCCGCCGGCTCTCGATGCGTTGCTCGCGCACCGCGGCAGCCCAGGCATCGGCGTTGGCCTGCCAGCTCTGCTGAAGCTGTTCTCGATGATCGCGCTGCATGGCGATTTCCTGCATTTTTGCGGTGAAGTGGATTCTAGACGCTGCGCCAGCGTCTAAGCTGATATCAGGCAAACGCGGTGACCCGCCTTCTGGCGGCGCTCACCCGGGGGATTTCCGTGAGCTGACAGGCCAGGCCGGTGGATTATGGGCGCATTATGGCAATCCGATCCTCAGCAGCGCGACCTTGCGTCGGACGCTATCGCGGCGACCGATCCGACGCCGGGTCCGCCGTCGCGGCGCTGGCGCCTGCTGCCCTACCTGCTGGTACCGCTGCTGGTGCTGCTCGCCGCCGCCCTGCTCGCCTTCGAGTTGCGCAGTGCGCACTTCCAGGCCCGCGAATTGAGCCGCTACGCCGCCAGCCTGAATTATCGCGTCGAGCCCGGGCCGAGCCCGGCCATCGTCTACCCGAGCGACGGGCCGTTCGACAAGCGCCAGGGCTACGCCTACCTGCCGCTGATGCTCGAGCGCCTGCAGCAGCGCGATTTCCTGATCAGCGAGCAGGCGCGTTTTTCCCCGGCGCTGATGGCCTATAGCCGCCGCGGCTTCTTCCCGCCGTTCGTCGAGAAGAGCCAGAGCGGCCTGAGCATCGCCGACTGCCGCGGCACGCCGTTCTACCAGTTCCGCTACCCACAGCAGGGCTATGCCGACTTCGCCGCCATCCCGCCGCTGGTGGTGGGCAGCCTGCTGTTCATCGAGAACCGTCACCTGCTCGACAGTGAGCAGCCGCTGGCCAACCCGGCGGTGGACTGGCCGCGCTTCGCCATGGCGGCGCTGTCGCAGCTGGGCAAGCTGCTCGACGTGCAGGATCAGTCCGCCGGCGGCAGCACCCTGGCCACCCAACTGGAGAAATACCGCCACTCGCCCGACGGCCTGACCCTGTCGGCCGGGGAAAAGCTGCGGCAGATGATTTCCGCCAGCGTGCGCGCCTATCAGCAGGGCCCGCAGACCCTGGAGGCGCGACGGAACATCGTGCGCGACTACCTCAACAGCGTGCCGCTGTCCGCCGCGCCGGGGCACGGCGAGGTGCACGGCCTGGCCGACGGCCTGCGCATCTGGTACGGCGCCGATTTCGAGCGCAGCAACGCCCTGCTCGACCCGGCCCGTACCCCCGAGGCCAGCCTGGCCGAGCGCGGCCTGGCGCTGCGCCAGGTGCTGTCGCTGATGATCGCCCAGCGCCGCCCGTCCTATTACCTGGCCCAGGGCCGCAAGGAGATGGAGGCGCTGACCGACAGCCATATCCGCCTGCTGGCCGGCGGCGGGCTGATCGACGGCGCCCTGCGCGACGCCGCCCTGGCGCAGAAACTGCGCTACCGTGACTGGCAGCTGGAACCCAACCTGCGTCCGGTGGAGAGCGACAAGGGCATCAGCGTGGCCCGCTCGCGCCTGTCCAACCTGCTGGGCATGCCGCTGTACGACCTCGACCGCCTCGACCTGGCCGCCCGCAGCACCCTGCAGCGCGACCTGCAGCAGCAGGCCAGCGCCTACCTGCAGCGCCTGGCCGAGCCGGAGTTCGCCGGGCAGATCGGCCTGTTCGGCGAGCGCCTGCTGTCGCCGGAAAAGACCGCCGAGGTGCGCTACAGCTTCACCCTGTTCGAGCGCACCGCCACCGGCAGCCGGGTGCGGGTGCAGACCGACAGCACCGACCAGCCGTTCGACATCAACGAGGGCAGCAAGCTGGAGCTGGGCTCCACCGCCAAGCTGCGGGTGCTGGCCACCTACCTGGAGATGATCGCCGAGCTGCACCAGCGGCATGCCGGCAAGAGCGTCGAGGAGCTGCGCGCGCTGGACATAGCCCCACAGGACAACCTCAGCCGCTGGGCGATCGACTACCTGCGCGGCAACCCCGGCGCCAGTCTGCCGGCCATACTAGACGCGGCGCTGGAGCGCAAATACTCCGCCAGCCCGCACGAACGCTTCTTCACCGGCGGCGGCCTGCACACCTTCGGCAACTTCCGCCGCGAGGACAACGGCCGCATCCCGACCCTGCGCGAGTCCCTGCGCGAGTCGATCAACCTGCCGTTCATCCGCCTGATGCGCGACCTGGTGCGCTACAGCACCTACCAGAGCAGCGCCGAGCTGCTCAAGGACGACAAGGACCCGCGCCGCGAGGAATACCTGCGCAGCTTCGCCGACCGCGAGGGGCGCACCTTCCTCCTGCGCTTCTGGCGCAAGTACCAGGGCCAGGCGGAGCAGCAGCGCCTGGAAACCTTCCTCAGCGGCCTGCGGCAGACCTCGGTACGCCTGGCCGCGGTGCACCGCTACCTGATGCCGCAGGCCGACGAGGCCACCTTCGCCGCCTTCCTGCGTGCCCAGGTACCGCAGGAAAAACTGACCGACCAGCGCATCGCCCGCCTCTACCTGGACTACGGCCCCGGCGCCTACAGCCTGCCGGACCAGGGCTACATCGCCCGGGTGCACCCGCTGGAGCTGTGGCTGCTGGGCTTTCTCATCGAGAACCCCCAGGCCGGCTTCGGCGACGCCGTCGCCGCCAGCGTCGACGAGCGCCAGGAGGTCTACGGCTGGCTGTTCCGCAGCCGGCACAAGAGCGCCCGCGACAGCCGTATCCGCATCATGCTGGAGGTGGAGGCCTTCTCCGACATCCACCGGCGCTGGCAGAACCTCGGCTATCCCTTCGCCCATCTGGTGCCGTCACTGGCCACCGCCATCGGCAGCTCCGGCGACCGCCCGGCGGCGCTGGCCGAGCTGATGGGCATCATCCAGAACGACGGCATCCGCCAGCCGGTGCTGCGCATCGAGGAACTGCACTTCGCCGCCGCCACCCCCTACGAGACGCGCGTCGAGCGCAATACCCGCGGCGCCAAGCGGGTGATGTCCTCGGAAGTCGCCGCGGCGCTGCGCGGTGCGCTGTCGCAGGTGGTCGAGGGCGGCACCGCGCGGCGCCTGCAGGGCAGCTTCCTGCTGCAAGACGGGCGCAGCCTGACCCTCGGCGGCAAGACCGGCACCGGCGACAACCGCATCGAGAGCGTCGGCGCCGGTGGCCGGGTGCTCAGCTCGCGGGCGATGAACCGCACCGCCACCTTCGTGTTCTTCCTCGGCCCGCGCCACTACGGCACCCTCACCGCCTTCGTCCCCGGCCGCGAGGCGGAGAAATTCACCTTCACCTCGGCGCTGCCGGTGCAGGTGCTCAAGGGCATGGCGCCGATCCTCGCGCCCTACCTGGAGCCGGGCAGCGCCACCCTGTGCCAGGCGCCGCAGAGCGCGCCGCAGATCAGCTGGCGGTAACACCCGGTAACCAGCGCGAAGGCAACCGGGCGACGAACGAGCAGTCCATGGCTGCAGAGTCCGTTTAGCCTAGGACCTTTGCCTGGAGCCGCCATGTCCCCATCCTGGATCGCCCTGCTGCGCCGCCGGCGCCTGAGCCTGTTCACCCTGGCCTGCCTGCTGGTACTGCTGCCGATCGGCTGCGCCAAGCTGGAGCAGACCGAGCGCGAGCTGGTGTTTCGCATCGAGCCGGGCACCGCGCGCTGGTTCAGCGGCCTGCCCGCCGGCATCGAGGAGGTGCAGCTGCAGTCGCCGCAGCTGACGGCCGAGGAAAGCCTGCACGCCTGGTGGTGGCCGGCCGCGCGCGCCGATGCGCCGACCCTGCTGTACCTGCACGGCTCGCGCTGGAACCTCACCGGCCAGCTGTTTCGAATCGAGCAGCTGCACGCCATGGGTTTTGCCGTGCTGGCCGTCGACTACCGCGGCTTCGGCCAGAGCCGCGGCCAGCTGCCCTCCGAGCGCAGCGTCTACCAGGACGCGCGCATCGCCTGGCAGCATCTGACCAGGCTGCAGCCGGAGCCGGCCAAACGCCTGATCTACGGCCATTCCCTCGGCGGCGCGGTGGCGATCCACCTGGCCCGCGAGCCGGCCGAGGCGGACGCAACGGCGCAGGCCGGCGGGATGATCGTCGAATCCAGCTTCACCAACCTGGCGGATGTCGCCGCCGCGGTGACCCGCACGCGCCTGCCGGTGCACTGGCTGCTGTCGCAGGAGTTCGACTCGCTGAGCAAGATCGCCGAGGTGGGGATGCCGGTGCTGATCGCCCACGGCCGCGACGACCGCTTCATCCCCGCGCGCTTCAGCGAGGCGCTGTACGCCGCGGCGAGCGAGCCCAAGCAGCTGCTGCTGATCGACGGCGCCAACCACAACAACGGCCTGCGCATGGCCGGCAGCAGCTACCGCCAGGCCCTGCAGGCGCTGGGGCTGGGTTTGAACTAGGCGGCGGCCTGGGGATTCACAGCTGTTCTTGCACAGCGCCAGCACGTCGCCCGGATGCAATCCGGATCGGAGACAGGGAGCGGCGCGCGCCTAGGCCCGATCCTTGAACTGCTGCAGGTAGAGCGCCTCGACCTTGGCCCGCGCCCAGGGCGTCTTGCGCAGGAAGGCCAGGCTCGATTTGAGGCTCGGTTCGTGCTTGAAGCAGCGGATATCGATGTGCCGGGCCAGGCCGTCCCAGCCCAGGCGCTCCACCAGGGCGCTGAGGATGGCCTGCAGGGTGAGGCCGTGGAGCGGGTCTTTCGCGGTCATGGGGCAGCCTGTGCGGGTTCGGGGAATCGGGGCCGCCACCTTAGCCAAAGGCGGCCGCCGGCGAAAGCCTGCTAACCACTCGCCGCCGGCTGCTCGCCCGGCGCGTCGGCGGCGCGCACGCCCTCCTCGAGATAGCCCAGGTTGGCCTCGCGGATCTGCTTGGCCGCCTCGTCGTAGAGAAACGGCAGGAACATGAAGCGCCGCCCGCGGGTCACCGGCAGCGCCTCGTGCAGCAGCGAACAGGCGAACACCACGGCGCCGCCCGGCGGCGCGCTGTACAGCGCCGTGCCGAACTCGGGAAAGCGCAACCAGCCGCCCTCGTACTCGCCGCTGTTGAGAAACAGCGAGACGGCGAAGCGGCGATGCGCCGTGCCCTTGGTGGTGTTGTCGCGGTGCGGGCGGAAGTGCCCCTCTTCCTCGGCGTCGTAGCAGCCGATCAGGTAGCGCTCCATGCGTGAGACCTTGAACTGGAAGGCGCGCTCGATCTGCGGCACCAGGCGCTGGTGGATGCGCTGGCGACAGGCCGCGCGCAACGTCTCGTCCTCCACCAGGCAGTCGCGCCGACTCTTGTGCGTCTGGCCGATCACCTGCACGGTCTTGCCGTCGATCTCCTGCATGTAGCCGGACGGCTCGCCGCCGCGCGCCCGGTAGTAGTCCATCAGCTCGCGGCACAGGCTCGGCTCGAAGATCCGCGGCAGCACCAGCACCGGTGCCTGGAACGCCGCGCGGCAGGGCGCGCCGATCTGCGGCAGGCTGTCCAGCACCTGTATCAGCGCCTGCAGGTGCGCCGCCACCTCGCCGGCGAAGGGCAGCACCGCCAGCACCCGCAGCATGGGGTCGAGCACGTAGCTGACGCGCTGGTAGCGGCCGTCCTCGCGGCAGGCGCCGTACAGGCGGCTGACCTGGCGGTCGAAGTCCCAGAAGTAGCGCACCCCCGGCAGCGACTCGGCGACGCGCTGCAGGCGCGCGTCGTCGGCATCCACGGAGACGCCGAAGAAGGCCAGGTTGAGGTCGTCGAAGCGCTGGCGCTGCTCGCTCAGCCCGGCCAGCAGCGCCTGGCTGGCGGGCTCGGCGGCCGAGGCGAAGAAGCACAGCAGGATGTAGCGCCCGCCGACCGTGTCAAACACGAAGCGCTGCCGGCTCTGCGTGGGACAGACGAACCAGGGCGCGGCCTCGCCGACGCCGAGTAAACCGTTGGCCATGCCCGCGCCCTCCGCGCGACTGAAGGAAAGCGGCCCCTGTCATAGGGAACTCAGGCCTAAGCATAGCCAGTCGGCGGCCGGAACGATGGCCGGGCGTCATGTTGCGCAGGCATAAAAAAGGCGGTGGTTGCCGAGGCAACCACCGCCTGTGTCGTCACTGCCAGGGGATCAGACCGACTGGTATTCCTTCTCCGCTTCGTCGAAGCGCTGCAGCATCGCCTTGCTCGGGCCGTTGCCAATGCGGCTGAAGATCAGGATGGCCAGGGTGGCGAGGATGAAGCCCGGGATGATCTCGTACAGGCCCAGACCGATCCAGTTCTTCCACACGATCACCGTGGTGGCACCGACCAGCATGCCGGCCAGGGCGCCGTTACGGGTCATGCCTTTCCACACCAGGGAGAGGATCACCACCGGGCCGAAGGCGGCGCCGAAGCCGGCCCAGGCGTAGGACACCAGGCCCAGGACGCGGTTTTCCGGGTTGGCGGCCAGCCAGATGGCGATCAGCGCCACCAGCAGCACCATGGCGCGGCCGACCCAGACCAGCTCGAGCTGGCTGGCATCCTTGCGCAGGAAGGCCTTGTAGAAGTCCTCGGTCAGGGCGCTGGAGCACACCAGCAGCTGGCAGCTCAGGGTGCTCATCACCGCGGCGAGGATGGCGGACAGCAGGATGCCGGCGATCCAGGGGTTGAACAGCAGCTTGGACAGCTCGATGAACACCCGCTCCGGGTTCTCGGCGACCGGGGCGGCCAGTTCCGGGTGGGCGGCGAAGTAGGCGATGCCGAAGAAGCCGACGGCCACGGCACCGGCCAGGGTCAGGATCATCCAGGTCATGGAGATGCGGCGCGCGGCCGGAATGGCCTTCACCGACTCGGCGGCCATGAAGCGCGCCAGGATGTGCGGCTGGCCGAAGTAGCCCAGGCCCCAGGCCATCAGCGAGATCACGCCGACGAAGGTGGCGCCCTTGAGCATGTCGAAGTTGGTGGCGTCGTTCAGCTCGATGGCGGCGAAGGTCGCATCGGCGCCGCCGGTAGCGATCAGCACCACGATCGGGGTGAGGATCAGGGCGAAGATCATCAGCGTGGCCTGCACGGTGTCGGTCCAGCTCACCGCGAGGAAGCCGCCGATGAAGGTGTAGGCGATGGTGGCGGCGGCGCCGGCCCACAGCGCGGTCTCGTAGCTCATGCCGAAGGTGCTCTCGAACAGACGGGCACCGGCGACCACACCGGAGGCGCAGTAGATGGTGAAGAACACCAGGATCACCACGGCGGAGAAGATGCGCAGGATGCGGCTGTTGTCTTCGAAGCGGTTGGTGAAGTAGTCCGGCAGGGTCAGGGCGTTGCCGTTGTGCTCGGTCTGCACGCGCAGACGGCCGGCGACGAACAGCCAGTTGAGGTAGGCACCGATGACCAGGCCGATGGCAATCCAGCTTTCCGAGATGCCGGCGATGAAGATGGCGCCCGGCAGGCCCATCAGCAGCCAGCCGCTCATGTCGGAGGCACCGGCGGACAGCGCGGTAACGAAACTGCCGAGGCTGCGGCCGCCGAGGATGTAGTCGGAAAGGTTCTTGGTGCGCAGATAGGCGACCAGGCCGATCAGCACCATGGCTGCGATGTACACCACGAAGGTGACGAGCATTGGAGTACTAGCTGTCATTGGGGGGCTCCCCTCTCGTTTGTTGTTATCGGGCATCGGCGACCGCCCATGCCCTGATTGGCAAAACGCACCCGCTCGTGGCGAGTGCCGGGCTCCGCTCTCTGTCACTCGTCGCACCGGCGCATTGGCGGGCACAGGCAAGGGCAGAAACCGGCGCTGTGGGATCTCCACCGCATCGTCACTGCATCGGCAAGTGCCTGGGCACCCTCCCTGACCTCCCTGGCTGACGCCTGCGGCCACCGAATCGCGCCACCACCGTGCTGGCCGCTGTTATCGGTCTAGCTCAGCATCGCTGGTCTGACCAATGGGCGCGGCCGGAAAACGGTCGTGACGAAAAGTGAAGGGCGGAATTTAGTGGCAGAGCGGCGCGGGCTTCTTGCAAAAAGCTCTGGAGTTTTTACAGAAAGCTCCAGCCCGGGGAACTTCCGGCGAACGGCCGTTCGAGCCGGCCAGCGCTAACGCCCTCAGCCCTGGCGATAGGGCAGGTAGCGCCGCGCGTCCTCGGCGTAGGCCAGCACGCCGGGGCGTTCCTGGGCGAGGAAATCCGCCACCGCGGCGCGCAAGCCGGGATGGCAGAGGTAATGCCAGGAGCGAGTGATCACCGGCTCGAAACCGCGGATCAGCTTGTGCTCGCCCTGCGCGCCGGCATCGAAACGGGCCAGGCCCTGGTCGATGGCCAGCTGCATGCCCTGGTAGAAGCAGGTCTCGAAATGCAGCCGGTCGAACTCGGCCAGGCAGCCCCAGTAGCGGCCGTAGAGCGAGCCGCCGCCGAGTAGGCTGAAGGCCATGGCCACCGGACGCGAGCGCTGGCGCGCCAGCACCACGCGGATGGCGTCGGGCATGCGTTCGGCCAGCAGGCTGAAGAAGGCGCGCGTCAGGTACGGCGCCTGGCCGCGCACCTGGTAAGTGTTGGCGTAGCACTGGTAGACGAAGTCCCAGTCCGCCTCGCTCAGCTCACCGCCCTGGCGCCAGTCGAAGTCGATGCCCTGCCCCGCCACCTGCTCGCGCTCCTTGCGCAGCTGCTTGCGCTTGCGCGAACTCAGCGCGTCGAGAAAGTCCTGGAAGTCGCGGTAGCCGCGGTTCGTCCAGTGGAACTGGCAGCCGAGGCGTTCCAGCCAGCCGGCGCGGCCCTGCAGCAGGGCGTCGCAGGCCGGTGCGGTGAAGTTGATGTGCAGGCTCGACAGGCCCTCCTCGGGCAGGCCAGCGGCCAGGGCGTCGAGCAGTTGCCCGGCGGCCTGCGGATCGCCGAGCAGGCGCGCGCCGCCGACCGGGGAGAAGGGCACCGCGCCGAGCAGCTTGGGGTAATAGCCGATGCCGGCGCGGCGGCAGGCGTCGGCCCAGGCGTGATCGAACACGTACTCGCCGTAGGAATGCTGCTTGAGGTAGACCGGCATGGCGGCGCGCAGCGTGCCGCGCCGGTCCAGCCACAGCCGGTGCGCCGGCTGCCAGCCGCTGCGCCCGCCGACGCTGGCGCTGTCTTCCAGGGCACCGAGAAAGGCGTGACGCAGAAAGGGCTGGGCGTCGGCCAGCAGGGCGTCCCAGCTGGCTGGATCCAGATCGGCAAGTCGGTGCAGGGTCATGATCGGCATGGGCGCAGTCTGGCCTGTGCCGTGGGCGAAAAAAAGCCCGGGCGCCATTTTTAACCTCGCCTGGCACCGGCCCGCCGGATGGCCGCCAGGGGTGGCGAGCAATAAAAAAGCCCCGCCATCAGGCGGGGCTCAAACAGGAGCAGAGTCGGCGTTGAATCAGAACGCGTACTGCATGCGCATCACGAAAGCGTCGCCGTCGTCGTCACCCACGTTGTTGGTGATCTTGTCGGTCTCGGCCTTGACGTAGTTGGCGGCTACCTTGACCACGTCGTTGACGTACCAGTTGACGCCTACGGTGTGCAGCTTGGCCTTGGTGTCGCCCACTTCGCGGGTGGCGGTGGCCACGGTGACGTTGTCGTCTTCGACCTTGATGTTGTCGTAGCGGTAGAAGACTTCCCAGGCGCCGAGCTGCTTGTTCTCCGGCTTGATGCTGTCGAACTTCGCGCCATCGAGCTTGTAGCCGCGCGATTCGCCGGTCAGGGTGTAGGCCAGCTGAGCGTAGTAACCGTTGGCTTCGACGTCTTCAATACCGGCACGGTCGGCCTTCAGCTTGCGCGCCAGGTATTCGGCCTGAGCCGAGAACGGCCCCATGGCGTAGGCCAGTTCGGCACCCCAGGCCGCGTCGTTGTCGAAGTCTCCAGCCACGCCCTGGAAGCCGCCAAAGGTGGCGCGGTTGCCGTTGGTACCGGCGTCGTTGCCGCCGTTGGTGGACACGCCCCGCACGGTCAGACGCGGACGGATACGGCCGTCTGCGGCGACATCGTCGAGACCGCGGTTGGCGTAGTTCAGACCCAGGTGCAGGACATTGCCGGCCTCGGCCATCGGCGCGAACACGCCGCGCACGTTGAACTGTTTGACGCTCTCGCCGTCGGTGTCGTTGCTGTCCTTGGCGCTGACGCCACCGGACAGGAAGGCCATGTTGCCCAGAACCGAGCTGGCCTGCACGCCCATGCCGTTCTCGTGGCCGTTGACCCAGTCGGCGATTTCATAGATGGCGGAACGCTCGATGGCGGTGATCCACTTGGAGCTGGTGGCCTTCTCCAGACCGAAGTCCGGATCGAAGCGACCAAAGCGCAGGTTGACCGGGTTGAAGCCGGTGTAAGCAATCGACGCCTCGTCGAAGTAGCCGTCGTCGCTGTTGCCGGCGTTGTGGGCGAGGTCGTAGCTCAGCACATACTTCCAGTCCTTGTAGACGGTGCCACTGAGCTCCAGGAAGGCACGACGGAAGTAGGCGGCGTCGGCGTTGTTGCCGTTGCGGGTGTAGAAACCGTCGAAAGTGCCATAGTCGGCCTGCAAGCGGCCGCCGAGCTTGAAGCTGAACTCCTTGTCGGTAGTCGCTACTTCCAGGCCACCTTTGGTCTTGATCACGATATCGGCGCCGTCGGTGGTGACGGTGCCGGCGAAAGCCTGGGCGGAAACGGCCAGGGCCAGGGCGCTGGCTGCGAAACCGGCGAAGTGCTTACGGATCATCGAGAAATTCCCCTGTTGGACTTTTAGTGTTGAAAACACCCGAGCGCTGGGCTCGTTCGTGCTGGGGGGAATCTTGGCGAGGGGTTATTTCAGCTCAGTTGCCGATATATAAAGATTTCATGACAGCGGAACTTTTTTACTTCGATTTTCTATAAGCAGTGCAGCGCTCTGGCCCGCGGTTCAGGACGGCGCGACGCGCGGCCCGAACAGGATGATGGCGGCGCCCGCCAGGCACAGCGCCGCGCCCAGCCAGTCGCTGGCCAGCGGCCGGGTCTTCTCGACCAGCGCCAGCCAGGCCAGCGAAGCGACTATATAGACCCCGCCGTAGGCGGCGTAGGCACGCCCGGCGAACGCCGCCTCGACCCGCGTCAGGATCAGCGCGAACAGCGCCAGGCTGAGCAGCCCGGGCACTATCCACCAGGCGCTGCGGTCGAGCCGCAGCCACATCCAGAAGGCGTAGCAGCCGGCGATCTCCAGCAGCGCGGCGAGCAGGAACCACAGGTAGTTGAGCACGTTCGCCTCCTCAGCCGCGCAGCATGCCTTCGCGTTCCCAGGCGCAACGCACGCGCAGGGCGCCCTCCTGGGGGCTGTGAAAGCCGCTGTCGGATTCCCAGCGGAAGGTGTGCACGCCATTGAGCTCGGTTTCCAGGTGCACCACCGCATTGGCCCAGTACAGGCGCTTGAGCAGCGCCTCGAAGGCCTCGATCCACAGGTTCCACTCGTACTCCACCGCGCCGTAGCTGGCGCCGAAGTGGATCACCTGGGTCTGGTACAGGCCGGCGCCGGGCTGCTCGCAGAAGGAGAACATCTCGCGCCCGAGGAAGGGCCAGAGGTCGCCGGCCGGCAGTTCGGCCAGCACGCCGTGGTTGGTTTCGCGGCGCAGGCGACGCAGCTCGGGGTCATCCGAGGGCCAGTCGCGGATGCAGCCATAGACGATGGATTCGGACTCCACACCGGCACTCCAGGAAAAACAGACCGCCTTCTAACACAGCCCCGCCGGGCAAGAAAGGAACTGGCGCGAATTCTTCACCGCTGGCGCCGCTGGCTGCGCCCGAGCAGCCAGGCGATCAGCGTCATCAGCAGGGCCAGGCCGGTGAGCGCGGCGAACGGCAGACGGTAACTGCCGGACAGGTCGCGCGCCAGGCCGGTGAGAATCGGCGTCATGCAGGCCAGGCCGTAGCCGGTGAACAGCATCATCGCGGTCCAGCGGCTGACCGCCAGCGGCGAGCCGGCCTCGTACAGCGGCAGCACCAGCGACAGGGCGAAGGAGCCGCCGAGACCGAAGCCGATCAGCACCGCCCAGAGCTCGGGGACCACGCTCGGGGCAAAGCTGATCATCGCCAGGCACAGGCTGCTCAGCGCGCCGCAGGCCAGCAGCAGCGGGTAGCGGGCATCGAAGCGCTGCGCCAGCCAGGGCAGCAGGAAGGAGCTGGGCAGGCCCATCAGCATCGAGAGGCTGAGCAGCGAGTTGCTGCGCAGCAGGCTCAGCCCGGCCTCGTGGTAGCGCGCCACCACCCAGGTGGCCAGGGCATAGAACAGCCCGGCCTGCAGGGCGAAGAAACAGCTGATCAGCCAGGCGCGCGGCTGCCGCCAGGGCAGGCCGCCCTCCTGCGCTTCGCCGGCGCCGAGCTGGTTGGGCAGGCACAGCCAGAGCAGCACGCCGAGCAGCGCCGGCAGCGCCCAGACCGCCAGGCCGAGGTGCCAGGCATCGCCGAACAGCGCGGTGGCCGGCGCGGTGAGCACCGCGCCGGCGGCGCCGCCGATGGCCATGCCGAGGGAATACCAGCCCACCACACGGCCCATCTGCCCGGCGAAATAGCGCTTGATGAAACCCGACAGCAGCGGCCCGGCCACCGCGATGGCGGCGCCGAGGGCGATGGCGCTGGCGATCAGCACCGCGCTCTGGTGCGCCGCCAGACGCGCCAGCAGGGCCAGGGCGATCAGTGCCATGCACAACACGATGGTGCGCTCCAGCCCCCAGCGCAGCGCCAGGCGCGGCGCCAGCGGGGCGAGCAGGCCCATGCACAGCACCGGCAGCGCGGTGGTCAGGCTGATGAAGCTGCGGCTCAGCGACAGCTCGGCGGCGATCCGCTCGATCAGCGGGGCTAGAGAGGTGATGCCGGGGCGCAGGTTGATCGCCGCCAGCACCAGGGCCACCAGCAGCAGGGCCCGAGGGACTGGTTTCACGGATTATCCAAGGTCAGAACGGCAGGCAGGCCGGATCGGCCACCCTACCCCCGCAGGCCCGCTCGGGCAAGCCTGCAGCGGCAATTAACTGACCTTTCGGTCAACCCGCCGGCTTGGCCTTGCCGCGCATCTTGTCGGCCATGTTGGCCATCTCGTCGTAGAGCGCCTGCGGGTTCTTCTGCTTGAGCGCCCAGGCCATGCGGCCCATCTCGTGCGGCAGGATCATGAAGCTGCCCTTGGCCAGCTCGGCGTGGATGTACTCGGCGATATCCGCCGCACTGATCGGCGAGCTTTCCAGCAGCTTGCCGACCTGCGCCTTCATCGCCGGGGTCGGACCGCGGAAGGAGTCCAGCAGGTTGGTCTGGAAGAACGACGGGCAGACCACGTGCACGCCGATCTCCTGCTGACGCAGCTCGATCAGCAGGCTTTCCGACAGCGCCACGACGCCGGCCTTGGCCACGTTGTAGTTGCTCATCGCCGGCCCCTGCATCAGCGCCGCCATCGAGGCGATGTTGACGATCTTGCCCTTGCTCTGCTCCAGCAACGGCAGGAAGGCCTTGCAGCCCTTGACCACGCCCATCAGGTTGATCGCGATCTGCCAGTCCCAGTCCTCCAGCGACAGCTCGCTGAAGAAGCCGCCGGACGCCACCCCGGCGTTGTTGACGATGATGTCGATGCCGCCGAACTGCTCTTCGCAGGCCTGCGCCAACGCGGTCAGCTGGCTGTAGTCGCGCACGTCGCAGCGGCGGGTGAAACCGTCGCCGCCGGCCTCGCGCACCAGCTTGAGGGTCTCGGCCAGGCCGGCCTCGTTGACGTCGGCCAGGGCCAGACGCCAGCCATCGCGCGCCCAGCGCAGGGCGATCTCGCGCCCCAGGCCGGAACCGGCGCCAGTAATCATCATGCGGTTTTGCATAGCGGGCCTGCCTTTTCAATGTCCGGTTGGAATGGCTGGCAGTGTAGCGAAGGAAATAGTGCCGCCAGCCCTTCATCAGGATTATGAATAGGCAGGGCAAATCGGCGCTACGGCCTGCGTCTCCAGCGCCACAGCAGCCAGCCGTACACCGCGCCGTTGACCAGCAGCACCAGTGCGCCGAGCCACAGCTGGATCTGCGACGTCAGTCCGGCCGGATAGATCAGCGGGATCAGGTAGTGTTCGACGAAGCCGCCGTCGTAACCGGCCTGCCCCGCCGCGCGGCGCAACTGGTTCTCCCAGGGCGTCAGCGGGCACAGCAGGTGGCACAACTCCACCACCGCGCCCCAGGCCACCGCCGGCAGGTGCAACCAGGCCAGGCGCGGCCAACGCAGCAGCAACAGGCCGCCGCCCAGCACGAAGAGGATAAAGACCAGGTGCAGCAGCACCAGCGCATCGGCGGCCAGGCGCAGCAGCATCAGTTCACCACCCGCGGCGGCGGCGCCGTGGTGGAGCCAGGGCGATCGCGGACCGGCATGCAACCACCTCCTGTCAATGGCGCGCGCCTCTTTGGCAGGGCGCGGCGCCGCGAGACAAATAGAGCAAAACTCTCCAGAAGATCATGCTCATGCACTTCGACTATCGAAGCCATGCACAGCCCGTATTTCCCCCGGCTGCACAGGGAGACTAGCCTTGCTCTCGACGCGAAACGATTCTCATCGAGGTGCAGCATGCTCAAGACCCTGACCTTCACCATCATGCACTTCTGCATCGCCTTCGGCGTGGCCTACGCGCTGACCGGCAGCATCGCGGTCAGCGGCCTGGTGGCGGCGGTCGAGCCGCTGTGCAACTCGGTGGGCTTCTACTTCCACGAGAAGGTCTGGGCGCGCCTGGAGGCGAAGAAGCGCGAGTCGGCCATTCCCAGGCATGCCTGGCTGCATCACCACGTCTGATCGGCGACTTGCCAGAGCCCTGGGCACCCGCGGCATACTCGGCAGCATCCACAAGGAGCCGCCATGTCCAAGCTGAGCCTGCGCCCCGCGCAACCCGCCGATATTTCGCTGATTCTCGACTTCATCCAGGAACTGGCCGAGTACGAACGGCTCAGCCACCAGGTGGTCGCCGATCCGCTGCAGATGACCGAACACCTGTTCGGCCCGCGCCCCTTCGCCGAAGTGCTGATCGGCGAGGTGGACGGCGAGGCCGCAGGCTTCGCCCTATTCTTCCACAACTATTCCACCTTCCTCGGCCGTCCCGGGCTGTACCTGGAAGACCTCTACGTGCGTCCCGCCGCCCGCGGCGCCGGCCTCGGCAAGGCGCTGCTGGCCGAGCTGGCACGCCTGGCGGTGAATCGCGGCTGCGGCCGCCTGGAGTGGTCGGTGCTGGACTGGAACACGCCGGCCATCGGCTTCTACGAAGGCCTGGGGGCCACGCCGCAGGACGACTGGACCGTCTACCGGCTGACCGGCGAGGCGCTGGACGCGCTGGCCGGACAGCCTCGATAAACGGCGGTTCTGGCACTTTGCCCCAGCTATTGCTGTCATAAGCGGGCTGTTCAATCGAGACGTTCTCTTCCTAAAAGGGACTTGCACATGCCCAGCCTTGCCCGACTCGCCGCCCTGCTCGGCGGCCTGGTCTTCTGTGCGTCCGCCGCAGCGGCGGACGTGGACGCCGATAGCTACGGCTTTCCGCTGGCCAACCCGTTCGAGGCGACCATCGCCACCACCCCGCCGCAGCTGCGCCCGGCGTTGCCAGCCGACGACGCCATCGACCAGCGCGACTACGCCGTGCGCATCCGTCCGGATCGCGAGTTCGAGCTGCTGGAGAACTTCTGGCCGGTGACCAAGCTGCAGTACCGCCTGGCCCAGCAGAAGGGCCGTGCGCCGCTGATCTTCATCATCGCCGGCACCGGTGCGCACTATTCCAGCGGCACCCCGGAATACCTGAAGAAGCTGTTCTACGGCGCCGGCTTCCATGTGGTGCAGCTGTCGTCGCCGACCAGCTACGACTTCATGGCCGCCGCCTCGCGCTTCGCCACCCCGGGCTACACCCCGGACGACGCCGACGACCTGTACCGCGCCATGCAGGCGGTGCGCGCCCAGCACCCCAAGCTCGAGGTCAGCGAGTTCCACCTCACCGGCTACAGCCTCGGCGGCCTGCACGCCGCCTTCGTCAGCCAGCTCGACGAAACCCGCCGCGCCTTCGACTTCAAGCGCGTACTACTGCTCAACCCGCCGGTCAACCTCTACACCTCGATCACCAACCTCGACCGCCTGGTGCAGACCCAGGTCGAGGGTATCGACAACAGCACCAACTTCTACGACCTGGTGCTCGGCAAGCTGACCCGCTACTTCAACGAGAAGGGTTACCTGGATATCAACGAGGCCATGCTCTACGACTTCCAGCAGTCCAAGGAGAAGCTCTCCGACGAGCAGATGGCCATGCTCATCGGCACGGTGTTCCGCTTCGCCGCCGCCGACATAGTGTTCAGCTCGGACCTGCTCAACCGCCGCGGCCTGATCACCCCGCAGGGCTATCGCATCAGCGAGGGCACCAGCCTCACCCCCTTCTTCCAGCTGGCGCTGCGCTGCGACTTCGACTGCTACATCGCCGAACAGCTGGTGCCGATGTGGCGCGCCCGCTACGACGGCGGCAGCCTCAACCAGCTGATCGATGCGGCCAGCCTCTACGCGCTGGAGGACTACCTCAAGGGCAGCGACAAGGTGGCGGTCATGCACAACGCCGACGACCTGATCCTCGGCCCCGGCGACATCGGTTTCCTGCGCCGCGCCTTCGGCGAGCGCCTGACCCTGTACCCGCGCGGCGGGCACTGCGGCAACCTCAACTACCGCGTCAACAGCGACGCCATGCTGGAGTTCTTCCGTGGCTAAGCACTGGATTCTGATCGCCCTGCTGCTGGGCAGCGGGCCGGCCTTGGCCGAACACCACGCCGACCCCGACGGCTTCACCAACCCGCTGCAGCACCTGCGTTTCAACCCGGGGCTGGATCAGCAGGAGTTCGAACGCGCCTCCAACGACGCCCTGCAGGTGTACGACCCGCTGGAGTCGTGGAACCGCCGCGTCTACCACTTCAACTACCGCTTCGATCAGTGGGTGTTCCTGCCGCTGGTGGACGGCTACCGCTACGTCACCCCGAACCTGGTGGAAAGCGGCATCCACAACTTCTTCAGCAACCTCGGCGAAGTGCCTACCCTGGCCAACAGCCTGCTGCAGCTCAAGGGCCAGCGGGCGATGAACAGCACCGCGCGGCTGCTGTTCAACACCATCCTCGGCATCGGCGGCATCTGGGACCCGGCCAGCCGGATGGGTCTGCCCCGGCTGCGCGAAGACTTCGGCCAGACCCTCGGCCACTACGGCATGCCGGCCGGCCCCTACCTGATGCTGCCGCTGCTCGGCCCCTCCAACCTGCGCGACACCGGCGGGCTGGTGGCGGACTACAGCCTGGAAAGCGCGGTCAACTACCTCGACGTGGCCGACGCCAGCAGCCGCAACCCCGGCATCACGGCGCTGCGCGCGGTGGACGAGCGGGCGCACACCAGCTTCCGCTACGGCCAGCTCAACTCGCCGTTCGAGTACGAGAAGCTGCGCTACTTCTATCACGAGTCGCGCAAGCTGAAGATTGCCGAATGACAGGCCGCCGAGCAGCGGGATAAACCCGTTGACCGCGGGGCCGCCCCGCGGTTTTAAGCTGACGGCCTCTCGCCAGCAGAAGGAGTGCAGCATGCGCGTCGCCCAACTGGCCAAGGCCGCCGCCGTCAGCGGCGATACCGTGCGCCACTACACCGACCTCGGCCTGCTCAAACCGCGGCGCGATCCGCACAACGGCTACCAGCTTTACGCCACCGAGGACCTCAAGCGCCTGCGCTTTATCGCCCGCGCTCGCCGCCTGGGCTTCAGCCTCAAGGACGTGCAGGCCATCCTCGACCGCGCCGACAGCGGCGCCGAGCCCTGCGCCGAGGTGCGCGAACTGCTCGGCGAGCGCCTGCACGCGCTCGAGGCGCATATCGCCGAATGCCAGCGCCTGGCCGGGGTGATGCAGCGCGCCCTCGCCGACTGGGCCGCACGGCCGCAATGCGCGGCCGACGGCCAGGCCATCTGCCAGCTGATCGAGGACTTCGAACTGCCCGGCGAAAGCCGCCCGGCCAGCCCCTGCCCCGCCCACTGAAACATCGAACAGATCGATTAATACCCCGCAAAACTTGCGCTATTTGATCGACAAGATCGGCGTAGCATGGCCTCCATCGCCTCGACCGACGGAGTCCACACCATGACCCAAGCCCGCCGCATCCTCAGCATCCAACCCGGCCAGCCGGCCTCGGACGGCGCCGGTGTGCGCCTCAACCGGGTGATCGGTGGCCCGGGCCTGGAGCGCTTCGATCCCTTCCTGATGCTCGACGAGTTCTCCAGCAGCGACCCGGACGACTACATCGCCGGCTTCCCGCCGCACCCGCACCGCGGCTTCGAGACCATCACCTATATGCTCGAAGGGCGCATGCGCCATGAGGACCACTTGGGCAACGTCGGCCTGCTCGGCACGGGCGGCGTACAGTGGATGACCGCTGCGCGCGGCATCGTCCACAGCGAGATGCCCGAACAGGAGTCCGGCGCCATGCGCGGTTTCCAGCTGTGGCTCAACCTGCCGGCCAGGGACAAACTGGGCGACCCCGGCTACCGCGATATTCCGGCCGAGGAGATTCCGCGCCTGACCACGGCAGGTGGTGTCGAGGTGGTGGTGATCGCCGGCCAGTTCGACGACGGCCAGCTCCGCCAGGCCGGCGCCGTGCAGCGCCCGCACACCCAGCCGCAGCTGTTCGACCTGCACCTGCCGCCCGGCAGCCGGATCGCCCCGCGCCTGGCCGACGGCCAGCGGGTGATGCTGTACGTCTACGAAGGCTTGCTCGAACTGCCCGAGGCCGGCGCGCAACCCGTCAGTGCCGGACGCCTGGTGCGGCTGTCCGACGCGGGTGAATTGCATCTGGCCAGCGCCCAGGGCGCACGGGTGCTGCTGATCGCCGGCACGCCGCTGCACGAGCCCATCGTGCAGTACGGCCCGTTCGTGATGAACAGCCGCGAGGAGATCGAGCAGGCCCTGCGCGATTTCCGCGACGGCGTGCTGGCCTGATCCGGCGCAGTGTCAGGCCGGCTGCGCCACCTCGGCCAGACCGAGAAAGGCGCACAGGTCGGCCTTGCGCGCCATGGCGTCCTGGTAGCCCAGCTCAATCAGCTCGCTGCAGTAGCCGGGCTCGAACAGCAGGTAGCTGAGCACCCCGGCGCCGCCCGCCTTGGTCGCCCCCGGCCCGCGCAGGAACAGGCGCAGCGCCCGCGGCAGCTCGCGCTGGTGGCGCGCGGCGATCTGATCCAGCGGCCGGCTCGGGGCAATCACCAGCACGTCCACCGGGTTGAGGCCGAGGCCGCGCGGGCGACGCTCCGTCGGCACCAGGCCGCTCAACTGGTTGAGCCGGTCGAGCAGCTCGATATCGCTTTCCAGGCTGTCGATAAAGGTGCTGTTGAGCAGATGGCCGCCGATCTGCGCCAGGCTCGGCGGGCGATTGCTGAGCGGGCGCGGCGCCGGCTGACTGGGCTCGAGCTGGGCGTTGCCGCTGACCCCGATCACCAGCACGCGACTGGCGCCCAGGTGCAGCGCCGGGCTGATCGGCGCCGACTGGCGCACCGCGCCGTCGCCGAAATACTCGCGGTTGATCTTCACCGGCGGGAAGATCAGCGGGATCGAGGCGCTGGCCAGCAGGTGTTCCAGCTGCAGGCGGGTCGGCACGCCGACGCGGCGGTGGCGGAACCAGGGGTCGATGGTGGCGCGGCCCTGGTAGAAGGTCACCGCCTGGCCGCTCTCGTAGCCGAAGGCGGTCACCGCCACGGCGCGCAGCTGGCGATGGCGCACCGCCGCGGCGATGCCGGAGAAATCCAGCTCGCGCGCCAGCAGCTCGCGCAGCGGCGAGCTGTCGAGCAGCGCCACCGGCACCTCGCGACCCAGGCCGAGCAGGCTGTGGCCGACGAAGCGCGCGGCCTGGCGCAGCACCCCCGGCCAGTCGCTGCGGTACACCATATGGGTGTGAAAACCCTGCCACACCGCGGTCAGGCGTCGCACCGCCTCGCTGAAATGCAGCGCCCCGCAGGCCAGGCCGACCGCGTTCACCGCGCCGGCCGAGGTGCCGACTATCACCGGAAAGGGGTTGTGCGCGGCATCCGGCAGCAGGTCGGCGATGGCCGCCAGCACGCCGACCTGATAGGCCGCCCGCGCCCCGCCGCCGGAGAGGATCAGCCCGGTGACAGGCTCGTGGGGGCGGGCAATGACGGTCATCGGGGCAGATCCTGGGGTTTATTCGAGTATAGGCGAGCTACTTGCGCTTCCCGTACAGCTTGGCCTCGCCCTCGGGGCGGGTCTTGAAGCGCCGGTGCGCCCACAGGTACTGCTCGGGGCAGGCGCTGACCACCTGCTCGATCCACTGGTTGATGCGCAGGCAGTCGGCCTCCTCGCTGTCGCCGGGGAAGTCCGCCAGCGGCGGGTGGATGACCAGGCGGTAGCCGCTGCCGTCGGCCAGGCGCTGCTGGGTGAAGGGAATCACCCGCGCCTTGCCCAGGCGGGCGAACTTGCTGGTGGCGGTGACGGTGGCCGCGGGGATGCCGAACAGCGGCACGAAGATGCTCTGCTTGCGCCCGTAGTCCTGGTCCGGCGCGTACCAGATGGCGCGGCCGGCGCGCAGCACCTTGAGCATGGCGCGGATGTCCTCGCGCTCGATGGCGCTGGCGTCGGGGTTGTGCCGCTCGCGACCACGGCGCTGGATGAAGTCGAACAGCGGATTCTTGTGCTCGCGGTACATGCCGTCGATGGTGTGGTGCTGACCGAGCAGCGCGGCGCCTATCTCCAGGGTGGTGAAGTGCACGGCCATCAGGATCGCCCCCTGGCCTTCGGCCTGCGCCTGCTTGAGGTGCTCCAGCCCCTCGATGTGCGCCAGCGGCGCCAGGCGCGCCTTGGGCCACCACCAGCTCATGGCCATCTCGAAGAAGGCGATGCCGGTGGAGGCGAAGTTCTCCTTGAGCAGGCGTTCGCGCTCGGCGGCGCTCAGCTGCGGGAAGCACAGCTCCAGGTTGCGCGCGGCGATGCGCCGGCGCGAGCCGGCCGTGCGGTACATCAGCCAGCCCAGCGCGCGCCCGAACCGCAGCAGCAGCGCGTAGGGCAACTGCACCACCAGCCACAACAGGCCCAGGCCGAGCCACAGCGGCCAGAAGCGCGGATGAAGGAAATAGGCGCGAAAGCGTGGGCGATCCATGAAAGGTTTCCAAGCACGAGCAAAGCCGCGCATTCTAACGCAGTTTTCCCGCTGACTCGGAAGCCAGGGTGTCGGCGGCTTGCGGCTTGCAGCTCGAGTCGCTATAAGTCCGGGCAACTTTCCGACTCGCCACAAGGCCCATCGCCCTCCCATGAGCCAAGCCGATCTCCTCGCCCAAGACCCCGTGTTCCAGCTCAAGGGCAGCATGCTCGCCATCACCGTGATGGAGCTGGCGCACAACGACCTGGCCCGCCTCGACGCGCAACTGGCGGAAAAGGTCGCCCAGGCCCCGGCCTTCTTCAGCAACACCCCGCTGGTGCTGGCCCTGGACAAACTGCCGGACGGCGAAGGCGAACTGGACCTGGCCGAGCTGATGGCCGTCTGCCGCCGCCACGGCCTGCGCACCCTGGCCATCCGCGCCAGCCGCGAGGCCGATATCGCCGCCGCCGAGGCCATGGACCTGCCGGTGCTGCCGCCCTCCGGCGCGCGCGAACGACCGCTCGACCCGGCACCGAAGAAGGTCGAGAAGCCGGCCGAACCCGAACACAAGCCGAGCAAGATCATCACCAGCCCGGTGCGCGGCGGCCAACAGGTCTACGCCCAGGGCGGCGACCTGATCGTCCTGGCCCCGGTCAGCGCCGGGGCGGAACTTCTCGCCGACGGCAACATCCATGTTTACGCGCCCATGCGCGGCCGCGCCCTGGCCGGCGTCAAGGGCAACGGCAAGGCACGGATTTTCTGTCAGCAAATGGGCGCCGAAATGCTGTCGATCGCCGGTCATTACAAGGTCGCCGAAGACCTGCGCCGCGACCCGCTGTGGGGCGATGCGGTGCATGTCAGCCTGTCGGGTGACGTGTTGAACATCACCCGCCTTTAACGGATACTGCGGCCAATTTTCAGGGACACAAAAAGGCATCCGGAAGCCCAATAACAGCCTACGGATTCCCGCTTTTTTCTTCATTTCTTGGGGTGAATCACCTTGGCCAAAATCCTCGTAGTTACTTCCGGCAAGGGTGGTGTCGGTAAAACCACCACCAGCGCCGCCATCGGTACCGGCCTCGCCCTGCGCGGGCACAAGACCGTCATCGTCGACTTCGACGTCGGCCTGCGTAACCTCGACCTGATCATGGGCTGCGAACGCCGCGTGGTGTACGACTTCGTCAACGTGGTCAACGGCGAAGCCACCCTGACCCAGGCGCTGATCAAGGACAAGCGCATCGAGAACCTGTTCGTGCTGGCTGCCAGCCAGACCCGCGACAAGGACGCGCTGACCCAGGAAGGCGTGGAGAAGGTGATCGGCGAACTGTCGCAGAACTTCGACTACGTGGTCTGCGACTCGCCGGCCGGCATCGAGAAGGGCGCGCACCTGGCCATGTACTTCGCCGACGAGGCGATCGTCGTGACCAACCCGGAAGTCTCCTCGGTACGCGACTCCGACCGCATGCTCGGCCTGCTGGCGAGCAAGTCGCGCCGCGCCGAGAAGGGCGAGGAGCCGATCCGGGAACACCTGCTGCTGACCCGCTACAACCCCGAGCGCGTGACCAAGGGCGAGATGCTCGGCGTCGAGGACGTCGAGGAAATCCTCGCCATCCGTCTGCTCGGCGTGATTCCCGAGTCGCAGGCGGTGCTCAAGGCCTCCAACCAGGGCGTGCCGGTGATCCTCGACGAGCAGAGCGACGCCGGCCAGGCGTACAGCGACGCGGTCGAACGCCTGCTCGGCAAGGAAGTGCCGCATCGCTTCCTCGACGTGCAGAAGAAAGGACTCATGCAACGCTTATTCGGAGCTCGCTAAATGAATATTTTCGACTTCTTTCGCGAACGCAAAAAGGAAACCCCGGCGTCGATCGCGAAAGAGCGTCTGCAAATCATCGTCGCCCACGAACGCGGCCAGCGCAGCCAGCCGGACTACCTGCCGGCGCTACAGCAGGAACTGGTCGAAGTGATCCGCAAGTACGTCAATATCGACTCGGATCAGGTCCAGGTCGCCCTGGAGAACCAGGGCAGTTGCTCGATCCTGGAGCTGAATATCACCCTGCCGGATCGCTGATAGCTACCGGCCCGGTTCACGGCGGCTTCGGCCGCCGTGTTCGTTTATAGTCCCAGGCACCTGTAGGCACGAGCTCTGCTCGCGAACGCCGGTAGCCTGCAGACTTCGCGAGCAGAGCTCGCTCCTACAAGACCGCTGCGAACGCCCCATGCCCCTTAGCCAGATCGAAATACTCCACCAGGACGCCGCCCTGCTGGTGATCAACAAGCCCACCCTGCTGCTCTCGGTGCCCGGCCGCGCCGATGACAACAAGGACTGCCTGGTCACCCGCCTGCAGGACAACGGCTACCCCGAGGCGCGCATCGTCCATCGCCTGGACTGGGAAACCTCCGGCATCATCGTGCTGGCCCGCGACGCCGACAGCCACCGCGAGCTGTCGCGCCAGTTCCACGACCGCGAGACCGAGAAGGCCTACACCGCGCTGTGCTGGGGCCAGCTCGAGGGCGATAGCGGCAGCATCGACCTGCCGCTGCGCTACGACCCGCCGAGCAAGCCTCGCCACGTGGTCGACCATGAGCTGGGCAAGCACGCCCTGACCCACTGGCGCGTGCTCGAGCGCTGCGGCGACTGGTGCCGGGTCGAGCTCACCCCCATCACCGGCCGCTCGCACCAGCTGCGCGTGCATATGCTGTCCATCGGCCATCCGCTGCTGGGCGACCGCCTCTATGCCCACGAACAGGCCCTGGCCGCCCATCAGCGCCTGTGCCTGCATGCCAGCATGCTGAGCCTGACCCACCCGAAGAGCGGCGCGCGGATGCGCTTCGAGTGTCCGGCGCCGTTCTGATCCCCCGCCCGGTAAGCGCAGCCTAGCCTACTCCTTGCCCAACCCATGCTGGCGCAGCTTGTTGGCGATGGTGGTGTGCGACACGCCGAGGCGCTTGCCCAACTGGCGGCTGCTCGGATGATCGTGGTACAGCCGCTCCAGCACCGCCTTCTCGAAGCGCCCGAGGATGTCGTCGAGGCTGCCTTCCACCGAGAACTCGCCCAGGGGCTGCGGCGCGCCGTAGTCCGGCAGGCGGATGTGCTCGGCCTTGACCGTGCCACCGTCGCACAGCGATACCGCCTGGAACAGCACGTTCTCCAGCTGACGCACGTTGCCCGGCCAATGGTAGTGAGCCAGCTTGTCCAGCACCGCCGGCGCCAGCTTGGGCAGCGCGCAGCCGATCTGCCGGCTGGCCTGGTCGAGGAAGTGCTCCACCAGCGGCGTCAGGCCATCGAGGCATTCGCGCAGCGGCGGGATATGCAGGCTGAGCACGTTGAGGCGGTGATAGAGGTCCTGGCGAAACTCGCCGCGGGCGCACAGCTCGGACAGGTCGACCTGGGTGGCGCAGATCACCCGCACGTCCAGATAGACCTCTTCGTCGCTACCGACGCGGCGGAAGCAGCCGTCCTGCAGAAAGCGCAGCAGCTTGGCCTGCAGGCGCGGGCTCATCTCGCCGACGCCGTCGAGAAACAGCGTGCCGCCGGCGGTCAGCTCCAGCAGGCCGAGCTTGCCTTCCGGGCGCGCGCCCTCGAAGGCGCCGGGGCCGTAGCCGAACAGCTCGGTCTCGGCCATGGACTCCGGCAGCCCGGCGCAGTTGAGCGCCATAAAGGGCGACTGGCCGCGCGGGCTGGCCAGGTGGCAGGCACGGGCCAAGAGCTCCTTGCCGGTGCCGGTCTCGCCCTCGATCAGCAGCGGCGCGTCCAGCGGCGCCATGCGCCGCGCCTCCCTGACTACGGCAGCCATCACCCTGGAGCTCTGGAAGATGCTGTCGAAGCCGCGCAGCTCCTGCTTGCGCACGTGGTAGATGCGCTCGCCGACCCGGTCGGCGCGGTGCAGGGTCAGCACCGCGCCGGCCAGCGCCTCGCTGTCGTCGTGCTCGTTCTGCAGCGGGGCGATATCGGCGAGGAACACGTCGCCCTTGATCTTCACCCGCAGGCCGTTGATCCGCGCCTTGTTGGCGCGCACCAGCTCGGGCAGGTCGAAGTCCTCGGCGTAGCGTGACAACGCCATGCCCGGCACCTCGTCGACGCGCACGCCGAGCAGCTGCGCGGCGCTGCGGTTGGCCGCCACTATGCTGCCGGCCATGTCGATCGACAGCACCGGAAAATCCAGCGCGCCGAGCAGCGCATTGAGCTCCAGGTGGCGCCGTTCGCTGGGCATCAGGCCGACGCGCTTGACGCCGAACACCCCGGGGATGGCCTCGAATTTGGGCCGCAGCGACTGGAACTGCAGGTTGATCAGGTTCGGGCAGTGCAGGTAGATGGCGTTGCCCTGCTCGCCGCCGACCTCGCCACGGGCGACGTTGATGCCGTAGTCGACCAGCAGGTTGAGGATGTCGCGCAGGATGCCGACGCGGTTCTGGCAGTGGACTTTGATACGCATGGCAAGGCTCGTGTCTGTCTTGTTATGGGCCGCCGCCGGGGAAAATCGACGCGGGCGGCGTAATTTTCGTCAAGAATATGTGACAGCCTAGCGCAGCGACAAGGCGATAGTCGGCGATTTCGCCGACACCGTAATCCATTCTTTACGGGTTAGCCCGTTCCACTGCCGCCCCTCCCCCTGCCCGCCCCTGCCCCTGTCCACGCACTCGGGTTACTTCTTTGTCCAAGACAAGAACAACAGCCCCCGCAGGAGGCATCGATGAAAGGCACGCAGTACCTGGCCCGGGAACCGGACGACAGCGGTTTTATCCACTACCCCGACGCCGAGCACCAGGTGTGGAACACCCTGATCACCCGCCAGTTGAAGGTGATCGAAGGCCGCGCCTGCCAGGAATACCTGGACGGCATCGAACAGCTCGGCCTGCCGCTGGAGCGCATCCCCCAGCTCGGCGAGATCAACCGGGTGCTCGAGGCCAGCACCGGCTGGCGCGTGGCGCGGGTGCCGGCGCTGATCCCGTTCCAGACCTTCTTCGAGCTGCTGGCCAGCAAGCAGTTTCCGGTGGCCACCTTTATCCGCACCCCGGAAGAATTGGACTACCTGCAGGAGCCGGACATATTCCACGAGATCTTCGGCCACTGCCCGCTGCTGACCAACCCCTGGTTCGCCGAATTCACCCACACCTACGGCAAGCTCGGCCTGCAGGCGAGCAAGGAAGAGCGCGTGTACCTGGCGCGGCTGTACTGGCTGACCATCGAGTTCGGCCTGGTCGACACCCCGGCCGGCCGGCGCATCTACGGCGGCGGCATCCTCTCCTCGCCGAAGGAGACCCTCTACGCCCTGTCCGACGCGCCCGAGCACCAGGCCTTCGACCCGCTGGAGGCGATGCGCACGCCCTACCGCATCGACATCCTGCAGCCGCTGTATTTCGTCCTGCCCGAGCTCAAGCGCCTGTTCGAGCTGGCCCACCAGGACATCATGGCGCTGGTGCACCAGGCCATGCGGATGGGCCTGCACGCGCCGAAGTTTCCGCCCAAGGCGGCCTGACCGATACCATCCTGTAGGTTGGGTTGAGCCGGGGAAGCCCAACATTGCGTTAGCCGAGCAATGTCGAGCGGAGCGCTACGCGCTCCCTGTTGGGCTTCGCAAGCTCAACCCAACCTACGCTCACCCTGGAACTCTGGGGCGAGTAGCCCGGATGAAATCCGGGATCGCCCGTAGACATGACCCCGGTTTTCATCCGGGCTACAAAAAATCAGGAGAAAACCCATGAGCCTTGCCCAAGCCCAATGCGAAGCCTGCCGCGCCGATGCGCCGAAGGTGTCCGATGCAGAACTGGCCGAACTGATCCGCGAGATTCCGGACTGGAACATCGAGGTGCGCGGCGACCATATGGAGCTGGAGCGCGTGTACCTGTTCAAGAACTTCCGCCACGCCCTGGCCTTCACCAATGCGGTGGGGGCCATCGCCGAGGAAGTCGGTCATCACCCGGCCCTGCTCACCGAATGGGGCAAGGTCACCGTCACTTGGTGGAGCCACGAGATGCGCGGCCTGCACCGCAACGACTTCATCATGGCCGCGCGTACCGACCTGCTGGCCGCCGCAGCCGAGGGTTGCAAGTGAGCCATTTCGCCAGCGTCGCCCGGGTGCCGGGCGACCCGATCCTGAGCCTGATGGAGGCCTATCGCCTGGACCGCCACCCGGCCAAACTGGACCTGGGCGTCGGCGTGTACAAGGACGCCCAGGGCCTGACGCCGATTCCGCGTGCGGTCAAGCTGGCCGAGCAGCGCCTGCTCGACAGCGAGCTGACCAAGACCTACGTCGGCGGCCATGGCGATGCGGCCTTCGGCGAGCGCCTCAGCCGGCTGGTGCTGGGCACGGACTCGCCGCTGCTGGCCGGCCAGCGCGCCGGCGCCACGCAGACGCCCGGCGGCACCGGCGCCCTGCGCCTGGCCGGCGATTTCATCCGCCACTGCCTGCCGGGACGCGGCATCTGGCTGAGCGACCCGACCTGGCCGATCCACGAAACCCTGTTCGCCGAGGCCGGGCTCAAGGTCGGCCACTACCCCTACGTCGGCGCCGACAACCGCCTGGACGTGGAGGCGATGATCGCGGCGCTGGCCCAGCTGCCCAAGGGCGACGTGGTGCTGCTGCACGCCTGCTGCCACAACCCCACCGGCTTCGACCTCGGCCCGCGCGACTTCAAGCGCGTGCTGGAGGTGGTCAAGGCGCGCGAGCTGCTGCCGCTGATCGACTTCGCCTACCAGGGCTTCGGCGACGGCCTGGAGCAGGATGCCTGGGCGGTGCGCCTGTTCGCCGCCGAGCTGCCGGAGCTGCTGATCACCAGCTCCTGCTCGAAGAACTTCGGCCTGTACCGCGAACGCACCGGCGCGCTGATCGTCTGCGCTGGCGATGCCGGCAAGCTCGTCGATATCCGCAGCCAGCTGGCCTCGATCGCCCGCAACCTGTGGTCGACACCGCCGGCCCACGGCGCCGCGGTGGTCGCCGAGATTCTCGGCGACGCCGAGCTCCGGAGCCTGTGGCAGGACGAACTGGAGAGCATGCGCCTGCGCGTCGCCAGCCTGCGCCGCGGTCTGGTCGAGGCGCTGGCGCCGCACGGGTTGAGCGAGCGCTTCGCGCATATCGCCGAGCAGCGCGGCATGTTCTCCTACACCGGCCTGACGCCCGTGCAGGTGCAGCGCCTGCGCGAGGAATTCAGCGTGTATATGGTCGGCAGCGGCCGCGCCAACGTCGCCGGGCTGGATGCCGGCCGCCTGGAGCAGTTGGCCAGCGCCATCGCGCGGGTCTGCGCTTAGAGCCTGTTCAGTCCGCCTTGCGCCGCGCCTCGGCCAGGCGCGCGGCCAGGGCGTCCAGTTCGGGCACGGCAGCGTCGGGCAGCTGGCGCAGCACCGCCTGGGTCAGTTTCAGCTGGCGAATGAAACGCCGGCAGCGCACGCACATGGCCAGGTGCGCGCGCACCGCCAGGCGCTGGCGCAGGCTCAGCTGGCCGTCGAGAAAATCGCTGGACTGGGCCACCAGTTCCTTGCAGTTCAGCATTGCCCGGTCTCCTCGAAATGCTCCAGGGTGGCGAAGACTTTCAGGCGCGCGCGATGCAGCAGCACGCGGACATTGGAGAGCGAGATGTCGAGAAGATTACAGATCGCCTCCAGCTCCAGGCCCTGACGCTCGCGCAGCACCAGCACGCTGGCCTGCAGTTCGGACAGGCTGGCCAGGGTCTTGTCCAGGCACTCGCGCAGTTCGCGCTCGGTCAGCAGGGCCTCCGGGCTGTCCTGGTGCCAGGCATGCGGCGCCAGCAGCCAGTGACCGTCATCGGAGAAACGCTCCTCGCCGACGCTGCCGTGCGGGCCCGGCAGGTCGTCGAGCAGCACCTCGCGACGATTGTGCTTGAGGCGGGTCTTGGCGGTGTTGGCGGTGATGGTCAGCAGCCAGGTCTTCAGGCTGGCACGGCCCTGGAAGCCTTCCAGGCTGCGCACCACGGCGAGCCAGGCGTCCTGCACCACCTCGTCGGCATGGCGACTGCCGACTATGGCGTAGGCCACCGCACGCATCGCCCCCTGGTAGGTGGCGACCAGCTCGCGGTAGGCCTGCTGCTCGCCGGCCAGTAGACGCTCCAGCAGATCGCCGTCCGTCATGGCTCTCCCCGAGGGTGCGCCGCGCGCACCGCAGCCGCGTTGGCAGGATCAGCGCTTGCGCAGGATCACGCTGCCGATGGAATAACCGGCGCCGAACGAGCTGAGCACGCCGAGGCTGCCGCTGGCCAGGTCGTCCTGATGCTTGTGCAGGGCGATCACCGAACCGGCCGAGCTGGTGTTGGCGTAGGTGTCGAGGATCACCGGCGCCTCGTGGGGCTCGGCGTCGCGGCCGAGCAGCTTGCGCGCGATCAGCAGGTTCATGTTGAGGTTGGCCTGGTGCAGCCAGAAGCGCTTGACGTCGCCGACGTTGAGCTGGTTTTCCGCCAGGTGCGCGGCGATCAGCTCGGCGACCATCGGGCAGACGTCCTTGAACACCTTGCGGCCTTCCTGGACGAACAGCTTGTCGCGGGCACCCACGCCCTCTTCCGCGGCGCGGTTGAGGAAGCCGAAGTTGTTGCGGATGTTGTTGGAAAACTGGGTCAGCAGCTTGGTGCCGAGGATGTCCCACTGATACGGGGAGGTGGCCAGGTCGGCCCGCTCGATGATCACCGCGGTGGCGGCGTCGCCGAAGATGAAGTGGCTGTCGCGGTCGCGGAAGTTCAGGTGGCCGGTGCAGATTTCCGGGTTGACCATCAGGATGGCCCGCGCCTGGCCGGTCTGCACAGCGTTGGTGGCGGCCTGGATGCCGAAGGTGGCCGAGCTGCAGGCGACGTTCATGTCGTAGCCCCAGCCGTCGATGCCGAGCGCGGCCTGCACTTCGATGGCTACCGCCGGGTAGGCGCGCTGCAGGTTGGAGCAGGCGACTATCACCCCGTCGATGTCGGCGACGGTCTTGCCGGCGCGCTCCAGCGCCTGCTTGGCCGCGGCCACGGACATCTCGCAGAGGATGCCCCAGTCCTCGTTGGAGCGCTCGGGGATGCGCGGCACCATGCGTTGCGGGTCGAGGATGCCGGCCTTGTCGATGACGAAACGGCTCTTGATCCCGGAGGCCTTCTCGATAAAGGCACTGCTCGACTCGGTCAGCGCCTCGACCTCGCCGCGGGCGATGGCCTCGGCGTTGTCGGCATTGAATTGCTGCACGTAGGCATTGAAGGATGCCACCAGTTCGTCGTTGGAAATGCTGTTGGCCGGGGTGTACAGGCCGGTACCACTGATCACGACGTTATGCACGGTCATTCCTCTTCTTCTTCGCCGCGCCGAGCGGCCTGCAGGCAGTAGGCCCATGGCTGGGGCCTGGGCTAAACGGGTAGCGGGCGAGGCGGAGATGGCGGCCCCGGCCCAATGCGCCGAGTTTGCCACAGGCCAATGGCGTTCGTCCGCAGCCCGGACGACTGTCCATCCGGCCACGACGTGACCGGAATCGACAAAAGCGTCTAGAGTGAGGTTTTCCCCCTGTTTCCTATGGAAATTGCATGAACCTGTCGCTACTCAGCCGCTACGCCTTTTTCGCCTTCTGTGTGCTGTTCACCCTGGCCAGCCTGCCCTTTCTCCAGCACGAATGGCTGTGGCCCTTCACCCTGCTGGCCGCCGCACTCAGCCTGATCGGCATCGGCGACCTGCTGCAGACGCGCCAGGCGGTGCGGCGCAACTACCCGATCCTGGGCAATATCCGCTATCTGGTCGAGGGCATCCGCCCGGAGATCCGCCAATACCTGCTCGAAGGCGACAGCGAGCAGCTGCCGTTTTCCCGCGCGCAGCGCTCGCTGGTCTACGCGCGGGCCAAGAACCAGGGCGCCGACAAGCCCTTCGGCACTTTGAGCGACGTGTACCAGAACGGCTTCGAGTTCATCAGCCACTCCATGCGCCCGGCGCCGCTGAGCGACCCCTGCAGCTTTCGCGTGCCGATCGGCGGGCCGCAGTGCCGCCAGCCGTACAGCGCCTCGCTGTTCAACGTCTCGGCGATGAGCTTCGGCTCGCTCAGCGCCAATGCCATCCGCGCGCTGAACCAGGGCGCCAGGCTCGGCAACTTCTACCATGACACCGGCGAAGGCAGCATCAGCCCCTACCACCGCGAGCACGGCGGCGACCTGGTGTGGGAGCTCGGTAGCGGCTACTTCGGCTGCCGCACCGACGACGGCCAGTTCGACCCCGAACGCTTCGCCGCCCAAGCCTGCGATCCGCAGGTGAAGATGATCGAGATCAAGCTCAGCCAGGGCGCCAAGCCCGGCCACGGCGGCATCCTGCCCAAGCACAAGGTCACCGCGGAAATCGCCAGCACCCGCGGCGTGCCCATGGGCCAGGACTGCATCTCGCCGTCGCGCCACAGCGCCTTTGCCACCCCCATCGAGCTGCTGCAGTTCATCGCCAGGCTGCGCGAACTCTCCGGCGGCAAACCGGTGGGCTTCAAGTTCTGCCTGGGCCATCCCTGGGAGTTCATGGCCATCGCCAAGGCCATGCTGGAGACCGGCATCCTGCCCGACTTCATCGTGGTCGACGGCAAGGAAGGCGGCACCGGCGCGGCGCCGTTGGAGTTCACCGATCACCTCGGCGTGCCGCTGCGCGAGGGCCTGCTGTTCGTCCACAACACCCTGGTCGGCTGCAAGCTGCGCGACCAGATCAAGCTCGGCGCCAGCGGCAAGATCGTCAGCGCCTTCGACATCGCCCGGGTGCTGGCCATCGGCGCCGACTGGGCCAACTCGGCGCGCGGCTTCATGTTCGCCATCGGCTGCATCCAGAGCCAGAGCTGCCACACCAACAAGTGCCCGACCGGCGTGGCCACCCAGGACCCGCTGCGCCAGCGCGCCCTGGTGGTCGAGGACAAGGCCCAGCGGGTACACAACTTCCACCGCAACACGCTCAAGGCGCTGGCCGAGATGCTCGCCGCCGCCGGCCTCGAGCACCCCGCGCAGATCGACGCCAAGCACCTGGTGCAGCGCATGTCCGCCACCGAGATCAAGCTGTTTTCCCAGCAGCACGTGTTCCTCGCCCCCGGCGAGCTGCTCGGCGGGCAGATCGGCGGCGAGTTCTACGAACGCATGTGGCGGATGGCGCGGGCCGACAGCTTCGAGCCGGCGCCGGCCTGAGGCTCAGGCCGGCTGCAAGCGATAACCTTCGGCGCTGGTGACCACCTCGACATCGACGACCACCGGCGCCGCGCCGCTGACATGGAATTCGCTGCACAGCTGGCCCAGGGTGCCGGCCAGCTGCTCCAGGCGCTGGCTGTCGTGCGCCACCTCCTGGGCATCGCGCGCGGTGTCGTCGGCGATGCTGCGCACCTGCTGGATCAGCCGCCCCACCTCGCTGGTCGCCGCCAGTTGCTCGCGGGTCGACACGCCGATGGACTGGATGGCCTCGATCGAGCGGTGCACGTTGCCCAGCAGGTCGACGGTCTGCTCGGTGTAGCCGACGCAGCGCGCCACCCCGGCGTGGCTGGCCTGCATCGCTGCCACCGCCCGTGCGCTGCCTTGCTGCAGGCTGGCGATCAGCTCGCGAATCTCGCCGGTGGCCTGCTGGGTACGCCGCGCCAGCTGGCGCACCTCGTCGGCGACCACGGCGAAACCGCGGCCCTGTTCACCGGCGCGCGCCGCCTCGATGGCGGCATTGAGCGCCAACAGGTTGGTCTGCTCCGCCACCGCGCCGATCACCTCGAGCACCCGGCCGATCTGCTGGCTGCTGTCGGCCAGGGCCTGCACCACCTCGGCGGCGCCCTGCAGGTCGCGCTCTAGTTCGAGAATGCCGGTCTGCGTGGCGCCGATCGCCTGCGCCCCGGCGCTGGCGTCGCGGTCGGCCTGCTGCGCGGTGTGCGCGGCCTGCTCGGCATCCGCCGAGACCTGCACCACGGCCTGGGTCAGCTGTTCGATGGCGCCGCCCATCTGCGCGGTGGCCCCCAGCAGGGCCTCGGCGCACTGGTTCAGCTCGGCGGTGGAGCGGCTCAGGTGACGGCTGGTGTCGTGCAACTCGCCGCCGGCGGCGACCACCCGGCTGACCAGTTGATCGAGCAAACCGAGAAAGCGGTTGAAGCGCTGCGCCAGGCGATTGCCGGCGCCGCTGCGGTAGGCCAGGTCGACCGGCTCGCCCTCGCGCAGCAGGTGTGCCGAGGTGCGCTGCAGGTCCTCGCTGGCCGCCGCCTCGCGCGCACCGTGCACGGCCAGTACCAGCAGCACCAGGGTTTCCGCCACCACGTAGGCGGCGTGGATGAAGATCACCGGCCAGCCGCCGTCGCCGCGTACCACCCAGACCCCGGCGCCGCCCTGCTGCAGGGCGAAGAACGCCACGTGATGCACGGCGATGACCGCGGCCGCGCAGAGAATCGGCAGCCAGTCGCGGTAATAGAGCAGAAAGGCCAGCAGCACGAAGACGCTGAAGTGCATCTCCAGCATGCCGTGGCTCTGCTGGATATGTAGCGCGGCCAGCACCATGAAGGCCACGCCCATCAGGCAGCGGTAGACGCGGCTGCCGCCGATCAGCCGGTACAGCAGGCTCAGGCTCGAGGCCGTGCCGCCGCCGATCACCAGCGCGGCGGCCCAGGTGTCGTGCCAGAAGGCCAGGCCGAAGGCATACAGGGTGATGAGCCAGAGCACCCCGAGCATCAGGCGGTCGGCTTGCAGATGGAATTGGCTGAACATGAGAAGCCTCCCTGGCAGGCACGCGAATGGGGCGATTTGTTCTTATTGGCGACTGAAATCTAGCACGCTTGTGCAATAAAGCGACGACAGACACGAGCAAAGTGCCATTACACCCGACCTTCACGCCCCGCCGCCCTCCCTTTACCCGCTACGCGCGCTGGGCCAGACTCGCAGCACCTTCCCGCCGCCCTGGATCGCATCATGGCCCTGCATACCTGGTTGCTGTTTCTCGTCGCCGTGATCGGCCTGTCGCTGACGCCCGGCCCCAACGGCCTGCTGGCGCTGACCCACGGCGCGCTCTACGGTCACCGCAAGGCCAGCTGGACGGTGTTCGGCGGCGTGCTCGGCTTCGCCCTGCTGATGGCCCTGTCGATGTTCGGCCTGGCCGCCCTGCTCAAGGCCTCGGCCGATGCCCTGCTGGTGCTCAAGTGGATCGGCGGCGCCTACCTGATCTGGCTCGGCATCCAGCTCTGGCGGGCGCCGGCGCTGCACCTGACGGTCGCCGGCCAGGGCGCGCAGAAACCCGCCGCCGCGCTGTTTCGCCAGGGCCTGCTGGCGGCGCTGTCCAACCCCAAGGTGATCCTGTTCTTCGGCGCCTTCCTGCCGCAGTTCCTCGACCCGGCGCGCAGCCTGTGGCAGCAGTTCGCGGTGATGGCGCTGACCTTCGCCCTGGTCGAAGGCCTGGTGGAATACCTGCTGGCGCGCATGGCGCAGCGCATCCGTCCCTGGCTGGAGCGCAGCGGCCGCGGCTTCAATCGCGGCTGCGGCGGCCTGTTCGCGCTGATGGGCGCCGCCCTGCCGCTGAGCCGCTGAGGGGCCGCTACTTGCCCGATTTCAGCCGACTGAAGGCGCGTGTCAGGGCGCGGTTGAACTCGCGGCCGTTGTCGTTCTTGCTGTACAGCGTGGCGCGCAGCTCGGCCGGCGGGTAGGTGCCAGGGTCGGCGAGCAGCGCCGGATCGACGAAGGCGTCGGCCGCCGGCACCGCGTTGGCGTAGTAGATGCTGTTGCTGATGGCGCCGATCACCTCGGGGCTCATCAGATGGTCCATCAGCGCCAGGCCGGCCTCGGGGTGCGGCGCGTCCGCCGGGATGACCATGGCGTCGAACCAGATCAGCGCGCCCTCGCGGGGGATACGGTAGCTCAGTCGGTAGTCCTTGCCGGCCTGCTCGGCCTGCGCCGCGGCGATGGCGACGTTGCCGTTCCAGGCCATCGCTAGGCAGGTGTTGCCGTTGGCCAGGTCGCTGATATTGCGGTCGTTGTCGAAGTAGCGGATATGCGGCCTGACCTTGGCCAGGTGGGCCTCGGCGGCCTTGAGGTCGTCGAGGTTCTGCCGGTTGATATCCAGCCCCAGGTAGCGGAAGGCGGCGGCGAACACCTCGTTGGGGTCGTTGAGCAAGCTCACCCCGCAGTCGGCGAAGCGCGCCACCACGGCCGGGTCCATCAGCATCGCCCAGCTGCCGGTCGGCGCGTCGCTCATGCGCGCGGCGATGGCCTCCTGCTGGTAGCCGAAGCCGGTGGTGCCCCAGACGTACAGCCCGGCGTAACGGTTGCCCGGATCGAAGGTGGCCATGTGCGCGGTGAACTCCGCATCCAGCCCGGCGAAGTGCGGCAGGCGCGACTTGTCCAGCTCCTGCAGCGCGCCGCTGGCGATGGCCCGGCTCAGGTGCTGGCCGGCGGTCAGCACCAGGTCGTAGCCGCTGCCGCCGGTGAGCAGCTTGGTTTCCACGGTTTCCAGCGAATCGAAGTGGTCGACCACCACGCGGATGCCGGTCTTGGCCTCGAAGGACGCCAGGGTGTCCGGCGCCAGGTACTCGTTCCAGATATACAGATTGACCTGCTTGGCGGGCTCCGCCGCCTGCGCGGCGGCGGACAAGCCGAGGGCTATGCAGAGTGCGGACAGACGCATGGCTACACCTCCTGGCGCTGGGGCGCGGCGTATTGCGGCATGGTGATGCAGGCGACGTTGCCGCCGCCGAGGAGGATCTCCCGCGAGTTCTCGATGCCGAGGATGCGGTGCCTGGGGAACAGCTCGGCCAGGGTGGCCTGGGCGATGCGGTCGTTGGCATCGCCGAACAGCGGCAGGACGATGGCCGAGTTGCCGGCGTAGTAGTTGATGTAGGAGGCGCAGATCTGCGTGCCGGCCTGGCGGGTGTGGGTGGCGTCGTCCTGGTCCAGGCCCTCGGCCTCGGCCGCCGTCCACTCCAGTACGCGCGGCTGGGGCAGCTTGTGCACCTCAAGCGTGCGGCCACGGGCGTCGCGGGTGCTGCGCAGGATGTCGTAGGCCTCCTGGTAGATTTCCCACTGCGGGTCGCGGCGGTCGTCGGTCCACTGCATCACCACCACGCCGGGGCGGACGAAGCAGGCCAGGTCGTCGATATGGCCGTCGGTTTCATCGAACTTGCAGCCGCGCGGCAGCCAGATCACCTGCTCGGCGCCCAGGTAGTTCTGCAGGCGCCGGGTCATCTCGTCCTTGCCCAGGTGGGCGTTGCGGTTGCGGTTGAGCAGGCACTGCTCGGTGGTCAGCAGGGTGCGCTGACCATCGCTCTGGATGCCGCCCATCTCGGCGATAAAGGGCGCGCGGTAGCGCTCGAAACCCTCGATCTCGAGGATCTTCTGGGCGATCTGGTCGTCCTTGTCCCAGGGGTAGTAGAGGCCGCCGTCGAGGCCGCCGTAGGCGTTGAACTCGAAGTCCACGCCGCGCACCTCGCCGGACTCGTCGTTGACCAGGAAGGCCGGGCCGCTGTCGCGGAACCAGGTGTCGTTGCAGGTCATCTCGACCACCCGCACCTGGGCCGGCAGCTGGCGGCGGGCGTTGGCGTACTGCGCCGCCGAGGCGCACACGGTGACCGGCTCGCTGCTGGCGATGGCGCTGACGATCTCGACCCAGACCTTCTGCGCCGGCTTGCCGCCGTTGCGCCACACGTCCGGGCGCTCCGGCCAGCCGAGCCAGCAGCGGGCCTTGGGTTCGAATTCACCGGGCAGGCGGAAGCCGTCGGCCTTGGGCAGGGAGGTCAGGGTACGGGCCATGGTGCGGGTCTCTCATTGGCTGGAAGTGACCCGACAGTACCCGCGGCAGAGCGGCCGCGACCAATGACCATTATCGCGGGATAGCTGAATTCAATTCACAGGTCGACCAGCTGATCGGTGAACCATTCGATGAAGCTGGCCACCGCCGGCTTGTCCAGGCGCAGACGCTCGCAGACCAGTGCGTACTGCCCCAGCGAGGCCACCTGGGCGGCGAACGGGCGCACCAGGCGGCCGCTGGCCAGGTCCTCGGCACTGGTCAGGTTGTCGCCGATGGCCACGCCCTGGCCGCGCGCGGCGGCCTCCATGGTCAGCCCGGCATGGCCCAGGTAGAGATGGCGCGCCGGCTGGATATCGCCGGCGTGTGTGGTCAGCCAGGCGGTCCAGGTCTTGCCGTCCTGGTCGTCGTGCAGCAGGCAGTGGCGGGCCAGGTCGCGCGGATGCTTGAGCGGCAGCTGGTTGAACAGGCCGGGGCTGCACACCGGGAAGAACTGCAGGGTCGGCAGCGGCCGCACGAAATAGGCGCTGGCGTCCTCGGGGCCGGTGCCGTAGGTGATCGCCAGGTCGATCTCGGCACCGGGCAAGGGCGCCTCCAGTGGCTGCTCGTGCAGGTGCAGGGTGATCTGCGGGTGGCGTTCGGCGAAATCGGCCAGGCGCCCGACCAGCCACTTCTGCGCCAGCTCCACGGTCACCGCGATGCGCAGCTGCGCCTGCGAGCCGGGGTCGCGCAGCTCGTCGCAGGCCTCACCGATCAGCTCGAAGGCCTGCTGCAGGCTGTGCAACAGACGCCGCGCCTGCGGCGTCGGCCGCACCTGACGGCCCTCGCGCTGGAACAGCGCGGTACCGAGCTGCTCTTCCAGCTGGCGAATCTGGTGGCTGACCGCGCTGTCGGTGACGCACAGCTCGGCGGCGGCGCGACCGAAATGAGCGTGCCGCGCGGCGGCCTCGAAGGTGCGCAGGGCGGTGAGTGAAGGCAGGCGGCGCATGGCGATCCCGGTTCCGGCAAAAGCGGCATCCTGGCTCAGGCGCGCACAGCCGACAAGCCATGCGCAGCGGAGCCGCGGCGATGCCCGGGGGGCACCCTACCCACGCAGCGGCCAGGATGACGACATGCACACGCCCGCGCAAACGCCGTCAGGGCGCATCCGGGCGGATATCGAAGCCGCCCTTGTTCTGGCTGACGATACGGAAAGCATGGCTTTCGCCGGCCTTGACCGGCACCGCCAACTCGCGCAGCAGGCGGCCCATGCTGCACAGGGTGTCGTCCTGCTTGTCCAAAGTGATGCCCACCACGCGGGTGCCGGGCCGTACCTGGAAGGTCGCCACCTCGCCGACGCCGATGCGCGCGGCGACCTGGCGATCCACTTCGATGGCCACGTAGCAGCCACCGCCCAGCATGCCGAAGTCGCGATTGACGACGATCTGCGCGCTGCCCGCGCGGGCCTCCTGAAAGGCCAGCAGACGCTCGGCCGGCACCGGGCGGACATGTTCCGGGTCGCCGCGAAAGGACGAGCAGCCGGCCAGCAGCAACAACGGCAGAACGATAGGCAGCGAACGCATGAGGCCCTCCATGGGCGCGGTGGATGCCGTCTGAGTATTGGTGTGGGAAAGCCATCGGGCAAGCCATCGATCACGGCGATGCACCCCGGCCAGGCCCCGCAGGCTGTCGCGGGGCCGCCTAGGCCGCGCGCATCACCGGCACCGGTAGCGCGATAGACGCGAACTATCGCCCGCAAACGAGCGCGCAGCCGGCACAGGCCGAGGCAAATTGGTAAACTCGCGCCATCGTTGCCCGGAGTCCCTATGCGCGAAGAACTGAACCAAGGCCTGATCGACTTTCTCAACGCCTCGCCTACCCCCTTTCATGCCACCACCAGCCTGGCCATGCGCCTGGAGGCGGTCGGTTATCGTCACCTCGACGAGCGCGCGCCCTGGCACACCGAGGCCGGCGGCCGCTACTACGTGACCCGCAACGACTCCTCGCTGATCGCCTTCAAGCTCGGCAAGCGCCCGGCCGTCGACGGCGGCATTCGCCTGGTCGGTGCGCATACCGACAGCCCCTGCCTGCGGGTCAAGCCCAACCCCGAGCTGCAGCGCCAGGGCTTCTTCCAGCTCGGCGTGGAAGTCTACGGCGGCGCCCTGCTCGCCCCCTGGTTCGACCGCGACCTGTCGCTGGCCGGCCGCGTGACCTACCGCCGCGACGGCAAGGTCGAGAGCCAGCTGATCGACTTCTACCAGCCCATCGCCGTGATCCCCAGCCTGGCCATCCACCTCAACCGCGAGGCCAACCAGGGCTGGGCGATCAACCCGCAGAACGAGCTGCCGCCGATCCTCGCCCAACTGGCCAGCAGCGAGACCGCCGACTTCCGCGCCCTGCTCAGCGAACAGCTGGCCATGGAGCACGACTTCAATGCCGATGCGGTGCTGGACTACGAGCTGAGTTTCTACGACACCCAGAGCGCCGCCATCGTCGGCCTCAATCAGGATTTCATCGCCGGCGCGCGCCTGGACAACCTGCTGTCCTGCTACGCCGGCCTGCAGGCGCTGATCGACTCCAGCGACGAGGAAACCTGCGTGCTGGTCTGCACCGACCACGAAGAGGTCGGCTCCTGCTCGGCCTGCGGCGCCGACGGCCCCTTCCTCGAACAGGTGCTGCGCCGCGTGCTGCCGGAGGGCGACGCCTTCGTGCGGACCATCCAGCGTTCGCTGCTGGTGTCGGCCGACAACGCCCACGGCGTGCATCCCAACTACGCCGACAAGCATGACGGCAACCACGGGCCCAAGCTCAACGCCGGCCCGGTGATCAAGATCAACAGCAACCAGCGCTACGCCACCAACAGCGAGACCGCCGGCTTCTTCCGCCACCTGTGCCTGGAGAACGAGGTGCCGGTGCAGAGCTTCGTGGTGCGCAGCGACATGGCCTGCGGCTCCACCATCGGCCCGCTCACCGCCAGCCAGCTGGGCGTACGCACCGTCGATATCGGCCTGCCCACCTTCGCCATGCACTCGATCCGCGAACTGGCCGGCAGCCACGACCTGGAGCACCTGGTGAAAGTGCTGAGTGCGTTTTACTCCAGCCCCGAATTGCCCTGAGAGCGAGCCCCGCGATGATCGAACATATCCGCAACAGCCTGCAGGAAGCCCAGCGCGCGCTGGAGGCCTTCCTCGCCAACCAGCAGACCCTGGGCAATATCCAGCAGGCCGCCGAGCTGCTGATCGAAAGCTTCGAGGCCAAGGGCAAGGCGTTTTCCTGCGGCAACGGCGGCTCGATGTGCGACGCCATGCACTTCGCCGAGGAACTGACCGGGCGCTACCGCAATAACCGCCCCGGCATCGCCGCGGTGTCGATCAGCGACCCCAGCCATATCAGCTGCGTGGCCAACGACTTCGGCTACGACCACATCTTCTCGCGCTATATCGAGTCCCATGGCCGCGCCGGCGACGTGCTGATCGCCATCAGCACCAGCGGCAAGAGCCCCAACGTGGTCAAGGCCGCCGAAGCGGCCAAGGCCCTGGGGGTGAAGGTGGTGGCCCTGACCGGCAAGCCCGGCTCGCTGCTGGAGAGCCTGGCGGACGTGTGCATCTGCGCGCCCGGCGGCGACTACGCCGACCGCGTGCAGGAGCTGCATATCAAGGTGCTGCACATCCTCATCGAGCTGATCGAGCGCAAGCTCAGCCCGCAGAACTACGCCTGAACCCGCTCGCTAGCGGTCGATCACCTGCCCACGCATCGGCGCCAGGCGCGCCAGCAGGCGGTTCTGCGCCGGCGTCGGCACCCCCTCGGCGTCCATCGCGTCCTGCAGGTGCTCGACCAGGGCGTTGAAATCGCTGGGGGTCAGGCGCAGGCCCTTGTGGCTCTCCTCCATGCTGTCGCCGGTGTAGACGCAGGGGCCGCCGCTCTCGAAGCACAGCTGCTCGATGAGTTTGTCGCGCAGGCGCTCGATGTCGATATCGAGAAAGTGCCGGGCGATGCGCGGATCGCGCGCGCTGCCCAGCAGCATGCCCTCGACTATCCGCACGATACCCGGCTCCGCACCCAGGGCGCGGTACAGGCCGTCGTCGCGCGGCGCCTGCTGGGCGCAGGCCGCCAGCAGCAGCGGCAGGCAGAGCATGGCCAGGCGCATGTTCAGAAACTCCCCTGCACGGACAGGTAGACGCCGTCCTGGTGGTCCAGCGTGGCGATCTCGCCGAGCCGCGCGTAGGCCAGCACCAGGGCCAGGTGCTTGTTCGGAAAGTAGCCGACGAACAGATCGGCCCAGTCGCTCTCGCCGGCGAAACTCAGGTTGTCGGGCTTTTCCCGGTACTCGATGCCCACCGCCCAGTGCCGATCCAGCAGCACCGCCACCGAGCCCTCCTTGAGCCAGGAATGGCGGTCGCGGCGGTCGCCGCCGAAGCCCAGCAGGCCCAGTTCGTTGGCCCGGCTGTAGCGCAGGTTGGCGTTGAGCAGCAGGTTGTAGCCGAAGGCGCCGCCGAGAATCAGCCGGCTGGCCGCCAGGTAGCCTTCGCTGTCCTCGCGACGCTGCGCGCCGACCAGGCTGGGCACCCGGAAGTCGCGCTGGCGCTTGTGCTGCAGGCCGAGGGCAATCTGCGGCAGGCGGTCGTAGATCAGGTCGCCGGCCAGGCGCAGCTTGAGGCCGAGCACGTCCTGGCTGAGGCTGTTGTCCGGCAAGTGCAGGTCGCGCGCCAGGGTGCCGAGGTCGAAGCGCTGGCGCGCGTAGGACAGCTCGATGCGGTTGCCGTAGGCCGCCGCCACACCGGCCACGTCGAGGCGGTAGTCGCCGGTCTCGACGCGGGTGGCGAACACGTCCGCGCCCCATTCGCCGCGCTCGCCGTAACCGGCCAGCACCGCCCAGGGCATGATCCCGCCGCCGGCGGTTCCCTCCAGGCTGGTGGCGCCGCCGGTGGCCAGCAGGCGACCTTCGCCGGCGGCGGCCAGCTCGGCGCACAGGCACAGACCCGACAGACAGGCGAGTCGCATGTTTCAGTGCACCTTGGCCAGGGGGGAACGGTAGGGTTGCGCCAGCCAGGCCTCGAAGGCCGCGGCGGCCAGCGGCCGGCTGATCAGGTAGCCCTGCGCGGTGTCGCAGTGCCAGCGCTGCAACAGGCTCAGACTGGGCGCCAGTTCGACACCCTCGGCCACCACCTTGAGGCCCAGGCTGTGGCTCATTTCGATGGTGGAGCGGACGATCACCGAGTCCTCGCTGTGGTCGTCCAGCTCGCGCACGAAACTCTGGTCGATCTTCAGCTCCTGCACCGGCATGCGCTTGAGCTGCGCCAGCGAGGAGTAGCCGGTGCCGAAATCGTCCACCGACAGGCCGATGCCACAGCCGCGCAGGCCGTGCAGCACCTGCAGCGCGCGCTCGGGGTCGAGCATCACGCCGCTCTCGGTGATCTCGAAGATCAGCTGCTCCGGCGCCACCCGGTAGTGCGCCAGCAGCGCGCCGACCCGCGCCGGCAGGTCGGCGTCGAGCAGGTCCTCGGTGGAGATGTTCAGCGACAGCTGCACCCAGACGCCGCGCCCGTCCCATTCCTGCAGCTGGCGCATGACCTCCTCGATGACCCAGGCGGTGAGCAGCTGGATGCTGCCGGTGCGCTCGGCCAGCGGGATGAATTCGCCGGGCGAGACCATGCCCAGCTGCGGGTGCTGCCAGCGCAGCAGCGCCTCGGCCTGGCGCACGAGGCCCTCGCGGATGTCCAGCTTGGGCTGGTAGTGCAGCAGCAGCTGGCCCTGCGCGGCGGCGTGGCGCAGGTCGCGGATCAGGCGGATCTGCCGCTGCTGGGCGGCGTCGCGGCCCTGCTGGTAGAGCTGCAGGCGACCGGGGTGCTGGGCGGCGTCCTGCATGGCGATGCGCGCACGGCGCAGCAGGTCGTCCGGCGTGTCACCGTCGGCCGGGTAGGCGGCGATGCCGATACGGCAGTCCAGGGCGACGTCCAGAGTGCCAATGCGCAGCGGCTTGAGCAGCAGCTGGTGCAGGCGGTCGGCGCTGGCCACCGCGCTGTCGCCGTCGCACTGTTCCAGCAGCAGGAGGAACTCGTCGCCCAGCAGGCGCGCCAGGCTGTCGCCGGGGCGCAGGGTCGCTTGCAGACGCCGGGCCAGCTGCTGCAGGGCCAGGTCGCCGCCGCCCTGGCCGCAGCTCTCGTTGATCGCGGCGAAGTTGCCCACGCCCAGGTACAGCAACGCGGTGGATCGCCCGGCGGTGATCGCGCTGCCCAGCCGCTCCAGCGCCAGGGTGCGGTTGGGCAGGCCGGTCAGCGCGTCGTGCAGGGCGTTGTGCGCCAACTGCCGCTCGCGTTCGGCGATGCCGCACTGCATGTCGTTGACCGCCAGCGCCAGCAGGCCCAGCTCGTCGCTGCGGGCCAGGGCCACCGGTTGCTGGTAGTCGCCGCGGCCAATGCGCTGGGCGGCAGCGGCCAGCTCGCGCACCGGCCGCGACACGCTGCGCGCCAGCAGCAGCGCGCCGACCAGCGAGGCGAGCATGGCCCCCAGGCTGATCAGCAGGATGCGTCGATCCAGCGGCGCGAACGCCGCCTCGGCCTCGCCGAGGGATTTGTGCAGCAGCGCCTCTACCCGGTAACCGGGGCCGCTGGCCAGTTGCAGGTGCTGGCCGAAGTAGTGCTCGGTGCCGTCGTCGAGGCGTTGCGGCATCGCGCCGGCCGCCTCCATCTGCGCCTCTAGCAGGGCCTGGGCGCTGCCCGGCAGGGTGCTGATCCAGGTCGGCGCAGCGCCGTCGCGACTGGCCACCAGACTCAGTTCCAGGTGGGTCAGCTCACGCAGTTGCAGGGCGAATTCGCGGTCCACGGCAAAGCCCATCAGCACCCGGGCGATCGGCAGCGGCGCGCTCACCGTGGCATCCACCAGCAGGTAGATCTGCCTGCCGATGGGCAGCAGGAACAGCCGCGGGCCGTCGCGCCGCGGCAACTGCAACTGGCCGTCGAGACGGGCCAGCGCCTCGGCATCGATGCCCGGGTCGGTGCTCACCTGCAGGCTGCCATCCAGGCCCAGGAGGAACACGGCGCCGGCGTTGATCCGCGCGCCCTGGTTGGCCAGCGCCGAACGGATGGTCGGCGCATCGCCGCTGGCCACCGCATCCTTGAAACCGAAATCGGCCGCCAGCACCTGGGCGGCCTGCTGCAGCTGGTCGCTGCGCAGCGCCAGCAGTTGCTCGAAGACCCGGCTGCCGACGTTCAGCTGTTCCTGCGCCTGGGCGCGCAGCGCCGCATCGGTGGCCGCCTTCACCGCGACATAGAGGGCGCCGATCACCACCAGCAGGAGCAGGACGAGAACGCCGGCGATACGCGCCTGGAAGCTACTGCGCAGCATCTTCGGCGGCTTTCCTGAAGGCCTCGCCGAACGCGCTCGGCGCCGGCGGCGCGGGTGGCTCGGCGGAGCCGCTGCTGGCCAGGACGAAGCGCTGGCTCGGCGCCTGGGCGTCGAACTGCAGCTCGCCGGCGGCCTGTGGCAGCAGCTGCGGGTTGCCCGGGTGCCACAGGGTCACGGCGTAGCGCCCGGCGGGCAGCTCGGCGATGGCGGCGCGGCCGTGCTCGTCACTGACGGCGAACCAGGGGTCGTCGGTGACGTAGATATAGCCGAGCATCCAGTCGTGGATATTGCAGCCGAGCACCACCAGCCCGGGCTTGTCGAACAGCACCGGCTCGCTCGGCGTGCCCTGGTACAGGCGCAGCTCGAAACGCTTGGCCGGCGAGAAGGAATAGACCTGGTGGCGGATGTCGTCGCTGTTGGGGAAGGACACCGAGGTACCGGTGCGCACCGCCAGCACATGGGGCAGGAACTGCTTGTTGCGCTGATCCATGCGCGCCGGCGACGGCAGCTGGGGCGCGTCCAGCGGGCCGCGCAGGCTGATCACCGCATCGGCCAGCGGCTGGCCGGCGGCGTCCACCAGCTCGGCCTGCAGCGCCGCGGCATGCGCCGAGCCGTGCAGGACCAGAACGGCGAACAGAACGAGGGGGAGCAGGCGGGAATTGCAACCAGTCATGCGCGTACCTTGGCCCGAGCCGAAGGCCGGACGTTCACAGGATTACATGCCGTCCTGGCAACCGAGTTTGGCGTACTGAGATGACAGCCTAGCTGGCCGGCGGCGAACCGGCCAGCGGCAATTGGCCAGCAGCGGCGCTATTCGCTGCGCAGGCGCTTGGGCGTGAGGCCGAGGTAGCGGCGCATCGCCGTGGTCAGCGCGCTCTGGCTCGAGAAGCCGCATTCCTCGGCGATCCGCACCAGCGGCAGCTTGCTCTCGCGCAGCAGCCGCGCGGCACGGTCGAGGCGGGTCTTGAGCAGGTACTGGTGCGGGGTGAGGCCGACGCTGTCCTTGAACTGGGCGTGGAAATGGCTGGGGCTCAGGCACATCACCTGGGCCAGTTCGGCGACGCTGATGCGCCGCGCCAGGTGCTCGCCGATATAGCCGTCCAGGCGCTGCAGATCCAGGCTGCCCTGCGGCCGCCAGCGCTGCTCGCCGAACAGGCGCAGGTGCAGCGCCCGCAGCAGCACACCGCCAAGGGAACGGGCCAGGATCGAGTCGCTGCCGTAGCGTTCCAGCTCGGCGCCGGCGTAACTCAGCAGGTGCTGGAAATCGACGTCCAGCGCCGGATAGCGCGGGGTCTCGAACAGGCGGTGGAGCAGTTCCAGGTCTTCGCTGGGGGTGTCCTGCTCGTCGAGGTCGAGGATCAGCATGCGGTTGTCGCCCATGCCGGCGAACTGGTGGGCGGCGTCGCCCGGCACCAGGCAGGCGCGCATGCGGCACACCTCGCCGCCGCGGCCGCCGACCTCGAATTCGGCGCGGCCGACCAGGGACATCACCAGCTGGTGATGGTCGTGGGCATGGACATGGGCCTGTTCATCCAGGCGGATCACTCGGGCTTGCAGCATCGCGAAAGACTGGCGGCACGAAACAAGGGTTGCACTTTACTCCTTAATCGCAAAAAACGCCGCAACCCACGACCAGCGGACGGGTTGCACCTTTTCCAACGCACGCACCAGATTGGGCAGCGAAATCCGCCCAGGCGCCATTAACGGGCACAGCCGGCGCCGCGGCGCAACCGCCGTGCCCAGGCAATCCGGGCATTGCCGGCGGCTGGCAGGAGAGTTGCTTGAGCGAGATCCAATCGACATGGCTCAGCCAGCGGATTCAACCAAGCGAGGCCCCATGAATCTGGAACTCTCTATCGCCCTGGCCCTGGGCGCCGTGCTGCTGACCCTCGGCCACTGGCTCAGCCAGCGCGCCGAACGCCGCCATCACCTGGCCCTGGGCCAACTGGAAAGCCAGACCCTGCAACGCTGCCTGGAACTGCTGCAGGCGCTGCAGAAGCATCGCGGCCTCGGCGCGCAGAAAGACATCGCCAGCGTCAGCCAGCGCAACGCCCTGGCCCGCCAGCTCGATGCGCTGTGGCTGAACTGGCCCGGCGCCAGCCTGCAGCTGCCGGCACTGCAGCAGCACTGGCCGCAGCTGCGGCGCAAGCCCGCCGACTTCGAGGCGCACAGCAAGCTGATCGAAGCCCTGCTGGAAGCCATCGAGCTGCTGGAAGACCGCCTCTACCAGCACGAACACCCGGCCATCCGCGGCCTCGGCGAGGCCTGCCGCGCCCTGGAAGACCTCGCCCGCCTGCGCGGCCTGGCGGTGCGCGCGGCCAACTACTCGCGCTGCCCGCCCGGGCTGCAGATGCAGATGCGCTTTCTCTGCGAGCGCCTCGACGAACAGGGCCAGGACCAGCCGCTGCACGCCCTGCTCGAGCGCCTGCGCCATGAGCTGATCGACGCGCCGCAGGTGCGCCTGGCCCCCGCCGACTGCTTCGCCCTGCTCACGCCGCTGATCGAGCAACGCCTGCAAGGGATTCGCCTGAATCTCGCTTGAACAGAGCCGTTGAAAAAACCAGAGCACCGCCCCATCTAGCACTTAACGTGCAAGCAAAGGTGCTCCATGAACGATCAGGACATCACCCCCGACGCAGCCGCAGAAGGCGCCCAGACGCACGGCACCAGCCTGGTGCTGCCCGCCCAGCGCCTGCCGGACAAGCTCTACGTCATCCCCATCCACAACCGCCCGTTCTTCCCCGCCCAGGTGCTGCCGGTGATCGTCAACCAGCAGCCCTGGGGCAAGACCCTGGAGCGCGTCGGCAACACCGACCACCGCTGCCTGGCGGTGTTCTACGTCGACACCCCGCCCGGCGACAGCGGCGAATTCGACCTCGACAAGCTGCCCGAGCACGGCACCCTGGTGCGCGTGCATCATGCCAGCGAGGACGGCGGCAAGCTGCAGTTCGTCGCCCAGGGCCTGGCGCGGGTGCGCATCCGTGGCTGGCTCAGCCGCAAGCCGCCGTACCTGGTCGAGGTGGAGTACCCGCAGGCGCCGGCCGACCCGCGCGACGAGGTCAAGGCCTACGGCATGGCGCTGATCAACGCGATCAAGGAGCTGCTGCCGCTCAACCCGCTGTACAGCGAGGAGCTGAAGAACTACCTCAACCGCTTCAGCCCCAACGACCCCTCGCCGCTCACCGACTTCGCCGCCGCCCTCACCACCGCGCCGGGCGCCGAACTGCAGGAGGTGCTGGATACCGTGCCGATGCTCAGGCGCATGGAGAAGGTGCTGCCGCTGCTGCGCAAGGAGGTCGAGGTGGCGCGCCTGCAGAACGAGCTGTCGGCCGAGGTCAACCGCAAGATCGGCGAGCGTCAGCGCGAATTCTTCCTGCAGGAACAACTCAAGCTGATCCAGCAGGAACTGGGCATCGTCAAGGACGACCGCAGTGCCGACGCCGACGAGTTCCGCGCCCGCCTGGAGGGCAAGACCCTGCCCGAGCAGGCGCGCAAGCGCATCGACGAGGAACTAAACAAGCTGGCCATACTCGAGACCGGCTCGCCGGAGTACGCCGTCACCCGCAACTACCTGGACTGGGCCACGAACCTGCCCTGGGGCGTCTACGGCCAGGACAAGCTCGACCTGGCCCATGCGCGCAAGGTGCTGGATGCGCACCACGCCGGCATGGACGACATCAAGCAACGCATCGTCGAGTTCCTCGCCGTCGGCGCCTTCAAGGGCGAGATCGCCGGCAGCATCGTGCTGCTGGTCGGCCCGCCCGGGGTGGGCAAGACCAGCATCGGCAAGTCCATCGCCGAAAGCCTGGGCCGGCCCTTCTATCGTTTCTCGGTCGGCGGCATGCGCGACGAGGCGGAGATCAAGGGCCACCGCCGCACCTATATCGGCGCCATGCCCGGCAAGCTGGTGCAGGCGCTCAAGGAAGCCGAGGTGATGAACCCGGTGATCATGCTCGACGAGATCGACAAGATGGGCGCCAGCTACCAGGGCGACCCGGCCTCGGCGCTGCTGGAGACCCTCGACCCGGAGCAGAACGTCGAATTCCTCGACCACTACCTGGACCTGCGCCTGGACCTGTCCAAGGTGCTGTTCGTCTGCACCGCCAACACCCTCGACTCGATTCCCGGGCCGCTGCTCGACCGCATGGAGGTGATCCGCCTGTCCGGCTATATCACCGAGGAGAAGCTGGCCATCGCCAAGCGCCACCTGTGGCCCAAGCAGTTGGCCAAGGCCGGCGTGCCCAAGGCGCGCCTGTCCATCAGCGACGCGGCGCTGCGTGCGGTGATCGAGGGCTATGCCCGCGAGGCCGGCGTGCGCCAGCTGGAGAAGCAGCTGGGCAAGCTGGTGCGCAAGGCGGTGGTGAAACTGCTGGACGATCCCGAAGCGAAGATCCGCATCGGTGCCAAGGACCTGGAAGAAGCCCTGGGCATGCCGGTGTTTCGCAACGAGCAACTGCTGGCCGGCACCGGCGTCATCACCGGGCTGGCCTGGACCAGCATGGGCGGCGCCACCCTGCCGATCGAGGCGACGCGCATCCACACCCTCAACCGCGGCTTCAAGCTCACCGGCCAGCTCGGCGAGGTGATGAAGGAGTCGGCGGAGATCGCCTACAGCTACGTCAGCTCGCACCTGAAGCAGTACGGCGGCGACCCGGCTTTCTTCGACCAGGCCTTCGTCCACCTGCACGTGCCGGAAGGCGCCACGCCCAAGGACGGCCCCAGCGCCGGCATCACCATGGCCAGCGCGCTGCTGTCGCTGGCACGCAACCAACCGGCGAAAAAGGGCGTGGCGATGACCGGCGAGCTGACCCTGACCGGCCAGGTGCTGGCCATCGGCGGGGTGCGCGAGAAGGTGATCGCCGCGCGGCGGCAAAAGATCTTCGAGCTGATCCTGCCGGAGGCCAACCGCGGCAGCTACGAGGAGCTGCCGGACTACCTCAAGGAAGGCCTGACCGTGCATTTCGCCAGGCGCTACAGCGATGTGGCCAGGGTGTTGTTCGAGTAGAAGCAGCGGCAAGCTTCAAGCCGCAAGCAAAAGCGGCTGCTGGAATCGTCGGGCGGAGCGCTGCGCGCTCCCTGTTGGGCTTCGCTGCGCTCAGCGCCAACCTACCCGGTGGCCTGCACCTGGCCAATGCGGCTATGCTGGGCGCGTTTCGCCGACAGGAATCCGTCATGACCGCCGCCTTCCGCCTGCTGCCCCTCGCCGGCCTGGCCCTGCTCGCCGCCTGCGCGCAGAAGCCAAGCACCCAGACCCTGACCCAGGAGCAGGGCAACAAATGCCCGCTGAGCCTCGACCTGGGCCAGCAACTGATCCTCAGCCTGCCCAGCAATCCCACCACCGGCTTTCGCTGGGTGCTGCGCGACGGCGCCGAGAGCGTGTTGCAGAGCCTCGGCCCGGAGGTCTACAGCAACCCGGAGGACGCCGGTCTGGTCGGCGCCGCCGGTAAATCCACCTGGCGCTTCCAGACCCGCGAGCGCGGCGAGGGTCGCCTGCTGCTGACCTACCAGCGCCCCTGGGAAACCGACGTGGCGCCGGCCAAGACCTTCGATTGCGAGTTGCGGGTGAAATAAGGGGCCACCCCGATTCGCCCGGTAGGAGCCCGCTTGTGGGCGATCTGCAGATGCCCTGGATCGCCCGTGGCACACCTCGCTCCGTAGGGCGGATGTCGCTTTTTACATCCACCACAGCGGTGGATCGATAAAGCGCGATCCACCCTGCGCCGAGCCTCCGTTTCGCGATACGGCTGGCCTCAGCCCCGCAGCCCGGATGCAATCCGGGACGCCTCCCGACAGCGCCCCGGCGTGCCTGCCGGCGACCTCAGCTCTTGAGCCGGTAGCCGGTCTTGAAGATCCAGCCCACCAGCAAAATGCACAGCGCCAGAAACCCCAGGATCATCGCCAGACTGAGGCCGACGTTGACGTCGGAGACGCCGTAGAAGCTCCAGCGGAAGGCGCTGATCAGGTACACCACCGGGTTGAACAGGGTCACCGTCTGCCAGGCCGGCGGCAGCATGCTGATCGAATAGAAGGCGCCGCCTAAGAAGGTCAGTGGCGTGACGATCAGCGCCGGGACTATCTGCAGCTTCTCCCAGCCGTCGGCCCACACGCCGATGATGAAACCGAACAGGCTGAAGGTCAGCGCGGTGAGCACCAGGAAGGCCGCCATCCACAGCGGGTGCTGCACCTCGAAGTCGACGAACAGGCGCGCGGTGAGCAGGATGATGATGCCGAGGATCACCGACTTGGTCGCCGCCGCGCCGACATAGCCGACGAGGATTTCCAGGTAGGATACCGGCGCCGACAGCAGCTCGTAGATGCTCCCCGAATACTTGGGCATATAGATGCCGAACGAGGCGTTGGAGATGCTCTCGGTGAGCAGCGCCAGCATGATCAGCCCCGGCACGATAAAGGCGCCGTAGCTCACCCCCTGCACCTGGGTCATGCTCGAACCTATGGCCGAGCCGAACACCACGAAGTACAGCGAGGTGCTGATCACCGGCGTGGCGATGCTCTGCAGCAGGGTGCGCCAGGTACGCGCCAGCTCGAACAGGTAGATGGCCTTGATGGCATAGAGGTTCATGCGCGCGACTCCTTGACCAAGGACACGAAGATTTCCTCCAACGAACTCTGACTGGACTGCAGGTCCTTGAAGTCGATGCCGTGCTGGGCCAGGTCGCGCAACAGCTCGGCGATGCCAGTGTGCTCGTGCTGGGCGTCGAAGGTGAACACCAGGGCGTGGCCCTGGTCCACCAGCTCCAGGCCGTAGCGTTCCAGCTCGGCCGGCACGCCGGCCAGCGGCTGCTGCAGCTGCAGGGTCAGCTGCTTCTTGCCCAGCTTGTGCATCAGCACCTGCTTGTCCTCCACCAGAATGATCCGCCCCTTGCTGATCACGCCGATGCGGTCGGCCATTTCCTCGGCCTCCTCGATGTAGTGGGTGGTGAGGATGATGGTCACGCCGCGCTCGCGCAGGCGCCGCACCATGTTCCACATGTCGCGACGCAGCTCGACGTCGACGCCGGCGGTGGGCTCGTCGAGAAACAGAATCTGCGGCTCGTGGGACAGTGCCTTGGCGATCATCACCCGGCGCTTCATGCCGCCGGACAGTTCCATGATCTTGGCGTTGCGCTTGTCCCACAGCGACAGGTCCTTGAGCAGTTGCTCCAGGTAGGCCGGATCGGGCTTCTTGCCGAACAGGCCGCGGCTGAACTTGACCGTCGCCCAGACGGTTTCGAACACGTCGCTGACCAGCTCCTGCGGCACCAGGCCGATCTGCGCGCGGGCCGCGCGGTAGTCGCGGACGATGTCCTTGCCGCCGACCAGCACCTGCCCGCTACCGGGATTGACGATGCCGCAGATGATGCTGATCAGGGTGGTCTTGCCGGCGCCGTTGGGGCCGAGCAAGGCGAAGATCTCGCCCTGGCGAATGTCCAGGTCGATGCCCTGCAGCGCCGGATGGCCCGACGCGTAGGTCTTGTTCAGTTGCGAAATGGAGATGACCGACTGCACGGTGGAGTCCTTGCCTGCGGAAAAACCACAGAGTGTAGAGCCTGACCACCAGGACAGGGCAAGCACGGATCACTGCGTTGCACAAAAACGTCGGGCCAGTTGCTCGGTCTCGAAGTGCGCGGTGAGAAAGTCGACGAAGGCGCGGGTCTTGGCCGGCAGCACCGCCGGGTAGCGGGCGAGAAACGCCGGCATTGGCGGCAACGGGTGATCGCGGGCGCAGGCAGGCGCGGCGCTGAGCCTGGTCAGGTTCGCCTGAATGGCAGGCAGGAAAAAACCGGCGCGCTTGTGGCGCGCCGGTGCTGCAGGTGAGGTTGAGGGAGAGCGGCCGCGACGCTTGTGGCGTTGCGGCGATAAGCGTGGCGGCGAGCGCCGTCACGCGAATGGGTTACAGCGGCGTGAGCAACTTGCCGCTGGCGATAAAGCAACGCAGGTTGTCGAGAACCAGATCGGCCATCTGCTGGCGGGTCTCGACGCTGGCGCTGCCGACATGCGGCAGCAGCACCGCGTTGTCCAACTCGAGCAACGCGGCCGGGACTTCGGGTTCGCATTGGTAGACGTCCAGACCCGCGCCAGCAATCACACCGTTCTGCAAAGCCGTGAGGTGATGGCCTACCAACTGCCCGACCACCAGGGCGTCGACATCGCCACCCCGCCCCTGCTGCTGGCCGGCTTTCTGACCCTGCTCGGCGTGCTGCAAGTCTGTGCCGCCCTCGCCAGCAAGCTCCAGCCCGGCCCGCTGCTGTTCATCAGCCAGGGCCCGCTGGTGTACACCATCTTCGCCGCCCTGCTGGTCGCCACGGTGATGATGCTGTTCATGGAGTTCTACGGCCTGCGCCTGTTCATCAAGCTGCTCGACGTGCCCAAGCACATCCTCCTTCCGATCATCCTGGTGCTCTGCGTGGTCGGTGCCTTCGGCCTGTCCAGCCGCCTGTTCGATGTCTGGTCGATCCTGCTGTTCGGCCTGCTCGGCTACGGCTTCGTCAAGGCCGGCCTGCCGGCGGCGCCGTTCATCATCGGTTTCATCCTCGGGCCGATGGCCGAGACCAACCTGCGCCGCGGCCTGATGCTCTCCGACGGCAACTTCGCCGACTTCTTCACCACCCCCATCGCCGGCAGCTTCCTCGGCCTGGCCCTGGCCTTCATCCTCTGGCAGGTGTTCAGTGCCCTGCGGCCCAAGCCCAGCGCGATCAACGCCATTCTGCGCACCTGATCGCCCGCCCCAGAGCTCGCGCGTATGGCTGGCCGCCAGGTGCACGCGCAGATACGGGGTGATGCCGCCGCCCCGCGGCGCATCGGGCATCAGGAAGTCGGCGGTGCGCCGGCGGATGAACTCCCAGTGCTCGGCCGGGCTGGTGAGCATCTCGCCGGTGGCGATCGGCGTGTCGAACCGAACTTGAGCCCTTGCTGGCGCGATTGAGGCACTCACAGGCGGGAGCGTCAGCCTCATTCAGACGGGCGCAGCAATGACCTCGACGGCGAGCGGGCGGTAAAAAGGCGAGTGCAGATCGAGCCCCCGTCGAGAGGCTGGCCAATTTGGGATGTGCTGCGCAACCCGACTGCCCCTGAAGGCAACCCCCTTTGGGTTACCCGTCCGACGGGCGGATGATTCCTGCATTGACATATCGGTAAATCTCGATATTATCGCGCCATGGAACTGATCAATGTATTCAAAGCCCTCTCAAATCCGACCCGCCTTGAAATCCTCAAGGGGCTGAAGGATCCGGTGAAGAACTTTCCTCCACAGGATGAAGGGGACGTTCATACCGTGGGCGTCTGCGTCAGCAGTATTCAGGAAGGTGTCGGTCTGTCGCAGTCGACGGTGTCCGATTACCTTGCCACGCTGCAGCGAGTGGGGCTGGTCGAAGTCCGTCGGATCGGGCAGTGGACCTACTACAAGCGCAATGAAGCCAACATCCGTGCTCTGGCCGAGATCATAGGCAAAGAGTTGTAATTTTTTCACGCACAACATCGATAATTCTCGATATCCCTTTTTACCGAAGCACTCACGCTAGAGAGATCGTAGGAAAGACCCGTTAATTCTTTGGCTCTATATATCGAAAATTCCCTATATCCCTTTTTCCAGAAACGAGGAACTACCATGAAAGCGCAAATTCTCAACTCATTCGGCGGCCCGCAATCGTTCGAGCTGCGTGACGTACCCAAGCCGGTGCCGCAAGCGGGACAAGTGCTGGTGCGGGTTCACGCAACCTCCATCAACCCCTTGGATTACCAGGTACGTCGGGGCGACTATGTCGACTACGTGCCTCTCCCCGCCATTACCGGGCATGACGTATCCGGCGTCGTCGAAGCCGTCGGCCCAGGGGTGACGAGCTTCGTGCCAGGCGACGAAGTCTGGTACACCACGCAAATCTTCGAAGGCGATGGCAGCTATGCCGAGTACCACGTCGCCTCCGAAAGCATCATCGGCAAGAAGCCGGCATCGCTGAGCCATCTCGAGGCGGCCAGCCTCACGCTGGTAGGCGGGACGGTATGGGAAGCCCTCGTCGGGCGTGTATCGCTCCGGGTCGGGGAAAGCATTCTGATCCACGGCGGCGCGGGTGGCGTGGGCCATGTCGCGATCCAGGTGGCAAAGGCCATTGGTGCGCGGGTCTTCACCACCGTGCGCGAAGCGAACTTCGAGTTCGCCCGGGGGCTGGGTGCCGACGTGGTCATCGACTACGAACAAGAGGATTACGTGGACGCCATCCTGCGGGAAACCGACGGCCAGGGCGTCGATGTGATCTTCGACACCATCGGCGGCGACACCCTGACCCGTAGCCCCGACGCGCTCGCCCAGCTCGGCCGCGTGGTCTCGATCGTGGACATCGCCAAGCCGCAGAACCTCATTCAGGCCTGGGGCAAGAACGCCAGTTACCACTTCGTCTTCACCCGCCAGAACCGCGGCAAGCTCGATGAACTGAAGGCATTGGTCGAGCGCGGGCAACTGCGGCCCCATGTTGGTGCGGTCTATTCGCTCGCCGACATTGGGCTCGCCCATGCCCTGCTGGAGACGCCCAACAACGGTCTGCGGGGAAAAATCGCGATTGCCGTCGAGCCCTCGCTCGCCCCGTAAGGGCATAGGTGCAACTGCCGAACTTACTCTAGAGGAATACCGCAATGATTTATGAAATTGCTCTGTTGCCCGTTCACCAAGAACGGATTGAACCCTTCAAACGTGCTTTTGCCGAGGTCGCACCTTTGCTCCGCCGCGCCAAGGGGTATGGCGGCCACATGCTCGCGCCCGGTATCGAAACCCCCGAGCGGTTCAACCTGATCGTGCGCTGGGCTTCACTCGAGGACCACACGCCGGGCTTCGAAGCGAGCGAAGACCATCGGCTGTTCATGCTGGGCCTGGAGGAATATTTTTCCGAAGAGCCGACGGTCTATCACATTGAAGGAGCGGCTTTTGCTACGGGAGAGGATGACGATCAAAACAGCATCTTTGACCGGGCAATGCCGGTGTCTTAGGCGGTTGTGGGCTGCAAAGAATTGGCCGTTGTCAGAAACATGCGGACCAGATGTCGCTAATTTGCAGTGATCGTGAGTTGATCTGACAGTTACCTGCCTTGAGGCCCGCGACTGTCAGGTCAAATTCAGCTGTTCAGTGTGGTGATCTTATTGCGATCAAGCTAAATAGCCGCTGATCGGAGACTGGGCCGCCAAATAACCTGGGGCGCGCGGGAGCCCATCGAGGGCGCTATCGACTGCCCCTCGCTCGACTCCCCTCACCCACTCCCCCGCTCGATCACCTCGCCCCCCACATCCAGGCGCAACGGCTGGTGCACCAGCGCCGGTTCGGCGATGGCGCGGCCGATGCGCGGGCCGTCGATGCGCACGGTGGTCAGCGGCGGATGGGTGTGCGCCGCGCAGGACAGGTCGCCGAAGCCGATCAGCTCGGGACAGCCCAGGGCGCGGGACAGGCTAATGGGCGACACGCCGGCCACCTTGGCCACGTCGATCAGGGGCGGCGCGCGAATCGGGAGTTTTTCGGCTCATGCTCTGCCCCTCGGGAGTCCGGGCACCTTACCCAGGGCGCTGGCCCGCATTCATGCGAGATACGTTGTCATACAACATTGGTCACAAGAGACGAAGGGTGCGCGTGCCCAGCCGTTTCTCACCTTGTTCGCTCGCTGGCCGCCGGCGGCACGGTGCCCATCGCCGCGCTGTTCGTCGCCGGCATCGGCCCGGGCCTGCTGCTCAGTTTCACCATGGCCGCCCTGTGCCTGCTGTTCGCGCGCAAGCGCAACTACCCCAAGAGCGAGGTGATTCCGCTGCGCCAGGCGCTGAAGATCTGCGTCGAGGCGCTGTGGGGCCTGATGACCATGGTGATCATCCTCGGCGGCATCCTCAGCGGCGTGTTCACCGCCACCGAGTCGGCCGCGGTGGCGGTGGTCTGGGCCTTCTTCGTGACCATGTTCATCTACCGCGACTACAAGTGGAGCGAACTGCCGAAGATGCTGCACCGCACGGTGCGCACCCTGTCGATCGTGATGATCCTGATCGCCTTCGCCGCCAGCTTCGGCTACATCATGACCCTGATGCAGATTCCGTCGAAGATCACCACGGCCTTCCTGACCCTGTCGGACAACCGCTACGTGATCCTGATGTGCGTCAACTTCATGCTGCTGGCCCTGGGCACGCTGATGGACATGGCGCCGCTGATCCTGATTCTCACGCCGATCCTGCTGCCGGTGGTGACCTCCTTCGGCGTCGACCCGGTACACTTCGGCATGATCATGCTGGTCAACCTGGGTATCGGCCTGATCACCCCGCCGGTGGGCGCGGTCTTGTTCGTCGGCGCCGCCATCGGCAAGGTCAGCATCGAGAGCACGGTGAAAGCGCTGCTGCCGTTCTACGCCGCGCTGTTCACGGTGCTGATGGCGGTCACCTACATCCCCGCCATCTCGCTGTGGCTGCCCAGCGTGGTGCTCTGAACCCGCGCCCGCTCCACTCCCGTTCTGCGGAAACGAGGCCTACCCCATTCACCCCGAGCCGCCGCCTGGCGGCTCTTGCTTTATAAGGACGTAACGCCACGCCATGCACGCCGCCCCGTTCCCCCGGCATATCGCCGCGCTGATCCTCGCCACCCTGGCCTGCTCCTTCGCCGGCAACCATATCGCCGCGCGTATCGCCTTCGACCACGACGCCGGCCTGCTGCTGGCGATCCTCTGCCGCTCGGGGGTGACCCTGCTGGTGCTCGCCGCCCTGGTGCTGTGGCAGCGCGATTCACTGCGCCTGAGCCGCCAGACCTGGGGCTGGCAGCTGGTGCTGGGGCTGCTGATCGCGGTGCAGAGCTTCTGCATCTATTCGGCGGTGGCGCGCATCCCGGTGGGCCTGGCGCTGCTGGTGGTGAACCTCTCGCCGATCCTCCTGGCGCTGCTCACCTGGGCACTCGGCGGCCCGCGACCGACCGGCCGCGCGGCGCTGATCATGGGCCTGACCCTGTTCGGCCTGGTGCTGGTGCTGGACGTGCCGGCGCGCCTGGCCGGTCAGGCCCAGCTCGATGCGCGCTGGATCGAAGGGGTGTCGTTCAGCCTGACCGCAGCGGCGGTATTCGCCGTTGCGTTGTGGATTACCGAACACCGGCTGTCGGCGATGCCCGGGCGGGTGCGCAGCATGCTGACCATGGCGGTGGTGTTCAGCGCCTCGGCCCTGGCCGGCGCCAGCGGCGCCCTGCCCGGTGGCCTCGGCCTGCCCGATGCAGCGGTCGGCTGGGTGGCCCTGGCCTGCCTGGTACTGCTCTACGGCACGGCGTTTTCGGTGCTGTTCATCTGCATGCCGCGCCTGGATATCGCGCGCAACGCGCCGGTGATGAACATGGAGCCGGTGGCCGGGATGCTGTTCGGCTGGCTGATTCTCGATCAGCTGCTCGGCGCCCTGCAGGTGGTCGGCGGGCTGATCGTGGTCGGCGGCATCGTCCTGCTGGCCTACCGCCGCTAGCCATGGCTCAGCCGTGCAGCGCCTCGGCCTCGGCGGCCTCGTGCGCCTGACGCAGGCGCTCGCGGCTGTTGGTCAGGTGCAGCCGCATGGCGGCGCGCGCCGCCTCCGAGTCCTGGCGGGCGATGGCCTCGAAGATCTGCTCGTGCTCGCGCGCAAGACGCGCCATGTAGTGCGCCTGGTCGTCGCGCGCCAGGCTGGCGGAATTAACCCGGGTGCGCGGAATGATGCTGGTGCCCAGGTGACTCATGATGTCGGTGAAGTAGCGGTTGCCGGTGGCCTCGGCGATGCGCAGGTGGAACTGGAAATCGGACGACACCGCGTCGCTGGCGTGCGCCGCGCTCTCGCTGATCGCGTCCAGCGCCTCGCGGATGGCCTTCAGTTGCGCCTCGTTGCGGCGCTGCGCGGCCAGGCCGGCGGACTCCACTTCCAGGCTGATGCGAAATTCGAGAATCGCCAGCACGTCGCGCAGGGTGACGATGGTCGCCGGGTCGATGCGAAAGCCACTGGGGCTGGGGGTGTCGAGCACGAAGGTGCCGATGCCGTGGCGGGTTTCCACCAGACCGGCGGCCTGCAGCCGCGACAGCGCCTCGCGCACCACGGTGCGGCTAACGCCCTGCTCCTCCATGATCGCCGACTCGGTGGGCAGCTTCTCGCCGCGCTTGATCGCACCGTCACGAATACGCTGCGACAGCTCGGCCACCAACTCCTGGGCCAGGCTACGGTGCTTGCGGCGGGCGCGGGGTTGGGCGTTGGGGGTTTCCATGGCGGGAGCGCTCTCGGCTGACGGCTAAGCCGCAATCATAGCCCAGCAGTTGTACGATGACACTATGAATTCCCGACAAACAGCGACACCGGAGCGCCAGATGCCGACTACCTTGCTGACCCTGCACGACAGCCTGACCCGCCTGACCCTGGCCCCCGAACTGGGCGCCAGCCTGGTCAACTGGACCCGCTTGAGCGACGACTGGCCGCTGCTGCGCCACAGCGACGAGCAGGCGCTGGCCGCCGCCAACCCGCGGCAGCTGGCCTGCTACCCGCTGGCGCCCTGGTCCAACCGCATCGGCGGCGGCGGCTTCGCCTGCCCCGACGGCTGGCAGGCGCTGGCGGCCAACAGCGCGCACGAGGCGCTGCCGATCCACGGCAGCGCCTGGCAACAAGCCTGGCAACTGGTTGATGCGACATCCGACAGCGCCACCCTGCAACTGGACAGCCTGCAGCCCTTCCCCTACCGCGCGCGCCTGCAGGTGCGGCTGGCGGAGGGGCGCCTGAGCCTGCACCTGCAAGCCACCCACCTCGGCGAGCGGCCGACCTGGTACGGCCTCGGCCTGCATCCCTATCTCACCCGCACCGCGCATACCCGCCTGCAAGCGCAGGCCAGCCGAGTGTGGCTGTGCAACGCCGACAAACTCTCCACTCAACTGGCCGAGTTACCCGCGACCTGGAACTTCGCCGAACTTGCCGCCCTGCCGGCGCAGACGTTGGACAATGCCTTTACTGGCTGGCCGGGCAGCGCGCTTATCGTTCAGCCGGAGGCCGGCTATCAATTGCTCTGCCACGCCGAGGGCGCCGAATTCTTCTTGCTGTATTGCCCACAGGAGCAGAACTTCTTCTGTTTCGAGCCGGTCAGCCATCCGGTCAACGCCCACCACCTGCCGGGGCGCCCGGGCCTGCAACTGCTGGCGCCGGGGCAAAGTTGCCGACTGCAGTTCAGCCTGGAGTACCAGGCGCTCGATAACTGAGCGCTGGACATTCGCCGACACTTCGCGATAATGGCGCGCAAGTTGCCTCTCGCAACTTCATTGATAAAAAGTTACATACACATAAGTAACTGAATAAGAACGGGAAACTTGCAAGCTCTGACACTTTGCAAAGTATTCGCCGGACGAAACCATCAGCAGCACCCTAGATTGATCCCTGACCGCAGCAGTGAAGCGGAGTGCTTCACGCGTCATGCGGGTCGATCGCCAGACCATATAGGTAAACCCAGTGACGAAAGACGAACTGCGCGCCGAACTCGAGCGCCAGGCGCAGCGTTACAAGGATGTATACGGCGGGGAAGTCATCACCTACGCCGCGCAGCCGGACCCCGACCGCAAACCCTGGCGCAAGAAACCCAGCCTGCTCGACCAGGCCTTCGATAAGGAAATCGAAAAGATCGAAAAAGAACGTCAGGACAAGAAAGACGCCGCCAGCGAATAGCGCCAGGCCCTCTGTCGAACTAGCATTTCATCGCCGCTTCGCTATTACCGCGATTGCGCAGGCCGGACATGCCGCCAGGCTTGTCCGGCGCGCCGGTAAAGGGTGGACCAGGCTTCGCCCTGTCCACCCTGCCCTCGCCGGCTAGCGTCTCTTGCCGCCCAGCAGCGACCCCATCAGCCCGCGCACCAGCTGCCGCCCGAGCTGGTTGGCCGCCTGGCGCAGCGCCGACTTCATCGCCCCGCCGAGCAGTTCGCCGGCCATCTGCCCCAGCCCCTGATCCGGCGCCGCGGCCTTCTGGCGTCCGCTCGGCTGGGCCGGCGCCTCGGCGCTGGCCTGGGCGGCGCGGGCGGTGAGCAGCTCGTAGGCCGATTCGCGGTCGACGGGTTTGTCGTAGCGCCCGGCCAACGGCGACTGACGCACCAGGGCGGCACGCTCGCTCTCGTTCAGCGGGCCGATGCGCGACTGCGGCGGGGCGATGGCCACGCGCTGCACCATGGCCGGCGTACCCTTTTCCTCCAGGGTGCCGACCAACGCCTCGCCGATGCCCAGCTCGGTCAGCACGCTCAGGCTGTCGAACGCCGGATTGGGGCGGAAACCGTCGGCCACCGCGCGCAGCGCCTTCTGCTCCTTGGCGGTGAAGGCGCGCAGGCCGTGCTGGATGCGCAGGCCGAGCTGGGCCAGCACGTCGTCCGGCAGGTCGCTGGGCGACTGGGTGACGAAGTACACCCCCACGCCCTTGGAGCGGATCAGCCGCACCACCTGCTCCAGGCGCTCCTGCAGCGCCTTGGGCGTGCCCTGAAAGAGCAGGTGCGCCTCGTCGAAGAACAGCGCCAGCACCGGCTTGTCGGCGTCGCCACGTTCGGGCAGCTGCTCGAACAGCTCGGCCAGCAGCCACAGCAGGAAGGTGGCGTAGACCTTGGGCGCTTCGTGCACCAGGCGGCTGGCGTCGAGCAGGTGAACCCGGCCGCGGCCGTCGCGATCGGGGTGCAGCAGGTCCTCGAGTTGCAGCGCCGGCTCGCCGAACAGCGCCTCGGCGCCCTGCTGCTCCAGGCTGGCCAGGCGCCGCAGCAGCGCCTGCGCCGAGGTGTTGGTGAACAGCGCGCTGTCCTCGCCGAGCACCTGCGGGTTGTCCTTGAGGTGGCCGAGCAGCGCCTTGAGGTCCTTCAGATCGAGCAGCAGCAAACCCTCGCGGTCGGCCACCTTGAACGCGGCGTAGAGCGCCGCCTGCTGGCTGTCGGTCAGTTCCAGCAGGGCGCCGAGCAGCAGCGGGCCCATCTCGCTCAAGGTGGTGCGCAGCGGGTGGCCGCTCTGCCCGTGCACGTCCCACAGGCACAGCGGATAGGCCTGCGGCCGGTGCTGCAGCCAGGCCATGCTGGCGATGCGCTCGGCGACCTTGCCCTGCGGCGCACCGGCAGCGCCGAGGCCGCACAGGTCGCCCTTGACGTCGGCGGCGAACACCGCCACGCCGGCGTCGCTGAAGGTCTCGATCAGGCGCTGCAGGGTCACCGTCTTGCCGGTGCCGGTGGCGCCGGCGATCAGACCATGACGGTTGGCCAGGCGCAACGGCTGGCCGACGGGCTGGCCATCGCTGCCGGCGCCCAGTACGAACTGCGAAATCAAAGGCATCTTTGCCATCCCCTGGGTTAAAGCTTTACTGCAGGTATGCCGACATAGGCATCAGACCAAAGGCGAATTGCCTTCGCCACAATCTCCCACGAACCGCCCCACTGGCGGCTTCGTGGAACACAAGACTGGTTCCAGAGCCTTCCGGACGCAAGACAACATGACTAAAAACCTGCAGTTCAGCCACAAGATCCTGCTCGCAGCATCGCTGGTGGTGATAGTCGCCTTCTCCCTGTTCACCCTCTACAACGATTACCTGCAACGCAACGCCATCCGTGCGGACCTGGAGAGCTACCTGCATGAAATGGGCGACGTGACCGCCAGCAACATCCAGAACTGGCTGTCCGGGCGCATCCTCCTGGTGGAAAGCGCCGCCCAGTCGATCGTCAACGACAACAGCCCGGATCGCGTGGTCAAGCTGCTGGAGCAGAAGGCGCTGACCTCCTCCTTCGCCTTCACCTACCTGGGCGCCGAGAACGGCGACTTCACCATGCGCCCGGACGCCGACATGCCCGAGGGCTACGATCCGCGCACCCGGCCCTGGTACAAGGATGCCATGGCCGCCGGCGGCTCCACCCTCACCGAACCCTACGTCGACGCCGCCACCGGCGAGCTGATCATCACCATCGCCACCCCGGCCAAGCCGGCCGGCGTGGTCGGCGGCGACCTCAGCCTGCAGACCCTGGTCGACATCATCAACGCCCTGGACTTCGACGGCATCGGCTACGCCTTCCTGGTCAGCGCCGACGGCAAGATCCTGGTGCACCCGGACAAGAACCTGGTGATGAAGAACCTCAAGGACATCTACCCGCAGAACACTCCGCGCATCAGCAGCGAGTTCAGCGAGGCGCAACAAGACGGCAACACCCGCATCCTCACCTTCACCCCGGTCAAGGGCCTGCCTTCGGTCGACTGGCACGTCGGCCTGTCCATCGACAAGGCCAAGGCCTACGCGATGCTCACCGAGTTCCGCGCCTCGGCCATAGTCGCTACCGTCATCGCCGTGGTGCTGATCATCGCCCTGCTCGGTGTGCTGATCCGCGTGCTGATGCAGCCGCTCAACACCATGGGCAAGGCCATGCAGGACATCGCCCAGGGCGAGGGCGACCTGACCAAGCGCCTGGCGATCCAGTCCAACGACGAGTTCGGCGCCCTGGCGCGCGCCTTCAACCAGTTCGTCGAGCGCATCCACAGCTCGATCCGCGAGGTGTCCTCGGCCACCGTGCAGGTCAACGAGGTGGCCAAGCTGGTGGTCAACGCCTCCAACTCGTCGATGGCCAACTCCGACGAGCAGGCCAGCCGCACCAACAGCGTGGCCGCGGCGATCAACGAACTGGGCGCCGCCGCCCAGGAGATCGCGCGTAACGCCGCCGACGCCTCGACCCAGGCCTCCGACGCCCGCCATCAGGCCGAGGACGGCGGCAAGGTGGTGCAGCAGGCGATCTCCTCGATGAGCGAGCTGTCGGACAAGATCAGCGACGCCTGCGCCAAGATCGAGATGCTCAACGGCAAGACCGTGGACATCGGCCAGATTCTCGAGGTGATCAAGAGCATTTCCCAGCAGACCAACCTGCTGGCGCTCAATGCCGCCATCGAGGCCGCCCGCGCCGGCGAGGCCGGCCGCGGCTTCGCCGTGGTCGCCGACGAGGTGCGCAACCTAGCGCACCGCACCCAGGAGTCGGCGCAGGAAATCGAGAAGATGATCGAGGAGCTGCAGGTCGGCTCGCGGGAGTCGGTCACCACCATGACCGAGAGCCAGCGCTACAGCGAGGAAAGTGTGGCGATCGCCAACCAGGCCGGCGAACGCCTGGGCACGGTCACCGCGCGCATCGGCGAGATCGACGGGATGAACCAGTCGGTGGCCACCGCCACCGAGGAGCAGACCTCGGTGATCGAGTCGCTGAACATGGACATCATCGAGATCAACACCCTCAACCAGGAAGGCGTGGAGAACCTGCAGGCCACCCTGCGCGCCTGCGGCGACCTGGAGCAACAGGCCGCGCGCCTCAAGCAGCTGGTCGACAGCTTCCGCATCTAAGTACGCGAAACGAGACCAAGGGCGCCACAGCGCCCTTGGTCGTTATGGCTCGGGCTCAGGCGGTGCCTGTTCCTGCAGCTGCCGCCACAGTTCGGCGGCCTCGGCGAACTCGGTGCCGTCGTCCTCGCTCAAGGCGTCCGGGTCGTAGCGGCGCACGCAACCCTCGCCCAGGGTCGGCGGCGCCTTGGAAGTCGCCTTGTCCAGTGGATCGCTCATCAAGTCCTCCTCACTCAGAGCCTGTTCAAAGTCTCGCGAGCTAGAGCAATGCAAGGCGCTACGCTAGCAACAGCCTTCGGCTGGTCAAAACAGGCGAGGAACGGTCGGAGTCGCGGGCGACTTTACGAGTTGTAAATGAGCATTCCAAGCCTGTTTTTAACGCAGCAGTGCCGACGCGCAGCAGACTTTGAACAGGCTCTAACCGGCTTCCAGCTTGCCCTGCTCATGCTGGGCGAACTCCTTGACCGCCCGCAGCACGTCGTGGCGGCTGATCTGGCCGATCAGGTGACCGTCCTCGACCACCGGCAGGCGCCGACGCCGACCGCGCAGGAAGCGCTCGGACAGCTCGATGATGTCCGCCTCCGGCGAGATGGTCTCGACCTCGGCGGTCATGTAGGCGCTGACGTTGCCGCCGATGGCCTCGTAGTAGGCGCCGGAGAGGATGCCGCGCAGGCAGTCGCCCTCCGACAGCAGGCCGATCAGATGGCCCTGGGAATCAACCACCGGCGCCGCCGAGATACGGTGCTCCAGCAGGCGGTTGATGGCGGTGAACAGATCGGTATCCGACCTGAAGGTCACCAGATGGCGGGTCATGTAGTCCCGCACCTTGATGGACTTGAGCATGGGCGATCTCCTCTGGCGAGCATCGGTTCGGCCTACGGCGCAAGATCAGTCGAACACCACCGTCTTGTTGTCGTGCACCAGAACCCGGTCTTCCAAGTGATAGCGTAGCCCACGCGCCAGCACCATCTTCTCCACGTCCTTGCCCAGGCGCACCATTTCCTCGATATCGTCGCGGTGGGTGACGCGCACCACGTCCTGCTCGATGATCGGCCCGGCGTCCAGCTCCTCGGTCACGTAGTGCGAGGTGGCGCCGATCAGCTTGACCCCGCGCAGCGAAGCCTGGTGGTAGGGCTTGGCGCCGACGAAGGACGGCAGGAAGCTGTGGTGGATGTTGATCACCCGCTGCGCGTACTCGGCGCACAGTGCCGGCGGCAGTATCTGCATGTAGCGCGCCAGGACGATGACGTCGGCCTGGTGCTGCTTGACCAGGCGCTCCACCTCGGCGAAGGCCGGCGCCTTGTCCTGCGCATCGACCGGCACATGGAAGTAGGGGATGCCGTGCCACTCGACCATGCTGCGCAGGTCGTCGTGGTTGGAGATCACGCAAGGAATGGCGCAGTCGAGCTCGTCGCTGTGCCAGCGGTGCAGCAGGTCGGCCAGGCAGTGCGACTCGCGGCTGGCCATCAGCACCACACGCTTCTTCTGCGCCGAGTCGGTGATGCGCCACTCCATGGAGAATTCGCGGGCAATCGGCGCGAAGGCCTGCTGGAAGCCCTCCAGCTCGAACGGCAGGGAATCGGCGCGAATCTCGTGCCGCATGAAGAACCAGCCGCTCTGGGTATCGGAATGATGACTCGCTTCGGTGATCCAGCCGTTGTAGGTCGCCAGGAAACTACTGACCTTGGCGACGATGCCGACGCGATCCGGGCAGGCGATGACCAGTCTGAACGTGCGCATATACAAAACCCCAATGACGGCGCAAAAGTCGGCCATTCTAGCGACAAGCCGGGGAAACTGCAGTAGCGCGGAGGGCCGGGCACCCGTGGCCCCCTGACCGGGCGCGGAAAAATATCGAGGCGGCGGAAAAACAGGCAACTTCGGCCAGCGCGGAAATACCCGGTTTAAATTAAAGCCCGTGGTTACAAAACCTTGCAGTGCACCACGGCTATTTTCTCCGACACTGTTTACTTGTTATAAGTGCGTGACTATTATTGCCTCACTGCTCACTTTTTAAACCTATTCACGCCAAGGTAAAGTCCATGTCGCTGATCAACGAATACCGCGCCACCGAAGAAGCCATCAAGGAGCTGCAAGAGCGCCTGAAGAACCTGTCGCAAGACGACAAGCTGAAAAAGGAACTGGAATTCGAAGGCAAGTTGCGCACCCTGATGGGCGAATATCAGAAGTCCCTGCGCGACATCATTGCCCTGCTCGACCCGGAAGCCAAGGTCGGCAAGGCCCCGCGTGCCGGCAAGCCCGTTGCCACCAAGCGCGCGCGCAAGGTCAAGCAGTACAAGAACCCGCACAGCGGCGAAGTGATCGAAACCAAAGGCGGCAACCACAAGACCCTGAAAGAGTGGAAAGCCAAGTGGGGCGCCGACGTCGTCGAAGGTTGGGCCACCCTGCTCGGCTAAGCCTCGCGCAATACCCGAAAACGCCAGCCCTGCTGGCGTTTTTTATTGCCGTTATTTTGCCGCGGGATGACCGGCGCAATTGTTGCCGGCAACTCGTCCGGCGCCCCGCAAGTTTGCCGTGCTGGCCACGGCCAACGCCCAGCCGGCAATTGCCACAGGGCAACTCACCAGCGCGCCCGGACAAACAAGCGCCGGCCGCCGCCACCCCGCTCGATATGCCCGCGCACAATTGGGCTATGCCCCGTTGCCGGCGCCGCGGCTAATTTATCCCGTAGCGCGCCTGCACATCCTCCGCATACGCCTGCCATTGCTGCAGAAGTTGCACTTGGCTCGGCGTGCAGTTGCCGCGCAATTCATCCAGCGCCTGACGAAACTGCCCCAGGGTATTGGGTGCGCCGAACTCGGCGGCACTCAGACGCTGGCGGCAGAACTCCTGCCAGCGTTGCCGCTCGGCCGGCGACAGGCTGTCCGGAAAGTTGCGTGCGCGATAGCGGAACAGCAACTCCGGCAGACGCGCGTCGTCGAACGGCCAGTCCTGGTTGGCCAGCGCCTCGGGCTCGGCACGGCGCACCTGCTCGCACAGGCGGCGGTCGCGGTCGCCGATAAAACCCTCGTACAGCTGCTGCTCGGGATCGCCGCTGGCGGCGAAGGCCTCCTCGCGATAGATGGTCGCCAGCTTGTCCTGCCACAGCGCCTGCGCCGCCTGCAGCGCCTCGGCGTGGCGCTGGCACTGCGCCCAGTCCAGCTGCAGGCGCTGACGATCCTGCTCGCGCAGCACCGACAGCGGCGCCACCACCGGGCAGCGGTTGATATGCAGCAGCTTCAGCGGCACCGGCGCCTCGCCCTCGGCCAGCTCCTCACGCCGGGTGTACAGGCGGCTGCGCAGGGTCTCGGCATCCAGCTCCAGCAACGGCGCCGGGTCGGCCTGCAGGTCGCAGACGATCAGCGCGTTGCGGTTGCGCGGGTGCCAGGCCAGCGGCAACACCGGCGCCAGGTAATGACGCGCCGCGGAGAAACGCCCGGACACATGCAACAGCGGCTGCAGCAGACGGATCTGATCCAGCACCCGCTGCTTGCTGCGCAACTGATAGAGAAAGTCGTACAGCCGCGGCTGGCGCTCGCGCAGCAGGCGCGCCAGGCCAATGGTGGCGCGCACGTCGGACAGCGCGTCGTGGGCCTGGCCATGGTCGATGCCGTTGGCCTGGGTCAGGCGTTCCAGCTTGAGGGTCACGCGGCCGTCTTCCTCCGGCCACTCGATGCCCTCCGGGCGCAGGGCGTAGGCGGTGCGCACCAGGTCGATAAGGTCCCAGCGGCTGTTGCCGCCCTGCCATTCGCGGGCGTAGGGATCGAAGAAGTTGCGATAGAGGCTGTAACGGGTGACCTCGTCGTCGAAGCGCAGGCTGTTGTAGCCGGCGCCGCAGGTGCCCGGCGCGGACAGCGCGGCATGCACCCGGGTGACGAACTCGCCCTCGTCCAGTCCCAGTTGCTGCAGGCGCTGCGGGTCGATGCCGGTGACCAGGCAGGCGGCCGGGTGCGGCAGGATGTCGTCGCTGGGCCGACAGTAGAGGTTCAACGGCTCGTCGATCTCGTTGAGCGCCTCGTCGGTGCGGATGCCGGCCACCTGCAGCGGACGGTCGCAGCGCGGATTGATGCCGGTGGTCTCGTAGTCGTACCAGAAGATGCTGGAAGTCACGCGCGTATCCCCAGTGCACAGTGGCCAGGCAGTCTATCATTCATGCCCAGGCGCGCCGCCGCCGGCAAAGCATGAACCAGCGCACAGCCGCTGCATGCCCGCCCAGGCGCCGCTTGTAGGCCAAATGCCAGTACCCCTAGCATGTGCCACCTCTCCCACTCTACGTACAAGGACGCCGCCATGAGTGACGCTACCACCCCCAATCCCTATGCCGCCCCCGTCAGCGACCTGCAGCAGCCGCTCGGCGACCAGGCGCCGAGCATCGAAGAAGCGCTGGCCCGCGGCTACGACTTCAGCATCGGCGCACTGATCGGCGAGGCCTGGGCCAAGGTCAAAGGCACCAAGGGCATCATCATCGGCGGTTTCCTGGTGTTCTACCTGGTGCTGCTGGCCGCCACCTTCATCCTCGGCGGCATAGTCGGCGTGTTCGGCGCCCTCAGCGACAACCTGGTCGCGGTGGTGGTCGGCGAGGTGCTGGTGTCGCTGCTGGCCTCGGCCCTGGCCTATCCCTTCATGGCCGGGATCAACATGGTCGGCATCCGCCGCGCCGCCGACCAGCCGATCAGCTTCAACGAAATCTTCAGCCACTTCGGCCGCACCGTGCCGCTGATCATCACCGCCGTGGTGATGATGCTGCTGATCTACCTCGGCATGCTCCTGTTGCTGCTCCCCGGCATCTACCTGGCGGTGGCCTATCTGCTGGCGATTCCGCTGGTGGTGGAACGCGGTCTGTCACCCTGGCAGGCGCTGGAGGCCTCGCGCAAGGCCATCAGCCAGCACTGGTTCAAGGTCTTCGGCCTGTTCCTGCTGCTCGGCGTGATCGTGATCCTCAGCGCCATCCCACTGGGTATCGGCCTGGTCTGGAGCATCCCGCTGATGGTCGTGGCTATGGGCGTGCTCTACCGCACCATCTTCGGCGTGCTGCCCGCCGCCCAGTAAGCCGTTATGCCGAGCCGAGCCATCGGCCCGGTTGCGTTCGTGTCCCGCTGCTCGCTAGCATCGGGCTTTCCCTGATGCAGTCCGCCGATGCCCTCACGCTCAAGCGCCAGCCTCCCGCAGCACCAGCCGCCCCTGGACACCCGCTACCAGGTGGAGACGCCGGAGGGCATCGACCTGCAATTGCGCCCCGCCGGTCTGGTGCCGCGGGCCCTGGCGTTCGCCATCGACCTGGCGATCCGCGGGCTGATCCTGGCGGTGATGTTCATCGTCCTCGGCCTGCTCGGTCAGTTCGGCATGGGCCTGGGCACCATCCTGCTGTTTCTCGTCACCTGGTGGTACATGGTGCTGTTCGAGGTGCTCAACCAGGGCCGTTCGCCCGGCAAGCAGCTGCTCGGCCTGCGCGTGGTGCACGACGACGGCACGCCCATCGGCTGGGCCGCCTCGCTGACGCGCAACCTGCTGCGCTTCGTCGACATCCTGCCGTTCGGCTACAGCCTGGGCATTCTCAGCTGCCTCAACCATCCGGCGTTCAAGCGCCTCGGCGATATCGCCGCCGGCACCCTGGTGGTCTACCGCGACGCCGCGCCGGCGCGCCCGCAGCTGCCGGAGGCCGAGCCGCTGCCGACGCCCTTCCCGCTCAGCCTGGCCGAGCAACGCGCGCTGCTCGGCTTCGCCGAACGCGGCGCCCAGCTGTCGGCCGCGCGCCGCGCCGAGCTGGCCGCCCTGCTCGCCGAACCGCTGCAGGTGCCGGCGGAGCACGCCGAGGCGCGCCTGAACGGCATCGCCCGCGGCCTGCTGGGGAGCGCGCCATGAAGCAGAGCCTGTTCGAAAGCCGCCACCAGGCCGACTGGGACGCCTTCGCCGCGCAGCTCGACGCCCTCGAGCGAGGCAAGGCCGAGGCGCAGGCCGGCAGCCGCTTCGCCGCCGACTATCGCCGGCTGTGCCAGCACCTGGCCCTGGCCGAGGCGCGCGGCTACAGCAGCCACCTGATCGAGCAGCTGCAGCAGTTGGCGATGCGCGGCCACCAGCAGTTCTACCGCCACCGCAGCCACCTCGGCGCCCAGCTGGTGCGCTTCCTGTTCGGCGGCTTCCCCCGCCTGGTACGCGCCGAATGGCGCAGCGTGTGCGTCGCCAGCCTGCTGTTCTTCGGCAGCCTGGCGTTGATGGGCGGCCTGACCTACCTCTACCCGGAGCTGATCTACAGCCTGGTCAGCCCCGAGCAGGTCGGCGAGATGGAGAAAATGTACGACCCCGACGCGCGGCGCCTCGGCCGCTTCGGCGAGCGCGACGCCGGCGACGACTGGGTGATGTTCGGCTTCTACATCATGAACAACATCGGCATCGCCTTTCAGACCTTCGCCAGCGGCCTGCTGCTGGGCCTGGGCAGCCTGTTCTTCCTGTTGTTCAACGGCCTGATGATCGGCGCGGTGGCCGGCCACCTGACCCGCATCGGCTACAGCGAGACCTTCTGGTCCTTCGTCGTCGGCCACGGTGCCTTCGAGCTGACCGCCATCGCCCTGGCCGGCGCCGCCGGCTTCAAGCTCGGCTGGGCGCTGCTCGCCCCCGGCCGCCTGCCGCGCGGCGAGGCGCTGCGCCTGGCCGCGGGCACCGCGGTGCAGCTGGTCGCCGGGGTGATCCTGTTCCTCCTGCTGGCGGCCTTTATCGAGGCCTTCTGGTCGTCCACCACCTTCGCCAGCCCGACCATCAAGTACACGGTTGGCGCCGGGCTGTGGGCGCTGGTGCTGGGCTACCTGCTGCTGGCCGGGCGGAGGCAGCATGCGCCTGACTGAAGCCAGCGTCGCCATCCGCCCGCGCACCGCCTGGGAAGCCATCGACCTCGGCGTGCTGCTCGCCCGCCGCCACGCCGGCCTGCTGATGGCCAGCTGGGCGCTGCTCACCCTGCCGCTGTTCGCCCTGCTCTGCGCGCTGCTCTGGCAGTACCCGGGCTGGGCGATCTTCCTGTTCTGGTGGCTCAAGCCGGCGTACGAGCGGCTGCCGTTGTACATCCTGTCGCAGGCGCTGTTCGGCAACGTGCCGACGCTGAAGCAGGCCCTGCGCGCCCTGCCACGGCTGCTCGGGCCGCAGTTGCTGGCCAGCCTGACCTGGCGCCGGCTGAGCCCGACGCGCAGCTTCGACCTGCCAGTGCTGCAGCTCGAAGGCCTGGCCGGCCAGGCGCGCAGCCAGCGCCTGATCGTCCTCGGCCAGCGCGACGGCGCCGCCGCCACCTGGCTGACCCTGGTCGGCATGCACCTGGAAATCGCCCTGTGGATGGGCCTGGCCGCGCTGTTCTACCTGATGCTGCCGCAGCAGATCGAACTGAACTGGAGCTGGGAAACCCTGATCGCCGCCAGCAGCGGCCAGTGGCTGTGGCTGGAGCACCTGTCCAACCTGCTCTACGTGCTGCTGCTGATCGTCTGGGAGCCAGTCTATGTCGCCTGCGGCTTCAGCCTCTACCTCAACCGGCGCACCGCCCTGGAGGCCTGGGACATCGAGCTGAGCTTCCGGCGCCTGCGCCAGCGCCTGACCGGCAGCGCCTACGCCCTGCTGCTCGGCGGCGCCCTGCTGCTGAGCCAGCTGCCCGGCGTCGCCTGGGCCGACTCGGCGCCGACGGCCAGCGCGCCGTTCGACCCGCAGGGCCCGGATGCGCCGCGCCTGCTGCAGCAGCCGCTGACCAGCCAGGCGGCGCGCGCCGGCATCGAGGCGCTGCTCGACGAGCCGCCGTTCGAGCACCGCGAAACCGTCACCCGCTGGCGCTTCGGCGAGGAAAAACCGGCGCAGGAGGCCGATCCCGAGGACCTGGAAGCCCTGCTGGAGATGCTCAAGAACCTGCTCGAGCTCGGCGAATGGTGGAAGAGCCTGGATATAGTCGCGCAGGTCTTCGAGGCGCTGCTGTGGGCCGCCCTGGTCGCCCTGCTGGTATTCGTCCTGTGGCGCTACCGCGAGTGGCTGCAGACCTTCGGCGAGCGCCTCGGCCTGCCGAGTCGGCGCCGGCTGCAGCCACCGGATCAGCTGTTCGGCCTGGAGCTGGCGCCGGAGAGCCTACCCGAGGACGTCGCCAGCGCGGCCGAACGGCTCTGGGCCGAGCAGCCGCGCGCCGCCCTCGGCCTGCTCTATCGTGCCCTGCTCAGCCGCCTGCTGCACGAACACCGGCTGCCGCTGAAACAGGCGCACACCGAGGGCGAGGTGCTGCAACTGGTCGAGACCCTGCAGCAGCAGGAGCTGTCCGCCTACAGCCGCCAGCTCACCGGCCACTGGCAGGCCCTGGCCTACGGTCACCGCCTGCCGCCCGAGGCGCTGCGCCAGGGCCTGTGCCAGGGCTGGCGCGAGCTGTTCGGCCAGGAGCGCCCGGCATGACGCGGCGCGCCGGCTTCATCCTGAGCATGGCCCTGCTGCTGGGCCTGGGCCTGCTCGCCAGCTACCTGCTGGGCAAGCTCGAAGCCTACGAAGACGAAGTCGAGCACGGCCCGGCCCCCGAGGTCGCCAGCAGCCCCTATCTCGCCGCCGAACACTTCCTGCGCCGGCAGGGCATCGCCGCGCGCCGCGCCGACGGCCTGGAAGTGCTTGCCGGCCTGCCCAGCCAGGGCCAGACCCTGATGCTGCTGGCCGATCGCGGCAACATGACCCCGCGCCAAGTCGAGCGCCTGCTGCAGTGGACGGCGGGCGGTGGCCATCTGCTGTTCGTCGCCGAACGCCTGTGGGACGAGGAGGAAGGCAAGAGCGGCGACCTGCTGCTCGACCTGCTCGGCATCCAGCAGTACATGAGCGAGGAGCTGGACGAGGAGGAAGCGGCCGCGGACGACGAGGAGACTGGCGACGGCGAGCCCTATCCGCAGCTGACCAAGCTCTACCTGGAAAACGAGCAGGCGCCGGCCTATATCGCCTTCGACACCGCCTTCCACCTCTATGACGCGCAGAATCGCGCCCACGCCTGGGCCAACAGCGATGCCGCCACCCACCTGCTGCAGCTGTATCACGGCGACGGCCTGATCACCGTGCTCAGCGATCCTTGGATCTGGCAGAACCGCAACATCGACCAGTACGACCATGCCTGGCTGCTCTGGTACCTCGGCCAAGACAGCGCGGTGACCCTGCTCTACCGCGCCGAGCGCGACGACCTGGCCCGCCTGCTGCTGCGCCACTTCCCGCTGGCGCTGGTGCTGCTGGCGCTGCTGCTCGGTGCCGCGCTGTGGCACCTCGGCATGCGCCACGGCCCGCTGCTCGCCCCCGCCAGCCGCGCCCGCCGCCAGCTGGAGGAGCACCTGCGTGCCAGCGCCGACTTCCTCCTCCGCCGCAGCGGCCAGCAGGCCCTGCTGCAGGGTCTGCAACAGGACATCAAGCGCCGTGCGCGGCGCCGTCATCCCGGCTTCGACAAACTCGGCGTGGCCGAACAGTGGCAGGTGCTCGGTCGCCTGACCCGCCTACCGGCCAGGGACATCAGCCAGGCCATGCGCCCGCTGCCGCCGCAACGCCTCTCCGCCAGCGACTTCACCCGCCAGGTCGCCCACCTGCAAAGCCTCAGGAATGCCCTATGACGAGCGAACAGACGCCAGATACCGAAAACCTGTCGGCCAGCGAAGCCCCGGCCGCCACCCCGAGCAACCCGCAGGCGCAGCAGCGCCAGCGCGCCAGCGCCCTGGCCCAGGCCCTGCGCGCCGAGCTGCGCAAGGCGGTGATCGGCCAGGGCGCGGTGATCGACGACGTGCTCACCGCGCTGATCGCCGGCGGCCACGTGCTGGTCGAAGGCGTTCCCGGCCTCGGCAAGACCCTGCTGGTGCGCGCCCTGGCGCGCTGCTTCGGCGGCGAGTTCGCGCGCATCCAGTTCACCCCCGACCTGATGCCCAGCGACGTCACCGGTCACGCCGTGTACGACCTCGCCAGCGAGCAGTTCAAGCTGCGCAAGGGCCCGGTGTTCACCAACCTGCTGCTGGCCGACGAGATCAACCGCGCCCCGGCCAAGACCCAGGCCGCGCTGCTGGAAGTGATGCAGGAACGCCAGGTGACCCTGGAAGGCCGCGCGCTGGCCGTGCCGCTGCCCTTTATGGTGCTGGCGACGCAGAACCCCATCGAGCAGGAAGGCACCTACCCGCTGCCGGAAGCCGAGCTGGACCGTTTCATGCTCAAGCTGCGCATGGACTACCCGGCGCCGGACGAAGAGCTGAGCATGGTGCGCCAGGTGACCCGCTCGGCCAAGGCCGACATGCTCGAGGTCAGCCCGCTGCGCACCCTGCTGCAGGCCAAGGACGTGCTGGCGCTGCAGAAGATCGCCAGCGACCTGGCGCTGGACGACCAGGTGCTCGACTACGCCGTGCGCCTGGCCCGCGCCACCCGCAGCTGGCCGGGGCTGGCCATGGGCGCCGGGCCGCGCGCCTCGATCGCCCTGGTGCGCGGCGCCCGCGCCCGCGCCCTGCTGCGCGGTGGCGATTTCGTCCTGCCCGACGACATCAAGGGCTGCGCCCTGGCCGTGCTGCGCCACCGCGTGCGCCTGGCACCGGAGCTGGACATCGAGGGCCTGTCGGTGGACCAGGTGCTGCAACAGCTGCTCGACCAGGTGCCGGCGCCGCGCCTATGAAACCCTCGCGCCTGCTCCTCGGGCTGCTCGGCGGCCTGTTCGCCGTCGCCGTACTGCTCGGCGCCCTGCCCCTGCTCGGCGTGCGCCTGGCCGACAGCCTGATGCCGCTGGCCTGGGGCCTGCTGCTGGCTCTGCTGCTGGTCGCCGCGGTCGATGCGCTGTGGCTGCGTCGCCTGCCCTCGCCGCGCCTCGAACGCGCGCTGCCGGGCAACCTGCCGCTGGGGCGCTGGAGCGAAGTGCAACTGACCGCCCACCACGATTACGCCCAGGGCCTGGAGGTCGAGGCGTTCGACCATGTGCCGGCGGGCATGGCCTTCGAACACCTGCCGCAGCGCATTGCCCTGCGCCCCGGCCAGCAGACGCGCTTCGCCTACCGCCTCAAGCCGCTGGTACGCGGGCATTTCCACTTCCAGCACTGCGAGCTGACGCTGCCCAGCCCACTGCGCCTGTGGCAGGCCAGGCGCCTGCTGGCGTTGCCCGGCGAGAGCCGCGTCTACCCCGACTTCGCCCGCCTCTACGGCGCTCAGCTGAAGGCGGTGGACGACTGGCTCAGTCAGCTCGGCGTGCGCCAGCGCCCGCGTCGCGGCCTCGGCCTGGAGTTCCACCAGCTGCGCGAATTCCGCGACGGCGACAGCCTGCGCCAGATCGACTGGAAGGCCACCGCGCGCAAGCGCACCCCCATCGCCCGCGAGTACCAGGACGAGCGCGACCAGCAGATCGTCTTCCTGCTCGACTGCGGACGGCGCATGCGCAGCCAGGACGACGAGCTGTCGCACTTCGACCACGCCCTCAACGCCTGCCTGCTGCTCAGCTACGTGGCGCTGCGCCAGGGCGACGCGGTGGGCCTGGCCACCTTCGCCGGCGGCCAGCCGCGCTACCTGGCGCCGGTCAAGGGCCCGGCCCAGCTCAACGTGCTACTCAATGCCGTCTACGACCTGCACGCCAGCCAGCAGCCGGCCGATTTCGCCGCTGCCGCCGACGCCCTGCTCGCCCGCCAGCGCCGCCGCGCCCTGGTGGTGCTGGTGACCAACCTGCGCGACGAGGACGACCAGGAGCTGCTCGCCGCGGTCAAGCGCCTGTCGCGCCAGCACCGCGTGCTGATCGCCAGCCTGCGCGAGGAAGTGCTCGATCGCCTGCGCCAGGAGCCGGTGCAGCAGTTCGAGCAGGCCCTGGCCTACTGCGGCACCCTGGATTACCTCAACGCCCGCGCCGACCTGCACGAACGCCTGGCCGCCCACGACGTGCCGGTGCTCGACGCCCGCCCCGGCGAGCTGGGCCCCGAGCTGGTCAGCAACTACCTGGCCTGGAAGAAAGCCGGCGCGCTGTAGGGGGGACATGGCGAAGCCTTGTCCACCAGCCGAGCCCCGGGTACCGCTACGCTCGCCCCAGGCCAAGCGCTGACAGAAGCGCGGTACAGGGCCCTGGCACCGGCTTTTCCACACAGTTGCTGCGTGGTTATGCCCGGGGGGCGGTGCTATGATCCCCGGTCTGCGGCGCAAGGAGTGGAAATTCCCGCCGCTTGCAGGCCACCCGCGCCTGCTGTTCCGGCCGCCCGTGATCGGCCCATGCGCATACCGCACACGACCTGAGTAGGAGATAGACCATGGCTTTCGAATTGCCGCCGCTGCCTTACGAAAAGAACGCCCTCGAGCCGCACATTTCCGCCGAGACCCTGGAATACCACCACGGCAAGCACCACAACACCTACGTGGTGAACCTGAACAACCTGGTGCCGGGCACCGAGTTCGAAGGCAAGACCCTGGAAGAGATCGTCAAGACCTCCTCGGGCGGCATCTTCAACAACGCCGCGCAAATCTGGAACCACACCTTCTACTGGAACTGCCTGTCGCCCAACGGCGGCGGTCAGCCGACCGGCGCCCTGGCCGACGCCATCAACGCCGCCTTCGGTTCCTTCGACAAGTTCAAGGAAGAGTTCAGCAAGGTTTCCATCGGCACCTTCGGTTCCGGCTGGGGCTGGCTGGTGAAGAAGGCCGACGGTTCCCTGGCCCTGGCCAGCACCATCGGCGCCGGCTGCCCGCTGACCAGCGGCGACACCCCGCTGCTGACCTGCGACGTCTGGGAACACGCCTACTACATCGACTACCGCAACCTGCGTCCGAAGTACGTCGAGGCGTTCTGGAACCTGGTCAACTGGGAGTTCGTCGCCCAGAATTACGCGGCCTGAATTCAAGCCCCGTAACGCGAAAACCCGGCCTCGGCCGGGTTTTTCGTTTTCGGCGCGGCGAACGGCGCTCAAGTCCGCAGCCGGCGCACCGACACAGTGCTAGACGCCCGCTGTACCGGCAGGCTGCGCGCCGTCGAGAAAAAACTGCTGGCCCGCATGATGGCCCTTTGACGGCCAGGGCGAGATTGCCAATACTCTGATCCGACTGACGCTGGGCGCACAGAACAAGGAATCGCCTTTGAAGCTGGAACTGAAGAACAGCCTGTCACTCAAGTTGCTCCGCGTGGTGCTGCTCTCGGCGCTGGCAGTCGGGGTGGTTTTAAGCTGCGCGCAGATCGTCTTCGACGCTTACAAGACCCGCCAGGCAGTGGCCAACGACGCCCAGCGCATCCTCGGCATGTTCCGCGACCCCTCGACCCAGGCGGTGTACAGCCTGGATCGCGAGATGGGCATGCAGGTCATCGAGGGCCTGTTCCAGCACGAATCGGTGCGCTACGCCAGCATCGGCCACCCCAACGAACCCATGCTGGCGGAGAAATCCCGCGAGCTGACCCAGCTGCCGACGCGCTGGATGACCGACCCGATCCTCGGCCAGGAGCGGCACTTCTCCACCAAGCTGGTCGGCCGCGGGCCCTACAGCGAATACTACGGCGACCTCAACATCACCCTGGATACCGCGCCCTACGGCGAAAGCTTCGTCACCAACTCGGTGATCATCTTCATCTCCGGCGTGCTGCGCGCCCTGGCCATGGGCCTGGTGCTGTACCTGGTCTACCACTGGCTGCTGACCAAGCCGCTGTCGAAGATCATCGAGCACCTGACCCACATCAACCCCGACCGCCCCAGCGAACACAAGCTGCCCATGCTCAGGGGCAACGAGAAGAACGAGCTGGGCCTGTGGATCAACACCGCCAACCAGCTGCTGGCCTCCATCGAGCGCAACACCCACCTGCGCCGCGAGGCGGAGAACAGCCTGCTGCGCATGGCCCAGTACGACTTCCTCACCGGCCTGCCCAATCGCCAGCAGCTGCAGCAGCAGCTCGACCAGATCCTCGAGGACGCCGGCCGTCTGCAACGCCGCGTCGCCGTGCTGTGCGTCGGCCTGGACGACTTCAAGGGCATCAACGAGCAGTTCAGCTACCAGAGCGGCGACCAGCTGCTGCTGGCCCTGTCCGATCGCCTGCGCAGCCACAGCGGCCGCCTCGGCGCGCTGGCCCGCCTCGGCGGCGACCAGTTCGCCCTGGTCCAGGCCGATATCGAACAACCCTACGAGGCCGCCGAGCTGGCGCAGAGCGTGCTCGACGACCTGGAGCAGCCGTTCCTCCTCGACCAGCAGGAAGTGCACCTGCGCGCCACCATCGGCATCACCCTGTTCCCCGAGGACGGCGACAGCACCGAGAAGCTGCTGCAGAAGGCCGAGCAGACCATGACCCTGGCCAAGAGCCGCTCGCGCAACCGCTACCAGTTCTATATTGCCAGCGTCGACAGCGAGATGCGCCGCCGCCGCGAACTGGAAAAGGACCTGCGCGAGGCGCTGGCGCAGAACCAGCTGCACCTGGTCTACCAGCCGCAGGTGGACTACCGCGACCACCGCGTGGTCGGCGTCGAGGCGTTGCTGCGTTGGCAGCACCCGCAACACGGCTTCGTCGCGCCGGACCTGTTCATCCCGCTGGCCGAACAGAACGGCACCATCATCCCCATCGGCGAATGGGTGCTCGACCAGACCTGTCGCCAGCTGCGCGAGTGGCACGACCAGGGTTTCAGCGACCTGCGCATGGCCATCAACCTGTCCACCGTGCAACTGCACCACGCCGAGCTGCCGCGGGTGGTCAACAACCTGATGCAGGTCTACCGCCTGCCGGCCAAGAGCCTGGAGTTGGAAGTCACCGAGACCGGCCTGATGGAAGACATCAGCACCGCTGCCCAGCACCTGCTCAGCCTGCGCCGCTCCGGCGCCTTGATCGCCATCGATGACTTCGGTACCGGCTACTCCTCGCTGAGCTATCTGAAGAGCCTGCCGCTGGACAAGATCAAGATCGACAAGAGCTTCGTCCAGGACCTGCTGGAAGACGAGGACGACGCCACCATCGTTCGCGCCATCATCCAGCTCGGCAAGAGCCTGGGCATGCAGGTGATCGCCGAGGGCGTGGAGACCGCCGAGCAGGAGGCCTACATCATCGCCCAGGGCTGTCACGAGGGGCAGGGCTACCTGTACAGCAAGCCGCTGCCGGCGCGCGAACTGACCCTGTTCCTCAAGCAGGCCCGCCGCCTCAGCGCCGCCGCCGGTAACCCCGCCACTCTCTAAAGGGGCAAGCCTACCTCGATGGCAGGCTCGCTGCCCTAGGCCTCAGAAATGCCGCACGCCCAGCAGCCAGGCGGTGGCTAAAGCGCCGACCAGGCACAGCGCCGCGCCCGCCGCGGCCTGCCAGTAGAAGCCGCGGGCCAACTCGTCTTCGCCGGCATTGGCAAGGATGAAGGGACGCGCCTCGCCCGGCTTGGCCATCTTGTGCCGCGCCGGCTCGGCGCTGCTGCGCCGGTGCCTGTGCTCCGCCTCCAGCTGCGCGGCCAGGCGCACGCGGCCCCACTCGCGCTCGTCCAGCTCGCCGTTGCCATCGCTATCGAAACGCTGCAGCAGCCCGGCATAGTCGCCCTTCCACTCGCGGATCACCTGGCCCTGCGCGCCGTGCAGGTCGAGGCCCTGCTGGCCGCCGCCGGTGGTGCGGAAATCGCCGATGGCATAGAGCGGCTGGCCGACGTGAAAACGCTCCTCGCAGTAGCGGTAACGCTTGCCGCTGCTGAGAAAGCCCAGCAGCCCGGTCTTGGCCGGCCCCAGCGGGTGACGCAGGTTGCCCTGCCAGACCTCGCGCACCAGCGGGCGCACCTCGGCGCCGCGCGGGTCGATCAGGCATTCGCCGGTACCGTCGACCAGGCGCAGCCAGGCATCGCTGCTGCCACTCTCGATCACCCGCCAGCTGCGCTTCTTGCCACTGGATTTGTACTCCTCGATGCGAAAGCGCCACCACAGGCAGGGTTTACCGGTCAGCGGGCCACGCACCGCCGCCTCGGGCAGCTCCTCCAGCACGCCGTAGAGTTCGACATAGCCCTGCGCCGCCGAGCGGATCTTCGAGGTCGGCGTGTCCAACAGATGGCGCGCCTGCGACCAGCGCCGCAGACACCACCAGCCACCGCCCAGGCAGGCGCCCAGGCTGAATCCCAGGGCGACCAGCAGGCCGCCGATATCGCCTTCCATCGCCTCAGCTGAACAGCGATTTGAGGTCGACGTCGGCCTTCTCGGCTTCGCTGAACACCAGCAGCTCGGCGGCCTGGAAGGCGAACAGGCGGGCCAGGATCACGTCGGGGAACTGCTCGATGCGCACGTTGTTGAGGTTGACCGCCTCGTTGTACAGCTCGCGGCGGTCGGCGATGCCGTTCTCCAGGCCGCTGATGCGCTGCTGCAGGTGCTGGAAGCTGTCGTTGGCCTTGAGCTCCGGGTAGTTCTCGGCCAGCGCGAAGAGCTGGCCGAGGCCGGCGCGCAGGCCGCTTTCCGCCTTGCCCAGGGCGCCGACGTCGTGCTGCTCGCGGGCGCTGGCCACGGCGCTGCGCGCGGCGATCACCCGCTCCAGGGTGGCGCCCTCGTACTGCATGTACTGCTTGCAGGTCTCCACCAGCTTGGGCAGCTCGTCGTGGCGCTGCTTGAGCAGCACGTCGATGTTCGACCAGGCCTTGCTCACCCCATGCTTGAGGCGCACCAGGCCGTTGTACAGCGACACCGCGTAGGCGCCGAGCAGGACGAGGACGACGATCAGGATCACGGCGGTCAGGCTCATGCAGTTTTCTCCATGCAGAACTGCGAATCGGTGCCGGCATTCTAGCGGCAGCGGCGCCCGACGGCAGCGATATCCCGCACAGCGACGCATAATGGCCTTTACACATAATGCGAAACATTTGCATTATGTTGCGGTTTTACAGGTACCCCTGCGTACCATCCACATTCCGCACATGCAAAGGACCCCGCCATGATTCGTATGCCCCTGGCCTCCGCCAGCCTGCTGGCCATCGCCATTTCCCTCGCCGGTTGCGGCGAAGACCAAGCGCCCGCCAGCCAAGCGACGGCCCCGGCTGCCAGCAGCGAGAGCGCCGCTCCGGTCGCCGCAGCCAAGGTCGACCAGGCGGCGGCCAAGGCCGTGGTCAAGCACTACGCGGATCTGGCCCTGGCCGTGTTCAGCGACGCCGCCAGCACCGGCAAGGCCCTGCAGAGCGCCATCGACGCCCTGCTGGCCAACCCCAGCGAAGCCACGCTGAACGCCGCCAGGCAGGCCTGGCTGGCCGCGCGCGTACCCTACATGCAGACCGAAGTGTTCCGCTTCGGCAACGCCGTGGTCGACGACTGGGAAGGTCAGCTCAATGCCTGGCCGCTGGACGAAGGCCTGATCGACTACGTCGCCGCCGACTACCAGCACGCCCTGGGCAACCCCGGCGCGCAGGCCAATATCGTCGCCAACAGCGAGCTCCAGATCGGCGAAGACAAGATCGACGCGAGCGAGATCAACGCCGAGCTGCTGGCCAGCCTGAACGAGCTGGGCGGCTCCGAGGCCAACGTCGCCACCGGCTACCACGCCATCGAATTCCTGCTCTGGGGCCAGGACCTCAACGGCACCAACCCCGGCGCCGGCGAGCGCCCCTATACCGACTACCTGGTCGGCGAAGGCGCCACCGGCGGCAATGGCGAACGCCGTCGCGCCTACCTGAAGGCCGCCACCGAGCTGCTGGTCAGCGACCTGGACAGCATGGTCGAGCAGTGGAAAGACGGCGTCGAAGGCAACTACCGCAGCGAGCTGCTGGCCGACTCGGCCGAGAACGGCCTGCGCAAGATGCTGTTCGGCATGGGCAGCCTGTCCCTCGGCGAGCTGGCCGGCGAGCGCATGAAGGTCGCCCTGGAAGCGGGCTCCACCGAAGACGAACACGACTGCTTCAGCGACAACACCCACAACTCGCACTTCTACAATGGCAAGGGCATCCGCAACGTCTACCTGGGCGAGTACCGCAAGGTCGACGGCAGCACCCTGAGCGGCCCGAGCCTGGCCGAACTGGTGGCCAAGATCGACGCCCAGGCCGACGCCACCCTCAAGGCCGACCTGGAAGCCAGCGAGGCCAAGCTGCAGGCCCTGGTCGACAGCGCCGAGAAGAACAAAGTGCACTTCGACCAGCTGATCGCCGCCGATAACACCGAGGGCCAGCAACTGGTGCGCGACGCCATCGCCGCCCTGGTCAAGCAGACCGGCGCCATCGAACAGGCCGCGGCCAAGCTGGGCATCGGCGACCTCAACCCGGATACCGCCGATCACCAGTTCTGATCGAACCGGTAACCGCACGGACCGGCGCTTTCGCAAGGGAGCGCCGGTTTTTTATGGGCGATTGCACGCCCTGTAGAAGCAGTCTGGCACCCGACTCCCGGATTGCATCCAGGCCACAAGACAGCTTTGCGCGACCTTTTGCCCCGCCAATGAAACGCTAATCCATCTTATTTAAGCTCCGTTAGCCTGCTAAGCTTAGCCCCCTCCTGTTTCACGCTCCGGACTCTTCGATGCTGTCGTTCCCGCGCCGTTTGCTGCCCCTGCTGGCCCTCGCCCTGGCCGCCTGCGATCAGCAACCGCGCTTCACCGCCGCCGAGCCCGGCGAAGCGCTCTCGGCCGGCGCCGCCAGCGTGCGCCAGTACGATCACAACGCCTTCTCCATGCCCGCGGCCAACCTGGCACCGAGCCGGCGTCTGGACTTCGCCGTGGGCAACAGCTTCTTTCGCAACCCCTGGGTCGTCGCCCCGGCCACCACCACCGCACGCGACGGCCTCGGCCCGCTCTTCAACACCAACGCCTGCCAGAACTGCCATATCAAGGACGGCCGCGGCCACCCGCCGGCGCCCGATGCCGCCAGCGCCGCCTCGCTGCTGGTGCGTCTGTCGCTGCCCCACGATGCGGCCCAGGCCGAGCTGATCGAACGCCTGGGGGTGATTCCCGAGCCGACCTATGGCAGCCAGCTGCAGGATATGGCCAACCCCGGCGTGGCGGCGGAAGGCAAGGTGCGTCTGAGCTACCGCAGCCTGCCGGTGCGCTTCGTCGACGGCACGCTGGTGGAGCTGCGCCAGCCCGAGCTGCAGATCAGCCAGCTCGGCTACGGCGACATGCACCCGGACACCCGTTTCTCGGTGCGCGTGGCGCCGCCGATGATCGGCCTGGGCCTGCTCGAAGCCATTGCCGAGGCGGATATCCTGGCCAACGCCGACCCGGGCGACGCCGACGGCGACGGCATCTCCGGGCGACCCAACCGGGTCTGGGATCGCGTCCAGCAACGCAGCGTACTCGGCCGCTTCGGCTGGAAGGCCGGTCAGCCCAATCTCAACCAGCAGAACGCCGACGCCTTCGCCAATGACATGGGCCTGACCAGCTCGCTGATCCCCCACGACAACGGCAGTCCAGCGCAAACCGATTGCCTGGCCGCGCCCCATGGCGGCGAACCGGAGGTCAGCGACAATATTCTGGCCAGCGTGCTGTTCTACAGCCGCAACCTCGGCGTGCCGGCGCGTCGTGACGTCGACTCGCCCGAAGTACTCAAGGGCAAGAATCTGTTCCATCAAGCCGGCTGCCAACAGTGCCACACTCCCAGCTTCACCACTGCGCCTGATGCCGCCGAGCCGGAACTGGCGAGCCAGTTGATCCGTCCCTATACCGACCTGCTGCTGCACGATATGGGCGAGGGGTTGGCCGACGGCCGCGAGGAGTTTCTCGCCACTGGCCGCGAGTGGCGCACCGCGCCGCTGTGGGGCATCGGTCTGACGCAGACGGTCAATGGTCACAGCCAGTTCCTCCACGACGGCCGCGCGCGCAACCTGCTGGAAGCCATCCTCTGGCACGGCGGCGAGGCCGAGGCGGCCAAGCAGCAGGTCCTTAGCTTCGACGCCGAGCAGCGCGCCGCGCTGCTGGCCTTTCTCAATTCCCTATAAGGAGCCCGACATGCTGCACAAGAGCCTGATCGCTTCTCTGCTCGGCCTGGCCCTGGTCGGCTGCGGCCAGCAGGAGCCCAATGCCAAGGTCAGCGCGGCGCTGGCCGACGGCGTGCTGCTGCCGGCCTACAGCAGCTGGCAGGAAGCCGACCGCCAACTCGCCGCCAGCGCCGCCGCCTTCTGCGCCGGCGACGCCGACCTGCCGGCCGCGCGCCAGGCCTTCCTCGGCGCGCAGAGCGCCTGGGCCGGGCTGCAGCCGCTGCTGCTCGGGCCGCTGGCCGAAGGCAATCGCGCCTGGCAGATCCAGTTCTGGCCGGACAAGAAGAACCTGGTGCAGCGCCAGGTCGAAGCCCTGGTCAAGAACAAGCCGCAGCTGAGCCAGGCCGATGTGGAAAGCGCCAGCGTGGTGGTGCAGGGCCTGAGCGCCTACGAATACCTGCTGTTCGACCCCAGCCTGGATCTGGCCCAGGCCGAGCAGAAGGCGCGCTACTGCCCGCTGCTGACGGCCATCGGCGAGCATCAGCAGGCGCTGGCTGGCGAGATTCTCGGCGAGTGGCGGGGCGAACAGGGCATGGCCGCGCAAATGAAGCGCTTTCCCAACGAGCGCTACGCCGACGCCGACGAGGCCATCGCCGAACTGCTGCGCGTGCAGGTCGGCGCCCTCGACGGCCTGAAGAAGAAGCTCGGCGCGCCCATGGGCCGGCAGAGCAAGGGCATTCCCCAGCCCTACCAGGCCGAAGCCTGGCGCAGCGCCGCGAGCCTGGCCAACCTCGGTGCCGCCCTGGCCAGCGCCGAACTGCTGTGGCACGGCAGCAACCAGGACGGCCTGCAGGCGCTGCTCGGCAGCGATCAGGCCGAACTGGTGGAGCGCATCGACGCCGCCTACCAGGACACCCGCCAACGCCTGGCCGCGCTGGAGCGGCCGCTGGGCGAGCTGCTCGGCGAAGACGCCGGGCGCGCCAACCTCGACGAGTTGTACGACAGCCTCAATCGCCTGCACCGCCTGCAGGAAGGCGAGCTGGCCAAGGCCCTCGGCGTGCAGATCGGCTTCAACGCCCACGACGGGGACTGACGATGCAGCGCAGAACCTTGCTCGGCCTGGGCGCGCTGCTCGGCGTCGGCGCCGCGACCGGCGCCTTCGCCGGCTGGACCCTGCTCGGCCCAAAGGGCCAGCCGCTGCTGCTGTCCGCCCGCGACGACGGCGACGGCCGCCACTACGCCGTGGGTTTCCGACTGGACGGCTCGCGCGCCTTCGCCACGCAGGTAGCCGAGCGCTGCCACGACGTGGTGCCGCACCCCAGCCTACCGCTGGCGCTGTTCGTCGGCCGCCGGCCGAGCACCGCCAGCTACCTGATCGACACCCGCGAAGGCCGCCTGCTGCAGAGCCTGGTCACGCCGGCCGGCCGCCACTTCAACGGCCACGCGGTGTTCCACAAGGGCGGCGACTGGCTGTACGCCACCGAGAACGACACCAACGAGCCCGGTCGCGGCGTGCTCGGCGTCTACCGCCTGCAGGGCGAGCGCCTGGTGCGCGCCGGCGAGCATGCCAGCCACGGCGTCGGCCCGCACCAGCTGCTGTGGATGCCCGACGGCGAAACCCTGGTGGTGGCCAACGGCGGCATCCGCACCGAAGCCGAGAGCCGGGTGGAGATGAACCTCGACGCCATGGACGCCAGCCTGGTGCTGATGCGCCGCGACGGCAGCCTGGTCAGCCGCGAACGCCTGGCCGAGCAGCAGAACAGCGTGCGCCACCTGGCCGTGGCCAGCGACGGCACGGTGGTCAGCGGCCAGCAATACATGGGCGACATCCAGGATGCGGCCCCGCTGCTGGCGATCAAGCGTCCCGGCCAGGCCTTCCAGCCCTTCCCCCTGGGCGAGGCGCAGCGCCTGGCGATGAACCAGTACACCGCCAGCGTGGCGATCCACAGCGAGCTGCGCCTGCTGGCGCTGACCGCCCCGCGCGGCAACCGCTTCTTCATCTGGGACCTGGACAGCGCCGCGGTGCGCCTGGACGTGCCGCTGGCCGACTGCGCCGGGGTCGGCGCGCTGGCCGAGGGCTTCGTGGTCAGCTCCGGCCAGGGCCGCTGCCGCCTGTACGACTGCCGCGGCGAGCGCATAGTCGCCAAGGCGCTGGAGTTGCCGGCCGGGCTGTGGGACAACCACCTGCGCCTGGCCTAACGCTCTGGGGGCGACCCGGGACGCGAGCCTGCCGCATCCCGGATTGCATCCGGGCCATCCGCGCCAGCGGTTGGGGGCGCCGCGAGCCTCGCAAGGCGAAACGCCTCCCCCGCCTCCGCGAGAGCAACGGCAAACAGACGCGCAAGTGTCATCCAAACGTCATCAACTGGTCATAACCTGCAAAAGCCCGCCGCGGCGTGGCCAACCTATACTTCAGCACCTGCTCCCGGCGACGGAGCGGCTGAGCGATAGGGAAATCGACACCACCGCCACGCGCTGCTTTTCAGCTGGCTTCCCAACGTTCGAACTCCGAGGCATGACCCCCATGCTGCAAAAATCCCTGCGTGCGCAGATTCTCGCTCTGCTCGGCGGCAGCCTGGCGCTGATCCTGGTCACCGCGCTGGCCTGCTTCAGTTTCCTCTCCGGCGGCATCCAGTCCTACCGCGGCCTGCTCGACGGCCCGCTGGAGGCCTCGCGGCTGATCGACGCGGCCAACGTCGAGTTCAAGACCCAGGTGCAGGAATGGAAGAACGTGCTGCTACGCGGCCAGGACAGCGCCAACCTCGAGCGCTACTGGAGCCAGTTCGAGGCGCAGGAGCGCAAGGTGCAGGAGCGCCTCGGCCAGCTGATCCAGGTCGCCGCCGCCGATCCGGCGCTGAAGGCCCAGGTCGAACGCCTGCGCAGCGAACACCAGAGCCTCGGCGCCAACTACCGCAAGGGCCGCGACGCCTTCGTCGCCGCCGGCGCCGACGCCCAGGTCGGCGATGCCGCGGTCAAGGGTATCGACCGCGCCGCCAGCGAGCAGATGAGCGCGCTGGTCGACCAGCTGCGCCAGCACAGCCTGAGCCAGGCCGAGCAGATCAACGCCAGCGCCGAGCGCACCATCCTCAGCGGTACCCTGCTGATGCTGGCCGCCGCCCTGGTGATCGGGGTGTTCAGCCTGTGGCTGGTCAATCGCCACCTGATCATCCCCATCCGCCACCTGATCACCCACGTCGATCAGCTCAGCCACGGCCAGTTCGGCCAGCGCGTGGAGACCTCGCGCGCCGACGAACTGGGCATGCTGGCGATAGCCGCCAACACCCTGCGCGACTTTCTCGCCAGCACCACCGAGAGCTTGCACCGGAGCAGCGGCAACCTCGACAACGCCAGCGGCGAGCTGAACGCCATCGCCTCGCGCATGACCGAGGGGGTCAACGAGCAGTTCCAGCGCACCGACCAGGTCGCCACCGCCATGCACCAGATGTCCGCCACCGCCCAGGAGGTGGCGCGACATGCCGCCGAGGCGGCGCACGCGGCGGACGATGCCGACGACTCGGCGCGCCAGGGCGGCAAGGTCATGCAGTCGACCATCGCCACCATCACCGACATGCGCGGCGAGATCGCCAACACCGCCGAGGTGATCCGCCGCCTGGAGGCCGACAGCGGGCGCATCGGCAAGGTGCTGGAGGTGATCCGCGGCATCGCCGAGCAGACCAACCTGCTGGCGCTCAACGCCGCCATCGAAGCGGCGCGCGCCGGCGAACAGGGCCGCGGCTTCGCCGTGGTGGCCGACGAGGTGCGCACCCTGGCCCAGCGCACCGCCGAATCCACCGCCGAGATCAACCAGATCATCGATACCGTGCAGACCGGTGCGCTGAATGCCGTGCGCGCCATCGAGAGCGGCCAGCAGCGCAGCGAGCAGGGCGTCACCCAGGTCACCGAGGCCGGCGCCATGCTGCAGCGCATCACCGGCGCGGTGGAGGCGATCCGCGACATGAACCGGCAGATCGCCACCGCCGCCGAGGAGCAGACCTCGGTGGCCGAGGACATCTCGCGCAACCTCACCGAGCTGACCGCCATCGCCAGCGCCAACCAGGAAAACGTCGAGCGCACCCAGGCCGCCAGCCACAACCTGCGCAACCTGTCCGGGCAGCTGGGCGAGGTGACCCGCCGCCTCGGTTCATAGATCACTCAGCAGCTGGCACAGGGAAGTGCCAGCACCCTGCAATCACCCGCCCCACGGGGTTTTGACAGCGCCCGGCTCTGGCACTAAGGTGCCTCTCTTGCCTATTCCCAGGCCCTACCCTGCTCGCCAAGGAAACGGAATATGTTGCTCCGCCGCATGCTCATCATGCTCGGCGTGGTACTCGTCGTGGTACTCGCCTTCGCCGCCTACAAAGGCCTCTCCATCTACCAGCAGATCCAGATGTTCTCGGCGCCGCAGCCGGCCATCAGCGTCTCCGCCGCACAGGCCGAGCAGCAGCCCTGGCAGGGTCGCCTGCCGGCCATCGGCACGCTCAAGGCGTTCCAGGGCGTCGACCTGTCCGCCGAGGTGGAAGGCATCGTCAGCGCAGTGCTGTTCGAGTCCGGGCAGAAGGTCACGCTCGGCCAGCCGCTGATCCAGCTCGACAGCGAAGTGGAACGCGCCAACCTGGCCACCGCCGAGGCGGTGCGCAGCCTGGCGCGGGTCGAATTCGAACGCGGCCGCAGCCTGGTGAACCGGCAGAGCATCTCCAAGAGCGAGTTCGACCGCCTCAACGCCGAGCTGCTCAAGGCCGAGGCGACGGTCGCCCAGCTCAAGGCGCAACTGGACAAGAAGCGCGTGCTCGCCCCCTTCGCCGGCACCATCGGCATCCGCCAGGTGGACACCGGCGACTACCTCTCGCCCGGCGCCGCCATCGCCACCCTGCAGGACCTGTCGCGCCTGCACGTCGACTTCTTCCTGCCCGAACAGCGCGCGCCGCTGCTGCAGGTCGGCCAGCGCGTGCTGGTCGGCGTGGCCGCCTACCCGGGCGAGACCTTCGAGGGCCGGATCGCCGCGCTCAACCCCAAGGTGGAGAACGAGACCCGCAACCTGCAAGTGCGCGCCACCCTGAGCAACCCGGACGAGAAGCTGCTGCCGGGCATGTTCGCCAACCTCGAGGTGCTGCTGGCAGGCGACGAGCCGAAGATCGTGGTGCCGGAAACCGCCATCACCTACACCCTCTATGGCAACTCGGTGTACGTGGTGCAGGAAAAGCAGGACGAGGACGGCCAACCGGTCAAGGATGCCGAGGGCGAGACGCAGCTGACGGTCGAGCGGCGCTTCGTCGAGACCGGCGAGCGCCGTGCCGGCCGCGTGGTAATAGTCAAGGGGCTGCAAGCCGGCGAACAGGTGGTCACCTCCGGCCAGCTCAAGCTGGACAATGGCGCCCATGTCGAGCTGGTCGAAGATCCGGCACTGCAACTAGACGCGAACTGACCCGTCAACGCGCGTAGGAGCCAGCCCGCTGGCGATCTGCCCCAAGCCAGATCTCGCCGGCATGCCGGCTCCTACGGATGACAACAGCCAAGGAAATCCTTATGGCTTTTACCGATCCTTTTATCCGCCGTCCGGTGCTGGCCACAGTGGTCAGCCTGCTGATCGTGCTGCTCGGCTTCCAGGCCTTCGGCAAGCTGAGCATCCGTCAGTACCCGCAGATGGAGAACGCCCTGATCACGGTGACCACCGCCTACCCCGGGGCCAACGCCGAGACCATCCAGGGCTATATCACCCAGCCGCTGCAGCAGAGCCTGGCCAGCGCCGAAGGCATCGACTACATGACCTCGTCGAGCCAGCAGAACCTGTCGACCATCTCCATCTACGCGCGCATCGGCGCCGACACCGACCGCCTGTTCACCGAGCTGCTGGCCAAGGCCAACGAGGTGAAGAACCAGCTGCCGCAGGACGCCGAGGACCCGGTGCTGTCCAAGGAGGCGGCCGACGCCTCGGCGCTGATGTACGTCAGCTTCTACAGCGACGAGCTGTCCAACCCGCAGATCACCGACTACCTCTCCAGGGTGATCCAGCCCAAGCTGGCCACCCTGCCCGGCATGGCCGAGGCGCAGATCCTCGGCAACCAGGTGTTCGCCATGCGCCTGTGGCTGGACCCGGTGAAGATGGCCGCCTACGGCGTCACCGCCGGCGACCTCAACGAGGCGGTGCGCAAGTACAACTTCCTCTCCGCCGCCGGCGAGGTGAAGGGCCAGTACGTGGTCACCAGCATCAACGCCAGCACCGACCTGAAGTCGGCCGAGGCCTTCGGCGCCATTCCGGTGAAGACCCTCGGCGATACCCGCGTGCTGGTGCGCGATATCGCCCGGGTGGAAATGGGCGCGGAGAACTACGACTCGATCAGCTCCTTCGACGGCATCCCCTCGGTGTACATCGCCATCAAGGGCACGCCGAGCGCCAACCCGCTGGAGGTGATCAAGGAGGTGCGCGGCATCCTCCCCGAACTGGAGGCGCAGCTGCCGCCGAACCTCAAGGTGGCCATCGCCTACGACGCCACCCTGTTTATCCAGGCGTCCATCGACGAGGTGGTCAAGACCCTGATCGAGGCGGTGCTGATCGTCATAGTCGTGGTGTTCCTGTTCCTCGGCGCGCTGCGCTCGGTGCTGATCCCGGTGATCACCATCCCGCTGTCGATGATCGGCGTGCTGTTCTTCATGCAGCTGATGGGTTACTCGATCAACCTGCTGACCCTCCTGGCCATGGTGCTGGCCATCGGCCTGGTGGTGGACGACGCCATAGTCGTGGTGGAGAACATCCACCGCCATATCGAGGAGGGCAAGACGCCGTTCGACGCCGCCATCGAGGGCGCGCGCGAGATCGCCGTGCCCGTGGTGTCGATGACCATCACCCTGGCCGCGGTGTACGCCCCCATCGGCTTCCTCGAAGGCCTGACCGGCGCGCTGTTCAAGGAGTTCGCCCTGACCCTGGCCGGCGCGGTGATCATCTCCGGCATAGTCGCCCTGACCCTGTCGCCGATGATGTGCGCCAAGCTGCTGCGTCACGACGAGAATCCCTCGGGCCTGGCCCATCGCCTGGATCTGATCTTCGACCGGCTCAAGCAGCGTTACCAGAAGATGCTGCACGGCACCCTCAACACCCGCCCGGTGGTGGTGGTGTTCGCCCTGATCGTCATGGCGCTGATCCCGGTGCTGCTCAGCTTTACCGAGAGCGAACTGGCGCCGGAGGAGGATCAGGGCATCGTGTTCCTCTTCGCCAACGCACCGCAGCCGACCAACCTCGACTACGTCAACGCCTACACCGACCAGTTCGTGGAGATCTTCAAGACCTTCCCCGAGTACTACTCCTCGTTCCAGATCAACGGCTTCGACGGCGTGCAGTCGGGCATCGGCGGTTTCCTGCTGACGCCGTGGAACGAGCGCGAGCGCACCCAGATGGAGATCCTTCCGGAGGTGCAGGCGCGGCTCAACCACATCCCCGGCCTGCAGATCTTCGGCTTCAACCTGCCGTCGCTGCCGGGCACCGGCGAGGGCCTGCCGTTCCAGTTCGTGATCAACACACCGAACGACTACGAGTCGCTGCTGCAGGTGACCGAGCGCATCAAGGCGCGCGCGCTGGAGTCGGGCAAGTTCGCCTTCCTCAATATCGACCTGGCCTTCGACAAGCCGGAAATCGTGGTCGACATCGACCGCGCCAAGGCCGCGCAGATGGGCGTGTCCATGGAGGACCTGGGCGTCACCCTGGCCAGCCTGCTCGGCGAGGGCGAGATCAACCGCTTCACCATCGACGGCCGCAGCTACAAGGTGATCGCCCAGGTCGAGCGCGCCTACCGCGACAATCCGGGCTGGCTGGACAGCTACCACGTGCGCAGCGAAAGCGGCGTCATGGTGCCGCTGGGCACCCTGATCAGCCTCAGCGACCGCGCCCGGCCGACCAAGCTCAAGCAGTTCCAGCAGCTCAACTCGGCGATCATCGAGGGCGTGCCGATCGTCAGCCAGGGCGAGGCGATCAACACCATCACCGCCATCGCCCGCGAGGAAGCGCCGCGCGGCTACAGCTTCGACCATGCCGGCGCCTCGCGGCAGTACATCCAGGAAGGCAGCGCGCTGTTCGTCACCTTCGCCCTGGCCCTGGCGATCATCTTCCTGGTGCTGGCCGCGCAGTTCGAGAGCTTCCGCGACCCGCTGGTGATCCTGGTCACCGTGCCGCTGTCGATCTGTGGCGCGCTGGTGCCGATCTTCCTCGGTTTCTCGACCATGAACATCTACACCCAGGTCGGCCTGGTGACGCTGATCGGCCTGATCAGCAAGCACGGCATCCTCATCGTCGAGTTCGCCAACCAGCTGCGCCACGACAAGGGCCTGCCGCTGCGCGAGGCCATCGAGGAAGCGGCGGCGATCCGCCTGCGCCCGGTGCTGATGACCACCGCGGCGATGGTGTTCGGCATGGTGCCGCTGATCCTCGCCAGCGGCGCCGGCGCGGTGAGCCGCTTCGACATCGGCCTGGTGATCGCCACCGGCATGAGCGTCGGCACGCTGTTCACCCTGTTCGTCCTGCCCTGCGTCTACAGCCTGCTGGCCAAGCCGGATGCCGAGCCGCAGGCGCAGACCGTGCCCGCCCATTGAGCAGTGCCTGCCCGTAGGGTGTCGCGGGGCCGCGACACCCTACAGGCGGCGTACGACAGAAAGGCGTAATAAGTCCTTGCTATTTATGTAATAGGAATTATTCTCAGTTACGTAAAGACGGCCAAGGAGACCTGCCATGACCTACCTGATCGATGCCTGGCTGGACCGCCCGCATCCCTATCTGCGCATCCTCAATCGCGAAACCGGCGAGGTCTGCGCCATGCTCGAAGAAGAAGCCCTGGACGAATTGCGCGACCAGGGCGACCTCGACCTGCACGAACTCAACTCCAGCGAACCCATAGTGCTCAAGGAGCTGGTGCGCAGCCTGTTCCTGTTCTGCTACGCGCGGGCCTTGCGGCCCTAAGTCGAAACCGCCATTCGGTGCTCGCGGCGCCATCGCTGAAACGCAAACGGGGCGCCCTGTTTCCAGGGCGCCCCGTTTCGTTGGCCTTTCTCGCTGTCAGGTAGGGTGCGCCATGCGCACCGCAGCGACAGCCTGTGTCCAAGGCTTACAGGATATCGAGCAGCTCGACATTGAACACCAGCACGCTGTGCGGCGGGATGCTGCCGACGCCCTGGGCGCCGTAGGCCAACTCGCTCGGCACGTGCAGGCGCCACTTGCTGCCAGTGCCCATCAGTTGCAGCGCCTCGACCCAGCCCGGGATCACCCCGCCGACCGGGAATTCCGCCGGCTGGCCGCGCTCATAGGAGCTGTCGAACACGGTGCCGTCGATCAGGGTGCCGTGGTAATGAGTACGCACCTGGTCGTCGGCCGACGGCTTGGCGCCCTCGCCCGCCACCAGTACTTCGTACTGCAGGCCCGACGGCAACACGGTCACGCCTTCGCGCTTGGCATTCTCGGCCAGGTAGGCGCGGCCTTCGCCGGCAGCGGCTTCGGCCTTGGCGGCGGCTTCGGCCTGCATGATTTCGCGGATAACCTTGAAGCTGGCGCCCAGCTCGGCCTCGGAGACGCGGCTGGCCTGGCCGCCGAACGCGTCGGTCAGGCCGGCGAGGATGGCCGTCAGGTCGACGCCGGGCGGCGGGTTGTCGCGCAGTTGACCACCGAGCTGGCGGCCGATGCCGTAGCTGACGCGGCCCTCGTCGGAGGACAGATCGGGGCTGAAGGTGAATTCGGACATGAAAGGCTCCGCTTGGGGCTGCAAAAAGGCCGGCCAGACTAGCACAGAAGCGCGGCCCGTCGTCACGCGCCCATGCTGGCGGAACGGCGGCGTCGGCAGCGCTCGGAGCAGTAACGCACTTCGTCCCAACAGCGCGCCCATTTCTTGCGCCAGGTGAACGGCAGGCCGCAGACCGCGCAGCTTTTCACCGGCAGCTGGCGCTTGTTCACAGCATCTCCCCGGCATCCAGGCGGGCCAGCAGGCGTTCGCCCCAGTCCCACAGCGCCTGCTGCCTGGCCTCGTCCATGCGCGCCAGGTTGCGATAGACCATGCCCAGGCGCGGGTTGCGCTCGAGCCGCTCGCGGTGGCGCATAAGGAAGTGCCAGTACAGCGCGTTGAACGGACAGGCCGACTCGCCGCTGCTTTCGCTCACCTTGTAGGCGCAGCCGCTGCAGTAGTCGGACATGCGTTTGATGTACTGGCCGCTGGCGCAATAGGGCTTGGAACCCAGGTAGCCGCCGTCGGCGTGCATCACCATGCCCAGGGTATTGGGCAGCTCGACCCAGTCGAAGGCATCCATGTACACCGCCAGGTACCAATCGCAGATCTGCTTGGGCGCGATGCCGGCGAGCAGGGCGAAGTTGCCGGTGACCATCAGCCGCTGGATATGGTGGGCGTAGGCGTGCTCCAGGGTCTGGCCGATGGCCTGGCGCAGGCAGTTCATGCGGGTGTTGCCGGTCCAGTAGAACGCCGGCAGCGCGCGCGTGTTGCCGAAGGCGTTGCCCTCGGCGTACTCGGGCATCTGCAGCCAATAGATGCCGCGCACGTACTCGCGCCAGCCGATCAGTTGGCGGATAAAGCCCTCCGCCGCATTCAGCGGCACCCGCCCGGCCCAATAGGCGGCCTCGACGTCGGCGCACAGGCGGCGCAGGTCGAGCAGGCCGATGTTCAGCGCGGCGCTGATGCGCGCGTGAAACAGGTAGGGCTCGCCGCTGGCCATGGCGTCCTGGTAGTCGCCGAAATCTGCCAGGCCGTGGGCGAGGAAATGCGCCCAGAGCCGCTCGGCCTCGGCGTGGGTCACCGGGTAGTCGAAGGCCGCCAGGCTGCCGTAATGGTGGGAAAAGCGCGCGGCCACCAGCGCCAGCACCTCGCCGGTGATCGCGTCGGGCGCGCTGCGCAGCGGCTGCGGCGGGCGCACGCCGCGCGGCAGGGCCTTGCGGTTGTCGGCGTCGAAGTTCCAGGCGCCGCCCACCGGCGTGCCGTCGCCGTTCATCAGCAGGCCGCTGCGGCGGCGCATCTCGCGGTAGAAGTACTCCATGCGCAGCTGCTTGCGCCCGCCGGCCCAGGCGGCGAACGCCTCGCGGCTGCAGAGAAAACGCTGGTCGACATGCCAGTGAATCGGCAGGCCGCAGTGGCGCAGGGCCTGCTCCAGGCGCCAGTCGCCGCATTCGGTAAGGTGGATTTCCTGGGCGCCGAAATGATCGGCCCAGCGCAGCAGTTCGCCGGGCAGCGAGCCGCTGTTGTCGGCATCGTCCAGGCGCACGTACTGCACGCGCAGGCCGCGCTCACGCAGCGCCGCGGCGAAGTGGCGCATGGCGCTGAAGATCAGGGCGATCTTCTGCGGATGGTGCGGCACATGGCCGGCCTCCTCCGCCACCTCGGCGAGCAGCACGACGTCCTGCGCCGGGTCGAGCCCCTGCAGGCTGGCCAGATCGAAACTGAGCTGGTCGCCGAGCACCAGGGCCAGGCGGCGCGCGCTCACCCTCACCCGATCACCAGCTGGAACGCAGGGAAATCGGCACCTTCAGGCAGTCCTGGCTGCCGGCCGGCATGCCGCACATCTCGTCGTGCACCACCGCGTGCACCAGGTTGAACGGCACCTTCGGCAACTCGTGCAGCAGGTCGCGCGCATGTTCCACCGAGCGCAGGTGCAGGGTGGCGCCCTGGCTGTCGCTGAGCGGGTGGGCGCGGCCGTCCATCTGCGCTTCGAGCAGGTAGATGCCGCCCTCCATGGAGATCAGGTTGAGCTCGTCGATGTGCCCGGCGAGGGCATGGCTGGACAGGTCTTGCAGATTCATGGGGCTCTCCTTACGCAGGCAAAGCTATACAAAAATCACTTCATATACAATTTTTGTACAAGTAGATAAAAGCACAAGGCAGAAAGCAAACCGCCCGTCCGTTTTGCAACGGCCGGGCGGCGGTGGAGCCCCGGGACGACTCAGCCGTCGTACTTGGTCAGCTTGTCCAGATAGCCCATGGCGAAGGCCGAGCCGACGAAGGTCAGGTGGATGATCACGTACCACTTGAGGTACTCGAGGTCGTAGTTCTTGGCGTCCATGAACACCTTGAGCAGGTGGATCGAGGAGATCGCCACGATGGAGGCGGCCACCTTCATCTTCAGCGAGCCGGAGTCCATCTTGCCCAGCCAGCTGAGCTTCTCGGTGCCTTCGCGAATGTCCAGGCGCGAGACGAAGTTCTCGTAGCCAGACAGCATCACCATCACCAGCAGGCCACCGACCAGAGCCATGTCGATCAGCGACAGCAGCTTGAGGATCACGTCGGCTTCGGCGAGGGTGAAGATCTGCGGCAGGATGTGGTACAGCTCCTGGAAGAACTTGATCGACAGCGCCAGCACCGCCAACGACAGGCCGAAGTAGATCGGGGCCAGCAGCCAGCGCGAGGCGTACATGGCGTTTTCGATGAGGCGTTCCATAGGGACTCACTGCAGGGTCAAAACTGGCGCGAGTATACCCACACGCCAGCGCCAGACAAAGCGCGCGACGGCCTCGGCGGTTATCCACGCTTTCTGTGGATAAAGCTGTGGGCAATGGCGCCTTGCGCGGCGCGACGGGGCATGGCCTGCGGCCTGGGCGGCGCTGTACAAAAGCCGCGCAGATGTGACCCTCAGGTCTCCGGCTGGAACTGGTAGCACCCGGTGGGTCGACGGCGCTCGCCGTTGAGGCGACGCAGTTCGGCCTGCAGGTGCAGGCGCCAGATGGGTGGTTCGAAGCATTCGGCATAGCCCTGCTGGGCCAGGCTCTCGGCGATGGACGCAAGCACCCCTTCGGCGACAAAAGGCCCGTAGAACGGGCCCTGTGCCTTGATCGCCGAGGGTTGCGCGCCGGACATGCCGGCCGCGCAGAGCAGCGTCCAAAGTCCGTTTTCCCCGGCCAGCGGCCGGATCACGCATTCGATACGAGTGACCAGGCCCAGGCATTGGCGGGTAAGGCAGAGGCTACGCGGCATGGCGGCGACCCTCGCGGATTCCAGGCTCCAGCCTACACCCCGAGCGGCCGCACTGTGAAGGCCAAAGTTATCCCCGCAATCTGTGGATAACTCTGTGCATGACGGCTGAACAACGATGCCGGCACGGTTGCCCCGGGCGATCCGGGACAATCGTGCAAGATTTGTTCAGCCCGCGGCGCCCTCGCCTTCGCCCTTCTTGCGCCGCGGCGCCTTGGCCGGCTTGGCGGCGACGGGCTCGGCTTCGGCCTTGGCCTTGGCCGCCTCGGCGTGCTTGCCGTCTTCCTCCAGGTCGATCTCGGCGATTTCACGCAGGCGCTCGACCACCCGCGCATTGACGCTGCCCTTGGGGAAACGGCCCTGCTCGTCCGGATGGCCGGCCGCCTCGCCGACCAGCAGGCTCAGCGCCTCGTCGACGTGGCGCACGGCGTAGACGTTGAACTGGCCGGCACGCACCGCCTGCAGCACGCGGTCGTCGAGCATCAGGTTGCTGACGTTGGAATGGGGGATGATCACCCCCTGCTCGCCGGTCAGACCGCGTGCCTCGCACAGGCGGAAGAAGCCTTCGATCTTCTCGTTGACCCCGCCGACCGCCTGCACTTCGCCGAACTGGTTGATCGAGCCGGTGATGGCGAAGCACTGCTTGAGCGGCGTGCGCGACAACGCCGAGATCAGCGTGCAGACCTCGCCGAGCGAAGCGCTGTCGCCGTCGACGTAGCCGTAGGACTGCTCCAGGGCGATGCTGGCGGAAATCTCCAGGGGGAATTCCTGGGCGTAGCGGCTGCCGAGAAAACCGGTGAGGATCATCACCCCCTTGGAGTGGATCGGCTGGCCCAGGCTGACTTCGCGCTCGATGTCGACGATGCCGCTGCCGCCTGGATAGACGGTAGCGGAGATACGCGCCGGCACGCCGAAGGCCGAGTCGCCCACTTCCAGCACGGTCAGGCCGTTGCACTTGCCGACCGCGGCGCCGCAGGTGTCGATGAGGATGATGCCGGCCAGCATGTCGTCGATGATCCGTGCCGACACCCGCCCGGTGCGGGTGGCCTTGGCCTTGAGGGCGCGCTCGATATGGCCGACGTCGGTGAGCGTCTCGCCGGCCAGGTGGCGGATGAAGTCGGCCTCGCTGACCAGCTGGAACAGGTCGCCGATGCGTGCCGACAGACGGCCCTGATGCTCGGCCAGGCGCGCGCTGTAGGTGGCCAGGCGCGCCACCGCCGCGCCGGTCAAAGGCGCCATGCCCTCCTCCGAGGTGCGCGTCTTCATCAACTGGGCGAACTGCTCCAGGCTGTCCTCGGCCAGGGGAATGTCCTCGTCGAAGTCGACCAGCACGCGGAACATCTCCTGGAAGTCCGGGTCGTGGTCCTGCAGTGCGTAGTAGAGCTGGCGCGAGCCGATGATGATGACTTTCAGCTGCAGCGCGATGACCTGGGGATTGAGGGTCACGGTGGCGATGCGGCCGAGGTCGCCCAGCGGCGATTCCATCTTCAGCTGGCGCGAATGCAGGGCGCGCTTGAGCGCCTCCCAGACGAAGGGCTCGTTGAGCAGCTTCTCCGCCTCCACCACCAGGTAGCCGCCGTTGGCGCGGTGCAGCGCGCCGGGGCGCAGCTGGCGGTAGCTGGTGTACAGCGCGCCCTGGTCGGAGCTGTATTCGATGCGGCCGAACAGGTTGTCGTAGGTCGGGTGCGACTCGAACACCACCGGCGCACCGCCGTTGGCGTGGTGACCGACCACCAGGCTAGGGCAGTACTGCTCCTCGAGCAGCTTGCGCAGCTGCGGGTCGGCCTTGTCGACGTCGACCAGCTGCTCGACCGCGGTCTTCAGCAGATTGACCTGCATCGCCTGCAGATAAGCGCAGACGCCGGCGTTCTCCGCGTACTTCTCCGACAGCGGCGCCAGCAGCGGCTGCAGGGCGACGGTGATGGTCTCCTCGTTGAGCTGGCGCAGCAGGTTGCTCGACTCGCGTTTCCACTGCGGCAGGCTGGCCAGCTCCTCGTTGAGGCGCTCCTCGAGCAGGGCGATGTCGGCATGGAAGCGCTCGCGCTCGGCTTCCGGCAGCTGGGCGAACTCGGCCTCGTCCAGCGCCTTGCCGTCAGCCATCGGGGTGAAGGCGATATTGCTGCTGTCGCGGTACAGGGCCACGCCCTTCTCCAGCGACAGCTTCTCGATCACGTCCAGCGCCTGGTCGTAGCGCTTGTTGAAGGAGCGGTCGATGGCGCTCTTCTTCTGCTGGTAAGTGGGCGTCTCGAACACCGCCGGGAAGGTGGCCAGCAGGTTGTCGATCAACTGGTTGATGTCGGCGATGAAATCGCTCGCGGTGCCGGCCGGCAACTCCAGCGCGCGCGGCTCGCGCGGCTCGTCGAAATGGTTGACGTAAACCCGATCAGCCGGGGTCTCCATGCGCTTGGCCTCGGCCTTGAGGTAGCGCTGGACGAAGGAGAAGCGTCCGGTACCCGGCTCGCCCATGACGAACACGTTGTAGCCGGGGCGCGGCATGGCCACGCCGAACTGCAGGGCCTCCACCGCGCGAGCCTGACCGAGCACGCCACGGAAGGGCTCGAGGTCGTCGGTGCTGGTGAAGTTGAACTGCTCGGGGGCGAAGGGGCGGGTCAGGGAGTCGGGCGGCAGCCGCAGGCTGGCAGCAACGGAGTCGGGCATCGTAAATCCTTAGGCGGGAAGGCAGGGGCCTGGGGAAATCATGGCCCCATCCGCGGTCCCGGACAAGCGCTAAGCTTGATCCAGGGCAGCCTCCTGCGCCCAGTGCCGCTTAAAGTGTCGCGCTCCTCTCACCGGACGCCCCGCATGAGCCTATTCCAGGAAATCGCCGCCCTGCTCGCCCTCTCCGCGCTGTTCGGGATGCTGGCGGTGCGCCTGCGCCAGCCGCTGATCATCGCCTACATCCTGGTCGGCATCCTCGCCGGTCCGGCGGCGATGAACCTGTCCGGCGACCACGCCTCGCTCGGCCTGCTGGCCGAGATCGGCATCACCGTGCTGCTGTTCGTGGTCGGCCTGAAACTGGACATGCGCCTGGTGCGCACCCTCGGCCCGGTGGCGCTGGCCACCGGTCTGGGCCAGCTCACCTTCACCATCCTGTTCGGCCTGCTGCTGTGCCGCCTGCTCGGCCTGGACTGGCTGACCGCCACCTACGTGGCGGTGGCGCTGACCTTCTCCAGCACCATCATCATCGTCAAGCTGCTGTCGGACAAAGGCGAGATCGATTCGCTGCACGGGCGCATCGCCATGGGTTTTCTGATCGTGCAGGACATCGCCGTGGTGCTGGCCATGCTGGCGATCAACCTCTACCAGCCGGCGGCGGGCGAACGCCAGGGCCTGTCGCCGCTGGCGCTGATCACGGTACTGCTGTGCAGCCTGATCCTGCTCTACATCCTGATGCGCTACGCCCTGCCGCACCTGCTCGCCCCCATGGCGCGCTCGCCGGAGCTGCTGATGCTGGTGGCCATCGCCTGGGGCACGCTGCTGGCCGGCGGCGCCGAGGCGCTGGGCCTGTCCAAGGAGATCGGCGCCTTTATCGCCGGTTTCTGCCTGGCCTCGACGCCGCTGCGCGAGGCCATCGCCAGCCGCCTGACCAGCCTGCGCGACTTCCTGTTGCTGTTCTTCTTCCTGCACCTGGGCATCCAGCTGGATTTCACCCATTTCCAGGGCCAGCTCGGCAGCGCCCTGCTGCTGTCGCTGTTCGTGCTGATCGGCAACCCGCTGATCGTCATGGCGATCATGGGCGCGATGGGCTACCGCAAGCGCACCGGCTTCATGGCCGGGCTCACCGTGGCGCAGATCAGCGAGTTCTCGATCATCTTCGTCGCCATGGGCATCGGCCTCGGCCACGTCGGCGGCGAAGCCCTGGGCCTGACCACCCTGGTGGGGGTGATCACCATCACCCTGTCCACCTACATGATTCTCTACGCCCAGCCGCTGTTCGAGCGCCTGTCGCCCTGGCTGGGGCCGTTCGAGCGGCGCGTGGCGCACCGCGAGAACGCCGCCGACAGCGCCAGCGACAGCCAGCAGCCGGAGGTGATCGTCTATGGCCTGGGCCGCTACGGCCGCCAGCTGGCGCACCGCCTGGAAGACGCCGGGCTGCGCGTGCTCGGCGTCGACTTCAACCCGGAAGCCCTGGCCAGTGCCCGGCGCACCGGCCTGACGGTGTGCTACGGCGATGCCGAGGATCACGACTTCATCGCCCATCTGCCGCTGCAGCAGGCGCGCGCGCTGGTCAGCACCATCCCCCAGCGCGAGGTCAACGCCATCCTCCTGCGCGCCGCGCGCAGCGCCGGCTTCCGCGGCCAGGTGACCTTGAGCGCCTTCCGCGAGGGCGACCTGGAGGCCTTCACCCGCGCCGGCGCGGCCAGCGTGCTGCAACCCTATATCGACGCCGCCGACTCGGCCGCACGGCGGCTGCTGGAAGAGGTCGGCCAGCCGCTCAGCTGAGATCGGCGCAGCGCAGGCAGAACTCCGCGGCCGGCAGCGCCTCGAGTCGGCCCGCTTCAATCGGCTCGAAGCAGCGCTGGCACTCGCCGTAGCGCCCCTCGGCCAGACGCTGCTTGGCCAGGCCGACCTGGCGCATGGCGGCCTCGGCCTCGGCCAGCAGCGCCTCGAGCACCTCGTCGTTCTGCCGCTGCTGCGCCTGCTCGGCGAAATCCGCCGAGTGGCTGCGCCCCAGGTCGCGGCGAATGGCGTTGGCGCGGGCGCCGTATTCGGCCAGCAGGGCGTCGAGCACGGCGGCGGTGTCGTGAGCGGTCATGATGCAACTCCTCAAGGCTATGACTTAAGTGTGGCCGCTGCCGGCCAAGTTGCACGGCAAGCGTGCAAACGCCGCCTTGACACCCGCCACGCGCCTGGCCAAAGCTCGGCCATCGCCACTATTAGAAGAACAGCGACCTTGAAACGGATATTCGCCGCCTTCGCCCTGTATTCCGTCACCTCCCTGACCGCCGCCTCGCCGGAGCAACTCGCCGAAGATCCTTACTGGATCGCCCTCGGCCACTACGAGACCGGCAAGCTCGGCGGCTGGCGCAGCTACGTCGACGACCAGGCCTTCTTCCTCGCCGCGGGCGGCGCCAGCGATCCGGCCGCGGAGCTGGCCGCCACGCTCGCGGCCCTGTACCAGCCGGCCGAGCTGGGCGACCGCCACCCGCAGTGCGTCTACCCGGCGCGCACCCGCTGGCTGAAGGAGCGCCTGGCGCTGGACGACCTGCCCAGCCCGGACTGCGCCGAGTACCGCGCCTGGTTCGCCGACGTCAATCCGCACAGCACCGTGCTGGTGTTCCCCGCGGCCTATCTGAACAGCCCCTCGTCGATGTTCGGCCACACCCTGCTGCGCATCGACCAGGCCGACGTCGACAGCCACAACACCGCCCTGCTCAGCTACGCGCTGAACTTCGGCGCCTTTATCGAGGGCGACGACAACAGCATCCTCTACGCCTGGCGCGGACTGATGGGCGGCTATCCCGGGCTGTTCGCCCTGGTGCCCTACCGCGAGAAACTCAGCGAGTACAGCCGCCTGGAGAACCGCGACCTGTGGGAATACCGCCTCAACCTCAGCCCCGAGGAGACAGGGCGCATGGTCGAGCACGTGTGGGAACTCAAGCAGGTGCGCTTCGACTACTTCTTCTTCGACGAAAACTGCTCCTACCGCCTGCTCGAACTGCTGGAGATCGCCCGCCCCGGCATCGAGCTGACCGAGCACTTCCCGATCACCGCCATCCCCACCGACACCGTGCGCGCGGTGAAGGACGCCGGGCTGATCGAACGCATCGACTACCGCCCCTCGCGCGAGCGCGAACTGCTGGGCCGCGCCGAGCCGCTGGACGCCGAGGAAAAGCACTGGGTGCTGAGCCTGGCCGGCGACTCCGCGCAGCTCGGCGCGGCACCGTTCCAGAGCCTGCCGAGCGAGCGCCGCGCGCTGATCCAGGACGCCGCCTTCCGCCTGGTGCGCTACCGCGCCAGCGGCGAGGCGCGCACGGACGAGACCGCCGAGCGTAGTTTCCAGCTGCTCGGTGCGGTCAACCGCAACCCGCCGCCACCGCTGGCGCTGCAACGCCCGCTACTGCCCGAGGAGGGCCACCAGTCGCGCACCTGGCAGCTGGCCGGCGGCAGCCGCGAGAACCGCGCCTTCGCCGAATACGGCCTGCGCATGGCCTACCACGACCTCAACGACAACCTCGACGGCTTCCCCCTCGGCGCGCAGATCGAGATCGCCCAGCTCAAGCTGCGCCAGTACGAGGGCAACCACTGGCAAGTGCAGCGCCTGGACCTGGCCAACATCCGCTCGCTGACGCCGCGCGACGCCTTGCTCCAGCCCTGGTCCTGGCAGGTCGGCGGCGGCCTGGAGCGGGTACTCGGCGCAGACGGCGACAGCCCGCTGGTGGCGCATATCGGCGGCGGCGGCGGCGCCACCTGGCAACTCGGCGCAGATACCCTGGGCTTCGCCCTGGCCACCGCGCGCCTGGAGCACAACCGCGACTTCGCCGCCTTCGTCGCCCCGGCCATGGGTTTCAACGCCGGCCTGTTGTGGCGCAACGCGCTGGGCAACCTGAGCCTGGAAGCCAGCGGCGACTACTTCCACAACGGCGAGGTGCGCCGTCGCCTGTCGCTCAATCAGCAATGGGAGGTACGCACCGACCTCGGCCTGCGCCTGAGCGCCCAGCGCGAGTTCAGCCAACTCGCCGCGCCGGTCAACGAGGTCAAGCTGGAGCTGCGCTGGTATCACTATTGAGCGCCGGCAGGCGCACAATAGAGCGGTCATACCAGGCAGGAACCCAACCATGCACGACCACGGCCCGCAGCTGCTGCAAGTTCCTGGCGGCAAGCCGATCAAGCTCTGGACCCGCGGCGTGCCGGTGGAGGACGGAGCCCGCCGACAACTGCTCAATACGGCGCGGATGCCCTTTATCTTCAAGCACCTGGCGGTGATGCCGGACGTGCACCTGGGCAAGGGCTCGACCATCGGCAGCGTGATCCCCACCCTCGGCGCCATCATCCCCGCCGCGGTCGGCGTGGATATCGGCTGCGGCATGGTCGCCGCGCGCACCTCGCTGCGCGCCGCGGATCTGCCGGACGATCTGCACCGCCTGCGCTGCGCCATCGAACGCGCGGTGCCGCACGGCAAGAGCTTCGGCAAACGTGACGTCGGCGCCTGGGATCAGGTGCCGGCCACCACCGACCAAGCCTGGAAGACACTGGCCGGGCGCTTCCGGGCGATCTGCGCCAAGCACCCGCGCCTGGAGAAGAGCAACCACCGCGTGCACCTCGGCACCCTGGGCGGCGGCAATCACTTCATCGAACTCTGCCTGGACCAGGCCGACCGTGTCTGGCTGATGCTGCACAGCGGCTCGCGCGGCGTCGGCAACGCCATCGGCAACCTGTTCATCGAGCTGGCCCAGGCCGACATGCGCCAGCACCTGGCCAACCTGCCGGACAAGGACCTGGCCTACTTCGAGGAAGGCAGCCGGCATTTCGCCGACTACCTCGAGGCGGTCGGCTGGGCCCAGGACTACGCCCGGCAGAATCGTGCGCTGATGCTGCAGGCGGTGATCGCGGCGACTCGCCAGGTGCTCGGCCGGCCGTTCGAGGCGCAGCTGGAAGCGGTGGACTGTCACCACAACTACGTGCAGCAGGAGCGCCACTTCGGCCACGAGGTGCTGGTCACGCGCAAGGGCGCGGTGTCGGCACATAAGGGTCAGCTGGGCATCATCCCCGGCTCCATGGGCACGCGCAGCTACATAGTGCGCGGCCTGGGCAATGCCGAGGCGTTCTGCTCCTGCAGCCACGGCGCCGGCCGGGTGATGAGCCGCAGCCAGGCGAAGAAGCGCTTCGACCTGGCCGACCAGCTGCGCGCCACCGCCCATGTCGAATGCCGCAAGGACAAGGACGTGATCGACGAAATCCCCATGGCCTACAAGGACATCGAGGCGGTGATGGCGGCCCAGCGCGACCTGGTCGAGGTGGTGCACAGCCTGCGCCAGCTGCTGTGCGTGAAGGGTTGAGTGACCGGCGGCGATGACGCCGCGACACGGCTTCCTATACTGAAAGTCCCACCGTACCGTTCTGGAGAGCCATCATGCGCCGCCTAACCGCCTTCTTCGCCGCCGCCCTGCTCAGTGCGCCCCTGTGGGCGATGCACTGCCCGGCGGACATGGCCAAGATCGACGCCATGCTGCAAAGCGACCCACCGGCCGACCCCGCCGTGCTGGCCAAGGTGCAGGAACTGCGTGCCGAAGGCGAAGCCCTGCACAAGGCCGGCAACCACAGCGAATCGGTCAAGGTGCTGGGCGAAGCCATCAATCTGCTGGAAGCCAGCGAGTAGTCGCCGACTCCCCTGCTGGTTGTAGGCGCCTGCAGCACTGCTGCCTAGTAGCCGGTGTAGAGCAGTTCCAGCGCCAGCTGCCGTACCTCCTGCAGATCCACCGGTTTGCTCAGGCAGGCGGAGGCCCCGCGCGCCCTGGCTTCCTCGAATAGCGCCTGGTCGGCCACCGCGCTGATCACCAGCACCGGCACCTCGCGCAGCCGTGGCTCGGCGCGCATGGTGTCGAGTATCTCCAGGCCGTTGCCGTCCGGCAGGTCGATGTCGAGCAGCAGCAGCGCCGGTTCGTTGTCCTGCAGCTCGGCCAGCGCGCGCTGGCGGGTGCCGGCGCCGCGCACCTCGGCGAATTCGCGCAGCGCCTCCTGGAGAATCTTCAGGCAGGCCGGGTGATCCTCCACGCACAGTACCTGCACCAGGCGCCGCTCGTCTTGCGCCGACTGCGCCGGTGCGTCGGCGTCGGCCTCGTCCGGCCGCGCGGCGCTGGGCAGGTCGAGCCAGAAACGGCTGCCCACGCCCGGCTCGCTGCGCACGCCGATCTCGCCGTCCATCAGGCTGGCCAACTCGCGGCACAGCACCAGGCCGATGCCGGTGCCGGGGATGTTCGAGCTTTCCCGGCCGAGGCGCTGGAACGGCTGGAACAGCTGCGCCTGCTGCTCACCGGACAGCCCCGGGCCGGTGTCGTCGACCCACAGCCGCACGCAGTCGGCACGCACCTCGTAACCCATGCGGATCAGGCCCTGCGGGCTGTTGTACTTGATCGCGTTGGACAGCAGGTTGAGCAGGATCTGCCGCACCCGGCGCGGGTCACCCTGGACGAACAGCGGCGGCTGGGCCGCGGCCATCACCTGCAGCTGCAACTGACGCTGCTGCACCTCGGGCTGTACCAGCTCGGCGCAGCCGGCCAGCAGGCTGCCGATCTCCAGCGGCTGCAGCTGCAACTGCTGACGGCGGCTCTCGATGCTCGACAGATCGAGGATGTCGTCGACCAGCGAGGTCAGGTGGCGGCTGGCGTTGACGATCTCGTGGGCGTAGTCGCCCTCCAGGCGCGCCTCCGCCTTGTCCTGCGCCTCCATCTCGATCAGTTGGGCGAAACCGTGGATGGCGTTGAGCGGCGTGCGCAGCTCGTGGCTCATGCTCGACAGGAAGCGACTCTTGGCCTGGCTGGCGGCCAGGGCCTCGAGGCTGGCGTGGCGCAGTTCCTCCTGCACCTGCTTGAGGCGGGTGATGTCGACATGGGTGCCGGCCACGCGCAGTGGCCAGCCCTTGGCGTCGCGCTCCAGCACCTTGCCACGGCTAAGCAGCCAGAGGTACTGGCCCTGGCAGTCGAGGTAGCGGTATTCGGCGTCGAAATGCTCGTCGCCACTCTCGGCGAAGTGCTTGCGCAGGTGGCGCAGGCGTTCCAGGTCGTCCGGGTGCACGCGCTGATTGAACTCGCTCAGGCTCAGGTGGCGCGCACCGAGGCCGAAGCGCCGCACGAAGCGTTCGCTGAGGTCGATGGTCAGATCGCGGGCATTGATCTGCCAGAGGCTCTCGGTGGTGCTTTCCAGCACCAGCTGGAGAATGTTCTGCGCCTCCTGGCGCTCCTGCTCGCTGGCCTGCAACTGGCGCCCGGCTTGCTGCATCGCATCGGCCAGGCGACTGACCTCGGCGATCCGGCTGTCCGGTGCCGCCGGCAGGTAGTTGCCCTGCCCAAGGCTGCCGGCCATCTCGACGATATCGGCGATGGGGTGCGCCAGCAGGTCGCTGAGACGCCGCGAACGCAACCACATCCAGGCGAAGAACAGCAGATAGAAGGCCAGCAGGCCGGCGATCAGCAGGTAGCCGATCTGCTGGTAGCGCTCGGCCAGCTGATTGGTGTCGTGGAAGATCTGCTCCTCGTCCACCACCAGCAACAGGCGCCAGCCGGTCTGCGGAATCTCGCTCCAGGCCACCAGTTGCTTGCGCCCGCCGAGCAGCACCTCCTGGACGTTGCCGCGGCCTTCGTTCATCGCCTGCAGCAACGGCTCCATACCCTCGCGCTTGGCCAGATTGAAGTCCTCGGGCTTGAGCACCTCGCGGCGTACCGCCTCGTCGTAGGAGTAATGAGTCAGCTCGCGCAGGCCAAAATCCAGCTCGCCGGCGGCGGGCAGCGCCATGATGTTGTGGTCGTGACTGACCAGCATGGCGTAGCCCTGCCAGGGCACGTTGAGCTCGGCGATCTCGCCGAGTACCTGGCCGACGGTGATGTCCAGGCCCACCACGCCCTCGAGGAAATCGCCGCGGTAGACCGGAGCGATGGCCGACATCATCCAGCCGAGGCCGGCCGGATCGAGGTAGACCTCGGTCCACACGGTCTTGCGCTCGGGGTTGTGCTGGGCGTCGGCGAGGTAATAGAAGTTGTAATCCGGGATCACCATGTCATGGGGATACTGCGCCGGCGTGTCGAACCAGGGATAGATGCGGTTGTAGCTGTCCCAGCTGTTGAAATACAGCGCCGCCACCAGCGGGTTGGCCTGCTGGATCGAGCGCATCAGCGGGTCGACCTGCGACAGGCGCATGACCTTGGCATGATCCTGCTGCACCGGCGGCGTACTGTTGGCGTAGAAGGAGGCGGCGCGACCGTCGTCGCTACGGGTATAGAACACCCCGCTGTCGGTGCTGGCATGGCGCTGACGCTCCAGCTCGTCGGCCTGATAGCCGGTATCGAGCAGCGCGCGCTGAGTCGCGTCGCGGTACACCTGGACCAAGGACTCGATCGAACGCAGGCGGCCGTCGACGATCTGCCCCTCGCGCAGCGCGGCACTGGCCAGGTCCTTCACCGCTGCCTCCTGCAGATGGCCGACCTGGGCGTCGCGAATCGCCTGGTTGCTCAGCAGGTACACCGCGATCAGCACCGACTCCACCAGAATCAACGGGATCAGCGCGCTCTGCACGAAGGCCCGCCAGATCCACTGACGCAGGGGGTAGCGGCTAGAACTCGGCATGACGACTCCTTTCCTTAGGGCGCGCAGAGGGACGCAAGGCGCCATCATAGCCTCCCGCGCTGGAATCCGCAGTCGACGTTGTGGAACCTTTGCCGTACACTCCGCGTCCTAGCTGTAACCACGAAGGTTTTGGGGCCGATTAGGATTCGACGCCGGTAACGAAACTTGAGGGGCATGCCGAGTAGGTGACAGTTCTCGTAAATCCGCTGCCACAACTTCATAGTTGCCAACGACGACAACTACGCTCTGGCCGCCTAAGGGCGCCAGCTGACCCTAGGGGATGCCTGTAAACCCGAAGATTTGGTCAGTCATATAGAACAGGATCGCCGCCAAGTTCGCTGTAGACGTAACGGCTAAAACTCATACAGCTCGCTCCAAGCGCCCTGCCACTCGGGCCGCGCGGAGTTAACTCAGTAGAGATGGCTAAGCATGTAGAACCGATAGCGGAGAGCTGGCGGACGGGGGTTCAAATCCCCCCGGCTCCACCATTACAACATCTAAAGACGTCCACGGACGTCTTTTTTTGTGCCTGAAATTCAGTAAATACGGGGCTTTCAGCGTCATCACGATCCGATAGCGTCCAGCAACATCTACGTTTTCGTGTATTCCACGTGGTATTCCAAGCACTCTGCTGATATTTTTTGGAATACACAAACAGCTCTGGAATACATCATGGGTGCCCAAGCCACGCGCCTTTCAGACCTCAAAGTCAAAGCTGCCAAGCCTAAGGAAAAGGACTACACGCTGACTGATGGTAACGGCCTTCAGATGCGAGTGAGAATCAATGGCTCTAAGCTGTGGAACTTCAACTATATCCATCCCGTAACGAAGAAACGGATCAACATGGGGCTAGGTACCTTCCCAGAGGTGAGCCTGGCTCAGGCACGCAAGCGAACCGTGGAAGCAAGGGAGCTTGTCGCTCAAGGGATAGATCCGAAGGAGCGGCGCAACGCAGATCGGCAAGCGAGAAAAGCGGCCACCGAACACACTTTCCAGAATGTCGCGACGTCTTGGTATGAGTTAAAAAAGGACTCAGTGACACAGGCCTACGCCGAGGACATTTGGCGCTCCCTTACGCTGCACATCTTCCCTGACTTGGGTACCACTCCGATCTCGGCCATCACCGCCCCTCAGGTCATCAACCTGCTTCGGCCGCTCGAAACCAAGGGAAGCCTTGAAACCGTTAAACGGCTGACGCAGCGACTCAACGAGATCATGACCTACGGGGTCAACTCAGGGCTGATTCATGCAAACCCGCTCAGCGGGATCCGTTCCGTCTTCAAGAAACCTAAGAAGAAGAACATGGCAGCACTGCCCCCTGATGAGCTGAAAGAGCTCATGGTTGCAATAGCCAATGCCAGCATAAAAAGAACGACCCGCTGTCTGATCGAGTGGCAGCTTCACACCATGACCCGGCCAGCCGAGGCAGCGACCACCCGCTGGGCGGACATCGACATCGAGAAGAAGATCTGGACGATCCCTGCGGAGCGTATGAAGAAGCGCCGCACGCACATTGTCCCGCTCACGGAGCAAGCGCTGGCACTGCTGGAGGCGATCAAGCCCTACAGTGGACATCGTGAGTACGTCTTCCCCGCGGACCGGAACCCTCGCACCCACTGTAACAGCCAGACCGCCAACATGGCCCTGAAGCGAATGGGCTTCGAAGGCCGCCTAGTCAGCCATGGCATGCGATCGATGGCCAGCACCACCCTCAACGAACATGGCTGGGATCGTGAATTGGTTGAGGTAGCACTTGCCCACGTCGACAAGGACGAGGTCCGCAGCGCTTACAACCGGGCGGACTATATCGAACGCAGGCGTCCGATGATGGCTTGGTGGAGCGAACACATCCAGGAAGCAGCAACCGGCAACCTGTCGATGTCAGCATCCTGTCACAATCATGACCGAAAGGTCATTCGATACGCTGACCCAAGCACGGCTGTTGAGCAAGCATAGGACCTAACCAGCGGGTGATTATTGAACAGAGATCCATCAGATGCTGAATCTCTGTTAACTACAGACTATCCGCTGCTCACCGATGCCTATGAAATCAGGGGGGGCTCAAAAGTCCGAGAAAGCTTGCCGACGAGTATTTTAGACGTAGTACTGGGCCTATTGCTCATTGAACAGTGCCATGATGTGCGCCTGCCGCACCCGCGCCAGCAAGCCTTCGAAACTCTCGTATGCGTTCCCCGGCTGGATATAAGGCTGAATCTGCACGAACACATCTCGAGCAGCTGGGCGAGAGATGCCCTTGAGATGAACCGCATTCGCGAGCAGCTCAGGGCTTGAACATCCTTTGCGAACAACACCGCTCAAGGTGAGTAGGGTAATCGGAATCTGTGGCTCATCCCCAATTGCAATTGTTTTTGCCGCCAAGATACGAGCAGGGAGACCTGCAACGAAGGCAAGATCAGGTACTAAGCGCACTGCAAAATGACGTGCCGTCTCGCAGGTTTTGATCGCATTAGCCTTCGTCCCGATAGCGCGCTCCAGATCGCAGAGTGGCTTTCCCTCCATCCATGCGTAAAGGAGCGTTTTGATTACAGGGAGGGCTTTCTTCGCCTTTTCCTCATCGCGTTGAAGAGCGCGATAGTCGCCCCCGAAAAGACCTTCGAGATCGGTTGGCCTGATCAATTGAAGGAGCCATTTAGGGTTCTTCTCGATCCAATTGAATAGCACCTGCAAGCAATCCGAAGAACCTCCCACAAATGCCCCGCTTTCCAAGAGGGCAGCCAGGCTCGCCACAATCTCATAAGGAAGACCGGACGACGAAGCCACGCGCTCCAGCCAGGTGAGTTCCTGCTTCGGAGAAAGTTTTGCTCGCCGCTCGAGTGCTGACTGGATGCGACTTTCGACCCAGTCGATTTTATTCTCTTGGCGCATGCGATATGCAGCGAAGGATCTACTGATCATCGACTTGGCAGGCTCGTCCGAGGCGTCCACCTCACCTACGGGCAACCGGGAAAGGAAGTAGTCTTCATTACCGTCGTAAATACCAGCGTGAATGTGATCGAGCAGGGCTGTTAGCGGATCATCAATTTTCAGGCATTGGTCTGATTGCGAGAAGATTGCCTGCAGGGTCATCCAGTGCTGGCCAATGTTGTTCTTCTTATCATCGAAGCTGATGATCTTGCTAGGCACGACTAGTACGAAACCCTGCCCCCCCTCACCCGCGCGCCCCGCCCTCCCTGCAGCGTTTAGTAGTTCATGAGCATCAAGTTGCTTCATCTTATCGCCGTCTACGTCCCACCGGCTGTCGCCCGCGATGAGGACGATGTCACTCGGAAGATTCATCCCTTGGGCGAGCGTCGAAGTAGCGAAGAGCGCATTGATACCGTCGCGGCGCTTGAACAACGACTCATGTAAGAGACGCTCATTCTTGATGAGTTGCGAGTGATGACTGGCGGCACCGCCTTCAACGCATCCATTGTCGTCAAGTTGCAGATAGCAATATTCTGGACCGCCAAGCTCTTCCTCAACTAGCTTGCGCCAAACTCGCTCTTCATCGCTGAGTTGAACTCGGTGATTGGGGAGCAATCCTCGAAAATGTCGGGCAGAGGACTCAGCCATGATGGTGCTTTGCACGAACGTCAGCGTCTTCAAGCCAACTTCGGCGGCTGCAACGGCGATGGTCCCTGCGACCTGGTTACCATTTGGTGTGAGATACCACCTCTTGGTCTGCTTATGTTTTCCGGTTGCGAATAAGACTGGCTTGTCGAGTAACGCCATTAGCGCATAGTCACTGCGATTTCGGGTGGCCCAGGTCTGCTTCAGACAGAAGAAAGCAAGCGGATACGCATCAAGCTTGGATTTCAGTTTTACTGGAACGTTCTGAGTGGTGGCGGTCGCTTGCTCAGTGCGAAGTAGCGCTTCAAGCTCTGTAATTCGGTCAGCGCTGAAGGCAACACACCCACGAGCTTGTCGAGTCGGCTTCCACGCGAGATCCAGTGCCAAGCAAGGCCTACCGGTCAGATCTGTAACCCACCCTGCAATCTCTTCTGCGTTCTGCATCATTGCAGATATCAGCAAAAGATCGGCATCTGGTGCCGACTGAGTAAGGTTTAGAATGCATAGCATCGAGTCGATGCTGCGACGGCTCCGCTCTGCATCTCTTGGATGCAATAGGTGACATTCGTCAAACATTACCAGCCCAACATCACTGAATGCATCCGGCTGCAAAGATTGCAGCATGAGACATCGCTCCGGCGTGGTCACGACGATTTCCGGCAACTCGACCACATCAGAGAAAGTAATCTCCTCGTCGAGATCGCCGAAGACGCTGAAGTCACTGAACGCGTTCTGAAGTGTTGATGCGGTTTGATCGACAAGCGCCAGAGTCGGCGCCAGAACAACTACCTTACCGCCGCGAAGTAGCGCGGCAGCGATTTTGAGCTCCGCGAGGGTAGACTTTCCACCACCGGTTGGAAAACTAACCGCTGCGGAGAGCCCCTTGTCGAGATAACCTTCGTCTAGCGCCGCACGATGATTACGCCACAAATATGGGCGCCTGCTAGCGGCTCGACGAATAACACTCCACCATTGACTTTCATCAACACCTAGAGGCGCACGAACGCGACAAAGGCTGGTAGCTACTAGGCTCCCTGAAACGGTTAATAGCAACTTTGCAACATGTAGGGGACCAGGAAAAACGCTGACAGCGCTTGGCCCATCAGCATCAAAGACGTCATCGATGGGTGCCACGCACAAATCTATGACCTCTTTAAAAATCATCTGAGCGCGAGAGGGCTCGACCGCTTCCAGATCATTTTTCGGCCGGGAGAGCAACTCGTGCATGAGCTCGAGTACACCTTCGTGCAACCGCCTAAGTAAAGCATCTACAGCACGATCCGGTCCGTTTTCCTCAGCAGGAAGGTCACACACCTGCTCCGCTTCTCGGTTAATCAGCGCCTCAAAACGACCAACAGCCAGATCACCGATGGCCTTAATCAGTTGGGCCTCAGCTGATTGATCACCTTCCAGCGGGCTCAGTCGCTTCGCCATCTCGGCGGCATCACTTTGTGAGTCCGCGATCAAAAAAAGCAGGGTGCTACAGATCTCAGGCGCCACACGAATAGCATCGATGAAAGAGCTGCGCTTATCGCCGACCTCGGATAGTACTTCGGCCATAAGACAAAGCTGGTGCGCTGTTCCTGCTACAAAAGCTGCTGCAGCGCGATCGGCACGCTCTGGCGAGGTAGTAACCAGCAGCTCCTGCGTGGCAGCCAAGCGGCTCATCTGGTCGAGGAGTTCGCCGAGGACGTTACTATGACCCGCAGTATCGACAGCGCCACGCAGCCGGACACGCGCGGCGACGATCTCCGCAAACGCATTGGTGAACTGTCGAGGTAGCTCCTCGAGGTCAAGCGAGCTAAGTGGTGGCGCAGCGTTTATAAGATCAATCGTAACGGGATCAAACATTGTCTCTCCATGCTTCGACGTGCTTGATTGCCTTGGCCGCAAACTGGCTCATCCACTCCCGCAGATCCGGGATGGAAATAGTTTCAGCCTGACGCCGCGAAAGATCACCGGGGGCCACCTTATCAAACCCTTTGAATAGCGCCTCACGCCGAGGGTCCTTATCGTGTTCTGCATCAGCAGTGATAGCAACGCGATAGTGTCGAGCTTGTTCCCAGATAATGGTTTCGACTGCTGAATCTATGTCCAACTCAGGGAAGCGATTTTGATATGCCTCCAAGATCCCGCCGGTTTCCTGGATCAGCTCAGGCATCCTCTCGCCATTCTCCAATGCCCTGATGCCTGGCCATACATCCTCTCTAACCGTCTTCCGCTGAAGAGTCGTAGCCTTGTCCTCGAAGATTACGACGGCGGTCACTCTCTCGTTTTCTGCATCCAATTTGAGCTGCATGCCGTCGAAGCCTTTGTGGGCAACGATGTTGTGGGGAGCGCGAACAACAGCTCCAGCTTCGTTTCGATGAGCTGCGATCCAGGAGATCGCCTGGAAGACCCATCCATCACGGTGATAAGGATCTGCCCCACTCGGTACGGTTAGCAATTTAATTGCACCCTCAGCTGTATCTGCTCGGGTGCCAGGAGCTTTTTTATCAATGTGAGCGAGGATTGCTGCCACATGACGTGACTGCCCGAGCGCAAGGCGTCCCACCATACGAGCGAGGTCATTCTCATCTGCTATAACCCAACGGGAACCATGACAAAGCTTGCCATGCGTCACGGGTGTCAATGTCAATGGCATCCGTTCCTACCTCCATCCCGTTCAGACACGCATCCAATTCGATAAAAATGCTAACCCAGATTGTCACTTGCAAGCAGCACTTTAAATAAGCAGGCGCTCGGGCAAATTGTTCACGACAATGCCGCTCGATTCAAAAAAATCTCAGCCACACATTACCGCAATGACATCACCACCAAGGAGGTTCGCCCCATGTCATTGCAATGCCCTCGCTGTCACTCCCCCAAAGTCGCTTCCTTCCATCACGCCATGAAAGTCGGCGCCGCCATCGGCACCGTGGGCGGTGTTGCGCGTGGCGTTAGCGCCGCCCTGGCGGGCGGTCAGGCTGGCGCGGCGCTTGGTGCTCTCGCCGGGCCGGTCGGTATCACCCTCGGCTCCGTGTCAGGTGCCATCCTCGGTGGTCTGGCCGGTGGAGTTAGCGGTTGCGCGCTCGGCGCTCAGCTCGGTGAAACGCTCGACCGCCACGTTCTGGCCCACAACCTCTGCCTGCTCTGCGGTCATCGCTTCAACCTGCCGGCCTGATCCGGCACTACTACCCTTCACTCATCCAGTCGGTGCTGCGCAGTGTGCAGCGCTTTATGCCGGCTCGCATCTAAAGGAATCTTCAGATGGCTCATCTCGTGGAAACAATGGCCTATGCCGGAGCCGCTCCCTGGCACGGTCTCGGCAATCAGCTTACCCAGAAGCAACCTATCGAAGTCTGGCAACGCGAAGCCGGCATGGACTGGCAGATCCTCGAAAGCCCCGTGCATTTCAAGTCGGATGCCGTCGGCCACCTGGGCACCATCCACTCCTTCCCCGAACAGAAGGTGCTCTACCGTTCGGACACCAAGGCCCCGCTGTCAGTGGTCTCCCAGCGCTATCACACCGTGCAACCTCGGGAAGTGCTGGAGTTCTACCGCGACCTGACCGAGGTCTCTGGCTACGAGCTGGAAACGGCCGGCGTGCTCAAGGGCGGGCGCAAGTTCTGGGCGCTGGCGCGTACCGGGCAGGGGGCTGCACTGAAGGGCAACGACCAGGTCAATGGCTATCTGCTGCTGGCCACCTCCTGCGACGGCACCCTGGCCACCACAGCAACACCCACCACTGTGCGCGTGGTGTGCAACAACACCCTGACCATCGCCCTGGACGGCACCAGCCGGGCGATCAAGGTGCCGCACAACACCCGCTTCGATCCGAAGGCGGTGAAGAAGCAGCTCGGTATCGCCGTTTCGCAGTGGGAGGACTTCATGTACGGCATGCGCGTGCTGGCTGAGCGCAAAGTGCAATGGCATGAAGCACTGGGCTTCTTCATGAACGTGCTGTGTGAAACCACGCCCACTGCAGCCTTGCCGGAAGTACTGCCCAACGAGCGAGCGCTGCGCAAGGTCCAGGAGCTGTACGAAGGCCGCGGCCGCGGTAGCCAGCTGGACTCGGCACGCGGTACCGCCTGGGGCCTGCTCAATGCCGTGACCGAGTACGTCGATCACGAGCGCCGTGCCCGCAGCAACGAATACCGCATGGACTCGGCCTGGTTCGGCCAGGGCGCACAGATCAAGCAACGCGCCCTGGATGCCGCGCTGCAACTCGCCGCTTAATCCTCAATTACATCAACCCTCGCGCCCGGTCAGCCTTGTGCTGGTCGGGCGTTTTTCTGTCTGCAGGTGAATACCATGAAAGCAACGTCATTGAACGGCAGCACCCGCAAGAAACGCCCTGCCCTGCGCCTGGTCAGCACCAAGGAGCTGCCACGCGAGGACTGGCTGCAGATCCGTAAACAAGGCATCGGCAGTTCGGATGCCGCCGCTGCGGTTGGCCTCAATCCCTACAAGTCGCAGCTGGAGTTGTGGCTGGAGAAGACCGGTCGCGACGCTGGGCTGCCGAAGGTCGATCCCCACGATGAGGAAAGCCCGATGTACTGGGGCAATGTCCTAGAGCCCATCGTGGCCTGGCACTACAGCAAGCGTACGAAGAACAAGGTACGTCGCATCAACGCCGTGCTGCAGCATCCGGATCCAGAGTTGCCCTGGATGCTGGCCAACATCGACCGCGAGGTGATCGGGGCCGACGATGTGCAGATCTTGGAGTGCAAGACCGCCGGCATAAACGGGGCACGCCTCTGGAAAGAAGGCGTCCCCGAGTATGTACAGCTGCAGGTGATGCACCAGCTCGCCGTGACCGGCAAGCAGGCTGCGGATGTGGCGGTCCTGCTCGGTGGCCAGACGCTTGAGATCCATCGCATCGAACGCGACGAGCAAATGATCGCGCGACTGATCGAGCTGGAGCACAAGTTCTGGCAGTACGTAGAAACCGACACACCACCGCCGGCCGATGGCACCGCTTCCGCCGAAGCGGCCCTGCGCTGCCTCTACCCGGAGGACAACGGTCAGGTCGTCGACTTCAGCAGCCATGCCGGACTGGCCGCTGCCTTCATCGAGCTCAAGGCGGTACGGCAGTCGATTGCCGACAAGGAAAAACGCGAGGCCGAGCTCAAGCAGATGCTGCAACAGGCCATGGGCGATGCCAGCCGGGCGGAGTTCTCCAGCGGCTACGTCAGCTGGCGCAAGGCCAAGGACAGCATCGGCCTCGATGTCGCTCAATTGCTCCAGGACAAGCCCTACCTGCAGGTCAAGTACCCGCTGCTGAAACCCGGTGCGCGGCGTTTCCTGGTCGGCTGATTTCCGTATCCATCAACGCTTCCCTCCCCTTGGCCAGTCCATGCAGTTCGCGCTGCATGGCTGGCCTTTTTTCATTTCCAGGAGAACCACCATGCTCAAAGGTCTGGCTATCACCCCGCCGGTGCTCGGACGCATCTCCATCGGCAAGGTCGTCGAGAAGAACGGCAAGCGCCTACCGGAGAAGGATGACCAATTCACCATCACCTCCCAGGTACAAGGCAAGGATGGCTGGCTGCTGCATCCGCTCAATGACGAGCTGCGCCAGGGCAAGGACGACAAGCTTCGCAGCATCCCGGTGCACCTGCTGTTCAACGAACCGGAGCTGAATTTCCGCGCCGACTACACGCTGTTCGACCGCCAGTCCGGACGCCCGCTGTGCGTGGGCAATGGCGAGACCTGCAAGCGTGTCACTCAGGACGGCATGCAGTCGCTGCCCTGCCCTTCGCCGGACGCCTGCTCGTTGGCCAAAGGCAATGCCTGCAAGCCTTACGGCCGACTGAACGTGGTCATTGGCGACGACGACCCGTTGGGCAGCTTCGTGTTCCGTACCACCGGCTTCAACAGCATCCGCACCCTCGCCGCCCGGCTGCACTACTTCCAGGCCATTTCCGGCAACCGCCTGGCGTGCCTGCCGCTGGAGCTGCGCCTGCGCGGAAAGTCCACCCGGCAAAGCCATGGGACGCCGATCTTCTATGTCGACCTCACAGTCCGCAGCGGTATGGACATGACGGAGGCGGTGCTGGCCGCCAATGAACTCGATGCGCAGCGGCAAGCAGCTGGCTTCGATCAGGCCGCCCTGGATGAAGCGGCGCAGCGTGGTTTCGGCAATGGCGCCTTCGAGGACAGCGAGGAGGACGCCGGCGCCATCGCCGAGGAGTTCTTCACTTCCCCAGAACCTGCCAGCTCGGCGGACCCGATTGATTCACCGCCGGCGCCCAAATCCCTCGCGGGCAAGCTGGAAGCCCTCGCCTCGCAGCCCCACTGAATCCCCTGCCTGCGCTGCAGGCATCAGCCAGACCGGAATCCCCGGAGACACACCATGCCCCTACTTCGATTCCTACTCCACCTGCTCCTCTTTATTGGCGCACTCGCCGCTGCTGGAGCGCTGGTCATCAGCGTTCTGCTGATGCTGCGATTCCCACCGCTGCTGGTCGCCGTGGTCCTGGCCTGCTGGATCTTCTGCCGATTGATAAAGACCACAAAGGGGGAACATCCATAACTGAACGGCAGACGCAGAGAGAGCAGCATTCAGCTGCTCTCTCTGGCCAAGCCTGCAGTTTATTTTTTACTCGGACCGATTTCGCCGGGTCTTCAAGTCAGCAAATGAGCCCTCAGTGATACACCGGAGCAGCGCCCCCGATACCCGCAGTGTAGATATGCGTAAACACCACATCCGCCTTAAGGTTGATCTCGTCCGGGGCATAGAGGCCGGAAGGCAGGTGGGTGTAAAGGTGCTTGATGATCTCGGCCTTAACCTGCGCCTGGGCGGTGGCTTTCTCGCGCCAGTGATCGATCTGCAACTTGCCGCTGATCAGTTTTTCCAGCAGTTCCTTGGCGACCTGTTTGATGGCGTCGCGATCCTTCTTGGCCAGGCTGTCCTTCTGCAAGAGATCGAACACCGCCAGTTGGTCCTCACTTTCTAGCCCTTCACGCACATAGCGCTTTTCTTCCGCATTGAGGCTGTCGTTGAAGGCGAACAGATCGTCCATCACCTTCTGGATCTCGCTGGCGTCCTTGTCCTTGTTGTACTCCTGCACGATCTGCTGATAACGCTCGTAGAGATCCACTCGTGTCGGATTGCGCGCCACCATCATCGCCAGGCGCTGCTCGATCCTCTCCTTGAGGTTCAACGTAGCGATGCTTTTGAGCGGCGTTTTCTCGAACTCAGCCCGCAAGCGCGTGAAGTCGATCTTCGACAGGTTGTAGAGGGCTGGCTTCTCCTTAGTGCCAACCGGAGCGCCGCCGTCCGCAGCCAGTGCGGTATCAACAACCTCATAGAAGGATTGCAGCAAGGCCGTGATATCCGGGGTCGAGCGCGCGTCCTGCAGCTTGTTGTAGATCGCGACTACGGCGCTTTCTTCGGCGTCGTAGTCGAACAGTCCTGGATGCGGAAAAAGTCCACGATGGCGAGCCTCTACGTCCTCGACGATCACCTCATAGGTCTTGCGCCGCTCATCGCTTTCGCACAGCTGATTCACCGCCGAGAGGATCAGCCCCTGCTTGTCAAAGCCCTGAGCCGCGATCAGAGCATCCAGATTCACACCCAGCCCAGTCAGATAGTCGCGCGCCTGCTGCAGGCTCTGCGCATACTCGGCAAGCGCCTCGACATCGTCACGCACCGTGTCCTGCTCGCCTTCACCCTTGCCGGTGCCCTCTCGGTCGCCTTGGGCGAAAGTGGCCAAGGCACGGCGCAGGCTTTTCAGCATGCCGTTGTAGTCGATGATCAAGCCATGCTTCTTGCCACCACCCACTCGATTGACGCGAGCGATGGCCTGCATCAGCGTGTGCCCCTGCATCGGTTTGTCGAGGTACAGAGTGGCCAGGCACTTCACGTCGAAACCGGTCAGCCACATCGCACAGACAATGGCGATGCGGAACGGGTGCTCGGCCTTCTTGAATTCCTTCTCCAGATCACGCTTGACCATCTTTTCCCGATGCGGGGTGATGTCCAGCTCTTCATCAAGGAAGTTTTTCCATTTCTTGAACTCGGCAACCTCGCCCTGCTCCTGGGAGACCACCACACAGGTTTCGGTGGCCTTCATCCACTCGACCTGCTCACGGCGCTGCTTGAGTAGGGACGTCGGCGCCTTGCCCTTGGCGGCGAACAGCGCCTCCTCGGCAGTCACCTCGGCATTCAGCTGCGCGGCCTTCTCCTGCCACTTGGCGACGATCAGATCATGCATCTTCACGCAGGTGATCTTGTCCAGGCAGACCATCATCGCCTTGCCGCCACCGTTTTCAACCACCCGCCAACGCTGATGGAAGTGCTCGACGAAGTCTTGCGCAACGCGCTCCAGACGCGTAGGGGAGGTCAGCACTGCGTAATCGCTCTTCAAGTGCCTATACAGCTTCTCTTCTTTTTCGTCAGTCCAGGGGTCATCCAGCGTCGCAGCCTGGCGTGCAGCCTCGATATGCTTGGCAACACGGTCATTGATCGTAGCGTCAACGACCTTGAGCTTTTCCCCGCGGTTCTCGTAGAACAGCGGCAAGGTGGCGCCATCGGCCACGGCGCGCTGGAAGTCATAGATCGAGACGTAGTCGCCGAACACCTCTCGGGTCAGCTGCTTCTCGCCACCATCGATCAGTGGCGTGCCAGTGAAGCCCAGGAATTTCGCACGCGGCAAGCCCTTGCGCATGTTCAATGCCAGCCGGCCGTACTGGGAGCGGTGAGCCTCGTCGGAAATGACGATGATGTCGTCGCGCTCGGAGTACGCCTCGACAACTCGCTCGCGGTACTTCTGGATTAGCCCGAACACGTAGCGACGGTTCTGATCGCGCAGCATACGCCGCAAGGCCTCGCCACTACTGGCCTGGTCAGTCTTGCTATTGGCCCGGCCACAGTTGCTGTAGGTTCCGGCAATCTGATCATCCAGCTCAGAGCGATCGGTGATCACCACAAAGGAATAGCTGGCCGACAGCTTGCGGTGGATCTTCTCGGTGAGAAACACCATCGAGTACGACTTACCCGAGCCCTGGGTATGCCAGAACACCCCCAACTGACCTGCCGCGACCTCGGCACGCACCTGCGAATCCTCAGAGGTCAGCCGCTCAATAACCCGGTTGACGCCCAGATACTGGTGGTTGCGCGCGACGATTTTGTGCGTGGTGCCATCGCTGGAGTCGAACAGCACGAAGTTTTCCACGATATCCAGCAGGCGCCGACGATCCAGCATGCCCTCCAGAAGAATGGGCAGGAGCGGCTGATCCTTGCTGGGCTCAGGGTCATCCTCATCCAAGCGCTTCCAGCGATAGAAGTGATCCTTGCTGGAGGTGATGGAGCCGTACTGGGCGTCATGGCCATTGGAAATGACCACCAGTGCGTTCCAGTGGAACAGATGCGGAATGGTATCCAGGTAGTCGCTGTAGTTCTGCTTGTAGGCGCTGTCGACATGCACCTCGAAGCGCTTCAGCTCAATGAACACCAGCGGCAGGCCGTTCACATAGCCGATCACATCGGGCCGCCGCAGCCAGAACTTGCCGCGCACCCAAAGCTCGCGCACCGCCAGGTAACGGTTCTGTTTCGGGTCATCGAAATGAATCAAGCGCAACCGCCGGTCGACCAGGCGGCCACTTGCGTCCCGGTACTGCACCGGGACGCCATCGCGCAGCAGCCGGTACTTTTCCTCGTTCAGTTGCAGAAGCGTCTTGGTGATGTCGTCCTGCACCACCTGCGCCAGCGCCTGGCTGTAGGCGTCTTCGGGCAAGCCAGGATTCAGGCGCCTGAGCGCGGCCAGCACCTCGCGGGTGAGTACGACCTCGCCGTCGTCCTTCCGCCCCAGCAGTCCCGAGTCGCCGAAGTCCTCTTCGTCCTGGGCGAAAAGGCTCGTCCAGCCCAGCTTCGATTCCAGAAAGTCGACGGTGGGCTCCTGGATCAGCCGATCCTCGGAATAATCCTTTTTGGCCATTGCTCCCCCTGCATTTGGCCGCTGCTGCAGAGCCCGGCCAATAAATCCTTCGTCTTAGCGCCTTTTCAGACGCCTTATGGACGACTATTTGGACGCAATGGTCAAATAACCGGCCAGTCCGTCCAAAAACCTAGCTCTCCAGGAAATATCACTTACCGTCCATTCGCACGGCATTTTCTTCAACCAGATGCCCCTGCATCGATCTCAGCCCACAGCACAAGACACCAGGAAAATTCGCTGGGACGCGCTGTTCGGCCGGTGGCAATACATCGCCATCTACAATGCCGATTAGCAACCGTCCACCCAATGCATTGGCGAAGGCCACGCAGTCCTTAGCTAGCTCGGGCCAGTCGGCCGTCTTGCCGGTAACGCTGCGCAGCGACTTGCGATCCAGCAGCTGGCCTTCCAGGCTCATGCAGCCACCTCATCAGGCAGTGGAATACCGGAGACATCCAGCTGGCCGGACATCAGCTTGGGGAGAAGTAGGTCGCGGGCGCGAGCTGTACTTTCATTGCTCTTTCGCAAGATGTGAACCTGATCGAAAAGCGGCTGGACTCTTTCATCGAACGCAGAAACCACATTGCGCTCAGGAATCAGAACTGGGATCTGGTGAGCAACCTTTCGATCAAGCGTGGGCACAGATGCGCCTGAGTTGAACTGTTCCAAACCAAGCTCGGCCATCAGGAAGTAAGCGACAAGCGGGGAAACTGCTCGGAACTCCTTAACCCACAACGAAGTGTTCAGAGGCCAGAAATCTTGCGCAACGTAGTGCACTGCTCCCAATGTCCCGCTTCGGCCAGTAACCACACCCGGACCATCTACCTTAGCCTCGTTGTGGTACCCATTAACGCCGGTAGAGGCATACACCGGCACGTCCCCGGGCACTCTATTACCGTTTGGCAAGTCAAAGCCACGCTGAAGGAACAGCGCTTGGTCTAATGTGTCTCGCCGCCACCCCTCCGGCACCCCATCTCGTAACAGCACAGACTCATGGCCGGGAAAGCGCAACTGCACGAACCATTCGCGGTATAGGCGGCGAGCGGCGTCTTCGAGCAGGGTGATACGTCGCTGATTGGTAGCGATCAGGTCGTCGTAGGCCGACACAAGCTGACGAATCGCGACCTGCTCATTAATAGGTGGCAGGTGCACCTTAATCAGTTTCAGATCGCTGCCGCGAATACCCTTGACTGTTGCGCCACCGACAATGGCTCTAACTCTCGATCTTCCGATTGGGGATCGGAAGTAATTAAAGAAAAACTCAGGGTCTGCTACAGACTGATCGAGACGAACCCGGATGATTGACGACTCAAAAGTCATAGGCCTACTCGGTCTGTACACCATCGAGCACTTACCCGCCCCAGCCTCTATAAGTGAACGGCGGCCGAAAAGTAGATCGCCATCAATCAATCCACTTTTGACCAGTTCAGCATCGCTCATCTGTAACAGGGACGCTGGCTGCTCTCCAATTCGATCAAATGCAAACAGCTCTCCCATATTGACAATAGGTACGCCACTGCCGTGATGCTCTTTACTTTTGTAAACGCCGTTTCGACTCGGCTCAGCGAAAATCGACTCGAACACAACTTCAGGCCAACTCATCCCAACAACTCCGCAAAGTTGCCAGCAATCCGCTCCGCCAATTGCACCGCCTTGTCGTTCAGCTCGGCCAGCTCATCATGGATCTCACGCAGCTTCTCGGCGAAATCCTCTTCGTCATCGGCATCAGCCGGTGCCACACCCACATAGCGCCCTGGTGTTAGTGACCAGTCGTTGGCGACAATGCTGCCTTCGGGTCGGGTTTCCTCGTCACCAACCGGCACAGCGCGACACAGCCCGGGCACATCGACGAATCGTCCCTCGGGGAAGCGGCTTTGCAGCCAATGCACCTGGTGGGTGAAGTAAACCGCCTGTTTGAGGGCTTCCAGCACCGCATCGCGCACGGTCGGCGCTTCGTCTTTTTTGCTGTCTGCCGCCAGCAGCGCGCGCTTGGCCTCGCGCGCCGCCTTGCCATCGAAGGACTTGGACTGGCGCGCTCGCAGGCTTTTCTCTGCGGTCTCCAGCAATTTGAGCCACTGCTTGTGGCGGGCCTCCAGCAGCTTGCCGACGGCCTTGAGCTGCGGAGCCAGGGCATCTAGAGTCGCCTGCAGAGCCACCTGACCAGCATGACTGCTCAGGTCAGCTTCAGCGATAGCTGCGCGAGCGGCGGCACTAGCCTTCGGAATATCGCTGATGGCCTGACTTGCCTGCTGATCGTCCAGTGCCGCAGCCAGCTCGGCGCGGAAGCTGTCCAGCGCAGCCTGCTCGACCCAGACCTCTTCCGGCTGCTCATGATTCAGCTGATCCACTGTCGCACCTGCGGCAAAGGCCTGGAGCGGAGCAGCCAACGCTTCAATAGCCGCCGAATCGGCAGCCATGCGCTCGGGCAACGCGGCCAGCCAGTTATCCACCTGTCGCTGATAGCGGGCGACCAGTTCGACGAACTTTTCCTGCTCGCCCCGGTACAGCCAGACGATGGCGGTGAGGTTGGCCAGTTGCTCGTCGGTGAACACATGGGAGCGCGCGGATATCACGTGGTAGACGTTGCGTGCATCGATCATCAGCACCGTGTCGCGCAGAGCGGCGGGCTTGCCCTTGTCGAAGAACCACAGGGTGCACGGCAGGCTGCGGGTGTAGAAAAACTTGTTGCCGATGGCGATCATCGCGTCGACATGGCCGGTCTTGACGAGTTGCTTGCGAATCTCGGCATCCTTGTTGCCGGCGTCCGAGGCACTGGAGGCCATGACGAAACCGGCACGACCGGTCTCGTTCAGGTAGGCGTAGAAATACTGGATCCACAGGCTGTTAGCGTTGGAAATCGCCCCGGTCTTGGCATTGGTGCCGGGCAGCCCGAAGGGCAGACGACCGGCCGGATCTTCCTGCGGCTTGATCTTCTTGGTTTCCACACCATCGACATTGAACGGCGGGTTGGCCATGACGAAATCGCACTGACCGATCAGGTGGTCGATCTGGTCGTAAAATGTGTTGCCCTGGTGGATATTGGAAGCATCCAGGCCATGCACCACCAGGTTCATCCGCGCCAGCTTGGTGTTGCTGTCGGACTTTTCCTGGCCGTGGAAGGTGACTCGGTCATTGGTGGCGGCGTGGCGTACATCTTCGATGAAGTGACCGGTCTGCACGAACATGCCCGCCGAGCCGCAAGCAGGGTCGAGCACCAGGCCGTGATCCGGCTCGATGACGTTAACGATCATCCGCACCAGAGACGGCGGAGTGAAGAACTCGCCGCCCTCTTGTGCGCCACTCATGGCGAACTTGTTGAGGAAGTATTCGTAGATGCGGCCGAACACGTCGCCGGTGGCGGTTTTGATGGCCGGGCGGTCAAACAGCTTGACCAGTTCGGCCAGAAACTCCGGATCAAAAGCGGTGTAACTGCGCGGCAGGGCCCCCTTGAGCACATCGTACTCGGCCTCGATCAGATCCATCGCCGCGTCGATGGCTTCGCCCACATGCAGGCCCTGCGGCAGGCTGGCGATATAGTCAAAGCGTGCCTTGGGCGGCAGGTAGATGGCGGCCTTGCCCTGGTACTCCAGCTTCAGCAGCACCTCGCGCACGGTTTCGGGTGCATTCTCGGGAATATTGGCCTCAATGGCCGGCAGGTAGGCCTTGAAGCGATTCTCGGCGTGTCGCAGGAAGATCAGCCCCAGCACCGGCATAGCGTATTCGGCTGCAGTGAGCTTGGAGTTGGCGCGCAGCTGGTCGGCCAGCTCCCAGAGTTCATTTTCGAGTTGCTGGACGTTCATCAATCATTCTCTTGCGAAGCGTGCGGGTGATCGTGCTGGTGCGCCGAATCATCGGCGCCTCCAGCACGCACCCAGTCGTCGACTTCCGACAGCTTGAATTTCCACAGCCGGCCGATGCGATGCGCGGGCATGCCGCGCCGCTCGCGCCAGCGGTAGACGGTGTCTTTGGCGACGCCCAGGTGCTGGGCGACTTGTTCGGCAGTGACCCACGATTCGGTGCTCATGATGCCGGCGCTCGCCCTCAAGCCTTCAGAGTCGTTTAAAGTCGACTGGAGTCTAGCAAGAGCAAGCACTGCGGGGCACCGGGAAAACACATGGTCTGCACACTGAGGCTATGCAGCAAAGCCTTCGGCGGAGCCGAAAATCAATCGATGGCGACCTCAGCCTCAATGGAATGATCAGCGCATCCACCCTCGCTAAATTTGGTGGTCGTACCGTGCCTTTTGCAGCATGAAGTAGACGAATTCCAGCCTCTCTTCGGTCGGCTCATCATCACGCAGCCAGCGCACCTTAATGTCCAGGTACTGCGCCCATTCAATACCCTTCTTGAAGCCTCGTCGGTCACCATTTTTTGCCGCGACCTCGACGTATTGGTTCACCAACTTGTATTGGTTTTTACCTGCCCGGTACTTGGCATTTTCAAAGGCCGCCTGGAAGTACGGCATTGCAACCGCAAACTCCTCCTTACGGTAGTGGTAGACCCCACGTAGCCAGGGCGCCATCCAGCACAGTTGCTCATCCAGCCCGTAGGCCGCTACCTGGGAGGCATACTCGTCAATTTGATCCAATCGAGTTGCTGCATTCTTCTTGAGCCAAAACCCGTGATTCAGCAGCTCAACAAAACCGTGGGGCGGAAGAAAAGCTGACTGCCGCTGGATCCGATCTAAAAGTGAGCACACGGCAAAAAGGCCATACTTACTCTTGAGCGCCGCGAGCACGTCATCTCGTATTGGCGCCCCCGGACGAGCGTTCTTGAGCCGCTGCACAGTGTCGGCGACGGCAGCCAATTTGCTGTCGAAGAATGCCCAGTAGTGGCTACAGGCGTTAAGCCACATAAACAGAGCCGACTCAGGGGATTCTTGCCGCTGCATCACCGGCGCAAGCTCGGCCTTGAACTCGTTGACGTCATCGGCGATCCACAGGGCGTACTCGCGAAATTGTTGGCAGACATCGGCGAGGTACTGATGATCGTAGGCTTCAGTAATTTCCCTGGCGAGGTAGCTCGACACCCGAGCAACCATCAATGCCACGAGGATGCTGGCCTGAAGCTCTTTGGGTATCTCTCGCCTGCTTTGAGCCTGCGCGGCGAAGGATTCTTCGAAATTTCTAAACAGGGCAGGAAGCGCCGGAAGTCTTTCGCCTCGCGTCCACTTGATGGCGTTGTCGAGGTTCTGCTGAAGTGTGCTGTTGTCGCTTCGCGGGTTCTTGCCTGGGTAGTGGAACTGCGTCTGCGAGAGTTCACAGCGCGCGTAGACCCAACGCATGACCTTTTCCAGAGGCAGTACCAGGCAGCCATCTTCAGCGAGTGTCGGCAGGTACCAGAATGTGTCGTCCGGCGTCTCGAGCGCTAGGTCTACAAGTCTGTGTTTGAGCAAGCTCTGATTCAGCGACACGACAAGCAATGGGATTGCCTTGGTCGAAATGAAGTATCGGAGGGTTTCCGCTTTGCTGAGGTAGGTACCCTCTTCGCGAACCAACCGGCTGTATGCCTCCAGCAGATCGTCGAGCGGATCCCCTATGGCGCTCATGACCTGGATACTGGGTAAGTACGCTGTCAGGATGCTGCTGAGCGTTTGAATCACCTGTCCGAAGTTCGACAGCAGCCCGCCTTCTTCTTCGACAAGTCTCGCCAACTGCTTTTGAATGGCCTTCTTTTGCGTCTCCTCAATACCATCACGACTGGCTTCCTTGCTCGCACGGCGGGCTCCCTTGCGGGGAAGCACGCCGAATGCATCGTAGGCCAGCTTGACCAGCTCGCCCTGGGTGGCAAAGCAAGTATCTCTATTCATCTGAAATCCTTGATACCCCCGGCCAGTGACGACCGGGGGAACGCACTCCTAGCGCTGGTTGGGGTTGAGCTGTTTGCCGCGATTGCCATGAACGTGAGCATTGGTCGGATTGGTACCCGACGTGCCGCAATTATTGTTCAGTGCATCCGATCTGTGGTTCTGCTGCTGGCGCTGCTGGCTGGTGGTGTTGGGTTGCTTGGACATGATTGTCTCCTGCTGGGTGGTTAGGAAGTCACATCCTAGCCACCTGGCTTAACGCGGTATCTAGGCTTTTTGGAGACGAACTTTCAGAGGCTCTTTACCACCAAAGGGATGCCAAGCCATTGCCGCCCGAGCTCTAGCAGATGCCGCGCCACAGCTCATCTGACTCAACAACGGCGATCAATCGGCGAGCAGAAAACCCGTCAGGAAACAATGAATCCCGACTTTCCTCGTCAAGCTGATCTATGGGCCTGAGGAGCTGCTTCTCATCACGCAGAATTACCTCCAGCGCCTCACGCGATACCACCCTGAACCCATCGACTGACTGCCCATCGAGCTCAATGGAGGTATCGACGATCCAGGCACGCATATCCGCCTCAGGCTCCTGGCCGTGATAGCCCAACCTGGCGCGCAGCTCTTGATCAGCCATCAGCGCACTAAGCACCGCTACCTGCTTGCGGCGTAACTGCCAGGCAGCCTTGCGCAACGTGTTGGTGCGATGGAGCCAGACCTCATGGGTGGTCGAACGGATATACCCCGACTTGACCTCCAAGAGCAGCATTACGCCATCCAGGTGGCAGATCAGATCCACCTCGCCGGCATCATCCTCTTCTGATACCGGCGGTCGATATCCCACCTCAACGGTAAAGCCTCGTTGCCGAAAGCTCTCGGCCAACGCCAGCTCCACTCGCTGGGTTTCTGCCTGCACATCGGCTCTGCGAGCATTCACGCGCCGCAGGTTATTGATGGCTGCCGTCAGGTTGTTTTGCTGCGCACCGACCCAAGGAAACTGAAAGCTATATCGGCCGATTTTGTAGAAGGGCTGCTCGTACAGGCGTGGAGCCGGCATCCCTGGCTGATGCTTCAATTGCTGCGATAGCGCTTTGAGGTCGCTGGTCCAGAACTTGAGAATGGCCCTAGCTGAATCGGCGCTTCCTCGCGGATGTTCCTCGCTGACCGTCCAACCTTTAATCCTGCGGATCTTCTCTTCCTCTTCGGACCAGGTCATGGGGAACCTGTTCTCCCCCGACAGCAAGCCATCCATGGCCAGACGGCCAAGCGCATGGGCAAGTACGCCCGACTCGTGGAGGTAGCCCTGGAATGGCTGGATGTACTGACTCTGAAAAAAAACCGAGGTCAGCTCGCTCGCCAGCAATACATAGTGAAGCTGAACCTGAGCACCATCACTGAGAGAGAGCCGGTCACCCAGGCCATAAATCTGCTGCAATTGCAGCTCGCTGCGCATCGCCTTGATAAAGGCCAACTGATTCAGCTCATGGCTCTCAGGCGAGCCGATAATTTGTTCGGCCAGGCCGGAGTCGACAAATGCCTGCACGGCCCGGTTCATCCAGTAGTGCCAAAGCAGATCACTTTTGCGCCCGGTTCGCTGCCACCGCTCTGTTCCCGCCTCCGACTGGTTATAGATCACCGGCTCGCCCGGTTTGAGCTGGTACCGACATTCAGGATCGAAGCAGAACCAGTCAATCGAACCCTCGTAGTCGATCCGCTCTTGGGTTGCTGCAATCAAAACAGCCAGCCATTCGAGGTTTTCACGACACCTGACTGCATCCGCGGTGGACGAATCAGGGAAAATAATCGGCGACAGATGACGCTTCAGCGACTGCCCGAGCCGTGACTCGTTCAGACGAAAATCCTCTTCCGAGCAGGCCTGGAGTTTCCTCAAGATGATGCGGTTATAGACCTGCCATTGCTGACCGGAACGATCATCCGTGACATGTTCGGCAAATGCCTCATAGGCCAGCACGCTGAGGTAGGAAAACAGCTCCAGCAGGGATAAGTGCTCAAGCTGCTTTTCAGCGTTGGTAATCAGCTCATCAAAGGGCTTGAGTTGATCAAGCAAACGGTCACAGACCCCGAAGAATACTTGCCACTCTTTACCTGTAAGCGCTTCACGAAGCGCAAGCCATAGCGACGAAGCAGTACGCTCAAACAGCTTCGAGTAGCGGATCGCCCATCTGAGCGTGTCTGGGGCATGGCTGGCCAGTTTCAGCAGCAGGTCGACACTGACAGCAGTGTCGAAGTGCAGCACCCGACTGAGGGCAAGGCTTGCCAGCTCGGATCGAGCAACCGCCTCCACATCGCGCCAAAATGGTGCTGAAGCCAGGCCTCTAGCTCGGTCAAGTGCAGAGAGATTTTTACCTGCAGGCCGTTGATCCAGGAAATGATGCAGGCTTTCATCAAGAGCACGACCCTTGCTGAGTGCAAGCTGATTGCTTTCATATACCGACTGGTAATGCTGCCGGCAGCGCTCCCCTTTCTCTGTCATCCCACAGCACTCACACCAGCCTTAGATTCCTGACCAGAGCCTAAACCATCGGCCAACCAGGACTCCACAAGCACCGTGCTAGTGAAGAAGTGGGCGTGCCGATTAGCTGAAGTGCATCTTCGTGCCCAGCCAGGCGACGAACTCTTCTGCCGCATGCCGTACGCTTTCGGAACCGGCCGGGCCCTCGAAGGTGACGGCGTAGCGGCCTTCCCCTTTGGGGTCGTAATCGGCGATGACGTGGTGCTTGGTGCCGACCCGCTCGATGGTGTCGATCATCTCGTGCTTGCGGCTCATCTCGCCCAGCGAGCACTTGGCCGGCAGGATGCGCACGCGCAATGCGGCGACGTGGCGGGTTGCGTATTCAATCGGGAATGCCATGGGGAATGCTCCGGTCGTGGCTCCCTGGTGTTGTCCAGGTGAGACCAGTCTCCATGGCCTAGAGCTGTGTCATCGGTGGCGGCGCGTTGCCGCAGAAGGATTCTGAGAAAGCAGGATGGGGAGCGGGAAGAGGGCGCACGAGCGGCGCCCTTGAAGGAGGTCGAGTCAGGCAGGGGTAGCGTCATCGTCTTCCGTGAAGAGAATGACTTGAACCTGGCGCAGCATCAGGAAATCGTCAGGGCATTCAACATCGAATTCGCCTGTGTCCTTAAGCCTGAACTGAGCAACACGTTGGTGCCGAAACACCTCTGGCGCCAGCGGCCGTTTAGCAAGGGGGTTGTGGAATACGTAGAGCCCATCAAGTAGGTGCTCTTCATACTCACCGGGTTTGTGCACACGCATCTCCGGGATAATGTTCCTCTCCCGTGGATGAAATGTGCGGAAGAGGGCCGGCACATCAGGATTTTTCGCTAACGCCCTGACCTTTCCCCAGGTGGCCACTGGAGAGAAAATGACGGCGCTCACGTCCTCATAGGCCTTGTCCAGGAACACCCCCATCGGTACTTCGCTACCGTTCAACTTGATCGCAGCGCTGACACTGTCGGACCCGACGTGAAGTCGACCGTCTTCCTCGAAAATGTCGCTCTCGTCCACCAGGTAGCCGTAGAGCGCGGCCATGATCGGTCGGTTCACCGCCATGTGCGAATAAGGCCGATCAAACGACGTTACGGCAATCACGAACGGCAAGTCTTTGGACTGGGGCAGAGTCGAGTACCGCGTCTGGTACTTCTTGTGCTTGGCCGAGATACTGTTGCATAGCCGGAGCGCTGACTCATGGTTCAGTTTCGCCATGTCCTCTGGAATCGCGCCCAATGGGTCGTAGCCGAATGCTTGCGCACCGCCCTCCGCCGGTAGAGCTACCGTGGCTTCAACCCCCATGGCGGTCAGCCCAGTCACCACAAAGTCTGGCGCATCGAACGTCATGTCGATGGTGAACCCGTACTCTTTCAGTACCGCGTGTATATAAAGTTCCCACATCGCAGTCTGGAAGGTGAGCTGAAACTCGTCGACAAACTTGCCATCCCGGTCTTCGAATCCCTCAGCCCATCTCTCCAAGACCTGGCGCTCTGGGCCATTAACGGGCGTCATCGCCATCTTGAAAATGGGATGCAGCTTTCTCTCGTCGAATCTTGGTTCAAATAGCTTGAGCATCTGTCCCTGATCTCCTGCGTGGGCTGATTGACCCACTCATCATGCCTCAGTGGCACAGATCGGCGAAGCGGCTCAGAGACCCTCAACGGGTCAGGTGCATGCCGATTCGCAGGAGCGGAATCGGCGACGCGGAACGTGGCGGGGTGCCCGAGGTCGACTTTGACCGCAGTGATGAAGGGAGGCCAGGTGGTAGGCCCTGGAGATGGGGCTACAGGCTCTTAACCGGATACGGTTTAAGTTGGATATCCCGCACGTTTCGAAGGTTTTCCATCAGCACTTCGTACGTCACTTCGCCTTCAAAGCGCGACGGTAGAGACGGGAGCGTGTCAGTGAACATTCTGGAGAGCGAATTTGCGCGAAAGATGGTCGGGTGTTCCTGAAGACTATCTACGAACCGGGTCTCATGCCGCCCGACAACTTCGAACTGCCTTGAGAAGGTCATCGACTGGCCGCCGGCATACGCGGTAGCTGCGTACAGGGTGGCAAGTTTTGGACCGCTGGCTTTCGAGGGTGCGGAGGTAAAGATCGAGTACGCCAACGGCTTCAAGTGTTGAATTATGTGGTGGACCAGGACGTAGTAGTCCTGAGTGCTCGGCTCCCAGTTCTCGAACATCCAGAACCCATCCCGAAAGAAGAAGTAGCAGGTCGGTCTCAGCTCGTAGCTGTTGGAAATCATCGAGGCCAGGGTGAAAAACTCGGAAGAGATGACTGGCTTGAATCTGCTGTTCTGGAGATGCATGTGACGACTCGTGCGGGAGAGTGAGCGCTACTGTGCCACATCCTCATCACGTGTGCCGGTAGGGCGTGGGCTTACGTCGTGCCCCACCGGCTGGCTGCGCGTGTCGAAAAGCCTGCCCGTCAGTGCCGCACGCAACTCAGGGATTGGGGCTCAATCTGCGGCTGAAGCACCTCACCACTCCCCCAAGTTCGCCGAGTTTGCTGCCGGTGACGGTAGAGCCTCCCTTGTTGCGCGGAAGTAGGGCAGCCACACACAGATTCCTATTCGGTGGCGGCGTCCGAGAAAGCGCTGAGACGGCCACCGAAGACAACGTCCCACTTGCGGCCATGGTTCACCAGCTGCGTGACGGTTGCAGCGGCTGCGAACTCTTGCAGGGTCAACTCGTGTGGATCGCGTTGCTGCACGCCAGCTGCGTTGTTCTCCTCGGCAGAGGTGGAAGCGACCTTCTGCTCGGTGAGGGGATGGCCGCACAGACGTTCGGAGCGGATGCCGGTTCGCAGCTTCACCTTGCAGGTGGTGGGCTTGGTTGCCTGCTTGATCTCGACGTTGCCGCAGGTGGCGCAGCACCGGGCACGCTGGCAACCCATCGGATCACCAGCGCGAGCTTGAGCTACCAGCCCTACCTGCATGATGAATTACGCTCGCCGGGGAATGGACGATTAGTCGTCCCGGAAACCGCCTTTGCCTGCCCCTTGCGCAAGCAGCGAGCACCTACCGGCTTGAGCCGCAGATGTTGATCATCCTTGACCAGGTAGCGCATGGCGTAATGCACGTTACCCCGCGCATTCAGGTCCCGCCGGTGAATGAGGCCAAGCCCCAGCCTGTCTTGGTATTTATCCTTTTCGAGGTTGCAGTTGTTGAAGCAGCCCTGACCATGGGTAATGCGCTCCCACAGCTCACCGATCCGCTGCGCCCTGTAGATATCGGCGCTCACTTCAGCGCCGTTGAAGAAGAAAGCAGCATGGATGTGATACCCCCGATCCTCGCCTTGTTCAACGCAGCAGATGTAGCCAGTCGCATGGTCGAAAATCAGGTCGCGTTCACGACTGAAGAAGTCATCACAGAAAGCACGTCAGTAAGAAACTTGGACCAGCATGGGTAGCCACGAGGCTTCTCATGCTGCAATAGTTGGACCCACTTTCTTTCTTTTGGCATAACCTCCATAAACGTGTAGCGCATAGGACATCCCTATAAGTCATCCAGATTTACGGGGATGGCCTTCTCACCCAAACGAGCCTTGGCAATTTCGATCAGATCGTGGTCATCCGACGGCTGCGTGGTCGCAGGACGCTGAGATTGCTCTGGCAGTAGGTACACACTTTCCTGCTCCAACGCCAAGCCCATTCTCTGCATAGCGCTACAAAGCTCGGCCAGTTCGGAGGGCACTCCTAAAACCTGCAGCCGTCCTAACGCATCCTGGAAATTGACAAAGTTGTCCTGCCAGATCTGCCGATTGCCATAAAGTCTCAGGCGCCCCAGCCAGTCGGGCATCAGCCAGAAGATGCAGGTATCTCCAAGAAGCTCGTAAAGGCGGGCGAAGTTCTGCAAACCGATGCCATCGTAATCCGGGAACAGGATCACCCTTGATGCTCGCGGCTGCTCGGTCAACCAATCGAGCATCAGGCTGCTCAGCTGGCCGGAGTAGTAGCACAAGGTGCCGCTCGCACCTGCGGGCAGCCAGCTCGTATCGTCAAACAGAGCCTGATTTTCAATCAGCCACAATGGCTCACCAGTATGCCAACCATCCCCGACCCTCACCGCCAAGCCTGCGACGCCGCATGTCTGAGTCAGCATCGACAACTCAAGGACACTACCCTTCCCATCTTGCCAACACTGCCCCTCGCTGACTGCTTTTAGAAGCAGATACTGCAAAGCATGCTTGGTTCCCCCCATTTTGCTATCTCGGTAACGAGCCACATTTAGGGCTCGTTGAGGCAGGTCAGCCGACAGTTGCTCCCGTTGCTCTGGACGCAGCTGGGACAGGTGGGCCACAACCTGCTCGTAGCCGATGATCTGATAAAGACTGCCGCGACCACTGGTGGTCAAGCGGACCGACTGAGTCTTATGTGCGAACTCTTCCAGCACACGACGTTGAGCTGTTGTGAGCTGACTGGAAGCCAGCTTCCCACCCGCAACCAGCAGCTTCTCCAGTGCATCGGCGAGGCTACGGCTCACGCTACAACCTCCGGCTCTTTCGGCTCGAGCAACTGCCAACTCCTGCGACTGATCTGGTTGTGACCGTTATGGCGGCTGATCGGCACGCAATAGCGCGCGGTCGCCAGAGGCGCCGGAGAAGCGAAGATCAGCGAGAAGCCAAATTCAGCGGCAGTGTCGATCAAACTCGTCTGGTTAGGACCGTCGAGCGCCAAGGCCTCATCCAGATAACAAGCTGCACGCACCGCGTGGCGCTTGTCTTGCATCTGATGCAGCAGCGCCAAACCAGTCACCAGTTTGGCCATCAGCACGGTGCCGTTGGATGCAGCGCCATCGATATCGGCAAAGGCCTCGGGACTCCGCCCTTCCTTGCCCACAATGAAGTTCAAGCGGAACAGATGTTCGACGGCCAGGCGGCCTCGAGCCTCACCCTCGCGAATCAACAGCATCTTCGCGCGGTTGAGAGTCTCATCGTCGAGCACGCTACCGTGATCGAACAGCTCGAAAGTCTGCCCGGAGTCCACCTGTTCCGCGGTACTGATTAGCGCCTCGATGGCCTCGACGAGCTCGCGCTCGTCTTCCGGCTCGATCTTGAATACATCCAGGTCGGACAGCCGACGCCGACCGATCAACTGATTGAACTGACGCATCCTGCCCTTGAAAGCATGCAGGCCATCGCGCAGTTGGCGCAGGCAGGCAGTGACGTTGACTACCGCCGTACGCGCTTTACGTTCGATAGCCTCGAACTCCTGGGGCAGATGCTGAGCGAACTCGATGATCCGGCCAATCTCACTGTCCGGGTCGTCGGCCGACTGATACTTGGTCAGGCCACCGCCGTGCAGCTCGGCGCGCAGAGTTCGGACATCGCCCTCGATGCGCACTAGTCGATTGCAGTCCTGCAGGTACTCACGCAGATGCTCCGCCAATTGCTCGAGCGCCAGCTCGGAACTCCCCACCCAGGGATGCTGCGGCAGCTCGGAGAGATAGCCGAACAGCGGGTCGCTGTCATTGCGCCGCTCGCGGCTGGTGCAGATTTCCCGATGCTGCCGATCGAGCTCCTCCTGCCGCTGATTCACTGCCTTTAATTGCTCACGCAAACGACGGGTTTCGCCCTGCGTCCCGACCAGGCGTTCCTCTAGCCGTTGCAAGGCCGCTCGGCAGTCTTGCAGAGACTGCGCCCGCTCGCCTGCAACCTCGCGCAAGGCCACCAATTGATCGAACGCTTCGAGATCACGCTGTGTTTGCTGATAGTCGTGTTCCAGCTGCTGCTTAAGCAACTGGGCCTCACGCATCGCCTCAGCAGCCCGCAGTTGCTCGTTAAGCTGGGCCAGGCTCTGCCTCAACTCGGCCTGCTCCTCGCGGATTTCATCTGCGCTTCGTTGCCTGTGCTGTACAGGCAGACTTGCCAATTGCACACAAAGGCCAGGTAGCTCGATGTACTCCGGATTACGCAACCAATGCTCCAGACTACGACGCAACAGCGCACCATCGAGACTGAACTCATCCTCCGCCAGCATCATCGTCTCACGTGCCAACAACCGGTTGACGGCAGCCAGCTGCAATTCGTCCAGCTCCCGCTGCAAGTGCTGGTAAAGATTGCTGGCAAGACTGGCCAGTTCGCGATCCGTGCGATCCAGATCCTGCTGCACCCGGCGGCACTCACGGCGAATCTGATCCAGACTGCTGTCTTGCGCCTGCGTCACCAGCGCCACCTGCCTTTCATATTCAGATCTGGCAACCGTCACCGCCTGCACCAGCTGCTGACGCCGGTCGATCAACACGAAGCGCTGCTCAAGCTCAGCCTGGCGCTGATCTTCAGCTTGTAGCGACGCCTCGCGCTGCCTACCCCGCTCCTGCTCGGCAGCCCAATCTAGTAACTCGCGCTGCAGACGCTCTTCGGCCAGCTCGACGGCCTCGCGTGCCCGTCGCAGTTCGGCAGACTGCGACTGGTAGTAGGCTTGCCAATCGAGCAATGCCTGATCGATTAGCGGACGGAAGTAACTCAACTTGCCACGCAGCTGCAGACGCTCCTCGTGCAGCTTTTCGAGTTGGCTAATACGCTCGCGCTGACTTAGAGCAGCCAGATACTGCGAGCGATCGGCGTTGACGTCGGCGAAGGCCTTGTCCCACTCTTGCTTGAAGTCAATCCCGGCGTCCGGCAGATCACGGCTAAAGATCTGCAACAGGTAATCCTTGACCTCTTTCGACTGCAGCCGGTCCAGGCGTAAGGTACGGGTCAGCACGCGCTGGAAGACCTCGGCCTGGCTGGCCTGCTCCAGACGGAATACCGTGAAATCACTCTGATCGCCACGCTGGCGTCGGCCACTACCGTAAACCATGCTGGTGAACTCGCTGCCGCTGTAGCGCTCGGCGAGACGCCCGCGCCCGGCTAAGTGAGCGAGCAGTTGCGGCTGGGTGACCAGGCTGCCGTCAGCCACTCGGAAATCATCCAGATCCAGGGGACCACGGTAGGCGAAATATTCGTAATCGTGGCTCACCCCCTTGCCGACGCATCCTAGTACCACGCTACCCGATTCGGGCAACAGCACCTCAAGCAGAATGTATGCGCTATTGTGCGGAAAATAGAAGCGCCGACTGCGCTCCACATCGTAAGCACCGAAATCCATTCGGCGCCGGTCAATGATCAAAAGGAACTGCAGCGCATTGATCAGGCTAGTCTTGCCGGTATTGTTCGGCGCCACTAACGACACCGACGCATCCAGAGGCAGCTCTGCGCGCTGGTAGCCCGCACTATTGAGCAGTACCAGACGCTGGAATCCATAGCTCATCACGGCGCCTCATCCTCCACGGCCACCTCGCCAAATTCGTCCACCTCACCACTCTCGTCCAAATCCCCGACCTGTTGGCTGGCCAGCGTCTCGAAATGGTCCAAGTAGCGCCAGACCGCAGGTAACAGGCGCCAACCACCGGTCACCGATTCAGCAAAGCCGTAAGTGCAGGCCCGATCGAGTAGACCGGCTAAAGACTCCTCATTCAGCGCTTCGGCTTGGAGTAGGTCATGACCGCGCTCCATGAGCATGGCCAGTAGGTCACGATCGATACGCCAGTCGCTGAAGCGGGCCAGGTGCATTCCCTCGTCGGCCTTCAGTTCGAAAAGCAGCATGAACAACAGTGCTAGTTGGCGGGTCGTCCGGCTGACGTTGCTGCTGGCGTTGTCAAAGTGAAACCAGGCAAAACCTCGTCCATCCACGCGCAGGCTAAAGCCCAGGCTGCTGAACAACGCCTGATACTGCTCCTGCTCCTTTTCCAGCTCAGCCCAAAGCGTCGGCTCAGCCACGCGGTTGAGGTGTTTCCCGGCATTGAACAGATCAAACAGTTCGCCAAGGTGCGGTAATCGCCCGAGATAAAGGGTGGCGGCTTGAGTCATCGCGCGAAGATTCCGTGGGGATAGTGAGTGACGCGCAGCCTGTCCAACTCCGAGGTTCGCTGCTCGTCGGCCTGCTCGAAGAGCCAATCCGGCTCATTAATCAGCTCGTGGTAAAGGCGTAACAAGGTGGCATCATTGAGATGTACGTAGTGCGTACGTAACCAGTCGAGCAAGCTGGGCACCGGCACGCTATCCGCCAGACGATCACGCAGCTCAACGCCATCGACCAACTGCAGCTCGGCCACCGACAGGACCGGCGCCTCCTGTGGAAAAGGTAGGCTCACAGCCTTAAAGTCGCGCGCCTCGGCCATGATGGTACGTACCTCATCAGCCACCGAAACTCGGCGCGGTCGCTCAGCACGCCAGAGCGGCAAGTCAGCATGACGGAATGCGCGCGTCAGGCCTCGTTTGCGAACCTGCCCCAGCAACTGACTGACGGCCGCCGACAGGCTGTTGTGCCGGCGCAGCTCCTCACGCAATGGCAACAGCGTGTCGCTGCATTGCTTGAGCACCTCGCGCCCCAACCTACGAAGCTCCTTGGCCTGGAAACCAGCTTGACGCACCAGCAAGCGCAGGGTGTACAACGCACCTTGTGCGGTGAGCACCTCCAGACTGAAATCCAGACGCCGTTCGGACTCCTCCAGCAAACGATAGAAGCTGCCCCCCGGGCCGCTGTCCATCATCGCCGCCATCGGCTCCACATAGTCGTCATAGGCCTGCAACACTTGGCGATAGCGGCGCTCGGCCGGCATCTGCACGTCTGCGCCCTTGGCCTTCTCGGCAATCTCGAGAATGGCATGACGGTCCTGATCCAACTGCTGGGAAATCTGACGGAACAACTCAGCCAGTTGCACGGCAGACTGACGCAAGAGATCGAGATCGCGGCGTTCCACCGCATCACTCAGTCGCCCCGTGGCCTCGCGAATACCCTGTACCCGGGCCTGAAGTACGGCGGAAAGCCCCAGCTCATGCTCACGGGTAAGGCCGCGTACGAACTCGAGCACATGAGCATCGAGCTGGAGCAGCTCATCGCGCGGTAGCACCCGAAGAATTTCAGTGTTGATCAGCGCCCGCAAGACGCCTTCACGCGCATCCAGCGTCATGCTCGGGTCTACCTTGCCGATCAATGCCAGCACCTGATCCGCCTCGAAAGCAGGCTGCTCTCGAGAGCGTTGTACCAACCACTCAACCACTGGCCAATGGGTGTAGAGGGCAAATACCAAAGAGCGTGGGTTGGCCAAGGGCAACACTCCTCAATTCTTGATGAACCGGCCACATCCACGTACCAAGGTGCTTCAGCGGAAAGGGGTAACGGGACCCGCAATGCACCAGCTCCTTGCCATGAATACCCGTTGCCCTGATGGCACCAGACGCAAGTGCCCATAAGCGGTTCGTAGCCGTAGCTTTCTTTTTTCTTCTCACGATACTTCGGCTGGCGCGACGGCATCTGTTGCGCGCCGCGTCCCTGCGAGATGTCTTGATCGATGCCGAACCTTAACCGCTCGACCGACGTCGAACCAGTAGCCGACGGTTGAGTCGCTGATTTTCCTGCACCCTACAGATGAGAGGAGTGAGAACAGCTGGCTTGCTCCATCTGCTCGACACTGCAGATATAGCTAGGCGTCATCCCTTGCTGGTATCGAAGCCTCGTTGGCGGTCCCCATACGACTTTGTAGCCGCCTTGCACAGGTAGCTGGCACGACGGAACAGCGCTGGCAACTGATCCACATCGCCAGGACAGACATACCGGTCTATTCGATACTCTGCGTTGACAGGAATATGCACGAGCCCTTCGACCTCATCGACTGACAACCCCAGCGCACTGGCCCAGGCCTCTTCGATGCGGCTGATATTGTTGGCCCTCTCAGAACGTAACCGACCTAGTGTGTAGTAGGCATCCCGATTGAGCAGGATCAGCAGGTGGTAATGCGGTCGCTGCCCCCATCCCACTTCCCTGGCCCAGACGTAGCGGACCTTGCAGTCATGGGCGTACTGGTTCCGCTCACGCGCCTTGTCACGGTTGCACTCGATCTTTGCATTGAAGGAAGCGAAGAACCTGCTGATGACTTCATTCGTGTAGACGTAGTCAGGTAACTCGATACCCCGTGGCAGATGGAGGTCCACTCTGAAGGCCAGCACCCTGGGATATTGGTCAAGTGCTCGGTATATGGTGCATTTCAGACGAGCCAGGCATTGGCTAATGAAGGGGCCCTTCTCGACCATCACTGGTAGGCCTTCGAAGGTATCGTCGTAGTGCAGGTGGAGGTTGGGGTTCTGTGGATGTCGACGCAGACGCATGGTTACTACTCCTCAGTTGAGTTTCATAACCTGTGTCCATTCAGTATCTTTTAACCGTTACCGGACACTGAACTACCTGCCTGATAGTCCCTCTACTGGAGACACCGGTAGGTACATGCCATGTTGGAGAGGTCCCAACCCTACGGGTAGTAGGTAATAGTAAAAGCATATTACCCACACCGAGAAAACCTTCCTCGACAGGCTTGGGAATGTAGCCTCGCATGCTCCAACCACACTGGTGTTTTTGGCTCTACCCTCACTCCGGCAAAAAACTATCGAACGCATGCCTTGGCGTAGCCATATGCCTGATTTCCTGGAGCCCCGAGAGGCTTGGCAATGGGGAGCAACATTGCCAAGCCATCCAGAGAATTGCCGAGCGGTGTGCCGAGAGAGTTAGCTGAGAGCACCTACTGTCTCCTGCCGGCATAAACGCCATGATCGGCTCACTGCCGACCATGGCGCTTACAGTAATCGTCAGAGCTACTCCTCCAGGAGTCCCGGGCCACTCTGTGCCTCCTTGTCCAGATCGCGCTCTTCGACCCTGGCCAGGATCCAATCTTGCACCTCACTTTCCAGCCAACCGACGCAACGGTCCCCTAAGGAAATCGGGCAGGGGAAAGTCCCTTCTTTGACGTACTTGTAGATGGTTGACCGGGCCAGACCGGTCGAGTCGATGACTTCTTTCAGGCGGATGATCCTCATGAACGTGGCTCCTCGTATTCGTTCATGGGATTGGCGGGTTTTGTAAGAAAATACGTACGCAGAAGCCTCGCTCACCCTTGCCCAATGTTTCAGCAGTCACCCGCGCCCAGGAGCATCGCCAATCTAGCCCTCAACCCCGCAGTGCCTATTCAGCAGCCTACTGGCCCGGCCCGCTCTTAGTCGTTTGAGCACCGCATCACAAGGGATTGTCCACATACCGTATCGGTACTACCTAGCGGCCTGGCCTGCGGATTTCAGCAAGCCAGTAGTCCTCTCACCCCCTCCCCCATCACAACCAACAGCATCCGTTGCCGGTTGGCCACCTTGGTGTCCAACTCTTCAGCGCTTCTATAGAAATTCGTACCAGAACGATAGGCAGAAGGTTCTTCCACATTGCAAACCCTTAATTCTACTGTGTAATTTACAATGCAAATAACGCGTAAGTAATTGTATTTATTGACTTTAAATTTTTACTTAATAATGAAATAGCCTGCCTGGCCAAATTTCGATTACTCATGTTTTTTACTGTGTATACGACGGCTAAAATACTTAGTAGAATTCATGAAGAATACTAAGAAAATTACATGAAGCAATCGTTATATCATTACACTAATCCCCCAAGAAAACCGGCACCCGAGAAATTGAATGGAATGCAGAATCGATATCAGCCAGGAAATGTTCGCTTGGCTTGAGGACAGCAAGGACCTGCGGGACTGGGCATCTAGTTATCTCCTGAAGAAAGAGCTGAAAGCTCCAGGAAGCACCGGCCGCAATGCAAGGACCAACATATTGGAGTGGGCGCGGCAGCTGCCGAGTACTCCAGAAACAACCCGACTGCTTGACGACATGAAGCAGGCATGGGCCATGAGGGAGCGGAGAAGAAACAACACAGACAAAATATCGTGCAGTTTCGAGCTATCTACCGAAGCCAAGGCCCAACTTGACCACCTCTCCGCACGAGAAGGAAAAACCAAAACCGCCATGCTCGAACAACTGATCAAGCAGGCGGCAGATAAAGCCAAGAAAGATGAAGTGAAATCAGAAAAAAAACGCCCCCACCAGAGAGCCAGCACGAATCATATCGACACCAGCAATATGACCATAGGGGACCTTGAGCGACCGCTGCAGCGAGAGCCTACTGGAATGACAGTAGGAGAATTTAGGAGAGGTTTTCTCGGTCACGACTAGTAAGAAGACCACACTGACACCAACCGACGCATTCGAACTCAGCCCCGGTTTTTTTTAGCTACCGTACCTCACGCCTGGAGCAATGGAGCAATGGAGCAACCTAGATAAATCGCCCTAAGCGTCCCGAGTTCAAATCCATCTACCGGTATTCCAAATGGTATTCCATGGAAAACCTTAACCGGATTTAAACGTTATTTTTCAATAGGATGCAATTTCGTTTCAGACTACCCCGGCCCACCATCAACCACACAAGAGCTTGATTTCATAGGCTTTTGTGCTCAGTCTACCGGCCGCTCCAGGCCGGTGTGACACTGAGGTGTGACACTCATGTGGGGCATCGCTTCGGTGCCCACCATGAAACCCTCCCCCCTCCTACCTCACACGCAACCGACACGGAACCTTCTACTTCCGCATCGTGATTCCACGACCATTGCGAGCCTTGCTCCATGGCCAGCGAGAAGTCAGACGCACCCTGAAAACAAAGAGCGAAAGGCTGGCGCGTAAGCGAGCCCGGCAATACGTCGCACGCTACGAAGCCGTCTTTGACAAGGTAGTGAACATGGTTGAGCGTGATGAACTCGGCCTAACCGAGGCCGACTACAAAGAGCTAATGGAGCTTGTCCCAGACTTCTCCAGCCCCCAGGACGAAAGCAAGCTGGCAGAGCCCATCCTTTCAGACAAGGAAATCGAGGCTCGCCAGCGCCGCCGAGAGGTCGAGCGCTTACTTACTGGCGCCTATGGCCGTCCTATTCCAACCGAACTTGAGCAGACGGCACAGCCACTGCTCGAACTGTCACACACCTACCAACCGACAGAGCTTCGGGCCATCCTGCCAAAGCTTCGAGACGAACTGGCACTGGGTAGGCTCACGGGGACTAGTGCAGCATCAGCCCGGGACAGACCAGTGGCGATAGGAAGCCACTAAGCGCTTACGTTGCCTAGCGGCCCGAATCGAACAGCATCCTGCAGATGATCCGGCGCCAGGTGCGCATAGCGCATGGTCATGGCCAGGCTGGAGTGACCCAGGATTTTCTGCAGGGTGAGGATGTTCCGCTTGATAAATCAGTGCCCTGAGCGCAATACCGGAAATCTGCAAAACCCGCGCATTCGGCAGCCTGGGGCTACTAAGACGCCATTACGCTTTACCACATCCAGTCAGCCCGCTACTGTGACGCGAACGCAGTCACAGTTTTGCCGCACGACACCAGGGACGGCTTCAGCAAGTGCAGTAGCGCCTCAGGCGCCTCCTAAGCCCCCGCCATCCCAGCTGTCCTGACTCGACAAGCTCGGCCTGCATCTGCCTCTACGTTTCCCGATGGATGAATTACATGACGGCGCAATCTCCAGCCAACCGGCCTTTGACAGCCAATGAAAGGAAGCTCGTGCAGGACTGGATACTGGATCTGGTCCCTGGAGACGGCGCCGCAGTAGGCAATAAGACACTGAAGCAGCGCCTTGAACAGAAGGCAGAGCTTCACGACTTCGCCGTTACCGACGAAGACTATTGGTCAATTCGGGAAGACTTGATCGCGTTAGGCAAATTGCAGAAAGGAAGCGGCCGAGGCGGCTCGGTGTTTCGCCTCGATAAAAACTGGAAGGCCAGCAATCAAGAGAGCGAAATCGACAGCCAATCCAGCTGGGAGGATCTTGATGACCCTACCAGCGAAAGCCCGGAAAGCCTGGAAAAGCTGCGTAGCCGCCTTCTTGATCTCAGTGCGAGAAACAGGCTGCTGAACTTCTCTCATGCTCGCTCCAAGCGTTTTGCGCGAATTATCGACGAGCTTCCTGATCAGCTTTTCGAATCGCTGACGAGCGATCAGACTATGCGTTTCGCTCCGGTTCCCGAACCGACAGAGCGCCAGCTGATCGAGCAGGGCTACCTCAAGTACGACGAACAAACAGGTAGTGTCAGTGAGCTCAAGAAACCGCCAACTGCGGAGACTTGGGCACAGATCCTCGGCATGGAAACCAGCTACGAGCTGCCTTCATGCTCAGAGGAGCCTAGCGACAAGCACGCTGACGACGCCATCCAAACCCTGTATTACCCCACAGAGCTTGAGTCACGACTGCAGATCCTGCATGCGCAGTCGCGCCTCTCTCTGGATGAAACCGGCGCCAACATCCTCTACCTGGCACTCGGCTTCCTCGAATGGGACGAGTCAATAGTCGGGAAGAACAGCGCGCGCCTCGCCCCTCTCATGTTGCTACCCGTCCGCCTGGAGAAAGGGAAGCTCAACCCCAAAACAGCAACCTTCGACTACGAGGTTCTGTATACCGGCGAAGACATCCTCACCAATCTCTCGCTACGGGAAAAACTACGCCGCGACTTCGGCATTGCACTGCCACGCATCACTGAAGATCTGCTGCCCGAAGAGTATTTCGCTCGTGTACGGGAGACCGTTCTCGAAGTGAAGCCTGACTGGAAGCTGCACCGCTTTGCCTCCTTGGGCTTGTTCGAGTTTGGCAAGCTGATGATGTATCTGGACCTTGAGCCTGGCAAAAATCAGGTGCTACTCCAGAGCAACCTGGTGCAGAGGCTGATTGGCCTAGCAGATAGCGAACGCCCCGAATCTGCTGCCAATGGATTCAGCAGCGAGCACGCCATCGACGAACTCCAAGATGTACACCAGAACTACCCGCTGATTGATGACGCGGATAGCTCACAACACAGCGCACTGGTCGATGTAATGCTTGGCGAAGACTTGGTGATCGAGGGGCCGCCCGGCACTGGCAAATCGCAGACCATCACCAACATGATCTCCGCGGCCATGGCACAGGGCAAAAAAGTGCTCTTCGTAGCGGAAAAACGCGCTGCGTTGGAGGTTGTTAAAAACCGGCTAACGCGCGCCGGACTGGGAGAGTTCTGCCTGGAACTACACAGCCACAAAAGCCAGAAGAGCGCAGTGGCCGCCAGCATTGGGCAGCGTATCAGTAACCGAGGCAGCTACCGCCAGCCAGGTCAGCTGAACGACTTGATCAACAACTACGAGCGACTGAAGCAGCAACTCAACGATCATGTCCGACAGCTGCACACTATCCATTCCAATACCGGGCTGACTGCTCACCAGGTTCTGATGCAAGCCACACGCTTGCGTGAAAGCCTGGCCATCCGCCCTGCCGACTTCCACCCTGCTAGCACAGCCAACCTGGATAGAAACCAAGTTCATGAGCAGGCAGGTTACTTTGCTCACATCTACACCAAAACGGCTGAGGAAGCAGGCCAGAGCGGCCAACTTGAAACTCACCCATGGTTTGGCTGCACCAAGACGCAAATAAGCGGGCTAGAGCGATCCGACCTCCTGCTCCAGCTGAAAAACGCAATAACAGCACTTGATGAGCTAGGCGCGGCGCGAACCACAGCCTCGACCAGCCTTAAAGCAGCTGAGGTTGCCTCGCTCTCCCCCAAAGCCACCCAGCAGTTGGCAAGCGCCCTCACGGCCATGCCAATGCCCAAAGGCGACGAGGATTGGGACTTAATCAGCCGGCTCGATGCCTCCAGCTGTGAGGCGCTCCAGGCCTGGCTAGAAGGCATGGACCAGTTGATGGAGCAACAAGTAAACCTGCGCCAGGCCTTGCACCCCAGCGTCATCGGATCTCCTCAAGCCCTCGAAACGATCAAGAAATCCTGCGCACAGATACGGCAGCACAACGACAGTAACGGCCTGAAACTGGATGACCTTCTGGAGCTGATCCAAGAAGCCCAAGAGCTCATTGATGAAGCCCCCAAAGCTCAACTGCTGATTCAAACCATCGCGAAAGCACCAGCCATCCAGTCGCTCAAAACTGACAAGCAGGGCATCGAGCAGCTGGGTCTGTTGCTTGAGCTCTTGCTACAGATGCCTATTGCCCTGGCGGAGTGGCGCCACAAACGTTTCGAAGATGCCTCGCTGGACAGAATACTTCCCGAGCTCAGTGAGCTTTTAGCCGACATCAAACAGCTCGAAGCGCAATCCGCCAGCGTCTTCACCCTCGACCGCCTAACCAATCACACACGGCTTGAAGACCTGCAGCGCGTGCTCGCTGACAGCTCATTGTTCCGCTGGTTCAAAAGTGGCTGGCGAGCAGCCAAGGCCGAAGTTCTTGCCATGGTACGGCCAGGCATCAAACTGAAGGCGGCTCTTCAGGCACTGCCAGACGGCATAGCCTACAAGCGTCAGCAAAACCGCCTGGCAACCGAGCCCACCTTCCGCGAGGCGCTCGGCGAGCACTTCAGAGATGAAGGAACCAAAACCGCCGAGCTGATTGCCCTGCGCAATTGGTACCGCACACTGAGGGACAAGTGTGGGCGCGGCTTCGGTGGCAGCGTCTGGATTGCAGAGTATCTGCTCAAAGAAAGTGCCCAGGTGCTGGAGCACTTTCTGGGCGATGCCAGCGAATTGAAAGAGTACCTCTCGGACGTACTATCCCATCGCAGTGAGCTGGAAAACACTCTCCTCTTGGATGGCCACCAACTCAAGTCAGAAGACTTGTTAGCTCCCCATGGCCTGTATATGCGGCTCATCAAGGAGCTGGGTGGCGCACTCGATGCGCTACTGCCGCTGATTAGCGAGCAGGCCCCGACAACCGGCCGCGTACTGGCACTCGCACAAGCGGTTGAGAGCTGGCAGGAGCGCGCCGCAGCCCTGCAGAACAATGCCGAGCTGCTCGCGTGCTTGGCGGGAGAAGAGCTGCCCCGCTTCGATAACCTGGCCGAGGCGCGTGGCCGCCTGATTGCCTGGCGCCACACCGTGTCCTTCGTTCGCCCGATCATGGCGCTATCGATACGCCACCTGCTGGTGCCCCAACTTGCAGCCTGCAATACCAAGCAGGCCGAACAACTGGTTAGTGACTGGAACACCCTAGGCCAGCAACTGGCGGAGGCTCTGCGGGCCTGGGAGCAAGCCTTTGCGGGCTTTATCGAAAAAGCCGAAGTAGAACCGGCGCATTGGTGGAAGCGCGTCGATCTGGACGACCTCACAGCCCTCAAACAACGCCTGCAGTGGGCAGCGCAAAATGAAGAGCTGCTCGAACACTGGCTGGAGTACCGCCGCCTGCGCAAGCGACTTGCGGACTTGGGCTTTGAAGCGGTGATCTTCGCCACCGAGAACCAAACACTTGCGGCGGATAGAGTCAAAGATGCTTGCCTGCTGGGCCTTATGGATCTCTGGGCCAAACAGATACTCGAAAACAATCCAGCGCTGGGACAATTCTCAGGAAAGGATCAGGAGGCCATCCGCGCTCGCTTTGCCGAGATAGACAGCCAGCTCACCAAACTGCAACGCGAGCAGTTGGCGGCAAAGATCGATCAACACAAGGTTCCGGAAGGCAACAACTCCGGCAAGGTAAAGGATCGCACTCAGCTCGCCCTGCTCAAACACGAGGCGGGCAAGAAGACTCGCCACGAATCCATTCGCTCGCTCATGCTGCGCGCCCCCGAGGCGCTGCAAGGGCTGAAGCCCTGTTTTATGATGTCGCCCATGGCCGTTGCTCAGTACCTACCGGCCGGCAAAGTGCACTTCGACATCATCGTCATGGACGAAGCCTCGCAGATGCGGCCGGAAGAAGCCCTCGGTGCCATCTCTCGTGGCAGCCAGCTAGTTGTCGTCGGCGACCCCAAACAGCTGCCGCCCACCAGTTTCTTCTCCCGCCAAGGTGGCGATGATGACGAAGAAAGCGACGAGCTCTCTCTGGCGCAGGATTCGGAAAGCATCCTCGAAGCGGCCATGCCGCTGTTCAAGCTGCGCCGTCTGCGTTGGCACTATCGTTCGCGCCACGAAAGCCTGATCGCCTTCTCCAACAAAGCCTTCTACGACAGCAACCTGGTGGTCTACCCATCACCTCACCGCGAATCGAACGAATTCGGCGTGAAGTTTGTACGTGTGTCTCGCGGCCGCTTCGTCGAACAACGCAATGTTGAAGAAGCCGATATCGTCGCCAAGGCCATCGAACACCATTTGCTACACCGCCCCGAAGAGTCGCTCGGCGTCGTAGCCATGAACGTCAAGCAAGCCGAACAAATCGACCGCGCTCTGGAGCAACTCGCCAAGCAGAACCCAGCACTGCAGGAAGCCTTCAGTCGTAACGAAGAAAGCGACGAGCCTCTATTCATTAAGAACCTGGAGAACGTCCAGGGTGATGAGCGCGACGTCATCTACATCTCCACCACCTACGGCCCAATGGAGATCGGCGGCAGCGTGCCCCAGCGCTTTGGCCCCATTAACGGCGCTGACGGCTGGCGTCGCCTCAACGTGCTGTATACCCGTTCCAAGAAGCGCATGCAGGTGTTCGCCTCCTTCACTGCCAGCGACGTGGTTGCGACAGGCACATCCAGTCGTGGCGTACTGGCCCTGCGCGACTTCCTGCAGTTCGCCGAATCCGGGCATATGCCACATATCCGCGAGACAGGCAGAGCCTCAGACAGCGACTTCGAAGTTGCTGTCATCGAAGCCCTGGAGCGCCATGGCTATCAGTGCGAGCCGCAAGTAGGTGTCGCCGGCTTCTTCATCGATCTCGCAGTGCGCGATCCCGGCCAGCCTGGTCGCTACCTGATGGGCATCGAGTGCGATGGCGCGGCCTATCATTCGGCCAAGTCAGCCCGCGACCGCGACCGCCTGCGCCAAAGCGTGCTGGAACAGCTAGGCTGGCGCATTCGTCGCATCTGGTCGGTGGACTGGTTTCGCAATGCCAAGCTGCAACTCGAACCTATCCTCCAGGAGCTAGCCGCCCTGCGCACCGAGCCTGTCATAGAGGCAGAGCCAGAACAGCCCGAAGAACAGATCATCCAGCAAGTCGCCGAGGAGCAGAGCCAGCACGCCAAGTGCATCGCCCAGGAAGGCGGCACCAGCCTGCGCGAGAAACTGCTCTACCTGGATCAGCAGATCATCCGCCCTGCCCTGCCAGACACCCCGGACAATCGCCGCCTGCTGCGCCCCGCCATGCTCGAAGCCTTGCTGGAGTTCACGCCGGCCGACCGCAGCGAGTTCCAGCAAATGCTACCGGGCTACCTGCGTGACGGGACTGACCCCGCCGAGGGCCGTTTCATCGACGACGTGCTCTCTTTGATCAGTGATTACGCCTAAGGCATTTCCACAACACGCTGTACGGCGTGGATAATCCGCGCCTACGCACCACCTCATAACTCAGGCAGTCATACACAGTGATCACAGGCGCCATTAGATCCCAAGTCGATCAGATCTGGAACGCATTCTGGAGCGGCGGCATCTCCAACCCCATGGAGGTCATCGAGCAGATGACCTACTGATTCGCCCGCCAGGGCGCCGTGGCCACCTCGCCCCCGCTCGGCGCCCAGCGGCATTGCCCCCGGCATCGCGACCAACGTCATGCTCTGTTTCATGGGGCCTCCTAGAGCGCCTGCAGGTACTCGGCCGTGGAGATCACCGGCGCGTAGCCGAAGCGGAGCGCCGCCATAAAGGCCGCATGTACCTGCTCGGCGGGCACCTTCACGCCGTTGAACTCCAGATCGAGGGTGGCGCAGGCATCGTGCAGCACGGTGGTGGCGTAACCGAAATCCACGGCGGCGCGGGTGATGCCGTCCACGCACATATGGCTCATGTTGCCCACCACCACCACGGCCTCGATGGCGTGCCGATCCAGCACGGCCTTGAGCTCGGTTTCCCGGAAGGAGTTGATGTAGTGCTTGAGCACCACCGGCTCGTCAGGCTGATTGATCACGCTGGGGTGCAGCTGCGCGCCTTCGCTGCCGGGGCGGAAGAACGGCGCGTCGGCGCTGGTGAACTCATGGCGGATATGCACGACCAGATCGCCGCGCTCGCGGAACACGGCGATCACCTGCGCCGCCTTGGCCGCGGCGGCCTCGACCTTGCTCAGGGTCCACAGGCCGCCGGGAAAGTAATCGTTCTGGATATCCACCACGATCAGGGCTGTCTTGCTGCTCATGTGAATGACCTCTCAATGGGGGCGAACAACGCTGCCGCCTAGCTGCGCAGGAAGGCCAGCATGTCGGCGCCCAGCTGTTCCTTGTGGGTGTCGGTGATGCCGTGCGGGGCGCCGGGGTAGATCACCAGCTTGGCGTGCGACACCAGCCTGGCCGATGCGCGTGCGGCGGCGTCCACCGGGACGATCTGGTCGTCGTCGCCGTGCAGGATCAGCGTGGGGATGGAGAACTTCTTCAGGTCTTCGGTGAAATCGGTCTCGGAGAAGGCCTTGATGCAGTCGTAGGCGTTCTTGTGCCCGGCCATCATGCCCTGCATCCAGAAGGCGTCGATCACCCCCTGGGAGGCCTTGGCGCCGGGGCGGTTGTAGCCGAAGAAGGGGCCGCTGGCGACGTCGCGGTACAGCTGCGAGCGGTCGGCCAGGGAAGCGGCGCGGATGCCGTCGAACACCGAAAGTGGCAGGCCGCCGGGATTGGCCTCGGTCTGCACCATCAGCGGCGGCACCGCCGCGATCAGCCCGGCCTTGGCCACCCGCGCCGTGCCGTGGCGGCCGATGTAGCGCGCCACCTCGCCGCCGCCGGTGGAGAAGCCGAACAGCGCGGCGCCGCGCACGTCCAGCTGATCGAGCAACTGGGCCAGGTCGTCGGCATAGGTGTCCATCTCGTTGCCGCTCCAGGGCTGGCTGGAGCGGCCATGGCCGCGACGGTCATGGGCGATCACCCGGTAGCCGTTGCTGGCGAGAAACATCATCTGCGCCTCCCAGCTGTCGGCGTTGAGCGGCCAGCCGTGGCTGAGCACCACAACCGGGCCAGTGCCCCAGTCCTTGTAATAGATCTCGGTGCCGTCGCGAGTGGTGATAGTGCCCATGGTCTTGCGCTCTCCATTCTCTGGTTGCGGGCGGCTTGCCGCGGGGCCACTGCCGCGCGTGCAACCGCCCAGGGGTAACAGCAGCGCCGTGGCCAGCGCGGCGGAGCCGAGCAGCAGGTGGCGACGGCCGTGGTTCAGCGGTGGTTCAGGGTATTGCGGCATTGGCAGACGCTCCTCTGCTAAGCGACGGCGGCAGGCGCACGCGCATCAGGTTCCAGGTGCTTACCCGCTCCTCCCACTCGTCGCCCTCGGCGGGCGTCAGCGGCAGGGCCAGGTTGCTGACCAGCATCCACTCGCCCTGCACCACGCTGCTGGCGGGAAACAGCAGGCCGCGCGGCGCGCCGTTGCCGGCGATGCCCTGAAAGCCGCCCGCGCGCACGCGGATCAGGCCGCGTTCGTCGAGGCCGAGCAGCTGGTCGACCTGATTGGCCAGCAGCCACAGCAGGCCGTCGTGAAACAGCAAGCCGTCGGCTCCCGGCAGGCTCTCGGCCAGCACCCGCAACTCGCCGCTCGCCAGGTTCAGGCGCAGCAGGCGACCGTCGCCGGCGTTGTTGATATAGAGCCGGCTTTCGTCGGCATTGAAGGCCAGGCCATTGGCGCCGAACGGCAGAAAGCCCGCGGTGGCCAGCAGCGGATCGCGCGACAGCACTTCCAGCATGCAGGGCGCGCAGCGCGTGGCATTGGCGATGCGATACAGCGCGCCCTGGAAGGAGTCGGAGACATAGAGATCGCCATTGCCGGCGAACACCAGGCCGTTGGGCGCCGGCATGCCGCTGGCGCCGAAGTGGATCCGGTCCTGGCTGCCGTCCGGGTTGGCCACGTTGCGCGGGGCGGGCACGGCCGGGCTGAGCCGGGGGAAGTCGAGCAGGTCCTCGACCGGGCTGTCCGCGGTGAAATCGGCCGCGATGCGTTGCAGCTTGCCGGCGCCGAAGTTGAGGATATAAATCTGGCCATCGGCATAACCCACGCCGGTCAGCGGCGTCGCGGCAAAGGCGCGTTGCGCCAGCAGCCGGCCATCGGCGGCATAGCGCAGCAGCTGGTTGTTGCGCACGCTGGCAGGTTCGCGCGCATCGAAGGTGCCGACGTAGATTTCACCGTTGCCCGGGTTGGCGGCGAGCCCTTCCGGGTAGCGCACCCCGGCGGGCAGCTCGACGAACGGCTCGACCTCGAGCACCTGCGGGCCCAGCGCCTCAGCCCGCACAGCAGCGGGCGCGGCGGCCAGCAGCAGGCTCAGGATGCCCATTCGACACTGCGACAGACTCATATCGCCTCCACTCGCGTCGACCACGCTCGAACGCTTCAGGGGGGCTCGTCAGGGCGCCGAATGCCGGGGCAGCGGATGGCGAGCGATGCATCGATGGTCGCTGCGCGCGGCAGCAGGCAGCTACGTAAAATCGGCAAAGTTGCCAGGCGCCGTGGATTTGCCTGTTTTACGTAGTCGCAGCGCCCGTCTCGGCCCAGTCTGGAGGCGTCGCCCTCGCCAGGACACTGCCATGCCACCGCGCATCACGCCGCGCCAACGCGCCCGGCAGGCCTCTCACGAGCGCTTGCTGCAGCGGGTGCTGGAGTCGTTGCCGCTCGGCTGCGGGCGCCCGCCGCGCCTGGCCGAGCTGTGCCGCAGCGTCGGGGTCAGCGAACGCACCCTGCGCAGCGCCTTCGTCGCCACCCTGGGCATGGCGCCGGCACGTTATCTGCGCCTGCGCCGCCTGCACCTGCTGCGCGCCGCCCTGGCGGTCGCCGATCAGCATCAGAGCAGCGTCACGGAGATCGCCCGGCGCTTCGGCTACACCGATTGCGGGCGCATGGCGGCGGACTACCACGCATTGTTCGGCGAGTACCCCAGCGTCACCCTGCTGCGCGGCGTCAACCCTGGCTGAGCGACGGCGGCCGCGAACGGCGGCTGCGCAGCGACTGCGACGGCAGCTCGCCGAAGTAGCGCCGGTAGAGGCCGGCGAAACGGCCGAAGTCCCACACGCCGAAGCGCGCGCAGATCTCGGTGATGGTCTCCCCCGCCGCCGCGTGCAGGATGGCGCGGCGAATCGCGTGCAGGCGGTGCTGCATCAGGTAGCGGTGCGGGCTCATGCCCAGGTAGCGGGTGAACAGGTTGCGCAGCGTGCGCTCCGAGGTGTGGCAGGCCTGGCACAGGTCGGCCATGTGCAGCGGGGTATCCGGCATGGCGTCGAGCAGTTCCAGGGCCCGGCGCAGTATCGACTGGTGGTTGTGCCGGCCAGCGGCGGCGGATGGCGCCGGCGTCACCGGCAACAGGCTGCGGAACACCCGGTCCAGCAGTTCGCCGCGCGCCGCGCACTCGGCCGCCGGGGCATGCAGCTCCTGCGGTGCACAGTGGTCGATGCGCAGCAGGCGCAGCGCCAGCCAGACCAGCGGCGCCAGGTCCTGCTGGGCCAGGCAGACCAGATTGCGCGCAAGCATCGAGGCGTCGAACTCGTCCTCGTGCTGCTGCGCCCAGCGCAGCACCAGTTCGCAGGACATGGCCACGGTCATCCAGCTCGCCGGCTGGCTGGCGTCGATATGGAACATCGCCTCGGGTACCATCCAGCCGATCAGCCGCCGATCCAGGCGCTGGCCGCCCAGCACGGTGCACTCGTGCCGGCTCAGGGGCAGGAAGATATTGAAGAAACCGGGCAGGCCGACGCCGCTGTAGACGGTACCGGCGCCCTCGCGGCCGAACATCAGGGCCACGCCGTCCAGCTCGACCACGCGCAAACGCCAGTCGCGCTGCTGCCGCGAACGCAGCACGTAATGCCCCTCGACCCCGTACAAGGCCTCTTCGAACTCGTCGAAGTCGGCGCAGATCAGCCGGCTCATGCTGCCCCCAGGAAAGCGCCCTGCGCCGGTACTGGACAGCCGCAGATCAACGCGCGAGTCCAGTGTAGAAGCATTCGTATCCGCTTGCCGCGCCGGCGATCGGTGGCCGGTGCGGCGTTATTCGGCCGCGTCCCGGCCCTGCAGGCGAGGTGCCCAGTCCTCGACCTGCCCTGCTCCAGCCGCCGCTCCAGGGTGCGCCGCCACGACGGCACCAGCGGCAGGGTCAGGCATTCGCGCAGCAGTTCGCTCTCCACCCGCTTGTCGAACAGCACCGCCGAGAGACGGCTCAGTGGCCAGTCGGCATGGGCGCGCTCGACCAGTTGCAGGTGCTCGCCGGCGCCGACCACCCCCTCTTGCAGCACCCGGTAGTACCAGCCGGTGCGCCCGGACTGCTGCACGCGCAGGGCCAGCGTGGCGACGCCGAAGCGGTCGCTTGTCGATGGCGCTGCGCGAACCCGGTCGACTGAACGGCTGTGCGCGGCCGGTGAGCAGCGCGTCGAGACGAATACCGGGCAGGCTCATGTCGCCACCTCAGCGGCTTGATGTTCGCGACAGATCAGCGCCGCATCGGCGGCCGCCAGTCACTGCGCGTTCTGAGCGCCCCATCGTCGAGCGAGAACTACATGAACAGATACCGACTCATGGTGCGCAAGGGCGCCAGGCTGTTGGGCCATTTCGAATCCGCTACCCCCTGGGTGCGGGAGGCCGTGCAGGACATCTCGCGCTGCCTGGCCGGCGCCGGCCACGACCTCGAACTGCTGGTGGCCGACGGCGAGCGGCGCCTGCTGGACTGCGCTCCGGATGGCATCCGCCTGCTCGCCAGCGAACCTCTGTTCAAGCGCGCCGAGCTGCAGCCGTGGTGACCGGGCGAGGCGCTCGCGGCGCCCGTGGCGGGTTATGCTGAGCCGTCTTCGCCCGCGCTTGCCGGCGGGCAAGCCCCTTCGACCTCGCCACCCATGCAGTGGAAACCGCCCATGGCCATGCCCACCCCGCCCCTCGCCGTCGCCGCCCTGATGCTGGCCGCCGGCTACAGCCGCCGTTTCGGCGCCGACAAGCGCCGCGCGGCCCTGGCCGACGGCCGCTCGCTGCTGACCGCCAGCCTGGCGCTGCCCTGTGCGGCGCTGAACGAGGTGTGGCTGGTGCTGCGCCCGGACGAGACGCCCGCCGAGCTGGGGCTGCCGGCAGCCGTGCGCATCGTCCAGGACCCGGCCAGCGCCCAGGGCATGGGCCATAGCCTGGCCGCCGGGGCGCGGCGCCTGCTGGCCGAATCGTCGGCGCAGGCCGTGGCGATCTTTCTCGCCGATATGCCGCGGATTCGCCGCGACAGCCTCGACGCCCTGCTGGCGCAAGCCGACGCCGAGTGCATCCTGCTGCCGAGCTATGGCGGCAGCCGCGGCCATCCGGTGCTGTTCGGCCGCCGCTTCTGGCCGCAGCTCGCCGCCCTGAGCGGCGACACGGGCGCCAAGTCGGTCATCCAGCAGCACCCGGGCGCGGTGCGGATCGTCGAGCTGGACGATCCGGGTCTGGTGCTGGATGTCGACACCGCCGAGGACTGGCGCCGCCTCTAAGCCTCGGCCCCCGCCTGGCGCATCAGCGTCTCGCTCAGCGCCTGGGCGGCGCGGGACAGCTGGTGCCCTGCCAGGTGCAGCAGGCCGACGCGGCGGGCGACCTGCGGCTCGCGCAGCGGCAGGCAGCGCGCGCCCAACTCCTCCATCTGCCGCCGGCACAGGCTGGGCACCGCGCTGACGCCCAGGCCCTCGGCGACCATGCGCCCCACCGTCACCAACTGATGGCTCTCGAAGGCCACCGGCAGCTTGCCGTGCGTGGCGATGACGCTGTCCTCCAGCAGCAGGCGCACCGCCGAGGGCCGCTGCAGGGTGATGAAGGGCTGTTCCAGCAGCTGCGCCCAGCTCAGCTCGGCGCAGGCGGCCAGGGCGCTGGCGGCCGGCACCACGGCGACGAAGCGGTCGTCGTACAGCGCGGTGAATTGCAGGCCGTCGAGGGTCGCCGGCTCGAAGGCGATGCCCAGCTCGACGCGGCGATCGCGCACCATCTCCAGCACCTGCTCGTTGATCACGTCGTGCACCGTCACCCCCACCCGCGGATGGGCGTCGCGGAAGGCGCGCAGCGCCGCCGGCAGGCGGTTGCCGGCGAACGAGGGCATGGCCGCCACCGCCACCCTGCCCAGCTGCAGGCTGAAGTGCTGGCGCAGCAGGTCCTCGGCGTTGTCCCAGTCGGCCAGCAGGCGCACGGCGATCGGCAGCAGGGTCTCGCCCTCGGGGGTCAGCGCCACGCTGCGGGTGGTGCGCACCAGCAACTGGCCGCCGAGCGACTCCTCCAGGTTCTTGATCGCCAGGCTCAGCGCCGGTTGCGACAGGTGCAGGCGTTCGCAGGCCTGGGCGAAGCTCAGGTTCTGCGCCACGGCGAGGAAGGCGCGCAGCTGCTTGACGGTCATTGATTTGCTTACCTGATTAATTCAGAGGAAAAACAAACTTAACAAATCACTCCCCAGAGCTGAAGCTTGGCCTCACCCCGGATAACAACAAGAGGCACCCCGAGATGAGCGGACTCGACAAGCGCGTCGGCAGCTATGAAGAAGCCCTGGACGGCCTGCAGGACGGCATGACCGTGCTGGCCGGCGGCTTCGGCCTGTGCGGTATCCCCGAAAACCTGATCAAAGAGATCCGCCGCCGCGGCGTGCGCGACCTCACCGTGGTGTCCAACAACTGCGGCGTCGACGGTTTCGGTCTCGGCGTGCTGCTGGAAGACCGGCAGATCCGCAAGATGGTCGCCTCCTACGTCGGCGAGAACGCGCTGTTCGAGCAGCAGCTGCTGTCCGGCGAGCTGGAAGTCGAACTGACCCCGCAGGGCAGCCTGGCCGAGAAGCTGCGCGCCGGCGGCGCCGGCATCCCCGCCTTCTTCACCGCCACCGGCTACGGTACCCCGGTCGCCGAGGGCAAGGAGGCGCGCGAGATCAACGGCCGCCACTACATCCTCGAGCCGGCCATCACCGGCGACTTCGCCATCGTCAAGGGCTGGAAGGCCGACCACTTCGGCAACGTGGTCTATCGCCACACCGCGCAGAACTTCAACCCGGTGGTGGCCACCGCCGGACGCATCACCGTGGTCGAGGTGGAGGAGATAGTCGAGCCCGGCGAGCTGGACCCGACGCAGATCCACACCCCCGGCATCTACGTCGACCGGCTGATCTGCGGCAGCTTCGAAAAGCGCATCGAAAAACGCACCCTGCGCGCCTGAGGAGAGACGACCATGGCTTTGACCCGTGAACAGATGGCCCAGCGCGTCGCCCGCGAATTGCAGGACGGCTACTACGTCAACCTCGGCATCGGCATCCCCACCCTGGTGGCCAACTACGTGCCCGAGGGTATGCAGGTGATGCTGCAGTCGGAGAACGGCCTGCTCGGCATGGGCGCCTTCCCGACGGAAGCCGAGATCGACGCCGATATGATCAACGCCGGCAAGCAGACCGTCACCGCGGTCAAGGGCGCATCGATCTTCAGCTCGGCCGAGTCCTTCGCCATGATCCGCGGCGGCCACGTCGACCTGACCGTGCTCGGCGCCTTCGAGGTGGACGTGCGCGGCAACATCGCCTCGTGGATGATCCCCGGCAAGCTGGTCAAGGGCATGGGCGGCGCCATGGACCTGGTGGCCGGCGCCGACAACATCATCGTCACCATGACCCACGCCTCCAAGGACGGCGAGTCCAAGCTGCTGGAGCACTGCAGCCTGCCGCTGACCGGCTGCGGCTGCATCCGCAAGGTGCTGACCGACCTGGCCTACCTGGAAATCGAGAACAACGCCTTCGTCCTGCGCGAACGCGCGCCGGGGGTGAGCGTCGAGGAAATCGTCGCCAAGACCGCCGGCAAGCTGATCGTCCCCGACCACGTGCCGGAAATGAGCTTCTAAGTTGTCTACCGTCTCGAAGGCGCCACCACGCACGGCGTCTTCGGGGCGTTTTTAGTTCGGCCAGATGGGGCTTGTGGCAGAGGCTTTAGCCGCGACTGGAAACTCGCCGCTAAAGCGCCTCCCACGGCTCTGGTATCGCACTGCAGCGTGGAGCGATTCGCGCTCGCCTAGGAGTCAAGCATGCAAGACGTCGTCATAGTCGCCGCCACCCGCACTGCCATCGGCAGCTTCCAGGGCAGCCTGGCGGAGATTCCCGCGCCCGAGCTCGGCGCCATCGTGATCAAGCGCCTGCTGGAGCAGACCGGCCTCGACGCCGCCCAGGTCGATGAAGTCATCCTCGGCCAGGTGCTCACCGCAGGCTCCGGCCAGAACCCCGCACGCCAGGCGGCGATCCGCGCCGGCCTGCCGCATGCCGTACCGGCCATGACCCTGAACAAGGTCTGCGGCTCGGGTCTGAAGGCCCTGCACCTGGCCGCCCAGGCCATTCGCTGCGGCGACGCCGAGGTGATCATCGCCGGCGGCATGGAGAACATGAGCCTGGCCCCCTACGTGCTGCCGAAAGCCCGTACCGGCCTGCGCATGGGCCACGCCCAGCTGCAGGACAGCATGATCCTGGACGGCCTGTGGGATGCCTTCAACGACTACCATATGGGCATCACCGCGGAGAACCTGGTGGAGAAATACGGGATTTCCCGCGACGCCCAGGACGCCTTCGCCGCCGCCTCGCAATTGAAGGCCTGCACGGCCATCGAGACCGGTCGCTTCGATGCCGAGATCGTTCCGGTGCTGATCCCGCAGCGCAAGGGCGACCCCGTCGCCTTCGCCCGTGACGAGCAGCCGCGCGCCGGCACCACCGCCGAAGCCCTGGCCAAGCTCAAGCCGGCGTTCAAGAAGGACGGCAGCGTCACCGCCGGTAACGCTTCCAGCCTTAACGACGGCGCCGCTGCCGTGCTGCTGATGAGCGCCGAAAAAGCTCAGACCCTCGGCCTGCCGGTGCTGGCCAGGATCAAGGCCTACGCCAATGCCGGCGTCGACCCGGCGATCATGGGCATCGCCCCGGTCTCGGCCACCCGCCGTTGCCTGGACAAGGCCGGCTGGAACCTCGCCGAGCTGGACCTGATCGAAGCCAACGAAGCCTTCGCCGCCCAGGCCCTGGCGGTCGGCCAGGAGCTGGGCTGGGACGCGGCCAAGGTCAACGTCAACGGCGGCGCCATCGCCCTCGGCCATCCCATCGGCGCCTCGGGCTGCCGTGTGCTGGTGACCCTGCTGCACGAGATGATCCGCCGCGACGCGAAGAAGGGCCTGGCCACCCTGTGCATCGGCGGCGGCCAGGGCGTGGCGCTGGCCATCGAGCGCTAAGCCAAAGCCGTAGCTTGGGTCGAGGGGCGCAGCCCCGAAGCCCAACCAGGCAACGACGATAACCAGCTCGGCCTCGTGCCGGGCTTTGTCATTTCCACCCCAACCCCAGGCTCAGCCAACCTCGCATGCCTGGTCGCCAGCCCCACTTCACAACCATAAAAAAGAGGCGTCATCCATGTTCAACACTCTCACCCGCCTGAGCGTGAGTCTGGTACAGCGCTACCTACCCTCACCCTTCGTGTTCTCCGCGCTGCTGACCCTGGCCGTGCTGGTCGCCGGCATTTCCTCCACCGGCCAGTCGCTGCCGGCCATGGTGCAGCACTGGAGCAGCGGTTTCTGGACCCTGCTCGGTTTCGCCATGCAGATGGCGCTGATCTTCGTCACCGGCCACGCCCTGGCCAGCGCCCCGGTGGTCAACCGCCAGCTCGACCGCCTGGCCAGCCTGGCGCGCACGCCGGGCCAGGCCATCATCATGGTCACCCTGGTGGCGCTGCTCGGCTGCTGGATCAACTGGGGCTTCGGCCTGGTGATCGGCGCCGTGTTCGCCCGCGCCCTGGCGCGCCAGGTGCAAGGCGTGGACTACCCGCTGCTGGTGGCCTCGGCCTATTCCGGCTTCCTGGTCTGGCACGGCGGCCTGGCCGGCTCCATCCCGCTGTCCATGGCCACCGGCGGCCCGGATCTGGCGCGCATCACCGCCGGCGTGCTGAGCGAGCCGGTGGGCATCAGCGAGACCCTGTTCAGCCCGCTGAACCTGACCATCGTCATCCTGCTGTTCATCGGCCTGCCGCTGCTCAACCGCGCCATGCACCCGCGCCAGGACGCCAAGGTGGCCGATGCCGCCAAGCTGGTGGAATCCCACGCCCAACTGCCGGCGCGCGAAACCCCGGCGCAGCGCCTGGACGACAGCCGCATCCTCGGCCTGGCGTTGGTGGCCATGGCGGCGATCTACCTGTTCAACCACTTCGCCAGCAAGGGCTTCGTCCTCGGCCTCGACGTGGTGATCGCCATCTTCCTGTTCTGCGGCCTGCTGCTGCACGGCACCCCGGAGCGCTACATGCGCGCGGTGGACGAGAGCGTGCGCGGCATCGGCGGCATCGTCCTGCTGTTTCCCTTCTACGCCGGGATCATGGGCATGATGATGGGCGCCAACGCCGACGGCATCTCCCTCGGCCGGCAGATCACCGAGGCCTTCATCTCCTGGTCGTCGGCCGACACCTTCCCGCTACTGGCCTTCCTCAGCGCCGGCGTGGTCAACGTCTTCGTGCCGTCCGGCGGCGGCCAGTGGGCGGTGCAGGGGCCGATCATGCTGCCGGCGGCGCAGGCCCTCGGCGTGTCGCCCACCGTCACCGCCATGGCGATCGCTTGGGGCGACGCCTGGACCAACATGATCCAGCCGTTCTGGGCCCTGCCGCTGCTCGGCATCGTCGGCCTCGGCGCGCGCGACATCATGGGCTACTGCCTGATCATGCTGCTGTATTCGGGCGTGGTGATCTGCGGCGCCTTCTACTTCCTCGGCTGACCGCCCTGCCCGCTCGCCGACGCGAGCGGGCCCGCTCAATCGCCCATCAAGCCCCAGGCCTTGGCCATCGCCACCGCCTGGGTGCGGCGCTGTACGCCGAGCTTGACGTTGATCCGCCGTGCATGGGTCTTGACCGTGTGCAGGGAGATGAACAGGCGGTCGGCGATCTCCTGGTTGGAACAACCCTGGGCGATCAGCTGCAGCACCGCCAGCTCGCGGCCGCTCAAGGGGGCCTCCGCGGCGGCCGCCTCGCCCTCACTCGCGGCCGGCAACGGCAACTCGTCGGCGACGAACCACAGGCCCTGGTAGTTCAGACGCTGACGCAGGGCCTGCCCGGCCTGCCTGGCGCGAGTCGCCGTCGGGGCATCCGTACAGGCCTCGGCATAGCTCAGCCAGAACTCGCAGGCCAGGGCCTGACGCCCCTCGGCCAGCGCCCGCTCGAGCAGCCGCTGCAGCGCCTCGCCAATGTCGCGGCCCTGGTCTCGATCGAGCAGCAGCAAGAGGTGATGCAGGCGCGGCAACAGGTCGGGAAAGTTGGGCGGCGGTAGCATGACCTGATGCCTGCGCCAGTGTTCGAGCACCCGGGTGAGCGCCTCGCGGGCGCGCTCGTGATGGCCCTGCCACGACCACAGACGGCTGCTGACGAGCAACAGCACGCCCCGATAGAGCGAATCCGCCACCCCCTGGCGCTGCATCAGACGCTCGGCCTCGGCCAGGCGGGCGAAGGCCGCCGCCAGGTCGCGCTGGCGCGCCGCCAGCTCGGCCAAGCCGAGGTAGCCATGGAAGGCGCCGGGATCGCCATGTTCCAGGGCAACCGCGAGGCCGGCGTGAAATTGTTCGCGGGCCTCCTCCGCACGGCCCAGGCGCAAGGCCAGACGCCCCAGGCGCAGAACAATCCGCCCGCACACCGGGGTGTTGCACAACACCCGGCCGTCCGGCTGCTCGAGCACCCGCCGCAGCAGCGCCTGGGCGCGGCCGAACTCGCCGCGGGCCTCCAGTAACAACGCATGATCGAGCTCCAGCAACGCCTCGAACACCAGGCTGCCGCAGCGCCGCGCCTGCTTCAGCGCCTCGTAGCCCAGCAGCTGGGCATCCTCCAGGCGGCCCTCGCCGATGGCCATCTGGGTCAACACCGAACGGCACAGCAACGCCTGCGCCCAGGCCCCCTCCGGCAGCATGGCCAGCGCCTCGAGGACATGAGCGCGGGCCTCCTCGGCGCAGCCGCGGCCATAGGCGGCGATACCGCGTATGGCCTGCCACTGGGCGAACAGCTCACGCAGCCGCTCGCCATCGGCACGCGGCTGAAAGCGCGCCAGCTGGTCGGCGCAGTCCTGCGCCTCGTCCAGGCGTCCCACCAGCAACAACGCCCAGGCATTGAGCAGGATCAGCCGCGGCGTACTGGCCAGCAGGTCCTCCGGCAGTTCGCCGCGCCAGCGCAGGATCAGCGCCAGCTCCTGCCCCTGCAGCAACTGTTCCTCGGTGAAGCGCTCGAGAAAGCTCGCCGCCACCTCCGGCTGTCCGCCGAGCAGCGCGTGCTCCACCGCCGGTCGCACCTCGCCGCGGGCGGCGAACCACTGGCTGGCGTGCAGGTGCAGGCTCTGGCTGCCGCCGCCGACGCGTCGCTGCAGCACCTGGGCCAGCGGCGGGAACAGCACGAACCAGTCGGCGGCGCCCTCCAGCGCCTCGATGAACAGGCCGCGGGCGCGCAATGCCTGCAACCAGGCGGCGCCCTCGCCCACCCCCAGCAGGTGCTCGCACAGCTCGGTGCAGAAGCGCGGCAGCTGCGCCAGTTGCAGCAGCGCCTGCAGCAGTTCGTCCGGCAGGCCGCGCAGCACCTCGTGCTCGACGTAGTCGCGCAGCAGTGCGCAGCCGGGCGCGGCAGCCCCCTCGCGCTCGCCCTGGACGGCGAGCAGGCGCAAGGCCGCCGGCCATCCCCAGGTCTGCGCCCGCAGCACTTCGGCGCCGGCCACGCGGCGACCATCGAACTGCGCCAGCCAGGCATCGACCTCGGCCAGGCTGAACGCCAGGTCGGCGCTGCCCAGCTCGAACAGCTCGCCCTCGAGCAGCAGCCGGGGCAGGTTGCAGGCCGGGCGCCGGCGGCTGCCGAGCCACCAGTTCAGCCCCGGCGCGGCGGCCGCGAGCAGGCGGTCGAAACAGGCATCGAGTTCGGCGTCGGGCTCGCGCGGGTAATCGTCGAGCATGATCCACAGCGCGCGTGGCTCTTGCGCCAGCGCCGCCAGCAGCTGGGCCTCGGTGAAATCGGGCGGGTAGCCGAGGGCCACGGCCAGCTGTCGGCAGAATTCGCCCGCCGACCAGGCCTGGCCGGCGCAACCGAGCCACACCGGCAGGCGCCCGGCGGGACAGGCACGGGCGCAATCGGCGAGCAGCACCGACTTGCCGAAGCCGGCCGGCGCGATCAGCAGACGCAGGCGGCAATCCTGCTCGAGCAGGCGCTGGATCAACGGCTCGCGGCGAATGTGCCCCGGCGGCTGGCGCAGCGGCACGCCCTTGCCGCAGGACGGCACGACCAGGGGCGTGGAGGGAGCGTAAGCGGTCATAGCGGCTCTGAATTGTTCTTATGCGGGGACCGGCTGATTGCAGGCTAGTGCGCAATCCCCGCGGCCGACAGCTGTATCACCGGCCCTGATGAGGACCAATAAAAAAGGCGGCCCGCAGGCCGCCCGAACATGGAGAGACGCTTGCCCCGGACTCAACGCACCCCGGCGGTACGCAGCGCGGCGGGCGTGTAGTCGGCGCCGGTGGCCTTGAAGCCGAAGGCGTAGGCGGACTTCTCCTCGTTCTTCATACCCAGCGCCAGATAGCGACCGGCGATCAGGTCGTACAGGGCTTCCAGGGTGTAGCCCGGCACCTTGTGGTTGTAGTAGCTCTGCGCATGCCCCTCGGCTACCCGCCACAGCTGGCCGCGACCGTCGTAGTGGTCGACCAGCGCCAGCTGCCAGCTGTCCTCGTCGAAGTACATGTGGCGCTTGGCGTAGATGTGGCGCTCGCCGGACTTCAGCGTGGCCTCCACTTCCCAGACCCGGTGCAGCTCGTAGCGGGTCAGGTCCTGGTTGATATGCCCGGCCTTGAGCACGTCGTCGTACTTCAGCGTGGGCGAATCGAGCTTGTAGCTGTTGTAGGGGATGTACATCTCCTTCTTGCCCACCAGCTTCCAGTCGTAGCGATCCGGGGCGCCGGAGAACAGGTCGAAGTTGTCGGCGGTGCGCATCCCGTCGGCGGCGGTACCCGGGCCGTCGTAGGCGACCTGCGGGGCGCGGCGCACGCGGCGCTGACCGGCGTTGTAGAGCCAGGCCAGGCGCGGCTCCTTGACCTGGTCGATGGTCTCGTGGACCAGCAGCACGTTGCCCGCCAGGCGCGCCGGCGCGGTCACCCGCTGCTTGAAGTAGAGCAGAACGTTGCTCGCCTTGTCCGCATCGATGTCGGGCATGTCGGCGGGAAACGCCACCTCGTCCTCGAACCGCACCAGGCTGTAGGAACCGCCGGTCTGCGGAGTGGCCTGGGTGATCCAGCGCCGCACGTTGCCGCCGCGGTAGCGGGTGATGTGGTTCCACACCACCTCGATGCCATTCTTGGGGATCGGGAAAGCGTAGTAGCGGCTGTCGGCGAAGTTCTGCAGGCCGTTGCCGCCGTCCACCGCCGTGGTATGGAGAGCGCTGCGCTTGGCTGCGGCGTAGATCTCGTCGGGCACCGCGGCGCTGCGATGAGTGGAGTAGACCGGGATCTTGTAGCTGTCGGCGTAGCGCTTGAGCATCGCCAGCTGGCCGGCGGACAGCTTGTCGCGGTACTGCTCGGCATTGGCCGCGGTGATGGTGAACAGCGGTTGCTCGGCGGCGAACGGGTCGGCGAGGAAGCCCTTGGCGTCGACCGCACCGGCGTTGCTCGGCAGGCCGCCGGTCCAGGCGGGGATGCTGCCGTCGGCGTTGCCGGCCATCTCCGCGCCGAGCGGGGTCAGGCTGGTGCCCAGTTGCGCAGCCTCCTGTTCGGAGACGGCGGCCATCACACCGGTCGCCAGCAGGGTCAGGGCCAGCGCTCCGCTTTGCAGGATTCTTGTAGTTTTCATCGGGTACGGATCCTTTGCGCGTGGTTGATCAGAAGTTCACACCGAAGCTCAGGGCCACGAAGTCGCGATCGGTGATGGTGTTGTACTCACCGCCGAAGAAATCGGTGTAGCTGAGGCTGGCGTTGTAGGTGTTCTGGTAGTCGGCATTCAGGGCGATGCTGATGGCCTTGCTGCCCTCGTTGAAATTGGGCCCGTAGCCGTCGACGTCATGCGACCAGGCCACGCTTGGCGTCAGGTTGACCCCGGCGAAGACGTTGCTGTAGTCGGCGCTGGCGCGCAGGCGGTAGCCCCAGGAGGTGTCAGTGTGGAAGCCGTCGCCCTGGCATTCGTCCGGGTTGGCGGCGTTGAACGCGGCGCACACCCCCGGCGCGCTGAACTCGCCGGCACCGTAGATCGGGTCGCGGCCGAAGCGCAGCTCGCTGGGGTCGTCCTTGATCCCGCCGATATGGTTCCAGCCCACCTCGCCGAGCAGGGTCAGGCGGCTGGCGCCGAGCACCCGATCGATGAACTGCACCGCGGTGAGCTGTGCCTGGGTGAAGGGCTTGCGCTCGTAGCCGTGGAGATCGGCGCTGGCGACGTTCTGCGCATGACCGCTCTCGAACACCGGGTTGAACGGCAGGCCGAGGGCGGCGAAGGACAGGTCGGTGGAGTTGATCTGCATCGGCATGTTCGGCCGGTAGCTGATCTCGCCGGACAGCGCGGTGCCGCCGACGTTGGTCTGGAAGCTCAGGCCGTAGAGGCGGATGTCCTCCGGGTACTCGATGAAGTAGCGCGCGTTCGGCGCACCGGGAATGAAGCTGACGAAGTTCGGCGTGGTGGTGCGGATGGTGCTGAACACCGGGTTGCGGCTGTGGTAATTCAGTGCGTAGAGGCCGAACTCGGTGTCGTTGAGCTGTTCGGCGAACCAGCGCAGGGCCAGGCCGTACTGGCCGCTGTCGCGCGCGTCGCGGTCCCCGGCGCGGGGAATGTAGGCGTTGTCGACGAAGGAGTTGGTCGACTCGCCCGGCGGCAGGTCCGGGCCGAACACCACGAGACGATCCTCGCAGCCGTCGGCGACCACGTCGGAGGTGGAGAAGAAGGTGCCGCAGTTGTCGACCACGGTCTGGTCCCACTCCAGCTGATAGAACACCTCGGCCGAGAAGTTGTCGCTCAGGCTCTGCGAGACGTAAATCATGTTGACCGGAATCAGACCTTCCTTGATCTCGGCGCCGGGGCGGCGGAAGGCGGCGACGTCGATGGGGTTGATCGAGTTGATGCTGTTGCCGATAAAGGTGCTCTCGCCCCAGCTGACCACCTGCTTGCCGACCCGCACGCTGCCCGGCAGATCGCCGAGGCTGTAGTTGTGGTAGATGAAGGCGTCGAGGATTTCCGCACCTGCACTTTGCGCGGCGGTCTTGCGGTTGTGATCCTCGATGTCGTAGAACAGCCGGCTCTCGTCCTTGGTCTCGAAGTCGTACCAGTACTTGCCGCGGACGAACACACCGGTGTCGCCGTACTTCAGCTCGAGGTCGTGAATGCCCTTGAAGATCTTCGAGAAGGTCTCGCCCTTCTTGAAGTTCAGCCGGCCGTCGTCCGAGGTGCGCGAGGAGGCCTTGCCGCCACTGGCGACGGAGACGAAATCCGGGTCCGCGCCACGTACCGACCAGCTGGCGCCGACCGACAGCGAGCTGTCGAACTGGCCCTCGATCTCGCCGATATTGAAGGTGATGGCCTGCGCGGGGGCGGCGAATCCGACGGCGATGGCCAAGGCCAAGGTGTGCGGCTGGAAGATTCCGGGCCCTGTTGTTCTTGTCATGCGGGTCTCCTGAGGTTGGGGTGCGACTGCCCTGCACCCTACGCAGCGACCGACGCCCGGATAAGCGCACCAAGGAGGGATTTCATCTGTCGCCCGAAAGTATGAATGGCGCCCTGGCGCGGGCGGCGCGCGACCACCCTCAGGCTGCTGAATGACGAAACATCAGGCCAACGGGGAACTTTCCCAGGGGGCGGGCCGGTATTGCGTGGCGTTCAGCGCCAGCGATCGAGCAGGTTGACCGCCAGGCGATCCAGCCAGCCCCACAGGCGCTGCTGCAGGCGCCCCCACCAGGGCCGCGCGCGCCACTCGTCGAGGGTGATCTCGGCGCTGGCGGCAAAGTCGGCGACGAAGCTGGCCGTCACCGCGGCGGTCAGTTCGGGGTCGAGCGCCTCGAGGTTGGCATCGAGGTTGAAGCGCAGGTTCCAGTGGTCGAAGTTGCACGAGCCGACGCTGACCCAGTCGTCCACCAGCACCATCTTCAGGTGCAGGAAGCGCGGCTGATACTCGAAGATGCGCACCCCGGCCTTGAGCAGGCGCGGGTAGTAGCGCTGGCCGGCGAAACGCACCGGCGGGTGGTCGGTGTGCCGGCCGGTCAGCAGCAGGCGCACCTCGACGCCGCTGGCCGCGGCCCGGCGCAACGCCCGGCGCACCTTCCAGGTCGGCAGGAAATAGGGCGTGGCCAGCCACACCCGATGCTTGGCCACGCGCAGCGCGCGCACCAGCGACTGCAGGATGTCGCGGTGCTGCGCCGCATCGGCGTAGGCCACCCTGCCCAGGCCCTGCCCCGCCGGCGGATTGCCCGGCAGCTTGCGCAGCCCCGGCAGCCGCGGCGGCTGCCAGGCGAAGCGCGCCAGGCAGGCCTGCCACTGGTACTCGAACAACTGCTGCCAGTCGTGCACCAGCGGCCCTTCGATCTCCACCATGACCTCGTGCCAGGCGCTGTCGGCCTGCTCCGGCAGCCAGAACCGGTCGGTCGCGCCGGTGCCGCCGACATAGGCCAGGCGCCGGTCGACCAGCAGCAGCTTGCGGTGGTCGCGCTGGAAATTGCGCAGGCCGCGGCGCCAGCGCAGCGGGTTGTACCAGCGCAGCTGCACCCCGGCCGCCTGCAGGCGCTGGCGCAGCGCCTGGCCCAGGCCGGCGGAGCCGAAGGCGTCGAACAGGCCGCGCACCGCCACGCCGCGCGCCGCCGCCCGGCACAGCGCGGCGACCAGGCGCTCGCTGCACTGGCCGTCCTCGACCAGGTACAGCTCCAATTCGACCTGGCGCTCGGCGGCGTCGATGGCGGCGAGCATGCGCGGGAAGAACTGCGGGCCGTCGAGCAGCAGGGCGAAGCGGTTGCCGCCGCGCCAGGGGAAGATCGCGCCGCGCATCAGCGAGCGGTGAAGATCAGCACCGCACCCACCGGCACCGACAGGCTGATGGCGGACAGGTCGGCCACCTTGCGCAGCGCCTCGATGCCGCTGGCCAGGCCGAAGTCCTCGGCGTGCAGCACCAGCGGCGCCAGGCTGACCACCTGGAAGCGGCGGTCGTCCAGGCGGGTGACCAGCAGCTCGGCCTCCAGCTGGCGCGCGCGCTCGTTGAGGGTCAGGGTCAGCGGCAGGCGCAGTTCCAGCTGCGCACCCGGCGCCAGGTCGGTGAGCTGCGCCAGGTTCACCTGCGCGGCGACCCGCGCCTCGGGCAGGCGCTCGGTGTCGAACAGCATGGCGCGCAGGCGCTCGTCGCGCAGCGGGATGCCGGTGCTCAGCGAGTCCAGCTCGATGCGCAGGCGGGCGCGGCCGTCGGCGGTGATCTGGCCGTGCAGGGTGAGGAAGCGGTGCACCTCCGACAGGTTGCCGGAATGGGTGGAGATAAAGGACAGCCGCGAGGACTCGTTGTCCAGGTACCAATCGGCCTGGACGGGCAAGGCGGCAGCCAGCAGCAGGGCAAACAGCGAACGACGCATGGGGACTCGGCAAACGGCATGACCAGGCGCAACGATAGTCGCCGCAGCCGGGCTTGCAAAGCCCGGCGCCCTGCTCCGGTGCCATTGGCTCAAGATCGTGGGGTTAGGCTCCCCTCTCCCATTGCGGGGAGAGGGTTGGTCGCTAGTCGTTCGGCAACAGCTGGCAGCCCTGGCGCGCGCCCAGCCAGGCGGCACTGTGGGTGCGGCCCAGGCCGCTGGCGGTCACCCGCTTGCCGGCCGTATCGTCGCGCAGGCTGCCGATCGGCACGTACTGGGCGACGTAACCTTCGCAATAGGCCGCCGGATGGCCGCTGACGTAACGGCAGGAGCAGTACTCCTTGGCGGTGTAGGCGCCGATGATGTCGGGGAACGCCGCCAGGTGCGCGCGATTGGGCCAGGCCAGGGCGATCAGCACGATGACCAGCAACAGCAGCAGGGTAAGCCAGGGACGACGACGGATCATGGCTGCACCTCCTCTGCGAAGGCCGCACGCACGCGCTTGAGCAGTTCGTTATGACTGTAGCTGCCGTCGCGGTCGTCGGCGTAGCGCACCACCACCAGTTTCTCCTCGGGCAGCACGTACAGGCCCTGGCCCCAGTGGCCGAGGGCGGCCAGGGTATCGGCCGGCGCATCCGGCCAGGGCCGCGCGGCGCCGGGCAGTTCGGCGTTGAGCCACCAATGGGCGCCGGGTACCGCGTCGCCGGGCTTGGCCGTCTGCGGCTGGTAGCCGGCGAACGGCGTGGCGACGAACTCGACCCAGGCCGGCGGCAGCAGCTGGCGCTCGCCCCAGCGGCCGCCGCGCTGCAGCAGCAGGCCGACGCGGGCCAGGTCGCGGGCGCTCATGTAGGCGTAGGACGAGGCGACGAAGGTGCCGGCGCCGTCGCGTTCCCAGGTCGCGCTGGCGATGCCCAGCGGCTCGAACAGCGCGGTCCAGGGGTAGTCGGGGTAGGCCTCGGCGCCGACCATGCCCTTGAGCGCGGCGGCCAGCAGGTTGCTGTCGCCGCTGGAGTAGCGAAAGCGCACCCCCGGCGCGGCGTCGGCGGCATGCGCCGCAGCGAAGCCGGCCATGTCGGCGCGACCGCGGGTGTAGAGCATGGCGATCACCGAGGACTTCAGCGGCGCGTACTCGTAGTCCTCCTGCCAGGCCAGGCCCGAGGCCCAGTTGAGCAGGTGACCGACCTTGACCTGCGGGTGCTCGGCCATCGCCGGGTAGTACTTGGCCACCGGCGCGTCCAGCTTGAAGCGGCCCTCGCCGTAGGCCACGCCGAGGGTGGTGGCGAGCAGACTCTTGGCCATCGACCAGGTCAGGTGCGCGGTGTCGGCGCGGGTCGGCGCGGCGTAGCGTTCGTAGACGATCCGGCCGTCGCGCACCACCAGCAGCGCATCGCTGCGCACGCCCAGGCGCGTGGCGTCGTCGCGCGGCGGAAAGGCGTAGGCCTCCAGCGCGGCCAGCGCCGGGCTGTCGCTGTGGGGGGCGGTTTGCCAGTCCGGCTGCGGCCAGGACTCGGCCCGGGCGATGCCGGCCAACAGGCTGAGGCCGAGCAGCAGGCTCATACGGCGAAGGGAAAAGGGGCTCATGGGCGGCCTCGCTAGGAAATCGAGGCGCACCCTAGCACGGAGCCGGTGACCGCTTGAAGCGCCGCGCCGCCCCTGCACGCGGGCAAAGGTAGGTTGGCGCCGAGCGCAGCGCAGCCCAACGGGGAGCGCGCCGCGCTCCCCCCGCCCCATCGCAGCCAAGCCACCGAGCGCGCCTCAGCTCGGCAGGCGATAGTCCTCCGGCCCCATCAGGTCGAGGCCGCATTCAAGGTTCTCGATCCAGTAGAGGAAGGCGCTGATCATCTCCGCACCGACGAAGGGCCGGCCGTGCTGCGGCACTATCATCGCCACGTCCATCTCGCGGACCATCGCCGCCCACAGCCGGCAGGCCTTGTTGCCAGCCATGTAGCGGCGGTGGAAGCCCTCCATGTTGGGTAGGTGATTGACGAAGTCGCGCACCGGGTTGGCGTCGTCCACCAGCGAGGCGCCCATGTCGCCGGAGAAGAGGATCTTGCTCACCGGGTCATACAGCTGGAAGTTGCCCACCGAATGGAGGAAATGCGCCGGCACCGCCTTCAGCGTGCACTGGCCCAGCGCGATGCTCTGGCCGCGGTCGGGCAGCGCGATGATGCGATCGAAGGTGTTGATGCCGCGGCTCAGCGCCAGGTAGTTGGCGGTCAGGTGCGGCAGAAAGCGCGCCCACAGCTTGGAGCAGATCACCCGCGCCCGGGTGTGCAGCAGCCACTTGTCCAGCGAGGCGATGATGTCCGGGTCCTGGTGCGAGGCGAAGATGTAGGTCAGGTCCTGCACCGGGATGTGCTTGGACAGCTCCAGCGACAGCGGCGTGTAGGTCAGGTCGCCGCCCGGATCGAGCAGCAGGTACTGCTCGTGGTCGGTGATCAGGAACTGGTTGGACTGCACGCCCTCGCCGCTGACCAGGTCATCGAACATCAGGCATTGGTGGCTGCCGTTATCGAACAGCACGATGGGCTCGCGGCGCATGGAAACCTCGTAGACGAAACGCGAGGCAACCTTAGGACCGCGCCCTGTGCGGCGTACTGATATGGATCAAGCCTGGGCGACAATCTGCCGCGCCTTCTCCAGGCGCTTGGCCCGCGCGCCTTCGGCGATCTGCAGCAGGCCCTGGTCGCGCTGCCACAGCGCCGCCCAGGGCGCCGGGCCGGCGGCGAAGGCGGCGTCCAGCTCGGCCGCCAGCGCTCGCTGCTGGGCGAACAGGCCGGCCAGCAGCAGGTGCGTGGGCGCCGCGCTCGGGCACTGCCGGGCCACCTCGGCGCAGCCGGCCAGCTGCGCCAGCAGGCGCAGCTGCAGGGCCTCGGGCCAGGCGCATTCCTGGCCGACGCCATGCAGCCAGGCGCACAGCGCGGCGAGCACGTGGACGTCCTCAATGCTGCGAAAGGGTTTCACGTAGTCGGCCCAGCCGTCGCCGGCCAGACGCTCGCACTGCGCCTGCTGCAGATGCAGGCGGGCGTGGCCGATATCCGGCATCAGCGGCAGTGCCGGTAGCGCCTCGATGCGCACCCCGGGCGCGCCCTGGCGCACCACGCCGAGCACCAGGCGCGGCGCCTCGCCCGGGCCGTCCTCGCGCGCCGCCACCAGCAGCCAGTCGGCGCACTCGGCGGCGGTGACGAAGTCCTTGTGCCCGTCGATATGCAGGCCGTCGATGCGTGTGTGCATCTCCGCCGGCCGCGTGCTGCGCCCTTCGGTGACGCATAGCGCGCCGGCCGACCAGGGCGCCGCCGGCCACAGCACGCGCAGCGCCGCCTGGTAGCCGGCGAGAAAGGCCAGCCCCGGCGTCGCCGCCAGGCGCCCGCCGAGGGCCAGCTCGAACGGCTGCGGCGCCCCGCCCAGGCGTTGCAGCAGCCGGCCGTACCAGTCCTCCAGGCCCTGTTCGGCGCTCAGGCAGACAGCGGGTTGCAGCAGGGTTGACCAGGGCATCGCGTATTCCCTCCAGGCAACGGCCGGCGGCCGTCACACAAGCATCAAAAAAGCTTCACGGTGGTGACACCGCGGCTACCTAGCCTGACTTTGCCCAACAAGATCGACCGGCTGCAAGTCCCGAAAGCCGGCGTTAAGGAGGCTCAGGCATGACCCAGACTGCACCCAACACCGCCCGCCGCCTGCAGGCCGAACGCCTGGTGGGTCCCGCCGCCCTGCGCGAGGCCCAGGCCCTGCGCTACCGGGTGTTCAGCGCCGAATTCGACGCCAAGCTCAACGGCGCCGAACTGGGCCTGGACATGGACGACTACGACATTCACTGCCGGCATATCGGTGTGCGCGACCTCAGCAGCGGCGAGCTGGTGGCCACTACCCGCCTGCTCGACCACCAGGCCGCCGCCGGCCTCGGCCGCTACTACAGCGAAGAGGAATTCAGCCTGCACGGCCTGGCCGGGCTGCAGGGCCCGGTGCTGGAGATCGGCCGCACCTGCGTCGATGGCGCCTACCGCAACGGCGCCACCATCGCCGTGCTCTGGGGCGAACTGGCCGAGGTGCTCAACGAGGGCGGCTACCGCTACCTGATGGGCTGCGCCAGCATCTCCATGCAGGACGGCGGCATCCAGGCCCAGGCGATCATGCAGCGCCTGCGCGAACGCTACCTGTGCACCGAACACCTGCGCGCCGAACCCAGGCACCCGCTGCCGCAACTGGACGTACCGGGCAACGTCATCGCCGAGATGCCGCCGCTGCTCAAGGCCTACATGCGCCTGGGCGCGAAGATCTGCGGCGAGCCCTGCTGGGACCGCGACTTCCAGGTCGCCGACGTGTTCATCCTGCTCAAGCGCGACGAGCTGTGCCCGCGCTATGCCCGCCACTTCAAGGCGGCCGTGTAGGTTGGGTCGAGCAGCGATGCCCAACGGGCGATGTGCGGCCACACTTCGGCGTTGCACCGCCCGCTCTCGTTGGGCTCCGTCGCTGCTCGACCCAACCTACAGCCAGACAGCCAGGCATCGCCAAACGCTCCTGTGCATGGATAATGCCGCCACTCATCCTTAAGCGGAGGCCCCGATGGCCCAACTGCGTCTATCCCTGCGCCTGGCCCACCTGCTGCTGGTGATCGCCTGCGGCGCCCTGCTGGCCGGCGTGGTCAGCCTGTGCGAGCGCCTGGTACGCCACGACCTGATGGCCCTGCGCCAACGCCTGACCCGCTGGTTCCTCGCCCGCCTCAGCGGCGCCCTGCCGTTTCGCGTGCGCATCGAAGGCGAGCTGCCGGCCCAGCCCATGCTGTGGGTCGCCAACCACGTGTCCTGGACCGACATCCCGCTGCTCGGCGCGCTGCAGCCGATCTCCTTCCTGTCCAAGGCTGAGGTGCGCACCTGGCCGCTGGCCGGCTGGCTGGCGCACAAGGCCGGTACCCTGTTCATCCGCCGCGGCTCGGGCGACAGCAACCTGGTCGGCCAGCAGCTGGGTCGCCATCTGCAACGCGGCCGCCACCTGCTGATCTTCCCCGAGGGCACCACCACCGACGGCCTGGGCCTGCGCACCTTCCACGGCCGCCTGCTGGCGAGCGCGATCGACAGCGGCGTGCCGCTGCAACCGGTGGCCATCCGCTACCTGCGCGGCGGCCAGCCGTGCCCGGTGGCGCCCTTCGTCGGCGACGACGACATGCTCAGCCACCTGCTGCGCTTGCTGCGCAGCCAGGCCGGCGAGGTGCAGATCCAGCTGCTGGCGCCGATCGCCAGCAACAGCGCCAGCCGCAACGAACTGGCGCGCCAGGCACAGAGCCGCATCGCCGCCGCCCTGTATGGCGAATCGGCCGAGCTGCACCAAGCCGCCTGATCCCGGGTCTTGATCCATATCAGCGGCGCAGGCGCCAGGGCGGTCTAGAGTTCGTTAGGCCACTAACGGAGGACCGCCCGCATGGACAGTCGCACTCGCGCCCTTGAGCAACAGGCCTGGCACAGCCTCGACGGCCATCAGGCCCTGGATGCCCTCGACGCCAGCGTCCACGGCCTGAGCGCCGCCGAAGCCGCCGCCCGCCTGCAGCTGCACGGCCCCAACCGGCTGCCGCCGCCCAAGCGGCGCGGCCCGCTGCTGCGCCTGCTGTACCAGTTCCACAACGTGCTGCTGTACATGATGATGGCCGCTGCCCTGATCACCGCCCTGCTCGGCCACTGGGTCGACACCGGGGTGATCCTCGCCGCGGTGCTGATCAACGTGGTGATCGGCTTTATCCAGGAAGGCAAGGCGGAAAACGCCCTCGACGCCATCCGCAACCTGCTGTCGCCGCATGCCCTGGTGCTGCGCGGCGGCGAGCGCCTGGAGATCGACGCCGAGCAGCTGGTGCCCGGCGATATCGTCCTGCTCGCCTCCGGCGACAAGGTGCCGGCCGACCTGCGCCTGCTCAGCGTGAAGAACCTGTTGGTGGAGGAAGCGGCGCTGACCGGCGAATCGCTGCCGGTGGAGAAATCCCTGGCCCGTTGCCAGGCCGATGCCGCCCTCGGCGACCGCCGCTGCATGGCCTATTCCGGCACCCTGGTGGCCAGCGGTCAGGCCAGCGGCGTGGTGGTGGCCACCGGCGCCGCCACCGAACTGGGCCGCATCGGCGCCATGTTGCAGCAGGTGCAGGCGATGACCACCCCGCTGCTGCGGCAGATCGAGCAGTTCAGCCGCTGGCTGGCGCTGGCCATCCTGATCTTCGCCCTGGCCACCTTCGCCCTCGGCACCTTCTGGCACGGCCAGGACCCGGCCGAGATGTTCATGATGGTGGTGGCGCTGACCGCCGCGGCCATCCCCGAGGGGCTGCCGGCGCTGATGACGGTGATCCTCGCCCTCGGCGTGCAACGCATGGCCGGGCGCAACGCCATCGTCCGCCGCCTGCCGGCGGTGGAGACCCTGGGTTCGGTGACGCTGATCTGCTCGGACAAGACCGGCACCCTGACGCGCAACGAGATGACCGTGCAGCGCCTGGTCAGCGCCAGCCGCATCCTCGACGTCAGCGGCGTCGGCTACGCCCCGCAAGGCGCCTTCCACCTGGACGGCGCGTTGATGGAACCGGATGCCGCGCTGCTGGAAATCGCCCGCGCCGCCGCGCTGTGCAACGACGCCCAGCTGCAGCAGGACGCCGGCGGCACCTGGCGCCTGCAGGGCGACCCCACCGAGGGTGCGCTGCACACCCTGGCGCTCAAAGCCGGCCTGGACGCCGCCACCCTGCACGCCCAGTTGCCGCGCAGCGACGCCATTCCCTTCGAGTCCGAACACCGCTTTATGGCCAGCCTGCACCATGACCACCAGGGCCACGGCCTGATCTACCTCAAGGGCGCGCCGGAGCGGGTGCTGGAGATGTGCCGCGAGCAGCGCGGCGCCGACGGCGGCAGCCAGCCGCTGGACGCCGACTACTGGCGGCGCCAGGCCACCGACCTGGCCGCCCGCGGCCTGCGCCTGCTGGCCATCGCCAGCCGCCCGGCCGACGCCTCCCAGCGCAGCCTGAGTTTCGCCGACGTGGAAGGCGGCATGTGCCTGCTGGCGCTGGTCGGCATCATCGACCCGCCGCGCGAGGAAGCCATCGCCGCCGTCGCCGAATGCCAGCGCGCCGGCATCCGGGTCAAGATGATCACCGGCGACCATGCCGAGACCGCCCGCGCCATCGGCGCCCAGCTGGGCATCGGCGTCGGCCTGCCGGCGCTGACCGGCGCCGAACTGGAGCTGCTCGACGAGCGCCAGCTGCGCCAGGTGCTGCCCGGCGTCGAGGTGTTCGCCCGCGCCAGCCCCGAGCACAAGCTGCGCCTGGTGCAGGCCATGCAGGCCAGCGGCGAGGTGGTGGCGATGACCGGCGACGGGGTCAACGACGCCCCGGCGCTGAAACGCGCCGACGTCGGCGTGGCCATGGGCGACAAGGGCACCGAGGCGGCCAAGGAGGCGGCCGAGGTGGTGCTGGCCGACGACAACTTCGCCACCATCGCCGGTGCCGTGCGCGAGGGTCGGGCGATCTACGACAACCTGAAGAAGTTCATCCTCTTCGCCCTGCCCACCAACGGCGGCCAGGCGCTGATCGTGATCGCCGCCATCCTGTTCCAGCTGACCCTGCCGCTGACCCCGGCGCAGGTGCTGTGGATCAACATGGTCACCTCGGTGACCCTGGGCCTGGCGCTGGCCTTCGAGCCGGCCGAGACCGGGCTGATGGACCGCCCGCCACGGGCGCCGAACGAGCCGCTGCTGTCGGGCTTCTTCGTCTGGCGCGTGCTGCTGGTGTCGCTGCTGATGGCCGGCGCCGGCATCGGCCTGTTCCTCTGGGAGCTGGACAACGGCACCGGGCTGGACAGCGCGCGGACCATGGCGCTGAACGCGGTGGTGATGTGCGAGGTGTTCTACCTGATCAACAGCCGGCGCATCTTCGCCTCGGTGCTCAGCCTCGACGGCCTGTTCGGCAGCCGCGCCGTGCTGCTGGCCATCGCCGCCTGCCTGCTGCTGCAGGCGCTGTACACCTATGCCCCGCCGCTGCAGCGGCTGTTCCACTCCACCGCGCTGGATGCGGCGCAGTGGGCGCGGGTGGTGCTGGCCGGGCTGGCGCTGTTCGTCGTCGCCGAGCTGGAGAAATGGCTGATCCGCCGTTTGCGCCTGCAGCCGACGGGGTAACCTCGGTGCGCGCGGCGCACCGGGGCAATCGCCTCAACCCCGCTCGCCGCGGGCGAACGCCATCAGCTCGGGGTAGAAGGCGCGGAAATCCTCGCTCAGCGGCTGGTACAGGCGCTCCAGCTCGCCCAGGCTGCCGTCGAGCAGCTGCGGTCGCGACAGCCGCCGCTGCATGCCGGCGATCACCTGCTCCAGCACCGCGAACTCGCGGTAGCTGCCGAGCCAGTCCTGCGCCGCCATGCGCGGCGCGATCAGCGCCAGGCGCCCGGGCAGCTGGGGCTCATCGGCCAGCACCCGGTACACCCGCGCGGTAAAGGCCTCCAGCGGCTGCTCGGCGTAGTCGGCCCAGTCGCGCGCCAGGCAGTGGTCGAAGAACAGGTCCAGCAGCATGCCGGCCGTGCGCCGCCGCGCGGCGGGGAAGCGCGCCCGCGCACGCGCCTGCAGCGGGTGGCTGTCGGTGAAGGCGTCGATGCGCCGGTGCAGGCGGATGGCCGCCTCGATTTCCGCCGGCCACTGCCCGCCCAGCGGCCCCTTGACGAAATCGCCGTAGAGGCTGCCGAGCAGTTGCGGCGGGGCAGCGCCGCCGAGGTGCAGGTGGGCCAGGTAGTTCATGCGCCGAGCTTAACCGGCCGCCTCGCAGAATCGAAGCCGTCGATAACGGCTATCGGCACAAACGATCTGTATATCGCCACAGACCGATATAAGGTTCGTCCCATGCCGATACAGCGAACCCACACCATGGACCTCGACGCCATCATCAAAGCCCTCGCCCACCCGGTGCGGCGCGACATCCTGCACTGGCTGAAGGAGCCCGAGCGCCACTTCGCCGACCAGGAGCATCCGCTCGAGATCGGCGTGTGCGCCGGCAAGATCAACCAGCGCTGCGGGCTGTCGCAGTCCACCGTGTCGGCGCACCTGGCCACCCTGCAGCGCGCCGGTCTGGTGAGCAGCCGCAAGGTTGGCCAGTGGCACTTCTTCAAGCGCAACGAGGCGACCATCCAGGCCTTCGTCGAACGCCTCGGCCAGCAACTCTGAACATCCTTTTCCCAATCGCTCCCCACGGAGGATTCACCATGCCCACGCTCTTCGACCCGATCCAGATCGGCGACCTCGCCCTGAACAACCGCATCATCATGGCGCCACTGACCCGCACCCGCGCCGACGAAGGCCGCGTGCCCAACGCGCTGATGGCCGAGTACTACGTGCAGCGCGCCTCGGCCGGGCTGATCATCAGCGAGGCCACCGCGGTCACGCCGATGGGCGTCGGCTACCCGGACACGCCCGGCATCTGGTCGGAGGCGCAGATCCGCGGCTGGAGCAACGTGACCAAGGCGGTGCACGCCAACGGCGGCAAGATCGTCCTGCAGCTGTGGCACGTCGGGCGCATCTCCGACCCGATCTACCTGAACGGCGAACTGCCGGTGGCGCCGAGCGCGATCAAGCCGGCCGGCCACGTCAGCCTGGTGCGCCCGATCAAGGAGTTCGTCACCCCGCGCGCGCTGGAAACCGAGGAAATCGCCGATATCGTCGAGGCCTACCGCCAGGGCGCGGAGAACGCCAAGGCCGCCGGTTTCGACGGCGTGGAGATCCACGGCGCCAACGGCTACCTGCTCGACCAGTTCCTGCAGAGCAGCACCAACCAGCGCACCGACCGCTACGGCGGCAGCCTGGAGAACCGCGCGCGTCTGCTGCTGGAAGTCACCGATGCCGCCATCGAGGTGTGGGGTGCCGGCCGCGTCGGCGTGCACCTGGCGCCGCGTGCCGACGCCCACGACATGGGCGATGCCAACCGCGCCGAGACCTTCACCTACGTCGCCCGCGAGCTGGGCAAGCGCGGCATCGCCTTTATCTGCGCACGCGAGCAGGAAGCCGACGACAGCCTGTCGCCGAGCCTGAAGGAAGCCTTCGGCGGCGTCTTCATCGCCAACGAGCGTTTCACCAAGGATCAGGCCAATGCCTGGCTGGCCGAGGGCAAGGCCGATGCGGTGGCCTTCGGCATCCCCTTTATTGCCAACCCGGACCTGCCGGCCCGCCTGCTGCAGGACGCGCCGCTCAACGAACCGCAGCCGCAGACCTTCTACAGCGCCGGCCCGGTGGGTTACATCGACTATCCGCGGCTGTAAGCCCGGCAACGAAACGCACCGCTGAAGCGCCTCCCACCCACAGCGCCTGTGGAAGGGGCTTCAGCCGCGAGCGTAAACGCACAAGCCCCGCATTGCGGGGCTTGTGCGTTTACCGCGGCGCCTCAGCGCGCGTCGAGCTGCTGCTGCAGGTTGATCACCTGGCTCTGCAGGGTGTTGATGTTGCGCGTCATCTGCGCGCGGAAGGCGTCGAACTCGGCGGTGTTGGGGCCGGCGCTGGCGGCAGGGCGGCTGTCCAGCTCGCTGCGCAGCACCAGCAGGTCCTGTTCCAGGCGCTGGATGGCCTGGGCCGGGTTGCCCTGCTGCTTCAGCGTGTCGATCTCGCCGCTCAGGCTCTTGATCCGGCCATCGAGCTTGGCCAGTTCGGCCTGCGCCGCCTTGGCCTCGCCCTGCGCGTTCTTCAGCGCGGCCTGCTCGCTGCTCAGCGCCTGCAGGCGCTTGTCGAAGGCGGCGCTGGCGCCGAGGCCGCTTTTCAGCTCGCTGCCCAGCTGCTCGAGGCGCTTGTCCAGCGCGGCCTGCGCGCTGGCGGCCTGTTGCTGCTGCTTGCCCAGCTCGGCGAGGCGATTCTCCAGCTGCTTGACCTGCAGCTTGAGCGCCTCGCTGCCGCTGGTGACGTTCGACTCGGTGGCCACCACCTTGCCGGAGATGTCCTGGATGCGCCCGGCAGCCTCCTCGCTGATGCGCGCGAAGCTTTCCTGGGTCGCCACCAGGCGCTGCTCCATCAGGCCGATCTGCTGCAGGCTCCACCAGCCGAGGCCGCCCAGGGCGATGCTCAGCGCGCCGACCAGCGCCCACAGCGGGCCGGTGCTGGCGCCTTTGCCCGCCGCCGGGCCGGCCGGCGCGCGCTGCGGGCGCGGGGCCGGCTCGTCCTGGGGCTCGGCGAATTCCTCGCGGCGCCCGGGCGTCAGGCTGGGCAGGTGATCGAGCTCGTCGTGGGCATCGTTGCGCATGGTCGGACCTTTGTCTGGAACGGGGTAAACGAAAGTGCCGCGCAGTATACCGATTCGCCGATGGCCGATCAGCGCCGCGCCAAGCAGGTGCGCGGCGCACCGACGAAGGGCGCGACAGCCTCATCGACCCGCCGCCAGCCCCGTGGTTCCGCGTTTTTTTGAACTGGTACGCAGTTTGCTGAGGATCACTCGAGTTCAGCGACGGGCGGCCTTGGAGCCGCTCGTGCTCCGCGGCGCGGCGCCGCGGGCGATGGGCAGCCAGGCGAGGGAATACGCCGGGCCCGGTCACACAGGCGTCAGGACGAGGCCAGGGGTGACCCTTCAACCAACCTGGGGGAAGCGGCATGGAACTGAACAAAGCGCTATTGGACTGCATGCAAGCCTTGCGTCGCCGGCTGCGCGACGAACTGGCCCTGGATATCCGCCTGAGCCAGAGCGATGCGGTGATCGCCATGCTCGGCGGCTGCCTGCAGTCGAGCGACGAAGAAACCCGTCGGCTCGGCCAGCGCCTGGCCGAACTCGCCGATCAACGCCCGCCGACGCCCGCCGCCAAGCCGGTGGCCAGCGTGGCGCTGCCACAGGCGGCGCCCAGCGGCTCGGTGCGCATCTATCGCGGCCAGCGCGTCTATGCCTGAGTGGCTGGCAGGCGACACTCCGCTTGGCCGCGCCGCATCGGCCCTGCTCCAGGCCGTTCGCGGCCGAAGCCGCTGCTGCAGGACGACCTGCGCCCGTGTTTTATCAGGCGCGCGACTGCACCTGCCACCAGGTGCAGAACTCGTCCAGCGCATCCCACAGGCTGGCCCTGGGCTCATAGTCGAGGTACTGCCGCGCGCGGTCGATATTCAGCGAGAAATCCCTGGCCATCACCGCCACGCCGAGGCGGAACAGGCTCGGCTCCGGGCGCCCCGGCAGCAGCTTGCACACGCCCTCGTTGAGGCAGGCGGCGGCGTAGGCCAGCGGGTAAGGCACATGGCGGGTCACCGGCGGCAGCTCCAGGCGGCGCAGCACGTAATTGACCACGTCCCACAGCGGCACCGGCGCGCCGTTGCTGATGTTGTACACCTGGCCCAGCGCCGGGCCGGCGGCCAGCAGGGCGCTGAGCAGGGCGTCGTTGAGGTTGTGCACATTGGTGAAGTCGACCTTGTTCAGGCCGTTGCCGATGATCGCCAGGCGGCCCTTGCGCTGCATGCCGATCAGCCGCGGGAAGATGCTGGTGTCGCCGGCGCCGGTGACGAAGCGCGGGCGCAGGGCGATCACCTCGAGGCCGAACTCCTGGGCGGCGAACACCTGCTGCTCGGCCAGGTACTTGGTCTTGCCGTAGTGATCGGAGATGCGCTTGGGCACCTGCTCCTCGCGAATATCGACATGAGATTTTCCATCGAAATAGATCGACGGCGACGACAGGTGCACCAGGCGCCGCACCTTCTGCTTCAGGCAGGCCTCGATGACGTTCTCGGTGACCGTCACGTTGGCCTGGTGGAAATGCGCGTAGTCGCCCCACACCCCCACCGCGCCGGCGCAGTGCACCACCGCCTCGACGTCGCGGCACAGCGCCAGGGCCAGATCGGCGTCGCCGAGATCGCCCTGGACGAACTCCGCGCCGCGCTTGATCAGGTGCTGCACGCCCTCGGCGCGGCGGCCGGTGACCCGCACCGCCAGGCCCTGTTCGAGCGCGAAGCGGGCGAAACGCCCGCCGATGAATCCGCTCGCGCCGGTGACCAGAATCTTCATCGCCACTCCCCCGTGGTGCTGCCGTTTGCCGCACTCTAGCAGCGCCACGCCGCCTGCGCGCTGTCGGCGGCGGCCAGAACAGCGACCGCGCAGGCCGATGGATGGGCGCTGCGCCGCCGCGACGCGGGTATAACGGCTACCCTGCACGACACCCCATCGACGCAACAGGACGCTCCCATGGCCAAGCAACACTGGATGATCTACGGCGCCAACGGCTACACCGGTCACCTGCTCGCCGCCGAGGCGCAGCGCCAGGGCCTGCGGCCCATTCTCGCCGGCCGCAACCCGGCGGCGGTGCACGCCCTCGGCAGCCTGCTGGGGCTCGACTGCCGCATCTTCGACATCCAGCAGCCGCAACGGGCACGCGAGGCCCTGGCCGACGTCGCGGTGGTGGCCCACTGTGCCGGGCCCTTCTCCGCCACCAGCGCGCCGATGCTCGACGCCTGCCTGGCCAGCGCCAGCCATTATGTCGACATCACCGGCGAAATCTCGGTGTTCGAGGCGGCGTTCGCCCGCGACGCGCAATTCCGGGAGCGCGGCATCGTGGCCTGTCCGGGCGTCGGCTTCGACGTGATTCCCAGCGACTGCCTGGCCGCCTGCCTGCACCAGGCGCTGCCCGATGCGACGCACCTGGCGCTGGGCTTCGACACCGCCAGCGGGCTGTCGCCGGGCACCGCCAAGACCACCGTGGAAGGCCTGCACCTGGGCGGCAAGGTGCGCCGCGCGGGGATCGTCACCGACGTGCCGCTGGGCTATCGGCGCCGCACCATCGACTTCGGCCGCGGCGCCAAGGACGCCGTGACCATTCCCTGGGGCGACGTCGCCACCGCCTACCACTCCACCGGCATCGGCAATATCGAGGTCTACCTGCCGGCGCCCAAGGCGCTGGCCATCGGCATGCGCCTGCTCGATCCGCTGCGCCCGCTGTTCGGCCTGGCCAGCGTGCAGGCCTGGCTCAAGCGCCAGGTGGACAGGCGCGTGCAAGGCCCCGACGCGGCCAGCCGCGAGCGCCTGCGCACCTGGCTGTGGGGCGAGGTGCGCAATGCCGCCGGCGTCGTGCGCACGGCCCACCTGCAAACCGCCAACGGCTACGAGGTGACGGTGCACGGCAGCTTGCTGGCGGTGCGCCACCTGCTCGACTACCAGGGCCGCGGCGGCTACTTCACCCCGTCGCAGCTGTTCGGCGCGCGCTGCGTGGAACAGCTGCCGGGCTGCGGGCCGATTCGTCTCGATAGCTAGCACGGCGTACCGCCGCCGTGGACAGGCCGCCGGCTTGTCCCGGGCCGCCCGCCTGGTTCGCGCCTAGCCCTGTTGCACCAGGGCGCCGGCGGCGGCGCGGCGCAGCTGCTCGGTGAGCCCTGCCAGCAGCTCGCCGCCGTTGCGCCAGTGATGCCAGTAAAGCGGCACGTCGATAGAACGCCCGGGCACCAGTTCCACCAGCGCGCCGCGCGCCAGCTCGCCGCGCACCTGCAGCTCCGGCACCAAGCCCCAGCCCAGGCCGCCTTCGGTCAGGCGCACGAAGCCTTCCGAGGACGGGCACAGGTGGTAGGCGAAGCCGCCCGCCACGCCGAGCTCGGCCAGGTAGCGGTGCTGCAGTTGATCGTCCGGACCGAAGACGATGGCCGGCGCCCGCGCCAGCGCCGCGGCCGTGACCCCGTCGGCAAAATGCCGGGCGACGAAGGCCGGGCTGGCCAGCGCGCGATAACGCATCGCCCCCAGCGCCAGGCTGCGCGCGCCGGCCACCGGGCGCTCGGCGGCGCACACGCAGCCGGCCACCTCGCCGGCGCGCATGCGCTTGAGGCCGACCTCCTGGTCCTCCACCACCAGCTCCAGCAGTAGCCGCTGGCGCGCGCAGAAGCCACCCACCGCCGCCGCCCACCAGGTCGCCAGGCTGTCGGCGTTGAGGGCGATACGCAGGCGCTCCGGGGTCGCCGCCTCGTCCAGCGCCGGCACCTGGCCCTGCAGGTCGCGTTCGAGCAGGCGCACCTGCTGCACATGGTTGAGCAGGCGACGGCCGATCTCGGTGGGCGTCGGCGGCGTGGCGCGCACCAGCACCGGCTGGCCGACCCGCGCCTCGAGCAGCTTGATCCGTTGCGACACGGCCGACTGCGACAGGCCCAGCACCTGCGCCGCACGGTCGAAGCCGGCCTGCTCCACCACCGCCGCCAGGGCGGCGAGCAACTTATAGTCGAACAATCGATTTACCTAATGAGAGATCAGCAATATTGGTTTCTCTTATACCGCCACAGCCGCCAGACTCGCCAGCACTCAGCCCATTTCAGGAGCCTGCCATGTCCGGCGAAACCAACCTCGCGCGCCTGCTGCAGAGCATGACGCCGCACCTCAACCCGGGGCAGTACGTGTTCTGCTGCGTCGCCGCCGATCGCGACTGCAGCGCCCTACAGCCGCTGGCCAGCATGCGCGAAGGCGAAGGCCTGAGCCTGGTGCTGCCGCGCGAAGTCGCCGATGCCCATGGCCTGAGCTACGACTACGTCGCCGCCTGGATCACCCTCGAGGTGCACTCCTCGCTGGCGGCGGTGGGCCTGACCGCGTCCTTCTCCGCCGCCCTGGCCCAGGCCGGGATCAGCTGCAACGTGATCGCCGGCGTTCATCACGACCACCTGTTCGTGCCCCTCGAACGGGCCGAGAAGGCGCTGTCGACCCTGCACGCCCTGGCGGCGGCGTCCATGCCGGAGCCCCGGTGATGTGGCAGAGCTACAGCAACGGCCTGCTGGTGGCCATCGGCCTGATCATGGCCATCGGCGCGCAGAACGCCTTCGTCCTGGCGCAGAGCCTGCGCCGCGAGCATCACCTGCCGGTGGCGGCGCTGTGCATCCTCTGCGACGCCGTGCTGGTGGCCGCCGGGGTGTTCGGCCTGGCCGCGCTGCTGGCGCAGAGCCCGACGCTGCTGGCCATCGCCCGCTGGGGCGGCGCCGCGTTTCTGATCTGGTACGGCAGCCAGGCCCTGCTGCGCGCCGCGCGCCCGCAGTCGCTGCAGGCCGTCGACAGCCAGCCGCGCTCGCTGCGCGCGGTGCTGCTCGCCGCCCTGGCGGTGACCCTGCTCAACCCGCACGTGTACCTGGACACCGTGCTGCTGATCGGCTCGCTCGGCGCCCAGCAGCCGGTGCCCGGCGCCTATGCCGCCGGCGCCGCCAGCGCGTCCCTGCTGTGGTTCGCCAGCCTGGCCCTCGGCGCCGCCTGGCTCTCGCCCTGGCTGGCGCGACCGCTGACCTGGCGGCTGATCGACCTGGGCGTGGCGGCGATGATGTTCGCGGTGGCCGCGCAGCTGATGCTGGGGGCTCTGTAGTCGCGCATAATCCCCTGGCCTCTTACGCCAGGAGCAACAATGGATACCTTGCACAGCATGCGCGTGTTCGTCCGGGTGATCGACGACGGCAGCTTCACCGCCGCCGCCCAGGCGCTGGATTTGTCCACCGCGCAGGTGTCGCGGCTGGTCGCCGATCTGGAGCAGCAGCTGCAGGCACGCCTGCTGCATCGCACCACCCGGCGCCTGGCGCTGACCGAGACCGGCGAGCGCTACCTGGAGCGCTGCCGGCAGATTCTCGCCCAGGTCGACGAGGCCGCCGCCGAGGCGCGTGGCGCCCACCTCACCCCCAGCGGCCGGCTGCGCGTGCACACCATGACCGGCCTCGGCCTGCAGCACCTGACGCCGCTGATCGCGCGCTACGCCGAACGGCATCCGCAGGTGGTGGTGGAACTGACCCTGGCGCAGCGCACCCCGGACCTGCTGGAAGACGGCCACGACGTGACCATCGCCTTCGCCCGCGACCTGCCCGACTCGCAACTGGTGGCGCAGCGCCTGGGCCCGGTGTACAGCGTGCTGTGCGCCGCGCCCAGCTACCTGGCCGAGCACGGCGTACCGCAGCAGCCGGGCGATCTGCAGCGGCACCGTTACCTGCGCCTGACCGACCCGCTGTACCGCGGCCAGTGGGATTTCGGCGACGAGCAGCTGGACGCCCTGCCGGCCGAGAGCTTCCAGGTCAACGTCGCCGAGGCGCTGGTCAAGGCGGCGCAGGCGGGCATGGGCTTCTGCCTGCTGCCCTCGTTCGTCGCCAGCCAGCCGCTACGCGAGGGGCGCCTGCTGCGCATCCTGCCGCAGCACCGCCTGCGCGCCCTGAGCATCTACGCGCTGTACCCGTCGCGGCGCTTTCTCGACGCCAAGACGCGCACCTGGGTGGATTTCCTCAAGGCCGAACTGCCGCCGCTGCTGGCCGCCGACGAAGCGGTGCTGGACGACCCGGCCTGCTGGGCGGAGGCCGGGCAATTGTTACGTCACAGGTAAAGGTCATTCACCTGTCGCTGTCTGTTTCATGGTCCTGCGCGCCACTAGCATGGCTTCGAACCCACGAAGAATCCGCCAGAGGATCGTCCCATGAAACAGCTTCTCACTGCCGCCAGCCTGACCCTCGCCACCCTGCTCGCCGCCCAGGCCTGCCTGGCCGAGGAATCCTCCGCCTTCGTCGAGCACCACGCAAAGCTGCAGCAAAACGCCGGCTCGGCGCAGCAGCAGGCGCAACGCACCGCCGACGCCTCCCAGCAACAGGGCTGAGCCCTTCCTCCCGGCGTCGACCTGCCAGCTCCTCGTCGACGTCCCTGGGCCGCCTGCGCGGCCCCTTTTATTCACTCGCGGCGGCGTGCCAGCCGCTACCGATTCGAGGTCACGATGAAGCATCTCGCCTGGTTATTCCCCCTGTCCTTCGCCGCTGCCCTGGCCCACGCCGACGAACCGCAGCACTACCACTACGGCATGCACCTGGACGTGGCCAAGGTCATCAGCCAGAGCCTGCCGCACGGCTGCGAGGTGGGCGAGGCACGCATGGTCTACCTGGACTCGCAAGGCCGGCAGCACACCCTTATCTACCAGCGCCAGGGCGAGGACTGCCATTACTGAGCGCGTCACACGCCCACTGATCGGAGACCGGCTCCGCCCTGCTACAAAGTTCTCTGACAAGGCTACCCTGAGTGGGTAGCACCCATCCCTCCCTGCCCCTCCAGGCGAGCGAATTCGGTTGCACCCAAGCAACGTGAGGCCAGTCAGATCGCAGCAGGCGCAGCCATGTCGAGCCCTACCCGCCCATCGCGACAGCATCCCCCTCGAATCCCGCGCCCCCTGAAAACCTGGCTTAGGCCAAATTTCAAACACCCGAATCAACGTCCGTCGCACCGAGCGAAATCAAAGGTTGCACCTGGTTGCACCCAAGATGGATGCAGGTTTAATCTCCCGCAGCTTTTTTTGCCGTGCATCACCTGACAAGTAGGACTCCCCATGGCCACCACCACCCTTGGCGTAAAACTCGACGATGCCACCCGCGACCGCCTGAAGCAGGCCGCCCAGTCCATCGACCGCACCCCGCACTGGCTGATCAAGCAGGCGATCTTCAATTATCTGGAGCAGGTCGAGGGTGGCCTGACCCCGGCCGAGCATGCCGGCCTGGCCGCCGCAGCCGGCGAGGAGGCGGTGGAGCACCTGAACGAGGCGGGCCTGCAGGTATTCCTCGACTTCGCCGAAAGCATCCTGCCGCAGTCGGTACTGCGCGCCGCCATCACCGCCGCCTACCGCCGCCCGGAAACCGAGGCGCTGCCGATGCTGCTGGAACAGGCGCGCCTGCCCAAGGAGCTGGCCGAGGCCGCCAACGGCATGGCCCTGGGCATTGCCGAGAAACTGCGCAACCAGAAGAGCGCCGGCGGCCGCCAGGGCCTGGTGCAGGGCCTGCTGCAGGAGTTCTCGCTGTCGTCCCAGGAAGGCGTGGCGCTGATGTGCCTGGCCGAGGCGCTGCTGCGCATCCCGGACAAGGCCACCCGTGACGCCCTGATCCGCGACAAGATCGCCAACGGCAACTGGAGCCAGCACCTCGGCCAGAGCCCGTCGATGTTCGTCAACGCCGCCAGCTGGGGCCTGCTGATCACCGGCAAGCTGGTGTCCACCCACAACGAGGCCGGCCTCACCTCCTCGCTCAACCGCCTGATCGGCAAGAGCGGCGAGCCGGTGATCCGCAAGGGCGTGGACATGGCCATGCGCCTGATGGGCGAGCAGTTCGTCACCGGCGAGACCATCGGCGAGGCCCTGGCCAACGCCAGCAACATGGAAGCCCGCGGCTTCCGCTACTCCTACGACATGCTCGGCGAAGCCGCGCTGACCGAGGAAGACGCCAAGCGCTACCTGGCCTCCTACGAGCAGGCCATCCACGCCATCGGCAAGGCCTCCCACGGCCGCGGCATCTACGAAGGCCCGGGCATCTCGATCAAGCTCTCGGCGCTGCACCCGCGTTACAGCCGCGCCCAGTACGACCGGGTGATGGACGAACTGTTCCCGATCCTGCTCGGCCTGACCAAGCTGGCCAAGCAGTACGACATCGGCCTGAACATCGACGCCGAGGAAGCCGACCGCCTGGAAATCTCCCTCGACCTGCTCGAGCGCCTGTGCTTCGCCCCCGAGCTGGCCGGCTGGAACGGCATCGGTTTCGTCATCCAGGCCTACCAGAAGCGCTGCCCCTACGTGATCGACTACGTCATCGACCTGGCCAAGCGCAGCCGCCATCGCCTGATGATCCGCCTGGTCAAGGGCGCCTACTGGGACAGCGAGATCAAGCTGGCCCAGGTGGGCGGTCTGGAAGGCTACCCGGTGTACACCCGCAAGCCCTACACCGACGTGTCCTACATCGCCTGCGCGCGCAAGCTGCTGGCCGTGCCGGAAGCCATCTACCCGCAGTTCGCCACCCACAACGCCCACTCGCTGTCGGCCATCTACCAGCTGGCCGGGCAGAACTACTACCCGGGCCAGTACGAGTTCCAGTGCCTGCACGGCATGGGCGAGCCGCTCTACGAGCAGGTGGTCGGCTCGCTCAAGGACGGCAAGTACGCCCGTCCGTGCCGCATCTACGCCCCGGTCGGCAGCCACGAGACGCTGCTGGCCTACCTGGTGCGTCGCCTGCTGGAAAACGGCGCCAACACCAGCTTCGTCAACCGCATCGCCGACCACAGCATCTCGCTCAAGGACCTGGTGCTCGACCCGGTGCAGCAGGTCGAGCAGATGGCCGCCCAGGAAGGCACCCTCGGCCTGCCGCACCCGCGCATCCCGCTGCCGCGCGATCTGTACGGCGAGGCCCGGCTGAACTCCGAAGGCATCGACCTGGCCAACGAACACCGCCTGGGCTCGCTGTCCTCGGCGCTGCTGTCGTCGACCAACAATAGCTATGTCGCCGGCCCGATCCTTGGTTGCGACACGCCCAATCCGGGCCCGGCCGAGCCGGTGCGCAACCCGGCCGATCAGCGCGACCTGGTCGGCCATGTGCACGAGGCCAGCGAGGCCGACGTCAAGAGTGCGATCCTCTGCGCCCAGTCCAGCGGGCAGATCTGGCAGTCGACCCAGCCGGCCGAACGCGCTGCCGTGCTGGAGCGCGCCGCCGACCAGATGGAAGGCGAGATGCAGCAGCTGATGGGCCTGCTGGTACGCGAATCCGGCAAGACCTTTGCCAACGCCATCGCCGAAGTGCGCGAGGCGGTGGACTTCCTCCGCTACTACGCGGCCCAGGCGCGCAGCTTCAGCAACGACAGCTACCGCCCGCTGGGCCCGGTGGTGTGCATCAGCCCGTGGAACTTCCCCCTGGCGATCTTCACCGGCCAGGTGGCCGCTGCCCTGGCCGCCGGCAACACCGTGCTGGCCAAGCCGGCCGAACAGACCCCGCTGATCGCCGCCCAGGCCGTGCGCATCCTGCTCGAAGCCGGCGTGCCCGGCGGTGCCGTGCAGCTGCTGCCGGGCCGCGGCGAGACCGTCGGCGCGCGCCTGGTGGGCGACGAGCGGGTGCGCGGGGTGATGTTCACCGGCTCCACCGAAGTGGCCGGCATCCTTGCGCGCAACATCGCCGGGCGCCTGGACGCCCAGGGCCGCAGCATTCCGCTGATCGCCGAGACCGGCGGCCTCAACGCCATGATCGTCGACTCCTCGGCGCTGGCCGAGCAGGTGGTGGTCGACGTGGTCAACTCCGCCTTCGACAGCGCCGGCCAGCGTTGCTCGGCGCTGCGCGTGCTGTGCGTGCAGGCCGACGTGGCCGACCGCGTGGTGGCAATGCTCAAGGGCGCCATGGCCGAATACCGCGTCGGCTCGCCGGAGCGCCTGCACACCGACATCGGCCCGGTGATCGACCACGAGGCCAAGGACAATATCGACAACCATATCGCCAAGCTGCGCGAGAAGGGCCGCAAAGTGTTCCAGTGCGCCCGCTTTGAGGCCGAGGAGCTCAAGCGCGGCACCTTCGTGGTACCGACCCTGATCGAGCTGGACAGCTTCGACGAGCTCAAGCGCGAGATCTTCGGCCCGGTGCTGCATGTGGTGCGCTACCAGCGCGCCGACCTGGCCAAGCTGCTGCAGCAGATCAACGACAGCGGCTACGGCCTGACCCTGGGCGTACACACCCGCATCGACGAGACCATCAACCAGGTGGTCAGCAGCGCCAAGGTGGGCAACCTGTACGTCAACCGCAACGTGGTCGGCGCCGTGGTCGGCGTGCAGCCGTTCGGCGGCGAAGGCCTGTCCGGCACCGGCCCCAAGGCCGGCGGCCCGCTGTACCTGTACCGCCTGCTGTCGACCCGTCCGCAGGAAGCCGTGGCCCAGCAGCTGGCCGGCGACAACGTGCAGGCGCTGGACGTGCCGGCCGAGCTGGCCAAGGCACGCACCGCCTTCGCCGAGTGGGCGGCCAAGCAGGAGCCGGCCGTTGCCGCCCTGTTCGAGCAGTACCTGGGCCTGAGCCAGAGCTACAGCAGCCACCTGCTGAGCGGCCCGACCGGCGAGCGCAACAGCTACACCCTGCTGCCGCGCGAGCGCGTGCTGAATCTCGCCGACGAGCGCGGCGACCTGCTGGCGCAACTGGCCGCCACCCTGGCCGTGGGCAGCCGCGCGCTGTGGCTGGAAAGCCAGCGCGGCCTGTACGCCGAGCTGCCCAAGGAGGTGCAGAAGTGCATCGCGCTGGTCGCCGACTGGAGCACGGTCGACGCCGAGTTCGACGCCATCCTCCATCACGGCGACTCCGACCAGCTGCGCGAGGTCTGCCAGCAGGCGGCGCAGCGCAAGGGCGCCATCGTCAGCGTGCACGGCCTGAACAAGGGCGAAACCGATATCCCGCTGGAACGCCTGCTGATCGAGCACGCCCTGAGCGTCAACACCGCGGCAGCCGGCGGCAACGCCAGCCTGATGACCATCGGCTGATGGCCCGTGCCCGGTCGCCGCGAGGCGGCCGGGGTTTGCCGAAACCTTGCCCGGGAAAGCGGCCTGAAAGCTTTCCCGGGCATGCTGCGCCCGCCAAAGGGCTTCAAGGAACAGCATGAACGCACTCTTTATCGGCTACGGCCGCATGGGCAGCGCCATCGGTGCGGCCTGGCTCGAGGCCGGCCTGGCCCAGCGCCTGGTCGCGGTCGACCCGCACGCGCCGGCCGACGCCGCCGTCGCCCATTACCCGGTGCTGGCCCAGGTGCCGGCCCAGCCCTTCGATCTGATCCTGGTCGCTACCAAACCCGGCCATGCCTGTCAGGTGCTCGGCGAGTTGCCCGACGCCCTGTGCCAGCACGCCGTGGTGGTGTCGGTGGCCGCCGGCGTCACCTGCGCCAGCCTCACCGCCGCCCTGCGCGGACGCTGCCCGGTGGTACGCGCCATGCCCAACACCCCGGTGCTGGTCGGCGCCGGCTGCACCGGCCTGTATGGCGACGCCGAGCTGGATAGCGGCAAGCGCGAGCTGATCGGCCGCCTGTTCGGCGCCGTCGGCAGCGCCAGCTGGGTCGAGCGCGAGGAACTGCTGGACGCGGTCACCGCCATCTCCGGCAGTGGCCCGGCCTACTACCACCTGTTCAGCGAGGCGCTGGCCGATGCCGGCATCGCCCTCGGTCTTTCCCCCGAACTGGCCAGGACCCTGGCGGCGCAGACCGCCTTCGGCGCGGCCTCGCTGCAGACCCAGGCCGGTGCGGATTTCGTCGAACTGCGCACGGCAGTGACTTCGCCCAACGGCACCACCGCCGCCGCCATCGCCGTCTTCGAACAGGATCAGGCCCTGCGCCGCCTGGTCGCAGCGGCGGCGCAAGCGGCCCAGCGCCGCTCCCAGGAGCTTTCCCAAGGCGCCTGACCGGCCGCGCCAATTGGCGCGGCCAAGCGCGACACGGCTGCCTGCAGTGGGCTACCCGCCCGGTGTCGCGTTTCCTCCTCTCCGGGCTCGTTTCGAGTCCAGGCACCAGCCTACCCGGCCAGTGCAGCAGCGGGGCCATCCGCCCCGCTCACCCCTCTCCCCGGCCGGCCCTGGCCGGGAGAAATTTTCATTTTGCCGTCCTTGCATTGCCATAAAAGCTGACTAGCGTTTCAACAGTCGGGCGTCGCACAACGCCCGGCGCAGAGCTGCCTTCCTGCCCCCCAGGTGCTCTTCAAAAACGGCTGATCGCTTTCGCGCAAGTGCGTTTGCACAGTTGCCAGCAGCCCGATTGACGCAGATCAGCACGGCTGCCCATCCAAACGCGCTCAATACCCTAGTCGCTCCCCGACATGGAGGTAACGAGATGTCCGATTCGACCCAGAAACTGCGCCTGGCCGCCTTGATCGCCCTGGTGGTCGGCTCCATGGTCGGCGGCGGGATCTTCTCCCTGCCGCAGAACATCGCCGCCAGCGCCGGTGCCGGCGCCACCCTGATCGGCTGGCTGATCACCGGGGTGGGCATGCTGATGCTGGCCTTCGTGTTCCAGACCCTGGCCAACCGCAAGCCCGAGCTCGACGGCGGGGTGTACGCCTACGCCAAGGCCGGCTTCGGCGACTACATGGGCTTCTCCTCGGCCTGGGGCTACTGGATCAGCGCCTGGATCGGCAACGTCAGCTACATGGTGTTGCTGTTCTCCACCCTCGGCTACTTCTTCCCGGTGTTCGGCGAAGGCAACACCCTGCCGGCGGTGATCTGCGCCTCGGTACTGCTCTGGCTGCTGCACTTCCTGGTGCTGCGCGGGATCAAGGAAGCGGCCTTCATCAACACCATCACCACCATCGCCAAGATGCTGCCACTGGCGCTGTTCATCGTCATCGCCGCGGTGGCGTTCAAGCTCGACGTGTTCACCAACGACTTCTGGGGCCACGGCAACCCCGAGCTGGGCAGCGTGATGGACCAGGTGCGCAACATGATGCTGGTCACCGTCTGGGTGTTCATCGGCATCGAGGGCGCGAGCATCTTCTCGGCCCGCGCCGAAAAGCGCAGCGACGTCGGCAAGGCCACGGTGATCGGCTTCATCGGCGTGCTGCTGCTGCTGGTGCTGGTCAACGTGTTGAGCCAGGGCATCATGGCCCAGGCCCAACTGGCCGGGCTGAAGAACCCCTCGATGGCCGGCGTGCTGGAGCAGGTGGTCGGCCCCTGGGGCGCCCAGTTGATCAGCATCGGCTTGCTCGTATCCCTGGCCGGAGCCCTGCTGTCCTGGACCCTGCTGTGTGCCGAGATAATCTACTCCTCGGCCAAAGATCACACGATGCCGGAGTTCCTGCGCAAGGAGAACGCCAACCACGTCCCGGCCAACGCCCTGTGGCTGACCAATGGGCTGATCCAGCTGTTCCTCATCGTCACCCTGTTCAACGCCTCCACCTACCTCAGCCTGCTGTACCTGGCCACCTCGATGATCCTGGTGCCCTACTTCTGGTCCAGCGCCTATGCGCTGCTGCTGGCCTGGCGCGGCGAGACCTACGAGACCGCCGGCGGCGAGCGCAACAAGGACCTGCTGATCGCCCTGATCTCCACCCTCTACGCCGTGTGGCTGGTGTATGCCGCCGGCGTCCAGTACCTGCTGCTCTCCGCCCTGCTCTATGCCCCAGGCGCGATCCTGTTCGCCAAGGCCAAGCGCGAGCTGGGGCAGCCCATCTTCACCGGCGTCGAAAAACTGATCTTCGTCGTCGTGCTGATCGGTGCCGCCATCGCCGCCTACGGGCTGTACGACGGTTTCCTGAGTCTCTAGCGAGAAGGAGTTCGATATGTCCAAGAAAGCCCTCGGCGTCCATTCGGAAGCCGGCAAACTGCACAAGGTGATGGTCTGCTCGCCGGGCCTGGCCCACCTGCGCCTGACCCCGAACAACTGCGACGAGCTGCTGTTCGACGACGTGATCTGGGTGTCCCAGGCCAAACGCGACCACTTCGACTTCATGACCAAGATGCGCGAGCGCGGCATCGAGGTGGTGGAGATGCACAACCTGCTGGAAGAGACGGTGAGAAATCCCCAAGCGCTGCAGTGGATTCTCGACCGCAAGATCACCCCCAACAGCGTCGGCCTCGGCCTGCAGGGCGAGGTGCGCTCCTTTATCGAGGGCCTGGAGGCGCGCAAGATCGCCGAGTTCCTCATTGGCGGCGTATCCGGCGCCGACCTGGTCAGGCACAAGGACTCCGACGCGGCGAAGATGTTCAACGCCTACCTGGGCGAGTCCAGCTTCGTCTTCCCGCCGCTGCCCAACACCCAGTTCACCCGCGACACCACCTGCTGGATCTACGGCGGCGTCACCCTCAACCCCATGTACTGGCCGGCGCGCCGCCAGGAAACCCTGCTGACTACCGCCATCTACAAGTTCCACCCGGACTTCGTCGGCGAGCAGTTCGAAATCTGGTACGGCGACCCGGATCAGGATCACGGCGCCGCCACCCTGGAGGGCGGCGACGTGATGCCGATCGGCAACGGCACCGTGCTGATCGGCATGGGCGAGCGCACCTCGCACCAGGCCATCGGCCAGGTCGCCCAGGCGCTGTTCGCCAAGGGCGCAGCCGAGCGGGTGGTGGTGGCCGGGCTCGGCAAGTCGCGTGCGGCCATGCACCTGGACACCGTGTTCAGCTTCTGCGACCGCGACCTGGTGACCGTCTTCCCGGAAGTGGCCAACTCCATCGTGCCCTTCGTCCTGCGCCCGGACGAGAGCCGCCCCGGCGGCATCGACCTGCGCCGCGAGGACAAGTCCTTCCTCGACGTGGTCGCCGAATCGCTCAACCTGAAGAAACTGCGCGTGGTGGAAACCGGCGGCGACGCCTACGAGGCCGAGCGCGAGCAGTGGGACGACGGCAACAACGTGGTCTGCCTGGAGCCGGGCGTGGTGGTCGGCTACGACCGCAACACCTACACCAACACCCTGCTGCGCAAGGCCGGCGTCGAGGTGGTGACCATCAGCGCCAGCGAACTGGGGCGCGGCCGCGGCGGCGGCCACTGCATGACCTGCCCGATCATCCGCGACCCGATCGATTACTGAACAAGCCAGCCCCGGCGGTCATCCGCCGCCGGGCGCCGTTTTCAGCTGCCCACAAGGAGAAAGAATCATGGCTTTCAACATGCACAACCGTAACCTGCTCAGCCTGATGCACCACAGCACGCGCGAGCTGCGCTACCTGCTCGACCTGTCGCGCGACCTCAAGCGCGCCAAGTACACCGGCACCGAGCAGCAGCACCTCAAGCGCAAGAACATCGCGCTGATCTTCGAGAAGACCTCCACCCGCACCCGCTGCGCCTTCGAGGTGGCCGCCTACGACCAGGGCGCCAACGTCACCTATATCGACCCGGGCTCCTCGCAGATCGGCCACAAGGAATCGATGAAGGACACCGCCCGCGTGCTCGGGCGCATGTACGACGCCATCGAATACCGCGGCTTCAAGCAGGAAATAGTCGAGGAACTGGCCAGCTACGCCGGCGTACCGGTGTTCAACGGCCTGACCGACGAATACCACCCGACGCAGATGCTCGCCGACGTGCTGACCATGCGCGAGCACAGCGACAAGGCCCTGCACGAGATCAGCTACGCCTACCTGGGCGATGCGCGCAACAACATGGGCAACTCGCTGCTGCTGATCGGCGCCAAACTGGGCATGGACGTGCGCATCGCCGCGCCCAAGGCGCTGTGGCCGAGCGACGAACATGTTGCCGCCTGCAAGCAGTTCGCCGAGGAGAGCGGCGCGCGCATCACTCTCACCGAAGACGCCAAGGCAGCGGTCAAGGGCGTGGACTTCGTCCACACCGACGTCTGGGTGTCGATGGGCGAGCCGGTCGAGGCCTGGGGCGAACGCATCCAGGAGCTGCTGCCCTACCAGGTCAACATGGCCATCATGAAGGCCACCGGCAACCCGCGGGCCAAGTTCATGCACTGCCTGCCGGCCTTCCACAACAGCGAGACCAAGGTCGGCAAGCAGATCGCCGAGCAGTACCCGCACCTGAAGAACGGCATCGAGGTCACCGAGGACGTGTTCGAGTCGCCCTACAACATCGCCTTCGAGCAGGCGGAAAACCGCATGCACACCATCAAGGCGATTCTGGTCTCGACCCTGGCCGACATCTGACGCCCTAGAACCGTAGCCCGGATGAAAGCCGGGCTACGGCCTCGAACAAGGAGAACACCATGCGACTCGTCATCGCCCTGGGCGGCAACGCCCTGCTTCGCCGCGGCGAAGCCATGACCGCGGAAAACCAACGGGAAAACGTGCGTATCGCCTGCGAGCAGATCGCCAAGGTGGCGCCCGGCAACGAACTGGTGATCGCCCACGGCAACGGCCCCCAGGTCGGCCTGCTGGCCCTGCAGGGCGCCGCCTACGACGCCAGCAACCCCTACCCGCTGGACGTGCTCGGCGCCGAGACCGAAGGCATGATCGGCTACATGATCGAACAGGAGCTGGGCAACCTGCTGCCGTTCGAGGTGCCCTTCGCCACCATCCTCACCCAGGTCGAGGTGGACAGCGCCGACCCGGCCTTCAGGAAGCCGACCAAGCCGATCGGTCCGGTCTATGACAAGGCGGAGGCCGAGCGCCTGGCCGCCGAGAAAGGCTGGAGCATCGCCCCGGACGGCGACAAGTTCCGCCGCGTGGTGGCCAGCCCACGGCCACAGCGCATCTTCGAGATCCGCCCGATCAAGTGGCTGCTGGAGAAAGGCAGCGTGGTGATCTGCGCCGGCGGCGGCGGCATCCCGACCATGTACGACGGCAACAAGCTGCGCGGCGTCGAGGCGGTGATCGACAAGGACCTGTGCTCGGCGCTGCTGGCCGAACAACTGGCCTGCGAGCTGCTGGTGATCGCCACCGACGTCGACGCCGCCTATGTCGACTGGGGCAAGCCGACGCAGAAATCCATCGCCGCCGCCCACCCCGACGAGATCGACAAGCTCGGCTTCGCCGCCGGCTCCATGGGGCCCAAGGTGCAGGCCGCCTGCGAGTTCGCCCGCAACACCGGCAGCACCGCGGTGATCGGCTCGCTGGAAAACATCGAGGCCATCGTCCAGGGCACCTCGGGCACCCGCATCAGCCTGGACTGCGACGGCATCCGCTACTACTGACCCCGGCGCGGGGCCATGACCCCGCTCGCCACGTTGCAGGGACGTTCAGCATGTTCACCCCAGGCCATCTGCACCGCGACAACCTCGACCGCCCGGAAAGCCTGCGTCTGGCGCCGCCCTTCTCCGTCGACTTCTACTACCAGGTGCGCCAGGACCCGGCGCAGGGCCCGATGCTGCATATGCGCCTGGTCGGCGAGGTGCAGGGCCGGCATTTCGACGAGGAGTTCGAGCTGCACCGCGACGTTGCCTTCAACTTCGCCAGCGCCGCCACTCGCGTCGCCGCCCGTCACGGCCTGCCGATCAACGCCAGCCCGGTGATGCGCGGCCACGACGAGTACGACAAGGTGTTCGCCGATATCCGCGCCAAGCTGCATGCCAAGCCGGGCGAAACGGTGAATCTCGATCACGTGCTGTGAGCGCCGTAGCCCGGATGAAATCCGGGCTGGCTGATCGACGCACAACGCGCGCAGCGCCTGCCGGGCACTCGGCGCTGTGGCGCGCAGGGCGCCCCTATGCCTGCATGGTCCAGCCGTGCACGCCCATCGCCGCCTGGCGCCCGGCCTCCGAGCGGGTCGGGTGCGGGTGGCAGGTCAGGGCGATGTCCTCGGCCGAAGCGGAGAACTCCATGGCCACGCAGTATTCGCCGATCAGCTCGCCGACGCTCGGGCCGATCATGTGCACGCCGAGAATCTGATCGGTAGTGGCGTCGGCGAGAATCTTCACGAAGCCTTCGGTCTCGTGGTTGATCTTCGCCCGGCTGTTGGCGCTGAAGGGGAACTTGCCGACCTTGTAGGCGCGGCCTTCGGCCTGCAGCTCCTCCTCGCCCTTGCCGACGCTGGCCACCTCCGGGCGGGTGTAGATCACCCCGGGGATCACCCCGTAGTTGACCTCGGCCGCATGCCCGGCGATGCGCTCGATGCAGGCCACCGCCTCGTCCTCGGCCTTGTGCGCCAGCATCGGCCCGGAGGTGACGTCGCCGATCACCCACACGCCGGGCACGCCGCTCTGATGTTTGTCGTTAGCGAGCATGCCGCGCCGGTCGGTGCTCAGGCCGACGCTCTCCAGCCCGAGCCCTTTGGTGTAGGGGCGGCGGCCGATGGCCACCAGCACGTAGTCGGCTTCCAGGCTTTCCGCCGCGCCGCCGGCGGCCGGCTCCAGGCTCAGGGTCACTCCCGACTTGCCGGTCTTGGCAGCGGTGACCTTGGTGCCGAGCTTGAAACTCATGCCCTGCTTGCCCAGGGTGCGCTGCAGGGTCTTGGCGGTCTCGCCATCCAGCCCGGGGCAGATGCGCTCGAGGTATTCCACCACGGTGACCCGGCTGCCCAGGCGACGCCATACCGAGCCCAGCTCCAGGCCGATCACCCCGGCGCCGATCACCACCAGGTGCCCTGGCACCTCCGGCAGCGACAGCGCGCCGGTGGAATCGAGGATGCGCTGGTTGTCGATCTCCACGCCCGGTAAAGGCGTCGGTTCGGAGCCGCTGGCGATGACGATGTTCTGCGTCTCGAGCAGGCGTTCGCCGCCCTCGTGCAGCTTGACCTGCACCCGCCCCGGGCCGTCGATGCGCGCCCAGCCCTTGACCCACTCCACCTTGTTCTTGCGAAACAGGAATTCCACGCCCTTGGTCAGGGCTTCGACGCTGCCTTCCTTCTGTTTCATCATCTGCGGCAGGTTCAACTGCGGCGTCACCTCCACCCCCAGCGCACTCAGTTCGCCGCCGGCCGCCGCCTCGTACAGCTCGGAGGCATGCAGCAGGGCCTTGGATGGCATGCAGCCGACGTTCAGGCAGGTGCCGCCGAGGGTCTCGCGACCCTCCACGCAGGCCACCTTGAGCCCCAGTTGGCCGGCGCGGATGGCGGCGTTGTAGCCGCCGGGGCCGGCGCCGATGATGACCACGTCGTAGCTGCTCATGGCGAAACTCTCCTTGCCTCAGAAAATGCGCTCGGGCGGGCGCGCAACAGATGGAAGCCGGTGAACGCCAGCGCGGCGAACAGGGCTTGCAAGGCAACCATAGGCCAGGCCGAGCCATCCTGCAGCCAGGCCAGCAACAGGCCGCTCACCGTCGCCCCGCTCATCTGCGCGAAGCCCATCAGCCCGGCCGCCAGCCCGGCGCGCTGCGGGTTGGGAATCACCGCGCCGGCCACCGCCGCCGGCAGCAGCATGCCGCCGCCCAGGGTCACCAGCACCTGCGGCAGGGACAGGCCGAGCAGTGACAGGCCAAACAGCACATAGATCGCCAGGGACAGGGCGGCGCCGGCCAACACCAGCGCCACGCCGATGGCCACCACTCGCTGCGGTCCCAGGCGCTGCACGTTGCGCAGGGTGAACAGGGCGCCGCCGAGCAGGCCCGAGACGATGGCCGCGAAGGTCATGCCGTACTGCGCCGCGCTCAGCCCGAGCAGGCCGATATAGACCGCCGAGGAGCCGGCCACCACGACGAACATGGCGCCGTAGGTCATGGCGATGGTCAGCGCCAGCGCGCGGCAGCTGCCCAGCAGATCCCAATAGTCGCCCGCCAGACGACTCAAGCGCCCGGCCTGCGGGTCGCGCTGCAAATGGCTCTCGCGGTAGCTGCCGAGCACCGCCAAGAGCGCCACGCCGCCCAGCACCAGGCTGGCAACCAGCGGCGCCCGCCAGCCGCCGTACTGGGTCAGCAGACCGCCGAGCAGCGGCGACAGGACGATGGCGACGAACATGCCCAGTACCGTCAGCGCCAGGGCCGGCCCCGCCTCGGCCTGCCACACGTCGCGCACTATGGCGCGCGCCAGCACCAGCGCGGCGCAGGCGCCGAAGCCCTGCAGCACACGGGCGGCGATCAGCGTCTGGATGTTCTCCGCCAGCAGCATGCCCAGGCTCGCCAGCAGGTACAGCGAGAGCCCGGCCAGCAGCACCGGGCGCCGGCCGAGACGGTCGGACAGCGGGCCGAGCAGCAGCTGGCCGAGACCGAAGGCGGCGACGAACAGCGACAGCGCCAGCAGGCTGCTGCCCGGCGCGGCGTGCAGGCCGCGCTCCAGGGCGCCGAGCGCGGGAATCAGCAACTGGGTGGAGATTTCCCCCAGGGCGGTGAGCAGCATCAGGAGCAGCAGCAACAGACGGGAGGGGGACGGACGCATGGCGAATCTCCGGCTCGGGGTATTTATATTTCAACCATAATATGAAAGATTAGATGTCGTCCATCATGAAATTGGGAGACCCGCATGAACCCGCAAGACCGCGATACCCGTCTGGCCGCCTGGCACGCCGAAGAACAGGCGCTGCGCGCCAATCTCGCCGCCCCCGGCACCCTGGCCCTGGCCGAGGTGGCCAGCATGGCGCCCATGGACTTCTTCGACCGCATCGGCCGCGGCGAGCTGCCCAGCCCGCCCTTCGGTCAGCTGCTGGATTTCGTGCCGCTGCAGTGGGCCAGCGGTCGTTTCGTCTTCCAGGGCACGCCCGATGCGCGTCACTACAACCCACTGGGCAGCGTGCACGGCGGTTATATCGCCACCCTGCTCGACTCCTGCATGGGCTGCGCGGTGCACACCCTGCTCAAGCGGGGCCAGGGCTACACCACCAGCGACCTGCGCGTCAGCTACATCCGCGCCCTGCGCAGCGGCGCCGGCCCGGTACGCGCCGAGGGCCGCATCATCCACCTCGGCCGCTCCACCGCGCTGGCCGAAGGACGCCTGTACGACGTCGACGAGCGCCTCTACGCCATGGCCTCCACTACCTGCCTGATTCTCGATATGGCGCCGCCGGCGCCCTGAGTGCACAACGCGGTCGCGCCAAGGCGCGGCCGCGGGTGTAAGATGACAGCCAACATCTGAATCATCCGGAGCACCCCATGCGCTATTCGGAAGACCACAAGGCCAAGACCCACCAACGCATCATCGACGAGGCCGCGCTGCGCTTTCGCCGCGACGGCATCGGCGCCACCGGCCTGCAGCCGCTGATGAAGGCCCTGGGCCTGACCCACGGCGGCTTCTACGCCCACTTCAAGTCCAAGGACGAGCTGGTGGAGACCGCCCTGCGCCATGCCGTGCAGGACCTTGCCAGCAACACCGAACAGCAGGCCGAGAAGTCCGAGGCGCCGCTGCCGCGCTTTATCGCCAGCTACCTGTCCAGCGCGCACCGCGCCAACCCCGGCGCCGGCTGCCCGCTGCCGACCATGTCGGCCGAGCTGGGCCAGCGCGGCGAGGCCAGCGAGATCACCGACGCGCTGATCCGCAATCGCCTGGCGCTGATCGAAGAAAACCTCAAGGGCGACGACGCCGCCGAACAGAGCGTACTGCTGCTCTCGGCCATGGTCGGCGCCCTGATGCTGTCGCGCAGCGTCAAGGACCCCGAGCTGTCCGACCGCCTGCTGAAGACCACCCGCCGCCTGCTGATCGAGCAGGCGCAGGACGCCCAGCAACAATAGGGGCGCCTGACCGGCGCCCCGCGCGCTTATTTGTAGCGCGCCGCCGCCTGGCTGTGCGACAGGTTCGGCCCCAGCGCCGCGCGGGCGGCGACGAAGGCGTCCCAGTCGGCGGCATCCGGCAGCGAGGGGATGGTCACCAGCTCGCCCTGATCGAAACCGGCCAGCGCCGCGTCGACCATCTCGCCCACCTCCATGATCATCGACGGCGGCAGCGCCGAGGCATCGGTGCCGCTGCGCTCCCAGATCTCGGTGCGGGTCACCCCCGGCAGCACCGCCTGCAGCTGCACGCCCGAGCCGCGCAGTTCGCCGGCCAGGGTCTGGGTCAGGCTCAGCACATAGGCCTTGGTGGCGCTGTACACGGCGTTGAACATCTCCGGCGCCAGCGCCACCACCGAGCCGATATTGACGATGGCGCCACGCCCGGCCTGGCCGAAGCTGGCTGCCGCGGCGGCGGCCAGATGGGTCAGGGCCACCACGTTGAGCTGGATCATCGCGTCCACCTGTTCCAGGTCGGCGCCGGACAGCGGCCCGTTCATCGCCACCCCGGCATTGTTCACCAGCAGGCCGATGCGCGCGTCCTCGCGCAGGCGCTGCGCCACCTTGCGCACGTCGGCCGGCACGGTCAGGTCAGCCGGCATCACCTCGACGGCGACGCCGTACTCGCCGCCCAGGCGCTCGGCCAGGGCCTGCAGGCGCTGGGCGTCGCGCGCCACCAGCAGCAGGTCGTGACCACGCCGAGCCAGACGCTCGGCATAGGTGGCACCGATGCCGGAAGAGGCGCCGGTGATCAGGGCGGTGGCGGGTTTGCTTGCAGCGTTCATAGCGTTCTCCATGAAGAGGTTTGAGCGGGCCAGTTAGATTACAACCATAATCTTAATCGCCTATATGAACCTCGTCATACTGCTCGTCAATGGCCTTTCCACTCCAGCCGACCAATGACCGCCACGGCCGTGCGCACCAACTTATGGCCGTTTCTGTCCCAGCGGTCAGCAAAAGGTGCACGAACGGCCGCCATCATGCGCCGAAATGCAAGCCATCCGATTGATTTGCAAGGTCTATCGCCAATCACGAGAATTGGCGCCGTTTTTGCTCTAGCTGCACCAGCCTGACCAAGCAGACAGGTTTACAACCATAACGACACGCTACACACCAGGAGCCTTCATGAACCGCACCCTTTCTTCGCTGATCCTCGCCGGCGGCCTGCTGGCGGGCGTCCAGGCCGTCGCCGGCGACCTGCTGCACTGGCAGAACAACAGCCTGACCTACCTCTACGGCCAGGACTTCAAGATCGACCCGGAGATCCAGCAGACCGTCACCTTCGAGCACGCCAGCGGCTGGAACTTCGGCGACCTGTTCTTCTTCGTCGACGCGATCAAGTACAACACCGACGCCCGCAACGGCGCCGGCGACGGCCATACCTTCTACGGCGAGTTCAGCCCGCGCTTCTCCCTGGGCAAGCTCAGCGGCGCCGACCTGTCGTTCGGCCCGCTCAAGGACGTGCTGATCGCCACCACCTACGAGTTCGGCGAGGACGACGTCGAGTCCTACCTGATCGGCCCGGGCTTCGACCTGGCCATCCCCGGCTTCGACTACTTCCAGCTCAACACCTACCTGCGCACCACCGATGGCAGCCGTCCCGGCGACAACGTCTGGCAGATCACCCCGGTGTGGAGCTACACCATCCCGGTCGGCGAGTCCGACATCCTCATCGACGGTTTCATGGACTGGGTGGTGGACAACGACGAGAACAGCCGCGGCGACTACCACGCCAACCTGCACTTCAACCCGCAGATCAAGTACGACCTGGGCAAGGCGCTGAAGTGGGGCGAGAAGCAGCTGTACGTCGGCATCGAGTACGACTACTGGAAGAACAAGTACGGCATCAAGGACGGCGGCTTCGTCAGCGCCAACTTCGTCGGCCCGACCGACCAGAACACCGCCAGCCTGCTGGTCAAGGCGCACTTCTAAGCACCACCGAGGACTGGGCAACGCCGCTTGCGAGTGCCAGCATGCTCTGGTCACCTTCGGGAGCGGCGCCATGTCCGAGCTCATCGCCAGCCACACCGCCGAACGGCTGCAGGCCCTGCACCAGCAGGGCTTCGTCCTGCTGCCCGGGGTGCTGGAGGCGCCGCGCATCGCCGCGCTGCGCACCGCCATCGATGCCCTGCGTCCCATCCACTGGGACTACCAGGGCAGCCTCGACCACTACAAGTGCCTGTTCAACCGCGACCCGTTCTGGCTGCCCTACCTCGACCTGCCGCAGGTGATCGAGCTGGCCGAAGCGGCGCTGGGCGAGGATTGCCACGTGATCGGCCAGACCGCCTGGCGCTGCCACCCCGGCTTCGTCGGCAGCGAGCTGCACCTGGATCATCTGCCGATGGCGCTGCCGCCGAGCCTGCTGGACGATCCCGCCTTCGAGCTGCCGATGCAGATCTGCACCGCCCAGCTCTATCTCGACGACATCGACGCCGAGCTGGCCCCGACCCGGGTCATCCCCGGCAGCCACCGCGCCGGCCGGCCGCCCGCTGCCGGCGAGCGTCACTGGCGTGGCCGCGAGCCCGAGCCGATCTTCTGCCGCGCCGGCGATCTGTTGTTCTTTCGCAGCGAGCTGTGGCACGCCGGCAGTCCCAACCTGAGCCGCACGCGCAGCCGCTATCTGCTGCAGATCCATTACGGCCGGCGCATGGTGGCGCAGAAGTTCTCGCCCTACCTGCACTTTCGCTTCGACCCGGCGGTGCTGGCCGCCTGTACCCCGCGCCAACGGCGCCTGCTCGGCGATCACGCCGAGGCCGAGTACGACTGAGCGCCGACGCAGTTGCGACCTTCGGCCAATCCCATCCATCGCTGCGCTGTGCTTAGCTGGCGGTCACGCCCTTAGAGCCTGCTCAAAGCCTCGCGAGCTAGAGCAATGCAAGGCAAAAACAGGCGAGGAAGCGGAGTGTACTTTTGTACATGAGCATTCCGAGCCTGTTTTTAACGCAGCAGTGCCGACGCGCAGCAGGCTTTGAACAGACTCTCACAAGGATGGCCGATGCCCCCGCGTATCCTGCTGCTCACCGCCCTGGCCATGCTGGCCTTCGCCGGCAACTCGCTGCTGTGCCGCCTGGCCCTGCGCGAGACGGCCATCGACGCCGCCAGTTTCACCGCCATTCGTCTCGTTTCCGGGGCGCTGACGCTCTGGCTGCTGCTGCGCCTGCGCACGGCGCGCCAGCCCATGGCCGGCAACTGGCCGGGGGCGCTGGCGCTGTTCGCCTACGCCGCGGCCTTCTCCTTCGCCTACCTGCAGCTGGACACCGGCGTCGGCGCCCTGCTGCTGTTCGGCGCGGTGCAACTGAGCATGCTGCTCTGGGGCCTGTGGCGCGGCGAACGCCTGGGCCTGGCGGCCAGCCTCGGCACCGCCCTGGCGGCCGGCGGCCTGCTCGCGCTGCTGCTGCCCGGCACCAGCGCGCCGCCGCTGGCGGCCGCCCTGCTGATGCTACTGGCCGGTATCGCCTGGGGCGGCTACTCGCTGCTCGGCCGCGGCCAGGGCGACCCGTTGGCGGTGACCGCCGGCAACTTCCTGCGCGCCGCGCCGCTGGCCCTACTCCTGGCCCTGACGCTGCTGCCGCGGTTGAGCTGGGACGGCGCGGGGCTGGGCTACGCCCTGCTATCCGGCGCGCTGACCTCGGGCGTCGGCTACGCCATCTGGTACAGCGCCCTGCCCGGCCTGCGCGCCAGCCAGGCCGCCACCGTGCAGCTCAGCGTGCCGATCCTCGCCGCCCTCGGCGGCGCCCTGCTGCTCGGCGAGGCGCTGAGCCTGCGTCTGCTGCTCAGCGCCGGCGCGGTGCTCGGCGGCATCGCCCTGGTGCTCGGCAGTCGGCAGCGCAGAGCCGGGAGCTAAAGCGGCTGGCGACGGTCTTCTATGCTGTAGCCAATGCTCATCCGGAAGATCGCCATGCCCCGTCTGTTTCGCCTCTGTTTTATCCTGCTGCTCGCCCTGGGCCTGGGCGCCTGCGCCAGCCTGGGCCAGCGCGACCCGCTGCGCATCGACCTGGCCGGGCTGGAACCCTTGCCCGGCCAGGGCCTGGAGATGCGCTTCGCGGTCAAGCTGCGGGTGCAGAATCCCAACGACAGCGCGGTGGACTTCGATGGCGTGGCGCTGGAGCTGGAGGTCAACGGCCAGCCGCTGGCCAGCGGCATGAGCGACCAGCGCGGCAGCGTGCCGCGCTTCGGCGAGACCCTGATCAGCGTGCCGGTGAGCATTTCCGCCTTCTCCGCCATGCGCCAGGCCTGGGGCGCCACCGACTACCGCCCGGGCCAGGGCCTGCCCTACGTGCTGCGCGGCAAGCTGGCCGGCGGCCTGTTCGGCACCCGCCGGTTCAACGACAGCGGCACCCTGGACTGGCCGGAGCCGCCGCGCGTCTACTGACAGGCCGCGCACGCCAACCCTTTTGGTGCACCCGCTCGGCGCCGCCGCACCAGGACGGCTCGCCTGTGCCTCAGGCCGCCTGAGCCCGGCCCTGCAGCAGCTTGTCCAGCTGCTGCAGCAGATGGCGACGGCTGATCACCCCGAGCACCCGGCCACCGGCGTCGACCACCGGGTAGTTCTTCGGCTTGTCGCCGAGCATCTGCTGCACCAGTGCCATGGGGTCCATGTCGGCGCGCACGCTGAGCACGTCGCGGCGCATGATGTCGCCGACCGTGGCCACCCGCTGGTTGTAGTAGGCCACCTGGATCGCCACCTTCAGGCATTCCTGCTCGGACAGCCAGCCGAGCAGGCGGCCGTCGCCGTCGGTCACCGGGCCGCCGAGCAGCTCGTGGCGCATCAGTTTGGCGACCGCCTTGACCACGGGCATATCGGGATGGATGCGGGCGAAATCCCGGCTCATGCAGTCGGCGATGGAGGCAGTGATCATCGAGGTGGTCCTTGTGCGATTGGAGGAAGCGCCCGGGGACATGGCCCGGACGCTCAGCCGCTAGCAAGTTCCACGCCCTTTCCTGACAGATCGACGCAGGACGCGCCGGGAACCGCCTCTTGGAGGGCTCAGCTCTGTTCGGCGACGCGACGCCGGCAGGCTTCGCCGAAGGCCTGGAAGATCTTCACCGAGTCGGGGTTGGCGGCGGCGCGCCATTCCGGGTGCCACTGCACCGCCAGCAGGAAGGGCGACAGGCTGGGGGCGTGAATGGCCTCGATCAGGCCGTCCTCGGCGCTGGCCAGCACTTCCAGGCCCTGGCCCAGGTTGCGGATGGCCTGGCCATGCAGGGAGTTGACGCGGATCTCCGGCTGCCCCAGCAGCTCGGCGAACCAGCTCCCGGGCACCGGGTACACCGCATGGCGCGGCGCGTACTGCACCTCCACCGGGTCATCGGGGTTCTCCCGGTGGTCGTGGTAGCCGGGCTCGGCATAGACCTTCTGGAAGATGTCGCCGCCCAGGGCCACGTTGATCTCCTGCATGCCGCGGCAGATGCCGAAGATCGGCAGGCCGCGCGCGAGGGCGGCGCGGATCAGCGGCAGGTCGAACAGATCGCGGTCGCGATCCTGGGTCTTGTTCGGCGTCTCGTTTTCCTGGCCGTAGAGCGCCGGGTCGATATTGCTGCCGGCGCCGGTCAGGTACACGCCGTCGGCCATGTCCAGGTACTGCTCGAGGTCAGCCGTGCCGCAGCAGGTCGGCACCAGCAGTGGCACGCAGCCGGAAAGCTCGACCAGCGGCTGGATGTATTTGTGGGTCATCACTTGATAGTCGTGGCCCTTGCGCTCCTGAGCGCCCATGGACATCAACACGACGGGTTTGCGCGGGGTACTGCGGATTTTCTTGTCGGACATACGTCACCTTGGGACAGGCCGGGCCTGTCGTTGCTGTGCAGGCCGGTGGCTGTCGCCGACTGCGGCCTGTTTGGCTAACTCCGTGCACCCGGGCTCGTCCTGAGCCGGGGTGCCGCCTTCCGACGGCGGCGCGAAACCGGGCCTTGGCGACTCTGCGCAAAGGGGCGCCACAGGAGCGCCCGCCACCCGGTTCGGCAGCGGAATCTATCGCCAGTCTGCCCGAACCGTAAATTATGTCAAACAAACAAGCGCGACATTGTCGAACAAAATGCACTCGCAGATTCCGCAGAAATGGCTTAAGCCGGCATGATTCAAGCAAAAAGCGGTGAAACCTGCCCACCCGGAAAGTCCAATATTTTTGACATCACCGGCGAGCCGAGCGGCGTCCTAGAGCGGCGCCCGCGGGCAAAACCCTATACAATTCAGGGTCTATCAACCCACAGTCGAGGACGTCCCTTGAGCAGCCTGCCACCTTGCCCCCAGTGCAACTCCGCATACACCTACGCTGACGGCGAGCAGCTGATCTGCCCCGAATGCGCCCATGAATGGCGGGCCGGCGACGCCGCCGGGGGCGACGAGGCGGCGCGGGCGATCAAGGATTCGGTGGGCAACCTGCTGCAGGACGGCGACAGCGTCACCGTGATCAAGGACCTCAAGGTCAAGGGCTCGTCGCTGGTGGTCAAGGTCGGCACCAAGGTGAAGAACATCCGCCTGGTCGACGGCGACCACGACATCGACTGCAAGATCGACGGTATCGGCGCGATGAAGCTCAAGTCGGAGTTCGTGCGCAAGGTCTGATCTGCCGCACGCCCTCGGGGAAAATTGGCTAGCCTGAACACAAGCCCGCCCCGAGGAGACCCGCCATGCGCCTTCTGCTGCTCGTCCTGCTGGCCCTGGCCAATCCCCTGGCCGCGGAGCCCTGGCGGGTGGTCGGCGACGAGCAGTTCGCCCCCTACAGCTTCGTCACCGGCGAGGACGACACGCCTCGCGGGCTCGACGTCGAGCTGGTCGAGGCGGTGCTGCGCGAGGCCAGGGTCGCGCACCAGATCCGCCTCTACCCCTGGGAGCGGGTCAAGCGCATGCTCGAGCGCGGCGAGGCGCAGATGGCCTTCCAGTTCGCCGGCACGCCGCAGCGCCAGGAGCAGTACGAACTGGTCGGCCCGCTGCGCAGCGGCGCCACGGTGTTCATGACCACCGCCAAGACCGCGATCGCCGACTGGCGCACGCTGGACGACTTCGCCCCCTACGTGATCGGCCAGGTGCGCGGCTACGCCTACGAGGAGCACTTCGACCGCGCCGACCTGGCCCGCGACAGCAGCGCGCAGAACCCGCGCCAGCTGGTGTCGATGCTGCTGGCCGGGCGCATCGACATCATCGTCGGCGACCGCGTGCAACTGCAGTACTTCGTCCGCGAACAGCGCGCCCAGCAACAGGTGCGCATCCTGCCCCGCCCGCTGGTGCAGATGCCGCGCTTCGTCGCCTTCGCCAAGGGCGATATCCAGCGTGCCCGGCAGTTCTCCGAGGCGCTGGTACGACTGCGCAAGGCCGGCACGCTGGAGCGCATCCAGCAGCGCTGGGCACAGTGACGCCCAGGCCAGCGGCTTGCGGAAAAATACTAGCGTTTAGCCATTTCAATTCGCCGGCGGGCAACTACGCTAAGCCTGTTGATCATTCATCGGCCGACCGTGGGCGAACCTGTAGTGCGTTGGATTCGAATCACCCAGTCAGATGGACCCGCACTGGAGCTCACGGATGCAACAACCGATCCCCCTCACCTCGCGACTGGATGCCCTGGCCCAGGCCGAGCCCGCCCTGCTGCTGGCCCTGTCGGGACTCGCCGCGCTATGCATCGCGCTGATGCTGTGGCGCCTGTGGAAAAGTGTCCGCGATTCGCAGCGCAGCCTGGGCAAGACACCCGAGCCGCTGCTGCCCCACCAGCAGTTGCACCGCCTGTTCGAGCAGAAGGACAGCCTCGAAGCCGAATTCGTGCAGTTGAAGGCCAAGTGGCTCGGCCTCAAGCTTGGCCAGCAGCCGCGCGACCTCGCCGGCCATCGCCTGCCCCATGCCGGACTCAACTACCAGCGGCGCGCCAGCGATAGCCTGGCCATCGTCCACTACGGCATCAAGAGCACGCAGCTGATCGGCCTGCTGCGCGAGGCCGGCCTGCTGCTGATCCGCCTGTGCGACGCCACCCGCCTGCCGGTGCAGGGCGAGCTGCTGGACATGCTGGTTCAGCTCAACGAGATGGAGAAAGACATCCTCCTGCACCTAGGCGAGATCGAGCACAGTCTCGGCAACCCACAACTGCCCTTCCTGCTCGACACCCCCTCGGACAGCCTGCGCCAACTGCCCATGGTCATCGAGCGCCATGCCGACGCCATCGAACGCCACGAGCGCTTGATCCACCGGCTGTTCGCCGGCCTCCACCTGGAAGTCGATGGCCCGCGCTCGAGCCGGCGGCTGAGCGGTCGAGGCACCAAGCGCAGTTCCTAGCCAGCAGGCAGCGCCCCCTGGTTTACATAGCTTTTACACAGCGCCATGCAATGCGCCGCCCGAGTATCGGTCGAAACCAGTAACCGGATCGCTCCGGCCCTACAGGAGGCACGCTCATGCATACGCGTATTTCCCTCGTCACCGGCCTGCTCGCCAGCCTGGCACTGGCCGGCGTGGAACCGGTTCAGGCCTCGGATCGTCGCGACGCCGCCATCGCCGGAGCGGTAGTCGGCGCCGTGGTCGGTGGCGTGATCGGCGCCAACAGCCGGATCTACTACGCCCCACCACCGCACGTGGTGTACTACCCGCCACCGCCGGTGTACTACGAGCCGCCGGTCTACTACCGCCCCTATACCGTGGTGGTGGGCCCGCGCTACTACGAACCCCGGCCGTATCACTACAAATCGCGCCACTATCACCACCCGCACAAGCACTGGCGCGGCCACAAGCACCATCATCGTTATCGTCGTTAAACCCGCTCGCTCTGTGAAAAAGCCGCGACTATCGCGGCTTTTTCATCATTGGTGCGCGGCGCCCCCTACGGGGCTCAGGCCGGGCTGGCCGCCCACTGCTCCAGGCGCACCACGCTCTCGCGGTAGGGCTTGAGGCTCTTGCCCAGCAGCACGATGGACATCAGCACCGCCAGGGTGGTGACGATCAGCAGCGAGTAGCGCAGCGCGTTGTCGTCGGCGAAGACGAAGTCGGTCACCAGCGCCACCGCGGTCGGGCCTATCCCCAGACCGATCAGGGTGATGACGAACAGGTAGATGGCCGAGGCCTGGCCGCGCATCGAGTTGGGCATGATCTCCTGGATCGCCGCCGGCGCCACGCCGAACGGCATGCTCAGGCAGAACACCGTCGGCGCCAGCAGCACGCTGGCCCAGAAGGCGGTGTCCATCAGCGGGAACAGCAGCACCAGCGGCAGCGCGCCGAGCGCGGCGTACAGGCCGACGCGCATGTTGGCGTCGCTGCGCCCGCGCTTGGCCATCCAGTCGGCCAGGCGCCCGCCGAAGACGATGCCCAGGCAGCCGAACACCGCCACTATGCAGCCGTAGACGATGCCGACCTGACCGGCGTCCCAGCCGTAGGTGCGGATATAGAAGGTCGGCACCCAGGCCGCGCTGCCGTAGCCGGCGAAGGCCAGGCCGGCGAAGCCGAAGTTGTGCAGCAGCACGGTGCGACGGTTGGCACGGATATAGCGGCCGACATCCGCCAGCGGCACCGCCACGCCGGCGCCGGCGCCACGCCGGGCCGGCTCCTTGACCGCCAGCATGAGCAGGGTGAACAGCACCCCGGCGCCGCCGAGGATCAGGAAGATCAACTGCCAGGGGCGCACTTCGCCCAGCACCGGCAGCAACACGTTGCCCTGCGCCGAGGCGAACTGGATGACCAGCCCGCCGACCAGGAAGGCCAGCCCCGAGCCTAAGTAGACGCCCATGGAGTAGACGCTGATGGCGGTGGCGCGGCGCTCGGCGGGAAAGCTGTCGGCGATCAGCGAATAGGCCGCCGGCGACAACGCCGCCTCGCCCACGCCGACGCCGATGCGGCACAGCAGGAACTGCCAGTACAGCTTGGCCATGCCGCAGGCCGCGGTGGCGGCACTCCAGAACAGCACGCCGATGGCGATCAGCCCGCGCCGGCTGCGGGTGTCGGCGACGCGCCCGAGGGGAATGCCGCAGATGGTGTAGAACAGGGCGAAGGACAGGCCCATCAGCAGGCTCATCTGCGTGTCGTTGATCAGCAGGTCGCGGCGGATCGGTTCGACCAGCAGGTTGAGAATCTGCCGGTCGACGAAGGACAGCACGTAGGCCACCATCAGGATGGCGACAGTGACCCAGGCACGGGCACTGGAGGGATAGCCGTTATTGTTGTTATGCACGGACGCTCTCCTCGGCACCGCTGAACGCGGCGCGCGGCGGTTGAAAGTGCGTCAGCTTAGGGCGATATAAACGGCGCTGAGTATCGCTCGAAGGTGTTATCAGGCGGGCGAATGCTTCATACCCGCCGGGGCGAATGGCGCGGCGGCCGTTTCAGATGGCCAGCGGCGCACGCTCGCACAGGGTCTTCAGCGCCGCCGCCCAGTCCGGGTGGTCGTTGAGGCAGGGCACCAGCTGCAGGCTCTCGCCGCCGGCCGCGACGAACTGCTCGCGGCCGCGGTCGCCGATTTCCTCCAGGGTCTCGATGCAGTCGGCGACGAAGGCCGGGCACATCACCAGCAGCTTCTTCACCCCCTGCGCAGCCAGCTCGTCGAGGCGCGTCTCGGTGTAGGGCTCGATCCACTTGGCCCGGCCCAGGCGCGACTGGAAGCTCACCGACCACTGCTGCGGCTGCAGACCCAGGCGCGCGGCGAACAGCTCGGCGCTGCGCAGGCACTGCGCGCGGTAACAACCGGCGAGCACCTCGGCCGAGGCCGTGCGGCAGCAGTCGGCGCCCTTGAGGCAATGACCGCTGGGATCGAGCTTGTGCAGATGGCGCTCGGGCAGGCCGTGAAAACTCAGCAGCAAGTGATCGAACGGCTGCTCCAGGTAGGGCTTGGCGCTGGCCGCCAGGGCGTCGAGGTATTCGGCTTGCTCGAAGAACGGCGGCAGGATCGACAGGCGCAGCTTCAGCCCGCGCTCGCGCAGCACCCGCTTGGTCTCCTCGATCACCGTGGTGGTGGTACTGTCGGCGAACTGCGGGTAGAGCGGCGCCAGGGTCACCTCGCGAACGCCCTGCTCGGCCAGACGCTGCAGGCTGGTTTCGATGGACGGCTCGCCATAGCGCATCGCCAGTTCCACCGGGCCGCGCGTCCAGTGCGCCTGCATCGCCTGCTGCAGGCGGCGGCTGAGCACGATCAGCGGCGAGCCCTCGTCCCACCAGATCGAGGCATAGGCATGCGCCGAGGCTGCCGGGCGCTTGATCAGGATCAGCGACACCAGCAGGCGGCGCAGCGGCCAGGGCAGGTCGATGACATAGGGGTCCATCAGGAACTGATTGAGGTAACGGCGGACATCGGCTACTTCGGTGGACGCGGGCGAACCCAGGTTAACCAGCAACAATGCGTGATCGGTCATGCGAAATCCTAGTCAGTGATGGCCCAGCAGATCGGCCAGGGCCACGTCCAGATGGGTGAAGCGAAAACTGAAACCCGCCTCCAGCAGGCGCGTCGGCACCGCGCGCTGGCCGCCGAGCAGCAGCTCGGACAGCTCGCCGAGGCCGGCGCGCAGGGCGAAGGCCGGCGCCGGCAGGATCGCCGGGCGATGCAGGGCCTGGCCCAGCGCCCTGGCGAACTCGGCGTTGCGCACCGGCTGCGGCGCGCACGCATTATAGGGACCCCGGGCAGCGTCTCGCTGCAAGAGAAAGTCCATCAGGGCGATTTGATCGGCGATATGCACCCAGGGCATCCACTGCCGGCCGTCGCCGAGGCGTCCGCCCAGGCCCAGCCTGAACGGCAGCAGGAGGCGTTTGAGCATGCCGCCATCGGCGCTGAGCACCAGGCCGGTGCGCACCAGCACCACGCGCAGGCCCAGTTCCTCGGCGCGCAGGGCGGTCTCCTCCCAGGCGCCGCACAGCTGCGCGGCGAAATCGTCGGTGACCTGCGGCGTGTCCTCGTGCAACTCGCGCTCGCCGCCGTCGCCGTACCAGCCCACCGCCGAGCCGGACAGCAACAGCGCCGGGCGCTGGCTGCGGCCCTGCAGCCAGGCCAGCAGCTGCTCGGTCAAGCCGATGCGGCTGGCCCACAGCAGCGCCTTGCGCTTGCTGCTCCAGGGCCGGTCGGCGATGGGCGCGCCGGCCAGGTTGACCACGGCGTCGAGCGGCTCCTCGGCCAGCTCCTCGAGCCGGCCGATGCCGCGCACGGTCGCGCCGCACAGGCGCTTCACCTTGTCCGGCTCGCGGCTCCAGACGGTCAGGCGGTGGCCCTGCTCGGCCCAGTAGGCGCAGAGCCCGCGGCCGATCAGGCCGGTACCGCCGGTCAGCAGGATATGCATGGCATCGTCCTCGCATGGAAATTGATGAGCTTTCACCCCTAGTCTGGTTTATGACGCACACACGTGCCTTTATTGATGGCCGCGTTTGTCCTAAACCTAAAGTAAGGAGCGACACCCGAGGCAACAGCTGTACATGAAAGCATTCTTGTATAGCTTTTGTCCAAAGCGTAGCCTGTAAAGCATTCAGAGCTGACGAGGTCACCATGAACGCACCCATCGCCATCATCGGCACCGGCATCGCGGGATTGTCCGCCGCCCAGGCCCTGCACGCCGCCGGCCAGGAGGTCCAGCTGTTCGACAAGAGTCGCGGCAGCGGCGGGCGCATGGCCAGCAAGCGCAGCGATGTCGGCAGCCTCGACCTGGGCACCCAGTACTTCACCGCGCGTGACCGCCGCTTCGTCGAGGTGGTGCAGCAGTGGCTGACCCGCGGCTGGGTCGCCGAATGGACGCCCGGCATGTACCACGCCAAGGACGGTCAGCTCAGCGCCTCGCCGGACGAACAGGTGCGCTGGGTCGGCACGCCGCGCATGAGCGCCATCACCCGCGCCCTGCTCGGCGCCCTGCCGGTGCACTTCGCCTGCCGCATCACCGAGGTATTCCGCGGCGGCAGCCACTGGAGCCTGCAGGATGCCGAAGGCTGCAGCCACGGCCCGTTCAGCCACGTCGTCATCGCCACCCCGGCGCCGCAGGCCAGCGCCCTGCTGGCAGCCGCGCCCAAGCTGGCCGGCGCCGCCGCCAGCGTGATCATGGAGCCGACCTGGGCGGTGGCGCTGGGCTTCGACACGCCGCTGGAGACCAAGGTCGAGGGCTGCTTCGTACAGGACAGCCCGCTCGACTGGCTGGCGCGCAACCGCAGCAAGCCCGGCCGCGACAACCGCCTGGACACCTGGGTGCTGCACGCCAGCAGCGCCTGGAGCAAGCAGCACCTGGACCTGCCCAAGGACACCGTGATCGAGCAGCTGCACGGTGCCTTCGCCGAGCTGATCGGCTGCGCCGTGCCGCCGCCCAGCTTCACCCTGGCCCACCGCTGGCTCTACGCCCGTCCGGCGCAGGCCCACCAGTGGGGCGCGTTGGCCGACGCCGACCTGGGCCTGTACGCCTGCGGCGACTGGTGCCTGTCCGGCCGCGTCGAGGGTGCCTGGCTCAGCGGCCAGGACGCCGCCCGCCGCCTGCTCGAACACCTGGCATGACGCCCGCGCGGCGGCTCAATCCGCGCAAGCTGCTGCTGTCGAAATGGACCGCGGCGCAGCCGCAGAACCGCGAACGCCACTTCCTGGTCACCGAACTGATCCGCGACGAGGCCGACACCATTCTCGCCGTGGAGCTGCAGGCTGTGCTGACCCGGCGCAGCCAGCGGCTCGACTGGCGCCAGCTGCAGGACACCCAGCGCTGGCTGCAAGGCTGGCGCTGAAGCCCCTCTCTTCCCCTCCCCGCCCTGACGCCGCGCTCGCGCGGCGCTTGTCGTCACACACAAAAAGCCATACACAAGCTGTACAAAGCATTTGACTTGTACAACAGCAGACCTATGATGGACAAAAGTTGTACATGGCTAAGCCCATGTACAAGACAGTCGGAGGTCGAGTCATGCAACCGAGCAAAGCCAAACTAGGCATCAGCGCCTGCCTGCTGGGCGCCGAGGTGCGCTACAACGGCGGTCACAAGCTGTCGCGCCTGTGCAGCCGCAGCCTCGCCGAGCATTTCGAGTTCGTCCCGGTGTGCCCGGAAGTCGGCATCGGCATGCCGGTGCCGCGCCAGCCGATTCGCCTGGTGGGCGACCCGCAGGCGCCGCGCGCAGTCGGCACGGTGGAACGCTCGCACGACGTCACCGACGCCCTGGCCGCCTATGCCGAACGCATGGCCGGCGAGCTGCAGGGCATCTGCGGCTTCATCTTCATGCAGCAGTCGCCGTCCTGCGGCCTGGAGCGGGTCAAGGTCTACCAGGACGGCGGCCGCCCCAGCGAGCCGGGCCGTGGCATCTTCGCCGCGGCCTTCTGCGCCCGTCATCCCGACCTGCCGGTGGAGGAAGACGGCCGCCTCAACGACCCGGTGCTGCGCGAGAACTTCCTCACCCGCGTGTTCGCCTACGCCGAGTGGCAACGTCTGCTGCAGGAGGGCCTGACACGCCGCGCGCTGATCGCCTTCCACTCGCGCTACAAGTACCTGCTGCTGGCCACCGACCCGCTGCAGTACAAGGCCCTCGGCCGTCTGCTCGGCGATCTCGCCCGGCACGACCTGGCCAGCCTGGCGCCGCACTATTTCAGCCAGCTGATGGCGGCGCTGAAGCGCTGCGCCACCCGCGGCACCCACAGCAACGTGCTGCAGCACCTGGCCGGCTATCTCAAGCGCGCCCTCAGCCCCGACGAGAAACAGGAGATGCAACAGCTGATCGGCCAGTACCGCGACGGCGTGGTGCCGCTGGTGGTGCCGCTGACCCTGCTCAAACATCATTTCCGCCGCCACCCGGATCGCTACATCGCCGAGCAGGTCTACCTGCAGCCGCATCCAGAACGTCTGAGTCTGCGCAATGCCCTCTGAGCCGAACGACCAACTGCAGCGCAGCGAGGCCGCCGATCAGCTGCGCAGCGCCCTCGCCCAGGGCTACCTGCCGATTCGCGACGTGGCGCGCAGCACCGGGGTCAACGCCGTCACCCTGCGCGCCTGGGAGCGCCGCTACGGGCTGATCGTGCCGCAGCGCACGGCCAAGGGTCACCGCCTCTACTCGCCGCAACATGTGGCGCGCATCCAGGCCATCCTCGGCTGGCTCGGACGCGGCGTCGCGGTGAGCCAGGTCAAGGAACTGCTGGACAGCCGCCAACCGCTGCAGCTGCCGGCCGACGGCGGCTGGCGACAATTGCGCGGCGAGCTGCTCGGGCACATCGCCCAGCTCGCCGAACGGCGCCTGGACGAAAGCTTCAACGCCGCCCTGGCGCTCTACCCGCTGCGCACCCTGGTCGAACGCCTGCTCTGGCCGCTGCTCGGCGAACTGCAGCAGCGCTGGCAGGGCCAGTTCGGCGCGCGCCTGGAGCAGGTGTTCTTCTTCTCCTGGCTGCGCAGCAAGTTCGCCACGCGCATCTACCACAACAACCGTCAGGCCGGCGGTGCGCCGCTGCTGCTGGTCAACCTCGGCGACGCGCCGATGGAGCCCGGCCTGTGGCTGTGCGCCTGGCTGGTCAGCGACAGCGACTGCCCGGTGGAGGTGTTCGACTGGCCGCTGCCGCCCGCCGAACTGGCCCTGGCCCTGGAGCAGATCGCCCCGCGCGCGCTGCTGCTGTACGCCGACCAGGCGCTCGACGGCGCCCTGCTGCGCCGCCAACTGCCGCGCCTGCACCGGCAGTGCCGGATCCCGCTGCTGCTGGCCGGCCCCGCCGCCCATATCCACCGCGACGTGCTGGCCGAGCTGGCGCTGGCCGCCGACCCGCTCGCCGCCCATGCCTGGCTGCAGCGCCAGGGCCTGCTCGGCCCCCTCGAGGATTCACCATGCGTCAACTGATCTGGCTGCGCAGCGACCTGCGCGTGCACGACAACAGCGCCCTGGCCAGCGCCATGGCCGCCGGCCCGACCCTGGCGCTGTACCTGCTCAGCCCCAAGCAGTGGCTGGCCCACGACGACGCGCCGTGCAAGGTCGACTTCTGGCTGCGCAACCTGGTCGAACTGCAGCGTGCCTTGCAGCGGCTGAACGTGCCGCTGCTGGTGCGCCAGTGCGACGACTGGGAGCAGGCACCCGCCATCGTCGCCGAAGTCTGTCACCAGCACGCCATAGGCACGGTGCAGGTCAACGAGGAGTACGGCGTCCACGAGAGCCTGCGCGACCGCACCACCGCGGCCTACCTGGCGCAGCAGGACGTCGCCTGGCACAGCCATCTGGACCAGCTGTTGTTCAAGCCCGGCAGCGTGCTGACCCAGTCCGGCGGCTACTTCCAGGTCTACAGCCAGTTCCGCAAGGTCTGCTACCAGCGCCTGCACACAGCCCTGCCGGCGCTGCGCGCACAACCAAAGGCGCAGGCGCCGCTGGACGTGGCCAGCGACCCGCTGCCCGCCGCGGTCGCCGGTTTCTCCGCTCCGAGCGAGGCGCTGCGGGCGCTCTGGCCGGCCGGCGAAGAGCAGGCGCACAGCCGCCTGGCGCGCTTCGCCGAGGAGCGCATCGAGTTCTACCAAGAGGCGCGCGACTTTCCCGCCACGCCCGGCACCAGCCAGCTGTCGCCCTACCTGGCCGCCGGCGTGCTGTCGCCGCGCCAGTGCCTGCATGCGGCGCTGCGCGCCAACCGCGGCGAGTTCGACAGCGGCAACCCCGGCGCCGTCACCTGGATCAACGAACTGCTCTGGCGCGAGTTCTACAAGCACATCCTGGTGGGCTACCCGCGGGTCTCGATGCACCGCGCCTTCCGCCAGGAAACCGAGGCGCTGCCCTGGCGTGACGCGCCGGATGAGCTGGCCGCCTGGCAGCAGGGCCGCACCGGCCTGCCCATAGTCGATGCCGCCATGCGCCAGCTGCGCGAGACCGGCTGGATGCACAACCGCCTGCGCATGATCGTCGCCATGTTCCTGACCAAGAACCTGCTGATCGACTGGCGCGAGGGCGAGCGCTTCTTTATGCGTCAGCTGATCGACGGCGACCTGGCGGCGAACAACGGCGGCTGGCAGTGGAGCGCCTCCACCGGCACCGACGCGGCCCCCTATTTCCGCATCTTCAACCCCATCAGCCAGTCGCAGAAGTTCGATCCCGACGGCCACTTCATCCGTCACTGGGTGCCGGAGCTGGCCGGGCTGAACAAGCGCGACATCCATGATCCGGCCGCGCTCGGCGGACTGCTCGCCCCGGCCGGCTACCCGCGGCCGATCGTCGATCTGGCGCGCTCGCGCGAACGCGCCCTGGCCGCGTTCAAGCATCTCGGCAACCGGGAGGTGCCCGCATGAGCGATTTCCTGTCCACCTTCGGCGAACGCTTCGCCGCGCTGAACAAAGACAACCTCGAGCGGCTCGGCGAGCTGTACAGCGACGACGTGCTGTTTCGCGACCCGTTGCACGAGGTGCACGGCCTGGACGCGCTGCGCCGCTACTTCGCCGAGCTGTACGCCAATGTCGACGCGCTGCGCTTCGAGTTCCACGGCCGCGACCGGGTCGACGAGGGCCAAGGCTACCTGCGCTGGACCCTGAGCTACCGCCACCCGCGCCTGGCCCGCGGCGCACCGATCCAGGTCGACGGCTGCACGCACCTGCAGTGGCGCGACAAGGCCTATCTGCACCGCGACTACTTCGACGCCGGCGCCCTGCTCTACGAGCATCTGCCCGTGCTCGGCCAGAGCATCGGCTGGCTGAAGCGGAGGCTGGCATGAAGCGTATCTGGCTGACCGGCGCCAGCAGCGGCATCGGCATCGCCCTGGCCGAGGAACTGCTGCGCGGCGGCCACCGCCTGGCCCTCAGCGCGCGCCGCAGCGGCCCGCTGCAGGAGCTGGCGATGCGCTTCCCCGAGCAGGTGCTGGTGGTGCCGGGCGATCTTTGCGAGCCCGAGCAGGTGCGCGCCATCGCCCAGCGCATCGAGCAGGCCTGGGGCGCGCTGGATTGCGCCATCCTCAACGCCGGCACCTGCGAGTACCTCGACGCCCAGGCGTACGAGTCCGCCCTCATCGAGCGGGTGATACGCGCCAACCTGCTGTCGGCCAGCCACTGCATCGAGGCGGCCCTGCCCCAGCTGCGCCGGGGCGAGCGGCCGCACCTGGTCGGCGTCGGCAGCTCGGTGACCTTCCTCGCCCTGCCGCGCGCCGAGGCCTACGGCGCCTCCAAGGCGGCCATGCGCTACCTGCTGGAGGCGCTGCGCATCGACCTGGCCGGCGAAGGCATCGACGTCACCCTGGTCAGCCCCGGCTTCGTCGACACCCCGCTGACGCAAAAGAACGACTTCCCCATGCCCATGCGCTGGCCGGCGGCAAGGGCCGCCCGGCACATCGCCGCACGGCTGGACAAGCACCCGCTGGAAATCGCCTTTCCCGCGCCCTTTATCGTCACCCTGAAACTCCTCGGCCTGCTGCCCAAACGCCTGCGCCTGGCCATCGGCCGCCGCCTGGCGCGCAGCGAGCCCACCACCCAGGACGCCCCATGAAAATCGCCATCATCGGCAGCGGCATCGCCGGCCTGACCAGCGCCTACCTACTCAATCGCCAGCACGAGATTCAGGTGTTCGAGGCCAGCGACTGGGTCGGCGGCCACACCCATACGGTGGACGTCGAGGTGGACGGCCGCGCGTACGCCATCGACACCGGCTTCATCGTCTTCAACGACTGGACCTACCCCAACTTCATCCGCCTGCTGGAACAGCTCGGCGTGGCCTACCAGCCCACCGAGATGAGCTTTTCGGTCAGCGATCCGGCCAGCGGCCTGGAGTACAACGGTCACGACCTCAACAGCCTGTTCGCCCAACGCCGCAACCTGGTCTCGCCGGGATTCTGGGGCATGCTGCGCGACATCCTGCGCTTCAACCGCCAGACCCAGG
>NZ_JBITVF010000001.1:360218-824238 GCF_044542855.1 Pseudomonas sp. NPDC077649 | reverse complement strand
CGACCTCAACAGCCTGTTCGCCCAACGCCGCAACCTGGTCTCGCCGGGATTCTGGGGCATGCTGCGCGACATCCTGCGCTTCAACCGCCAGACCCAGGACGACCTGGCCTGCGGCCGCATCGCCGCCGACACCACCCTCGGCGACTACCTCGCGCGCAACGGCTACGGCCAGCGCTTCATCGACCACTACATAGTGCCCATGGGCGCGGCGATCTGGTCGATGTCGCTGGCCGGCATGCTCGGTTTTCCGCTGCAGTTCTTCGTGCGCTTCTGCAAGAACCACGGCCTGCTGTCGATCAGCGACCGCCCGCAGTGGCAGGTGATCGCCGGCGGCTCGCGCAGCTACGTGGCGCCGCTGACCGCCGGCTTCGCCGAGCGCATCCGCCTGAACTGCCCGGTGCAGCGGGTCGAGCGCGACGCCGGCGGCGTCACCCTGCACAGCGCCGCGGGCGCCGAGCGCTTCGACAAGGTGGTATTCGCCTGCCACAGCGACCAGGCCCTGGCCCTGCTGGCCAAGCCCAGCGCCGCCGAGCAGGCCATCCTCGGCGCCCTGCCCTACGCCGACAACGAGGTGGTGCTGCATACCGATACGCGCCTGCTACCCCGGCGCAAGCTGGCCTGGGCCAGCTGGAACTACCGCCTGGGCGGGCCGACCGATCTGCCGGCAGCGGTCACCTATAACATGAACATCCTGCAGGGCATCGACAGCGATACCACCTTCTGCGTCAGCCTCAACCAGGGCGCGGCCATCGACCCGGCCAAGGTGCTCGCACGCTTTCGTTACGCCCACCCGCAGTACAGCCTCGCCGGCGTGAGCGCCCAGGCGCGCTGGGAAGAGCTGCAAGGCGCCCAGCACAGCTACTACTGCGGCGCCTACTGGGCCAACGGCTTCCACGAGGACGGCGTGCTCAGCGCGCTGCGCGTGGCCCGCGCCTTCGGCGAGGCGCTGTGATGCACAGCGCCCTGTACAGCGGCTGGGTGCAGCATCGGCGCTTCGCCCCGCGCGCGCACGCCTTCCGCTACCGCATGGGCCTGCTCTACCTCGATCTGGACGAGCAGGACGCCCTGTTCGCCCTCTCAAAGCTGGCCGGGCGCAGCCGCTGGATGCCCTTGGCCTTTCGCGAGTCCGATTACCTGCCGCAATTCACCCGCGGCGGCATGCCCCTGGCCGAGGCGGTGCGCCAGCGCGTCGAGCAGGCCATCGGCCGGCGCCCGCTGGGGCGCATCTGCCTGCTGACCCAGCCGCGCAGCTGGGGCCTGGCGTTCAACCCGGCGAGCTTCTTCTACTGCTTCGACGCCGACGAGCAACTGCTGGCGATCCTCTGCGAAGTGAGCAACACGCCCTGGCGCGAGCGCTATCACTACGTGCTGCCGGCAGCCGGCACTGGGCGGCAGCAGTTCAGCGTGGCCAAGGCCTTCCACGTCTCGCCCTTTCTGCCGCACGAGCTTGAGTACCGCATGAGCTTCAGCCCGGTGGGCGAGCGCCTGGGCATTCATATGGCCGACTGGAACGGCGAGGAAAAGCTCTTCGACGCCAGCCTCAGCCTGCAGCGCCAGCCCCTGAGCCGCGCCAGCCTGCACCGCCATCTGCTGAGTTTCCCCTGGATGACCGCCAAGACCCTCGCGGCCATCTACTGGCAGGCCCTGCGCCTGCTGCTCAAACGCGTGCCCCTGTTCGCTCACCAGGCCGCGGAAGGCGACTTCCGCGTCGCCCGCCCGCAACCGAAGGACCTGCCCTATGAAAAGCTCTAGCCTGACCTCCGCCAAAGACAGCGTGCGTGCCGGCAGCGGCCTCGGTGCCGGCCTGTTGCGCCGCGCCGTACTGCGCCAGCTGGGTCGCCTGCGCCATGGCCGGCTGACCATCCACGAGGGCGCCGAGACCCTGCACTTCGGCGACCCGCAGGCCAGCCTGCGCGGCGAAATCCGCGTGCTCGACGGCGCGGTCTGGGGCCTGGTGGCCGGCAACGGTTCGATCGGCTCGGGCGAGGCCTATATCCACGGGTACTGGAGCACCCCGGACCTGACCGCGGTGATCCGCATCTTCGTCGCCAATCTGGAGGTGCTCGACGCCATGGAGCGCGGCCTGGCGCAACTCGGCCGGCCGCTGATCCAGGGCCTGCACTGGCTCAACCGCAACACCCGCCAGGGCTCGCGGCGCAATATCGCCGCGCACTACGACCTGGGCAACGAACTGTTCGAGCAGTTCCTCGACCCGACCATGATGTATTCGGCGGCCATGTTCAAAGGCGCGGATGACAGCCTGGAGCAGGCGCAGCTCAACAAGCTGGAGCGCATCTGCCAGAAGCTGGCGCTCAGGCCATCCGACCACCTGCTGGAGATCGGCACCGGCTGGGGCAGCATGGCCATCCATGCCGCCACCCGCTACGGCTGCCGGGTGACCACCACCACCTTGTCGCGCGAGCAGCATGCCCATACCGCACGGCGTATCCGCGAGCTGGGCCTGGAGGATCGCATCACCCTGCTGCTGGAGGATTACCGCGACCTCGAGGGCCAGTACGACAAGCTGGTCTCTATCGAGATGATCGAGGCGGTCGGCCACCGTTTCCTGCCCACCTACTTCCAGCAGTGCGCGCGCCTGCTCAAACCCGACGGGCTGATGCTGCTGCAGGCCATCACCATCCGTGATCAACGCTACGAGCAGGCTTGCAAGTCGGTGGACTTCATCCAGCGCTACATCTTTCCCGGCGGCGCCCTGCCCTCCGTGCAGAAGATGCTCGAGGTGGTCGGCCGCCATACCGACTTCAACCTGCACCATATGGAAGATTTCGGCCTGCACTACGCGCGTACCCTGCGCCTGTGGCACGACAACCTGCGCCAGGCCCGCCAGCGCCTGGAGCAGTTGGGCTACGACGACTACTTCTACCGACTCTGGGAGTTCTACCTGTGCTATTGCGAGGGAGGCTTCCTCGAACGCACCATTGGCACCGCGCAACTGCTGCTGGCCAAGCCGGCCGCGCGGCCCGCCCCTCTGCTAGGAAACTTCGATGCCTAAACTGATCGCCAACGCCCTTCTCTTCCAGCTCGGCTGGCTGGCCTGCGTATTCGCCGGCGACAGCCCCTGGCTGCTGCTGGTGGCGGCGATCATGGCGGTGCACCTGCTGTGGGTCAGCAGTTGGGCGGCGGAGGGCAAGCTGCTGCTCAGCGTGTTTCTCGCCGGCAGCGCGCTGGACAGCTTCCTGCTCAACCTCGGCCTGTTCGACTTCGGCGAGCCGCGCCAACTGATCCCGCTGTGGCTGGCGCTGCTCTGGCTGCTGCTGGCCAGCACCCTCAACCATTGCCTGGCCTGGACCGCGCAGCCCTGGTGGAAAGGCAGCCTGCTCGGCGCGCTGGCGGCGCCGCTGTCCTACTACGGCGGCGCGCAGATCGCCGGCGTCGGCCTGCCGCTGGGCACCTGGCCGACCCTGGCCATCCTCGCCGCGGTCTGGGCGGTGGCGATGCCGGTGCTGCACGGCTTCGCCCGGCTGTATCGCGCCCAGTACGAACAGAGTCTGCGTAGCCGGCGAGCGGCGTAGATTCGGCCTTGAGATCGACGGGCGGAGCGCCGCGCGCTCCCTGTCGGCCTTCGCGGCGCTCGGCGCCAACCGGCGCCGCGAACCGCTCAGCCGTCCGCACAGCACGACGGCGAGCCTTGGCGTACACTGCCGCGCCATGAGCCAGACCATCCCCCACAGCCAATTGCCGAGCGAGCCCGAAGTCAGCTGCAGCACCTGCGCGGCCTGCTGCTGCCAGCTGGAAGTGATGCTGTTCGGCGACAGCGGCGTGCCGCCGCGCTATATCGATACCGACCAGTGGGGCGGCGAGGTGATGCGCCGCCTGGACGACGGCTGGTGCGCGGCGCTGGATCGCGACAGCATGCGCTGCACCATCTACGCAGTGCGCCCGCTGATCTGCCGCGAATTCGAGCTGGGCGCGGCCGAGTGCCTGGAGCAGCGCCGCGGTATCGCCGGGGCCTATCGATAACGGAGTAACCCCGTGCGCCGCGCGCCCCCAATCCCCAGGCGAGACGCGCAACGAATAAAGACCGGGACTGGCCCGGTCTTTTGGTTCAGAAGCTCAGCCGATAATGCAGGGTGTAGGCTTCGGCGCCGTCGTTGGGGTTCTTCAGGCCGGCGTTGGAGTAGTGCACCGCGCGCAGGCCGACCTCCTGGCCGGAGAAGCGCAGGCCAACGCCGATGCGGTCCTCGAACTGGAAGGACGAGCCCAGGTCGTTGTCTTCCAGCTCGGTGCTGGAGAAGGCCGCCACGCCGATGCCCGCCTCGATATAGGGGCGCACGTGCTGGCCGGCGAACTCGTAGACGAACACCGGAGCGAACGACAGACTGTGGTTGCTCGCCGTCTCGTCGCCGTCCCAATAGGTGTACCCCAGATCCCAGTAGCCGGTCAGGCGACCGACGTCGCTCTGCAGCCAGCTGCTGCTCCAGTCCCATTGCGCCCCCAGGCGATAGACCATGGTGGAATCGCCGCTCTGGCCGATGGCAGCGGTCACGTCCGCCGCCTGTACCGCCCCCATCTGTCCCATGGACAAGGCTGCACAGGCAGCCAAAACACACAGCTTCTTCATGAATTATTCCTTCTCGAGAAGTCAGCTAGAACGAATGACCTGCACCTCAGTATAGAAGCCTTCGTTATGAGCGAAAGGCTACAAAGGTACAAAACCCCGCTCAGAATGCCCGTACTTCGGCCGTCTCGCCCAGCAGCACCGGCAATACCCGCTGCATTTGCGCAGGCGACCCGCTGCTCCAGTAACGGGTCGCCTGCGCCGGCCCGGCGGCCAGCAGCTGGCCCTGTTCGAGCAGGCGCTGCAGCTGGCGCGCCACCGCCGCGCCGGTGTCGATCAGGCTCACCGAGTCCGGCACCAGACGACGCAGCAGCGGCTTGAGGAAGGGGTAATGGGTGCAGCCGAGGATCAGCGTGTCGCAGCCCTCGGCCAGCAGCGGTGCGACATAGCCCTGCAGCAGCTCGCGGGTGGCCGGCGCCTCCAGCGCGCCGGCCTCGATGCACTCCACCAGTCCCGGACAGGGCTGGGTGATCACCCGCACATCGCTGGCGAAGCGGTCGAGCAAGGCGGCGAACTTGGCGCTCTTCAGCGTGCCGGTGGTGGCCAGCACGCCGACCACGCCGCTGCGGGTGGCCGCCGCGGCCGGCTTGACCGCCGGCTCCATGCCGACGATGGGCAGCGCCGGGTAACGCTCGCGCAGCTCGGCCACCGCCGCCACGGTGGCGGTGTTGCAGGCCAGCACCAGCGCCTTGGCGCCCTGGGCGAGGAGGAATTCGGCGATGGCACGGCTGCGCTCGCGGATGAACTCGGGGCTCTTCTCGCCGTAGGGCACGTAGCCGCTGTCGGCGACGTAGAGCAGCGACTCGTGCGGCAGCAACTGGCGAATCTCGCGCAGCACCGACAGGCCGCCGACCCCCGAGTCGAACACGCCGACCGGCGCGTTACCGGCCATCGCCACCGCCGCACACGTTGCAGGCCGGATCGCGCTTGACCCGCAGCTCGCGAAAGCGCGTGCCGAGGGCATCGATCAGCAGCAGGCGGCCGACCAGCGGCTCGCCGAAGCCGGCCAGCAGCTTGAGCGCCTCCAGCGCCTGCAGGCTGCCGACCAGGCCCACCAGCGGGCCGACCACCCCGGCCTCGCTGCAGGTCAGCTCGGCCTCGCTGCCGTGGCCGTAGAGGCAGTGGTAGCAGGGGCTGGCGGCATTGCGCGGATCGAATACCGAGAGCTGGCCTTCCAGGCGGATCGCCGCGCCGGACACCAGCGGTTTGCCGGCGGCCACGCAGGCGGCGTTGACCGCCTCGCGGGTGGCGAAGTTGTCCGAGCAGTCCAGCACCAGGTCGACGCCGCTCACCGCGGCGGCCAGCGAGTCGGCGTCCAGCGCCTGGCGATGCGGCACCAGGGTGATCTGCGGATTGATCGCGGCCAGCCGCGCCATGGCCGAATCCACCTTGGCCTGGCCGATGCTATTGGTGTCGTGGGCGATCTGCCGCTGCAGGTTGGTCAGGTCGACGCGGTCGAAGTCGGCCAGGTGCAACTCGCCGACGCCGGCGGCGGCCAGGTACAGCGCCACCGGCGAGCCCAGCCCGCCGAGGCCGACGATCAGCGCGCGGCTCTGCTTGAGGCGCAACTGGCCGTCGACGTCGATCTGTTTGAGGAGAATCTGCCGGCTGTAGCGCAGCAGCTCGTCGTCGCTGAGCATGTTGGGGTCACTCATGATGGAAACGTCCCAGACTGATGCGCTGGTGGCCGGCCAGGTCACGCCGGCTGTCCACCTCGGCGAAGCCGGCAGCTTTGAGCAGCGCGCGCACCGCCTCGGCCTGATCGAAGCCGTGCTCCAGCAGCAGCCAGCCGCCGGGCTGCAGATGGGCCAGCGCGGCCTGGATGATGACACGGATATCGTCCAGCCCGTCGGCGCCGGAGACCAGCGCGCTGCTCGGTTCGAAACGCAGGTCGCCCTGATCGAGGTGATGGTCGTCGGCGCGAATATAGGGCGGGTTGCTGAGGATCAGGCCATAGCGCCGGCCGGCCAGGGCGGAGAACCAGTGGCTGTGGAGAAACTCGGCATTGTCCAGCTTGAGGCGCTGGCGATTGCGCTCGGCCAGGGCCACCGCCTCCGCCACCCGGTCCACCCCGGTGACGCGCCAGGCCGGCCGCTCGCTGGCCAGGGCCAAGGCGATGGCGCCGCTGCCGGTACCCAGGTCCAGCACCGCCAGCGGCGTGGCCGGCAGCAGCTCGAGGGCGCTTTCCACCAGCAGTTCGGTGTCCGGGCGCGGAATCAGGGTATGGCTCGCCACCTCCAGATCCAGGCTCCAGAAGCCCTGGTGGCCAAGGATATAGGCCACCGGCTCGCCACTGCGACGACGCAGCAGGCTCGCCTGGAACCGGGCCAATTGCTCGGCATCCGGCTCGCGCTCCGGCCAGGTGCGCAGGTAGCTGCGCGGCTTGCCCAAGGCGGCGGCGAGCAGCAGCTCGGCGTCCAACCGCGGGGTGGGCGAGTCGGGTAGATCGGCGGTATTGAGCAGCGATTCGATGGTGGCCATGGTTCTCTCGTAGGGTGGATCGGCGCGTAGCTCGCGCTTTATCGACCCACCGTGCGGGATGGTGGATGAAAACAGCGTCATCCACCCTACGGGTCTGTCAGCTCTTCCCGGATCGCCTCCGGGCTGCGGTGCGCACGGCGCAGCCTACGAGGCGCACACCGTGCGGCTGCACTCAATCGCCCAGCGCCGCCAACTGGTCGGCCTGGTACTCGGCCAGCAGCGGCTCGATGATGGCGTCGACGCCGCCGGCGATCACTTCGTTCAGCGAATACAGGGTCAGGTTGATGCGGTGGTCGGTGACCCGGCCCTGCGGGAAGTTGTAGGTGCGGATGCGCTCGGAGCGGTCGCCCGAGCCCACCAGCAGCTTGCGCGTCTCGGAGATTTCCTTGTGCGCCGCGGCTTCCTGCTGGTCCTGCAGCTTGGCCGCCAGCCAGGCCATGGCCTTGGCGCGGTTCTTGTGCTGCGAACGCTCTTCCTGGCATTCCACCACGGTGCCGGTGGGAATGTGGGTGATGCGGATCGCCGAGTCGGTGGTGTTGACGTGCTGGCCGCCGGCGCCGGATGAGCGGTAGGTGTCGACGCGCAGGTCGGCCGGGTTGATCTCGATGGCCGCCTGCTCGTCCGGCTCCGGCAGCACCGCCACGGTGCAGGCAGAGGTGTGGATGCGGCCCTGGGACTCGGTTTCCGGCACGCGCTGCACGCGGTGGGCGCCGGACTCGAACTTGAGCTTGGCGTAGACGTTGTCGCCCTCGACGCGGGCGATCACCTCCTTGAAGCCGCCGTGCTCGCCTTCGTTGCACGACAGCACCTCGACCCGCCAGCCCTGCTTCTCGGCGTAGCGCGAGTACATGCGGAACAAATCGCCGGAGAAGATCGCCGCCTCGTCGCCGCCGGTGCCGGCGCGCACCTCCAGGTAGACGTTGCGGCCGTCGTTGGGGTCTTTCGGCAGCAGCATGCGCTGCAGCTTGTCTTCCAGGGCGACCAGGGCTTCCTTGGCCTGGGCCACTTCCTCTTCGGCCATCTCGCGCAGGTCCGGGTCGCTGTCCTTGAGCAGCGCCTGGGCGCTTTCGAGGTCGCCCTGCACCTTGCGCAGCTCGCGGAAGGTGGCGATCACCGGCTCGATCTCGGCGTATTCCTTGGAATAGGCGCGGAACTGGCTCTGCTTGGCGATCACCTCGGCGTCGCCGAGCAGCGCCGTCAGCTCCTCGAAGCGGTCGCTGAGGTTGTCCAGCTTGTTCAACAGTGAAGCTTTCATTGCAGACCTTTGTCCTGCGGCGCGCCCTCGTCGAGGGCGAAGAGTTCCTGGGCCAGACCGAGCGCATCGAGGCGCCCTTCGGCGGTGAGTTTCTTCATGCGCACACTGGGCGCGTGCAGCAGCTTGTTGGTCAGGCCGCGGGCCAGTTGCGCCATCACCTCTTCGGCACTGGCACCATTGGCCAGCAGGCGCTGGGCCTTGGCCAGCTCCTCGTCGCGCAGACGCTCGGCCTGCTGGCGGTAGGCCTTGAGCACGTCCACCGCGGCCAGCTCGCGCAGGCGCTGCATGAACTCCTCGGTGCCGGCGGCGATCAGCTCCTCGGCGGCCTGCGCCGCGCCCTGGCGGCTCTTGAGGTTTTCCTCGATGACCTCGTGCAGGTCGTCGACGGTATAGAGGTAGACGTCGTCCAGCTCGCCGACCTGCGACTCGATATCGCGCGGCACGGCGATGTCGACCATGAAGATCGGCTTGTGCTTGCGTTTTTTCAGCGCGCTTTCCACCGCGCCCTTGCCGAGAATCGGCAGCTGGCTGGCGGTGGAGCTGATGACGATATCGCTGTGCGCCAGCACCTCGGGGATGTCCGACAGCAGCACGGCGTGCGCGCCGAACTGCTCGGCCAGCTGGCTGGCGCGCTCCAGGGTGCGGTTGGCGACGACGATGCGCTTGATGCCCTGATCGTGCAGGTGGCGCGCCACCAGGCTGATGGTCTCGCCGGCGCCGATCAGCAGCGCCTGGCTGCGGTGCAGGTCGGCGAAGATCTGCTTGGCCAGGCTGACCGCGGCGAAGGCCACCGACACCGGGTTCTCGCCGATGGCGGTGTCGGTGCGCACGGTCTTGGCGGTGCTGAAGGTGGCCTGGAACAGCCGGCCGAGCAACGGGCCGACGGTGCCGGCCTCGCGCGCCACGGCATAGGCGGACTTCAGCTGGCCGAGAATCTGCGGCTCGCCGAGCACCATCGAGTCCAGCCCGCAGGCCACGCGCATCATATGGCGCACCGCGTCGTTGTCGCTGTGCACGTAGGCGCAGGCGCGCAGCTCGTCGAGGCTCAGGCGGTGATAGTCGGCCAGCCACTGCAGCACCTCGTCGATGCTCAGCTGATCCTGCTCCAGGTACAGCTCGCTGCGGTTGCAGGTGGAGAGGATCGCCGCCTCGCGACTGGGGGTCAGCCGGCACAGCTGCTGCAAGGCCTCGACCAGTTGCTCCGGGGTGAAGGCAACGCGCTCGCGCACCTCTACCGAGGCGGTCTTGTGGTTGATACCGAGGGCGATAAAGGCCATGCAGGGTCGCTGAGGGGCAGTACGGAAGGCGGCGATTGTCCTACTTCGACCCGGCGAGAACAACTACCGCGACCTATTGTCCCAATAGACAGTTCGCCGCGGCGTCCGCTGCCAGTGGGCTTGCCCCATGGCTTGTGTCATGATGCCGCGAACGTCGCAGGGCGCCAGCCGCCCGGAAATAACGCACGACAAGGCCCTATGAACAGACCCCTCGCGTTGCTCACCGCACTCGCCTTGCTCGGCGGTTGCCAAACCTTCGCCCCCAGCGAGCCGGACGGCACCCCGCCGGTGCAGGAAGCCGACCAGAAGACCCAGCTGGAGCCGAGCGAATACGGCTCGTTCAGCCAGGAAACCCTGTTCGCCCTGCTCACCGCCGAGCTGGCCGGGCAGCGCAACCGCTTCGACATCGCCCTCGGCAACTACGTGCAGCAGGCCAATGCCACCGGCGACGCCGGCGTCGCCGAGCGCGCCTTCCGCATCGCCGAATACCTCGGCGCCGAACAGGCGGCGCTGGACAGCGCGCTGATCTGGGCCGAGAACGCCCCCGGCAATATCGACGCGCAGCGCGCCGCCGCCGTGCAACTGGCGCGCGCCGGCCGCTACGACGAGTCCATGACCTTTATGGAAGGGGTGCTGCAACGCCAGGGCGACACCCATTTCGACTTCCTCGCCCTGTCCGCCGCGGAAACCGACCCGGACACCCGCGCCGGCCTGCTGCAGGGCTTCGACCGCCTGCAGAGCAAGTACCCGGACAACAGCCAGCTACTGTTCGGCAAGGCCATCCTGCTGCAACAGGACGGCCGCGCCGAGGAAGCCCTGGCCCTGCTGGAAAGCCAGCCGAGCAGCCAGACCGAAGTCTCCCCGCTGCTGCTGCGCGCACGCCTGCTGCAAAGCCTGAAACGCGGCGACGAGGCCCTACCGCTGCTGGAGAAGGGCATTCGCCAGCACTCGGACGACAAGCGCCTGCGCCTGACCTACGCGCGCCTGCTGGTGGAACAGGATCGCCTCGACGAGGCCAAGGGCGAGTTCTCCACCCTGGTCCAGGAAAATCCCAACGACGACGACCTGCGTTTCTCCCTGGCCCTGGTGTGCCTGGAGGCCGAGGCCTGGGAAGAGGCCATCGTCTACCTGGAAGAACTGGTCGAGCGGCGCAGCCATGTCGACGCCGCCCACTACAACCTCGGCCGCGCCTACGAGGCCCTGGAGGACGCCGACAGCGCCCTGCAGGAATACGGCCTGGTCGGCCCGAGCAACGACTACCTGCCGGCCCAGCAACGCCAGGCCGAACTGCTGTTCGCCCAGCAGCGCGGCGCGGAAGCCAGCGCCCGCCTGGCCCAGGCCCGCGAGGCGCAGCCCGACTACGCCATCCAGCTGTACCTGATCGAGGCCGAGGCGCTGAGCAACCGCAGCCAGGTCGAACCGGCCTGGGCCGTGATCCAGCAAGGCCTGGAGCAGTTCCCCAACGACCTGAACCTGCTCTATACCCGAGCCATGCTGGCGGAGAAGCGCGACGACCTCGGCCAGCTGGAAAGCGACCTGCGCTTCATCCTCGAACGCGAGCCGGATCACGCCATGGCCCTCAACGCCCTCGGCTACACCCTGGCCGACCGCACCACGCGCTATGAAGAAGCGCGCGAGCTGATCGAAAAGGCCCACCAGCTCAGCCCGGACGACCCGGCCATCCTCGACAGCCTGGGCTGGGTCAACTACCGCCAGGGCAGGCTCGACGAGGCCGAACGTCTGCTGCGCCTGGCCCTGGAGAAATTCCCCGACCACGAAGTCGCCGCCCACCTCGGCGAAGTGCTCTGGGCCCAGGGCAAACAGCGCGAAGCCCGGCGCGTCTGGCGCGACGCACTGGCCGAAACCCCCGACAGCTCCATCCTGCGCGGCACCCTGCTGCGCCTGACCGGTTCCGAGACGCTCTGATGTTCCTGCGCCACCTCCTCGTTTTCAGCCTGATCGCCCTGCTCGCCGGTTGCGCCGGCCTTACCTCGCGCGAAGCGCTGGAAGGCCAGGGCGACCCCGCCCAGTGGCAAGCCCACAAACGGCAGATCACCCAGCTCGACGGCTGGCAGATCAGCGGCAAGATCGGCATCCGCGCCCCGCGCGATTCCGGCAGCGCCACGCTGTTCTGGCTGCAGCGCCAGGACTACTACGACATCCGCCTGTCCGGCCCGCTCGGCGGCGGCGCCGCGCGCCTGACCGGCCGCCCCGGCGACATCCTCCTGGAAGTGGCCAACCGCGGCCGCTACCAGGCCGCCTCGCCGGAAGCCCTGCTACGCGAACAGCTGCGCCTCGACCTGCCGGTGTCCAACCTCTTGTGGTGGATTCGCGGCCTGCCCGCACCGGACAGCCGCAGCCGCCTGACCCTCGACGGCGACAGCCACCTGGCGCGCCTGGAGCAGGACGGCTGGCAAGTGGAATACCAGCGCTACGCCCAGCAGAACGGCTACGCCCTGCCCGAGCGCCTCAAGCTGTACGGCCAGGACCTGGAAGTGACCCTGGTGATCAAGGACTGGCAACCGCGTCTGCTGGGCCAGTAGTTTCCGTAGCCCGGATGAAATCCGGGGAATGACGACCTAATCGCACCTAGGGTGGAAAACCGCGAAGCGTTTTCCACCGCAGCCGGTGGATGGAAAAGCGTCATCCACCCTACAAGCTAAAAGCCGTAGCCCGCCCTCTCCCGCCCCCCACAATTCGCCAACTTGCACCTATGACCGCCACGCCCATCCCCGCCCACGCCGAACTCATCCTGCCCGCCCCGGCCAAGCTCAACCTGATGCTGCATATCCTCGGCCGCCGCGCCGACGGCTATCACGAGCTGCAGACCCTGTTCCAGTTTCTCGACCACGGCGACGAGCTGGGCTTCAGCGTCCGCCAGGACGGCGAAATCCGCCTGCACACGCCCATCGACGGCGTGCCGCACGACAGCAACCTGATCGTGCGCGCCGCCAGGCGCCTGCAGCAGGCCTCCGGCACCGCGCTCGGCGCCGATATCTGGCTGGACAAGCGCCTGCCCATGGGCGGCGGCATCGGTGGCGGCAGCTCGGACGCCGCTACCACCCTGCTCGGCCTCGACCACCTGTGGCACACCCAGCTCGGCGAGGAGCGCCTGGCCGAGCTGGGCCTGGCCCTGGGCGCCGACGTACCGGTGTTCGTGCGCGGCCGCGCGGCCTTCGCCGAGGGCGTCGGCGAGCGCCTCACGCCGGTCGAACTGGACGAGCCCTGGTTCCTCGTCGCCGTGCCGCAAGTCTTTGTCAGCACAGCAGAAGTTTTCGGCGCGCCCGAGTTGACACGGGATACGCCGCCCATTAAAGTTCGCAGCCTTCTTGCGGGGGGTGGTCGAAACGACTGCCAGCCGGTGGTCGAGAAGCGTTACCCAGAGGTTCGTAACGCTTTGATCTTGTTGAACAAATTTGTTTCAGCTAGATTGACCGGCACTGGAGCTTGCGTATTTGGGAGCTTCCCAAAGCGGGACGATGCTGATAAAGTCGCCCGCCAACTTCCAGGCACTCTGCCGAGCTTTGTCGCTCAAGGTCGCAACATCTCGATGCTGCACCGCAGGCTCCAAGCATTGGCCAAGAAGTGAATGCTGAGCATTCGGTTATACGATACAGGGGCGTCGCCAAGCGGTAAGGCAGCAGGTTTTGATCCTGCCATGCGTTGGTTCGAATCCAGCCGCCCCTGCCATAACCTCCCACGGGAGGCATCGCCAGCCGTATCACACAGCGTTCGACACAGAATATAGGGGCGTCGCCAAGCGGTAAGGCAGCAGGTTTTGATCCTGCCATGCGTTGGTTCGAATCCAGCCGCCCCTGCCATTTTCCATACCCATCCAGGTATACCCCAGCCGGCAGGTACTGCGCGTGTCCAAGATGATGGTCTTCACGGGGAACGCAAACCCCGATCTGGCGCGACGGATCGTTCGTCAGCTGCACATTCCCCTCGGCGATGCTTCGGTCGGCAAGTTTTCCGACGGCGAAGTCATGATCGAAATCAACGAGAACGTCCGCGGCAAGGACGTGTTCCTGATTCAGCCGACCTGTGCGCCCACCAACGACAACCTGATGGAACTGGTAGTGATGGCCGATGCCTTCCGCCGTTCCTCGGCGACCCGCATCACTGCGGTCATCCCCTACTTCGGTTACGCCCGCCAGGATCGCCGTCCGCGTTCCGCGCGCGTGGCGATCAGCGCCAAGGTAGTGGCCGACATGCTCACCGTGGTCGGCATCGACCGCGTGCTGACCGTCGACCTGCACGCCGACCAGATCCAGGGCTTCTTCGACATTCCGGTGGACAACATCTACGGCTCCCCGGTCCTGGTCGACGACATCGAAGACCAGCGCTTCGACAACCTGATGATCGTCTCCCCCGACATCGGCGGCGTCGTCCGCGCCCGCGCCGTGGCCAAGAGCCTGGGTGTCGACCTGGCGATCATCGACAAGCGTCGCGAGAAGGCCAACCAGTCCGAAGTGATGCACATCATCGGCGACGTCGAAGGCCGTACCTGCATCCTGGTCGACGACATGGTCGACACCGCCGGCACCCTCTGCCACGCCGCCAAGGCGCTGAAAGAGCGCGGCGCCGCCAAGGTCTACGCCTACTGCACCCACCCGGTGCTGTCCGGCCGCGCCATCGAGAACATCGAGAATTCCGTCCTGGACGAGCTGGTGGTCACCAACACCATCCCGCTGTCCGCTGCGGCACAGTCCTGCTCGCGCATTCGCCAGCTCGACATCGCCCCGGTCGTCGCCGAAGCGGTCCGCCGCATCAGCAACGAAGAATCGATCAGCGCCATGTTCCGCTAAGCGGAACAGGCCAGATCAACACTGCCCCGCCTCGTGCGGGGCTTTTTGCCCTACCGCCCAACGCTGGTCGCAAGCGTGCAGGCGGTTTGGTTATTTTGGAGAAATGCAATGACTGACTTTACCCTGAATGCCGAAGTGCGTTCCGACCTGGGGAAAGGTGCGAGCCGCCGCCTGCGTCGTAACGCCAACCTGGTTCCTGCCGTGATCTACGGTGGCGACAAGGCCCCGCAATCCATCAGCCTGCTGACCAACCAACTGGCCAAGCTGCTGGAAAACGAAGCCGCGTTCAGCCACGTACTGGCCCTGAACGTTGCCGGCACCACCGAAAACGTGGTGATCAAGGCCCTGCAGCGCCACCCGGCCAAAGGCTTCGTCCTGCACGCCGACTTCCAGCGCGTCGTCGCCGGCCAGAAGCTGAGCGCCCACGTACCGCTGCACTTCCTCAACGAAGCTACCTCCGTTGGCGTGAAGCAGCAGGGCGGCGAAGCCTCCCACACCATCAACGAAGTCGAAGTTTCCTGCCAGCCGCAAGACCTGCCGGAATTCCTCGAAGTCGACCTGGCTGCCGTAGAAGTCGGTCAGACCGTTCACCTGTCCGACCTCAAGCTGCCGAAAGGCGTCGAGCTGGTCGCACTGGCTCACGGTAACGACCTGGCCGTGGCCAACATCCACGCCAGCCGCGTGAAAGAAGAAGGCGCTGCCGAGTAATCGCAGCGCGGAACCCGCCCGGTAGGCGATCACGCCGGGCGATTTCCTCGAAAGGGCTCCTGTATGACTGCCGTACAACTGATCGTTGGCCTGGGTAACCCCGGCCCCGAATACGACCAGACCCGGCACAATGCAGGGGCCCTTTTCGTTGAGCGTGTGGCGGACAGCCAGCGCGTCAACCTCAGCGTCGATCGCAAGTATTTCGGCCTGGTGGGCAAGTTCAACCACCAGGGGCGCGAAGTTCGTCTGCTCATCCCCACCACCTACATGAACCGCAGCGGCCAGTCCGTGGCGGCCCTGGCCAATTTCTTCAAGATCAAACCCGAAGAGATCCTGGTGGCCCACGACGAACTCGACATGCCGCCCGGCATCGCCAAGCTCAAACAGGGCGGCGGCCACGGCGGACACAACGGCCTGCGCGACATCATCGCCCAGCTCGGCAACCAGAATAACTTCCATCGCCTGCGGCTCGGCATCGGCCACCCGGGGCACGCCAGCCTGGTTTCCGGCTACGTGCTCGGACGCGCCCCACGCAGCGAACAGGAACTGCTCGACCAAAGCATCGACTTCGCCCTCGGCGTGCTGCCCGACATCCTCGCAGGCGACTGGACCCGCGCGATGCAGAAGCTGCACAGCCAGAAGGCCACCAAGTAACCACCTTTCCCTCGAGGGACACATCATGGGATTCAACTGCGGCATCGTCGGCCTGCCCAACGTCGGCAAGTCCACCCTGTTCAACGCCCTCACCAAATCCGGCATCGCCGCGGAAAACTTCCCCTTCTGCACCATCGAGCCGAACAGCGGCATCGTACCGATGCCCGATAGCCGCCTGGACGCCCTGGCCGAGATCGTCAAGCCGGAGAAGGTCATCCCCACCACCATGGAATTCGTCGACATCGCCGGCCTGGTAGCGGGCGCGTCGAAAGGTGAAGGCCTGGGCAACAAGTTCCTCGCCAATATCCGCGAGACCGACGCCATCGCCCACGTGGTGCGCTGCTTCGAAGACGAGAATGTCATCCACGTCGCCAACAGCGTCGACCCCAAGCGCGACATCGAGATCATCGACCTGGAACTGATCATGGCCGACCTCGACAGCTGCGAGAAGCAGCTGCAGCGCGTCGCCCGCACCGCCAAGGGCGGCGACAAGGAAGCCGTGGCGCAGAAGGCCCTGCTGGAAAAACTCATCCCCCACTTCACCGAAGGCAAGCCCGCGCGCAGCCTGCTCAAGGACCTGGGCGACGACGAGAAGCGCCTGGCCAAGACCTTCCACCTGCTCACCACCAAGCCGGTGATGTACATCGCCAACGTCGCCGAAGACGGCTTCGAGAACAACCCGCACCTCGACGTGGTCAACGCCATCGCCAAGGAAGAAGGCGCCATCGTCGTGCCGGTGTGCAACAAGATCGAGGCCGAGATCGCCGAACTGGACGATCTGGAAGAAATGCAGATGTTCCTCGAAACCATGGGCATGGAAGAGCCGGGCCTGAACCGCGTGATCCGCGCCGGTTACTCGCTGCTCAACCTGCAGACCTACTTCACCGCCGGGGTGAAGGAAGTACGCGCCTGGACCGTGCGCGTCGGCGCCACCGCCCCGCAGGCCGCCGCCGTGATCCACACCGACTTCGAGAAAGGCTTTATCCGCGCCGAAGTGGTCGCCTACGACGACTTCATCGCCTACAAGGGCGAAGCCGGCGCCAAGGAAGCCGGCAAATGGCGCCTGGAAGGCAAGGACTACATCGTCAAGGACGGCGACGTGATGCACTTCCGCTTCAACGTCTGAGCCTTGTCAGCGCATAAAGAAAACCCCGCTTCGGCGGGGTTTTCTTTGCCTATCGCCCACGATCCGTAAGAGCGAATTTATTCGCGATTCCTTCATGAATATCGCGGATAAGTCCGCTCCTACAGGTGACAGCAAGCCTCTCACGCCCGGCCCTCCCCCACTGCAGGAGCCACGCCCCGCGGCGAAAGCGCCTATCGCCGACGACGCCATACTCCCACCGAGCGAGCCCCTCAGCCGCCCTCCTCATCCTTGACCTCAACCTAACTTGAGGTCCTAGGCTGGCCTCCATCCCTCCCAAGACCAAGGAGCCAGCCATGCAACAGATTCGAGACGACCTCTGGGAAACCGCCACCGAGACCCCCATGCCGGGCCTGACCACCCATGCCTACCTGCTGACCCGCGAGGCCGGCAACCTGCTGTTCTTCAACACCAGCCTGCAGCAGGAGATAGAACGGATGGGCGAGCTGGGCGGCGTCGCCTACCAATTGCTCAGCCACCGCGACGAACTGGGCGACTCGCTGCTGCAGATCCGCCAGCGCTTCGGCACTCGGCTTGGCGGCCACCGCAGGGAGCAGGCGGAATTCGCCCGCTTCGTCACACCAGACATCCTGTTCGACGACCGCGAAACGCTGCTCGGCAATATCGACGTGATCCCCACTCCCGGGCACAGCCCCGGCAGCACCTGCTTTCTGGTGCATAGCCCGACCGGCCAGCGCTACCTGTTCACCGGCGACACCCTGTACCGCAGCGCGGACGGCAGCTGGAAGGCCGGCTTTATTGCCGGCCACAACAGCCCCGCAGACCGCCAGACCATGGCCACCAGCATCACCGGCCTGCGCGAACTGGAACCCGACCTGGTCATCGGCAGCGCCTTCGCCGGCAGCAACGGTTACCAGGAAATGGGCCAGGGGGAATGGCAGGCGCATGTGGATGACGCGCTGGAACGACTAATGCGCTAAAGGCGTAACTCGGCGTCATATGGCGCAATTTTTCGCGCACAAACAAAAAGGGGTTAGCTTGCGCTAACCCCTTGAAATTTATGGTGGCTACACCGGGACTTGAACCTGGACATCAGCATTATGAGTTCGCGACGAATCACCCCACCGAGCCAGAAAGCCCCATAAATCGGGGCCGCAGCGCCCCCCTATGCTGGCTAGACCAGCTCTTTCCAGAAAATCAGGTCAATGTAGTCGCCGCTCCTCACATACGCCAAGCGCTGGCACAAAGCCATATCATGCAGTTTAATCCTTGCCGCCAGCTTGAAGAGATGGCATGCTTGAGTTAACCTGCGTGTTAAGGTGTGCGGATGAAGCTAACGAAACTGACAAGGAAGCTCATGCTTGAGAAGGCAGGGATCAATCCGTCTAAAGCTCCTATCGCAGGTGGCGGAGTCGATAAGTGGACACCAGTCATGATCCTCTCAGGCGCGCAAAGCGTTGATAAGTCGCATCTGGTTAAATCTATAGCTGAGAATGTAGATGATCCCAAGAAGCGCTCCTTCTACCTTCAGATGGTCGACGCCTTGTTTCGCGCGGTTACCTTGGATGACTTTAGCCAATTTTTTAACGGCTCCGTCGTCATCTATAAAGTGGCTCACTCCTTTAAATATAAAGGCAAAACCGAGTCACTTTACGAACTAAAAAAAGGCAAGAAAGACAGAATTTACGTCTACCCGTACAATGGCAAGTGCGGACGATTCATCTTTGTTTTGGAGGCCTTACATAAAGACCAACAAAACACTCCACCTGAAATAAAAGCCTATGCAGAACATACTATAAAGTCAATTTTAGACACTAAATTGATGGCCCCCGTTAACTGAGGTTTACCATGACTAACTATGAGATTGCTAGCCAGATTCAAGAAGACCTTGAAATCTTTGGCCCTACTTGGCGATCTGCGTTTGCCTTTGACATCAAAAGAGCAATGATTAGTAAAGGATTGAAGAACATCGACATCGCTCAGCGACTTGATGTTTCCGAAGCCAATGTTTCTCGCATGCTTCGCGGCGACCAAAACCTTAAAATCGAAACCATGTATATGCTTGCCGCCTCTATTGGTGAAAAGCTTAACATCTGCATTGCCGATCGATACAAAGATGAAATTGGTTTTTCCGAGGTTACTGAGGACATCGATTTTAACGGTGACTCCGTAGATCTTCATAAGCACATGAAAAAAATGCGTGACATGGCAATGCTCGCCCCCAGGAACGAACCCATTTATATGGAGGTCGCCAATGAAGGCGCCTTTGCTTTCCGTTGACAAAATCGAATTCGAAAAAATCAGTGTTGAGGCAAACCCTGAGTTCGATGGGGTATTTTCGTCTGAGCTGAAAAAAGTCGAATTTAACTATAAAGGCTCTAGATTCTTTCGCTCGGTAGGCTTGTCTTATCCAGACGATCAACTGGAAGACCCTAAATTTTTTTCCTTCACCTTGAACTTGGTGCTCAGCCAAGAAAATCAAAAATCTGAGATAATTTTGCCTTATAGCGTTGATGTTAAAGCAACTGCTTACATGCGCTATAACGCCGACAAACATAAAGGCGCTGATCTTTTCAGAGCTGTCCGCGCTACTGGATATGCAATTCTCTACGGTTCTATTCGGGAGATGATCTCTAATCTCACGGCTAGAGGTCCTCACGGTCTGTGGATGCTCCCTGCCGCTGATTTTAATAGCGCAGCCCAAGATGAAGCCCAGCAAGATGAGAAAGATCGCCAGGAAGGACTTGCTGAGCGCCAATCTATTGATGATTCAGACGAAAAAAACGAGAAAAAGCCCAAAAAAGCAAGCTCAATCAAAAGAAGCAAAACCAGCAATAGGTCTTTGGAATAACAAAACCCCGCTTGCGCGGGGTTTTTCTTAGGGGCAAAAGGGGACAGATTTATTTAACGGCTTATGCCCTCCCCCGCAAGGTGGCCACCCCACCTGGCCACTCCCCCGCTTCGTCAGAGCTGCCGTCGACAAGCGCGTAACGCCCTTGTTTGCTATCAATGATTGCAGCGCATTCACAGGAACCGGCGGCATGGCCAGCATCACCATCCGCAACCTGGACGACGAGCTCAAGGCTCAACTGCGTGTAGTCGCAGCCGGCCATGGTCGCTCGATGGAAGAAAAAGCCCGCGTGATCCTTCGCCAGACCCTTGCCCGCCATCAGAAGCACGGCGGACTGGGTAGCCGTATCCACTCGCGCTTCGCTGCGGTAGGCGGCGCAGACCTCGATTTGCCAGCGCGCCAGGACAAAGCCCGAGCAGCGAGCTTCGACGGATGATCCTGCTCGATACCAATGTGCTGTCCGAGCCTATGCGCGCGCAGCCTGCTCCCGAAGCGATTGCATGGGTCGATGCCCAGCTCAGCTCGATCACCGTTGCGGAGATCCTTTATGGCAGTGCCAGGATGCCGGACGGCAAGCGTAAACAGGGGGGCTCGATGCGGCTTCGGTCATGTTCGATAAGGACTTCGCCAGCAGTATCCGCCGCTTCGAAGCACTGGGCGTAGCGCTGGCCGATCCCTGGCAGGATCGAGGCTAACCCGTTCCAACTGAAAGCCGGGCCGTAGTCACTTTTCGCGCACAAACAAAAAGGGGTTAGCTTGCGCTAACCCCTTGAAATTTATGGTGGCTACACCGGGACTTGAACCTGGGACATCAGCATTATGAATGCTGCGCTCTAACCGACTGAGCTATGTAGCCAACGTGGCGCGCATTTTCCGCGTCTCGGTGGCGACTGTCAACCCTGAACCCTAGATAAATTTACGCTTTATCAAGCGGTTAGCCGGGCTGCATGCGGCAGCCGGGAGCAGGCTTGCGCCAGCCGGCGGCGAACGCCCGGCTGGCGAACCGGGCTCAGGTGCGATCCCTCTCGCAGGCGCTCAATAGCCCCCACCACCGCCCGTGGGGCTGCGCGGTTTTTCCTGCTTCTGTTGCGACATGTCGCCGCCATCGCCGCGTGGGTGGTGGTCGTGACAGGAAGAGCCGCTGAGGGCGATCAGCACGGCGAGGGCGAACAGGGGGAGCATCGGTCTGAACATAGCGGGGTCTCCTCTGCGGTTATCCCCCAAGGCGGTTAGACAGATGAGCCGGGTAAATATCGTGCGTGCGGTGCGGCGGGGAGACGAGCGGCGCACGCCGGGCTCCTGCGCCGCGCAGCGGTTCACTCAGGCCTTGCCCGGGCGGGTGGCCAGCAGCAGGCCGGCGAAGATCAGCGTGGCGCCGGCCCAGTGGTAGGGCTGCAGGCCTTCGCCCAGCAGCAGCCAGCCGAGCAGCGCGGTGAAGACCGGCATCAGGTAGTTGGACAGCGCCGCCTTGGCCGCGCCGATGACCTTGACCCCGTGGTTCCAGGCCAGGTAGGCCAGCAGCGAGGCGAACACCGCGGTGTAGGCGATGGCGGCGAGGTTGCTCGGGGTGCTGGCGAAGTGCGCGCCCTGGCTCAGTTCGTACAGGTAGAACGGCAGGATCAGCGGCACGCCGAGCAGGATCAGCACGCCGAGCAGCGCCAGCGGCGGGATGGCGTGCAGGTAGCCGGACCAGCGCCGCAGCAGCAGGGAGTACAGCGCCCAGTCGGCTACGGCGAGCAGCATGATCAGGTCGCCGCGGTTGAACGACAGGCTGGCCAGGCGGCTCCACTGGCCCTGGGCGATCAGCACCAGCAGGCCGATGGCGGCCAGGGCCATGCCCCACCAGGCGCGCCGCGCCGGCCATTCGCCGAGCAGCAGGCCCGCGCCGATAAAGGTCATCAGCGGTAGGCAGGTGTTGACCAGGGTGATGTTGATGGCCGCGGTGGTCTGCGCCGCGCTGTACAGCAGCGAGTTGTAGCCGGCGATGCCGAGGCCGGCGACCAGCAGCAGGCGCCAGCCGGCGGCCTTGAGTTGCTGGCGGTGGTGCCACAGCGGCAGCGCGACGAAGGGCAGAAGCAGCGCCAGGGCCAGGCTCCAGCGCCAGAACGACAGGGCGAAGGGCGGGATCTCGCCGGCGAAGGCGCGCGCCACCAGGGCGTTGCCGGACCAGCAGAGCACGGCCAGCAGCAGGCCGAACAGAGCCAGCGGACGGGAAGGGTTGAGCGAATTCATTGGGCGTGGCGCAGCGGGCAGTCGGCGAAATTTACGGCCCGCGAGGCGCGGCCAGGGCATGGGTTGTGCTGAGCCAGCATGGCGTCGCTTCCGGATCGGGCGGCCTTGCACCATACGGAGGCAGTGGGGGCTTGGCAAGGTTGCGGGGCAGGCGCCGGGGGCGTCGAGCCTCGGTGCGCACGGCGCACCCTGCGGGCGGAGCCTCGAGCCTTGGTGCACGCGGCGCCCCTGAGGGCGACGCATCAATCCGGCGATGCGCCCGACGCCGCCGCTGGCTCGACGCTTCTGGGGCGGCGCAGCAGACGGGTCAGCAGCCAGAGGATCAGCAGCAGGCCGGCCAGGATCACCGCGCTGGCGCCCCATTGCAGCGGGCCGGCCAGGCGCAGCAGTTCGGCCGGGTGCAGGCTGGGCTGGCGCAGCATGCGCTGCTCGGCCGCCGCGCCGCTGGTGGGGATGTCGGCCAGGCCGTCGCCGTCCAGGTCCGGCAGGTTGCGGATATGGTCGAGCAGCGCCTGCCATTCCTTGAGTTCCTGCACGCCGGGGGTGTCCGGGTCCTGGTCGATGATGGCGTCTTCGATGCGCGGCAGCGGGCGGCCGGCGGCATCCTTGGGCACCACGTCGAGCAGGCCCCTGGTCAGGTCCGGCACCAGCCAGGTGAAGCTGCCGACGTAGCTGGTGGCGCCGATGCTGTAGAGGCGAGGGTCATCCAGATCCAGCTCGCGGTAGCCGTTGACCGGGTCGCCGATCTCGATGCGGCTGACGCGGTCGAATGGCACGCGCCAGGGGTTGTAGCTGAAGCGCACGCCGGACACCCGCGGGTAGTAGCTGCGGCTGTCGCGCAGCTGGTAGGCGAGCAGCAGCACCTCCAGCATGGTCTTGATCTCGCGGGCGCTGACGTGGACCTTGATCAGCGGGTAGCCGGGTTCGTCGTCGAACTGGCCGATGCCCAGCGGGGCGATGCGGAACAGGTCGGAGACGCTCTGCACGCCGTGGCGGCCCTTGATCAGGTCGTCGCGGATGGTGCCGTTGCCGGTGAAGGCCAGGTCGGCGCCGGCGGCGTGGCGCAGGGCGTCGGTGACCAGGTTGGCCAGGGTGGTATCGGTGAAGTCGCGGCCGAGGCGCTGGTCGACCTTGGCCAGCGGCTGGTCGAAGCGATAGCCCTTGGGCGCCAGCATGCGTTCGCTGACCACCTGCTTGAAGCCCTCGACCTGGGTGGTGATCGCCGCGTCGCCGGCGATGCGGTCGTCGAGCGGGTGCAGGCGGTAGTCACGCAGGCGCGGCACGCCGTCGGCGTCGAGGCTCATGCGCAGCTCGCCGAGGTACTGGATTTCCGAGCCGGCCTGCATCACCGGGGTGCGCCCATTGACCAGCACCGGCTGCGGCAGCGCCACGTGCGAATGGCCGCCGACCACTATGTCGATGCCCGGCACCTGCTCGACCAGCTCCACTTCCTCGCCGCGCCAGCTGCCGTCGGCCTGCTGGGTGACGCCCATGTGCGAGAGCAGGATGACCACCTCGGCGCCCTCCTCGCGCAGCTTGGCGACCATGATCTTGGCGGTCTCTACAGGGTCGGCGAAGGTCACCGGCTTGATCATCGGGCTGACCGCCACGGCGTTGTTGCCGAGCAGGCCGAACAGGCCGAAGCGGATGCCGCCGCGCTCGATCAGCTGGTACGGCAGGATGCGCCCGGCCTCGAAGTGCGCCTGCAGGCTGTCGTCCTCCTTGCGCGCGGGGTCGAAGCGGATATTGCTCGACAGCAGCGCCGGCAGCGCCTCGCCCTTGGCCCTGTGCGCGGCGCCGATCATCGCGGCGAGGCCGGCGGGGCGGAAGTCGAATTCGTGGTTGCCGAGCACCGCGGCGTCGTAGCCCAGCTCGCTCATCAGGCGCAGTTCGCTGCCCATCTCGCGGGCGACGGTGTGAAACAGCGTGCCCATGGTGAAGTCGCCGCCATCGAGCAGCAGCACCGCCTCGCCCTCGGCCGCCGCGCGGCGCTCGCGCAGCAGGGTGGCCAGGCGCGCGACGCCGCCGACCGTGTCGTCGTCGTTCAGCGTGGCCGGGCTGTATTCGTTGTCGGGGCCGAAGCCGAGCAGGCGCGATTGCCAGTCGTTGCTGTGCAGGATGGTGAAGCTGCGTTCGGCGGCCGACAGCGGCGCGGCGCTCAGCAGGCCGGCGAGCAGCAGGGTGGGAAACAGGCGCATGGACGATCCTTGACGATGACTGCGGCGAAGTATGCAGCAAGCCGCCGACAGCGGCAGCGACCGATCAGGCCGCGGCTTGTCGCCAATCGGGTCAGGCCTTCATTGCCACAGGTCAGCGCCGCAGACCGGCACAGCGACTAGGCTGAAAGCAGGACAGCGAGGCGGAGAAGAGCGATGGATCACTTTCACCTGATGCTGGTGCTGCTGATCGGCGGCTTCGTGCTGCTGGGGGTCGGTTTCAACTTCCGCGAGCACGAATGGGGCGTGCGCGTGCTCGGCCTGGGGGTGTTGCTGATGCTGGTGCCGATTGCGCTACGGGTGCATCTGGCATTGGCGTAGATCGGGCGCGCCCTACCGTTTCCAGCGCTCGGCGGCGCTCTGGTCGCTGCAGCGGCCTTCGACCCAGCGCGGGCCTTCGCTGGTGTCTTCCTTCTTCCAGAACGGCGCGCGGGTCTTCAGATAATCCATGACGAAGTTGCAGGCGTCGAACGCGGCCTGGCGGTGGGCGCTGCTGGTGCCGACGAAGACGATGGGCTCGCCCGGCTCCAGGCGACCGATGCGGTGGATGATCTCGATGCCCAGCAGCGGCCAGCGCGCGCGCGCCTCGTCGGCGATCTTGGCCAGGGCCTTCTCGGTCATGCCGGGGAAGTGTTCGAGGAACATGCCGCCGACGTCGCGCCCTTCGTTGAAGTCGCGCACGTAGCCGACGAAGCTCACCACCGCGCCGATGCCGAGGTTGGCGGCGTGCAGGGCGTTGAGTTCACTGCCGGGGTCGAAGGGTTGGGTTTGGACGCGGATGGTCATGCGGGCGTGTCTCGTTTGATGAGGGCTGTGGTCAGGGTCGGTCGGCGGGCTCTTGGTGAGCCGATTGGTGGGCTGAAGCCCACCCTACGCGGAGCGCCGCCCGACCGCTCCTACAGGGGTATCAGCCGCCGGTAACGGTGGGGAAGAAGGCCACTTCATCGCCTTCGCTCAGCGGCTCGTCGAGGCCGCACAGTTCCTGGTTGCGCGCGCACATCAGGTTCTGCTCGCCGAGCACCTCCCACTCGCCGCCACGGGCCAGCAGGTGCAGGCGCAGTTCGTCGAGGCTGGCGAAATCGCCGCTGAGTTGCTCCTCGTCGCGGCCCAGGGCTTCGCGGTAACGGGCGAAATACTGCACGCGGATCATGCTGGCTCCTCCGCCTTGTAGTGGCCGCTCTTGCCGCCGAGTTTCTCCAGCAGGCGCACGTTCTCGATGACCATGCCGCGGTCCACCGCCTTGCACATGTCATAGATGGTCAGCGCGGCGACGCTGGCGGCGGTCAGCGCCTCCATCTCCACGCCGGTCTGGCCGGACAGCTTGCAGCGCGCGGTGATGCGCACGGCATCCTCGCCCTCTGCGCTCAGCTCGACCTTGACCCCGGTGAGCATCAGCGGGTGGCACAGGGGGATCAGGTCGGAAGTTTTCTTCGCCGCCTGGATGCCGGCGATACGCGCCACGGCGAACACGTCGCCCTTGGGGTGCTCGCCGGCGACGATCATCTGCAGGGTGGCGGGCAGCATGCGCACGCGCGCTTCGGCGGTAGCTTCGCGAAAGGTGGTCGCCTTATCGGTGACGTCGACCATATGCGCGCGGCCTTGGGAATCGAGGTGAGTCAGCACGGGAAAGCTCCAGGCGGGGATCGGCCGATTGTAAACCCCTGGGTCAGGATTTGGCAGGCATAAAAAAGCGATGCCGCGTCATATGCCGGGGCTCCACCCTGCTTCTGTAGCAGCGAATTTATCCGCGACCATCGCGGCTGAGGCCGCTCCTAGAAGGCGCGCAAATAACAACGCCCCTGCTCTTGCGAACAGGGGCGCGAGCGCTCAACAGCCCGAGCGCTACATATGGGTTTCCGCGTATTCGGCGAGGATCGAGCGCGGCACCCCTTGCAGGGTGATGTGCACACCGTGGGGGAAGTCCTTGAAGCGTTCGGTGAGGTAGGTCAGGCCCGAGCTGGGCGCCGACAGATAGGGGGTGTCGATCTGCGCCAGGTTGCCCAGGCACACCACCTTGGAGCCGTTGCCGGCGCGGGTGATGATGGTCTTCATCTGGTGCGGGGTGAGGTTCTGGCATTCGTCGATGAGGATCAGGCTCTGCTGGAAGCTGCGCCCGCGGATGTAGTTGAGCGACTTAAATTGCAGCGGCACCTTCTGCAGGATGTAGTCGACGCTGCCGTGGGTGCTCTCGTCGTCCATGTGCAGGGCTTCGAGGTTGTCGGTGATGGCGCCGAGCCAGGGCTCCATCTTCTCCGCCTCGGTGCCGGGCAAAAAGCCGATCTCCTGATCCAGCCCCTGCACGCTGCGGGTGGCGATGATGCGCCGGTAGCGCTTGCTGACCATGGTCTGCTCGATGGCCGCGGCCAGCGCCAGGATGGTCTTGCCGGAACCGGCGGCGCCGGACAGGTTGACCAGGTGGATATCCGGGTCGAGCAGGGCGAACAGCGCCAGCGACTGGTACACGTCGCGCGGCTTGAGGCCCCAGGCTTCCTGGTGCAGCAGCGGCTCCTGGTGCATGTCGAGGATCACCAGCTCGTCGCCCTTGATCGCCTTGATCCAGCCGACGAAGCCCTGCTCGTCGAGGATGAACTCGTTGATGTGCACCGCCGGCAGGTTGTCGGTGAGCTGCACCCGGTGCCAGGTGCGGCCGTGGTCCTGGCGGGTTTCCACCTTGCTGACGCGGTCCCAGAAGGAGCCGGTCATGTCGTGGTAGCCCTTGGACAGCAGGGAGACGTCGTCCACCAGCTGGTCGGTGTGGTAGTCCTCGGCATCGATACCACAGGCGCGCGCCTTCAGGCGCATATTGATGTCCTTGGTCACCAGCACCACGGACAACCCCGGATTACGCGATTTCAGCTCCACCAGCTGGTTGATGATCTTGTTGTCGTTGAGGTCTTCCGGCAGCCAGGTGATGGGCGCCGCGCGCTTGCTCATGAGAATCGACAGACGCCCGCAGGGGCCGCTCTTGCCGCGCTGGATGGGTACGCCGTGCTCCACGTCGTCCGGGCTGGCGACACCGAGGATCTGATCGATGAGGCGGATGGCCTGGCGGCATTCGGCGGCGACGCCGTGCTTGCCGGATTTCAGCTTATCGAGCTCCTCCAGCACCGTCATCGGGATGGCGACGTGGTGCTCTTCGAAGTTCAGCAAGGCGTTCGGATCGTGGATCAGGACGTTGGTGTCGAGGGCGTAGAGGGTTGGAGCGGTGGGCTTGGAGCGTCCGTGGTCATCCATACTCGGTCACCTTCTTGTAGTAGCCAAGCGACGCAATACCAAGGCGGTGCTGCGCCGCGGAGAGGCCGCCGACTCCTCAGTGCCGGGGCTGAGAAGGTGCAAGCAAGGTGAGGGCCAGTGGCCGCCACCTGTCTGCAGGTTTCGGCGGTCTTGCTGTTTAATTACTCCAATTCAGGTGACAGAAAAACGTTTTTTTGTGGTTTTACCGGTTTATTTGTCGCCACGACAAATAGCGCTTGGCGGGCTCCGACGACGCCGTTACAGTCCGAAGTCCCACCCGTCGTTTTTCGCCCTCAGCCGTGGTCGACCTCGGCGCAGCGATTGACCTCCACCGTGACGTGCACCAGCTCGGCAAAGCCCGCCAGACGGGCCTTGTAGCGATCGGCCGTGGTTTCGCCATGGGTCACCACGCTGACGATGCAGGCGTACTGGGCGCGACCGACGCGCCACAGGTGCAGGTCGGCCAGCTCGGTGTCGTGCTCCTGCTCCAACGCGGTGCGCACACGCTCCACCAGGGGGCTGTCCATCTCGCGGTCGAGCAGCACCTTGGCGGTCTCCAGCAGCAGGCCCTTGGCCCACACCGCGATGATCAGCGCGCCGACCACGCCCATCAGCGGGTCGAGCCAGTTCCAGCCCAGCCACCAGCCGCCGAGCAGGGCGAGGATCGCCGCCACCGAGGTCAGGGCATCAGCCAGCACGTGAAGGAAGGCGGCGTGGCGGTTGAGATCGCGCCCGCCGGCCGGCGCGTGATCGTGATCGTGATCGTGATCGTGATCGTGCCCAGCATGGCCGTGGCCATGCTCGTGCTGGTCGCGCAGCATCCAGGCCGACGCCAGGTTGACCAGCAGGCCGAGCGCCGCCACCGCCAGGGCCATGTCGAAGGCGATCGGCTGCGGCCGCCACAGACGCCACAACGACTCGACGGCGAGCAGGGCGATCACCACCAGCAGCAGCACGGCGCTGGCGAAGCCGGCCAGCACCTCCACCTTCCAGGTGCCGAAGGCGAAGCGCCGGTCGTTGGCATAGCGCCGCGCCAGCAGGTAGGCCAGCGCGGTGAGGCCGATGGCGAGCATATGCGAGGCCATGTGCCAACCGTCGGCGAGCAGGGCCATGGAGTTGAAGGCGTAGCCGGCGGCGATCTCCACCAGCATGGTCGCGCCGGTCAGCGCGGTGACCCGCCAGGCCTGGCGCTCGGCCGTGGACTCCAGCGGGCGATAGTCGTGGGAAGGCTCCCAGCGCGAATGGTTGCAGCTCGTCATGACGACTCCCTGTGCGAGGTTCGCCGCCACACTACAACCCCGGGGCGGCCCCGGGGTCAAGCCGGCGCCTGGCGCCCGTTCCTGCACACTAGGTTCCGGATTGCCTCCGGGCTGGGCGCTGCGGTCGCTGTCCTGACTCAATCGCCCCTATAGGTGGTCTTGCCCGGCCCCAGCTTCTAGAATCGCCGCCAGACTTTCAGGAGCAGATGTCCATGCTGATGGTGATTTCACCGGCCAAGACCCTCGACTACGAGACCCGGCCGGCCACGCCGCGCTTCACCCAACCCGAACACCTCGACCACGCCCAGGAACTGATCGAGCAGCTGCGCGACTTCAGCCCGGCGCAGATCGCCGAACTGATGCACCTCTCGGACAAGCTCGCCGGCCTCAACGCCGCGCGCTTCGGCAGCTGGCAGCGGCCGTTCAATCCGTCCAACGCCAAGCAGGCGCTGCTGGCATTCAAGGGCGACGTCTACACCGGGCTGCATGCCGAGGACTTCTCCGAGGACGATTTCGACTTCGCCCAGGCCCACCTGCGCATGCTCTCCGGCCTGTATGGCGTGCTGCGCCCGCTGGACCTGATGCAGCCCTATCGCCTGGAGATGGGCACCAAGCTGGTCAACGGTCGCGGCAAGGATCTCTATGCCTTCTGGGGCGAGCGCATCAGCGGCTGGCTGAATGAGGCGCTGGCCGCCCAGGGCGACGAGGTGCTGCTCAACCTGGCGTCCACCGAGTACTTCGGCGCGGTCAAGCGCAAGGCGCTGAAGGCGCGGATCATCGACACCGAGTTCAAGGACCTGAAGAACGGCCAGTACAAGATCATCAGCTTCTACGCCAAGAAGGCCCGCGGCCTGATGGCGCGCTACGTGATCAAGGAGCGCCTGACCAACCCCGAGGGCCTCAAGGACTTCGACTACCAGGGCTACCGCTACTCGGCCGAGCATTCCAAGGAAGACAACCTGGTGTTCCTGCGCGACCAGCCGCAGGACTGATCCTCGCCTCGCGGCCCGGCGCTCTGCCCGGCCGCCTCCTCTCCCGCCGCAGCGACTGGCCTGCCTGGCCGTCCCGCAGCCCTGGCCATCGAAGCCGTGGCGCCTCCACGTCCTTGGTTCCCGCCAACCAAACCCGCACGCCTTGGCAATTTCGACGCCGGCCTGTTTTAGCGCGAGCCATTGCCCGTCCTTAGTTACCCGCTAATTGCACGCCAATTAAACTGCAAAGTGCCATCGTGCAATTTGCAAGTTGCCATTAACTTGCGATCAATTAATCGTTCAGCTTGCGTTCAGGAACAGGACGAACGGTAGGAACTATCGCAAAAGTCATGCACTCATACAGCCCGTAACACATTTCAATACATAACTTTCTTGCCATTTTAAACTGCCACCATGCGAATCAACCTTCGCTGGGCGGTTTCGCCCGGAAGAAAGTAGACGGGCCACCAGAGGGAGATAGACACCCGCGCAAGAGTACCGAAACAGAGGCCTCCACTCGGGCCTAACAGACAATACCCAAGGGCCACCACTTTATATAAAGGCCCACATTTGGCGCCACTTCCGGCGCCCTACCCTACTTATGCCTGAAGGAACTTGCTGACGCACAAACAGCAAGTTCGCAGAACAGTTTTGGCCATTTGGCCAGTATTTGAAAACGCATCGAACGGACGAGGTGAATACCATGCGAATCAGTATTTTCGGTTTGGGTTATGTGGGCGCCGTGTGCGCCGGTTGTTTGTCGGCCCGCGGCCACGAGGTGATTGGCGTGGATATCTCCGCGCACAAGATCGAGCTGATCAACAACGGCAAATCGCCCATCGTCGAACCCGGCCTGGAGGAACTGCTGCAACAGGGCCTGCGCCAAGGTCGCCTGCGCGGTACCACCGACGTCGCCGCCGCCGTGCTGGAGAGCGACGTGTCGTTCATCTGCGTCGGCACGCCGAGCAAGAAGAACGGCGACCTGGAACTGAACTACATCGAAGGCGTGTGCCGCGAGATCGGCTACGCCCTGCGCGACAAGCCCGGCCGTCATACCGTGGTGGTGCGCAGCACGGTGCTGCCGGGTACCGCGAAGAACGTGGTGCTGCCGATCCTCGAGGATTGCTCCGGGAAGAAGGCCGGGGTCGACTTCGGCCTGGCGGTCAACCCCGAGTTCCTCCGCGAGAGCACCGCGATCAAGGACTACGACTTCCCGCCGATGACCGTGATCGGCGAACTGGACAAGGCCTCCGGCGACCTGCTGGCCAGCATCTACGGCGAGCTGGACGCGCCGATCATCCGCAAGGACATCGAAGTCGCCGAGATGATCAAGTACACCTGCAACGTCTGGCACGCGGCCAAGGTCACCTTCGCCAACGAGATCGGCAACATCGCCAAGGCGGTCGGCGTCGACGGCCGCGAGGTGATGGACGTGATCTGCCAGGACCACAAGCTCAACCTCTCCAAGTACTACATGAAGCCCGGCTTCGCCTTCGGCGGCTCCTGCCTGCCCAAGGACGTGCGCGCGCTGAACTACCGCGCCGGCAGCCTGGACGTCGAGGCACCGCTGATCGGCTCGCTGATGCGCAGCAACGCCGCCCAGGTGCAGAAGGCCTTCGACATCATCGCCAGCCACGACACCCGCAAGGTCGCCCTGCTCGGCCTGAGCTTCAAGGCCGGCACCGACGACCTGCGCGAGAGCCCGCTGGTGGAACTGGCCGAGATGCTGATCGGCAAGGGCTATGACCTGGGCATCTACGACCGCAACGTCGAATACGCCCGCGTCCACGGCGCCAACCGGGACTACATCGAGTCGAAGATCCCGCACGTGTCCTCGCTGCTGGGCAGCGACCTCGACGCGGTGATCGCCAAGGCCGACATCATCGTCCTCGGCAACGGCGACGAGCGTTTCGCCAAGCTGGCCGCGCAGGCACCCAGCGGCAAGCGGGTGATCGACCTGGTCGGCTTCATGCCGCACGCCAGCAATGGCGTGGCCGAAGGCATCTGCTGGTAAGGCCAAGCGTGCCCGCGCGCCCTGCGCGCGGGCACCGAGAGACGCATATGGACAAGCTCAAGAACGGCCTCAACCACGCCAGCGGCTGGCTGCTGTACCTCAGCGCGCTGATGCTGCTGGCACTGGCCCTGCCACGTACGGTGTTCGACCCCGAATCGCGGGACTTCCTCCTGCTGATCGGCATCGTCGGCATCTGGCGTTATTCCATGGGCGCCGTGCATTTCGTGCGCGGCTGCCTGTTCCTCTACCTGGTGTATCCCTGGTATCGCCGCAAGGTACAAAGACTCGGCAAGGATGCCGACCCCTCTCATGTCTTTCTGCTGGTCACCAGCTTTCGCATCGAGGCGCTGACCACCGCCATGGTCTATCGCTCGGTGATCCGCGAGGCGATCGACTGCGGCTACCCGAGCACCGTGGTGTGTTCGATCGTCGAGCTGTCCGACGAGCTGCTGATCAAGACGCTCTGGGCCCAGGCCCAGCCGCCGGCGCACGTCAAGCTGAACATCGTGCGCATTCCCGGCACCGGCAAGCGCGACGGCCTGGCCCACGGTTTCCGCGCCATCTCCCGGCAGCAGCCGGATCGCGATGCGGTGGTGGCGGTGATCGACGGCGACACCGTGCTCGAGCCGGGCGTGGTGAGCAAGAGCGTGCCCTGGTTCAAGCTGTTCCCCAACGTCGGCGGGCTGACCACCAACGAGTTCTGCGAGGTGCGCGGCAGCTACCTGATGAGCGAGTGGCACAAGCTGCGCTTCGCCCAGCGCCACCTCAACATGTGCTCGATGGCCCTCTCCAAGCGCGTGCTGACCATGACCGGGCGCATGTCGGTGTTCCGCGCCAGCGTGGTGACCGACCCCGAGTTCATCCGCGACGTGGAGAGCGATCACCTCGAGCACTGGCGTCTGGGCCGCTTCCAGTTCCTCACCGGCGACGACAAGTCCAGCTGGTACAGCCTGATGCGCCTGGGCTACGACACCTTCTACGTGCCGGATGCGGCGATCAACACGGTCGAGCATCCGCCGGAGAAGAGCTTCATCAAGGCCAGCCGCAAGCTGATGTTCCGCTGGTACGGCAACAACCTGCGGCAGAACTCGCGCGCCCTGCGCCTGGGCCTGAATCGCCTCGGCGCCTTCACCAGTCTGGTGCTGCTGGACCAGCGCGTGTCGATGTGGACCTGCCTGCTCGGCCTGTGCGTGGCGATCATCGCCAGCATCAAGTACAGCCTGATGTACCTGTTGATCTACCTGCTGTGGATTGGCAGCACGCGCCTGGTTCTGACAGTGCTGCTGATGCTCTCCGGCCACCGCGTCGGCCCGGCCTACCCGGTGCTGCTCTATTACAACCAGATCGTCGGCGCCCTGGTGAAGATCTACGTGTTCTTCCGCCTCGACCAGCAGTCCTGGACGCGCCAGAACACCAAGCTCAACCGCGGCCTGTCCAGCTTCGCCAACTGGTTCAACAGCTGGTCGTCGCGCGCCATGACCTTCTCTGCCTCCTGTGTATTCATCGCCGCGCTGTTGGCGCTGGTATGACCGAACTCGAATAGGAACTAGCCACCATGAACTCAGTCGCCAACCTCAACGTCGTCCATGAGTCCGAGGCCCAGCGCCAGCACGCTCGGGTCAAGCTGCCTGGACGCCTGCGCTACAGCAATGCCCAGCGCGAACGCATCGACGTGCGCCTGCTGGATGTCTCCGCCGGCGGCTTCAGCTTCGCCAGCGAACGCACCGCACACAAGGTCGGCGACTTCCATCGCGGCCAGCTGCAGTTCCAGCTCGACAGCCTGGTGCTGGGCCTGGACATGGATTTCCAGGTCTGCTCGGTGCAGCCCGAACAGGGCCGCGTCGGCTGCCAGTTCCACAACCTCGGCACCCGCGAAACCGCCGCCCTGCGCCACCTGATCAGCGCCCACCTGGCCGGCGAGCTGGTCAACGTCGGCGAGGTGCTGCACATCCTCCAGCGCGAGAACTTCACCAAGGCGCGCAAGAACGGTGCCGGCGGCGGCATGGGCCTGTTCGGCCGCCTGCGCGCGGTGACCTTCAGCACCGCGATCTTCCTCGTCGGCCTGGCCGCCTTCGGCTACATCGGCAAGTCGATCTACGGCCTGTACTTCGTCACCCACGCCCAGTCGGCGCAGATCAGCCTGCCCGCCCTGCAGGTGACCATGCCGCGCGAAGGCAGCGTGCAGAGCCTGGTGCAGCCCGACGGCATCGTCGAGAAAGGCGCACCGATCGCCACCTTCACCACCAGCATGCTGGAGATGCTCAAGGGCCATCTGGGCGAGGAGCAGCTCGAGCCGAGCCAGATCGAGGCACTGTTCAGCCGCGAGATGCAGGGCACCCTGACCAGCCCGTGCAACTGCAAGATCGCCCGCCAGCTGGTGGCCGACGGCCAGTTCGCCAGCAAGGGCGACGTGATCTTCGAACTGGTGCCGCAGGACGGCATCGCCACCGTCAGCGCCAGCTTCCCCTACCGCCACCTGGAACAGGCGCGCCCGGGTACCCCGGTGAGCTTCAAGGTGGCCGGCGAAGACCAGCCGCGCCGCGGCGAGATCGTCAGCAGCAGCCTGCACGATGGCGGCCTGTCCGCCGACATCCGCGTGCAGATCAAGCCCGAACAGACCCTGCCCGCCAGCCTGGCCGGCCAGCCGGTGGACGTGGTCATCGACCGCGGCCCGTCGCTGAGCTGGCTGGTCGACCGGGCCATCGCCGCCGGACGTTAACGCCATGTCTCTGCCTCTTCTCCGCCCCGCCCTGCTCGGCCTGGCCGTGAGCGCCGCCCTCGCCGGTTGCGCCGGTCTGCCCGATCAACGCCTGGCCCGCGAGGCGCTGCAGCGCGGCGACCAGCAGACCGCCGAGCGGCATTTCCGCCAGCTCGCCGAACTGGGTTACGACGAAGCGCAGATCGGCCTGGCCGACCTGTATGTCGCCAACGGCCAGCCGCAGGACCTGGCCGAGGCCGAGCGCGTCTATCGCCAGGCCCTCGACGGTTCGCCGCGGGCCAAGGCGCGGCTCGGCAAGCTGCTGGCGCGCAAGCCCGGCAGCAGCTCCGCCGAGCGCCAGGAAGCGGCCGAACTGCTGGAGACCGCCAGCCGCGCCGGCGAGCCCGGCGTGCTGCTGCCGCTGACCGAGCTCTACCTGTTCTACCCACAGGACTTCCCCGCCATGAACCTATCGCAACGCATCCATGACTGGCGCCAGCAGGGACTGCCGCAGGCCGAACTGGCGCAAATCCTCGTCTACCGCAGCGACGGCAGCTACGACCAGCACCTGGGCGAAATCGAGCGCATCTGCCAGGCCGGCCTGGCGGCGAACGACGTGTGCTACGTCGAGCTGGCCACGGTGTACCAGAAGCAGGGGCGCGCCGAAGAGCTCGACGCCCTGCTCGAACAGCTGATGGCCGACTACCGCGCCGGCCGCGTGTCGCCCAACCGGGTCGACGCCGTGGCCCAGGTGCTGGCCGATGCCGAAGTCGGCCAGCCGCAGCCCGGGCGCGCACAGGAGCTGCTCGAAGCCATCGCGCCACAGCATCCGGCCGCCTGGGTCAGCCTGGCGCGGCTGCTCTACGACTACCCGCAGCAGGGCGACAGCGAGACCCTGCTCGGCTACCTGGACAAGGGCCGCGACGCCGCCCTGCCGCGCGCCGAGCTGCTGCTCGGGCGCCTGTACTACGAAGGCAAGCTGCTGCCGCAGGAGCCGAAGAAAGCCGAGGAGCACCTGCGCAAGGCCGCGCCCAGCGAGCCCAGCGCCAACTACTACCTGGGGCAGCTCTACCTGCGCGGCTACCTCGGCGAGGTCTACCCGCAACAGGCGCTCGATCATTTGCTCAGCGCCGCCCGCGCCGGCCAGCTCAGCGCCGACTTCGCCCTGGCGCAGATGTTCAGCCAGGGCCGCGGCGTCAAGCCCAACCCGGTCAATGCCTATGTCTTCAGCCAGCTCGCCCTGCCGCGCAACACGCCGCAGACCCACGAGCTGGCCCATGCCATCGCCCAGCGCCTGACCCCGGCGCAACTGGCCGAGGCCCAGCGCCTGCTGCAAGAGGAGCGCGAGGCGCGTGGCAACGCCTGGCGCGAACAGAACAGCCTGCAGGCGAGCCAGCCATGAACAAGGACACCCGTATGCAGTTCAATCGAATCGTCAGCCAGCTCGGCCTCGGTGCCAGCCTGCTCGCCGCCGGCACCGCCTGGGCGACCGACAACCAGACCGACTTCGGCCTGGACATCAAGATCACCGCGCAATCGGAAGACGACCGCGACCTCGGCACCCGCGACGGCGGCGACGTCAACGGCATCGGTCTCGACCTGCGCCCCTGGGCCTATGCCCAGCGCGGCGACTGGAGCGCCTTCGCCATGGGCCAGGCGGTGACCGCCACCGACACCATCGAGACCGACCCGCTGCAGCGCGCCGGCGACGACGGCGAAACCGCCGCCAGCAGCAGCCGCAGCGACGCGCGCCAGCCGGACGACAGCTACCTGGCCCTGCGCGAGTTCTGGGTCGACTACAGCGGCCTCACCGCCTACCCCGGCGAGCGCCTGCGCTTCGGCCGCCAGCGCCTGCGCAGCGACGAAGGCACCTGGTGGGACACCAATATCGAGGCCCTGCACTGGCGCTTCGACAGCACCCTGCTGCAGGCCGATATCGGCGTCGCCGAACGCTTCTCCGAGTACCGCACCGACCTCGACGAGCTGGCCCCGGAAGACGAGGACCGCCGCCACTACTTCGCCGGCCTCGCCTACCAGTGGACGCCGGGCCACCGCATCGGCGCCAAGCTGCACCACAGCCGCGACGACGGCAGCCTGCCCAGCGTCGGCGAGCGCATCGACGAGCTGAGCAAGCGCCATACCGGCGACCTCACCTGGTTCGGCCTGCATGCCGACGGCGGCTTCTTCGAGCGCAACTCGCGCAACCGCCTCAACTACTGGGCGCAGATGACCTGGCTCAAGGGCGACACCGACCAGCTGCAGCAGCAGGTGATCGGCGACGAACGCGTGGCCAGCGGCTCGCGTAGCCAGGACGTCGACGCCTGGGCGGTGGACCTCGGCCTGCGCTACAGCCTCGACGAGCACTGGAAGATCGGTGCGGCCTATGCCCGCGGCAGTGGCGGCGGCGATGAGGACGAGTCGCGCCAGTTCATGCAGACCGGCCTGCACAGCAACCGCGCCAATTTCACCGGCGTCGAATCGCGCCTGCACCGCTTCGGCGAGGCCTTCCGCGGCGAGCTCTCCAACCTGCAGGTGGCCAGCGCCTTCAGCTCCTGGCAACTGGGCCAAGACTACGACGCCAGCCTGGTCTACCACCGCCTGTGGCGCGTCGACGGCGACCAGGACATCGGCGACAGCGGCGTCGACGCGCCGCTGGTGGCGGGCGAGAAGGACGTCGGCCAGGAGGTCGACCTGGTCCTGACCCGCTACTTCAAGCAGGGCCTGCTGCCGGCCTCGGTGGCGGAACGACTCGACGAACGTTCGGCCCTGGTGCGTCTGCGCGGCGGCGTGTTCCTGCCCGGCGACGCCTATGGCCGCGGCACCGACTCGGTGATGCACCGCGCCTTCGTCGACTTCATCTGGCGCTTCTGAGGAGAGATCCCATGCCACGCAGGATCAACAAGCGCCTCGCCTTCTGTCTGCTCGGCGCAGGCGCGCTGCTCGGCGCCGTGCAGCTGGCCGCGCCGCCGGCGCTCGGTGCCGAGAGCGAGCACCAGTTCGACTACCGGGTGCGCAGCGCGCCGGCCGAGCCGCTGCACCTGAAAGCGCCGACGCTGCCGGATCTGTCCGGCTACACCATGGACGCCGTGCTGGCCAAGATTCCACGCCAGGACAAGGGCCGCGTGGCGGTGCGGCGTATGCTGCGCCAGGACGCGCTGAAGGACTTCACCGGCGGCAACGAGCGCCTGCGCGAATGGGTCAAGCGCCAGCAGGGCATGCCCCAGGCGATCTTCATCGAAGGTGGCCTGGTCACCGCGCAGGACCTGGCCAAGGCCCTGCCCGCCAGCCAGTTCGAAGAACAGCAGCCGGGCGTCTACCTCGCCCGCCTGCCGATCGTGGTCGCCCAGGGCGCGACCCTGCACGTCGGCAAGGAGACCCGCGAGCTGCGCCTGTCGCAGGAACGCGGCGCCTTCCTGGTCAACGACGGCCTGATGTTCCTCACCGACACCCGCGTCACCGCCTGGCGCGAGGCCGACAAGGGCCCGGCCACCTTCCGCGGCGATCCCAAGGAGTTCCGCCCCTTCCTGGTGTCCTGGGGCGGCAGCGAGCTGTACATCGCCGGCAGCGTGCTGACCAGCCTGGGCTATTCGAATTCCAAGTCCTACGGGGTGTCGATCACCCAGTACACGCCGAACATGCATGCCCGCCTCAAGCGCGAGGAGCCGACCGGCTGGCTGATCGATTCGGAGTTCGTCGACCACTGGTACGGCTTCTACTGCTACGAAGCGCAGAACGTGGTGATCAAGGGCAACACCTACCGCGACAACATCGTCTACGGCATCGACCCGCACGACCGTTCGCACGGCCTGATCATCGCCGAGAACAAGGTGTTCGGGACCAAGAAGAAGCACGGCATCATCATTTCGCGCGAGGTCAACGACAGCTGGATCATCAACAACGAGAGCCATGACAACAAGCTCTCCGGGGTGGTCATCGACCGTAACAGCGTCGGCAACCTGATCGCCTACAACCGCGTGCACGGCAACCATGCCGACGGCATCACCATCTACGAGAGCGGCGACAACCTGTTGTGGGGCAACCAGGTGCTGCGCAACCGGCGCCACGGCATCCGCATCCGCAACAGCGAGAACATTCGCCTGTACGACAACCTCGCCGCGCTCAACGAGCTGACCGGCGTGTACGGCCACATCAAGGACCTGTCCGATACCGACCGCGACCTCAAGCTCGATCCCTTCGACACCAAGGTGTCGATGATCATCGTCGGCGGCACCCTGGCCGGCAACGGCTCCAGCCCGATCAACATCGACTCGCCGCTGTCGGTGGAGCTGTACCGGGTCAAGCTGATCGCCCCGCGCAAGAGCAACGGCATCCAGCTCGCCGGCATCCTCGGCGAAAAACAGGAACAGATCCTCGACCTGCTGGTGCGCCAGCGCCAGCCCGTGCTGATCGACCCGATCGATCCCGAGCAGATGACCAATTGACGAGGCCCACCATGATCGTTTCTCCGCTCAAATCCCTCGCCCTGGCCGTGGCCTGCGCCGCCTGCGGTGCCCTGCAGGCGCAGGAGCGCCAGGCGCCGCAATACCAGGTCGAAGACTGCTGCTCGCTGTGCCCCGCCGCGCACGACGCCAGCCGCTACACCAGCAACTACATGAAGAACTTCATCACCCTGATGGACGCCGAGGAAGGCTGGCTGTTTCGCAGCGTGGAAGACCTGCGCACCGAGTTCGGCACCAGCGAAGCCGGCTACCAGCGCCTCAAGGAACTGCGCGACGGCCTCAAGCAGCGCGGCGTGGAATTGGTGGTGGTCTATCAACCGACCCGCGGTCTGGTCAATCGCAGCAAGCTCAAGCCCGCCGACTACCAGCGCTTCGACTACGACAAGGCGCTGGCCAACTACCGCCAGGCGCTGGCGCGCTTCGAGCAGCTGGGTATCTGGGTGCCGGACCTGAGCAACCTGACCGACGAGGACAGCGACCAGGCGTTCTACTTCCGCCGTGACCAGCACTGGACACCCTACGGCGCCGAGCGCACCGCACGCCTGGTGGCCGAGACGGTCAAGCGCATCCCCGGCTTCGAAGATATTGCGCAGAAGGAATTCGTCACCGAGCGCGTCGGTCTGATGGGCAAGACCGGCACCATGCAGAACGTCGCCAGCCAGCTGTGCGGCACCGGCTACGCGGTGCAGTACGTCGATCAGTTCGTCACCGAGCCGAAGGACGCCAGCGATGGCAACGCACTGTTCGGCGAGGCGAGCAGCCCGAAGATCGCCCTGGTCGGCACCAGCCACAGCGGCAAGAACTACAACTTCGGCGGTTTCCTCGAACAGCACCTGGGCGCCGAGGTGCTCAATGCCGCCTTCGCCGGCGGCGGCCTGGAAGGAGCGATGCTCGAGTACCTGGGCAGCGAGGCGTTCCAGAAGGATCCGCCGAAGATCCTGATCTGGGAATTCTCGCCGCTCTACGACCTGGCCTCGGACAAGATCCACCGCCAGCTGATGGCCACCCTGAACAACGGCTGCAGCGACCAGAGCGCCCTGCTCAGCGCCGAGACGCGCCTGCGCCCGGGCAGCAACGAGGTGCTGGTCAACGGCGAGAACCGCCTGCTGACCCTGGCCGGCACGCGCCATCAGCTCGACCTGCGCTTCAGCGATCCCTCGGTCAAGCGCGTCGACGCCACCGTCTGGTACCTCAACGGCCGCCGCGAGCAACTCAAGCTGGAGAAACCCGACACCGCCGACACCGACGGCCGTTTCGCCTTCGAGCTGCGCGACGAGCCGGGCTGGGGCGAACAGAACTTCTTCGCCCTGGAAATCCAGAAACCCGAAGACAGCGCCGACGACCTCAAGGTCGAGGCCAGCCTGTGCCAGCGCCCGAGCGGTGCCGGCCAGCAGGTGGCCCGCCACGAGCCCAGGAGTTGAGGTTGCCCATGAAGCGATTCGCCCCCGCCCTGCTCGCCAGCCTGCTGTTCGGCGCTCCGGCCTTCGCCGCGCTGCAGCCGCCGCCCGGCTACCAGGCGCCGGTACGGCAGCAAGGCGGCCAGGCGCCCAGCTGCCCGGTGACGCCTGCGCCCTACACCGGTGCGCTGCAGTTCACCAGCAAATACGAGGGTTCAGGCAGCGCCCGCGCCACGCTCAACCGCCAGGCGGAGCAGAACTTCCGCGCGCAGACCGCGCCCATCACCCGCCTGGAAAAGGAAGCCGGGCGGATGATCACCGGCTATATGCGCACCGGTCAGCAGGGGCGCCTGGACTGCGCCATCGACTGGCTCGACCAGTGGGCCAGCGCCGATGCGCTGGCGTCCGAGCAGTTCAACCACACCGGCAAGTCGATGCGCAAATGGGCGCTCGGCAGCCTGGCCGGCGCCTGGCTGCGCCTGAAGTTCTCCGCGTCGCAGCCGCTGGCCGCCTACCCGCAGCAGAGCGCGCGCATCGAAGCCTGGTTCGTGCGTCTGGCCGAGCACACGGTGCGCGAGTGGAGCGACCTGCCGCTGAAGAAGATCAACAACCACAGCTACTGGGCCGCCTGGTCGGTGATGGCGGTGGCCGTCATCGCTGACCGCCGCGACCTGTTCGACTGGTCGGTGGGCCAGTTCCGCATCGCCGCGGGTCAGGTCGACGACCAGGGTTACCTGGCCAACGAGATGCGCCGCAGCCAGCGCGCCCTGGCCTATCACAACTACGCCCTGCCGCCGCTGGCGATGATCGCGGCCTTCGCCGAGGCCAACGGCGTCGACCTGCGCGGCGAGAACCAGGGCGCCCTGCAGCGCCTGGCCGAGCGCGTGCTGCAAGGCGCGCGCGACCCGGCGGCATTCGCCCAACGCAGCGGCGCCAAGCAGGACATGAGCGAGCTGCGCAAGGACTACAAGTACGCCTGGCTGGCTCCCTACTGCAGCCTTTACGCCTGCGGCGAACAGACCCGCGAACTGAACCGGACGATGGGGCCGTTCAACAGCTTCCGCCTCGGCGGCGAGGTGAGCCAGGTATTTGAAAGCCCGTAGGCGCGGCTTGAGCCGCGAATTTCGCGAACAAGTTCGCGCCTACGGGACGCAGCAAAACAAACCCTCCGCTCGCGGGGGGAAAGGGGGGCGCTGCCCCGGCTATTTTCGGAGAAGCCCGGATGGTCTTTTCATCCAATGTCTTTTTGTTCCTGTTCCTGCCGATCTTCCTCGGCCTGTACTACCTGTGCCCGAATCGCGGGCGCAATCTGCTGATCCTGGTCGGCAGCTACACCTTCTATGCCTGGTGGCGGGTGGACTTCCTCCTGCTGTTCGCCGCGGTGACGCTGTGGAACTTCGTCTTCGCCCTGCGCATCCAGGCCCATGCCGGCACCCAGGCGGCACGCCGCTGGGTGGTGGCCGGGGTGGTCGGCAACCTGGCCACGCTGGGCTACTTCAAGTACGCCAACTTCGGCGTGGCCAATATCAACGCCCTGCTCGAATCCTTCGGTCTCGAGCCCTTCGTCCTCACCTCGGTGATCCTGCCAATCGGCATCTCCTTCTACATCTTCCAGTCGATCAGCTACCTGATCGACGTGTACCGCCGCGACACCGAACCGACGCGCAACCTGATCAACTTCGCCGCCTTTATCGCCCTGTTCCCGCAGCTGATCGCCGGCCCGGTGCTGCGCTACAAGGACCTGGCCGACCAGTTCACCGAGCGCAGCCACAGCCTGGACAAGTTCAGCGAAGGCGCCACGCGCTTCATGCAGGGCTTCGTCAAGAAAGTGTTCATCGCCGACAGCCTGGCGCCGCTGGTCGATCACTGCTTCGCCCTGGAAAACCCCAGTACCGGCGACGCCTGGCTGGGCATGATCGCCTACACCGCGCAGCTCTACTTCGACTTCTCCGGCTACAGCGACATGGCCATCGGCCTGGGCCTGATGATGGGTTTTCGCTTCATGGAGAACTTCAACCAGCCCTATATCAGCCAGTCGATCACCGAGTTCTGGCGGCGCTGGCACATCAGCCTGTCGACCTGGCTGCGCGACTACCTCTATGTGCCGCTGGGCGGCAACCGCCACGGCACCTTCAACACCTACCGCAACCTGTTCCTGACCATGCTGCTGGGCGGTTTCTGGCACGGCGCCAACTGGACCTTCCTGATCTGGGGCGCCTGGCACGGCACCTGGCTGGCCGTCGAACGAGCGCTGGGCGTGAAAGCCGCACCGATTGTGTTCAACCCGCTGAAATGGGCCTTCACCTTGCTGCTGGTGATGCTCGGCTGGGTGATCTTCCGCGCCGAGAATCTGGAGGTGGCCGGGCGCATGTACGCCGCGCTGCTGCCCTTCGGCGACTGGCGCCCGAGCGAGCTGACCCTGGCGCAGATCAGCGGGCTGCAGATGGTCACTCTGGTGCTGGCCTGGGTGGTGATCGCCGTCAACGGCGCCCGCCAGTTCCTTGCCAGCCGCAGCCATGCGCCGGGCCTGACCCTGGCCAGCGCCGGTGTCACCCTGCAGGCCGTCGACCTGCGCATGCTGGCGCTGCGCGGCGCCCTGCTGCTGTTGTTCTGCGCCTCGCTGCTCAAGCTCTCGGCGCAGAGCTACTCCCCCTTCCTCTACTTCCAGTTCTGAGCGGAGGTCAGCCATGAATCGCCCCGTCACCACCCTCTACGTCGCGCTGTTCAGCCTGCTGCTGGTACCCACCAGCCTGCTCGCCCTCGGCGGCCTGGCGGACTATAGGCCGCCCGCCGAACCGCGCGTGCTCGACGGCAGCCTGGCCAAGAGCCTCGAGCGACACTACGACGAGCACTTCCCGCTCAAGCAGGTCGGCATCAACCTGTGGGCGGCCCTGGAATACCTGGCGTTCGGCGAAGGCCGCGCCGGCCTGGTGATCGGCCAGGACGGCTGGCTGTACTCGGACGAGGAATTCGACCCGGTGGTCGATGCTCAACGCCAGCTGCGCGACAACCTGGCACTGATCCGTGGCGTGCAGCGCCAGCTGCAAGATCGCGATATCCAGCTGCTGCTGGCCATAGTCCCGGCCAAGACCCGCCTCTACCCGGAGCACACCGGCGCCCATCAGCCCAGCGCCCTGCAGCGCAGCCTCTATCCGCGCTTTCATCGCGCGGTGCGCAATGCCGGGATCGCCGCGCCGGACCTGCTCGGCCCGCTGCAGGCGGCCAAGAGTGAGGCGCCGATGTTCCTGCGCACCGACACCCACTGGACGCCGGAAGGCGCCGAGGTCGCCGCGCGCGCCCTGAGCGAGGTGGTGCGCAGCGCCGTGCAGCTGCGCGGCGAGCCGCAGGAGTTCGTCACCGAGACCCTGGAAACCCGCGCGCACCAGGGCGACCTGACCCGCTTCCTGCCGCTCGGCCCGCTGTTCGAGAGCCTGCTGCCGAGCGCCGACCGCCTGCAACTGCGCCAGACCCATGCCGCCGGCGGCGACGGCAATGCGCTGTTCGCCGAGACCGACCTGCCGGTGGCTCTGGTCGGCACCAGCTACAGCGCCAACCCGGCCTGGAACTTCGCCGGCGCGCTGCGCCAGCACCTGCAGCGCGACCTGGCCAACCACGCCGAGGAAGGCGGCGGCCCGCTGGTGCCGATGCTCAAGTACCTGCAGAGCGAGGAGCTGAACAACGCCCCACCGCAGCTGGTGATCTGGGAGTTCCCCGAGCGCTACCTGCCGATGACCAGCGATCTCACCGACTTCGACCCGCAATGGCTCGCCGCCCTGAGAGACGGCGGCGAGCGCCAGGGGCTGGCTGCCGCCAGCCACTGATTCATCCCCCAAGGAGGACTATCCGATGAACACTCAAACCACCCTGCGCCGCTTCACCCTGGGCGCCTGCGCCCTGGCCCTGGGCCTCGGCATGTTCCAGGCCCAGGCCGACGACGGCGCCCTCTACGGGCCCAAGGCCCCCAAGGGCTCGGCCTTCGTTCGCGCCTACAACGCCGGCAACGCCGAGCTCGACGTCAACGTCGGCGAGGTGCAGCTCAAGCGGGTCGCACCGCTGGGCTCCAGCGACTTCGAGTACCTGCCGGCCGGCAGCTACCAGGCCCAGGTCGGCAACGCCCAGTTGCCGGTGCAGCTGCAGGCCGCCCACTACTACACCCTGGTCAGCCAGACCGGCAGCGCGCCGCGCCTGGTCGAGGAACCGGCGTTCAGCAACAAGCAGAAGGCGCTGCTGCGGGTGCAGAACCTCAGCGACAGCCCGCTCAGCCTGAAGACCGCCGACGGCAAGACCGCGGTGGTCGCCGATGTGCAGCCCGACGGCCGCGGCGAGCGCGAGATCAACCCGGTCAAGGTCGGCCTGGCGCTGTTCGAGGGCGAGCGCAAGGTGGCCGACCTCAAACCCGTGACCCTGGAGCGCGGCGAGGTGGTCAGCCTGTTCGTCACCGGCGCCCAGGGCAAGTTGGCGCCGGTGTGGGTCAAGCGCCCCATCGACGGTTAAGGAAACTCTGAAATAGCCGTCATTCCCGCGCAGGCGGGAATCCAGAGCCTGCGTAGTCCCTGGGCTCCCGCCTTCGCGGGAGTGACGATAAATGGCTTTTTCAGAACTTCCTTAAGGCAACGAGTTTTTTCGAGAACAAGGAAAACGGCGGGCACACGCCGCACCACATGACGCTGGAGCACCTCATGACCCTCATCTCAGGAGACACACCATGACCCCGATCATCCTTTCCGGTGGCAGCGGCTCGCGACTCTGGCCGCTCTCGCGCAAGCAGTATCCCAAGCAGTTCCTCGCCCTCACCGGCGAGCACACGCTGTTCCAGCAGACCCTGCAGCGCCTCTCCGTCGAGGGCATGCAGCCGCCGGTGCTGGTGGCCAACCTGGAGCACCGCTTCATCGTCCAGGAACAGCTGCAGCAGATCGGCCAGCAGGCGCAGCTGCTGCTGCTCGAACCCTTCGGCCGCAACACCGCGCCGGCGGTGGCCATGGCCGCCCTGCAGCTGATCGCCGAGGGCCGTGACGAGCTGATGCTGGTGCTGCCGGCCGACCACGTGCTGGACGACCAGCAGGCCTTCAGCCAGGCCCTGGCGCTGGCCACCGTGGCCGCCGAGAAGGGCGAGATGGTGCTGTTCGGCGTACCGGCCGACCGCCCCGAGACCGGCTACGGCTATATCCGCGGCAGCGTCGATGCGCAGCTGCCGGACGGCGTGGCGCGGGTCGCCCGCTTCGTCGAGAAACCCGACGCCGAGCGCGCCGCCGAATACGTGGCCAGCGGCGACTACTACTGGAACAGCGGCATGTTCCTGTTCCGCGCCAGCCGCTTCCTCGAGGAGCTCAAGCGGCACGACGTGGACATCTACGACACCTGCCTGCTGGCCCTGGAGCGCAGCCAGCGCAAGGACGCGGAAATCAGCATCGACCCGGCCACCTTCGCCTGCTGCCCGGACAACTCCATCGACTACGCGGTGATGGAGAAGACCACCCGCGCCTGCGTGGTGCCGCTGGCCGCCGGCTGGAACGACGTCGGCAGCTGGTCGTCGATCTGGGAAGTGCACGACAAGGACGCTGCCGGCAACGTCACCAAGGGCGACGTGCTGCTCGAGGACAGCCGCAACTGCCTGGTGCACGGCAACGGCAAGCTGGTCTCGGTGCTCGGCCTGGACGACATCGTCGTGGTGGAAACCAAGGACGCCATGATGGTGGCGCACAGGGACCGCGTGCAGGACGTCAAGAAGCTGGTGGGCAGACTCGATGCCCAGGGCCGCAGCGAGACCCAGAACCACTGCGCCGTGTACCGCCCCTGGGGCTCGTACGACTCGGTGGACATGGGCGGGCGCTTTCAGGTCAAGCACATCACCGTCAAGCCGGGGGCGCAGCTGTCGCTGCAGATGCACCACCACCGCGCCGAGCACTGGATCGTGGTGTCCGGCACGGCCAAGGTGACCTGCGACGACCGCGAGTTCCTGCTCACCGAGAACCAGTCCACCTACATCCCGATGACCTCGGTGCACCGCCTCTCCAACCCGGGCAAGATCCCGCTGGAGATCATCGAGGTGCAGTCCGGCACCTACCTGGGCGAGGACGATATCGAGCGCCTGGAGGACGTCTACGGCCGCAGCGATGCCGCGGTCATCAGCGCACATTGAGCCGCCGTAGTCCGGACGCAATCCGGGGCCCCGCCGCCGAGGCCCCCGGATTGCATCCGGGCTACGCCCCTGTCACAGCTTGAGACAGCCCCTGCGGTTACCCTGACAAACCGCCTTGTGTAGGATGAGGGCAGACTTTTCCAAGGCTGCCCCCATGCTGATCGGTGTCCTGCTCGTCGTCTCCTGGCTGATCCTGCTGATCCGCTACCCGCTCAAGGCCCTGCCGATCTCCATGGCGGCGCTGGCCGGCCTGGCCCTGGTCGCCAGCTGGGTGCTCTGGCAGGAAAACCGCGACGCCCGCTACCTCGCCCACCTGGAACTGCGCCTGCGCTACGATCCGCAGCAGTGCCCGGCCGACCGGCCGTTGTTCGTCACGCTGAAGAACGGCAGCGACGCCGCCCTGCTGGAACTGCGCTGGGAAGTCGCCGCCTACCGCCCCGGCAACGCCACCAACCTGGCTCAGCGCCTGTACGAATCGCCGCGCTACAGCGGCCCCGGCGAACTGCTGCCTGGCGCCAGCTGGAACGACTGCCTGCCGCTGCCCGACCTGCGCAGCGGCTACAGCCCGGCTACCCTGGAGTTTCGCGCCGAGCGCCTGCAGGGCCAGTTCGTCCGTTGAGCCCCGGGTTGCACCGCGCATACCGATAACCCGTCACAAGGAAGACCGCCGCATGTCCCAAGCCAATGTCCTGATCACCGGTTGCTCCAGCGGCATCGGCCGCGCCCTGGCCGACGCCTTCCAGGCCGCCGGTTACCGCGTCTGGGCCACCGCGCGCAAGGACGGCGATCTGGCGGCGCTGCAGCAGGCCGGTTTCCAGGCGGTGCAGCTGGACGTCAACGACGGCGAGGCCCTCGAACGCCTGGCCAGCCGCCTGAACGAGGAGATCGGCGGCCTCGAGGTGCTGATCAACAACGCCGGCTACGGCGCCATGGGCCCGCTGCTCGACGGCGGCGTTCAGGCCATGCGCCAGCAGTTCGAGACCAACGTGTTCGCCGTGGTCGGCGTGACCCGCGCCATGTTCCCGCTGCTGCGTCGCAGCCGCGGCCTGGTGGTGAATATCGGCAGCGTTTCCGGCGTGCTGGTCACCCCCTTCGCCGGCGCCTACTGCGCCTCCAAGGCGGCGGTGCACGCGCTGAGCGACGCCTTGCGCCTGGAGCTGGCGCCCTTCGCCATCGAGGTGATGGAGGTGCAGCCCGGCGCCATCGCCTCTAGCTTCGGCGCCAACGCCAGCCAGCAGGCCGAAGCACTGATCCGCCAGGACTCGCCCTGGTGGCCGCTGCGCGACGGCATCCGCGCCCGCGCCGGCGCCTCGCAGGACAACCCCACCCCGGCCGAGGCGTTCGCCGCGCAACTGCTCGCTGCCGTGCAGCGCGACAAACGCCCGCGCCTGCTGCGCCTGGGCAACGGCAGCCGCGCCCTGCCGCTGCTCGCCGCGCTGCTGCCCGGCGCCCTGCTGGACCGGGTGCTGAGCAAACGCTTCGGCCTGGCCCGCAGCCTGTGAGCGGCGCCGTGCAACTGCGCTACTACGCCCTCGGCGGGGTGCTCGCGGCGGTGCTGCTGAACCTGCTGCTGCGCACCTTCGTGCGCCTCGGCGGGGTGCTGACCACCCTGCTGATCGCCGCCGCCATCGCCGCCGGCCTGGCGCTGCTGTTCCACTGGCGCGAAGGGCGCGCGCCGAGCAACGCCGAACGCTGGCGCTTCACCGCGCTCTACGGCGGCCTGCTGGCGCTGCTCTACCTGGGCCTGCTGGCGATGATGGCCCTGCAGGACACCCCCAGCCCCATGGGCCTGTTCCTGTTCAGCCTGCACTACCTGTGCTACCCGCTGCTGGCCTGGCTGGCCTTCTCGCCGCGCCACGGCCGCTGATTCCTGGTCAGGACGACACCCATGCTGCATACCCTCGCCGTCGCCAACTACCGCTCGATCAACAGCCTGGTGCTGCCGCTGGGCCAACTCAACCTGATCACCGGCGCCAACGGCAGCGGCAAGTCCAATCTCTACCGCGCCCTGCGCCTGCTGGCGGAAACCGCCCAGGGCGGGGTGGTCAATGCGCTGGCCCGAGAGGGCGGGCTGGAGTCGAGTTTCTGGGCCGGGCCGGAGCAGATTTCCCGGCGCATGCGCAGCGGCGAGGTGCCGGTGCAAGGCGGCCCACGGCAGCACGCAATGCGTCTGCGCCTGGGCTTTGCCGGCGAGGATTTCGGCTATGCGATTGCCCTCGGCCTGCCCGAGCCGAGCCGCTCGGCCTTCGCCCTCGACCCGGAGATCAAGCGCGAATGCATCTGGGCCGGCGCCAACTATCGCCCCGCCTCGCTGCTGGTGGATCGCGCCGGGCCCATGGTGCGCCTGCGCGAAGGCCGCAGCTGGCAGGTGCTGGCCCAGCACCTGCCGAGCTACGACAGCCTGTTCGACCAGATCGGCAACGACCCCAGCTGCCCGGAAGTCTTCCAGCTGCGCGAAACCATCCGCCGCTGGCGCTTCTACGATCACTTTCGCAGCGACGCCGAGGCCCCGGCGCGCCAGCCGCAACTGGGCACGCGCACACCGGTGCTGCATCACGATGGCCGCGACCTGGCCGCGGCGCTGCAGACCATCCGTGAAATCGGCGATCGCGCCGCGCTGGATGCCGCCATCGACGACGCCTTTCCCGGCAGCCGCCTGCATATCGATTTCCAGCCGGGCGGCCGTTTCGCCGTCGAGCTGCGCCAGGAAGGCCTGCTGCGCCCCTTGAGCGCCGCCGAGCTATCCGATGGCACCCTGCGCTACCTGCTGCTGGTGGCCGCCCTGCTCACCCCGCGGCCGCCGTCGCTGATGGTGCTCAACGAACCGGAAACCAGCCTGCACCCGGATCTGCTGCCCGCGCTCGGCCGCCTGATCATCGCCGCCTCGCAGCACACCCAGGTGTGGGTGGTGTCCCACGCCAGCCGCCTGATCGCCACGCTCAAGCAAAGCCCGGCGTGCAACGCCCTGGAGCTGGACAAAGCGCTGGGCCAGACCGGCATCCGCGGTCAGGGCCTGCTGGACGAACCGGCCTGGCACTGGCCGGATTGACTCATAGTGGGTGGGGGGCGCTCGCGTAGCCCGGATGACATCGGGGCGACCACGAAAAAGCCCCGCCATCTCGCGATGCCGGGGCTTTGTCCACAACCGGAGCTCAATGCCCGTCGAGATAATGCTCGACATCCAGCGCCGCCATGCAGCCGGCACCGGCCGAGGTGATCGCCTGGCGATAGACCGAGTCGGCCACGTCGCCGGCGGCGAACACGCCGGGGATGCTGGTGGCGGTGGCGTTGCCCTCGCGCCCGCCGTTGACCACCAGGTAACCGTCCTTGAGCGCCAGCTGGCCCTCGAACAGGCTGGTGTTGGGGGTGTGGCCGATGGCGACGAACAGACCGTCCACGGCCAGCTCGCTGCTGGCACCGTCTTGGTGCTTGAGGCGCACGCCGGTGACGCCGCCGGCATCGCCCAGCACCTCGTCCACCTCGGCATTCAGGCGCAGCTCGATCTTGCCCTCGGCGATCCGCGCGCGCAGCTTGTCCTGCAGGATCTTCTCGGCGCGGAAGGTCTCGCGGCGGTGGATCAGGGTCACCTTGCTGGCGATATTGGCCAGGTACAGCGCCTCCTCCACCGCGGTATTGCCGCCGCCGACCACCGCCACCGGGCGACCGCGGTAGAAGAAGCCGTCGCAGGTGGCGCAGGCCGACACGCCCTTGCCCATCAACGCCGCCTCGCTGGGCAGCCCCAGGTAACGGGCGCTGGCGCCCGTGGCGATGATCAGCGCATCGCAGCTGTAGATGGCGCTGTCGCCAACCAGGGTGAAGCGCGGCCCGACCAGGTCCACCGCGTTGATATGGTCGAAGACGATCTCGGTCTCGAAGCGCTCGGCGTGTTCCTGCATGCGCTGCATCAGCGTCGGGCCGGTGAGGCCGTGGGGATCGCCCGGCCAGTTGTCCACTTCGGTGGTGGTGGTCAGCTGGCCGCCGGCCTGGATGCCGGTGATCAGCAGCGGCTTGAGATTGGCCCGCGCCGCGTACACCGCGGCGCTGTAACCGGCCGGCCCGGAACCCAGGATGATGACGCGGGCATGGCGAATGGCAGACATCGACGACTCCTCCCGGCACCTGCGCCGGCTGAGATAAGAACGGGCTCCCGAGCACGTGGGGAAGGCTGACACAGGGGGGAGCCCGGCAAAGTGTGAAACTGGTCGCCAGGCTAGCGAGCGCTCGGCGCGAGCGGAAATACCCATTGCCAATGCGCGACATAGAGCCCCGCTATCGACCGGAAGGATCGCCCGCCCTGGCTATACTGGGCCCATCGACTTCAGGGACGAATGCCGTCATGACCCTGCGCACCCGCCTGTTCTCGCTGTTCGCCCCCCTGCTGGTGCTGACCCTGCTGGCCGTCTACGGCCTCTCCGAGCGCCTGCTGCTGAGCCGCTTCGACCAGCAGGACAACCTGCGCCTGCAGGCCGAGGCGCACAAGGCGCATGCCCTGCTGCTCGCCCATATCCACCGCACCAGCAGCCTGCTGCGCAGCTATGCCTGGTGGGACGGCAGCTACGAGCTGCTGCTCGGCGAAGGCGACCGCAGCCGCTTCCTGCGGCGCAACCTCGACCCCGGGCAACTGGCCAACCTCGACTTCGACTTCATGGTGCTGCTCGACGACCGCGGCCAGGTGGTGGTCGAACAATGGGCGCCGCCGGACCTGCTCGACATGCTCCCGGTCGGCGGCGAGCGCCCGCGCAGCATCGCCAGCCTGCGCCGCGACATCCTCGCCCGCAGTCAGCGCCTGGGCCTTTTGCAGCACGGCGGCGATGCGCAGTTCCAGTCCGGCCAGCTGCTGCTGGTGCAGGGCGTGCCGCTGCTGCTGACGGTCAGCGCGGTGAGCAACAGCCAGGGCAGCGCCGAGGCCATCGGCAGCCTGCTGGCCGGCTATTTCTTCGACGGCGCACGCCAGGAGAACCTGCAGCTGCGCACCCTCGGCGACCTGCGCCTGCTGCCGCCCGTGGAGATGGATGACGACTGGCAACGCCTGGCCCTGCCCGCCGACACCCCGCTGCCGCAGGGCTGGCTCAGCCCGCGCAGCCTGCTCGACGCGCAGCGTCAGCGCATTGAGCTGCAATCGGCCAACAGCCTCGGCGAGCCGGAACTGCGCCTGCAGCTGACCGGCGAGCGCATCAACTTCCGCAAGGGCGGCGAGGCCATCCACTTCTTCCTCGGCCTCAGCCTGGCGATCGCCCTGGCGGCGGCGCTGCTGGTGTACATCGGCCTGGAGTTCTGGGTGCTGCGCCGCCTCGGCCGGCTCAATGGCGAGATCGCCGCCATCGGCGACCAGGCCCGCCTGCCGCGGGTCGGCGACCTCGGCCGCGACGAGCTGGGCGCGCTCAGCACCGGCCTCAACCAGATGCTCGAGCGCCTGGAACAGAGCGAGGCGCGCGACCGCGTGGTGCTCGACGCGATCCACGACGGCTACTTCGAGGTGGACGCCGAGGGACGCCTGCAGCGTTTCAACCGCGCCCTGGAGCGCCTGCTCGGCTACCGCGACGACCAGCTGCTGCACCGCCCCTTCGTCGAGCTGCTGGCCGGCGACGAGGTCGAGCGCGCCCGCCAGCTGTTCCAGCAGGCGCGCGACGACGCCAGCCGCGACACCTTCAACGCGCGCTTTCGCCGCGGCGACGGCCAGACGCTGGACTGCGAGGCGCGGGTCAGCGCCATCCGCGAGCGCGGCGGCGCCTTGCTCGGCTACCGCGGCATCCTGCGCGACGTCAGCGAACGCATGGCCTACCAGCGCCACCTGCACGACCTGGCCTACCGCGACCCGCTCACCGGCCTGGGCAACCGCAAGGCGTTCAACGAACAGCTGCAGCACGACCTCGACCAGGCGCTGAGCGGCAACGCCGGCCCGCTGGCCCTGCTGTTCATCGACCTGGACCACTTCAAGCAGGTCAACGACCAGTTCGGCCACGACGCCGGCGACGCCCTGCTGGTGGCCATCGCCGCGCGTCTGCAGCACGGCCTGCGCCAGCCCGGCAAGCTGTACCGCCTGGGCGGCGACGAATTCACCCTGCTGCTCGCCGGCGCCAGCGCCGAGGCCGCGCAGGCCCTGGGCGAGCGTCTGCTGGCCAGCCTCGGCGCGCCGTTCGACATACTCGGCGAGCGCATCGACTTCGTCACCCCGAGCATCGGCATCGCCCTCTGCCCGCAGCACGCCGGCGAGGCCGAGGCGCTGATCAAGGCCGCCGACAGCGCCATGTACCTGGCCAAGCGCAAGCGCAACCAGGTGGTGCTGTACCAGCCGCAGGCCAGCACGGCGGAGCCATGAACCGCTGAACTTTCGCCGCCCCGGCAAAGTCGGTATGGTCGCGCGACTCAACCACCCTGGAGCCCATCATGCCCGCTGCCCCCGTTCTGTCCGGCCCGCAATACCTGCGCGAAGGCCTGAAGCTGGTGCTCAGCCCCGGCCTGCGCCTGTTCGTGCTGCTGCCGCTGACGGTCAACCTGATCCTCTTCGTCGCCTTGATCGGCGTCGCCGTGCAGCAGTTCGGCGGCTGGGTCGATGCCTTCATGCCCAGCCTGCCGAGCTGGCTGAGCTTTCTCGAGTACCTGCTGTGGCCGCTGTTCGTGGTGCTGGTGCTGCTGATGGTGTTCTTCAGCTTCACCCTGCTGGCCAATATCATCGCCGCGCCGTTCAACGGTTTTCTCGCCGAGAAGGTCGAGGTGGTGGTGCGCGGCGAGGATCACTTCCCACCCTTCAGCTGGGCCGAACTGGCGGCCATGGTGCCGCGCACCCTCGGCCGCGAGGCGCGCAAGCTGGCCTATTTCCTGCCGCGCGCCATCGCCCTGCTGATCCTGAGCTTCATCCCGGTGGTCAACCTGGTGGCCGCGCCGCTGTGGCTGCTGTTCGGCGTGTGGATGATGGCGGTGCAGTACATCGACTACCCGGCGGACAACAACAAGCTGAGCTGGCAGGACATGCTCGCCTGGCTGCGCGAGAAGCGCTGGCAGAGCCTGAGCTTCGGCGGCATCACCTACGCCGCACTGCTGGTTCCCTTCGTCAATATCCTCGTCATGCCGGCGGCGGTGGCCGGCGCCACGCTGTTCTGGGTGCGCGAACGCGGCGCAGAGCCCGTCACAAAAGCGCAACCCTGACGTCACATGGGCTACATGGCGGCGGTCCACACTGCCGTCATGAGCCCGACCGCCCTACAAATCACCCTGATCAGCGAAACCTACCCGCCGGAAATCAACGGCGTGGCCAACACCCTCGGCCGCCTGGTCGAGGGCCTGCGCGGCCGCGGCCATCGCGTGCAGCTGGTGCGCCCGCGCCAGGCGACGGACCCGGCGCAGCCGCTGGACGCCGACCTGCTGCTGACCCGCGGCTGGCCGCTGCCCGGCTACCCCGGCCTGCAGTGGGGCCAGTCGGCGCTGCACAAGCTGCTGCGGCGCTGGCAACGGCAACGCCCGGACGTGCTCTATATCGCCACCGAAGGCCCGCTCGGCCTGTCCGCCCTGCGCGCCGCCCGGCGTCTGGGCATCCCGGTGGTCAGCGGCTTTCATACCAACTTCCAGCAGTACACCGGGCACTACGGCGTCGGTCTGCTGACCCGCCTGCTGACCAACTACCTGCGCTGGTTTCACAACCGCTCGCAACTGACCCTGGTGCCCAGCGCCGGGCAGCAGATCGAGCTGCAGCGGCGTGACTTCGAGCGCCTGGCCCTGCTCGCCCGCGGCGTCGACAGCCAGCTGTTCCACCCCAGCCGGCGCAGCGAGGCGCTGCGCGCCAGCTGGGGCCTGGGCCCGGACGAGCTGGCCGTGCTGCATGTCGGCCGCCTGGCCGCGGAGAAGAACCTCGGCCTGCTGGGCAAGGCCTTCACCGCCCTGCAGGCGAGCCAGCCGCGGCGACGCATGCGCCTGATCCTGGTGGGCGACGGCCCGCAGCGCGCCAGCCTTCAGGCGCAGCTGCCGGACGCGGTGTTCTGCGGCCTGCAGCGCGGCGAGGCGCTGGCCGCGCACTACGCCTCGGGCGATTTGTTCCTGTTCCCCAGCCTGTCGGAGACCTTCGGCAACGTGGTGCTCGAGGCACTGGCCTCGGGCCTCGGCGTGGTGGCCTACGACCAGGCCGCCGCCGCCCAGCATATCCACCACGGGCACAACGGCGCACTCGCCCGCCCCGGCGACGAGCACGGTTTCTGCGAAGCGGCCTGCTGGCTGCTGGAAGACGGCGAGACCCTGCGCCGGGTTCGCCTCAATGCCCGCCAGCACGCCGGCAGACAGGGCTGGGACGGCATCGTCCAGCTGTTCGAACAGCACCTGCGCGGCGCCCTGCAGGCACCGCCCAAGGTCGCCGACAGGGCTGGCGCGGCCGCAATCCGGGGCAAGGCGCCCGGGCCCTGATCCCTGCCGGATTGCAGCCGGGCTAGGCAGCCGAGGCGCACCCCGCACCCTGCCAGCGGGCGTAAAAAAGCCCCGATGTGCCGGGGCTCGAAAAGAGGCGCCGCAAACCGGCGCCCGGGGAAGTCGCAGAACCAACCCACGATCTGCTGCGCGTCGGCCCTACTGCGTTGAAAACCGGCTCGGACTGCTCATTTACAGCTCGTAAACTCCGCGCCCTCGCCGGTTTTCGCCTTATAGGACTCTAGCTCGCGAGATCGTGAGCAGGTTCTTAGACCAGCTGCATCAGCGCATCGCGGCTGAACGGCAGGATGTCGCCCTCGCGCCCTTCGCGCACCTTCAGCGCCCAGTCCGGGTCGACCAGCAGCGCGCGGCCCACCGCCACCAGGTCGAACTCCTGCTTGTGCAACCGCTCGAGCAGGTTGTCGATGCTGGCCGGCTCGGCGACCTTGTCGGTCTTGACCATGAACTGCAGGAACTCGCCGTCCAGGCCGACGCTGCCGACGGTGATGGTCGGCTTGCCGGTGAGCTGACGGGTCCAGCCGGCCAGGTTGAGGTCGCTGCCGGCGAACTCCGGCTCCCAGAAGCGCCGGGTCGAGCAGTGGAAGATATCCACGCCGGCCTCGGACAGCGGCTTGAGAAAGGCTTCCAGCTCCTCGGGGCTCTGCACCAGGCGCGCGCTGTAGTCCTGCTGCTTCCACTGCGAGAAGCGCAGGATGATCGGAAAGTCCGGGCCGACCGCGGCGCGCACCGCCTGGATCAGCTCGATGGCGAAGCGCGAGCGGCCGGCCAGGTCGCCACCGTAGGCGTCCGTGCGCTGGTTGCTGCCTTCCCAGAAGAACTGGTCGATCAGGTAGCCGTGGGCGCCGTGGATCTCCACGCCGTCCATGCCGATGGCCTTGGCATCGCGCGCGGCCTGGGCGAAGGCGGCGATCACCTCGTCGATATCCTGTTTGGTCATGCCGTGTACCACGACATTGCCGTCCTTGAGCTTCTCCATCGGCCCGTAGCCCGGCACGCCGGCGTCCGGCTCGGTACCCAGGCGTCGCACGTTGCCCACGTGCCACAGCTGCGGAACTATCTTGCCGCCCTCTGCATGCACCGCCTCGACCACCTGCTTCCAGCCGGCCAGGGCGTCCTCGCCATGGAAACGCGGCACGTTGGGGTAGCCGTTGGCGGCCTGGTGGCCGACCGTGGTGCCCTCGGTGATGATCAGGCCGACGCCGGCGGCGGCGCGGCGGCGGTAGTACTCCACCACCTGGGCGTTGGGCACGCCGCCGGGGGAGAAGGAACGGGTCATCGGCGCCATCACCACGCGGGTCGGCAGCTCCAGGTTGCCGAGGCGGAAGGGGGCGAACAGGGCTTGTACGGGGGCGCTCATGGGGTCTCCTGGGGCCGGCCAACCGACCGGTCGTCTCGTTTCAAGGGTCAAGAAAAATCAGGCCTGCAGCAGACGCTCCAGGCGCAACACGAAAGCTTCCAGCGGCTGCAGGCTGCGGCCCACCTTGAGCCGCGCCAGCACGCCCTGCCAGGCGTTGGCGATAAACACGGCGAGGTTGCCGCAGTCCTCGTCGGCACTCAGCTCGCCGCTGGCGCGCGCCTGCTCCAGGCACTGACGGAGGATTTCCACCGAGGCCTGCTGGATGGCCTCCACCTCGGCGCCGATGGCCGGCAGCATCTCGCTCATCTCGAAACTCAGGCTGCCGATGAAGCAGTGGTACTGCGGCGAGTCCTGGCGGGCGAAGTGCGCCAGCAGGTTGCGGTAGTAGCCGAGGATGCGCGCCCGCGGGCTCAGCGCCGGGTTGCCCAGCGCCTGGGCATAACGCTCCAGCCGCGGGCGGTAGATAAAGGCCAGCGCCTGCAGGGCGAAGTCTTCCTTGCTGGCGAAGTAGTGATAGAAGCTGCCCTTGGGAATCCCGGCGGCCTGGACGATCTCCTGTACCCCGGTGCCGTGGTAGCCGCGACGGGTCATCACCGCCGAGCCCTTGCTCAGGATCAGGTCGCGCTTGTCGAGTCGAATGCTGTTCATGGCGCCGAGCATATGACCGGTCGTCTCGCTCGGCACAGCACTATTGATGATGGTGATTAAGAGCTACAAAAGCGCCGATTAGCGGAGATGGCGGGATGGCCGTAGGGTGGATATCGCTTTTTATATCCACCAGAGCGGTGGATCGATAAAGCGCGATCCACCCTACGCGGCCAGGGTATCCCGACTCAGGGTTGCAGCCAGATCAGCGAGGCGAAACGCCCGGTGCGTGGGCTGCGCCGGTAGGAATAGAAACGCGGGTCGCTGTAGGTGCACAGGCCGCCGCCGCTGACCGCAGTGACGCCGACGGCGGCCAGGCGGATGCGAGCCAGCTGGTAGATATCGGCCATGTACTTGCCGGCATTGGCGCCAGGCACGAAGGCGCTTGCCGCTTCGCCGTGCTGGCGGACGAAGGCCTCGCGCACCTCGGCGCCGACTTCGAAGGCCGCCGGGCCGATGGCCGGGCCAAGCCAGACCAGCAGGTCCTCGGGCGCCACGTCGAGCGCCTGCACGGTGGCCTCCAGCACGCCGCCGGCCAGCCCGCGCCAGCCGGCATGGGCGGCGGCCACCCGAGTGCCGGCGCGGTCGCAGAACAGCGCCGGCAGGCAGTCGGCGGTCATCGCGGTGCAGGCGATGCCGGGGGTGGCGGTCCAGCTGGCATCGGCCTCGGCGACCCGCGCCGGGTCGGCGGCGACCACCTGGATACCATGCACCTGGCGCAGCCAGGCCGGCTGGCAACCCAGCTGGCTGAGCAGGCGCTGACGGTTCTTGGCCACGGCGGCGGGGTCGTCGTCGACGTGCTCGCCGAGGTTGAGGCTGTCGAACGGCGCCGCGCTGACCCCGCCGCGGCGGGTGGTGACGCAGGCGCGCACCCTGGCCGGCGCGGGCCAGTCCGGGGTCAACCAGTCATGTGCCCAGGCGTTCACCCGACGAATGCCTCGCGGTCCTGGCGCAGCAGGGTGAGCAGCCAGACCAGGTCGTCCGGCAGCGGCGACTCCCACTTCATGCGCTGGCCGGTGGCCGGGTGGTCCAGCTCGAGGAAGCGCGCGTGCAGCGCCTGGCGCGGGAATTCCTTGAGGCTCTGCACCAGGCTCGGGCTGGCCGCCGGCGGAATGCGGAAGCGCCCGGCATACACCGGGTCCCCCACCAGCGGGTAGCCGACGTGGCTCATGTGCACGCGAATCTGGTGGGTGCGCCCGGTTTCCAGCTTGACCCGCACGTGGGTGTGCGAGCGGTAGCGTTCCAGCACCCGGTAGTGGCTGACCGCCGGCTTGCCACCGTCGGTAACCGCCATGCGCTGGCGCTGCGCCGAGCTGCGGCCAATGGGCGCGTCGATGGTGCCGCCGGCGGTGATCACGCCGATGCAGATGCATTCGTAGATGCGGCTGACCGTGCGCTTCTGCAACTGCTCGACCAGGATGGTCTGCGCCTGCAGGGTCTTGGCCACCACCATCAGGCCGGTGGTGTCCTTGTCCAGGCGGTGGACGATGCCGGCGCGCGGCACGTTGACGATGTCCGGCACGTGGTGCAGCAGGGCGTTGAGCAGGGTGCCGTCGGCGTGTCCGGCCGCGGGGTGGACGACCAGGCCGGCCGGCTTGTCGATCACCAGCAGGTGCTCGTCCTCGTAGACGATGTTCAGTTCGATGTCCTGCGCCAGCCACTCGCCCTGGGCTTCCTGCTCGGCGTCCAGCACCAGCTGCGCGCCGGCATGGACGATGTCACGCGGGCGCGCCACGGCGCCGTCGACGGTCAGCCGGCCGTCCTTGATCCAGGCGGACAGGCGCGAGCGGGAGAACTCGCCGAACAGCTGCGCCGCCACCTGGTCGAGGCGCTGCCCGCCCTGTTCGAAGGGCACGGTGGCCTGGAGTTGGATCAGCTGTTTATTGATAGAAGTCATCTTCGGCAACGGCGGGAGCCCGGCCTTTGGTTTCGGCGACGGGCTTGTGGTTAAATACGGCGTCTTTGCCCCAGGGGAACCCAGGGGGCGCTCATCATAACAGGACGGCCGCGCGGCCGTCACAGGGACGCAAGCCGCCATGCAAGTGAGACACCTGCTGCTGATCGCCATCCTCGCCCTCACCGCCGCCTGTTCCTCGAAGCAGCCGGAGGTCGACGAAAACCTGAGCGAGGTGGAGCTGTACCAGCAGGCCCAGGCCGACCTGGACAACCGCAGCTACACCAGCGCCATCAGCAAGCTCAAGGCCCTGGAGTCGCGCTACCCGTTCGGCCGCTACGCCGAGCAGGCGCAGCTGGAGCTGATCTACGCCTACTACAAGAACGTCGAGCCGGAGGCCGCCAAGTCCGCCGCCGAGCGTTTCATCCGCCTGCACCCGCAGCACGCCAACGTCGACTACGCCTACTACCTCAAGGGCCTGGCTTCCTTCGACCAGGACCGCGGCCTGCTGGCGCGCTTCCTGCCGCTGGACATGACCAAGCGCGACCCCGGCGCGGCGCGCGACTCCTACAACGAGTTCGCCCAGCTCACCAGCCGCTACCCCACCAGCCGCTACGCGCCGGACGCCAAGCAGCGCATGATCTACTTGCGCAACCTGCTGGCCGCCTACGAAGTGCACGTCGCCCACTACTACCTCAAGCGCCAGGCCTATGTCGCCGCCGCCAACCGCGGCCGCTACGTGGTGGAAAACTTCCAGGAAACCCCGGCGGTCGGCGACGGCCTGGCGATCATGACCGAGGCCTACCAGCGCCTGTCCCTCGACGACCTGGCCGCCACCAGCCTGGAAACCCTCAAGCTCAACTACCCCGACCACCCCAGCCTGGTCGACGGCCAGTTCGTGCCACGCGAGGAAGAGGCGGACAACCGCTCCTGGCTGGCCAAGGCCACCCTCGGCCTGATCGAGACCGACACCCCGCTGCCGCCAGGCGAAACCCGCGCCAGCCAGGACGTGATCCGTCAGTACGAAGATGCCGAGCAGCAGATTCCGGCCGAGCTGCAGCAGGACGCCGAGACCGGCGAGACCGAAAAGAAGCGTTCGATCTGGAGCTACCTGACCTTCGGCCTGTTCGACTGATCGCCACGCCCGCATAGAAGGGAGGCCACGGCCTCCCTTTTTTATTGCCCGGAATCAGCGCACAGCCTGCCACCCGGCCCCTGTGCCGATGGCCGCGGCTTGGCTAAACTGCCGGCTTTAACCGACTAAAGAGCACACCATGGGCCTGTTCCGCCTGCTGTTCTGGATCGCCGTGATCTTCGCCGCGATCTGGATCTGGCGCCGCTTCGTCAGCAAACCGAAACGCCCGCGTCCGCGCGAGGACGCCGCCGCGCCCATGGTGCGCTGCGCCCACTGCGGCGTGCACGTGCCGCAAAGCCAGGCACTGAGCCAGGATCAGCGCTGGTACTGCAGCCAGGCCCACCTCGAACAAGGCCCGCACGCCGGTGATCGCTGACGCCAGCGTCCTCGACAGCACGCAGGGGCGGCGCATCCTCAGGCTCTACCACTTCTATCGCCTGAGCATCGGCCTGGCGCTGATCCTGCTGATCTCCAGCAACCTCGACGAGCAACTGCTGGACGTGGTGCATATCGAGCTGTTTCGCACCGGCAGCTGGATCTACCTGGTGATGAATATCTTCATCGCCGTGCTGGTGCAGAAGCCCAGGCACCTGATGCAGCTGTTCAGCCTGGCGCTGGTCGACGTGATCTTCCTCTCCGGCCTGTTCTACGCCGCCGGCGGCACGCCCAGCGGCATCGGCAACCTGCTGGTGGTGGCGGTGGCCATCGCCAATATCCTGCTGCGCGGACGCATCGGCCTGCTGATAGCCGCCGTCGCCGCAATGGCGCTGATCTACCTGACCTTCTACCTCAGCCTCAGCCGCCCGGCCGCCGCCGCGCAGTACGTACAGGCCGGCGCCCTCGGCGCGCTGTGCTTCGCCGGCGCGCTGTTCGTCCAGGGCATCACCCGCCGCCTGCGCCTGAGCGAGAGCCTGGCCGAGCAACGCGCCGCCGACGTGGCCAACCTGGAAGAACTCAACGCGCAGATCCTCCAGCGCATGCGCACCGGCATCCTGGTGCTGGATGGCCAGCACCGCGTGCTGCTGGCCAACCAGGGCGCCACCCAGCTGCTGGGGCGCGGCGAACTGACCGGCAAGATCATCGACCCGCACTGCCCCGAGCTGGTCAAGCGCCTGCAGCAGTGGCAGCACAACCCCACCCTGCGCCCGGACAACCTGCAGGCCCAGCCCGGCGGCGCGGTGCTGCAACCCAGTTTCATTTCCCTGCAGCGCGGCGAGCAGCAGCACACCCTGGTGTTTCTCGACGACATCTCGCAGATCGCCCAGCAGGCCCAGCAACTCAAGCTGGCCTCCCTGGGAAGACTGACCGCCGGCATCGCCCACGAGATCCGCAACCCGCTCGGTGCCATCAGCCACGCCGCGCAGCTGCTGCAGGAGTCGGAAGAGCTGCAGGGCCCGGACCAGCGCCTGGCGCAGATCATCCAGGATCACTCCAAGCGCATGAACCTGGTGATCGAGAACGTCCTGCAGCTGTCGCGCCGGCGCCAGGCCGAGCCGCAATTGCTCGACCTGAAATACTGGTTGCACCGCTTCGCCAGCGAGTTCCGCAGCTCGGCGCCGGCGGACCGGCAGATCCACCTGGAGACCCAGGGTGGCAGCCTGCAGACGCGCATGGACCCGCACCAGCTGACCCAGGTGCTGACCAACCTGGTGCAGAATGGCCTGCGCTACAGCGCCAAGCAGCACCGGATCGGCCAGGTCTGGCTGCGCCTGTTCCGCGACGAGGCCAGCGACCTGCCGGTGCTGGAAATCCTCGACGACGGCCCCGGCGTGCCACCCGAGCAGGAGCAGCACATCTTCGAGCCCTTCTACACCACCGAGAACAAGGGCACGGGCCTGGGCCTGTATATTTCCCGCGAGCTGTGCCAGGGCAACCAGGCACGCCTCGACTACAAACCCCGCGAAGGTGGCGGCAGCTGCTTTCGCATCACCTTCGCCCACCCGCGCAAACTGAGCTGACCATGACCCGCCAGAGAGCCTTGATCGTCGACGACGAACCGGACATCCGCGAACTGCTGGAAATCACCCTCGGCCGGATGAAGCTGGACACGCGCAGCGCGCGCAACGTCAAGGAAGCGCGCGAGTGGCTGGCACGCGAACCCTTCGACCTGTGCCTGACCGACATGCGCCTGCCCGACGGCACCGGCCTCGACCTGGTGCAGTACATCCAGCAGCGCCACCCACAGGTGCCGGTGGCGATGATCACCGCCTACGGCAGCCTGGATACCGCGATCAACGCGCTCAAGGCCGGCGCCTTCGACTTCGTCACCAAGCCGGTGGACCTCGGCCGGCTGCGCGAACTGGTCGCCACCGCCCTGCGCATTCGCTCTCCCGAGGGCGAGGACGCGCCGGTGGACAACCGCCTGCTCGGCGACTCGCCGCCAATGAAGGCGCTGCGCAAGCAGATCCAGAAACTCGCCCGCAGTCAGGCGCCGGTCTATATCAGCGGCGAGTCGGGCAGCGGCAAGGAACTGGTGGCGCGGCTGATTCACGAACAGGGCCCGCGCGCCGAGCAGCCGTTCGTCCCGGTCAACTGCGGCGCCATCCCCTCGGAGCTGATGGAGAGCGAGTTCTTCGGCCACAAGAAAGGCAGCTTCACCGGCGCCATCGAGGACAAGCAGGGCCTGTTCCAGGCCGCCAACGGCGGCACCCTGTTCCTCGACGAAGTGGCCGACCTGCCGCTGCCGATGCAGGTCAAGCTGCTGCGCGCGATCCAGGAGAAGGCCGTGCGCGCCGTCGGCGGCCAGCAGGAAGTGGTGGTGGACGTGCGCATCCTCTGCGCCACGCACAAGGACCTGGCCGCCGAAGTGGCCGCCGGGCGCTTCCGCCAGGACCTCTACTACCGCCTCAACGTCATCGAACTGCGCGTGCCACCACTGCGCGAGCGCCGCGAGGACATCGCCCAGCTGGCCACGGTGATGCTCGCGCGCCTGGCCGACGGCAGCGGCCTGGCCGCCGCCAAGCTGCAACCCGAGGCGCTGGAAAAACTGAAGAACTACCGCTTCCCGGGCAACGTGCGCGAACTGGAGAACATGCTCGAACGCGCCTACACCCTGTGCGAGGACGACCAGATCAGCGCCGCCGACCTGCGCCTGGCCGACGCCGCAGGCCCGAGCGGCGAGGCCGGCGAAACCAGCCTGGCGCAGATCGACAACCTGGAGGACTACCTCGAAGGTATCGAGCGCAAGCTGATCATGCAGGCCCTGGAAGAAACCCGCTGGAACCGCACCGCCGCCGCCCAACGCCTGGGCCTGACGTTCCGCTCGATGCGCTACCGCCTGAAGAAACTGGGGATCGACTAGGACACACAGCGTTCCGCAGGGTGGATGTCGCTGTTTACATCCACCCAAGCGCTGGATCGATACCGCATGCCGCTGGCCAAGCTAGCCCAGCCGCCCCGCCGGCGCATAGGGCGCCGGATCGATGATCGGCTCGCGCCCCAGCAGCAGATCGGCCAGCAAGCGGCAGGACGCCGGCGCCAGCACCAAGCCGTTGCGGTAATGCCCGCAATTGAGCCACAGCCCGGGATACGAAGGCACCTCGCCGATAAAGGGAATACCCTCCGGCGAACCCGGCCGCAGACCGGCCCAATGGCCGACCACCTCGGCCTCCTTCAAGGCCGGCAACAGCGTCTCCGCCGAATCCTTCAGACTGGCCAGGGCCACCTCGGTCGGCGTCTTGTCGAAGCCGGCATGCTCCAGGGTGCTGCCCACCAGGATATGCCCGTCGCGCCGCGGGATCGCATAGCGCCCGCCGGCCAGCACCATGCTCGGCAGAAAGTCCGCGGCGCACTTATAGAGAATCATCTGGCCCTTGACCGGCTGCACCGGCAGATCGATCCCCAGGCTCTTGAGCAACTCGCCACTCCAGGCCCCGGCGGCCAGCACCACACGCTCCGCGCGAATCTCGCCGTCGGCCGTGGTGACGCCACAGATCCGTCCACCCTCCTGAATGAAGCCGCTGACCGCACACTGCTCACGCAACTCCACGTTCGGCATCGCCAGCAGCGCCGCGCGCAGCGCCTTAACCAGCCGCGGGTTACGCACATTGGCCACCCCCGGCATATGGATGGCGTGCGCGAAGCCCGCTCCCAACGCCGGCACCCGGGCATGCACCTCGTCAATCTCCACCGCCCGCAACACCCGCCCCTCGCGCGCCGCCCAGGCCAGCGCCGCGGCCTCGTCGTCCAGATCCAGCCAGTACAGGCCGGTGACGTGCACCTCGGGATCGATCCCGGTCGCCGCCAGCAACTGCTCGCCGAGCTCCGGATAGAAATCCTGCGACCAATGCGCCAGCGCCGTCACTGCCGCGCCGTAGCGCCAGGGATAGAGCGGCGAAACGATGCCGCCGCCGGCCCAGGAGGATTCGCCGCCCAAGGGCCCGCGATCGAGCAGGCACACTTCGGCGCCGCCCTGCGCCAGCAGGCTGGCACTCAACAGGCCGATGGCCCCTCCCCCTACGATCAACACGCGCATGACTTTTCCTCGGACGAATACGCCGTGATCCGGGCGACCGGCACAGGAACCGGGCGAGTTCGCCAGCTGTGCGACGCTAGGCTTGGATCTTGGCTAACGAAAACGGGCCGCCTCGTGCAAGACGAGGCGGCCCGTTATACGCCAGCAGCGCGTCGGCTACCAGCACTCGGCGGCGCTACGGCTGGCATTGCTCAGCGTACGAGCGCCGGTGTGGCTGACACGAAAGTTGCCACAGGGATCGCTGGCCATGCTGCCGGTGCGAGTGGCCTGCAGGAGGAAACTGGTGGCCGTGGCGTTGCCGCTGGCCGCCAGGGTATAGCTGGTACCGGCCACCTGCGGGAACACCGCCGCCAGGTTGCCATCCGCGCCCAGGTAAGTGCCCTGAGCGGCGAAGTGGCGCTCCAGACTCTGTGCGCCGTCCATCAGCGCGGCCTTGGCCTCGGCGCGCTTGCCGCGGGCGACGTACTCGGTGTAGTTGGGATAGGCGATGGCGGCGAGGATGCCGATCACCGCTACCACAATCATCAGTTCGATCAGGGTGAAACCTTGTTGTCGTGACATCTGCTTGAGTCCGGGGCGCCGAGCAGGCGCCATTGTCATCGCTAAATTGGGTGTGCCAGGGCAATCGCTCGAAGCGGAAAGAACCAGCAGGCGGCGCCCTGTCGGAACCAAGGGGGCACCTGGCCTCTATCGCGAAATCGCGAATAAATTCGCTCCTACCCCCTCATGCCCTTGCCCTGGACGCGCCTGGGCTACTTGATCTGATTCCACGACTGGCGCCCTTCGATGACATTCAGACCATTGGCGGCAGGAATGCAATCGTCCACCCCGGTGCCGCGGCAGAGCCAGTACTTGTTATCGTCCAGCAGGTCGTAACCGCCGGTGGGAATGCCCCCCTCCGAGCCAAGGCCGGAAACGTCCATCGGCACGCCGTCGACCAGCACGGTATCGCCGCTGTCGAAACTGCCGTCCTTGTTCATGTCGAACAGGGTGTAGTTGAGCCGTCCTCCCGTCCCCAGGTCGAGTACCAGGGTCCAGCCGCTGCCGCCGCCCATGCAAGGGTCACTGGACGGAATGGCGGTCTGCACCACCAGGCGGTTGAGCAGGATGCTCGGCGCATGGATCACCCGCTCGCCCTGGGCGCCGGATACCGGCGAGGTCAGGTCGAGGTACCAGCCGCGCTGCGTGGCCCAGTTGAGCCCGGCGGACCGATCCAGCACCCGCACCAGACGCTCGTGCGCTCTGCCCTCGAAGAGGATGGAACGAGCGTCCAGCGCGCCGCGACCGGTGAAGGCGATGGAGCCGCCGTTGCTGGTCGGCTTGTCCCAGATGCCGTAGAAGCTCTGGGTGCTGCGATCGGTGACGTCGCCGGCGCTGTACATGCGTCCGCTGCCGAAGAAGATCATGTTGCCTGCGAAGCCCTCCTGCGGGTGGGGGGCGATCTCCGGCTTGACGGTGATCGGCTGGCGCTTGCCACTGCTGTCGCTGGCCACGTAGAGCGGTTGCGGCCGGCCGCCGGAGCGCAGGCTGACCTCGAAGTCGTCGGCGCCGCTGCCATTGTTCTTCAGGTTGAACTTCCACAGGTTGCCGCTGAGGTCGCCGGCATAGATGGCATCGACGTAGATGTATCCGTCGTCGTCGCGCGCATAGACGAAGGACGGGCTGGACAATCCGCCGGTCGCGGCACCGGCGCGCACCTTGTTCAGCTCGCCGCTGGCCAGGTCGACGATCAGCAGCACCGAGTCGTCGTTGGTGCTGCCGTGGCCGTTGCCGAAGATCGCCACCCACTTGCCGTCCTTCAGGCGACCGATCACCGGGTCGCCGAACACATGGCCCAGATCGGCATCGTCCTTGATCTCCCAGAGCACCTTGCTGGCGTCGAAACCGCTGCTGGAGGTGTCGGTCACGTCCAGGGCGAATACCGTCTTGCCGCCCGCGCCGAGACTGCCCACCAGCACCGAGCGCCAGCGTCCGTCGAGCACGGCGTCGCGAACCTGTAGGCCGCCGTCGACGAAGTAACGGTGGTTGTAGTCGCTGGCGGCCAGCTGTTTGACATTGCTCAGCACACCGCTGGGCATGTAGGCGAACAATTCTCGGCCGCTGTTGGCGTCGAAGGCATGAAGGAAACCGTCGTTGGCCCCGACGAACAGGGTCGGCGTGCGCCCGGCCTTGCCGGCGACGAAGGCGTTGTAGTCCTGGGCTCCGTTGCCGGGCGCCGGCACCCGCCCCTGGAAGCCCCAGTTCTGCTTGTTGGCGAGCACCAGGGTGGAATTGACGATATCGCCCAGCAGCGTACTGCGCGACCGATACTTGAGCCCGGCGGGCGCCTCGTTGGCATCGCTGCCCATCAGGTAATCGAACAGCGCCTGGTTGTTGTCGAAGTGCCCGCGCATCCCGCTGGACAACCCGCTCCAGTTCAGCGCCAGGCCCTGGCCGCTGCCGGCCGCACCGCTGTGGCCGAACAGACGCCGGGCGCTCGGGTTGATCAGCCTCCCGGCCTCCCACTGGTCGCTGAAGACGATGCCCGTGCTGGTCTGCGTCGGGCGCTTGGCCAGCAGCTTGCCGGACCAGTCGGCACTGCTGAAGTTGGCCTCGTAGACCAGGGTCTCGCTATCCAGACGCCGGGCGCTGGGCACCGCCGCCGTGTTGGAGCCGTTGCGCACGGCGATCGAACCCAGAGTGTCGCTCAGGGCCTTGGCGAAGGATTGCGGATCCTGGGCGCTAAAGAACTCGCCGCGGCTGTTGACGGCGGCGTGCAACAGGTCGTCGATCTTGGCCGGCTCGCTGGCCGACGGATCCGGCCAGGTCAGGGCGGCGCCGCTGCCGATGGCGGCGAACGCCTGCTGCGCATCGACGCTGCCACTGACCCCCAGGCCGATGCCGAAGGTCACCATATGCTGCCAGAAGGCCGGATTGGCCGGCGACGTCGGCACCCGGTTGGCCAGGTTGGCGATCAGGTCGCGGCTCCAGTAGTACATCGCCACGTCGGCCAGGGTGCCGGCGTGGTTGTCGCGGAACGGCGACTTGGGCACGTAGCGGTAGGTGGCGCCGTCCGGCCCACTGATGGTCGGCCCGTTGCCGTTATCGACGTTGCCCTGCGCGTCGCTGTTGGCAGCGCCGTCGCCATTCCAGTAGCCGTCGGTGGTGAGCAGGCTGTAGCTCTGCCGGCAGGCATAGTCCTGTCCACCGCTGGCACCCGGCGTGGAGTTCCAGGGCCCGCGCGCATCGGCGCGCGAATAGTACTCGCCGGCATCGCCCAGAGCCTTGCGCAGCGGCGTACTGCCACTGGCCTGGGCGGCGAACAGCCAGTCGTAAAAATCGCTGCGGCCGCTGCCCTCGAAGCGCCGCACGCCGCGCACCAGGGTATCGGTGGCGACGCCATCGACCGTGTTGCCGGCAAGGTTGATGGCGCCGTAGCCGACGCGGATATCGCCGCCCTGGCCATGGAAGGCCTGGCTGACGCCGGCCTTGGCCGCCAGCATGCGAGTACGGTAGTAGGAAAACCAGTTGGCGAAGTTCTGCTGCTGGTCAGCGCTGACGGCACGCTCGGCGTAGCAGCTGTCCTGGCGCGGATTGCTGGCACAGCTGCCGCCGCCGACGTAGTCGTGGTAGAAGGCCGCCACGCCGCCAGAGGCGTTGCCGATGGCGAAGCCACGGTAGTAACGCACGTTGTCGCAGCGCCGATTGAGGCATTCGTAGCTGCTGGCGGCAAAATAATCGTCCATGGTCGCCATATAGTTGCTGCGCAGGTCCACGGTCGCGCTGCCGGCATAGCCATCGAGCCAGGCCGCACTGAAGCTGGCGCTGGCGAAACGCTGGCCATCGCTCTTGATCGGTGGCAGGTAGGTGACGGCCGGGTTGAAATACACCTTGTTCAGATGACTGGAGGTCAGATAACGGCGCGTGCCCTTGCTGCAGAAATGGGTGTAAGCGCCGCCATAGGCACCACGGCCGGTACACTCGGCCTGGTTGTACCAGCCCTGCCCGGATTCCATGTAGGACGGGCGCAACTCATCGGGCATGAACCCCCAGCGCATCGAGCCCGAGTCGTCGAGGATGAACAGGATGTTCGGCTCCACCTGACCGCCGAGGTTGAGCGGCGACTGCGCCGGGGTAAAGGCCCAGGCCGCCTGCAACGACGCGCCGGTCAGCAGCGCCGCCAGCAGCGCGCGCAGGGTGAAGGAAGCCATTGCCGCTTGCATCTCATGCTCCTTGATCAGTTCTGTCCACGAATGGCGATGGCCACCGTGGAGCGCAGATGGACTTCCGCGTCGCCGCTGCCGTAACCCCGTGCCTCGACATTGAACAGGAAGGTGCGGCTGAGGCAGTCGAAGGCGCGATCCTCGCTGATCGAGCCGTCGGTCTCGCAGATGAAGGTGGTCCCACTTGCGGCGTCGCCGTAGAAATTGCTCACCGTGCAGGTCGGCGTGGCGGGCTGGCGCCGGAGATTGTCCGGTGCGGCCCACTGCTCGGCAGTCAGCACCGGACAGGCGCTCGCCACCAGGAACAGGCTGGCCGGATCGGCACTGGCCTCCACCTGCTGACGCACATAGGCTTCGCCGCTACGCAACGCCGCCTCGGCGGCCTGGAAGGCGGTGTTGTAATCGCGGGTACCACCGACCATGCGCTCCTGCAGGGTGCTGCCGGACATGGACGCCAGACCGATCACCGTGAGGATCAGCACCATCACCAGGCATACCAGGAGCACCACGCCCCGCTGCCGTTTCATCTGCATAAAGGGCCTCATCAGTCGATCCGGTTGCGCAGGGCGACCACGGTCCGGTAGACCTGGCGCAGACGTCCATCGGCGGCGACCGCCGCCCCATCGAACACCACCGTCTGATCGCGGGCACTGGCCAGTTGGCCGTCGCTCTCCAGCAGCAGCTCGAAACTGAGGGTGCGCACGTCATCCCAGCGGTTGGCCGCCTCGACCTCGGCGGCGCTCAGATAGTCGCGTACCCCCACCCCGCCGGCGGCAACCAGTCCATAGTGCGCGCGCATGGACTGCACGCCCTCGACCATCTCCTCGGCGACGCCGGTGGCCGAATTGCGCACGAACAGAGCATGCAGCGGCCGGCCGTCGACGCCGTTGCGCCCGGTCTCGGCGACGTAGAACACCCGGTGGGCGAAACCGAATATGCGCGCGGGGCTTTCGAAGCGAATCTCGGAGAATTTGAACCCGCCGCACAGGGCTGCAGCGTTGTTGGTGCCCGCGGCATGGGCCAGGGTCGGCTCCTTGACATTGGCATTCGGGGCGTTGGTGATACGGATCACCACCGCCTTCTGCAGATCCGCCACCATCACCAGTTGATTCTGTTGCATGCTCGGGCAGTAGCGGTCGACCTTGACGTTGGCGTTCTTGCCCGGCGCCATCACCTCGCCCTCGGTGAGGAAGGCCTCGCAACCGTCGTTGGCGAACACATGTACCTCGTCGCTGCCGGCCACGCCCAGCTCGCCCGCGGCACCTGCGCTGGTACGGCCCCAAACGGGACGATTGATGCCTGCCCAGTCGGCCGGATCGGCATTGCTGGCCACCACGCAAATGCTTTCTTCCGGCAGGCGCACGCCAAGGCCGATGCCGGCCGGGCGAACCTGCTGCGCCAGATACTGCAAAGCGAAACGACCGTTTTCCTGCAGCCGGTTCAGGTTGCCCTGCATGACGAAGGTAGTCTTGCTGCTGAGAAACACCTGCAGAACCGCACCGGTGACGATCAGGCCGAGCAACATGGCCACCATCAACTCGATCAGGCTCAAACCGCGCTGTTTGCGCATAGCCACCTCGTCAGATCTGAGTCACGAAAGAGAACTGCTGGGCCGGACTGCCGCCCACCCGCTCCTCTGTCCATTGCACCGTGATGGTGAAGCGTTGCCCGTCGCGAGCCACGCCACCGGTACCGTCCGGCAGCTGGCTGGCCAGATTGGCGCGCCACTGCGCCTGGTCGCGCTGGAACGGCAGGCAGTCGTCCTCTGCGGACGGCACGCAGGCCAGCTCGGCATCCAGCGCCAGGTCGTAGAGACCGGCCTGGGCGTCGCCACGACCAGCGCGCATGCGGTCGGCCATCTCGTAGGCGAGGAACACCGCATGCGAGCGAACCGATGCGCTCTGGTTGGCCTTCAGCGCGTTGAGCTGCATGGCCGCCAGACCGAGAATCGCCAGGGAAAAGATCACCACCGCGACCAGCACCTCGATCAACGAGGCGCCCTGCTGCATGCATCGGCTCATCGCGCTTGCTCCTTGGCTACCGAGACCACACCGGACAGGGCGATGGTTACGGTGCGCGCATACTGGGCCGCGCTCTCGCCGTACTGAGTGTCGACGCTCAGGGTCAGGGCCTTGGCCGCATTGGCGACCAGGCGTCCCTGGCCATCGAAGACGACCGCCTGCACGCCGGCGGGCTGGACGAAAAACGCCTCCATGGCCGGAAACTCGCGCAACAGCAGATCATCCGCGACCCGGCTCACCTGCCATATGCCGCTATCCTGCAGCGGCCCGCGCAGGCGCACCTGCTGGCCACGTTGAGCGGCTTCGCCGCGGGCATAGTTGAGCATGCTGACGAAGCCGTTGGCCTCGGCAGCCAGGCGGTTGTCGCGCAGCATCTGCGAAAAGCCGGGGGCCGCCACACCGAGGAGAATGGCCAGCACGGCGAGCGTCACCATCAGCTCGATTAGCGAAAATCCTTTCTGCGACATCACTGCGCCTCATAGACAATGCCCGCGCCATGGATAAACGGCGATGCGAAATCCCGACAAACCAACCGCTCATCCATGAAAAGTTGCCGCTCATCGCAAAAACCGACGAAGGCCCGAATACTAAACGAATAAACATTTGTTTGAAAAATGGGATGCAGCGAATGCGACACTGCCCGCAGGAATACTGCGAACCGATAGGATTTTTTTGAATTGGCACGAAAGTGCATGCCAGCCGCCGGGACGGCACATTAGCAGATCGCAGGCGCGATGAGGAAAACGCGCCGCGGCCAGACAGGTGTCCGACCGGTAGACGCGTAAGGCTTAGGGACTAGGGGGACGGTTTGTGCCGCCCACGCCTATCAGGAACAACTGGAGGAAGACTTGCGCTCGACGGCTACACCCACTGGTTTCTGCAGTGGCTCGCCCACCGGCCGAGCCACATGATGATCAGCAGGCAAGCTCCTGCAATCAACGATCAATATCCGTATTCCAATAGATTCGCTGCCTGGTTTGATCCGTCTCCGGCACGATCTCGTTGACCTTGAGGCCCTCGCAGCCGATACAGACGGTCACCAGTTCCTCTCCATTTCCATCCGCGTCCGTTACCGGGACCGTTGTGATGATTGGCGGAATCGGCATGCCGCCGCCAACAATTTCAGTGCTGGTATCACGATCACAAGACGACGGCGTGAACAGGCTCCGCTGATAAGCCTTGCCAATACCCGGCGCCCGCGAACACAACCCTGGCTTGTCACCTCCGGGTTGATAGGAATTGAACAGTACCTGACCGCCTGCAATGGCTGCAGGATTGACAATCTGCTCCCCTCGCCCATTCAAGTTCATATACCAACCGCGCGGCCCTGCGACATTACAACTGGTGTTAGCGTCGACATTGGAGAAGCTGACGTTGGCCAACTGATTGCCATCCAAATCGACGGCACCTGACTGAGTAGCGCCAGGAAGATCCACATAGGCATAGAAGCGATCCTGGACGCTGGAAACATAGGGGTAATTGCTTTCCAACGGACGCTCACGGTTGCCCGAGCCAAGCGCGACATAGACGCTGTCGCGGAGGACTGCAACGGTTGGGCGGTTCAGGAACCGCCGGGTCGTATCCAGCGTATTGGCGATCTTGGTGATCGACCAGGCGCTCTGCGCTAGGGCGGTAAGACTGCCATCCGCGTTCAATGTGGCGAAGTTGACTCTGTACAACCCACCGGCTGCGTCCGCAGCATAGGCAAAATCGACGGTGCCGTTGAAGTCCATATCTACAGTCGCCACCTCGGCAACCACAGGCGCATCGGTCGACAGATCAGTCGGCCCGCGAAGTACGACCCCACTCACAGCGTCCAAAACATAAACGCCCTTGCCCTTGGCGGAGGAACTGCATGGATACGCCGCCTGATCGCTATCCAAGCATTTGTCATAGCCACCACCAAAAACGACTACAGCCTTCTTCGCCCCCGCGTTACTGGTATCCGCCACGAAAGCCCCTTGCGGAGTCGACCAGCTCTGGCCCAGCCCCTCAAAGCCCGTTGGGCAACCGGTGTCGTTGTCGAGGCTCGGGCAACCGAAGCGCCACAAAAGCGTGGGCGAGGTTGGATTGGTTACATTCAGGCCATACACCATCCGCCCACCACGCCGCATGGAAGGATAGATGTAGGCGCTATTGACTTGATTATCCTCGCCGTATGTCACGATCTGCCCGATCGAACCGTCGAAGAAGTAGTCCTTCGGCAACGGCGTCGGCGTGGCCGTCATGTCCTGATTCGGGAAGGCAACAATCGGCGAGTTCTGGTAGAGCCGGTTGATCTTGGCCACATGCTCGGGCGCCAGCAACGACCACTGTTCCCCGCCATCCGCCGCACGCACCGACCTGAACAGCCCGTCATTGGAGCCGTAGTAGACGAAGATCCCTGTGCTGCCGCCGTAGTTGATCGTCAGTGGCCGCGAATGGATAACGTCACCATGGATACTTGGCCGACCACCGACGTCTTGCTCCTCGCCAGTTTCCGACTCTTCGGCTGCCGGCATCTTTTCACCGGCCCCAGGCTCGGTGCCTATGATGTAATCCAACAGCGCCTGATCGACATGAGAGCTGGTCAGCGCAGTTAAACCGCTAGCTCCGACAGTGAGGAGAGTGCGGGCATCGAGATCACTGCGACGGGTAACCTGGGCCACCCCCCCTTTCTCGACAAAGGGACCATCGGGCGAGTCGGACCATACGCTATTAGTGTTGGATTCATCCACGCATTGGCTGCGCGGCGGGGGAGTGATACTCAGCCCCGACCAGTAGTCGCCAGAATCTTCTGTCCAGAAACTTTCCGCGCACTCTGTCGCAAAGCCGGAAAGTGGGTTGATCGCCTGCTTACGATTGGCGTCGGCGAGCTCGGGGCGACCATTGAACAAGGTGATCTGGTAGCGCTTGAGGTTACCGAACCAGCGCGGCAGCGCCTCCTTGTCCGGACGGAACATGCCGATAAAGACCTGGTTCTCCTGCTGAGCGCGGTTGGTCGCACTCAGCGGCAGGGTAACAGCCGCAAAGGTTGAACTGGTAGAGAGGATATCGGACAGCGCATTACCGATGGCCTCGACGATTGCATCTTCACTGCGCGCAGCGAAATAACGGCCGCCCCCTACACCCTCAGATGCACTGAGCATCAGCCCGGTGTGGTCTTCGTTCTGCTGCCTATTGAACACATCAATTGCATAGGTGATGACATTGACACGCTGTTGCTGCACCTCGCCCTCTGCGTCGGTGTAGCTAACAGGAACACCATAGTCGTGCAGGAACTTGGCCCAATCATCGAAGTTCCAAGCCCTGCCGGAGGAGCTATCCACCCCGTCAGTGGGCTCTATCGTCGTTGTTGTCCCCCCCCCTTGCAAAACGGCAAGCCGCGCAGTCCGCTGATTCTGGTTGCCCGATGTGATGCAGCCGGAGGTATTCGTGCTCTTAGTAGTGATACTGCAGGAACAGTTAGTTTGACCTACACAAAGTCCAGTACCGGTAGACTCTGCCGCCGTACAGCTATCGACAGCGGCATCCGTATAGCACTGACTCGAGAATCCTAGAGTAGTGGACGGCTCGGTAACATCGGTGCGCGAAAACTCTGGTATTGGAAGAGGTGCACTGCCGGTCGAGCCGGCCAAGCCATCGGGAGTTCCTCCAACCTCAGCATAGAGCGCGCGCAACGCCGCACTATTGGCTGCACTATCGGCAGTAGGCCCACTACTGTTTGGATTACCGATAAAAATCACATAGGTGTTGGAGCACATGCTATTGGAGGTCAACGGTGAGCGGAACACGCCATACTGCGAGCTATAGCCCCCAGTATCAGCCTTGCTCGCCGGAGTACCACCACCCGAAAAGCTTTGCGCCCTTCCCGACAGGTAGTTGTACACGTCGTACATCAAGTTGCCATAGGGCGTATTGGCACTACGCTTCTCGACAGGCGCTTCGATATTCTGATAGATCGAGCCACTACCATCGACCAAGGTATTACTAAGTTGCGCGTAGCTTGCCGCTGTCAACTGCTGCAAGTTGAACCGAACATATCCGCCATCTTGGTTGGCATTGCCCTCGGTCGTGAACTCAACCAGCCCAACATTAACCTTATCCACCAGACCGGCCAATGCGCGCTTGATTGCCCGCACCTCGGACTGCCCCTGGGTCAAGCCGCCCGGCCATTGCTGGCTTTGCCGCGACCAATTGGAGGTATTATCAAGAACGAAAATGATATTCGGCAGACCACTATCGGCACCGGCACTGCCCACGAATATATCGATATCCTCAGCCTGAGCTGCCCCAGCAACCCCCAATCCGGCGAGCAGAAGAACACGCTGCAACCAATTCAGACACTTCATCATTACATTGCCCTCCTGCTACTCCGGACAAGCCGTCGCAATATTATTACTGGTCGCGCGAACCGCAACGCCCTGCCGCACAACGACCTCAGCGCCTGTAAGCACGTCACGCGCCGTTGCCCGCATTTCCCAAACAGAATTTACACACATGGAATTTTCGGATTCCGGAATAAAGCAACTGGCGTCGGAAGGATCTGCCACGTTCAACGCAGAGTTCTTGATCGGCAAAACAATCACGCAACTCGGACTATCCACTACAACAGCTATATCGACGCTGCCGTCTCCATTGAAGTCGTAGCATTTGCGATTGGACTGCCCGCATGACGCCTGAAAAATATTGGAAGGCGAACTGAGGAACTGCGCGGAACTTATTGCCTCTTCTAAGGCAGCATTGGCTGCATACTTGGCAAGGTTACGACTCTCCATATTTTGAACGACCTTAAGGTTGGTCTGAGTCATATTGAAGCCGCTAACCACCATCAGCGTCACTAACAGCAGCATTATCAGCGCCACCAGTAGCACAGCCCCTCGCTGTCGGCGGATCGACTCAAAATTGCTCATGGCAGCTCCCTCCGCCCGGCCACGTTGCGCAAGTGCACAGTGGTGGAATAAAGCTGGCGCTTGAACCCCCTTTGCGCTTCAGGCACCTCGTACTCCTCTCCCGCGAGAGTGTAACTACGAGAGTCGGTGTAGCCCGCTGTGGGCTCTGGGTTACGCGCGATGAGCGACACCTTGACTGCCACCACATCTGACCATTGAGCCGTTGCGGGGGCAGCAGTGAACTCGTCAATCTGGCCGTCACCATCGGTATCGATCCCATATTCGAAACGCATGATCTCGATGCCATCGACCAACGAGGTGACGGTGTTGTAGTTCCCACCCGCCAACTCGGCACGCACCAACTCATCACTGTCATTCACGTAGTAGACGCGGCTAAATAAGCGGTAAACCGGGGCAGGGGTTGAACAATCTCGTTGCGTGAAAGTCAGATCAGCCGAAGCACTCTTCAGCAATACCGTTCCTGGCGAGACATCCTTGCAGGCAGAAACCTGAATATGAAAGTTGCCATTGCTGAAAAGCGCGCATCCGGCAGTACCTACCGCGCAGGTGCTCGCTCGACGCAGCGCAATGAAATCGGAACTTGCCTTGCTATTCTCACAATCGGTGCCGGAGTCCGCTGCTCCCTGTACCGGGTAGCCCATAGCATCCTCCAGTTCCGCAGCACTGGTCGGACACAGGGGCGGTAGGCCCGCCGGCACCGGCTGAGCCCCGGCCTCCCCCCAGAATCCTGCGTTGGCCAACTCGTCCTCCATCAAGCGCAGCGCATATATGCCGTTCTCGATCTGCCGGCCGGTCTTCTCGATCTCTCCGCGGGTACGGCTGTTACTGATAAAAACCTCCGAAACCGCCAGCAAGATCACGATGCCGAGCACCATTGCCACCATGATCTCCACCAGGGAGAAGCCGTGCTGTCGTCCGGGCGTCATGAGACCGCTACCTTTCATCCTCATACTCCCAGATAAGCCAGAACGACATCGACGCTGACCGCCCGGCGCAACCTGTCGTCAGCACCATAGGCATTGGCGCCACAGGACAGTGGGGGGATCACCGTTGGCGTCAAGCCTTGCCAGGCAACGGTTACCCGGATGACAGCCTGCCCGGTCGCCGCGATGCTAACGTTGTCGATACAGCCCCTGGCCCCCATGATGCTGCCAAGTTGCTGCCCCGATGCCTCGACGCTGGCGCCACGAAGCGCCTGATTCCATTCACACAGATCGATCGATACACCGTAGGCGCCGGAGCAATTCTGGTTGTTCAGACCATGCACGGTGTCCGTGTCGTAGTCGCCGTTACGAGCAGCCTGGGGATTACTCCGGATTCGGCTAGCCATATCCTCCACCAACATCATGGCCTGGGCACGCTGATAGGCCTCGAACTGGCTGTTGAGCATCCGGGCATTCATGCCCGCGAGCCCCAGCAAGCCGATGGCAAGTATCAGCAGCGTGACCAATACCTCTACCAGAGTGAACCCATACTGCCCTGCGCGAAGAGATACGCTGTTCATTTCAGCATTCCCCCTTGCTGGAGCTGGCTCGACCATCCAGGCCAAGCGAAAGACAACTGACCGATGCCGCGTCGCTAGCGTCACTGCTCACTTCAAACTCCACGGCACTAGTCGTTCGGCCGGAAGCGCTGAAAATAATGCCGGCATTCGGACCAGTTATCCCCACGCCAGACGACAGGGTATGCGCCAAAATCGCAGGCTGCCCCGCCGTAGGATGTGCAATGCCCCAGCCCGCAGCCCAACCACCAGCCGCGGGGGCGAGAGTAATCTGACGATTAAGCTTGATTGCTTCGGAACGCGCCAAACTGATCGCAGTATGGAGGTCGGTGATAGTTGCCCGCACCCTCTGCTCAGCGATGATCGCGCGGTAAGACGGCACTGCGACCCCTATCAAAATGCCCAGAACCACCAGGCTTACCATCAACTCGATCAACGAGAACCCCCGAGAGCGATAAACCTGCTCTGTATTTCGGCGCGCCATAAGCTCCGAACGACCTGCAAGCAGCAGCTTCATTACCATGAGCCTCCCGCCCAAGTCTTAGCGCCACTCTGGTTGATCGTCAGGTTGCCGTCTCCAGCCTGAGCCGTACCGGACTTAGGGGCAGCAGTGATAGTGAAAGTCGGAGGCGTGGCACTCACCCCACTCAGGCTCACATCGTAATTGCGTGCAACGCTCGCCGGCTCCGGAACGCCGAGAGCGCTGACGGTGGACGCATACGCTCGCGAGTCCATAAGAATCTGCTGCTGGCGCTGCGCCAAATCCATCAAGTAGGCCTGGGCTTCGCCACGATTGGCGCGAACCACGTACTGCGTATAGGAGGGGTAGGCTACTGCGGCCAAGATACCGATAACCGCTACCGTGATCATGAGTTCAATCAGGGTAAATCCTTTGGCTGTTTGCACGCTGGGACTCCTCCATCAAATGCAGGGCAGAATTGCACAACTAGGCTATACAGGTCTTCACGGCAAGGACGACCGGCTCATCTGGACCGTTGAGCGGCACAACGCCGCTCTCTTTGTCGTTTTAATAGCCACTGCATACGAGGCAGGACGCCATGTATAAAAGCGCGAAGGGATTTACCCTGCATGAGCTAATGATCGGCATGGCCATTCTGGTCCTAACAGCCAGCCTAGGTCTGCCAACTCTGTACAATTTCATCCACGATTACCGCCTGACAGCCGCAGCGAACGACCTTCTGCTGGCAGCCCTGTATGCGCGCAGCGAGGCGATAAAGCGCAATGCACCAGTATTCCTTGTGGCGCGCTCCGGATCCTGGCCGAGCGGCTGGGAGGTGTACCCCGACTACAATTACAGCAGCACTCGAGATGAAGCGGAAAATGTACTGCTGGTGGGAAAGGAGCAGCCAGAACTGACAATTAGGGGCAATCAACCGGTAGCCGCCTACATCAGATTCAGCCCCAGCGGGAGGGCCAAACTTCCGGGCGGGGCTTTTCAAGCAGGCACCATAACCCTCTGCCACCCGAAGAGTAGATCCATGCAACGAGAGCTAGTGTTGAACTCCAGAGGTCGCCTCAAGCTCCAGAAATCTTCTCGTGAAGGCTGCTCCCCATGACCAAAGCTCAGAGCGCCTTGACCCTGAGCTCCTTGGGCATCGAGAAGGTCACGTTCTCCGGCCGCCCGTCCAGTTCGGTCTCCCCTTGCGCGCCCCAGGCGCGCAGCTGTTCGACCACCCCACGCACCAGCACCTCAGGGGCCGAGGCGCCGGCGGTGATGCCGATGCCGCTTACCCCGTCGAACCATTCACGCCGCAGGTCCTCGGCGCCGTCGATCAGGTAGGCCGGGGTGCCCATGCGCTCGGCCAGCTCGCGCAGGCGGTTGGAGTTGGAACTGTTGGGGCTGCCCACCACCAGCAGCACGTCGCACTCGGCGGCGAGCTGCTTGACCGCGTCCTGGCGGTTCTGCGTGGCGTAGCAGATATCGTCCTTGCGCGGCCCGCCGATGGCCGGGAACTTGGCGCGCAGGGCGTCGATCACCTTGCTGGTGTCGTCCATCGACAGCGTGGTCTGGGTGACGAAGGCCAGCGCCTCGGGATTGCGCACCTGCAGCTCGGCGACGTCGGTCTCGTCTTCCACCAAGTAGATGGCGCCGCCGTTGCTGGCGTCGTACTGGCCCATGGTGCCTTCCACTTCCGGATGACCCTCGTGGCCGATGAGGATGCACTCGCGGCCCTCGCGGCTGTAGCGCACCACCTCCATATGCACCTTGGTCACCAGCGGGCAGGTGGCGTCGAACACCTTCAGTCCACGGCGCTCGGCCTCGTCACGCACGGCCTTGGACACGCCGTGAGCGCTGAAGATGACGATGACGTCGTCCGGTACCTGGTCCAGCTCTTCGACGAAGATGGCACCGCGGGCGCGCAGATCCTCGACCACGAACTTGTTGTGCACCACTTCGTGACGCACGTAGATCGGCGGGCCGAAGACTTCCAGGGCGCGGTTGACGATCTCGATGGCGCGGTCGACGCCGGCGCAGAAGCCGCGGGGATTGGCAAGTTTGATATGCATGCTGGTTGTCTCGGTATTGATCGAGGATCGACGCGCCGCTATCGGTCGATCCCGGAAGATACAGCCTGCGCGGGATAAGCGCAGGCTGCAACAAGAGCTTCGCGGCTAAAGCCGCTCCCACAGAAGCGGCGATTCGGGCTAGAGCGCCTTGACCGAGAGGATCTCCACCTCGAAGTCGAGCACCTTGCCGGCCAGCGGGTGGTTGAAGTCGATGGTCACCTGCTTGTCGTCGAAGGCCTTGACCACCCCGGGCAGCTCGGCATTGGCGGCGTCGTTGAAGATCACCAGCAGCCCTTCGGACAGTTCCATGCCCTCGAACTGGCTACGCGGCATGACCTGCACGTTCTGCGGGTTGGGCTGGCCGAACCCCTGCTCCGGCTGTACCTGCACGCTGCGCTTGTCGCCGGCCTTGAAGCCGTAAAGCGCCTGCTCGAAGCCGGGCAGCAGGTTGCCGTCGCCGACCTTGAAGGTGGCCGGCTGCTTGTCGAAGGTGCTGTCGACCACGTCGCCGTTCTCCAGCTTGAGGGCGAAATGCAGGGTGACTTCCCTGTCCGGGCCGATGCGTACGTCAGTCATTGGCAGGTTCTCCGGACTTGTTGCTCTTGAACATATCCAGCGCCAGGAGGATGGCGCCGACGGTGATGGCGCTGTCGGCCAGGTTGAACGCCGGGAAATACCAGCGGTTCTGCCAGTGCACCAGGATGAAGTCGACCACATGGCCGAGCACCACGCGGTCGTAAAGGTTGCCCAGCGCACCGCCGAGCACCAGCGCCAGGGCGATGGCCAGCCAGGTTTCCTCGGGCTTCAGGCGCTTGAGCCAGACCACCAGCACGATGCTGACTACGATGGCGATAGCGGCGAAGAACCAGCGCTGCCAGCCGGCGGCATCGGCCAGGAAACTGAAGGCCGCACCGGTGTTGTAGGCCAGGGTCCAGCTGAAGTAGTCGGGAATCACCACGATCTGCTGATACAGGCTGAGGCTGCCCTCGAAATAGTGCTTGGTCAGCTGATCGACGACGAACACCGCCAGGGTCAGCCAGAGCCAGGCCAGTCGGCCGAAACGCGAGACCTCAGGCATGCTTGCGCACCTCGCCTGCACCTTCGATATTGCTTACGCAGCGGCCGCACAGTTCCGGGTGGGCGGCATGGCTGCCGACGTCGGCACGGAAGTGCCAGCAGCGGCCGCACTTGGCGTGGGCGGACTTGAGGATCTTCAGCTTCAGCCCCTCCACCTCGGTGACCACCGCATCGACCGGCGCCTCGGCCAGCGTCGCAGTCTGCGCCGCCGAGGTGATCAGGGCGAAACGCAGCTCGTCGCCGAGCTTGGCCAGATCGGCCTGCTTGGCCTCGTCGCAGAACAGGGTGACCTCGGCCTGCAGGCTGCCGCCGATGGCCTTGGCCGTGCGCAGGTTCTCCAGTTCCTTGTTGACCGCGGCCTTGACCGCCATGATCCGATCCCAGTAGGCACGATCCAGCTCGAACCCCTCCGGCAGGCGGCTGAGCCCCTCGTACCAGGTATTGAGCATCACCGACTCGTTGCGCTCGCCCGGCAGGAACTGCCAGATTTCCTCAGCGGTGAACGCCAGGATCGGCGCGACCCAGCGCACCAGCGCCTCGCTGATGTGGTACAGCGCGCTCTGGCAGGAGCGACGCGCGACGCTGTCGGCAGCGGTGGTGTACTGACGGTCCTTGATGATGTCCAGGTAGAAGCCGCCCAGCTCCTGCACGCAGAAGTTGTGCACCTTGGAATAGACGTTCCAGAAGCGGTAGTCGGCGTACGCCTCGATGATCTCTTCCTGCAGGCGTAGGGCCGCGTCGACGGCCCAGCGGTCGAGGTCGAGCATCTGCTCGGGCTGCAGCAGGTCCTTGGCTGGATCGAAGCCGTTGAGGTTAGCCAGCATGAAGCGCGCAGTGTTGCGGATGCGGCGGTAGGCGTCGGCGCTGCGCTGCAGGATCACCTTGGACACCGCCATCTCGCCGGAATAGTCGGTGGAGGCGACCCACAGGCGCATGATGTCGGCGCCCAGGCTGTCGTTGACCTCCTGTGGCGCGACCACGTTGCCGAGCGACTTGGACATCTTGCGGCCGTTCTCGTCGACCACAAAGCCGTGGGTCAGCAGCGCCTTGTAGGGCGCGTGGCCGTCGATGGCGCTGCCGGTCAGCAGCGACGAGTGGAACCAGCCACGGTGCTGGTCCGAGCCTTCCAGATACAGATCGGCGCGCGGGCCGTCGGTGTGGCCCATGTCGTGCGAACCGCGCAGCACGTGCCAGTGGGTGGTACCGGAGTCGAACCAGACGTCCAGGGTGTCGTTGATCTTGTCGTAGTCGGCAGCCTCGGCGCCGAGCAATTCGGCGGCGTCGAGCTTGAACCAGGCTTCGATGCCCTCTTGCTCGACACGCTTGGCCACGATCTCCATCAACTCGACGGTGCGCGGGTGCAGCTCGCCGCTGACCTTGTGCAGGAAGAACGGGATCGGCACGCCCCAGTTGCGCTGACGCGAGATGCACCAGTCGGGACGACCGGCGATCATGCTGTGCAGGCGCGCCTGGCCCCAGGCCGGGACGAACTGGGTCTGCTCGATGGCGGCCAGCGCGCGCTCGCGCAGGGTCGCGCCATCATTGGGTTGAGTGTCCATGCCGACGAACCACTGCGCGGTGGCGCGGTAGATCAGCGGGGTCTTGTGCCGCCAGCAGTGCATGTAGCTGTGCTGGATCGGCTGGTGCTTGAGCAGCGCGCCGACTTCGTCGAGCTTGGCCACGATGTTGGCATTGGCCTTCCAGATAAACTGGCCGCCGAAGAACGGCAGACCCGCGGTGTAGACGCCGTTGCTCTGCACCGGGCTGAGGATGTCGTCGTTGCTCATGCCGTAGGCTTTGCAGGTGCGGAAGTCGTCCTCGCCGTAGGCCGGCGACGAGTGGACGATGCCGGTACCGGCGTCGAGGGCGACGTAGTCGGCCAGGTAGATCGGCGAGAAGCGTTCGTAGAAGGGGTGGCGGAAACGGATCAGCTCCAGCGCCGCGCCCGGCGCGGTGGCGAGCACCTGGCCGTCGAGGCCGTAGCGCTGCAGGCAGGACTCGACCAGCTCCTCGGCCAACAGCAGCAGGCGCGCGCCGGTGTCGACCAGCGCGTAGCTGAATTCCGGATGGACGTTGAGCGCCTGGTTGGCCGGGATGGTCCAGGGCGTGGTAGTCCAGATGACGATGGCGGCCGGCTTGCTCAGCTCGGCCAGGCCGAAGGCGGCGGCCAGCTTGCCGGCGTCTTCCACCGGGAAGGCGACGTCGATGGCGTCGGATTTCTTGTCCTGGTACTCCACCTCGGCCTCGGCCAGGGCCGAGCCGCAGTCGAAGCACCAGTTGACCGGCTTCAGGCCCTTGAACACGAAGCCCTGCTTGACCATCTCGGCCAGGGCGCGGATCTCGCCGGCCTCGTTGGCGAAATCCATGGTCTTGTAGGGGTTGTCCCAGTCGCCCAGCACGCCGAGGCGGATGAAGTCGGCCTTCTGCCCTTCGATCTGCTCGCCGGCGTAGCTGCGGCAGCGCTCACGGGTCAGGTCGGCCGGCTGGTTCTTGCCGAAGGTGGTCTCGACCTTGTGCTCGATCGGCAGGCCATGGCAGTCCCAGCCTGGCACGTAGGGCGCGTCGAAACCGGCCAGGGTCTTGGAGCGGGTGATGATGTCCTTGAGGATCTTGTTCACCGCATGACCGATATGGATGCTGCCGTTGGCGTAGGGCGGGCCGTCGTGCAGGACGAACTTGGGCCGACCCTCGCCGATCTGCCGCAGCTTGCTATACAGGCCAATCTCGTTCCAGCGCTGCAGGGTCTGCGGCTCGCGTTGCGGCAGGCCGGCCTTCATCGGGAACGGGGTATCGGGCAGGTTCAGCGTGGCTTTGTAATCGGTCATGTCGGGCTCTTCATCAGCGGGTGGCTCTGCCAATAATCACGGGCAGCGGCAATATCGGCGGCAATCGCCGTCTTCAGGGCCTCCAGCGAGGCGAAACGCTGCTCGTCACGCAGCTTGTGGTGGAAGGCCACCGAGAGGCGCCGGCCATACAGGTCGCCGGCGAAATCCAGAAGGTGCACTTCCAGATGGGCGCTGCCGTCGCCGGCAACGCTGGGGCGCACGCCGATATTGGCCACGCCCGGTTGAATTTGGCCGTCCACCACGCAACTCACCAGGTACACCCCGGACAGCGGCACCTTGCGCCGCTTGAGCTGGATATTGGCGGTGGGAGCGGCCAGCTGGCGGCCGAGCTTCTGCCCGTGCAGCACCCGCCCGGCGATGCGGAACGGCCGGCCCAGCAGCGCCTCGGCCAGCTCGAAATCGCCATCGGCCAGGGCCTGGCGCACGCGGGTACTGCTGACCCGGCCACCGCGCACCTCCACCGTGGTCGAGGCATCGACGCTGAAACCGTGGCGCCGCCCGGCGGCCTGGAGAAATTCGAAATCGCCGGCGCGGTCGCAGCCGAAGCGGAAATCGTCGCCGATTTCCAGGTCCTTCACGCCAAGGCCGTCGACCAGCACACGCTGGACGAACTCGGCCGCCGACAGCTCGCGCAGGCGGCGGTTGAAGGCCAGGCACAGCACCATGTCGACGCCTTCGGCGGCCAGCAGGGCGAGCTTGTCGCGCAGCCGGGTCAGCCGCGCCGGAGCGGTGTCGGGACCGAAGAATTCGCGCGGCTGCGGCTCGAAGATCACCACGCAGCTGGGCACGGCCAATTCCGCGGCACGCTCGCGCAGGCGCGCCAGGATGGCCTGGTGCCCACGATGAACGCCGTCGAAATTACCGATGGTGACCACGCAGCCCCGCGTCTGGGGCTGCAGGTTATGAAGACCTCGAACCAGCTGCATAGCACGCTTCTTGTTCACAAAGTGGCCGATTATACGCACAGCCCGCGGCCCAATACAGGCGTCAGACCGTCCGCCGGGCAAAGTCGCGCAGGCGGAAACCGAGCAGCAGCAGCATGCCGAAGTAGACCAGCAGCCCGGCGACCACCAGCGCGCCGAGACGCAGCAGGCGCAGCGGCATGTCGCCCTCGGCCCATGCCGGCATGATCTGCAGCAGGCCCAGCAGCACCGCCACCATCGCCGTCACCGCCAGCACCAGCTTGAGCAGGAACAGGCCCCAGCCCGGCAGCGGCCGGAAGATATCGGCGCGGCGCAGCTGCCAGTACAGCAACCCGGCGTTCAGGCAGGCCGCCAGGCTGATCGCCAGGGCCAGGCCGGCATGCGCCAGCGGGCCGACCAGCACCAGGTTCATCAACTGGGTGAAGACCAGGGTCACCACGGCGATCTTCACCGGCGTCTTGATGTTCTGCTGGGCGTAGAAGCCGGGCGCCAGGATCTTCACCAGGATGATGCCGAGCAGGCCGATGGAATAGGCGATCAGCGCCTGCTGGGTCATCAGCGCGTCGCTGGCGGTGAACTTGCCGTACTGGAACAGCGACACGGTCAGCGGCTCGGCCAGCACCGCCAGGGCCAGGGCGCTGGGCAGCACCAGCAGGAAACACAGGCGCAGGCCCCAGTCGAGCAGGCGGCGGTACTCCTCGCGGTCGCGGCTGGCGTAGGTCTTCGACAGCGCCGGCAGCAGGATGGTGCCCAGGGCCACGCCGAGCACGCCCGAGGGCAGCTCCATCAGGCGGTCGGCGTAGTACATCCAGGACACCGAGCCGGCGACCAGGAAGGAGGCGAAGATGGTGTTGATGATCAGCGAGATCTGGCTCACCGACACGCCGAAGATCGCCGGCCCCATCTGCTTGAGCACGCGCCACACGCCGAGGTCGCCAAAACTCAGGCGCGGCAGCACCAGCATGCCGATCTTCTTCAGATGCGGCAGTTGCCAGAGCAGCTGCAGCAGGCCGCCGACCAGCACCGCCCAGCCCAGGGCCATGATCGGCGGGTCGAAATAGGGCGTCAGGAAGACGGAAAAGCCGATCATGCTGACGTTCAGCAGGGTCGGCACGAAGGCCGGCACCGAGAAGCGGTTCCAGGTGTTGAGGATGGCGCCGGCCAGCGACGACAGCGAGATCAGCAGGATATAGGGGAAGGTCACCCGCAGCAGGTCGACGGTCAGCTCGAAGCGCTCGGCCTCATCGGCGAACCCCGGCGCGGTGGCCCAGACGATCCAGGGTGCGGCCAGCACGCCGATGGCGGTGACCAGCGCCAGCACCAGGGTCAGCAAGCCCGAGACGTAGGCGACGAAGGTGCGCGTGGCCTCCTCGCCCTGCTGCATCTTGTACTCGGCCAGGATCGGCACGAAGGCCTGGGAGAACGCCCCCTCGGCGAAGATGCGGCGCAGCAGGTTGGGCAGCTTGAAGGCCACCACGAAGGCGTCCGACGCCACCCCGGCGCCGAAGGTGCGAGCGATGATGGTGTCGCGCACGAAACCCAGCACGCGCGAGACCATGGTCAGGGAACTGACCGCGGCCAGGGATTTGAGCAGATTCATGGAGTGACTCGATTTCCCGCAAACGGGCGCGCCGCTGGACAATCCGCCGGCGCGCGAAGGCGTCGAGTGTAGCGAGCCGCCATTGGTCAGGCCAGCACGGGAAAGCGCCAGCGGGCTTGACAGATGCCCAGGGGGTCGGCATGATTCGCGGCCTTATTTGTCGTAACCCCCCAGTTTTCGAGGAGCTTGACGGTGGCCAACTCACCTTCTGCCAAAAAACGCGCCAAACAGGCTGAGAAGCGCCGTAGCCATAACGCCAGCCTGCGCTCCATGGTCCGTACCTACATCAAGAACGTGGTCAAGGCTATCGACGCCAAAGACCTCGAGCTTGCCAAGTCGTCCTACACCCTGGCCGTTCCGGTCATCGACCGCATGGCCGACAAGGGCATCATCCACAAGAACAAAGCCGCTCGTCACAAGAGCCGCCTGAACGCGCACATCAAGGCGCTGGGCGAAGCTGCTGCCGCCTAATCGCGACAGGTTCTTGAAAAACCGGCCCCCGTGGCCGGTTTTTTATTGCCTGGAAGAAAGGCAAACCGCAGGACGGACAAGCCTTCGGCATGCCCGCCCGACTATAGGATCAGCCGGCGCGCGCGGCCTTGATCACCTCGATATAGGGTTCGGCGTTGCGCTGATCCTGGATCAGGGCGACGAAGTCGTGGCCCTGCGCGTCGGTAGCCGTCAGGTCGTAGCCGGCGGCGACGAAGAAGCCGACGAAACGCTCGAAGTCGTCGATACGCAGACCGCGATAGGCCTTGATCAGCTTGTGCAGCGAGGGTGGCGTGGCGTCGGCCGGCTCCACCGCCAGGAACAGCTTGATCGAGTCGTCGCTGATTTCTTCGCCAATCACCTGCTTCTTGTCTTTACGCATCGCCCGCTCCCGCCAGCATTACAGAGGGCCGGCAGTTTACCGCCGCGCCGCGCGCGGCTCAACGCGCAGCCGAGCAGGCTAGCACGCGAACATTCGACGCAACAGCCGACCTAGGTCATGCCGCCGCACGGCGCGCCGCTCCTATAATGCGCCGAGCCATCCCGGAGCCACCATGCCACGCCACTCCCTGCCGCTGTTCGCCGCCTGGCGCCAGACCCTGCGCGCCGGCTACTCCTGGAAGGCCCTGCGCGGCGACCTGAGCGCCGGGCTGACGGTCGGCATCATCGCCATCCCCTTGGCCATGGCGCTGGCCATCGCGGTCGGCGTGGCGCCGCAACACGGCCTGTACACCGTGCTGATCGCCGCGCCGCTGATCGCCCTGTGCGGCGGCTCGCGCTTCAACATCTCCGGGCCCACCGCGGCCTTCGTGGTGATCCTGCTGCCGATCACCCAGCAATATGGTCTGGGCGGGTTGCTGCTGTGCACTCTGCTGGCCGGCGTCATCCTGATCACCCTGGGCCTGCTGCGCGCCGGCCGCCTGATCGAGTTCGTGCCCTATCCGGTGACCCTGGGCTTCACCGCCGGCATCGGCATCGTCATCGCCATCCTGCAGCTCAAGGACCTGCTCGGCCTGGAACTGGCCGAAACCCCACAGCACCTGCTGCAGCAGCTCGCCCTGCTGGCCAGCGCGCTGCCCAGCCTGCAGCCAGGCGACAGCCTGGTCGGCGCCATCTGCCTGGCCACCCTGCTGCTGTGGCCGCGCCTGGCGCCGAAGATTCCCGCGCATCTGGTCGCCCTGGCCGTCGGCGCCCTGCTGGCCCTCGCCCTGGAACACCTCGGCCTGCCGGTGGCGACCCTGGGCGAACGCTTCAGCTATACGCTCGACGGCATCGAGCACCCCGGCATCCCGCCCTTGCTGCCCAGCCCGAGCCTGCCCTGGCAGTTGCCCGGCGCGGACGGCCAGCCGCTGGTGCTGTCCTTCGAGCTGGTCCGCCAGCTGCTGGCGCCGGCCTTCGCCATCGCCATGCTCGGTGCCATCGAATCCTTGCTCTGCGCCGTGGTCGCCGACGGCATGAGCGGCAGCAAGCACGACCCCAATGCCGAGCTGATCGGCCAGGGCCTGGGCAACCTGGCCGCGCCCTTCTTCGGCGGCATCACCGCCACCGCGGCCATCGCCCGCACCGCCGCCAACGTGCGCGCCGGCGCCTTCTCGCCGCTGGCGGCGCTGATTCACGCCGGCGTGGTGCTGGCGGCGATCCTGCTGCTGGCGCCGCTGTTCAGCTACCTGCCGATGGCGGCGCTGGCGGCCCTGCTGCTGGTGGTGGCGTGGAACATGAGCGAACCGCAGCATGTGGCCCACACCCTGCGCATCGCCCCGCGCGGCGACGTGCTGGTGCTGCTCACCTGCCTGCTGCTGACGGTGCTGTTCGACATGGTGCTGGCGGTCGGTGTCGGCCTGCTGCTGGCCGCCGGGCTGTTCATCAAGCGCATGAGCGAGCTGACCGACACCGCCGCGCTGAGCCGGCAGCAGCGCCAGGCCCTGCAGGATCTGCCCGAGCACGTGCTGGCCTACGCCATTCGCGGGCCGCTGTTCTTCGGCGCGGCGGAGAAGGCACTGAGCGTGCTGCGCCGCTTCACCCCGGGGGTGCGCGTGGTGATAGTCGATATCAGCGCGGTGCCGCTGCTGGACATGACCGCCATCGCCGCGCTGGACAACGTGCTGCGCGACTACCGCCAGCAGGGCGTGGCGCTGATCCTCAGCGGCCCGACCGCGCAGGTGCGCCTGCAACTGCGCCGCGCCGGGGTGCACCGGCGCGCCGGCGAACTGGCCTACGTGCGCGATCTGGCGCAGGCGCGGCAGAAGGCGCTGCGCTGGCTGGGAGAAGGCCTGGAGCCGTAGCCCGGATGAAATCCGGGCGCAGAACGCGCTTACAGCCCCTTGACCGCGTAGATGCCGGCGGCGTTGCGCCAGTAGCCCTTGTAGTCCATGCCGTAGCCGAAGATATAGCGGTCGATGCAGTGCAGGCCGACGTAGTTGGCCTTGAGGTCCGGGCGTGCCTTGCGCTGGTGTTCCTTGTCGATCAGCACCGCGGTGTGCACCGCACGGGCGCCGGCGTGGCGGCAGAAGTCGATGATCGCGCCGAGGGTGTGCCCTTCGTCGAGGATGTCGTCGATGATCAGCACGTCGCGATCGATAAAGGAGACTTCCGGCTTGGCCTTCCAGAACAGCTCGCCGCCGCTGGTCTCGTTGCGGTAGCGGGTGGCGTGCAGGTAGGACGCCTCCAGCGGGAAGGCCAGCTTGGGCAGCAGCTTGCCGGAGAAGATCAGGCCGCCGTTCATCACGCAGAACACCACCGGGTTGCGTTCGGCCAGTTCGGCGTTGATTTGGGTGGCGACGCGGTCGATGGCCGCTTCCACCTCGGCTTCGGTGAACAGGCAGTCGGCTTCCGCCATGACTTGGCGGATGTGCGCGAGATCGGCGGACATGGGGCGTTCTCTCTTGGTCGGGCTGATGAAATGAGCGGCGATCGGCGGCAAAAGCTGAGCGATCAGTCAAATAAAAGCGGGCAAAGGTACAGACCTGCGTCGCACTTGCCAAGCCTCGCCTGACCAGCGTAGCCGAGGCCGCTCGCGCGGTGTGCTGACCCATCAGTCACCCACCACCTGGCATGAGCAATGCTTTAATCTAACGCGATTTTTCCCAGAGCCCAGTTGGAGATTCCAGCCCATGCCCACTCGCGAGATCCGCCACCCGCTGATCCGTCACAAAATCGGCCTGATGCGCCGCGCCGACATCAGCACCAAGAATTTCCGCGAACTGGCCCAGGAAGTGGGCGCGCTGCTGACCTACGAGGCGACCAACGACCTGCCGCTGGAAAGCTACGAGATCCAGGGCTGGGCGGGCGCGGTGCAGGTGGAGAAGATCGCCGGCAAGAAGATCACCGTGGTGCCCATCCTGCGCGCCGGCATCGGCATGCTCGACGGCGTGCTCAGCCTGATCCCCGGGGCCAAGGTCAGCGCCGTGGGCGTGGCGCGCAACGAGGAAACCCTGGAGGCGCACACCTACCTGGAGAAACTGGCACCGGAGATCGACGAGCGCCTGGCGCTGATCATCGACCCGATGCTGGCCACCGGCGGCTCCATGGTCGCCACCATCGACCTGCTGAAGAAGGCCGGCTGCAAGGACATCCGCGCCATGGTGCTGGTCGCCGCGCCCGAGGGCATCAAAGCGGTCGAGAAGGCCCACCCCGACGTGACCATCTTCACCGCCTCGATCGACGAACGCCTGAACGAGCACGGCTACATCATCCCCGGCCTGGGCGATGCCGGCGACAAGATCTTCGGCACCAAGCAGAAGGACGCCTGAACATGTCGCAAACGGAATTCAAGGATCCGCTCTGGCGCCAGGGCCTCTCCGGCGCGCAGATGCTCTTCGTGGCCTTCGGCGCCCTGGTGCTGATGCCGCTGATCACCGGCATGGACCCCAATGTCGCGCTGTTCACCGCCGGCCTCGGTACCCTGCTGTTCCAGCTGGTGACCAAACGCCAGGTGCCGGTGTTCCTCGCCTCCAGCTTCGCCTTCATCGCGCCGATTCTGGCGGCCAAGGGCGAGTTCGGCCTGCCGGCGGTGCTCGGCGGGGTGATGGCGGCCGGCCTGGTCTACATCCTGCTCTCGGTGCTGGTCAAACTGCGCGGCCCCAGCTTCATCGACCGCCTGCTGCCGCCGGTGGTGATCGCCCCGGTGATCATCTCCATCGGCCTGGCCCTGTCGCCGGTGGCGGTGAACATGGCCATGGGCAAGGCCGGCGACGGCAGCGTCGAGCTGGTGCCCTATGCCACCGCCATGCTGATCTCGATGCCGGCGCTGCTCACCACCCTGCTGGTCGCCGTGCTCGGCCGCGGCATCTTCCGCCTGGTGCCGATCCTTGCCGGCATCGCCGTCGGCTGCCTGATCGCCGCCGTGCTCGGGGTGATCGACACCAGCGCGGTGGCGAGCGCGCCCTGGCTGGCGCTGCCCAATTTCGTCGCGCCCGAGCTGCACTGGGGCGCCATCCTGTACATGGTGCCGGTAGCGCTGGCGCCTGCCATCGAGCATATCGGCGGCGTGGTGGCGATCGGCAGCGTCACCGGCAAGAACTTCGTCAAACAGCCGGGCCTGCACCGCACCCTGCTCGGCGACGGCCTGGCCACCTCGGCCGCCGGCCTGTTCGGCGGCCCGCCCAACACCACCTACGCCGAAGTGACCGGCGCGGTGATGCTGACCAAGAGCTACAACCCGAAGATCATGACCTGGGCCGCGCTGTTCGCCATCGCCCTGGCCTTCGTCGGCAAGTTCGGCGTCGCCCTGCAGAGCATTCCGGTGCCGGTGATGGGCGGCATCCTCTGCCTGCTGTTCGGCTCCATCGCGGTGGTCGGCCTCAACACCCTGATCCGCCACCAGGTCGACCTGTCCGAGGCGCGCAACCTGATCATCGTCTCGGTCACCCTGGTATTCGGCATCGGCGGCATGGTGATCGGTGGCAAGGAATTCGCCCTGTCGGGGATTTCCCTGTGCGCCGTCAGCGCCCTGCTGCTCAACCTGCTGCTCCCCGGCGGCGCCGGCTGGAATAACAAAAGCCTCGAAGAGACCGACTGAGTCGCCCCCACGAAAAAAGCCCGCGACTATCGCGGGCTTTTTCGTACTCGACCACTGCGCCGGGCGCTTACCAGCCGACGCCGAAGCCCAGGCTGTAACGGGTCTCGTCCAGCTCGCCCTCGGCACCGCTGACGATGTCCTTTTCCGCCTTCATGTTCAGCGAGGCCCAGTCGGTGACCTTGTAGCGCAGGCCGACCTCGGCATCCAGGGTGTAGTCGGCGACGCCTTCCAGCGGCTTGCCCACCTCGCCGACGCTGAACAGTTCCACCGCCTTGCCGATCAGGTAGCGGTTGTAGTCCCACTTGACGCTGAGCGCGTAGAAGCGGTCCTGCTCGCCGTTGCTGTAGACGTAGTCGCTGCGGTTGGCCAGGGTGGCGATGGAGAAGGCGCCCAGTTCGTTGTCCCAGAACTGGTAACCGGGACCGGTACCCAGGGTGCGCTGACGCTCCAGCTCCTCGATGCGGTCGCGCTTGTACTCGAAGCGACCCTGCCAGAACCACTGTTCGGTGAGGAAGCGGTCGAGGGCGTACTCGGCGCTCCAGTTGTCGGTGCTGACCACATCGTCCTTCAGCTCGCGGTTGTACTCGGCCTGCGCGTTGTGCCGCCACCAGCCGTGGCGGGCCTGGGTCTTGACGTCGACGTCGTAGTCGTCGGTGTCGCTCTCGGCGCGCTTGTAGTCCAGCGCCAGGTCGACGTTGCCCTTCCAGGTGAAATCCTCCACCAGCGGCTTGGGCTTGATGATCTGGGCGATCTCGCTCAACTCCACGGTCTTCGGCACGTCGCCATTGGCCAGTGTCACCTTGCCCGGCTCGGCGGCCTGCAGCGACTTGGCGCGCTCGCCATTGAAGTCGTCCTGCTTGATCAGCAGCGCCTGCTCGCTCTCCAGGGTGGCGATCTTCTTCCAGTCCAGGGCGATGGCGCCGCCATAGTCGGTCTGGAGCAGCAACTTGTTGCCGTCGTAGAACTTGATGGTGCCGGTCAGGCGGTCGCCGTTCTTCAGCCAGACGGTGTCGGCGGCGGCGGTGGAGCTGAGCAGGGCGAGGCTCAGGCTGAGCAGGGAAAGCGGTAGCGAACGCGACATAACGAGGACAACTGAGCTCTGATGGGGCAAAAAGCCGGGCATTATGCGCAAGCCCGACGCCAGAGCAAGAGCTGACCGGCATCGGCCGGCAGAGTTCAGCTGTTTCCGCCGGGCGGCACTCCGCGGGGCGGCATCACCAGCCCACGCCGACGCCGATCAGGTAATGGCGATCCGAGATGGTCTGGCCCTGGCCGCGCAACTGGTCGAGCTCGTACAGCAGCGACAGCCGCGCCCACTGGTTGAGGCGGTAGCGCAGGCCGAACTCGCTGTCGAGCACGTAGTCGATGGCGTCGATATGCGGCATCTGCAGCTCGGCGTTGGCATAGAACTCCAGCCGCGTGCCCCACAGCAGGCGCTTGTAGTCCAGCTCCAGCGAGGTGGTGTCGAAGGCCAGATCGACGATGTCCGACTCCAGCCGCACCCGGTTGAACTGGGCGATCAGGTCGAAGCGGCCCAGCTCGTCGTCCCAGAAGCGGTAGCCCGGCCCGGTGCCGAGGATGCGCTGGCGCTCGATGGACTCGAACTCGTCCTCGCGCTGCTCCCCCCCCACCCGCCAGAACCAGTGCTCGGTGAAGAAGCGGTCGAGGTCGTACTCCAGCTCCCAGTTGTCGTCGACCTTCTCGCCGTTCTTGGTCTCGTGCTCCAGCTCGCCGCTCAGCACATGGCGCCAGCGCCCATGTTCGACGCGCGTGTTGCCCTTGAGCTTCCACTCGTCGACCTTGCTGTCGTTGCGCTCCATATCCAGCTTGGCGTCGAGATTGCCTTCCCAGACGCGATCCTCCAGCAGCGGCCGCGGCGGCACCAGGCGGGTGATCTCGGCCAGCGGCAGCACCTGGCTGCGCTCGCCCTCCACCCGCACCATGCCGGCGCCGGCCGCCGCCAGGGTCTTGCTCAGCTCGCTGTCGAAGCCCTGGCGGCGCAGCAGCAGGGGTTTGTCCGAGCTCAGGGTGTCGATATCCTTCCAGTCGATCAGCACCTGGCCGGCGTACTTGGTCTTCAGCGCCAGCTTGCCGCCGTCGAGCAGGACGATCTCGCCGCTGAGGCGGTCGCCGTTGTCGAGCCACACGGTGTCGGCCCACAGCGGTGCGGCCAGGGTATAAAGGACGAAGGCGAACAACAGGCGTGGCAGCATGACGAGGACAACCCATAGGGGCACAGTGGACCCGGCAGAGTCTGCATGGCCGGCCCCGCCACCGGCAAGCGCCGAGGCCCGGCGCGAGGCGCTGTACCTGGTACTGGCGCAGGTGCCGGCGGGCAAGGTGATCAGCTACGGCGAGCTGGCCCGACTGGCCGGCCTGGGTCGCGCCGCGCGCTGGGTCGGGCGCACCCTCGGCCAGTTGCCGGAGGGCACCGCGCTGCCCTGGCATCGGGTGCTCGGCGCCGGCGGACGCCTGAGCCTGGGCGCCGGAACGCCGGCGGGCAACGAGCAGCGCGCGCGCTTGCGCGCCGAAGGCATCAGTATCCTGAACGAACGGGTGGATATCCGTCGGCACGGCTGGCGCCCGATGGAGCACAGCGGTTAGAGTGCGCCCTATCACCCGTTCCCCAGATTCGAGCCCGATGCCACGCAAATCCTGGCGAGAAGCCCTCGCCACCTATGCCAGCCCCGCCACCCTGGCACTGCTCCTGCTCGGCTTCGCCGCCGGCCTGCCTTACATGCTGGTGTTCTCCACCCTGTCGGTGTGGCTGCGCGAAGCCGGCGTGGCGCGCGAGACCATCGGCTTCGCCAGCCTGATCGGCCTGGCCTACGCCTTCAAATGGGTGTGGGCGCCGATGCTCGACCAGTGGCGCCTGCCGCTGCTGGGCAAGCTGGGCCGGCGCCGCTCCTGGCTGGTGCTGGCACAGAGCCTGATCGCCGTCGGTCTGGTCGGCATGGCCAGCTTCGACCCGCAGACCCAGCTCAGCTGGCTGATCGCCCTGGCGGTGCTGGTGGCCTTCGCCTCGGCCACCCAGGACATCGCGGTGGACGCCTACCGCCTGGAGATCGTCGACGACACCCGTCAGGCCGCCCTGGCCGCCGCCTACATGGCCGGCTACCGGGTCGCCGCGCTGCTCGCCACCGCCGGCGCGCTGTATTTCGCCGAGGGCTTCGGCTCCACCGCGCAGCTGTACAAGCACGGCGCCTGGGCCGGCACCTACCTGGTGTTCGCCCTGCTGATGCTGCCGGGCCTGCTCACCAGCCTGTGGATGCGCGAGCCGCCGGTGCCGCTGAAGACCCAGCTGGCGGCGGCCAAGTACGGCTTCGTGCGGCAGATCCTCTCGGTGCTGGTGCTGATCGTGCTGCTGGTGTCGGTGCCGGCGATGTTCACCCAGTTCTTCCACACCGACTTCGCCAGCGTCCTGCGCGGCGAGGCCAGCCTGCTCGACCTGCTGCTGGAGGACCGCGCCTTCCTGCGTGCCCTGCTCTACACCATCCTCACCGCGCTGTGCCTGTCGGCCATGGGCCGGCGCAGCCTGGCGCCGGTGCTGACCCCGGTCAACGACTTCATCCTGCGTTACCGCTGGCAGGCCCTGCTGCTGCTGGGCCTGATCGCCACCTACCGGCTGTCGGACACGGTGATGGGGGTGATGGCCAACGTCTTCTATATCGACCAGGGCTTTTCCAAGGATCAGATCGCCAGCGTCAGCAAGCTGTTCGGCCTGGTCATGACCCTGCTCGGCGCCGGCATGGGCGGCCTGCTGATCGTGCGCTTCGGCATCATGCCGATCCTGCTGATCGGCGCCTTCGCCTCGGCGGCCACCAACCTGCTGTTCATGCTGCTGGTGGGCATGGGCCCGCACCTGAACATGCTGATCGTCACCATCAGCTGCGACAACTTCAGCGCCGGCCTGGCCACCGCGGCCTTCGTCGCCTACCTGTCGAGCCTGACCAACCTGAAGTTCTCCGCCACCCAGTACGCCCTGCTCAGTTCCATCATGCTGCTGCTGCCGCGCCTGATCGGCGGCTACTCCGGGGTGATGGTGGAGAAGCTCGGCTACGCCCACTTCTTCCTCGCCACGGCGCTGCTCGGCATCCCCACGCTGATCCTGATCGCCCTGCAGTGGGGCCGCGACCGCCGCCAGCCCAACGGCGACACGCCGGTAGCGCCGGCGGAGAAGGCCTGAACGACAGACAGAAAAAAGCCCCGGACCTGCCGGGGCTTTTTCCATCCGCTACGCCTCAGTCGGCCTTGGCCAGGTGCACCACCCGCTGCGGGAAGGGGATGCCGATGCCGGCGGCGGTCAGGCGCTCCTTGGCCAGCTCGGTGAACTCGAAGGTCACCGGCCAGAAATCGGCGGTGGCCACCCACACCCGCAGCGACAGGTTGACCGCGCTGTCGCCCAGACCGGTGACGAACACCACCGGCGCCGGATCGAGGTGCACGCGCGGGTCCTTGGCGATCTCCAGCAGCACTTCGCGGGCGCGCTTGATGTCGCTGGAGTAGTCGATGCCGATATTGATGTCGGCACGCCGGCGCGGTTCGCGCGAATAGTTGGTGATGTGGCCGTTGGACAGGCTGCCGTTGGGCACGATGACCACCTTGTTGTCGGCGGTCTTCAGCGTGGTGTGGAAGATCTGGATGCTGTCGACGCTACCGGCCACGCCCTGCGCCTCGATCCAGTCGCCGGCGCGGAACGGGCGGAACAGCATGATCAGCACGCCGCCGGCAAAGTTGGCCAGGCTGCCCTGCAGGGCCAGGCCGATGGCCAGACCGGCGGCACCGATCATGGCGATGAAGGAGGTGGTCTCCACGCCGATCATCGAGGCCACGCTGATCAGCAGCAGAATGCGCAGCACTATGCTGACCAGGCTGCCGATAAAGCTACTCAGCGCCCGATCCACGCGCCGCGCCTCGAGCAGACGACCGATGCTGGCGGTCAGCCGGCCGATCAGCCACCAGCCGATCAGCAGGGTGATCAGCGCCAGGGTCAGCTTGCCGCTGTACTCCAGCACCACCGGCAGCCAGGCCTCCGAGAGCTTCACCAGTTCGTCGACGTTCATCTCCATGGGGTACTCCTTTCCTGTGCATGAAACGACACCGCCATGGCAGGCCATGGCGGTCAGAATGCTATCAACCCTGCGTTGCGACGCCGCTAAGCGGCAAAGGTTCAATCGCGGAAGTTGTTGTACTGCAGCGGCATGCCGAAGTCGTGACCGCGCAGCAGGGCGATGGCCTCCTGCAGGTCGTCGCGCTTCTTGCCGGTGATGCGCACCTGCTCGCCCTGGATGGCGGCCTGCACCTTGAGCTTGGCGTCCTTGATATGGGCGACGATCTTCTTCGCCAGCTCCTTGTCGATGCCCTCGCGGAAGGTCACCTCCTGTTTCATCACCTTGCCGGAGGCGTAGGCCTCCTTGGCTTCCATGCACTGACAGTCGATCTTGCGCTTGATCAGGCTGCTGCGCACGATGTCGAGCACCTGCTCGAGCATGAACTCGGCTTCGGCGGTCAGGGTGAGGGTCTTGTCCTTGCTTTCGATGCTGCACTTGCCGCGCAGATCGAAACGGCGATCGAGTTCCTTGACGGCATTGTCGACCGCGTTGGTCAGTTCGTGTTTGTCCAGTTCCGACACCACGTCGAACGAAGGCATGGGCTTGCTCCTGATGGACGGCGCGATCCCCTTCACGGAGTGAACGCGCCTGACTTGACGATAACTATGGCGGGCCCATTATAACCGGACTGATCCACGCCGTTTGGCGTCCTTCCTCTCTGTCGCGAGCCTGCCCATGCCCAACCCCCATCTCAGCATCCTGGTGGTGGACGACGCCAAGTTCTCCAGCGCCATGATCGGTCGCGCCCTGAGCCAGGCCGGCTACCAGGACGTGCGCTTCGCCAGTAGCGCCGCCGAGGCCCTGCAGCTGCTCGAAGAGCGTCCCGCCAGCGTACTTCTGGCCGACTGGCTGATGCCCGAGATAGACGGCCTGGAGCTGACCGCGCGGGTGCGCCAGCTGGACGAGACGGCCGATCACTACACCTACGTCATCCTGCTCACCGGCAAAGAGGGCGAGAACGTGCTGGGCGAGGCCTTCGATCGCGGCGTCGACGACTTCATCAGCAAGGCGGCGATGAACGAGCAACTGGTGCCGCGCGTCTACGCCGCCGACCGTCTGTGCAACACCCTGCAGCGCCTGCTGCAGGAAAACCGCCTGCTGACGCAGAACATCGCCAGCCTGGAGCGGCGCAACCTGGTCGACCCGCTCACCGGCCTGGGCAACCCGCGCTACCTGCGGCAGAAGCTGGCCGACAGCCTGCGCCAGGTGGAGTCGCGCGGCGGCGCGGTGTGCTACCTGCTGATCGGCCTGCCAGAGGCCGGCCAGCTGCACCGCAAGTTCGGCGACCGCTTCTACAACGAGCTGCTGCACGGCGTGGCCCGGCGCCTGCAGCAACTGGTGCGGCCGCTGGACGTGCTGACCCGCCTGGACGACAACCACTTCGGCCTGATCACCCTGCTCGAAGACCTCCACGAATGCTCGCCGAGCAGCTTCAAGCGCCTGCACGAGGGCCTCAACCTCAAGGCGTTCAAGACCAGCGAAGGCTTTGTCACGCTCAAGGCCGGCATCAGCCTGGTGGGCCTGGACGCCAAGGCCCTGCCCACCGATCCGGAACAGCTGATCCGCCATGCCGAAGGCCTACTGGCCGAGTCCTACGCCAGCGGCCGGGTCGCCGCCATGCGCCTGCCGCTGCTGTGACCTGGCACGTTCTCGGCGCCGGCAGCCTGGGCAGCCTGTGGGCCGCCCGCCTGGCCCGCGCCGGCCTGCCAGTACGGCTGATCCTGCGTAACCGCGAACGCCTGGCGGCCTACCAGCAGGCCGGCGGCCTGACCCTGGTCGAGCGCGGCGCAGCCCGCCGCTACGCCATCCCCGCCGAACTGCCGCAGGCCGATGCGCCGATCCACCGCCTGCTGCTGGCCTGCAAGGCCTACGATGCCGAGGCCGCAGCCGCCGAACTGGCGCCGCGCCTGGCCGCCGATGGCGAGTTGCTGCTGCTGCAGAACGGCCTGGGCAGCCAGGACGCGGTGGCCCAGCGCCTGCCGCAGCAGCGCTGCCTGTTCGCCTCCAGTACCGAGGGTGCGTTTCGCCAGGCCGACTTCCAGGTGGTGTTCGCCGGCAACGGCCACACCTGGCTGGGCGATCCGGCCGACCCGCTGCCGCCGCCCTGGCTCGACGAGCTCGAACGCGCCGGCATTCCCCATCAGTGGAGCCCGGACATCCTCGCCCGGCTGTGGCGCAAGCTGGCGCTGAACTGCGCGATCAACCCGCTGACCGTGCTCCATGACTGCCGCAACGGCGGCCTGCGCGAACACCCGGCCGAGGTCGCCACGCTCTGCGCCGAGCTGAGCGAGCTGCTGCAGCGCTGCGGCCAGCCGGCGGCGGCCGAGCAGCTGCACGAGGAAGTGCAGCGGGTGATAGAAGCCACCGCGGCCAACTACTCCTCCATGCACCAGGACGTGGCCCAGGGCCGCCGCACCGAGATCGCCTACCTGCTCGGCCATGCCTGCGCCACCGCCCGCCGCCATGACCTGCAGCTGCCGCACCTGCAGCACCTGCAGCAGCGCCTGCTGGCGCACCTCGGTACACGCGGCCTGCCGTTGGACTGACGGCCCTGTCCACCAGCGCCCGCCCCCGTGGACAAGCCGGGCTGCGGCATGTCCACCCCACGACCTGTGCGCAGCCGCCCGATCCCGCCATGGCAATGGCCGCCCGCCCGCGCTAACCTGCCCTTCCCGCCCGTCACAGCGATAGCCACATGCGACTGCGTCAGCACCTCGACAACCTGCCGGTCGGCCGCAAGCTGCTCGCCGCGCTGCTGGTGCTGCTCGCCGCGGTGCTGCTGATCGCCAACCTGGCCTTTATCAGCGCCGCCTACTGGATCACCCAGGAGAGCATGGCGCCGCAGGCCCTGCACACCCTCGGGCGGCTGATCGCCAGTCCGGCGCTGAGCAAGGAGGCGCTGCACTCGCCGGCCTCCGCCGAAGCCCTGCTCAAGCGCCTGGACGACTACGCGCCGCTGCGCGCGGCGGTGATCTACGACAGCAACGGGGTCAGCCTGGCGCAGCTGCAGCGCGGCGAGAAACTGCAGGTGCCGTTGCAGCTCAGCCAGCTGCCGCACTGGCGCGAGACCGCCTTTCGCGCCAACCACCTGGTCGAGCTGCCGCACCCCAGCGGCCGCCCCGGCGCCCTGCTGCTGGTGGCCTCCAGCGAACTGCCCGGCGCCTTCTACACCGGCACCCTGACCGCCAGCCTGGCGATCCTGGCGCTCAGCGTGCTGCTCTGGCTGCTGGTGGCGCGGCAGATCAGGCGCCTGGTGACCAGGCCGATCCGCAAGCTGGAGGAGCTGTCGCGCCAGGTCACCCGCGAGGAGAACTACGCCCTGCGCGCCGCCCGCGGCAACCAGGACGAGATCGGCAGCCTGGCCGACGCCTTCAACACCATGCTGATGCGCATGGAGGCGCGCGAGCAGCAGCTCAGCCGCGCCCGCGACGACGCCCAGGCCGCCTTCGACCGGGCGCAGAGCCTGGCCGAGGAAACCCGCCACTCCAACCGCAAGCTGGAGCTGGAGGTGCAGGTGCGCAGCAAGATCGAGAAAAAGCTCACCGGTTTCCAGAACTACCTCAACAGCATCATCGACTCCATGCCCTCGGCGCTGATCGCCCTCGACGAGCAGCTCTACGTCACCCAATGGAACCAGGAGGCCAGCGCGCTTTCCGGCACGCGCCTGGACGAGGCGCTGAACCAGCCGGTGTTCCTCGCCTTCCCGCCGCTCAAGCCCTTCCTGCCACAGCTCAAGCGCACCGCCGAACAGCACAAGGTGGAGAAGATCGAGCGGGTCACCTGGCACAAGGACGAGGAGCCGCGCCACTATGCCCTGACCTTCTACCCGCTGATGGGCGGTGCCGGACGCGGCGCGGTGATCCGCATCGACGACATCACCCAGCGCCTGGCGCTGGAGGAAATGATGGTGCAGTCGGAGAAGATGCTCTCGGTCGGCGGCCTGGCCGCCGGCATGGCGCACGAGATCAACAACCCGCTCGGCGCCATCCTGCACAACGTGCAGAACATCCGCCGGCGCCTGTCGCCGGAACTGGAAAAGAACCGCGAACAGGCCGAGCAGGTCGGCGTCTGCCTGGAAAGCATCGACCGCTACCTCGAGGCCCGCGAGGTGCCGCGTCTGCTCGACGGCATCCAGCAGGCCGGCCAGCGCGCCGCGAAGATCGTCAGCCATATGCTCAGCTTCAGCCGGCGCAGCGACCGGCAACTGGCGCCCTGCCAGCTGCCGGCACTGATCGACCAGGCGCTGGAGATCGCCGGCAACGACTTCGACCTCACCGACAGCTTCGACTTCAAGGCGCTGCACATCGTCCGCGACTTCGACCCGCAGCTGGGCGCGGTGGCCGCCACCGCCAACGAGCTGGAGCAGGTGCTGCTCAACCTGCTGAAGAACGCCGCCCAGGCCATCCACCAGCGCAGCGCGCCCGACGAACCCGGGCGCATCACCCTGCGTACGCGCCAGGTCGGCAACTGGGCCGAACTGCAGGTCGAGGACAACGGCACCGGCATGAGCGAGGCCGTGCGCAAGCGCATCTTCGAGCCGTTCTTCACCACCAAGGAAGTCGGCCAGGGCACCGGCCTGGGCCTGGCGGTGTCCTATTTCATCGTCACCAACAACCACAAGGGGCAGATGGAAGTGCAATCCAAGCCCGGCCAGGGCACCTGCTTCACCCTGCGCCTGCCGCTGGCCCCCGCTCCCGACAGCACAGGACTCTGAACATGGGCTACCGCCTTTCCAAGATCTACACCCGCACCGGCGACAAGGGCGAGACCGGCCTGGCCGATGGCCGCCGGGTGACCAAGGACCACCCGCGCATCGAGGCCATGGGTGAGCTGGACACGCTCAACAGCCAGCTCGGCCTGCTGCTGGCCGAGCTGGCCGAAGGCGAGGCTAGGTGGCCGGGCTTGCAGGAAATCGCCGCGGTGCTGGCGCCCTGTCAGCACCGCCTGTTCGACCTCGGCGGCGAACTGGCGATGCCCGACTACCAGGCCCTGCAGGCCAGCGAAGTGCAGCGCCTGGAGGCGGCCATCGACTGCTGGAACGAGGAGGTCGGCCCGCTGGAGAACTTCATCCTGCCCGGCGGCTCGCGCCTGGTGGCCCAGGCCCATCTATGCCGCAGCGTCGCCCGCGGCGCCGAACGCCGCTGCCAGCACCTCAACGCGGTGGAACCGCTGCGCGCCGAGGGTCTGGCCTACGTCAACCGCCTCTCCGACCTGCTGTTCGTCGCCGCGCGCCTGATCGGCAAGCGCCAGGGCATCGCCGAGGTGCTCTGGCAGGCGGCGGAGAAACACGACGCACCCTAGGGGCCTGGCGAGCTCAGGCCGGGGTCAGGCACTCCGGCGCATCCAGCTTGGGGTCGTTGACCAGGGTGGCCAGGGCGCGCTCGCGCAGACCGCCCTGGGGCCTGGCCAGCAGCGCCTGCAGTTGCTCCAGCCCGGTCTCGCCGCTCAGCCACAGGGCCCGCTCCTGCTCGTCGAGAATCAGCGGGCGGCGCTGCGAGGCGGCTGCCTGGGTGATCAGCGCCACGCTCAGGTACTCGTGCCCGCCGACCGGATAGACCTCCCACAGCGCGGCGAAATACAGCAGCGAATCGGCGTTGGTCATCCAGTACGGGCGCTTGCGCGCTGCGCCGCGCCATTCGTAGAAACCGTTGGCCGGCAGCAGGCCGCGGCGCAGGCGTAGGGGTTCGCGGAACATCGGTTGCTCGGCCAGGGTCTCGGCGCGGGCATGCGCGGGGGTCTTCGACAGGTCTTTGAGCCAGGCCGGGGTCAAGCCCCAGCGCGCCGCGGCGGCTTCAGTCCCGGCGGCGCCGGCACGCAACAGCAGCACCTGGCCGTTCGGCGCGATATTCCAGTGCGGCTGCTGATCGGTGGGAAAACCGGGCAAGGCCGCCAGGGCCGGCGACCAGCGAAACAGGGCGTAGCGTCCACACATGCGGCAACTCGACAGGTAGGCAGGGGCGCGTCAGCACAGCAGCACGCCCTGGAAGGATTCCGGCTCGTCGCCGGGCAGAGGTTGCGCGGCATTGTACGCCCCGATCAGCGCGCGTGCCCGCTCGGCGTCATGGTCGGCTACCAGCAGCGCGAGCAGCCCGCAGACCGGCAACTCGCCCACCGCACCGACCAGGTGCTGGCCGAGCAGATGCGCCTCGATACCCTCGCTGGCCAGCATGCCCAGCAGCATCTCGCCCTCCAGCAGATTCTCCGGCTCGTAGATTCGTTGCATCAGTCGTTCTCCCCGCGAACCTCCAGTTGCCAGTCGACGCCGTCGGTGCGCAGCTCGAACAGGATCGGTCGGCAGCACACCGGGCAATCCTCGATATAGGACTGATCACCCGCCGACAGATCGAGCACGGCTTCGGCCGGCTCGCCGCAGTAGGGGCAGAAATAGGCCTCGGTTTCCAGCATCGCGGCCTCCTTGTGACTTGGCGGTATAATCGCCGGTCTATTGCTGGCCTGTTCGCCAGGCGTTTTCGTTCAGCACCTCATTTCAACCATAGCCGTTCTACAACAAGAGAGCATGATGGGCGCATTCGATGCCATCCGACCCTATGCCGACGCAGAAGTACGCCCCGTACTGGCGCGCCTGCTCGCCGACCCGGCCTTTCTCGGCACCCTCACCCGCTTTCGCTTCCCGCGCCTGGCCGGGCCGCTCGGCTGGTTGCTCAAGCCGCTGATCGCCGCGCGCCTGCGCAGCGAGTTCGCCGGCATCGACTCGGTGGCCAAGCTACAGGAGAAGATCGAGCCCTACGTCGACCGCAGCATCGAGCGCGCCAGCGACGGCATCACCTACTCCGGCCTCGAGCACCTGCAACCGGGCAAGGCCTACCTGTACCTGGCCAACCACCGCGACATCGTCATGGACCCGGCATTCGTCAACTACGCGGTGTACCACGCCGGCCTGCAGACGCCGCGCATCGCCATCGGCGACAACCTGCTGCAGAAGCCCTTCGTCGGCGACCTGATGCGCCTGAACAAGAGCTTCATCGTGCACCGCTCGATCAGCGGCCGGCGCGAGAAGCTGGCGGCCTACCAGCTGCTCTCGGCCTATATCAACCACTCGATCCGCGAGGACGGCGAGTCGATCTGGATCGCCCAGGCCGAAGGCCGCGCCAAGGACGGCGACGACCGCACCGATTCGGCGATCCTCAAGATGTTCCACATGAGCCGCAAGGACGAGCCGTTCGCCGCGGTGATCGACTCGCTCAACCTGATCCCGGTGTCGATCAGCTACGAGTACGACCCCTGCGACCTGGCCAAGGCCCGCGAGCTGAGCGTGCGTGCCGCCACCGGCAGCTACACCAAGGCGCCCGGCGAGGACGACGCCAGCATCGCCCTCGGCATCACCGGCTACAAGGGTCGCGTCCACCTGCACTTCGGCGCCCCGGTCGCAGGTCTGGACGACACCAAGCAGCTGGCCCAGGAACTGGACCGGCAGATTCTCGGCCAGTACCGCCTGTTCCCGGTGCACTACCTGGCCTATGCCATGTGGGCGCAGCGCGACCCGGAGCTGGCCGTGCCCGCCGCCCGCGAGCTGTTCGCCGCCGACGAACTGGCCAAGGCCGAGGCTGAGTGGAACAGGCGCCTGGCCGCCTGCAGCGCCGAGGAGCAAGCCTACCTGGTGCTGCAATACGCCAACCCGGTGCGCAACCAGTACCGGATCAAGGCCGGCCTGCCGCTCTGAAAGACCCCGCCACAAAGGAAAACGGCAGCCCGAGGGCTGCCGTTTTCGTATCTGTCGCCCATTACAGCCGCGTGCTGAACCAGGACAGCAGCAGCGCCGCTGCCAGGCAGGCGCCGCCGAAGCGGTAGAAGAAGCGATTAATGCGCAGGGTGCGCTCGTCGCACGTCTCGGCCTCGGCGCTCAGGCTTTCCAGTTCGCCCTGCGCCAGCATGCGGGCCTGGCCGCGCTGCTCGCGCAGGCGGGTCATCAGGCACAGCCAGGCGCCGGCCAGGCCGAAAAACAATGCCAGCGCATTCATCGCCACGGCCGGATGGGCGAGGAACAGCGACCACAACATCTGCAGCGACATGCAACACCTCAGGATCAGCTCGGTGCAGCGACGCCGTCGCCGCACCAGAATGGGGATTCACGCCGAAAATGAGGTGCAGCAGCGCCCGTTCCGGCCGTCGAAAGTCGTCGCGCAGTGTACTGAAATCCATGTTTTATAAGGTTCGTTTCCGACGAACGCGGCGGCTATCCCGAAATCGTCTGAAAACTGTCATATCCCTGGCCTAGGGTTTGTATCTCTCATCCTGACCACGCAGTCACGACCTGCAGTGGAGCCTTACCCTTAATGTCCGCGGAGGACCTGCCATGCTCAACCCACAACCGCTGGATCGCGACTACCTGATCGACTCGCTGGATGAAGTGGACGCAGTGGTCGACGAACTTTCCTTCAACGTGCAGGACCACCACTGGCTGGTCTACTGCGCCCTGGGCGGTCACGAACACTACGACCTGCCAGACATCGACAACCGCACCGGCATGAGCCTGCCGGAGCTCTACGAGCAGGCTGCCTGAAGCGTGCGCAGAAATGAAAACGCCCCGCAATGCGGGGCGTTTTCGTGTCGGGGCTCTGCGTTACTGCAGCAGCACCTGACCAATGGTCGGATCCTTGAAGGCACGGGTCAGGGCGTCGCTGAGCACGTCGCTGACCAGCTTGGTGTTGGTCTGCTGGTTCGGCGCCATGCCGAAGCGCTGGTTCAGCGAGGCGCCGTAACGGCCGCTGTAGCGGCGGCTGGCGCCCTGCACGTCGGCGCGGATGGAGGCGGTGATGTCGGCCTCGGTGACGTACAGGCCTTCCTTGGGCGACTGGTACTTCAGCTCGGCCAGGGTCAGGGTCAGCTGCGGCGCGTTGTAGGCGTTGCTCGACGGGGTGAAGCCGAGCAGGCGTACCGCGGCCTCGGCCTCGGCCTGCAGCTTGGGCAGGATGGCTTCGCTGCTGACGCTGATGGCGCTGGTTTCCGGATACAGCCCGCCGCGGGTGCCGAGGTTCGGCGACGGACGCCCGTCGACCACCCGTACCACCACCGGCTGGCCCTGACCGACCGCGGTCAGCGCGCTGGTGAGCTTGGGTTGCGGGCTGAGTTGCTGAGGGCTGTGGGCGCAACCGGCCAGGGTCAGGCTGGCGGCGGCAAGCAAGGCGAACAACGCGCGGTGCAACATGCTCATCTCTCCAAGAGGGGTTGAAAAAGTGGCCGGTAGTATACCCAGCGGCGACTGGCGCCGACAGCACTCGCAGTATCGGACTGCCAGCCCCGGTCTGCGGTTCCTGTCATCAGCCTGTCACCGCCGTACGGCATAAAGGACGCCAGCCCATCCGCCGGAGTTTTCGCCATGTCGCTGCTGCGCCGCCTGTTCAGCCCCCGCCGCCCGCTGCGTCATTTCGCCTGGCTCGACGCCCAGGGGCATTGTCGCGCGCTGCGTCAGGCGCAGGCGCATCCGCAGCAGGCCGGCTGGGTCGAGGTGAGCGAGTCGCGCCCCTGCTGGCTGGGGGCGCCGCTGCCCGCCGGCGTGCGCGTCACACCGGTCGTCACGCATGCAGCAGACGCCCGGCCGTTGGCGGCCTGACCGACGGAAGAAGAAAAGTCACGCAGGGCGATCAATTTCGCCTCATTCACCGCTATAATCGCGCCCCGATTATAAGGACGTCTCCTGATCGGGCCGCACCACCTCGCCGATGCTAGGTCATCGCTCCCGCCCCAGAGAGTCGCCCACTTCGCGCTGCCGTTTCCGGCCAGCCGCTTTAAGCCCATACGCAGAGCCGATTGCAGCCATGCAATGCATGACCTGCGCGGGCTAGAAGCGCGCCGAGGCAGACGAGCTTTTGAGGTTCACCGCTCCAAAAGAGCGTGAAAAAACGGTTTTTACAACTTCACAAGAGTGTGGCGAATAAATGAACAGTTTTGCGTCCGCAAATCCCAGCCTTAACCCTCCCGGCCGCGCGACCAGGCACTGCGTCTGAGTCCACCGGCATCGCCCTAGCAGGCCGACAGGCCGTCAATCTGGTGCAGTATTTCTTGGAGTGAGGTTAATGGCGCATAACGATTACCAAAGCGTAGATGTGGTGCTGGTCGGCGCCGGCATCATGAGCGCGACCCTGGGCGTGCTGCTCAAGGAACTCGATCCCGGCATCACGCTGGAAGTGGTGGAACTGCGCGAGTCCGGCGCGGTGGAAAGCTCCAACCCCTGGAACAACGCCGGCACCGGCCACGCCGCGCTGTGCGAGCTGAACTACACCCCGGAAGGCGCCGACGGCAGCATCGACATCAAGAAGTCGGTGAGCATCAACGCCCAGTTCGAGGAGTCCAAGCAGTTCTGGGCCTACCTGATCGACAAGGGCGCGATCAACTCGCCGAAATCCTTCATCAACCCGGTGCCGCACATGAGCTTCGTGCGGGGCCAGGATGGCATCGCCTTCCTCAAGAAGCGCTTCGAGGCCCTGCGCCAGCACCATGCCTTCAGCGCCATGGAGTACACCGAGGATCGCGCCACCATCGCCGACTGGGCGCCGCTGCTGATCCCCGGCCGCGACCCCGGCGAGCCGCTGGCCATGACCCGCGTGCAGGCCGGCACCGACGTCAACTTCGGTGCGGTCACCCAGCAGATGCTCGACTACCTGGCCAGCCAGGCGGACGCCAAGGTCACCTGCAACCAGAAGGTCACCGACCTCAAGCGCGAAGACGACGGCTGGCGCGTCAGCGTCAAGGACACCCAGACCGGCGCCACTCGGCAGATCCAGGCCAAGTTCGTCTTCCTCGGCGCCGGCGGCGGCGCCCTGCCGCTGCTGCAGCTGTCCGGCATCCCCGAAGGCAAGGGCTTCGGCGGCTTCCCGGTGAGCGGCCAGTGGCTGCGCTGCGACAACCCCGAGGTGGTGGCCAAGCACCAGGCCAAGGTCTACAGCCAGGCCGAAGTCGGCTCGCCGCCGATGTCGGTGCCGCACCTCGACACCCGCGTGGTGGACGGCAAGAAATCCCTGCTGTTCGGCCCTTACGCCGGCTTCTCCACCAAGTTCCTGCGCCACGGCTCGTTCCTCGACCTGCCGCTGTCGGTACGCCCGAATAACATCGGCCCGATGCTGGCGGTGGCGCGCGACAACATGGACCTGACCCGCTACCTGATCAAGGAAGTGATGCAGTCCGAAGAGCAGCGCCTGAAAACCCTGCGCGGCTTCTACCCCGAGGCCAAGGCCGAGGACTGGCGCCTGGAAGTGGCCGGTCAGCGCGTGCAGATCATCAAGAAGGACAGCAAGAACGGCGGCATCCTGCAGTTCGGCACCGAGCTGGTGGCCGCGGCTGACGGCTCCATCGCCGCCCTGCTCGGCGCCTCGCCGGGCGCCTCGGTGACCGTGTCGATCATGCTCGACCTGATCCGTCGTTGCTTCCCCGAGCAGGCCCAGTCCGCGGACTGGCGCAGCAAGCTGGACCAGATCTTCCCGGCCATGGCCGACGTCCTGGCCAAGGACGCCGAGCGCTACCGTGAAGTGCAGGCGCAGTCGAACCAGCGCCTGCAGCTCGACGCCGGCGCCTGATCGGCCCGCGCACAAGAAACCGCCCTTAGGGGCGGTTTTTTATTGATGCCGTAGCGCGCGCGCCGCTCCCCAACTTTCCGCTGGCCAAGCGTCGATGGCCGGATATGACTGCAACATTGGCTGTTGCGAACCTGTGCCGGTAAGCCCGCTGACGCCATAGTCGGTCGCACTTCATCAGCGCAAGGGAGCCCTTATGGCCAGCACCACCCCGGAAGGTTTGCAGATCCGCCCCCGACACATGGACTTCGACCTGCCCAACCCGCTGCCGCGCCACTGGAACGGCGGCGACGCCTTCAAGACCCACCTGTTCGATGCCATGTCGGTGCTGTTTCCCGACGGCGAACGCTTCTTCATCGACTCGGTGCGCCAGTTCCGCGACCGCATCGACGACCCGCTGCTGAAGGAGCAGATCCGCGGCTTCATCGGCCAGGAGGGCCATCACAGTCGCGAGCACCTGGAATACAGCCAGCGCCTGCGCGACCTGGGTTACGACATCGAGCGCATCGAGAAGCGCGCCCGCGCGCGCATCCGCTATACCCAGAAGAAGTTCTCGCAAGAGCGCCAGCTGGCCGCCACCGCGGCGCTGGAGCACATCACCGCGATCATGGCCGACGGCCTGCTGAAGAACCCGGCGCACATGGCCGGCGCCCATCCGACCCTGGTGCGCCTGTGGCGCTGGCATGCGCTGGAAGAGACCGAGCACAAGGCGGTGGCCTTCGACGTCTACAACCAGGTGTGCGGCAGCCGCAAGCTGCTGCGCCGGGCGATGGTGATGGGCACCTTCTTCTTCGTCCTCGACACCACCCGCGGCCTGGCGCATATGCTCAAGGTCGACGGCCTGCTGTGGAACTGGCGCGTATGGCGCGACGGCCTGCGCTGGATGTGGGGCAAGGACGGCGTGTTCCGCCCGCTGATCGGCACCTATCTGGACTTCTTCAAGGACGGCTTCCACCCCTGGGAGCACGACAACCTCGCGCTGCTGCACGCCACCCGCGAGGAGTTCGACGCCGCGCCGCAGCCCCAGGCCAGCGCGGCCTGACACCACCCGCTCCTTTTCTCCGGCGGAAAAGGAGCGCCCTCCCCTCAATATTTCCGCTCCGAACGTCGTTGCTCCAGAGGGCTAAGGAGCCCCTGGATCGCTCGGGGAAAGTCCCAGGTGGGGCTCGGTCGCCCGCCGCCGCAGCGCTAAAGATTGAATATCTCTCTCGCCGATCGTGCGATCTCGGTATCCAGAACGTCGATCGTCGCTTGATTCTGTCGATGCGCGGCAGTGAGGCGATGCCGTCCGTCCGCGGTACGAATCCGGATCATCCCGCCCTCGTCCACAAGTTTCTCAATCGCGATAGCAGGTAGAGGCTGGTTGAGAATCAGCATGTTCACATAATGCTGAACCGCTGGCTCGTGGATGTTGTTGTCCCTCTGGGATCGCTGCCAGTTATCCCAAAGCCCTTGGACGCTCAGTGCTATGGTCATGGGCCACTCCTTGCTGTTGAGGACAAAGCACAGGGTAGAAGGCCGCACCCGACCTGTCGAAGCAGGTCGGGCCGCCCGCCGCTCTCGCAGGAGCGTCCCGACCGTGGCGGGACGCATCAACCCAGCAGAAACCTCATCGCATCGGCCGCGCTCTGCTCGGCTATCTCCTCCATGGGAATGTGCCCGACGCCCGGGTAGGTCTTGACCTGGATGTCCGGCAAATCGCGCTGCCACAGCGGCACGTGCTTGGGCGAGATCCAGCGGTCGCGCTCGCCCCACAGCAGCAGGGTCGGCGCCTGGATCTGCGCCACCCGCTGCGGCGTGGCGTGCAGCTCCTCTCTGTTGACCTTGAGCAGCACGCGGAAGATATCCATCATGCCGCGGCGATTGCCGGGCCGGCGCGACAGGTCGTAGTAGCGGTCGACCACCCCCGGCTTGATCCGCCCCGGCTCGCCGTAGACCTCCTTGATGCCCTGGGCGATCAGCGCACGCGGCATCCACAGCGGCATGGCCAGGGTGGCGCCGGGCAGCGCGGCGGCGGCGATCATCCACGGCACCTTGGCCATGGGGTAGCCGGCCGGGTCGACCAGCACCAGCTTGCTCACCCGCTGCGGCTGGGCCAGGGCGAAGTTCCAGGCGATATAGCCGCCGAGGGAGTTGCCGGCGATATCCGCCCGCTCCACCTGCAGGTAGTCGAGCAACAGGCCGAGCACGCGAATCATGCGCTCGGCCGAATACTCGCCGTCGCGCGCCGGGCCGGTGAGGCCGAAGCCCGGTACGTCGAAACGGATGATCCGGTAGTGCGGGGCGAAGGCCTGCACCCAGCCGTCCCAGGTGTGCAGCGAGGCGACCACGCCGTGGATCAGCACCAGCGCCGGCTTGTCGCGGCTGCCCTCGTCGCGGTAGTGGATATTGAAACCGTCCAGCTCGATATAGCGCGAACCGCTCTCGGCACTGCCGTAGCGGGCCTTGAGGCGCTCCAGCGGCAGGGCGCCGAAGCCCAGACGGGCGAAACCGACGGCCAGGGGCGGTTGCAGAGACAGGCTGTTGGCGGACATGCGGGCACCTCGATCTTGTTATGGGCACCCGCCATCAGAGCATGAGCCGGCGCCGGATACCGCCCAACCTAGGTTGAGCCGGGGCACAGCGAGGCGATCAGCAGGTCGCCGAGCACCGCCTTGGCCCGCTCGATCTCCGCGCGACTGGCGCTGCGCCCGAGCAGGTCGAGGGAGGCGGCCTCCAGCGCCCAGATCAGCGCCTGGTAGACCAGCGGATCGCGCGGCGCCAGCTCCGGCTCCAGGCGCTCCACCAGCAGGCGCAGCATCTCCTGGTGGGCACGCTGGCGATGCGCGGCCAGCGGCGACTCGGCGCGCAGCGCCTCCTCCTGCATCAGACGGATGATCGGGCCGACCGCCAGGTGATAGTCGAAAAACCGCCCGACCATGGCGCGCAACCAGGCCTGCGGGCTGCCGGCCACCTGCTGCATCTCGCGAAAGCGCGCCAGCAGGAGCAGCACCGAGGTCTGGTAGATGCCCTCGAGCACCTCCATCTTGTTGGCGAAGTACTTGTAGAAGGTGCGCCGCGACACCTGCGCGGCATCCAGCAGGTCGTTCACCGTGACCTGCTCCAGGCCCTTGCGGGCGAACAGGGGAATCGCCGCCAGCTGGATATTGGTGCGCTGCAGGTGACCGACCAGCGGCCCCGCGTCGCCCTGCTGCGAGGTCAGCGCGCCGTAGCCGCCCAGGTCCTCGAACACCGCGCGGATGGCCCCGTGCTCGGCCAGCTCGTCCATGCCCTCTCCCCAACCAAGGCGCGGGTGACGCAGGTCTCCGAGCTGGGTACTCTGGAGCCGCCTCTAGCCGCGGATATTCATCGTGTCGCCCACCCTAGCACGTCGCCTGCTCTGGCCGCTGGCCATCCTTTTGCTGGTCTGCCAGGCGCCGGCCGGCGCCGCCGAGCTGTTCTACCTGGGCCAGCGCGTCCCGGACATCCACCAGCCCTGGCGCAGCGGCGACTACCAGCAGCTGCACGCGGCCCTGGAGCAGATCGACAAGACCCAGGCCAATGCCCTGCCGCGGCGCAGCGGCGAATTCACCGGGCCGATCTACCAGCGCATGGTCTCGGCGGAGAACTTTCGTCCGCAGCTGAATATCTACGCGCCGCTGGAGCTGCGGCAGAACGAGGCGCGCGAAGTGCTGTTCCAGCTCAAGGAGCTGATGCGCCTGTATTTCGATTTCCGCGCCAAGCAGCAGCCCTACGCCGCCGAGGCCCTCGGCCTGATGAGCTACTCGCTGCGCCAGCAGGCCATCCTCTTCACCCTCACCACCGAGTTCTGGATGACCCTGTCGCAGAGCGAGCAGAGCAACCCGGTGCGCCTGCAGGGCCTGCAGGAGACCAAGGCGGCGGCGGCGATGCTCACCGGCAGCGCGCTGGACTACCTGGAGCTGACCCAGGCCTTCGGCCGCGACGAGCTGCTGCTGTACAGCGCCGAACTGAGCCAGCAACTGCCGGAGCTGTTCGTCCACCTGCCGGCCGAGGTGCAGGCGCAGTTGCTGACACGCATCGACGGGCTGGCGAGCGACCATCGTTACCCCCAGGTGCAGAGCAACATGGCCGAGCTGCTGCCGGTGCTGCAGATGATCCATCGGGACGTGCAGGCCAAGCTGGCGCAGCCGCCCACGCCGGCGCTCAAGGCGCCGACGCTGGATCTGTCGCTGCCGGGTTCAGCGCAGTAGGCCGAGGCCCTTGGCCCGCGCCACCGCCTGGGTGCGGCGTTCGACGCCGAGCTTGCTGTTGATGTGGCGGGCGTGGGTCTTGACCGTGTGCAGGGAGATGAACAGGCGCTCGCTGATCTCCTGATTGGAGCAGCCGCCGGCGATCAGCTGCAGCACCGCCAGCTCGCGGGCGCTGAGTTTCTCGGTCAGCACGCCCTCCTCCGTCAGCGCCTCCTCGCCCTCGCCCTGTCCCGTCGGCAACTGCCCGAGCAGGGCCTCGCGCAGCGGGCAAACCGGCCGTGCGAGCAGGCGCTCGCGCAGCCACTGCGGCTGGTGCTGGAGCAGTTCGACGAAGGGCAGCAAGGCGCCTCCCTGCGCCACCTCCAGGCAGGCGTCGAACTGCTGCTGCGCCTCGCGCTCGCGCCCGTTCTGGCGCAGCAACTGGGTCAGTTGCGCCTGCGCCATCAGCCCAACCAGTTGCCCGCCCAGGCCGTGGGCACGCTGCTGCAGTGCGCGCAGGCGCCGCTCGGCCGCCTCCGCCTGCCCCTGCAGGCGCTCCAGCGCGGCCTGCTGCAGATCGATATGCAGCGCCAGCTGCGGGTGGAACTCCGGCGCCACCGCCCGCCCCTGGGCACCGTAGGTCTCGCCCAGTTGCGGCAGCCAGGCCGCCGCCAGCTCGACCTGGCCCTGGCGCAGCCACAGCTCGCATTTGCTCAGGGTGATCATCGCCAGGTAGTAGATCGCCGGCACGTCCCACACGTGCATCAACCGCTCGGCCTCGCCGAGCAGGGCGAAGGCCTCGGCCGGCCGGCCGCTGCGCCCTTCCAGGCCGGCCAGCACGCAGTAGCCGATCAGCACGCCGACATCGCGGCAGGCGCGCGCTTCGGCGATGCCGGCGCGCAGGCGTGGCGCCGCCTGCGGCTGCAGACGCAGGCTGAGCAGATAGCCTTCGTAGAGGGTCAGTCGCGCGCGCACCGAATAGCTACGCTGCGCCACCAGGCCCTGCAGCCGCGCCAGGCCCTGCCGCACTTCCTCCAGGGCGCGCAACACCTCGCCACGAGCCTGCAGCACGCGTGCCCGCTCGTAATGGGCCAGGGCCTCGAACAGCGGGTTGTCGATGCGCTGCGCCAGCTCCAGCGCCTCGCGATTGAGGCCGCGCGCACGCCACAGATCGCCGCGCACCATGGCCAGGTTGGCCAGGGTGGACAGGCACATGAAATGCGGACCGTAGCGCTCCGCGGACAGGCCGGCCAGCGCCTCGGCGCATTGCCGCTCGGCCCGCCCGCTGTCGCCGCGACCGCGGGCGATCACCCCATCCAGTGCCTGCCACTGCGCCAGCAGGCTGCACTGGCTGGTCGCATCCGCCGCCGGTAGGAAGCGCCCCAGTTGCTCGAGCAGCTCCTGCGCCGCATCCAACTGGCAGGCCAGCGCCAGCGCCCAGCCATAGAGCATGATCAGCCGCGGCGTGCTGGCCAGCAGCTCGTCCGGCAGGTTGGTCTTCCAGCGCAGCAGCATGGCGACGTTCTGCTCGGCCAGCAGCTGCTCCTCGGAGAGGTTCTGCACCAGGCTGGCGGCGACGTCGGCCTGGCCGGCCAGCAGCGCCTGCTCGATGGCGGCATCGAGCATGCCCTCGGCGGCGAACCAGCGACAGGCGCGCAGGTGCGAACTGCCGCGCGAGCGACTCAGGCCCTCGGCCGGTCGCGCGTTGAGCAGATCGGAAAACAGATGGTGGTAGCGAAACCAGCGCCCCTGCTCGTCCAGCGGCACCAGGAACACCTGGTTGGCCTGCAGCTGGCGGATGATCGCGGCGCTGTCATGGCTGTCGCGCAACGCGTCGCACAGCTCGGCGCAGAAGCGCTCCAGGCAGGCGGTGTCGTAGAGGAACTGCTGCACCTCGGCCGGCTGGCGCTCGATCACCTCCTCCAGCAGGTAGTCGCGGATCAGCCCCTCGCCGCCGTGCAGCTCGAGCCTGGCCTGCGCCTCGCTGCCCAGGTCCTCGCCGGCCAGCAGCCACAGGCGCAAGCCGGCGACCCAGCCCTCGCTGCGCTGCAGGATGCCGGCGACCTGCTGGCGTTCCAGGCAGGCGCCCTGGCTGGCCAGCAGGGCGTCCAGCTCGTCGGCGGTCAGGCGCAGATCCTGTTCGCTCAACTCCAGCAGCTGGCGCGACAGGCACAGACGCGCCAGGTGCCAGTCCGGCCGCTGGCGACTGGTCACCAGCAGCAGGACGCCGGGTGGCAGGTGATTGAGGAAAAACTGCAGGCAACGGTCGAGCACCGGCCCCTGGGCCAGGTGATAGTCGTCCAGCACCAACAGCAGCGGCTGACCGCCGTCCAGTTCATGGGCCAACTCGTCGAGCAGGCCATCGAGCCACTGCTCGAAGGCGAAAGGCTGATGGCGCTGACGCATCTTCAGCAGGCCCAGCGCCTCTTCCCCCAGGCTCGGGTAGAACTGCTGCAGGCCCTGCAACAGGCGTTCGAGAAAACGCCCGGGATCGCTATCGCGCTCGCTCAGGCCCAGCCACAGGCTGTGCCAATGGGTCGGCAGGCGCTCGCAGAATTCGATGGCCAGGGAACTCTTGCCGAACCCGGCCGGCGCACAGACCAGCAGCAGACGGCCCTGCAGCCCCTCCTCCAGACGCTGGCACAGGCGTTCGCGGGGCGTATGCCCCGCCGGTAGCGGCGGCCGGTAAAAACGGGCTTCGACCGGCGTGGCCGGCATGTAGGGGAAACCTGGCGAACGGGAAAGGTCAGTCATCGGCCAATTCTTGGAAGTCTCATGTATGCAGCGGGCGCGACCTGACCCCAGCCTAGCGGCTTGCACTGACCATTTGAAGCGCCGGCTACAGTCGGTAACGAAAAAGCCGGTTGGCAAGCGCAGCAGCTGCGGTTGCCAGACCCGGGCTCAACTCGCTGCGGTGCCGGCAATGGCGGACCAGGCTGCGCCATGTGCCCAGCCCGAGAAAGTCGGCGCGCAGCAACGAAAAAGCCGGCACAAGGCCGGCTTCTTCGTGTTGCAGGACGCGAGGGTTTAGCGCACGCCCGCCTGGCGCAGCGCCGCCGGGGTGTAGTCGCTGCCGGCTGCCTTGTAGTTGAAGTCGTAGGCCTGTTTCTCCTCGTTCTTCATGCCCAGGGCCAGGTAACGACCGGACAGCAGGTCGTACAGGGTCTCGACGGTGTACCAGGGAACCTGCTTGTCGTAGTAGTACTGAGCATGAGCCTCGGCCACGCGCCACAGGGTACCGCGACCGTCGTAGTGATCGATCAGTGCGGCCTGCCAGGTGTCCTCGTCGATGAAGAAGTCACGCTTGGCGTAGATGTGGCGCTCGCCGTCCTTCAGGGTCGCGGTCACGTGCCACACGCGGTGCAGCTCGTAACGGGTCAGGTCCTGGTTGATGTGGCCGGCCTTGATGATGTCGGAGTACTTCAGGCTCGGCGAATCCAGCTTGTAGGCGTTGTAGGGGATAAAGATCTCCTTCTTGCCGTTGAGCTGCCAGTTGTAGCGATCCGGCGCACCGTTGTACATGTCGAAGTTGTCGGAGGTACGCAGGCCATCGGAGGCGGTACCCGGACCGTCGTAGGACACCTGCGGGGCGCGGCGCACGCGACGCTGACCGGCGTTGTACAGCCAGGCCAGACGCGGTTCCTTGACCTGGTTGAGGGTCTCGTGCACCAGCAGCACGTTACCGGCCAGACGCGACGGGGCGGTGACGCGCTGCTTGAAGTAGAACAGCACGTTGCTTTCCTTGCTGGCGTCGAAGTCGGTCAGCGCATCGCGGAAGGTGAACTCGTCCTGGAAGTACACCAGCGAGTAGGAACCGTTGGCCTGCGGCGTGGCCTGGGTGACCAGACGACGCACGCTGCCGCCGCGGTAGCGGGTGATGTGGTTCCAGATCGCTTCCAGACCGTTCTGCGGGATCGGGAAGGGGTTGGCGGTCTGGAAGTTTTCCAGGCCGTTGCCGCCCTCGACCATCTTGGTGTTGACCGCGTTCTGCTTGGTCGCCTCGAGCACCGCCGACGGCAGGCTGGCCGAACGGTGGGTCGGATAGACCGGCATCTTGTAGCTGTCCGGGTAGCGCTTGAACATGGCCAGCTGGCCGGGAGTCAGCTTGTCCTTGTACTGCTCGACGTTCTGCGCGGTGATGGTGAACAGCGGCTGCTCGCTGGCGAAGGGGTCGGAGAGGAAGCCCTTGCCGTCGACGGTGCCGGCATTGGCCGGCAGGCCGCCGGTCCAGGCCGGAATCGAACCATCGGCGTTGCCGGCCATCTCGGCGCCTAGCGGCGTCAGGCTGGTGCCCAGCTTGGCCGCTTCGTCCGGAGATACTGCCGCCATCACGCCGCTGGCCAGCAGGGACAGGGTCAGGACGCCGCTTTGCCACAGAGTTTTTGTTGTTTTCATTCGCATCATGATTCCTCGAAATTCCTGGCCGCTTAGAAGTTCAAACCGAAGCTGAGCGCGACGAAGTCGCGGTCGATATTGGTGTTGTACTCGCCACCGAAGAAGTCGGTGTAGGACAGGCTGGCGGTGTAGGTGTTCTGGTATTCGGCATCCAGGCCCAGGCTGATGGCCTTGTTGCCTTCGTTGAAGGTCGGACCGTAGCCGTCCACGTCATGCGACCAGGACAGGCTGGGCTTGAGGTTCACGCCGGCGAACACGCTGTTGTAGTCGAGCACCGCACGCAGACGGTAACCCCAGGAGGTGTTGGTGAAGAAACCCTTGTCGTCGCAGTTCTGCGGATTCGCCGGGTTGGCAATACCGGTGCAGAGGCTGTTGTCGGGGTAGGCGCCAGCGCCGAACTCAGGTGCACGGCCGAAACGCAGCTCGTTCTTGCCCAGGTTGCTGACGTGCGTATAGCCCACCTCGCCCACCAGGGTGAGGCGCTCGGCGCCGGCGACCTGATCGACAAACTGGGTAACGCTGACCTGCGCCTGAGTCATGGGCTTGCGCACATAACCGGTCAGGGTCTCGCCTGCGCCGAACGCCGCATGGCCGCTGGTGTAGATCGGCAGGTTGGTCGGTACGCCAAGCAGACCAGCGATAGGGCCCTGGGCGATGGAGGCCAGGGTCAGATCGGTGGTGTTGATCTGCATCGGCATGTTCGGCCGATAACTCAATTCGCCGTTCACCGCGGTGGAGCCGACGTTGGTGGCGAAGCTCACGCCATGCAGGCGAATGTCTTCCGGGTATTCCAGGCCGTACTTGGCGAACAGCTCGCCTGTGGCCGGATTTTCCACCGAGTCGGGGAACAGGTAGACGCTCTGCCCCGCCTTGTAGGACAGGATCGGCGTACGGCTGTGGTAGTTCATGGTGTAGAAGCCGAACTCGGTATTGTTCAGTTCCTCGACGAACCAGCGCAGTGCGATACCGTACTGCCCGCTGTCGCGCGCGTCCTTGTCGGCCATGCGCCCCACGTACTTGTAGCCGGGGCTGCCCGGACCGCCGAAATCGCTGCCATCGACGGCCAGACGATCGACGCAGCCATCTTGCACCACATCGACGGCGAAGAAGGTGCCGCAGTTGTCGAGAACGGTCTGGTCCCACTCGAGCTGATAGAAGAACTCGGCCGAGAGGTTGTCGGTCAGGCTCTGCGACACATAGAACATGTTGACCGGGATCAGGCCTTCCTTGATCTCGGCGCCGGGACGACGGAATGCCGAGACGTCCACCGGGTTGATCGAGTTGATCGAGTTCTGGATAAAGGTGCTCTCGCCCCAGCTCACCACCTGCTTGCCGACCCGCACGCTGCCCGGCAGGTCGCCGAAGGCGTAGTTGTGGTAGAGGAAGGCGTCGAGCAGCTGCACGCCGGACGATTGCGCGGCGGTCTTGCGGTTGCTGTCGTCGATGTCGTAGAGCAGGCGGCTCTCGTCCTTCAGCTCGAAGTCGTACCAGTACTTGCCGCGCACGAACACCCCGGTATCGCCGTACTTCAGCTCGAGGTCGTGGATGCCCTTGAAGATCTTCGAGAAGGTCTCGCCTTTCTTGAAGTTCAGGCGACCGTCGTCGCCGGTCTGGGACGAGGCCTCGCCACCGTTACGAGTCCCCACCAGGCTCGGATCGGCGCCGCGCACCGCCCAGCTGGCACCGACGGACAGCTGCGAATCGAACTGCCCCTCGATCTCGCCGATATTGAAAGTGACACCGAATGCCGGAGCGACGAGGGTGGAAGCGAGGCTGACGGCCAGCGGCAGTTTCGCCAGGCGCCAGTAAGGTGTTGTTTTTGTCATCGACGCTACTCCATCTATTTTTTGTTATGGATGCTTGGACTATAGCCAGCGGGTATTACTGCTTGATCCCTCGAAAGTGTGATTTGCAGCCCCCAGGCACTCTGGCTCGCCGGTTTCAAGGCCTGCGACTAGCCAAGCATGGACGTGAAACAGCAATTAGCAAGCCAAACGCTTGTTTGACTGAGCGGTCATTTCCGCCGCCCAGTCAAACCGCTACTCACAGGGTGGAAAGGAAGGCGCTGCCGGCCTCCTGCCACTGGGCGATATCGACGCGGATGCGCTTTTTGTCCAGCTTGCCGACGCTGGTCTTGGGAATTTCGGTAACAAGGGCGATCTGCGTGGGAATCGCCCACTTGTTGATATGGCCCTGCTCGACGAAAGGCTTGAGGTGCTCCTTGAGCCCCTTGGCGTCCAGCACCTGGCCTTCGCGCGCCACCAGCAGGGCGAACGGCCGCTCGCCCCACTGCGGGTCGGGCACGCCGACTACCGCCACCTCGCGCACCGCCGGATGGCGACTGATCAGGTCCTCCAGCTCCAGCGAGGAGATCCACTCGCCGCCGGTCTTGATCACGTCCTTGATGCGGTCGCGGATCTCGATGAAGCCCATGCCGTCGATGGTCGCCACGTCGCCGGTGTGCAGCCAGCCGTGCGCCCAGAGTTCCTCGCCCTTCTCCGGCTCGCGGAAGTAGCCCTGGGTCAGCCAGGGCGCGCGCAGCACCAGCTCGCCCTGGGCCTCGCCGTCGCTGGGCAGCAGTTTGCCCTCGGCATCCATGATCGCCGCCTCCACCAGCGGCACCGGAATGCCGGCCTTGATCCGGTAGGCGGTGCGCTCGTCCTCGCTGCCGGCGCGCAGTTCCTCGTTGAGGTAGCCGCAGGAGATCAGCGGACAGGTCTCGGACATGCCGTACGCCGCGGTCAGCTGGATGCCGCGCGCCTTGGCGGCCTCGTACAGCGAGCGGTTCAGCGCGCTGCCGCCGATGATCATCTTCATCCCGCCGAAATCATGGCCCTGGGCGTTGGGTGCATTGAGCACCATCTGCAGGATGGTCGGTACGCAGTGGGAGAAATTGACCTTCTCCTCCTTGATCAGCCGGCACAGCATCTCCGGCTCGTAACGCCCCGGGTAGACCTGCTTGACCCCGAGCATGGTGGCCACGTAAGGCACGCCCCAGGCGTGCACGTGGAACATCGGAGTGATCGGCATGTAGACGTCGTCGTTGCCGAGCAGGCGAATGCTGTCCAGCGAGCTGACCGTGGCGGCCATCGACAGGGTGTGTAGCACCAGCTGCCGATGGGTGAAGTACACCCCCTTGGGGTTGCCGGTGGTACCGGTGGTATAGAAGGTGGTGGCCACCGAGTTCTCGTCGAAGTCGGCGAAGTCGTACTGCGGGCTGGCGGCGGCCAGCAGGCTCTCGTACTCGCCGACCAGGTTCGGCAGTTCGGCGGTTTTTTCCTCGCCATCGGTCAGCAGCAGGGTCTTTTCCACCGTGGTCAGCTGGCCGGCGATGCCGTTGTACAGCGGCACGAACTCGCTGTTGACCAGCACGAAGCGATCTTCGGCATGGTTCATGGTGTAGAGGATCTGCTCCGGCGACAGGCGGATGTTGATGGTGTGCAGCACCGCGCCAATCATCGGAATGGCGAACATGCACTCGAGGTAGCGGTGACTGTCCCAGTCCATCACCGCCACGGTGTCGCCGGCCTTGACCCCGGCCGCGCTCAGCACGTTGGCCAGCCGCGCGACGCGCTCGTTGAAGGTGGCGTAGCTGTAGCGCAACTGGTCGCGGTAGACGATTTCGCGGGTCTTCTCGTAGCGGCTGCCGGACAGCAGCAGGCGCTTGATCAGCAGCGGGTAGGCGTGGGCGTTGGCGGCGGAAGGGATCAGACGGGTCTGCAACATGGGGTCACCTGAGGGCACACAAGGAAGGGATGCTGCGACTCTAGAGCGGCGCCGGCGGGGCGAAATCAGCCCAAAGAATGATTTGCCACGTGACCCTTTGGCCGCTTTCGGTCACAGGTTAGAATCCAGCCATGCAGCCGGTCGCGAAACAGGCTGCGCCCAGCCCAACTTTCGTTCGAGGTAACAACTATGTCCGACATCGTCATCGTCAGCGGCGCCCGCACCCCCATGGGCGGCTTCCAGGGCAGCCTGGCCAGCGTGTCCGCCGTCGACCTGGGCGCCGCCGCCATTCGCGAGGCGGTCAGCCGCGCCGGTATCGCCCCGGCCGAGGTGCAGGAAGTGATCATGGGCTGCGTGCTGCCCGCCGGCCTCAAGCAGGGCCCGGCACGCCAGGCCGCGCTCAACGCCGGGCTGCCCGCCGCCACCGGCTGCACCACCATCAACAAGCTGTGCGGTTCGGGCATGAAGGCGGTGATGCAGGCCTTCGACGCGCTCAAGGCCGGCAGCAACCAGGTGATGATCGCCGGCGGCATGGAAAGCATGTCCAACGCCCCCTACGTGCTGGAAAAGGCGCGCACCGGCCTGCGTATGGGCCACGGCGAGATCAAGGACCACATGTTCCTCGACGGCCTGGAAGACGCCCGCAGCGGCCGCCTGATGGGTTCCTTCGCTCAGGAAACCGCCGATAAGTACGGCATCAGCCGCGAAGAGATGGACGCCTACGCCATCGAGTCGCTCAAGCGCGCCCAGGCCGCCATCAAGGACGGTTCGCTGGACGCCGAGATCGTTCCGATCACCGTCGCCACCCGCAAGGGCGAGGTGCTGGTCAAGGACGACGAGCAGCCGCTGACCGCCAACCTGGACAAGATCCCCGCGCTCAAGCCCGCCTTCCGCAAGGACGGCAGCATCACCGCGGCCAACGCCAGCTCGATCTCCGACGGCGCCAGCGCCCTGCTGCTGATGACCGCCGAAGAAGCGGCCAGACGCGGCCTCAAGCCGCTGGCCAGGATCGTCGCCCACGCCACCCAGAGCCAGGAGCCGAGCGAGTTCACCCTGGCGCCGATCGGCGCGATGAGCAATCTGCTGAAGAAGACCGGCTGGAACAAGGACGAAATCGACCTGTTCGAGATCAACGAAGCCTTCGCCATGGTGACCATGCTGGCCATGCGCGAACACGGCCTGGATCACGCCAAGGTCAATGTCTTCGGCGGCGCCTGCGCCCAGGGTCACCCGGTCGGTTCCACCGGCTCGCGGATCATCCTCACCCTGATCAACGCCCTGCAGAAAAAAGGCGGCAAGCGCGGCGTCGCCTCGCTGTGCATCGGCGGCGGCGAGGCCACCGCGGTGGCCATCGAACTGCTGTAAGCCAGCCCATCACGACAGAGCCCCGCAGTTGCGGGGCTCTTGCGTTCAGCGCATCTCGCTCAGCGCCAGCTTCACGCCAATGGCCACCAGCACCGCGCCCATCAGCCGATCGAACCAGTGGCCCATGCGGGCAAAGCCGGCGCGCACCCGCTGCTGGCTGAACAGCCAGGCGACCATGCAGAACCACAGCGCGGTGGCCAGCGCCAGGTAGAGGCCGTAGCCGGCCTGCACCGGCACCGGCGTGTGCGGGTCGATCACCACGGTGAACAGCGACAGGAAGAACAGCGTCGCCTTGGGGTTCAGGCCGTTGGTGACGAAGCCGCTGACGAAGGCGCCGCGAGCGCTACGCTCGCCCGCCGCCAGGCTCAGCTCGGCGCTGGCCGGATCGGCCGGGCGCGCGCGCAGCGCCTTGATGCCGATATACAGCAGGTAGGCCGCCGCCAGCCATTTCAGCGCGTTGAACAGCACGATCGACTGCGACACGATCAGGCCGATGCCGAGCAGCGAGTAGGTGACGTGCACGAGGATCCCGGTGCCCACGCCGAAGGCGCTGAACAGCCCGGCGCGACGACCATGGGCCACGCTCTCGCGCACCACGATGGCGAAGTCCGGCCCCGGGCTGGCCACGGCCAGCAGATGGATCAGGGCGACGGTGAGAAACTCGGTCCAGTACATGGTGGCTCCGCAGCGGCAGGCGAGGTCTGGTAGGCTCGCCAATCTACTCCTGCGCCCCCTCTGCGAAAAGGTACAGCTGATGAGCAACAGCGCCCGCGCCGTCTTCCTCGACCACGCCTCCCTCGACCTCGGCGACCTCAACCTGCAGCCGCTGCAGCAGGCCTTCGCCGCACTGACCCTGCACCCGCAGACCGCCCCCGAGCAGGTCGCCGAACGCCTGCAGGGCGCCCAGGTAGCGATCAGCAACAAGGTACCGCTGACCGCCGCCACCTTCGCCGCCTGCCCCGAGCTCAAGCTGGTGCTGGTCACCGCCACCGGCACCAACAACGTCGACCTGGCCGCCGCCCGCGCCCATGGCGTGGTGGTGAGCAACTGCCAGGGCTACGGCACACCGTCGGTGGCGCAGCACTGCCTGATGCTGCTGCTGGCCCTGGCCACCCGCCTGCCCGACTACCAGCGCGACGTCGCCGCCGGGCGCTGGCAGCAGGCCAGCCAGTTCTGCCTGCTCGACCACCCCATAGTCGAGCTGGAGGGCAAGACCCTCGGCCTGCTCGGCCACGGCGAATTGGGCGGCGCGGTGGCGCGCCTGGCCGAAGCCTTCGGCATGCGCGTGCTGCTCGGCCAGTTGCCGGGCCGCCCGCCGCGCGAGGATCGCATCGCCCTGCATGAACTGCTGCCGCAGGTGGACGCCCTGACCCTGCACTGCCCGCTCAACGAGCAGACCCGCAACCTGATCGGCGCCGCCGAGCTGGCGCTGATGAAACCGCAGGCGTTTCTGATCAACACCGCGCGCGGCGGCCTGGTCGACGAACAGGCCCTGGCCGACGCGCTGCGGCGCGGCCACCTGGGCGGCGCCGCCACCGACGTGCTGCTGCAGGAGCCGCCGCAGGACGGCAACCCGCTGCTGGCCGCCGACATCCCGCGTCTGATCGTCACGCCGCACAACGCCTGGGGCAGTCGCGAGGCGCGCCAGCGCATCGTCGGCCAGGTGGCGGAGAACGCCGCGGCCTTCTTCGCCGGTGCGCCGCGGCGGCTGGTCGGCTAAGCTGCGCAGCTTTTTCAGGAGCCCCCGATGGACCCGCGAAGCGAAGTTCTCCTGCGTCAGGCCGAGCTGTTCGGCGGCGAGCTGCTGCTGGCCGGTCTGCCGGCCGACGACCTGCTCGGCGCCCTGCCCCAGGCGCGCGGCTGGAGCTGGCACGCCGGTGACCAGGCACTGCTGCAGGCACGCTTTGCCGGGCGCAGCCAGTTCGACACCCTGATGCCGGAGGGCGACTACCGCGCCGCCGTGCTGTTTCTGCCCAAGTCGCGCGAACTCGCCGATTACCTGCTGCAGGCCCTGGCCGCGCGCCTGAATGGCCGCCCGCTGTACCTGGTCGGCGAGAAGCGCGGCGGCATCGAGCGTGCGGCCAAGCAGCTGGCGGCCTATGGCACGCCGCGCAAGCTGGACAACGCGCGCCATTGCCAGCTGTGGTGCGTGCAGGTCGAGCAGGCGCCCGCGCAGCCCGAGCTCGAAGCCCTGGCTCAGGTCTACAGCCTGCCGCTGGCCGACGGCCCGCTGCAGGTGGTGAGCCTGCCCGGGGTGTTCGCCCACGGCCGCCTGGATCGCGGCAGCGCCCTGCTGCTGGAGCACCTCGACGACCTGCCGCACGGCCATCTGCTGGACTTCGGCTGCGGCGCGGGCGTGCTCGGCGCCGCGCTCAAGCGCCGCTACCCGGCCAGCCAGCTGAGCCTGCTGGACGTGGACGCCTTCGCCCTGGCCAGCAGCCGCCTGACCCTGGCCCGCAACGGCCTGGATGCCGAGCTGATCGCCGGCACGGGCATCGAGTCGGCGCCACAAGGGCTGGCCGCCATCGTCAGCAACCCGCCCTTTCACCAGGGCGTGCACACCCATTACCAGGCCAGCGAAAACCTGCTGACCCAGGCCGCCGCCCACCTGAACATCGGCGGCGAACTGCGCCTGGTGGCCAACAGCTTCCTCAAGTACCCGCCGCTGATCGAACGCCACCTCGGCCCCTGCCGCACCCTGGCCGAGGTCGACGGCTTTCGCATCTACGCCGCCCGGCGGCGTTGAGCGGGGTTGCTCTGGGCGAGACGCTTGGGCACAATGCGCCGGTCCTAGGGGAGTAGTCTCCCGCGAGCGCCCAGCTCGCCCGGCACGCGTCAACACACTTGCTCCGCAGAGCATGGCGCGCGCGACCCAAGGCCTCCCAGAGGGGCCTGCGGTTTGACAAGACCTATGACACGCACACCTTACCCGGGGCGGGAAGGTCGTACGTGTCATAGCCGTGTCGACCCGCCCCTTTAGGAAAACCCCATGCTGGAATCCCTGTTCGTCCCCACCCTGATCGTCGCCCTCGCCGAAATCGGCGACAAGACGCAACTGCTCGCCTTGCTCCTGGCCGCGCGTTTTCGCCGCCCCTGGCCGATCATCTGGGGCATAGTGGTCGCCACCCTGGCCAACCACTTCGCCGCCGGCGCCGTCGGCAACTGGGTCGCCGGCCTGTTCTCGCCCGCCACCCTGAGCTGGATACTCGCCGCCAGTTTCGTCGCCGTGGCCGCCTGGACGCTGATCCCCGACAAGCTGGACGAGGACGAGGAATCCGGGTTGAAGAAGTACGGTCCCTTCCTCACCACCCTGATCGCCTTCTTCATCGCCGAGATGGGCGACAAGACCCAGGTCGCCACGGTGATGCTGGCCGCGCAGTACCCGCACTTCGTGCTGGTGGTGCTCGGCACCACCCTGGGCATGCTGATCGCCAACGTGCCGGTGGTGCTGGCCGGCAACTTCGCCGCCGAGCGCCTGCCGCTGACCCTGATCCGTCGCCTGGCCGCCTGCGCCTTCGCCGCCCTGGCGCTGTACGCCGGCTACCAGGCGCTGCAGTTGAGCGGCCTGGCATGACGCATCGCTGACGCCATCTAGCTGGCACATCGGCCAATTCCAGCCCCCTCCTGCCTGCTGCTACAGTGCGCTGCAGATCGCACAGCAGTCAGGAGGACAGCATGTCATTGGATGATCGGAAGAAGGTGGTGTGCCAGCACATCGACCTGACCTGGAACAAGGGCCGTCTGGCGCTGGCCGAGCAACTGCACAGCCGCGACTTTCTCTACAAGAGTTCGTTTATCGGCCGCCCGCTGAGCAGCGCCGGCTTCGCCCAGATGGTGCAGGACATCCGCCACGCCATGCCGGACCTGCAGGTGGTGGTCGAGGAATGCATCGCCGAAGGCTACAAGGTGGTCACCTGGAGCACCCTGATCGGCACCATCGAGAAACCCGCGCTGGGCTACCCGCCCAGCGACAAGGTGCTGAGCATCTCGGCCATGGCCTTCTGGACCCTGACCCCGGGCAACGAGATCCAGGAAATCTGCACCATGTTCGACATGGAAAGCTTCCGCGCCCAGCTCAATCTGGAAACCCGCCCCTTCGCCGAAAAAGCCCTGCCCTGAAACGCCAACGGCGCGCCCTGAGCCCTCAGGACGCGCCGCCGGTCCATCCCGAGGCCGGACTCAGCGCCCGGCCTTGGCCTGCTCGTACAGCGGCATCACCTTGGGAATCGCCGCCTGCAGCGAGGCGATACGGCTGCTGGAGGACGGGTGGGTGCTCATGAACTCCGGCGGCGCCCCGCCGCCGGCGGCCGCCATCTTCTGCCACAGGCTGACCGCCGCATTGGGGTCGTAGCCGGCGCGCGCGGCCAGCTCCAGGCCGATCAGGTCGGCCTCGTTCTCGTTGCCGCGGCTGTTGGGCAGGGTCAGGCTGTACTGCACCACGGTGTCGGCCAGGGCCAGGCCGCCCTCACCGAGACCGAGCAGGGCGCCAGCGCCCTGCTTGGCCATCTCGATGCCATAGGCCTTGGACATCGCCTCGCGGCTGTGCTCGCGCAGGGCGTGAGCCATCTCGTGGCCCATGATCGCGGCGATCTCGTCGTCGCTCAGCTTGAGCTTTTCGATGATGCCGCTGTAGAAGATGATCTTGCCGCCGGGGCCGCAGTTGGCGTTGAGCTCCGGGCTCTTGATCAGGTTGACCTCCCACTGCCAGTTGGCCGCATCCGGGCGGAAACGCGGCGCCTGCGGGATCAGTCGGTTGGCGACGGCCTGCAGGCGCTTGGCGTTGGCGCTGCTCTTGTCCAGCACGCCCTGGCTCGACGCCTCGCTCAGGGTCTGCTGGTAGGACTGCGCATACATCTGGTTGACCTGGTCGGCCGACAGCATGCTGAACATGTACTGCTTGCGCTCCACGCCCACCGCACCGCCGCTAGTGGTGTTGACGGCCTGACAGCCGGCCAGCAGCAGCGCCGCCGCCAGGCCACCCAGGGTAAGAACCTTGTTCATCGAACGATCTCCTTTATCGACCGACCTATGCTAGGCCGCCGCCTCGGCGCGAGCAACCACGCCACTTGCACGATGGCCGCGGGCCATCTTTGCTAAGCGATGAAACCGCCAAAACGCCGTCCGAGAGCTTATCCACGACAGCCCGCTAAGGTTTTCCGCCGACGCTGCCGATAGCCGTTTTAGAGCTTGTTCAAAGGCTCGCGAGCTAGAGCAATGCAAGGCGCAACGACCAACGGGAGTAACAGCCAAAGGCTGGCCCGAAGGGTGAGCGCCAGCGAATCAAACAGGCGAGAAAGCGGAGTGTACTTTTGTACATGAGCATTACTCGCTGCGCTCGCCCTGCGGGCCGTCCTGCGGAGTTTCAGTGACAAGTCACTGTCCGAGCCTGTTTTTAATGCAGCAGTGCCGACGCGCAGCAGCCTTTGAACAGGCTCTTACAGGCCACATCGCGCCCCGGAGCCAATATGAAGTTCAAGTCGATCCAGTTTTCCGTCGCCTTCCTCGCCGGCGCCATCGTGCTGGCCGTGGTCGTGGCCCTGGTGCTCTATGCCCTGTTCGCCAGCGCTCGCACCCAGGCGCTGGTGGAGCAACGGACCCAGGCGCTGCTCGAACAGGTCATCGAACAGCGCCTGGCGGCACTGGCGCGCGCCCAGGTCAGCGAAATCCAGCGCGAGCTGGAGGTGCCGCTGCAGATCACCGCCGACCTGGCCCGGGTCAACGCCCTGCTCGGCATGAGCGATGCCAACGGCGCCCCGCTGCTGGCCGTCAGCCGCGAGGAACTGGCCAACCTGGTGCGCGAGACCACGGCGCAGAACCCCAAGCTGCTGGGCAGCTACATCGGCTGGGAGGCGAACGCCTTCGACGCCAGCGACGACCTCTACGCCGGCAGCCGCGAGAACGGCTACGACGGCAGCGGCCGCTTCCTGCCCTGGTGGTATCGCAACGCCGACGGCAGCCTGGGTCTCGACGCCATAGGCTCGATGGAAAGCGAGAAACTGCTGCCCACCGGGGTGCGCGAGGGCGAGTACTACCTGTGTCCCAAGGAACGCAAGCGCCCCTGCGTGATCGACCCGGCGCCCTACGACGTCGGCGGCAAGATGACCATGCTCGCCTCCTTCACCTCGCCGATCCTGGTGGACGGCGAATTCCGCGGCATCGCCGGCGCCGACCTGGCGGTCAATTTCATCCAGGACCTGCTGACCCAGGCCGACGCCCAGCTCTACGACGGCGCCGGCGAGATGGCGCTGATCGCCGGCAACGGCCGCCTGGTGGCCTCGACCAAGGCCCCGGACAAGCTCGGCGAACCGGCCACCGCACTGCTCGACGCCAACGAACTGAGCAACCTGAGCGGCCTGCAGCCGGGCCAGCCGAAGTACGACATCCACGTCGAGGACGATCCCGCCGACAGCCATATCGAGCTGTTTCTCAGCTTCACCATCGGCCAGGCCGATACCCGCTGGGTGCTGATGCTGGTGCTGCCGCTGGACACCGTGATGGCCGACCTGCGCCAGCTGCAGGGCGAACTGGCCGCGCAGCGCGAAGCCGATACCCTGGGCATGAGCCTGGTCGGCCTGCTGATCGCCGCCCTCGGCCTGCTGGTGATCTGGTTCGTCGGCTACGGTATCGCCCGCCCGCTCAAGCAGATGGTCGGCATGCTCGACGACATCGCCAAGGGCGACGGCGACCTGACCGTGCGCCTGCGGGTCGAGCGCAGCGACGAACTGGGGCAGATCGCCCAGGGTTTCAACGCCTTCCTGAGCAAGCTGCAGGCGATGATCGGCGACGTGGTGAGCTCGGTGCAGCAAGTCAGCGACTCGTCCGAGCACACCGCCGACATCGCCATCCGCACCAACCAGGGGGTGCAGAAGCAGCTGGCCGAGATCGAGCTGGTGGCCACCGCCGTACACCAGATGACCGCCACCGCCCAGGACGTGGCGCGCAACGCCACCCACGCCGCCGAGGCCGCCAACCACGCCGACCGCGCCGCCAACCAGGGCAAGCAGGTGGTGCAGAGCACCTCGAGCGCCATCGCCGCGCTGGCCAGCGAAATCGGCCGCGCCGTCGGCGTGGTGCAGAGCCTGGCCAAGGACAGCGAGAACATCAACGCGATCCTGGTGGCGATCCGCGGCATCGCCGAGCAGACCAACCTGCTGGCGCTCAACGCCGCCATCGAGGCGGCGCGGGCCGGCGAACAGGGCCGCGGTTTCGCCGTGGTCGCCGACGAGGTGCGCAACCTGGCGCAGAAGACCCAGCAGGCCACCGAAGAGATCCAGAGCATGATCCAGCAGCTGCAGCACGGCACCCGCGAGGTGGTCAAGGTGATGGAGCAGAGCCAGGTCAAGACCGACGACAGCGTGGCGCACGCCAACCAGGCGGCCGACTCGCTGGAGGCCATCACCCAGGCGGTCTCGGTGATCAACGACATGAACACCCAGATCGCCAGCGCAGCCGAGCAGCAGAGCGCAGTGGCCGAGGACATCAACCGCAACGTCACCAATATCAGCCAGGTGGCCAACGAGGTGGCCGGTGGCGCCGACGAGGCCAGCCAGGCCAGCGCCGGACTGACCAAGCTGGCCGAGCAGCAGCGCCGGCTGGTCAACCAGTTCAGGGTGTAACGGCCACTCCGCGCCGGCAGGGCTGCGCCATGTGCACCCTGTCCCCAGGCGCGCACGACCTGGGCGGCCCTGCGACACCCTAGGGCCAGAACGCGCGGATTCCGGCGACGCCCTGGGCGCCGATCTGCCGGGCGCGCTCGATTTCGCCGGGGCCGACGCCGCCGAGCAGGTAGGCCGGCCGGTTGCAGTGCTGCAGCAACTCGGCGGCGGCGTCCCACCCCAGCGGCCGGGCCTGCGGGTGGGACTGGGTGGCCTGCAGCGGCGACAGGGTGACGAAGTCCACTGCCAGCTCGCCGGCCAACGCCAGCTCCTCGGCATCGTGACAGGAGGCGGCCAGCCAGCGCCCGGGCTCCAGCGGCCGGCCGCGGCCGGCGAGCTGGCGCAGCTGCGCCGCGGTCAGGTGCCAGCCGGCGGCGGGAAAGTCCGCCAGCCACTCCGCCGGGCCCTTGAGCATCAGCTGCGCCTTGCCGGCGCACAGGCCCTGGATATCCAGCGCCAGATCACGATACTGGGCGTCGAACAGATTCGGCGCGCGCAGCTGCAGCAGCCGCGTGCCGCCGGCGATGGCGCGCTGCACGCCGGCGAGCAATTGCTCGGGCGTCAGCCCGTCGGGGGTGATCAGGTACTGCTCGGGCAGGCGCGCCGCGGCGACTATCGGCGCGTTGGCGGCGGGGAACTGGTAATCGCCGAGCCGTCCCGGGGCGACCCAGGCCAGCGGCTGGCCCTCGGCGCCATGGGGCTCGCCGGCGAATGCCGAGACCTCCCAGACATCCAGCAGCACCTGCTTGTCCGGGTAGTCGTGGCGCACCTGGATCAGCGGCCGCACCACCGTCGGGCGGATGCCCAACTCCTCCTCCAGCTCGCGGGCCAGGGCACGCTCGACCGCCTCGCCGTCTTCCACCTTGCCGCCGGGAAACTCCCACAGGCCGCCCTGGTGCTTGTCCGGCGGGCGCTTGGCGATCAGGATGCGGCCGTCCGCGCCGCGAATCACCGCCGCCGCGACATGGATGCGCTTCACCCCTGCACCTCCTGCAGGGCGGCCCGGTACCAGCGCTGGAACGCCGGCCACTGGTAGAGGGTCTCGACATAGGCCGCCGCGGTCGTCGGCAGCACCACCCGGTAGCTGCGCAGGCGCGCCGCCACCGGCGCGTAGAAGGCATCGGCGATGCTGGCGTGGCCGAACAGGTAATGACCGTCCTGACCGAAGCGCTCGCGGCAATCGGCCCAGATCGCGCAGATGCGGTCGATGTCGGCCTGGGCCGCGTCGGGCAACTCGGTCAACGCCTGGTCGCGCGCCAGGTCCATCGGCAGGTGGCTGCGCAGCGCGGCGAAGCCGCTGTGCATTTCCGCGCAGATGCTGCGCGCCAGCGCGCGGGCGTACTCGCCGCGCGGCCACAGATGGGCCTCGGGAAAGCGCTCGGCCAGGTACTCGGCGATGGCCAGCGAGTCCCACACCGGGCCTTCCTCGGTCAGCAGCACCGGCACCTTGCCGGTCGGCGAATGCGCGAGCAGGCGCGCGCGGCTGTCCGGCTGGTAGAGCCGCACCTGCACCTCGTCGTAGGGCTCGCCGGCCAGTTCCAGGGCCAGGGCCGCGCGCAGCGACCAGGAGGAATAGTTCTTGTCGCCGATCACCAGTTGCAGGGCCATGCCGATGCTCCTTGGATTGCTTAAGGAAGGGATCGAGAGACGGTAAAAGTTCGCTCCCCGAAAGGCAAATTCCCGCGCGTCATGGGGGCATGAGGCGCGGGAATAGTGCACAGCCGAGGGTACTCAGGTGCGGTATTCGGCGTTGATCTTGACGTATTCGTGGGACAGGTCGGTGGTCCAGATGGTCTCGCTGCAGCTGCCACGGCCCAGCTCGATGCGAATGCTGATTTCCTCGCGGGCCATCACCGCCGCGCCCTGCTCTTCGGTGTAGCTGGCGGCGCGGCAGCCCTTGCTGGCGATGCACACCTCGCCGAGGAACACGTCGATCTTGCTCACGTCCAGTTGCGCCACGCCGGCGTAACCGACGGCGGCGAGAATACGGCCCCAGTTCGGGTCGGAGGCGAACAGCGCGGTCTTGATCAGCGGCGAGTGGGCCACGGCGTAGGCCACATCGAGGCATTCCTGGTGGGTGCCGCCGCCGTTGACCTGCACGGTGACGAACTTGGTCGCACCCTCGCCGTCGCGGACGATGGCCTGGGCCACTTCCATGAACACCTCGAACACCGCCTGCTTGAGCTTGGCGAACAGCTCGCCGGAGGCCTCGACGATCTCCGGCAGGGCGGCCTGGCCGGTGGCGATCAGCATGCAGCAGTCGTTGGTCGAGGTGTCGCCGTCGATGGTGATGCGGTTGAACGACTTGTTCGCCGCGTCGCGCACCAGGTCCTGCAGCACGCCGCGGGCCACTTTGGCATCGGTGGCGATATAGCCGAGCATGGTCGCCATGTTCGGCCGGATCATCCCGGCGCCCTTGGAAATGCCGGTCACGGTGACGGTGACGCCATCATGCTGGAACTGACGGCTGGCGCCCTTGGGCAGGGTATCGGTGGTCATGATGCCGGTGGCGGCATTGGCCCAGTTGTCTTCCTTGAGATCGTCCAGCGCCGCCTGCAAGGCGGACTCGATCTTCTCCACCGGCAGCGGCTCGCCGATCACCCCGGTGGAGAACGGCAGCACGGCGCTTTCAGCCACGCCGGTCAGCTCGGCCAGCCGGGCGCAGGCACGGCGGGCACGCGCCAGGCCATCGGCGCCGGTGCCGGCGTTGGCATTGCCGGTGTTGGTCAGCAGGTAGCGCACCTCGCCACCCAGGCGCTCGCGGGTGATCAGCACCGGTGCCGCGCAGAAGGCGTTGGTGGTGGTCACCCCGGCGATGCGCGAACCTTCGGCGCAGCGCATCACCACCACATCCTTGCGCCCCGGGCGCTTGATGCCGGCCGAGGCGATGCCCAGCTCAAAGCCAGGAACCGGGTGCAGGGTGGACAGCGGGCCAAGACCAACAGCCATAGAGTGCGCTCCTTTAAGGTGTTCGGTGACCGCGCAGGCGGCCGGGTAGATGGTAAAACGCCGCGAGCGGCTGGGCCGTTCGCGGCGTTGTCAGGGCGGCGACAGCATAGCTGAAGCGCCCTCTACTGCAAGCGGCCCTTGCGGGCCGGCGGTCAGCCGATCTGACCGTGGCAGTGCTTGTACTTCTTGCCCGAGCCACAGGGGCAGGGCTCGTTGCGGCCGACCTTGGGCTCTGCGCGCACCGGCGCGGCGGCCACGGCGACGTCGCCCTCCTCGCCGAGCGCTTGCGGCTGGGCCAGGGCGGAGGCTTCAGCGTGCTGGAACTGCATGCGCTCGGCCAGGGCCTCGGCCTCGCGACGCAGGCGCGCCTCTTCCTCGGCCGGGTCTTCGCGGCGCACCTGCACATGGCACAGCACGCGGATGGTGTCGCGCTTGATCGACTCCAGCAGGTCCTGGAACAGGGCGAAGGACTCGCGTTTGTATTCCTGCTTGGGGTTCTTCTGCGCGTAGCCGCGCAGGTGGATGCCGTGACGCAGGTGATCCATGGTCGACAGGTGGTCCTTCCACAGGTCGTCCAGCACGCGCAGCAGGATCTGCTTCTCGAAGGTCCGCAGGGCCTCGGCGCTGGCCTGGGTTTCCTTCTCGTTGTAGGCGGCCAGCAGCTCGGCGAGGATGCGCTCGCGCAGGGTCTCCTCGTACAGCTTGTCGTCCTCGTCGAGCCACTGCTGAATCGGCAGCTTGAGGCCGAAGTCGCTCTGCAGGGTGGCCTCCAGGCCGGCGACGTCCCACTGCTCGGGCATCGACTGCGGCGGGATGTGGCCGTTGATCGCGGCGCTCAGCACTTCCTCGCGGAACTCGGCGATGGTGTCGCCGACGCTTTCCGCAGCCAGCAGGCTGTTGCGCATGTGGTAGATCACCTTGCGCTGCTCGTTGGCCACGTCGTCGAATTCGAGCAGCTGCTTGCGCATGTCGAAGTTGCGCCCTTCCACCTTGCGCTGGGCCTTCTCGATGGCGTTGGTGACCATGCGGTGTTCGATGGCCTCGCCGGACTGCATGCCGAGCGCCTTCATGAAGTTCTTCACCCGGTCCGAGGCGAAGATGCGCATCAGGTTGTCTTCCAGCGACAGGTAGAAGCGGCTGGAACCCGGGTCACCCTGGCGACCGGCACGGCCGCGCAGCTGGTTGTCGATACGTCGCGATTCGTGACGCTCGGAGGCGATCACGTGCAGGCCGCCGGCCTCGATCACCTGCTGGTGGCGCTTCTGCCACTCGGCCTTGATCTGCGCGATCTGCTCGTCGGTGGGGTTCTCCAGGGCGGCGACTTCCACCTCCCAGTTACCGCCGAGGAGGATGTCGGTACCGCGACCGGCCATGTTGGTGGCGATGGTCACCGCGCCGGGACGCCCGGCCTGGGCGATGATCTCGGCTTCCTTGTCGTGGTACTTGGCGTTGAGCACCTTGTGCTCGATCTTTTCCTTGTTCAGCAGCTGGCTGACGTACTCGGACGCCTCGATCGACGCGGTACCGACCAGGGTCGGCCGGCCCAGGGCCTGGCATTCCTTGATGTCGGCGATGATCGCCTGGTACTTCTCCTCCTGGGTCAGGTAGACCAGGTCGTTGAAGTCCTTACGGGCGACGGCCTTGTTGGTGGGGATCACCACCACGTCGAGGCCGTAGATCTGACGGAACTCGAAGGCCTCGGTGTCGGCGGTACCGGTCATGCCGGACAGCTTGTTGTACAGGCGGAAGTAGTTCTGGAAGGTGGTCGAGGCGAGGGTCTGGCTCTCGGCCTGGATGTTCACCCCTTCCTTGGCCTCGATGGCCTGGTGCAGGCCTTCGGACAGGCGACGGCCGGGCATGGTGCGGCCGGTGTGCTCGTCGATCAGGATCACCTGGCCGTTCTGCACTATGTATTCGATGTTGCGGTGGAACAGGGTGTGCGCGCGCAGGCCGGCGTAGACGTGGGTCAACAGGCCCAGGTTGTGCGCCGAATAGAGGCTCTCGCCCTCGGCCAGCAGGCCGGCGTCGGTGAGCATTTCCTCGACGTACTGGTGGCCCTGCTCGTTGAGTTCGACCTGGCGCGACTTCTCGTCGACCTTGTAGTGGCCTTCCTGAGTGACCACGCCTTCCTCTTCCTCGATGTGCTGCTTGAGGCGCGGGATCAGCTTGTTGATCTCGATGTACAGCTTGGAGCTGTCCTCGGCCTGACCGGAGATGATCAGCGGGGTACGCGCCTCGTCGATGAGGATGGAGTCGACTTCGTCGATCACGGCGAAGTTCAGCTCGCGCTGGAATTTGTCCTCCAGGCTGAAGGCCATGTTGTCGCGCAGGTAGTCGAACCCGAATTCGTTGTTGGTGCCATAAGTGATGTCGGCGGCATAGGCGGCGCGCTTCTCTTCCGGCGGCTGGAAGGGGGTGACGATGCCCACCGACAGGCCGAGGAACTCGTACAGCGGCCGCATCCAGTTGGCGTCGCGGCGGGCCAGGTATTCGTTGACCGTGACCACGTGGGTGCCCTTGCCGGACAGCGCGTTGAGGTACACCGCCAGGGTGCCCACCAGGGTTTTGCCCTCGCCGGTACGCATCTCGGCGATCTTGCCTTCGTGCAGGGTCATGCCGCCGATCAGCTGCACGTCGAAGTGGCGCATGCCCATCACCCGCTTGCCGGCCTCGCGGGCTACGGCGAAGGCTTCGGGAAGCAACTGATCGAGGGTTTCGCCCTGGCCCAGACGGGCCTTGAACTCTTCGGTCTTGCCGCGCAGTTGCTCGTCCGAGAGGGCGATCATCTGCTCTTCGAGGGCGTTGACGGATTGCACCGCCTTGAGCATGCGTTTGACTTCACGCTCATTCTTGCTTCCGAAAAGTTTTTTCAACAGAGGCGCAAACATATCGACAGGATCTTCCGGCGAATGGATGGAGGTCGGCGCAAATCGCGACCTGGCAGCCAGTGTGGCTGCGGGCGAAGGGGGCATTCTACCCGGAAAAGCCGGGGAGGAAAGTGACGTTGTCTGCCCATTGCTACCGCGTGATGGCGCAGGCCGCGCACGCCCCGGACAATCGCGGCGGCGCGGCATGGGCCAATAGGTTGGGGCGAATGCGAGGAATTCAAGCGACGGCGGTTGCCGACCCTTTCAGAGGCAACTCACTCGACGCCGCTGGCGCGGGCGATATAGAGCGCGGGATTGACCTGGCGGCCATCCTTGCTGACTTCGAAATGCACGTGATAACCGGTGGAGCGGCCGCTGCGGCCGACCTTGGCGATGGTCTGACCACGCTGCACCAGGTCGCCTATCTGCACCGTGTTGCTCTGGTTGTGCGCATAGAGGGTGACATAACCGTCGGCGTGGCTGATTTCCACCACATTGCCGTAGCCGCTCTTCCTGCCGGAGAAGGTCACCACCCCGGCGGCCACCGCCACCACGTCGCTGCCGGGCTTGGCGGCGAAGTCGACGCCCTTGTGCATGCTCGAACGCCCGGTCAGCGGGTGCACCCGGCGGCCGAACGGCGAAGACATGTAGCCCTGCAGCACCGGCCGCCCGGAGAGGAACTCGGCCTCGCTGAGGCGGCGCTCGCCGAGCAGTTGCTCGAGCACTTCCAGCTGCTGCTCGCGGCTGTCGACGCGCAGGGCCAGCTCGTCCAGCGCGGTCATGAACGGCGGCGGCGCATAGGCCGAGGCGCCGAGGGCATCCTCGGCACCGCCCTGGCCGACGTCGAGGGAGAAATCGAATTCACTGGCGTCCAGTTCGGCCAGTTCGGTCAGGCGCTCGCCGAGGGCATCGAGACGGGTCAGGCGCGCCTGCAGTTCGGCGACATGAGCGGCGAAGGCATCCAGCTGGCGCTGGGCGTCCAGGCGTACCGCGCCGACCTGCTCGCGCTGCTGGTCGAGGGCTTCGGCCAGCTGGCTGTCGGCAATGGGCTCGGCGATCAGCCATTTGGCGCCGAGGGCGGCGCCGGCGCCGAGGCTCAGGCTGAGCAGGAGGAACAAAGCCAGCAGCAGCCAGCGCAGGTCGAGATTGATCGTTCGCGCCGAACCGTGCCGGCCATTGAGCAGGATAATATGCATGGCATCCCCTTCTGGCAGAACCCAGGCTGGTAGCAGGCTCTGCTACCATGACGGCTCTGCAATACTAAGGCCTCCTGCCATGACGTTCCGTCCCTTGCCGGCCCAGGCACCCGCTGCGCTGTTACGCGAAGCCAAGCCCCTGAAAGCGCTGTTCGGTCAGGCGCAACGCCTGGCCCATCTGCAGCGTCTTGTCGAAAACCAGCTGCAACCAGCCGCCCGGGAGCACTGTCATGTGGCCTCCTGGCGCGACGGCTGTTTGTTGTTGATCGTGACCGATGGCCACTGGGCAACACGCTTGCGCTATCAGCAGCGCAGGCTGCACAGGCAGCTGCAAGCGTTGGAAGAGTTCGCGACCTTAACGAAAATCCTGTTCAAGGTGCAACCGCAAAGCGGCGCGAGTCGTGCGCCCGGTCGCACAATTCACCTCTCCGCCAGCGCCGCGCAGAGCATCCAGGCCGGCGCCGAAGGTATCCGCGATCCCAGGCTGCGCGCGGCTCTCGAGCGCCTGGCCAGCCATACCAAGGACGCCGAATAAGCGCCCAGGACCGCTCGTCGAAAGATCCAGGCAAAAAAGAGGCCACCCTAGGGTGGCCACTAATTTTGAAGCGCGAAAGAGAGGTCGAACTACACCGCCGCAACCGGGCGCATGTAGGAGATCGGCGCGAGCTTGGCGTCCTCGAAGGTCACCATTTCCCAGGCATCGGTCTGCTCGATCAGGGTGCGCAGCAGGCGATTGTTCAGCGCGTGCCCCGATTTGAAGCCCCTGAACTCGCCGATCAGGCTGTTGCCCAGCAGGTACAGGTCGCCGATGGCGTCGAGAATCTTGTGCTTGACGAACTCGTCCTCGTAACGCAGGCCGTCTTCGTTGAGCACGCGGTACTCGTCGACCACGATGGCGTTCTCCACGCTGCCGCCGAGTGCCAGGTTCTGCGAACGGAGGAACTCGATGTCACGCATGAAACCGAAGGTACGGGCCCGGCTGACTTCCTTGACGAAGGAGGTGCTGGAGAAATCCACACTGGCGCTCTGCGTGCGATTGCGGAACACGGGGTGATCGAAATCGATCTCGAAGCTCACCTTGAAACCGTCGAAGGGCACGAAGGTGGCGCGCTTGTCGCCCTCCTCCACCGTGACTTCGCGCAGGATGCGGATGAACTTCTTCGGCGCGTCCTGCTCCTGCAGGCCGGCGGATTGAATCAGGAATACAAAGGGACCGGCGCTGCCATCCATGATCGGCACTTCGGACGCGGAGAGCTCGACGTAGGCGTTATCGATGCCCAGGCCTGCCATGGCCGAAAGCAGGTGCTCTACCGTATCCACCTTGACATCACCATTGACCAGCGTGGTCGACATGGTGGTTTCACCGACATTCCCGGCCAGCGCGCGGATTTCCACCACGGGGTCGAGGTCGGTACGACGGAACACGATGCCGCTGTCCACCGGAGCCGGCTTCAGGGTCAGGTAAACCTTTTCCCCCGAGTGCAGGCCGACGCCGGTGGCACGGATGATGTTCTTCAGGGTGCGTTGTCTGATCATGGCTTTGGCCGCTATATCGCTAGTTGCGAACTGTTTTCAACAATGGCCGGGGATGATAGCAGAACCGGCCTTTGCTGAACACCAATCACCCTTATACTCCTGATACATTCCATCAATCGGCCTGACGACGCAGGAACGCCGGAATATCCAGGTAATCGAGATCGTCCTGGGTACTGAGCTTGGCCGCGGTCGCCGCGCCGCCGTGGCTCTGGCGCTGTACGGTGGGACGCTCGTAGTCCTTGTAGTTGACCGACTGCTCGCTGCGCGGCTGCGCGGCGGACTGCTGGGCAACCGGCTGGCTGGCGGCGACCTGCACGGTGTTGTCGATCACCTTGACCGGCTTCTCCATGCGCGCGCCGAGGCCGGTGGCGACCACGGTGACGTGCAGCTCGTCGCGCATGTCGGCGTCGATCACGGTGCCGACCTTGACGGTGGCCTGGTCGGAGGCGAACTGCTCGATGATGTTACCCACGTCGGAGTACTCGCCCAGCGACAGGTCCGGGCCGGCGGTGATGTTGACCAGGATGCCGCGCGCGCCCTGCAGGTTGACGTCTTCCAGCAGCGGGTTGCGGATCGCCGCCTCGGTGGCCTCGCGGGCGCGGTTCGGGCCGCTGGCGCAGCCGGTACCCATCATGGCCATGCCCATTTCGCTCATCACCGTCTTCACGTCGGCGAAGTCGACGTTGATCATGCCCGGACGCTTGATGATGTCGGAGATACCGCGCACCGCGCCGGCCAGCACGTCGTCGGCCTTGGCGAAGGCGGACAAGAGGCTCGCGTCCTTGCCGAGGATGGTCAGCAGCTTCTCGTTGGGGATGGTGATCAGCGAGTCGACGCTCTCGGCCAGCGCACGGATGCCTTCGTCGGCGATCAGCATGCGCTTCTTGCCCTCGAACGGGAACGGACGGGTGACCACGGCGACGGTGAGGATGCCCAGCTCCTTGGCCACCTCGGCGATCACCGGCGCGGCGCCGGTACCGGTACCACCGCCCATGCCGGTGGTGATGAACACCATGTCGGTGCCCTGCAGGACTTCGGCGATGCGCTCGCGATCTTCCAGCGCGGCCTGACGACCGACTTCCGGATTGGCGCCGGCGCCCAGACCCTTGGTCACGCCTGGGCCGAGCTGCAGCACGGTACGCGCACCGATGTTCTTCAGCGCCTGCGCATCGGTGTTGGCGCAGATGAACTCGACGCCTTCGATGTTGCTGACCGCCATGTGGTTGACCGCGTTGCCGCCGCCACCACCGACACCGATGACCTTGATGACCGCGCTTTGCGGAATGTTATCTACTAGTTCGAACATGATCCCTCTCCTTCCTTTCTAGTTGTAACGCCTACTGCAAATTCAGAAATTGCCTTGCACCCAGCGCTTGAGGCGCTCGAGTACCGGGGTCTTGTTTTCGTCCTGGTAAGGACTGCCCACCGACATGGAAACGCCGTCGTTCTGCTTCTGCAGCCCGTACATCAGCAGCCCCACGCCGGTGGAATAAATCGGGTTGCGCACCACGTCGGCCATGCCCTTGACGCTGTGCGGCACGCCGAGACGCACGGGCATGTGGAAGATCTCCTCGGCCAGCTCGACCGCACCTTCCATCTTCGCCGTGCCGCCGGTCATGACGATGCCGGCGGGAATCAGGTCTTCGTAGCCGCTGCGGCGCAGCTCGGCCTGGATCAGGGTGAACAGCTCGTCGTAGCGCGGCTCGACCACCTCGGCCAGGGACTGGCGCGACAGATCGCGCGGCGGCCGGTCGCCGACGCTGGGCACCTTGATGGTTTCGCCGGCACCGGCCAGCTTGGCCAGGGCGCAGGCGTAGCGGATCTTGATTTCCTCGGCGTACTGGGTCGGGGTGCGCAGGGCCATGGCGATGTCGTTGGTGACCTGGTCGCCAGCAATCGGGATCACCGCGGTATGGCGAATCGCCCCCTCGGTGAAGATGGCGATATCGGTGGTGCCGCCGCCGATGTCGACCAGGCAGACACCCAGTTCCTTCTCGTCCTCGGTCAGCACCGAATAAGCCGAGGCCAGCTGCTCGAGGATGATGTCGTCGACTTCCAGGCCGCAGCGGCGTACGCATTTCTCGATGTTCTGCGAGGCGTTGACCGCGCAGGTGACCACGTGCACCTTGGCCTCCAGGCGCACGCCGGACATGCCCAACGGCTCGCGCACGCCTTCCTGGTTGTCGATCACGTAGTCCTGCGCCAGGGTGTGCAGCACCCGCTGATCCGCCGGGATGGCCACCGCCTGGGCGGCGTCGAGCACCCGTTCGATATCGGCCGGGCTCACTTCGCGATCACGAATGGCGACGATGCCGTGGCTGTTCAGGCTGCGGATATGGTTGCCGGCCACGCCGACGAAGGCCGAGTGGATGCGGCAGCCGGCCATCAGCTGCGCCTCCTCCACCGCGCGTTGGATCGAGGCCACGGTGGACTCGATATTGACCACCACGCCCTTCTTCAGGCCGCGCGACGGGTGCGTGCCGATGCCGACGATTTCCAGCTGGCCGTCGGCCGTCACCTCGCCCACCAGCGCCACCACCTTGGAGGTGCCGATGTCCAGGCCGACGATCATCTTGCCGCTCTGCGCGCTATTCATTGTGCTGCCTCTCCTCAATTCACTTTCTGCTCGGCCGCGGCCGGCTCCACCGGCTCGCGCCAGGCCACGGCCAGGCCGTTGGCGTAGCGCAAGTCGATGCGCGCGATGTTCGCGCTCTGTTCTTTCAGTTCCCGCTCATAGATGGCGGCGAACCGACGCATTTTTTCCACCACGTGATCGCGCCCCAGCAGCAGCTCGATGCGTTGGCCGCTGGCGTTCTCGGTGGCCGAGAGGAACCAGCTGCCGCGCTCGCGCAATTGCAGGCCGACCACGGTAAAACCCAGCGGCCGTAGCAGCTGGCTGAGCATCTGGTACTGCTGCATCACCCTGGGCTGCGCGCGCTTGGGGCCGGACAGCTGCGGCAGGTGCTGATAGTGGTTCAGCTCCTGCGGGGCGAACGCCTGGCCCTGGTTGTTGAGCAGCGCCTCGTCGCCCCAGCGGGCGATCGGCAGTTGCTCCTCCAGGCGCACGTCGACCTGGTCCGGCCACACCCGGCGCACCTCGGCGTGGGCGATCCAGGGCATCTGCTCCAGCTCTTCGCGCATGCCGCGCAGGTCGACGCTGAAGAAGCTCGCCTCGATATAGGGCGCGATGCGCCGCTGCACCGCCTGCTGGCTGACATAGGCCAGATCGCCCTGCACGCTGACCTTGGCGATGGGCCGGTCGGCATAGGGCAGCAGACGCAAGGCGCCCTCGTAGGCGCCGAAGCCCAAGCCCACCAGCAGCAGCGGCCAGGCCAGACGCCCCACCCAGGAAAAATCCGCCTTGGGCAGGCGCAGGCGCACCGGCTCCTTGGCCACCAGACGGCTGGCGCCACGCGGCGCGGGCTTGCCGCGCAGCGGCGCCCTCAGCGAGTCTTGGTGACGCACGGCCGTGACCATTGCTTAACCCCTCGCCTCGACGCTGTCGGCCAGGATCGCCAGCACCAGCTGCTGGAAATCCAGGCCGGCGGCGCGCGCGGCCATCGGTACCAGGCTGTGATCGGTCATGCCCGGTACGGTGTTGACTTCCAGCAGCCAGAACTGGCCGCTGGCATCCTGCATCACGTCGGCGCGCGCCCAGCCCTGGGTGCCCACGGCCTCGCAGGCACGCGCGGTCAGCTCTTTCAGTTCCGCCTCTTTCTCGGCCGAAAGGCCGCAGGGAATGCGGTACTGGGTGTCATCGGCCAGGTACTTGGCGTCGTAGTCGTAGAAGCTGTGCGGGGTGCCCAGGCCGATCGGCGGCAGCACCTGGCCGCGCAGCACGGCGATGGTGAATTCCGGACCGGCGATCCACTGCTCGACCAGCACCTGGCTGTCGTAGCGCGCGGCGTCCTGCCAGGCCGCGATCAGCGCCTCGACGCTGTCGACCTTGGCCATGCCGATACTGGACCCTTCATGGGCCGGCTTGACGATCAACGGGAAGCCCAGCGCGGCGGCGGCCGCCTCGCAGTCGGCCTTGGAGCTCAGCACCGCATGGCGCGGCGTCGGCAGGCCGAGGCTGTGCCAGACCTGCTTGGTACGCAGCTTGTCCATCGCCAGGGCGGAGGCGAGGATGCCGCTGCCGGTATAGGGGATGCCGGCGCACTCGAGCAGGCCCTGCATGGAGCCGTCCTCGCCGCCGCGACCGTGCAGCACGATAAAGGCGCGGTCGATCTTCTCGGCATTCAGGCGAGCCAGGAAATCGTCGCCCACGTCGATGCCGAAGGCGTCCACCCCGGCGGCCTGCAGGGCGCCGAGCACGGCCTTGCCGGACTTCAGCGACACCTCGCGCTCGGCGCTCTTGCCGCCGAACAGCACGGCGACGCGGCCGAAAGCCTTGGGATCGAGGCTACTGTGCAAACTCATTGCGACTCCCCCACGAACAGCGGGTGCTTGATCAGTTGCGGCGCCACCGCACCGATATCGCCGGCGCCCTGGCACAGCAGGATGTCGCCGGCACGCAGCAGCGGTTTGAGCAGCGGCGCCAGGTCGGTACCGCGCTCGACGTAGATCGGGTCGAGCTGGCCGCGCTGGCGGATGCTGTGGCACAGCTGTCGGCTGTCGGCGCCGGGGATCGGCTCCTCGCCGGCCGGGTAGACCTCCACCAGCAGCAGCACGTTGGCTTCGCCGAGCACCTGCACGAAGTCGTCGTACAGGTCGCGGGTACGGCTGTAGCGGTGCGGCTGGTAGACCATCACCAGGCGGCGCTCCGGCCAGCCGCCGCGCACGGCCTTGATCACCGCGGCCACTTCGCGCGGGTGGTGGCCGTAGTCGTCGACCAGCATCACGCTGCCGCCGTCCACCGGCAGCTCGCCGTAGACCTGGAAGCGTCGACCGACGCCCTGGAAGCCCGACAGGCCGGCGACGATGGCGGCATCGTCGATGCCCTCGTCGGTGGCGATGGCGATGGTCGCCAGGGCATTGAGGACGTTGTGATTGCCGGGCATGTTGACCGACACGTCGAGCGGCGCGCAGTCCGGGCGCAGCACGGTGAAGTGGGTGCGCATGCCTTCCTGACGCACGTTGATCGCGCGCACGTCGGCGTCTTCGGCAAAGCCGTAGGTCACGGTCGGGCGACCGACCTGCGGTAGCAGCTCGCGCACCACCGGATCGTCCACGCAGAGCACGGCCAGGCCGTAGAACGGCAGGTTGTGGAGGAACTCGATGAAGGTCTTCTTCAGCACATTGAAGTCGCCGCCATAGGTGCTCATATGGTCGGCGTCGATATTGGTGACCACCGAGACCATCGGTTGCAGGTGCAGGAAGCTGGCGTCGCTCTCGTCCGCCTCGGCGATCAGGAAACGGCTGGAGCCGAGCTGGGCATTGGTGCCGGCGGCGTTGAGGCGGCCGCCAATGACGAAGGTCGGATCCAGGCCACCGGCGGCGAACACCGAGGCCAGCAGGCTGGTGGTGGTGGTCTTGCCGTGGGTACCGGCCACCGCGATGCCGTGGCGGTAGCGCATCAGCTCGGCGAGCATCTCGGCGCGCGGCACCACCGGAATGCGCCGCTCCAGGGCGGTGGCGACTTCCGGGTTGCGGGCGTTGACGGCGCTGGACACCACCAGCACGTCGGCCTGCTCGGCGTTCTCCGCGGCATGGCCGATAAAGATCTTGGCGCCAAAGTTTTCCAGGCGCTCGGTCACCGCCGAGGCCTTGAGGTCGGAGCCGGACACGTCGTAGCCCAGGTTGAGCAGCACCTCGGCGATGCCGCACATGCCGGCGCCGCCGATGCCGACGAAATGGATGCGGCGGATACGGCGCATGCGCCGCACTTCGGCCTTGACCGCGGCGGGCGACTTAGCCATGGGCCACCTCCTGGCAGATATCGACCACCGCGCGGGTGGCGTCGGGCTTGGCCAGGCGACGCGCGGTGGCGCCCATGGCGGTGAGTTTTTCCAGGTGCATCAGAACCTCGGTGAGCTGCGCGGCGAGCTTGGCCGCGTCAGTGGCGTGTTGCGGAAGAAGGACGGCCGCGCCCTCCTTCGCCAGGTATTCGGCGTTGCGGCTCTGGTGGTCGTCGATGGCATGCGGCAAGGGCACGAGAAACGACGGCAGACCGGCGGCAGCCAGTTCGCTGACGGTCAGCGCACCGGCGCGGCAGATCACCAGATCGGCCCAGCCGTAGGCACGGGCCATGTCCTTGATGAAGGGCGCGACCTCGGCTTCGACCGCGGCATTGCGATAACGCTCCGCGGTGACCTCGGCGTGTTGCTTGCCGGCCTGGTGGAACAGCTGCGGGCGCAACTCGGCCGGCAGCAGGGCCAGGGCCTCGGGCAGCAGCTTGTTCAGCGGTTCGGCGCCCAGGCTGCCGCCCAGCACCAGCAGGTGCGGCTTGCGCCCGGCCAGCGGTTCGCGCGGGGTCTCGAGGAACAGCTCCTCACGCACCGGGTTGCCGGTGGTACGGCGCTTGTCGGACGCGGCGAAGGTATTCGGGAAGGCCTCGCAGATACGCGCGGCGATGCGCGACAGCAGGCGGTTGGCGGTGCCGGCCACGGCGTTCTGCTCGTGGATCACCAGCGGCACGCCGGCCAGGCGCGCGGCCAGGCCGCCGGGGCCGGTGACGTAGCCGCCCATGCCGAGCACGCACACTGGCTGCAGCTGGCGCACGATGCGCCGCGCCTGCCACAGCGAACGCAGTAGCTGGAACGGCGCCTTGAGCAAGGACAGTTTGCCCTTGCCGCGCAGGCCGCGGACGTCGATCAGGTGCAGCGGCAGGCCGGCCTGCGGCACCAGCTCGTTCTCGATGCCGCGCGGCGTGCCCAGCCAGTGCACGGCGTAGCCGCGTGCCTGGAACTCACGGGCGCAGGCCAGCGCCGGGAACACGTGGCCGCCGGTGCCGCCGGCCATGATCAGCACGTTACCGCGCATGGGCGACCTCCTGGTTCGGCTCGGCGAAATCCGCCTCGTCGAACTCGACGTCCTCGCTGCCCAGCACGTTGCGACGCTCCCACTCGATGCGCAGCAGCAGCGCCAGGCTGACGCAGCAGATCACCAGCGAGCTGCCGCCGTAGCTGAGGAACGGCAGGGTCAGGCCCTTGGTCGGCAGCAGCCCGGTGTTCACCCCGATATTGATCAGGAACTGGCCGATCCACAGGAACGACAGGCCATAGGCCACGTAGGCGGCGAAGAACTGCTTGGCCTTCTCCGCCCACAGGCCGATGTACAGGCCGCGCACGCAGACGAAGACGAACAGCGCCAGGGTCGCCAGGGCGCCGATCAGGCCGAGCTCCTCGGCCAGCACCGAGAAGACGAAGTCGGTGTGGGCTTCCGGCAGGTAGAACTGCTTCTGGATGCTATTGCCCAGGCCGACGCCGAACCATTCGCCACGGCCGAAGGCGATCAGCGCCTGAGTCAGCTGGTAGCCGGCGCCGTACTGGTCGGCCCAGGGGTCGGTGAAGGTGATCAGGCGCTGCAGGCGGTATTCCTGAGTCTGCACCAGGACGAACACCGCGCCGACCGCCAGGGCCACCATCAGGCCGAAGCGCAGCAGGCCGACGCCGCCGAGGAACAGCATGGCCATGGCCGCGCCCATCATCACCACGGTGGCGCCGAAGTCCGGCTCCAGCAGCAGCAGGCCGGCCATTGGCAGCAGCACGACGAAGGGCTTGAAGAAACCGGCCCAGCTCTCGCGCACTTCTTCCTGACGGCGCACCAGGTAGCCGGCCAGATAGACCACCACGAACACCTTGGCGATTTCCGAGGGCTGCACGTTGAACGCGCCGAAGCCGATCCAGCGCCGCGCGCCGTTAACCTCGCGGCCGATGCCCGGCACCAGCACCAGCACCAGCAGGGCGAAGGCGGCCAGCAGCAGCATCCAGCCGTAGCGTTGCCAGAAGCTCATGGGGATCAGCAGCACCACGCCGGCGGCGCCGAGGCCGATGATCAGGTAAATCAGGTGGCGAATCATGTGGTACAGCGGGTTGCCGGACAGCGCCGCCGCCACTTCCGAGGAGGCCGAGGTGATCATCACCAGGCCCAGGCCGAGCAGACCCAGGCAGCCGGCCAGCAGCGGGAAGTCGAGGTCGAGGCCACGACGACTGAGCAGCGGCGACGGGTAGGGACGCAGGAAGGCCAGCATCAGACGAGCACCTCCACGGCCTGGGCGAACAGCCGCCCGCGTTCTTCGAAGTTCTTGAACATGTCCAGGCTGGCGCAGGCCGGCGACAGCAGCACGGCATCGCCCGCCTCGGCCAGCTCGCTGCAACGCAGCACGGCTTCGTCGAGGGTTTTCACCCGAACCAGCGGCGCGGCGTCGCCCAGGGCCGCGGCGATCCGCTCGGCATCGCGGCCGAGCAGCACCACGGCGCGGCAGAAACGCGCCACCGGCGCCTTCAGTGCGGAGAAATCGGCGCCCTTGCCGTCGCCGCCGGCGATCAGCACCAGCTTGCCGGCGATATCGCCACCCAGGCCTTCGATGGCGGCCAGCGCGGCACCGACGTTGGTGGCCTTGGAATCGTCGTAGTAGTTCACCCCGGCGCGCTCGCCGACCCACTGGCAGCGGTGCGGCAGCCCGGCGAACTGGCGCAGGGCGGCCAGCATGGCGTCCATCCGCAGGCCGACGGCATGGCCAAGGGCCAGGGCGGCCAGGGCGTTGGACTGGTTGTGCGCGCCGCGGATCTTCAGCGCAGCGGTCGGCAGCAGCGCCTCGAAACGCCAGGCCAGGAACTTCTCGCCATTCTCTTCGAGCAGGCCGAAGCGCTTGAAGTCCGGCTTGCCCAGGCCGAATTCCCAGCAGGTCACCTGGTCGGCGATCAGCGGACGCGACAGCGCGTCGTCGCGGTTGACCACCACCTGGCGGGCGCCGCGGAAGATCCGGTGCTTGGCCAGGTGGTAGGCCGGCAGGCCGCTGTAGCGATCCATATGGTCTTCGCTGACGTTCAGGCAGGTGGCCACTTCGGCGTTGAGCTGATCGGTGGTTTCCAGCTGGAAGCTGGACAGCTCCAGCACGTACAGCTCGACGTCGTCGGCCAGCAGATCCAGCGCCGGAGTGCCGAGGTTGCCGCCCACGGCGACGCGCTTGCCCGCCGCCGCCGCCATTTCGCCGACCAGGGTGGTGACGGTGCTCTTGGCGTTGGAGCCGGTGATGGCGACGATCGGCGCACGGGCCTCACGGGCGAACAGATCGATATCGCCGGACAGCTTGACCCCACGTGCAGCCGCTGCGGCCAGCGCTGGAGTCGCCACAGCCAGGCCCGGGCTCACGTACAGCTCCGAGGCGCGGCAGAGGAAATCCACGTCCAGCTCGCCGCAACGCACTTCCACCTCGGGGTAGTCGCGCTTGAGCGTCTCCAGCTCCGGCGGGTTCGCGCGCGTATCGGCCACGGCGAAGCGCACGCCCTGCTGCGCCAGGAAGCGCACCAGGGACATGCCGCTCTTGCCGAGGCCGACAACGATGCGGAACTGGTCGGAAGCGATCAATGACACGCTCTATTACCTCAGTTTCAGGGTGGCCAGGCCGATCAGCACGAGAATCACGGTGATGATCCAGAAACGGACGATCACGCGCGGCTCAGGCCAGCCCTTGAGTTCGAAATGGTGGTGGATCGGTGCCATGCGGAACACGCGCTTGCCGGTCAGCTTGAAGCTGGCGACCTGAATGATCACTGACAGGGTTTCCATGACGAACACCCCGCCCATGATGAACAGCACCACTTCCTGGCGCACGATCACGGCGATGGTGCCCAGCGCGGCGCCGAGGGCCAGCGCACCGACGTCGCCCATAAAGACCTGCGCCGGGTAGGTGTTGAACCAGAGAAAGCCCAGGCCGGCGCCGACCAGCGCGGCGCAGAACACGATCAGTTCACCGGCGCCCGGCACGTAGGGAATCAGCAGGTACTCGGCGAATTTGATGTTGCCCGACAGGTAGCAGAAGATCGCCAGCGCGCCAGCCACCATCACCGTGGGCAGAATGGCCAGGCCGTCGAGGCCGTCGGTGAGGTTCACCGCGTTGCTGGTGCCGACGATGACGAAATAGGTCAGGACGATGAAGCCGACGCCCAGGGGAATGGCGACGTCCTTCAGCAGCGGCAGGATCAGGGTGGTCTCCACCGGGCTCTGTGCGGTCATATAAAGGAAGATCGCCGCCGCCAGGCCGAATACCGACTGCCAGAAATACTTCCAGCGGCTCGGCAGGCCGCGCGAGTTCTTCTCGATCACCTTGCGGTAGTCATCGACCCAGCCGATAGCACCGAACAGCAGGGTCACCGCCAGCACCACCCATACATAGCGGTTGGACAGGTCGGCCCAGAGCAGAGTGCTCACAGCGATGGCACTGAGAATCAGCGCGCCGCCCATGGTCGGCGTGCCCTTCTTCGACAGGTGCGACTGCGGGCCGTCGTGGCGCACGGCCTGGCCGATCTGGCGGATCTGCAGGGTGCGGATCATCCAGGGCCCGAGCCACAGCGACAGGGCCAGGGCGGTGAGCACGCCGAGGATGCCGCGCAGGGTCAGGTATTGAAAGACCGCGAAGCCCTTGTGGAACTGTTGCAGGTACTCCGCCAGCAGCAGCAGCATTTAGTGATTCTCCCCAGATACGCCACAGAGCGCCGCCACGACCTTGTCCATGGCAGCGCTGCGTGAACCCTTGATTAGTAGTGTGCTGCCGGCCTGCTCGGCGCGAAGCGCTGCGATCAGGCCGGCTTGATCGGCGAAATGGCGGCCTTGTGAGCCGAATTCCTCGACCGCAAAGCGCATCAGCGGCCCGACGGCATAGAGCGCATCGACCTTGCCGGCGGCATGACGGCCGACATCGCGGTGGCCCTGCTCGGCCCACTGGCCCAACTCGCCCATATCCCCGAGCACCAGGACGGTGCGACCGGAGAAGGCGGCGAGTATATCCACCGCCGCGCACATCGACACCGGGTTGGCGTTGTAGCTGTCGTCGATCACCCGCACGCCATTGGCCGTCAACTGCGCTACGGCGCGGCCTTTGACCGGCTGCAGGCTTTCCAGGCCCTGAATCATGGCGACCAACGGCAGGCCCAAGGCATGGGCGGCGGCGCAGGCGGCCAGGGCGTTGGCGACGTTGTGCACGCCGAGCAGGTTGAGCTGGATGCGCGCGCTGCCAGCCGCCCCCTGCAGGGTGAAGCCCTGGCAGCCGCGCTCGTCGCGGCTCAGCTCGCCGGCATGGAAGTCGGCGGCCTGATCGACCAGCGAGAAGCTCAGCACCCGGCGCCCGGCGGCCCGTTGCTGCCAGATGGCGAAAGCCTTGTCGTCCAGATTGAGCACGGCCACGCCGTCCTGCGGCAGGCCTTCGAGAATCTCGCCCTTGGCCTGGACAATCTTTTCCGGACCGCCGAACTCGCCGACGTGGGCATTGCCGGCATTGGTGATGATCGCCACCTGCGGCCGGGTCAGGCTGACGGTGTAGGCGATCTCGCCGACATGGTTGGCGCCCAGCTCGATCACCCCGGCGCGGTGCTCCGGCGCCAGTTCGAGCAGGGTCAGCGGCGCGCCCAGATCATTGTTGAGGTTGCCGCGGGTGGCCAGCACCGCACCGTTCAGGCCGGCGCGCAGAATGGCGGCGAGCATCTCCTTGACGCTGGTCTTGCCGCTGGAACCGGTCACGGCCGCCAGCGGGCCGCTGAAGGCCTGGCGATTGAGCGCGCCGAGCTGGCCGAGGGCCAGGCGGCTATCGGCCACCAGCAACTGCGGCAGCGGTGCATTGGCCACTTCACGCTCGACCAGGGCGGCGACCGCGCCCTTGGCGGCCACTTCGGCCAGGTAGTCATGGCCGTCGAAGCGCGGCCCGGTCAGCGCCACGAACAGCTGGCCAGGGGCGATGGTACGGCTGTCAGTGCCGACGGCGGAGAAGGCGACGTCGGCACCAATCAGGCGGGCGTTGAGAGGGCCGGCGACTTCGCCGAGCAGCCAGGGTTTAAGCATGGGCCGCCTCCCAGGCCGCCAGGGCCTTGTTCGCCTCGATCAGATCGGAGAAGGGGTGACGCACGCCCATGATCTCCTGGTAATCCTCGTGACCCTTGCCGGCCAGCACCAGCACATCGGCGGCCTCGGCCTGCGCCACCAGGCGGGCGATGGCCTCGCCGCGCCCCGGGACGAACTGCACGGCATCCGGTGCTTTGAGGCCGGCGCGGATATCCTTGATGATCTGCGCGGGGTCTTCGCTGCGCGGATTGTCGTCGGTGACCCACACCGCATCGGCCAGACGCTCGGCCGCCGCGGCCATCAGCGGGCGCTTGCCGCGGTCGCGGTCGCCGCCGCAGCCGAACAGGCAGATCAGCCGCCCGCGCACGTGCGGGCGCATGGCCTCGAGCACCTTCTCCAGGGCGTCCGGGGTGTGCGCGTAATCCACCACCACCAACGGCCGGTCGCCGCCGCCGAGGCGCTGCATGCGCCCGGCCGGCCCCTGCAGCTGCGGCAGCACCTGGAGAATCTCGTCGAGGCCGTAGTCCATGCCCAGCAGCGCACCGACCACCGCCAGCAGGTTGCTCAGGTTGAAGCGGCCGAGCAGGTTGCTGCGCAGCATGCCTTCGCCACGCGGGGTGACCAGGCGCGCACGTACGCCATGATCATCGAACTGCGCTTCGCTGCAATAAACGAAGGCGTTGGCGTCGCTCAGGCTGTAGCCGATCAGGCGCGAATCATGCGCCTGCTGCGCCAGCTCCTGACCGAAGGCGTCATCCAGATTGATCACCCGGCAACGCAGGTTCGGCCAGGCGAACAGCTTGGCCTTGGCCGCACCGTAGGCCTGCATGTCGCCGTGGTAATCGAGGTGGTCGCGCGACAGGTTGGTGAACACCGCGACGTCGAACTCCAGCGCCGCCACTCGGCCCTGATCCAAGCCGTGGGAGGACACTTCCATGGCCACCGCACGGGCACCGGCCTGCTTGAGGCCGGCCAGGGTGGCCTGCACCCCGACCGGGTCGGGCGTGGTGTGCTTGCCCTGTTCCAGCGCGCCGTGGAAACCGTTGCCCAGGGTACCGACGATGCCGCAACGCTGGCCGAGCAGGTCCAGCGCCTGGGCCAGCAGCTGGCTGACGCTGGTCTTGCCGTTGGTGCCGGTGATGCCGACCAGGTGCAGGCCGCGGCTCGGCTCACCATAGAAGCGCCCGGCGATGGCCGACAGCTGGCCGGCCAGCCCCTTGACCGGCACCAGCACCGCAGTTTCGGCGTGCATGGGGGCAGCCCCTTCGGCCTCGTAGGCCACCGCGGCGGCGCCGCGGGCGACGGCGTCGGCGATATGCACGCGGCCATCCTGCTGGGTGCCGGGCACGGCGAGGAACAGGTCGCCCGGGCGCACCTTGCGGCTATCCAGGGTCAGTTCGCGAATCAGCACGGCGCTCTCGGCGGCCGGCAGCAATTGATTGAGTGGCATGGGCATCAGTTGCGCCCTCCCTGGGTCATGGCGGCTACCTTCTGCTCCGGCGTCGGCAGGTTGTCCGGCGCGATATTCATCAGGCGCAGCGAACCGGCCATCACCCGGCTGAATACCGGCGCGGAGATCAGGCCGCCGTAATAGGCGCCCTTGCCGGGCTCGTCGACCACCACCACCATGGCGATGCGCGGGTTCTGCGCCGGGGCGAAGCCGGCGAACAGCGAACGGTAGGAGTTGGCCTGGTAGCCCTTGGTACCGACACTGGTCTTGCGCGCCGTACCGCTCTTGCCGGCCACGTGGTAGCCCGGCACCTGGGCGCGAACGGCCCCGCGCGGGGACTCGATGACCTGTTGCAACATGCCCTGCAGGGTCTTGGCCACCTCTGGCGGCACCACCTGCATCGAGCCCGGCGTGCTGTCCACGCGGATCATCGACAGCGGCACCATGCCGCCGCCGTTGCCCAGCGCGGCGTAGGCGTGGGCCAGCTGCACCGCGGTCACCGACAGGCCGTAGCCGTAGGACAGCGTGGCGGTCTCGGCCTGGCGCCACTGGCGGTGGTTGGGCAGATTGCCGACCCGCTCGCCGGGAAAGCCCAGACCGGTGTCGCGACCGAAGCCCAGCTTGCTGAATACTTCGTAGAGCTGCTCGCCGCCGACGTCGAAGGCGATCTTGCTCATGCCGACGTTACTGGAATTGATCAGGATGCCGGGCAGATCCAGCGCCGGGCCCTGGGTGCGGGACACGTCGCGGATGTTGTAACGGCCGATCTGCAGCGTGCCGTTGCCCACCTGGACGATATCGCTGGGCTTCCAGCGTCCGGTCTCCAGGGCGGCGGCCATCGACAGCGGCTTGATGGTCGAGCCGGGCTCGAACACGTCGATCATGGCGCGATTGCGCATCGCCGCCGGGGTCAGGTTGCGCCGGTTGTTGGGGTTGTAGGTGGGGTGGTTGACCATGGCCAGCACTTCGCCGGTCTTGACGTCGACCATCACCAGGCTGCCGGCCTTGGCATCGTGTTCCAGCAGCGCGTTGCGCAGCTCGCGATGGGCCAGGTACTGCAGACGCAGGTCGATGGACAACGCCAAGGCCTTGCCGGCCTTGGCGTTCTGCGCGACCTGGACGTCCTTGATCAGCTTGCCGCGGCGGTCCTTGAGCACCTGGCGCTTGCCCGGCACGCCGGCCAGCCATTCTTCATAGGCCAGCTCCATGCCTTCGCGGCCGCGGTCGTCGATATCGGTGAAGCCGACCACATGGGCCGCCACTTCGCCGGCCGGGTAGAAGCGGCGGAATTCCTCGATGGCGTAGACGCCCGGCACCTTGAGGTCGAGCACGCTCTGGCCCTTCTCCGGGGTCAGGCCGCGCACCAGGTACATGAACTCGCGCTCCTTGTTTTGCTGCAGGCGCTCGGCGAAGGCCTTGGGCTCCTGACCCAGGGCGGCGGCCAGCGCCGGCCAGCGCTCGCGCCCGGCCTGCAGCTCCTTGCCGTTGGCCCACAGGGTGGTGACCGGCGTGCTCACCGCCAGCGGCTCGCCGTTGCGGTCGGTGATCAGGCCGCGGTGCGCCGGAATCGGGATGTGTCGCACGCTGCGCGCATCGCCATGGGCCTTGAGGAAATCGTGGTCGAGCACCTGCAGATCGAGCATGCGCCAGGCGATGGCGCCGACCATCAGCGCCAGCAGGGCCAGCACCAGACGGAAGCGCCAGGGGTAGAGCGCGCCTTCGAGTCCGATCATGGCTGCACCATGCGCACTTCGGCGGGGTCGGGAATGCGCATCTGCAGCCGCTCGCTGGCCAGCGCCTCGATACGGTTGTGCGCCGTCCAGGTGCTCTGTTCGAGAATCAGTCGGCCCCACTCGGCCTGCGCCTTGTCGCGCACGCTGAGTTCGCCATACAGCTCGTTGAGTAGCTGGCGGTTCCAGTGCGCGCTGTAGGACACCGCCAGGGCGGACAGCAGCACCGCGATGAACAGCACCAGCATCAGCAGGCTGCCGCTGGGCATGGTCTTGCCGAGGCGCAGGTTCACCGCAGTTTCTCCGCGATGCGCATCACCGCGCTGCGCGAGCGCGGGTTGACCTTGAGCTCGGCTTCGCCGGCGAAGACCGGCTTGCCGATCAGCTTCAGGCGCGGCTCGAAGGCCTTGGGAATGATCGGCAGGTCGCGCGGCAGCTTGTCCGCTTCGCCCTTGGCCTGGCGCCTCATGAACTGCTTGACGATGCGGTCTTCCAGCGAGTGGAAGCTGATCACCACCAGGCGACCGCCGACTTCCAGCGCTTCCAGCGCCGCGTCGAGGCCGCGCTCGAGGTCGCCCAACTCGTTGTTGATATAGATACGAATGCCCTGGAAAGCGCGGGTCGCCGGGTTCTTGCCCTTCTCCCAGGCCGGGTTGGCCACGGTCAGCACCTGCGCCAGGTCGGCGGTGCGGGTAAAGGGCTGCTGCTCGCGGCGCTGCACCACGGCACGCGCCATGCGCTTGGCGAAACGCTCTTCGCCGTAGTCCTTGAGCACGCGGGCGATCTCGTCTTCGGCGGCCGTGGCGATCCAGTCCGCCGCGCTGACGCCCACTGCGGGGTTCATACGCATATCCAGCGGGCCGTCGTTGAGGAAGCTGAAGCCGCGTTCGGGATCGTCCAACTGCGGCGACGACACGCCGAGGTCCAGCAGGATGCCGGCGACCTTGCCGACCAGGCCGCGGACAGCGACTTCCTCGCCGAGTTCCGCAAAACTGCGCTGTACAACGACAAAGCGGCCGTCTTCGGCCGCCAATGCTTCCCCGGTGGCTATCGCCAGGGGGTCCTTGTCGAACCCCAGGAGCCGCCCGTCCGGGCCGAGCTTCTGCAAGATCAGCCGACTGTGTCCGCCGCGACCGAAGGTACCGTCCAAGTAGCAGCCGCCGGCGCGCACGGCGAGCCCCTCGACGGCCTCGTCGAGCAGCACGGTGATATGGCGCAAGGTGCTATCGGTCATGGTCACAGGATCAGGTCACGCAAGTCGTCGGAAAGGGCGCCGGGCTGCTTGATGGCAGCCAGATCGGCTTCGGCTACGGCATTCCAGGTATCTTCGTCCCAAAGTTGAAACTTGTTGAGCTGGCCGACGAGCATCGCCCGCTTGTCCAGCTTGGCGTACTCGCGCAGGCGCGGCGGCACCAGGAAACGGCCGCTGGCATCCAGCTCGAGGTCGACGGCGTTGCCGATCAGCAGGCGCTGCAGGCGGCGGTTCTCTTCACGGAAGGAGGCCAGTTCGCGCAGCTTGTTCTCGATCAGCTCCCATTCGGCCAGCGGGTAGACACAGAGGCAGGGGTCGACGGCATCGATGGTGACGATGAGCTGGCCGGCACAACGCGAAACGAGCTCGTCGCGATACCGACTCGGCATCGCGAGGCGCCCTTTGGCGTCGAGACTGATGGCGTTAGCTCCGCGAAACACGGCTGCGCTTCCCCTGTAATTAGCTTTCCATGCCCAAAAAAACCCACTTCATGCCACTTCTCACCACTTGCGCACACTATAGGAATGCGTACGCCCCACCGTCAAGGCGCGCCAGAAGGGAAAAATCCTTACAGGACGGAGATTTAGCGAAGGAAAGCGAGGAAAAAAGCGATGCCGGAAGGGGTAGTCGAGAGACAAAAACCAGCTATTCCAGAGAGCTGAAATTCGAACTTAAAGTAATTTGTTAAGAGTAAGATTTTTTCGGTATTAGAAAGGCGGGAAGTAAAAGCGCAAATCGAGGGGAAAAAGAGGTGGAGAGTCGATCTGTAAGCCGGGTTCTGTCGAGGACAGTCATTCCTCTACGACGTACATCACTGCACGCCTTTAGCAACCTACCCGGTTCCAGCGCGGGCCACGCCAATGGAACCCTATTTGGTCTTGCTCCGAGTGGGGTTTACCTAGCCACGGACTGTTGCCAGCCGCGCGGTGCGCTCTTACCGCACCTTTTCACCCTTACCGGCGCCGAAGCGCTTAGGCGGTTATTTTCTGTGGCACTTTCCGTAGGCTCGCGCCTCCCAGGGGTTACCTGGCACTCCGCCCTATGGAGCCCGGACTTTCCTCCCCCTTCTTGCGAAGGCAGCGACTGTCCGATCGACTCTCCACCGGCAAGGGTAACAAAGCCGCAAGCGGCAAGCCACAAGCTGCAAGAAAAAGCAGCCTGCCCCCTGCAGGAGCGAGCTCATCCCTGGCGCGTCAGCGCCACCTGGTAGAGCAGGTTCTTACGCACCCCGGTGATCTCGGCGGCCAACGCCGCCGCGCGCTTGAGCGGCATTTCCGCCAGCAGCAGGTCGAGCACCCGCAGCGCCTCGGCGCTGACCGCCTCCTCGCCTTCCGGCGCCTGCCAGCCGGCTACCAGCACCACGCACTCGCCGCGCTGCTGATTGCTGTCGCCGGCCACCCAGGCGCACAGTTCGGCCAGCGGCAGGCCCTTGAGGGTCTCGAAGGTCTTGGTCAGCTCGCGGGCCAGCAGCGCCGGACGCTCGTCGCCGAACACCGCACGCATATCCTCCAGGCACTCGAGAATCCGGTGCGGCGCCTCGTAGAAGATCAGCGTGCGCGGCTCCTCGCGCACCTGCTCCAGGCGCGCACGCCGCCCCACGGCCTTGGCCGGCAGAAAACCCTCGAAGATGAAGCGATCCGACGGCAGGCCGGCGGCCGACAGCGCGGCGATCAGCGCACAGGCCCCCGGCACCGGCACCACGGCGAAGCCGGCGGCGCGCGCCTGGCGTACCAGGTGGTAGCCGGGATCGGAGATCAGCGGCGTGCCCGCATCGGAGATCAGCGCCACATCCTCGCCGGCCTCCAGTTTGGCGAGAAAGCGCCCGCCCTGGTCGCGCTCGTTGTGCTCATGGCAGGCCGCCAGCGGCGTTTCGATGCCGAAATGCTGCAGCAGGCGCACCGAGTGACGGGTGTCTTCGGCGGCGATCAAGGCCACGTCGCGCAGAACTCGCAGGGCGCGGGCACTGATGTCGTCCAGGTTGCCGATCGGCGTGGCGACCACGTAGAGGGTGCCGGGCTGAGCACTAGCGACGGCGGAATGACTCACTGGAAACACCTCGTTAATTGAAAGAGCGCTCATTCTAGCCGCTTCCACCCCGGCAACATCGCACCGACTGCAGGGCTTGGGTACAATCGCCGCCTGATTCGCTCAAGCACCAGGATGCCCCGATGATCGCTAGCCTGCGCCCCCTTTCCGTCCTTTGCCTGGCCGGCCTGCTCGCCGCCTGCGCCAGCTCGCCCTCCAACACCCTGGGTCAGCTGCCGCGCACCCCACAGGCCAGCATCGAGCAGATGCTCCAGCAGGCCGCCGAAAGCAAGCCGGAGCAGGCCGCCCTGCTGCGCCTGGCCGCCGCCGACCAGGCCTATCAGCAGAAGGACATCGCCCGCGCCGCGCGCATCCGCGAACAGATCGACCTGGCCGCCCTGGCGCCAGCCCAGCAGATCTTCGCCAGCACCCTGGACGCCGAACTGGCGCTGGCCCGCCAGCAGCCCAAGAGCGCCCTGCAGGCCCTGCAACACCCCAGCCTGGAGCGCCTGGCCGAGCTGCCGGTGGAGCAGCAGATCCGTACCCAACTGGTACGCGCCCGCGCCCTGGAAGCCGACGGCCAGGCCCTGGCCGCCGCCCGCGAGCGGGTGTTCATCGCCCCGCTGCTCAGCGGCCAGGCCGCCCACGACAACCATGAAAGCATCTGGGCCCTGGTTTCCACCCTGCCGCCGCAGACCTCGGCCGGCGCCGACAGCGACCTGGCCGGCTGGCTGGAACTGGCGCGCGTGACCAAGGCCGGCGCCACCCTGGAGCAGCAGCAAGCCGCCATCGATCAATGGGTCGCGCAGAACCCGCAACACCCGGCCGCCGAACAGCTGCCCGAGGCGCTGAGCAAGCTGCGCGAGCTGGCCAGCCAGCCGCTGACCCGCATCGCCCTGCTGCTGCCTCAGGAAGGTCAGCTGGCCAGCGTCGCCCGCGCCCTGCGCGACGGCTTCCTCGCCGCCCACTACGAGGCCCAGCAGGCCGGCCAGAACCCGCCGCAGATCCAACTCTACGACAGCGCCCGCATCGGCTCGCTGGACGCCTTCTACCAGCAGGCCCAGGCCGACGGCGTGCAACTGGTGGTCGGCCCGCTGGAGAAGCCGCTGGTCAAGCAGCTCAGCGAGCGCGAGCAGCTGCCGATCACCACCCTGGCGCTGAACTACAGCGACGCCAGCCAGGAAGGCCCGGCCCAGCTGTTCCAGTTCGGCCTGGCCGCCGAGGACGAGGCCCGCGAAGTGGCCCGTCGCGCCTGGGACGATGGCATGCGCCGCGCCGTGGCCCTGGTGCCGCGCGGCGACTGGGGCGACCGCGTGCTGGAAGCCTTCCGCCAGAGCTGGCAGGCCCAGGGCGGCAGCCTGATCGCCGCCGAACACGTCGACCAGCCGGTGGAACTGGCCCGGCAGATCGCCGACCTGTTCCAGCTGCGCGAAAGCGAGGCCCGCGCCCGTCGCCTGCAGAACACCCTGGGCACCAACCTCGACGCCCAGCCGGCGCGGCGCCAGGACATCGACTTCATCTTCCTCGCCGCCACCCCGCAACAGGCGCAGCAGATCAAGCCGACCCTGGCCTTCCAGTACGCCGGCGACGTGCCGGTGTACGCCACCTCGCACCTGTTCACCGGCGCCCACAGCCAGGCGCAGTACCAGGACCTGGAAGGCATCCGCTTCTGCGAGACGCCCTGGCTGCTGGACGCGCAGGATCCGCTGCGCCAGCAGGTCAGCGGTCAGTGGCCGCAGGCCGCCGGCAGCCTCGGCCGGCTGTACGCCATGGGCGTCGACGCCTACCGCCTGGCGCCGCGCCTGGGCCAGCTCAAGGCCCTGCCGGAGTCGCGCATCGACGGCCTGTCCGGCAGCCTCAGCCTCAACCCGGCGCAGCGTATCGAACGCCAGTTGCCCTGGGCCGAGTTCCGCGGCGGCCAGGTCCAGCGCCTTCCCGACGCGCTCAATTGAGTGCCCACAACGAGCTCGGCCGGGCCGCCGAACAGGCAGCCCGAGAGCATCTGGAACGTAACGGCCTGCGCTTGATCGAACGGAACTGGAGCTGTCGCCGCGGCGAGCTCGATCTGGTCATGCTCGACGGCGATACAGTAGTATTCGTCGAAGTCCGCGCCCGCCGTCACAGCGCCTGGGGCGGCGCCCTGGAGAGTATCGATGCGCGCAAGCGCGGCAAGTTGATCATGGCCGCCGAGCTCTTCCTCCAGCAGCAGTCTCGCTGGGCCCGCCACCCCTGCCGCTTCGACGTGGTCGCCATCGGCGGCCCTGGCCTCGACTGGATCAAGAACGCCTTCGACGCCTGACGGCCGCACACTCAAGGTTTAACCGATGGACATGCAATCCCGAATCCGCCAGCTGTTCCAAGCCAGCATCGACACCAAGCAACAGGCCATGGAAGTCCTGGTTCCCTACATCGAGCACGCCAGCCTGGTGATGGTTCAGGCCCTGCTCAACGAGGGCAAGATTCTCTCCTGCGGCAACGGCGGCTCGGCCGGCGACGCCCAGCACTTCTCCTCCGAGCTGCTCAACCGCTTCGAGCGCGAGCGCCCCAGCCTGCCGGCCATCGCCCTGACCACCGACAGCTCGACCATCACCTCGATCGCCAACGACTACAGCTACAACGAGGTGTTCTCCAAGCAGATCCGCGCCCTCGGCCAGCCCGGCGACGTGCTGCTGGCCATCTCCACCAGCGGCAACTCGGCCAACGTGATCCAGGCCATCCAGGCCGCCCACGACCGCGAGATGACCGTGGTCGCCCTCACCGGCCGCGACGGCGGCGGCATGGCCTCGCTGCTGCTGCCCGAGGACGTGGAGATCCGCGTGCCGGCCAAAGTCACCGCACGCATCCAGGAGGTCCACCTGCTGGCCATCCACTGCCTGTGCGACCTGATCGACAGTCAACTATTCGGGAGTGAAGAATGAAGCGTTCCGCCCTGATCCTGGCCGCCCTGGCCGTTACCCTGAGCCTGGCCGGCTGCGGCAGCCGCAGCATCGGCAACAAGATCGACGACCAGTTCCTCGGCCCGGATGTCGCCACCCAGGTCAGCAAGGCCCACGCCGACCTGGCCAGCCCGACCTCGCGGATCATCGTCACCAGCTACAACGGCGTGATTCTGCTCGCCGGGCAGACCCCGCGCAGCGAGCTGAAGGACGCCGCTGCCCAGGCCGCGCGCCGCGTGCAGGGGGTGAAGAAGGTCTATAACGAGCTGCAGGTGCAGCAACCGGCCTCGCTGCTGGCGCGCAGCAACGACTCGCTGCTGACCACCAAGATCAAGACCCAGATGCTCGCCGACGCCACGGTGCCGAGCACGCGGATCAAGGTGGTCACCGAAAACGGCATCGTCTACTTGCTCGGCCTGGTGACCCGCGAGGAAGCCAACGCCGCCACCCGCGTGGTGCAGGGCGTGGCCGGGGTGCAGAAGGTGGTGCGCCTGTTCGAGTACACCAACTGAGGCAGCGGCAAACCATAAGGCGGATGGCCGCCGCCCCCGCAAGCTGCAAGTAAAAACGGGCGCCCATTGGCGCCCGTTTTTATTGTCATGCAACTCTTTCTTGCCCTGGCCTGCAGCAGCCCTACTTGACCACCTTGAGGCTCGGCCGACCGCTGGGCCGCGGCGGCTCGCCGCCGGACGGGCCGTCGTCGTCCGGACCTTGCTCGTCTTCGTCGTCCGCCTGCGGTGGTTCCATGTCGAAGACCATGCCCTGGCCGTTCTCCCGCGCATAGATCGCCAAGATCGCCGCGGCCGGGATGTACAGGCTGTGAGCCACGCCGCCGAAGCGCCCCTCGAAGCTCACCGCCTGATTGTCCATATGCAGGTGTCGCACCGCGCCGGGCGATGCGTTGAGCACGATCTGCCCGTCGCTGGCGAAGCCCGGCGGCACCTGCACCCCGGGGTATTCGGCATTGACCAGCAGGTGCGGGGTGCAGTCGTTGTCGACTATCCACTCGTACAGGGCGCGCACCAGGTAGGGACGGCTGGAATTCATGGTTTTCTCCTTCTCAGCGCATTTCGCGCTCGGCGGCGGACAGACTGGCCTGGAAGGCCTCGCGGGCGAACTGCCGTTCCATGTAGTCGAGCAGCGGCTTGGCCGGTCGCGGCAACTCGATCCCCAGCCGCGGCAAACGCCAGAGAATCGGCAGCAGGCAGCAATCCACCAGGCTCAACTCGTCACTGAGAAAGAACGGCTTGTCGGCGAACAGCGGCGACACGCCGGTCAGGCTCTCGCGCAACTCCTTGCGCGCCAGCTGGCGCTCGGCCTCCTTGCTGCGCTTGTCGAGAATGCGGTCGACCAGGGCGCACCAGTCGCGCTGGATACGGTGCATCAGCAGGCGGCTGTTGGCGCGCGCCACCGGATACACCGGCAACAGCGGCGGATGCGGGTAACGCTCATCCAGATATTCCATCACCACGGACGATTCGTACAGCGCCAGGTCGCGGTCGACCAGGGTCGGCACGCTGCCGTAGGGATTGAGTTCGGCCAGCTTGGGCGGACAGCGGCCCAGCTCGACATCGACGATCTCGACGCTGACACCTTTCTCGGCGAGCACCAGACGCACGCGATGGGAATAGTGGTCGGCGGGGTCGGAGTAGCAGGTCAACCTATTGGTCACCGCCATGGCGATCCTCCTCGCGTTTTGGATTTATCAGAAGCAGGAAAAATTGCCGGGAGCAATTTTTGACGTCGCTTGCGACGGCCCCGCAGGGGTGGCCGCCAGGGATGGCAGGTCACAAAAACCTGCGCGCCCATATAGGGCGCGCAGGTCGACAGCAGGGGTAAAGCGGCTTAGTGCACGTCCTTCCAGTATTCGCGCTTGAGCAGGTAGGCGAAGACGAAGAAGAAGGCCAGGTACAGCAGCACGTAGGTGCCGATGCGCTGGGACTCCAGCTTGACCGGGTTGGCCGAGTAGGCCAGGAAGGTCACCAGGTTCTTGATCTTCTCGTCGAACTCGGCCTCGCTCAGGCTGCCGCTGTTCGGCTCGACGGTCAGCTGGTCGCAGGCTTCGTGAGTGATCGGGGTGCCGGTCAGCGGGTCGAACTGCTTCTTGCCGTTCTCCACCACCTGCACCTGCTTGCAGCCGATCACCTGGTTGCCCTGCAGACCTACCAGCACGTTGGGCATGCCGACGTTGGGGAACACCTTGTTGTTGGCGCCCAGCGGACGTGCCGGGTCGGCGTAGAAGGTGCGCAGGTAGGTGTACAGCCAGTCGTTGCCGCGTACCCGGGCGACCAGGGTCAGGTCGGGCGGCGCCGCACCGAACCAGGCCTTGGCGTCGTCCGGCTTCATGCCGATCTTCATGTGGTCGCCGATCTTGGCATCGGTGAACACCAGGTTCTCCAGCATGATCTCGTGCGGAATGCCGAGGTCGTCGGCCACGCGCTCGTAACGCTGGTACTGGGCCGAGTGGCAGCCCATGCAGTAGTTGGCGAAGGTGCGCGCGCCGTCCTGCATGGCGGCCTTGTCGCGCAGGTCGATATCCACTTTGTCCAGCGGATAGTTGCTGGCTGCACCCAGGGCCAGGGCCGGCAGCGCAGCGATCACAAATGCAGCGAAGAGCTTTTTCATCAGCCAATCACCCTTTCCGGAACCGGTTTGGTCTTCTCCATCCTGGTGTAGAACGGCATCAGGATGAAGTACGCGAAGTACAGGAAGGTGCACACCTGCGACAGCAGGGTACGACCCGGAGTCGGCGACAGCACGCCCAGTACGCCGAGGATGACGAAGGAAATGCAGAAGATCACCAGCCAGATCTTGCTCAGCCAGCCCTTGTAGCGCATGGACTTGACCGGGCTACGGTCGAGCCACGGCAGGACGAACAGCACCGCGATGGCCGCGCCCATGGCGATTACGCCGAGCAGCTTGTCCGGCACCGCGCGGAGGATCGCGTAGTAGGGGGTGAAGTACCACACCGGGGCGATATGCTCAGGGGTCTTGAACGGGTTGGCCGCTTCGAAGTTCGGCTTCTCGAGGAAGTAACCGCCCATTTCCGGGAAGAAGAACACCACGAAGCAGAAAACGAAGAGGAACACCACCACGCCAACGATATCTTTCACGGTGTAGTAAGGGTGGAAGGCGATACCGTCCAGCGGCACACCGTTCTCGTCCTTGTTCTTCTTGATGTCGACGCCGTCCGGGTTGTTCGAGCCGACTTCGTGCAGCGCAAGGATGTGCAGCACCACCAGGCCGAGAATCACGATCGGCAGGGCGATCACGTGCAGGGCGAAGAAGCGGTTCAGGGTGATCCCGGAAATCAGGTAGTCACCGCGAATCCACTGGGTCAGGTCGTCGCCGATCACCGGGATGGCGCCGAACAGCGAGATGATCACCTGGGCGCCCCAGTAGGACATCTGACCCCAGGGCAGCAGGTAGCCCATGAAGGCCTCGGCCATCAGCATCAGGTAGATCAGCATGCCGAAGATCCACACCAGCTCACGCGGCTTCTGGTAGGAGCCGTAGAGCAGACCGCGGAACATGTGCAGGTAGACCACCACGAAGAACGCCGAAGCGCCGGTGGAGTGCAGGTAGCGCAGAATCCAGCCGTACTCGACGTCGCGCATGATGTATTCGACGGAGGCGAAGGCGCCCTCGGCCGAAGGCTCGAAGCTCATGGTCAGCCAGATGCCGGTGACGATCTGGTTGACCAGCACCAGCAGCGCCAGGGAGCCGAAGAAGTAGAAGAAGTTGAAGTTCTTCGGTGCGTAGTACTTGGACAGATGGTCTTCCCACATCTTGGTGGCGGGGAAGCGCGCATCCACCCATTCCATGAATTTGCTCATCAGGCGTTCTCCTGGTCCACACCGATGATGATCACATCATCCGTCTCGTAGGTGTGCGGCGGCACTGGCAGGTTCAACGGCGCGGGCTGAGCCTTGTAGACGCGGCCGGCGAGGTCGTAGCGCGAACCGTGGCAGGGGCAGAAATAGCCACCGACCCAATCCGGACCGAGGTCGGCCGGGGCCACTTCCGGGCGGAAGGACGGTGCGCAGCCCAGGTGGGTGCACAGGCCGACCAGCACCAGCAGCTCGGGCTTGATCGAACGGGTCTTCTTGTCGACGTACTCCGGCTGCACCGAGGCAGCGGATTCGGGGTCGGCCATGCCGCCTTCGATCTTGGTCAGGTTGGCCAGGATCTCCTCGGTACGGCGCACGATGAACACCGGCTGACCGCGCCACTCAGCAACCATCTGCTGACCCGCCTCGATCTTGCTGACGTTCACCTTCACCGGTGCCCCGGCCGCCTTGGCCTTGGCACTGGGGAACCATGACCCCACGAACGGAGTCGCAGCACCTACCGCTCCGGCAGCGCCCACCACGGAAGTGGCTGCCACCAGGAAGCGACGTCGGCCTGCATTCACGCCGTCATTGCTCATTCAGTCGTCTCCCATCAGCTTTGTGGCCTGTTGTTCAGGCCTCTACTAAGTAAAAATCGGGCCGCGCAAAAAATTCGCCAAATGGTAAAGAAAAGCCCCTTTTCTGACAAGGTAATTACCCCCGAACAGGCCGGCGAAAGCCTTGTCGCGCGCGGCTTGCGCGGCTGCGGCACGTTGTCGCAGCGTTTTGTCTCGCCCATAAAAAACGCCCAGTTCCGAAAGGAAACTGGGCGTCTTCGAAAGCGCCAGCGAATTAACGCTTGGAGTACTGCGGACGCTTACGCGCCTTGCGCAGACCGACTTTCTTACGCTCGACTTCACGGGCGTCGCGAGTGACGTAACCAGCTTTACGCAGCGGGCTGCGCAGGGTCTCGTCGTACTCGATCAGGGCGCGGGTGATGCCGTGACGGATGGCACCGGCCTGGCCGCTGACACCGCCACCGATAACGGTAACGTAGATGTCGAACTTCTCGGTGGTCTCGGTCAGTTCCAGCGGCTGACGCACGACCATGCGAGCGGTCTCGCGGCCGAAGAAGGTATCCAGGCTGCGGTTGTTGATGGAGATGTTACCGGTGCCCGGACGCAGGAATACGCGCGCGGTTGCGGTCTTGCGACGGCCAGTGCCGTAGTTTTGAGTCGCCGACATAATGAACTATTCCGTTAAATCTTCAGTTCTTGGGGCTGCTGAGCGGTGTGCGGGTGGACGGCACCCTTGTACACCTTCAGCTTACGGTACATGTCGCGACCCAGCGGGTTCTTCGGCAGCATGCCTTTGACCGCGGTCTCGATCACGCGCTCAGGAGCACGAGCGATCAGCTTCTCGAAGTTGATCGACTTGATGCCGCCCGGGAAACCGGAGTGGGAGTAGTACATCTTGTCGCTGGTCTTGGCACCGGTGACACGCACCTGCTCGGCGTTGATCACGACGATGTAATCGCCAGTGTCGACGTGCGGGGTGTACTCGGGCTTGTGCTTGCCGCGCAGACGGCTGGCGATTTCGGTGGCCAGACGACCCAGGGTCTGACCTGCAGCGTCGACGACGTACCAGTCGCGCTTAACAGTTTCCGGTTTTGCAGTAAAAGTCTTCATTCGCTATAGCCTCAGGGGCCGCCCTGAAAATAAGACGGCGGATCTTACTGAATAGTGCTTGCTTTGACAAGTCAAAGACGGCCGGAAACAGACGCTATCGGGGGCTCGGGTCAGCGCGTCCGCTACGGCGGGGTGTTCGGCGGGCTAGGCATCCCCACCTTCTCTGTCAGCGAGCTAGGCGTTCCCGCGTCGAGAGCCGCGGAATTATGCCGATTGCAGCGAAAATAGCAACCTGCTTTGATGCCCCCTCTCACCTGCAGTCGAAAACTAGGAGTCAGCAATGGAATACCGTCAGCTGGGCCGTACCGACCTCAGGGTCAGCGCCCTCTGCCTGGGCACCATGACCTGGGGCGAACAGAACAGCGAGGCCGAGGGCCATGCCCAGATCGAGCGCGCCAAGGCCTGCGGCATCAATTTCATGGATACCGCCGAGATGTACCCGGTGCCGCCGCGCGCCGAGACCTACAGCCGCACCGAACAGATCATCGGCAGCTACTTCAGGCAGCGTGGCGACCGCGCCGACTGGATCCTGGCGAGCAAGATCGCCGGCCCCGGCAACGGCATCGGCCATATCCGCGGCGGCAAGTTGAAATTCGACCGCGCGCATATAGTCGCGGCGCTGGACGCAAGCCTGAAACGCCTGCAGACCGACTGGATCGACCTCTACCAGCTGCACTGGCCGGAACGTCCGACCAACTTTTTCGGCCAGCTCGGCTACCAGCATCAGGAAGCGGACTTCACGCCGCTGGAAGAAACCCTGCGAGTGCTCGACGAGCAGGTCAAGGCCGGCAAGATCCGCCATATCGGCCTGTCCAACGAAACGCCCTGGGGCACCATGAAGTTCCTGCACCTGGCCGAGAGCCGCGGCTGGCCGCGTGCGGTGTCGATCCAGAACCCCTACAACCTGCTCAACTGCAGCTTCGAGGTGGGCCTGGCGGAGGTGGCGATGCGCGAGCAGTGCGGCCTGCTGGCCTACTCGCCGCTGGCCTTCGGCATGCTCAGCGGCAAGTACGAGGGCGGCGCGCGGCCGGCCGGCGCGCGCATCAGCCTGTTCAGCCGCTTCACCCGCTACACCAACCCGCAGTCGGAGGCGGCCTGCTCGCGCTATGTCGCCCTGGCCCGCGCACACGGCCTGGATCCGGCGCAGATGGCCCTGGCCTTCGTCACCGCACAGCCCTTCGTCACCAGCAACATCATCGGCGCCACCAGCCTGGCGCAACTGGACAGCAACCTGGCCAGCGCCGAGCTACGACTCTCCGAGGACGTGCTGGCCGGCATCGAGGCGATCCACAAGGCGCAGCCCAACCCGGCGCCCTGATCCCGACTCAAACGAAAAAGCTCGGCAATGCCGAGCTTTTTCTTGTCATCACCGCACTCAGACCAACGAACGGGCGATGATTTCCTTCATGATCTCGTTGGTGCCGGCGTAGATGCGCTGCACCCGCGCATCGGCCCAGGCGCGCGCCACCGGGTATTCCCACATGTAGCCGTAGCCACCGTGCAGCTGCACGCACTCGTCGAGCACCTTGCACTGTAGGTCGGTGCCCCAGTACTTGAGCATCGCCGCGGTGGGCACGTCCAGCTTGCCCTGCAGATGTAGCTCCAGGCAGCGGTCGACGAACACCCGGCCGACCTGGATCTCGGTGGCCATCTCGGCCAGCTTGAAGCGGGTGTTCTGGAAGTCCGCCACCGCCTTGCCGAACGCCTTGCGCTCGCGGGTGTAGTCCAGCGTCCACTGCAGCGCCGCCTCGGCCGAGGCCAGGGCGCCGACGCCGACGGTCAGGCGCTCCTGCGGCAGCTCCTGCATCAGGTAGGCGAAGCCCATGCCGGCCTGACCCAGCAGATTTTCCTTGGGGACGCGCACGTCCTGGAAGAACAGCTCGGAGGTATCCTGCGCCTTCATGCCCACCTTCTCCAGGCGCTTGCCCTTGGCGAAGCCCGGCGTACCCGCCTCCACCAGGAACAGACTGGTGCCTTTGGCCCCGGCCTTGGGATCGGTCTTGGCCACCACTATCACCAGGTCGGCCAGCCAGCCGTTGGTGATAAAGGTCTTCGAGCCGTTGATCACGTACTCGTCGCCGTCCAGCACGGCGGTGGTTTTCACCCCCTGCAGGTCGGAGCCGGCGCCCGGCTCGGTCATGGCGATGGCGGTGACCAGCTCGCCGCTGACCAGCTTGGGCAGGTAATGCTGCTTCTGCGCCTCGCTGCCGTAATGCAGGATGTAGGGCGCGACGATGTCCGAATGCAGGGAGAAGCCGATGCCGGTCAGGCCCAGGCGGCCGATCTCCTCGATCACCACGGCGCTGTAGAGGAAGTCCGCCGCCATGCCGCCGTATTCCTCGGGGATGTGCGAGCAGAGCATGCCGGCCTCGCCGGCCTTGTTCCACAGCGCGCGGTCGACATGACCGTCCTTTTCCCACTGTGCATGAAAAGGCACCGCTTCCTGCTCGAGGAACTTGCGCACGCTGTCGCGGAACAGTTCATGGTCGGAGCTGAAAATCGTTCTGGGGATCATGGCGCTACCTGTGTCTGAGACCTTGGGGACAGTGGCCTCGACTTTAGCCAAGCAAACGCTTGGTCACACTGGACACAAGCGCCAAAAAATAAGACGATCCAGCCGTCGCATGACCGCTTAGCCCTAAAAAGAACAATATCTATGCCTACCCAATCCAATGCCCCGCTGCGCCGCGTCAGCATCCTCGCCACCGACGGCGTATTCGCCTCCACCCTGATGCAGGCCAAGGATTTCTTCCATATGGCCGGCATCCGTTACGCCAAGCAGCAGGGCCTGGGCCATGAGCCGCCGTTCGAGATCCACCTGGTCAGCCCGGACGGCCTGCCGGTGAACAGCTTCAGCAAGGTGCAGGTGCCGGTGGACGGCGGCCTGGAGGCCTGCGACGTGATCATCCTGCCGGCCTTCTGGGACGACTTCGACGCCCTCAGCCGCCGCTATCCGCAGGTGCTGGACTGGCTCAAACGCCAGCACGCGGCCGGCACGGCGATCTGCGGCGAAGCCAGCGGGGTGTTCTGGATGGCCGAGGCCGGCCTGCTCGACGGCAAGGAGGCGACCACCTACTGGCGTTTCTTCCGCGAGTTCGCCGAGCGCTTCCCCAGGGTGCTGCTCAACCAGGACAAGCACCTGTCCGATGCCGACAACCTGTACTGCGCCGGCGGCGTCACCTCGGCCTGCGACCTCTATATCTACCTGATCGAGCGCTACTGTGGCGCCGGCGTGGCCCAGGGCGTGGCCCGCGACATCCTCTACGAGGTGCAGCGCAGCTATACCCCGGGGCGCATCGGTTTCGGCGGCCAGAAGCTGCACCAGGACGTCACCGTGCTGCAGATCCAGCACTGGCTGGAGGAACACTACGCCGACAAGTTCCGCTTCGAGGACGTGGCCCGCGAGCACGGCATGAGCATCCGCAACTTCATGCGCCGGTTCCAAGGTGCAACGGGCGACAAGCCGCTGCACTACCTGCAGCGCCTGCGCATCGAGACCGCCAAGAGCCTGCTGTCCTCCACCCGCAAGAGCATCAAGACCATCAGCTACGAGGTCGGTTACGACGACGCCAGCTTCTTCGCCCGCTTGTTCCGCCAGCACACCGAGCTGTCGCCGAATCAGTACCGCCGCCAGTTCCAGCACAAGGACAGCCACTGAACAGCCACCCACCCTTGGTTAGGTTGGCCACAGGTGACGCCGGCCTATGATCGGGACACTGATAACAACAACAGGTCCATCGCCATGCGCCGCACCCTTATCGCCCTGCTTGCCGCCTGCAGCCTCACCGCCGTGGCGGACGACAACTGGAAGCCCTTCCCGCTCGACCAGAGCGCCTACGACTACAGCGGCGACAAGCTGCGCCAGGCCTGGCCGCAGCTGACCCGCGGCTTCGGCGACTACCCCTTCCCCGACGCCGACTGGGTGGTGAGCATGGCCAGCCGCCATCCGCAGGCGCTGGAGAAGACCGTCGGCGCCGATATCGGCTTCACCGGCAAGCCGCAAGAGGCCGAGGTCTATGCGCAGAAACTGCAGGAGGTCTGGCGCCTGATGTTCCGCGGCGACTTCGCCCAGGCCAAGGAGCAGGGCCTGGCCCTGGGCGTCGGCGGGCAGATCCCGGCGCTGTTCGCCCAGGTGATCTACGCCATGTTCCTGGTGCCGGAGCAGGCCGAGAAGCATCGCCTGCTGGAAGAAGTGATCGCCTACACCGACGAGGCCGGCGAACTGGTGCAGGCCGACACCGTCGCCCAGTTCGGCCGGGTCTACGCCAAGGCGCGCCTGGGCGAGGAGCTGTCGGTGCCGGTGGTGCTCAAGCGCGGCTATACCTCGCAGATCCCCGACGAGCTCGAGGCGCTGCTGGCCAAACAGCCGCAGCAGCCCTTCGCCCTGGCGCTGTACGGCGGCTACGAGGCCGGGGTGATCCGCAAGGTGGGCAAGCTGGTGGGCAAGATGACCTACGGGGTCAGCGCGGACAATATGGAGAAATACTTCAGCCGCAGCTTCCAGGCCCGCGACGACCTGCCGATCGGCCATTACGAATACGCCAACGCGCTGACCTACGTGTACGGCGACGACCAGCACGACAAGGTCGTCGAGCACCTCGAGCGCGCCGTAGCGATCACGCCGATCAACGCCATGGAGGCGCTGGAAGTGGCCCATGCGCAGAAGATGCTCGCCCAGTACCAGCAGAAGCTGGCTAAGCACTGAGCCGCCGGCGGCGCCCCCTATCCGGATCGCCGCACGCACCAGCCAATACGAAAAAGGCGACCTTGCGGTCGCCTTTTTTCATGCTGCGCAAACCATCAGGGCTTGTGCGGCCGCGACAGGAACTCGTGCGACTGCATCTCCAGCAGGCGGCTGAGGGTGCGCTGGAACTCGAAGGTCAGGCGGCCGCCGGTGTACAGGTCCTTCAGCTCCACCTCGGCGGAGATGATCAGCTTGACGTTGCGGTCGTAGAACTCGTCCACCAGGTTGATGAAGCGCCGGGCAATGTCGTCCTTGGCGGTGCTCATCTGCTCGACGTTGGCCAGGATCACCGCGTGGAAGATCTTGCCCAGCTCGATGTAGTCGTTCTGGCTGCGCGGGCCGTCGCACAGCTCGCGGAACTCGAACCAGGCCACGTCGTCGCCGACCTTGCGCGCGACTATGGGGCGGTTCTCGATCATCAGCGCCTCGTGCTCCTGCACCGAGCAGTGCTCCGGCAGCAGGCTCCTGAAGCTCTTGTCCAGGCTGACCTCGGCCTCGGCGTCCAGCGGGAAGTGGAACAGCTCGGCCTGCTCCAGCGCGCGCAGGCGGTAGTCTACGCCGCTGTCGACGTTGACGATGTCGGTGTGCTGCTTGAGCAGGGCAATGGCCGGCAGGAAGCGCGCGCGCTGCAGGCCGTCCTTGTACAGGCCGTCCGGCACGATGTTGGAGGTGGCCACCAGGGATACGCCGTTCTTGAACAGCTCCTCCAGCAGGGTGGCGAGGATCATCGCATCGGTGATATCGCTGACGAAGAACTCGTCGAAGCAGATCACCCGCGCCTCGTCGGCGAAGCGCCGGCCGATGATGGTCAGCGGGTTCTTCTCGCCCTTGAGGGTGCGCATCTCCTCGTGCACGCGCTTCATGAAGCGGTGGAAGTGGGTGCGCATCTTCCGCTCGAAGGGCAGCGCGTCGAAGAAGGTATCGACCAGGTAGGTCTTGCCGCGCCCGACGCCACCCCAGAAATAGATGCCCTTGACCGGCCCCTGCGGCTTCTTGCCGAACAGTTTGCCGAGCAGACCGCCCTTGCCCTGGTCGGCGGCGACCAGCTCGTCGTACAGCCGCTGCAGGTGGCGCACGGCGTTTTCCTGGGCCGCATCATGGAAGAAGTCGGGCCGCTGGAGGTCGGCCTGATAGCGCTCGAAAGGAGTCATGATTCGTTAGCCGGGCAAGTAAAAACGGGGGCGTCACTTTAGCGACGCCCCCGTGGATTGGCAATCGCAGGTTGGGCTGAGCGCAGCGCAGCCCAACGACCGGCAACGGCATGCCATGAGCCGTTGGGCTTCGTCGCTACGCGCCTCAACCCAACCTACGGCGTCAGGCCGTTACCCGGCTGCCATCCGGGCGACATCATTCCTGCGTCGCCAACGCCTCGCGCAGACGGGCGATGGCGGCGTCCAGCGCCACGGCATCGGCGAACTCGGGGCTGCTCGCCACGCATTCGTCATCCAGCCAGACGCCGAAGCCCTGCCCTTCGGCGCGCACATCCAGTGGTTCGCCGGACTGCAGGCGCTTATTGACCATGCCGGCCGACTTGCCATCGGCGAAGGCTTTCGACAGCAACAGCTGCTCGCCAGCGGCGTCCAGCAGGCGGAAGCGGAAGCTGCCGTCGTCGTCGCGGAAGCTGACGAAGCGCGCGCTCTTGGCCGCCTTCTTCTTCTCGCCGGAGGCGGTTTGCACCTGCTCGCGGAACGAACGCAGGCCCACCGCCTCGCGCAGCTCGCCGAGGAAGGGCGTGGCAATCTTGCGCGCCTTGGCGGCGCCGGCCAGGAGGATGTCCTCCAGATCGGCGGGCCTGGCGATCAGCGCGTTGTAGCGCTCGCGCGCCTCGCCCAGCTCGTTTTCCAGCAGCTGGTACAGGCGATTCTTCGCCTCGCCCCAGGCCAGGCCGCCTTCCAGCTCGGCGCGGAACTCGGCCTGCTGCGCCGGGGTGGCGAAGGCCTGGTACAGGGTGAACAGGTGCGAGCCGTCGGCGTCCTTGGGTTCGCCCGGCAGGCGCGAGTCGGTGACGATGCGGGCGATGGCGTCCTTGAGCTGCTTGGCGCTACCGAACAGCGGGATGGTGTTGTCGTAGCTCTTGCTCATCTTGCGGCCGTCGAGGCCGGGCAGGGTCGCCACCTCCTCCTCGATCACCGCCTCGGGCAGGGTGAACAGCTCGCGACCGGCGCCGAACAGGTGGTTGAAGCGCTGGCCGATGTCGCGGGCCATCTCCACGTGTTGGATCTGGTCACGGCCGACCGGCACCTTGTGCGCGTTGAACATCAGGATGTCCGCCGCCATCAGCACCGGGTAGCTGAACAGGCCCATGGTGATGCCGGCGTCCGGGTCTTCGCCGGCCTCGACGTTCTTGTCCACCGACGCCTTGTAGGCGTGGGCGCGATTGAGCAGGCCCTTGCCGGCGACGCAGGTGAGCAGCCAGCACAGCTCGGGAATCTCGGGAATGTCGGACTGGCGATAGAAGGTCGCCTTGTTCACGTCCAGGCCCAGCGCCAGCCAGGTGGCGGCGATCTCCAGACGCGAGCGCTGGATGCGCGCCGGGTCGTCGCACTTGATCAGCGCATGGTAGTCGGCGAGGAAGTAGAAGGAATCGGCATCCGCGGCGCGGCTGGCGACTATGGCCGGGCGGATGGCGCCGGCGTAGTTGCCCAGGTGCGGGGTGCCGGTAGTGGTGATGCCGGTGAGGATACGGGTGGTCATGGCGTTCGCTTGTCGTACAGCTGATTCAGAGACGCGGCAACAGCAGATCCTTCAGATCGGTCAGCTTGCCGTGAAAGAAGTGGCCGCATTCTGCCACTTTCAGCAGCTCGTGGGCACGCCCAAGGTTCGCCGACCAGTCGTACACCGCCTGCGGCTCGACCACTTCGTCGGCGTCCGGCTGGATCAGCACCAGCGGGCAAGTGGCCGCCGGCGGATTGTCGGCGGTCAGCCGGTGCACCGCCGGCGCCACCATAAACAGCTTGTCCAGCGCCACGCCCTGGCGCTCCAGACGCGCGCCCAGCGCGGCGGCGACGAAACCGCCGAAGGAGAACCCGAGCAGGGTGAGCGGCAGATCCGGGTACCCTTCGCGCAGCCAGGCGGCCACCGCTTCGGCGTCGTCCACCTCGCCGCTGCCCATGTCATGGCTGCCGGCACTGGCGCCGACGCCGCGATAATTGAAGCGCAGGGTATGCAGGCCGCAGTCGCGGGCGCTGCGTTGCAGGGTGGAAACCACCTTGTTGAGCATGGTGCCGCCCTGCACCGGATTGGGGTGGCAGATCAGCGCCACGCCGCGAGCGTCGGGCACTTCGAGAAAAAGGGCTTCGAGCTGGCCGACGGGGCCAGGGATAAAAACGGCGGTTTCGCGGTTGAGCAACAGAGAACTCCGTGACCCCGGATCGGGTCGACTCGTCTAGCAAACTGTCTGCGCGGCACGGCATAGCCGTATACAGCGCAGGTTCGAGCCGCTAACGTAAAGCAAAGCCGTTTTGAGAGGAAGGACTCGTGGAACAGACCCTTACAGCCTGGTTGATACCCGCCCTGACCCTGGTGGTCGGCATTGCCGTCGGCTTTCTGATCGCTCGCCTGGCGCCCAGCGCCGCACCGAGCCGCACGCAGCGGCAGATGGAAGAAATGCAGGCACGCTTCGAGGCCTACCAGAACGAAGTGGTGACCCACTTCAACACCACCGCCAGCCTGGTGAAGAAACTCACCCAGAGCTACCAGGACGTGCAGGAGCACCTGTCCGACGGCGCCAATCGTCTGGCCCTGGACGAACTGACCCGCCAGCGTCTGCTGGCCGCCCTCAGCAGCAGCGAAGGCGGCGAGAAGCGCGAACGCCTGACCCCGCCGAAGAACTATGAAATGCCCAAGGACTACGCGCCGAAAAGCGACGGTCCCGGCATGCTGGACGAGAGCTACGGGTTGAAGAAGTAACCCCTCGGCCAAGACAGGGAGCCCCGCTATTGCGGGGCTTTTTATTGGCCTTGTAGCCCGGATGCAATCCGGGAAGGCTCGACACGGGCACCGTGGATGGCCGCCAAGGCGCAGGTTTATCCGCGAAATTCACCGCGCAACCGCGAATAGATTCGCACCTGCGGAGGCCGGTTCTGCGCATCGACAGGCCAGGTGGACCTCGCCCGTTACGCCCCAATAAAGCGCAACCAACAAAAAGCCCCGCTGGCGAGCGGGGCTTTTTGCATTGCGCGCAGGCTGTTAGATGGCGCCGCGACTACGCAGCAGCTGCAGCACCTGCTTGACGCCCTCTTCCACCGACACGGTCTGGGTGTCGATCACCAGATCGGCGTCCAGCGGCACGTCGTAGGCGAAGGACTCGCCGGGGATGTTGTCGCCGGCGGCGGCATACAGGCCCTGCGGGTCGCGTTCGCGGCAGACCTGCGGCGAGGCCTGCACGTAGACGGTGAGCAGGCGCTCGCCGCCGATCAGCGCCTTGGCCTGCTCGCGGCCCTCGGCATCCGGGGCGACGAAGGCGGCCAGGGTGAGCAGGCCGGCCTCATTGAACTGGCGCGCCACATGGGCGGCGCGACGCCAGTTCTCGGTACGCCCGGCGCGATCCTGCGGCAGGCCCTTGTTCAGGTCGTGGCGCAGGTTCTGGCCATCGAGCACGTAGACGGCGCGGCCCATGTCGAACAGCTTGCGCTCCACGGCGTAGGCCAGGGTGCTCTTGCCGGCGCCGGACAGGCCGCTGAACAGCACGGTGGCCGGCTGCTGGCCGAAGCGCGCGGCGCGCTCCTCGGTCGACACGTGGGCTAGGCGACCGTGCTGGCCGCCGCCATGGCCGACCGGATCGGCAATGATCATGCCCGCGCCGACGGTGCCGTTGGTCAGGCGGTCGATGACGATAAAGGCGCCGGTGGTGCGGTTGTGCTCGTAGCCGTCGAGGGCAATGGGCGCATCCAGGGCGACCTTGACCCGGCCGATCTCGTTGAGCTTCAGTTCGCTGGCCGCGCCCTGCTCCAGGGTGTTGACGTCGACGCGGTGCACGATGCTCGGGATCGAGCCCGGCACGTAGCTGGTGGCGCGCTTGATGTCGTACTTCTTGCCCGGCAGCATCGGCTCTTCGCCCATCCACACCAGCATGGCCTCGAAGCTGTCGGTGACCTGCGGACGGTTGTCGGCGTGCACCAGCATGTCGCCGCGCGACACGTCGATCTCGTCTTCCAGGGTCAGGGTGATGGCCTGGCCGGGGCCGGCGTGCTCCAGCTCGCCCTCGAAGGTGACGATGGACTTGACCTTGCTGGTCTTGCCCGACGGCAGCGCCATCACTTCGTCGCCCTTGCGCACGATGCCGCTGGCCAGGGTGCCGGCGAAGCCGCGGAAGTTGAGGTTGGGGCGGTTGACGTACTGCACCGGGAAGCGCAGGTCGTCGAAATTGCGGTCGCCCGCCACTTCCACGGTCTCGAGGATTTCCATCAGCGACTGGCCATCGTACCAGGGCGAGCGCTCGGACTTGTTGACCACGTTGTCGCCCTTGAGCGCCGACATGGGGACGAAATGCAGCGTACTGGGCTTGAGGCTGATCTTGTCGGCGAAAGCCAGGTAGTCGGCCTTGATCGACTCGAACACGCCCTGGTCGAAGTCCTTGAGGTCCATCTTGTTGACCGCGACGACGATGTGCTTGATGCCCAGCAAGGAGGCGATGAAGCTGTGGCGCTTGGTCTGGGTCTGCACGCCGTAGCGGGCGTCGATCAGGATGATCGCCAGGTCGCAGGTGGACGCGCCGGTGGCCATGTTGCGGGTGTACTGCTCATGGCCGGGGGTGTCGGCGATGATGAACTTGCGCTTGGCCGTACTGAAATAGCGGTAGGCCACGTCGATAGTGATGCCCTGCTCGCGCTCGGCCTGCAGGCCGTCGACCAGCAGCGCCAGGTCGATGTCGTCGCCGGTGGTGCCAACCTTCTTCGAGTCGCGGCTGATGGCTTCCAGATGGTCTTCGTAGATCATCTTGGAGTCGTGCAGCAGGCGCCCGATCAGGGTGCTCTTGCCGTCGTCGACGTTGCCGCAGGTGAGAAAGCGCAGCAGTTCCTTGCGTTCGTGCTGGGCCAGGTAGGCGAGGATGTCCTCGCTGATCAAATCGGATTGATGACTCATGGTGCGGAATCCTTAGAAGTAGCCCTGGCGTTTTTTCTCTTCCATCGAGCCGGCGGCGTCGTGGTCGATCACCCGGCCCTGGCGTTCGGAAGTACGAGTCAGGAGCATTTCCTGGATGATGTCCGGCAGGGTCGCCGCGGTGGACTCCACCGCGCCGGTCAGCGGGTAGCAGCCCAGGGTGCGGAAGCGCACCATCTTCTTGGTGATACGCGCCTTCTCCTCGTCCGACAGGTGCTCGAGGATGCGCTCGTCGTCGATCATGATCAGGGTGCCGTTCCTCTCGATCACTTCGCGCTCAGCGGCGAAGTACAGCGGCACGATCGGGATCTGCTCCAGGTAGATGTACTGCCAGATGTCCAGCTCGGTCCAGTTCGACAGCGGGAACACGCGGATCGACTCGCCCTTCTTGACCTTGCCGTTGTACACGTTCCACAGCTCGGGACGCTGGTTCTTCGGGTCCCAGCGGTGCTTGCTGTCGCGGAAGGAGTACACCCGCTCCTTGGCGCGGGACTTCTCCTCGTCGCGGCGCGCGCCACCGAAGGCGGCGTCGAAGCCGTACTTGTCCAGCGCCTGCTTGAGACCCTCGGTCTTCATCACGTCGGTGTGCTTGGCACTGCCGTAGGTGAAGGGGTTCATGTCCTGCGCCACGCCATCGGGGTTGATGTGGGTGATCAGGTCCAGGCCCATCTCGCTGACCATCTTGTCGCGGAAGCGGTACATCTCCTGGAATTTCCAGCGGGTGTCGACGTGCATCACCGGGAACGGCAGCTTGCCGGGAAAGAACGCCTTGCGCGCCAGGTGCAGCATCACGGCGGAGTCTTTACCGATGGAATAGAGCATTACCGGGTTGTCGAATTCGGCGGCCACTTCACGAATGATGTGGATACTTTCCGCCTCCAGCTGCTTCAGGTGGGTCAGTTTATCGAGCATGGCTACTCACGGTTTGCTGTGTAATTGGGCCGGCGGGCCGTGGACGAGGGCGCACTCTAGCACAGCGCCAACTTCTAATCAGGACGCTACTTAGATCGAAAAGGTCTAGTTTTATACCCGCAAGAAAGCGCGCTCAGATCGGATTCGGGCAGTCGATAAACAGGTGTTCGAGGGCGAAACGCCGCGCCAGATAATCGCCCAGTGCCTGCACGCCGTAGCGCTCGGTAGCATGGTGGCCGGCGGCGATGAAACTCACGCCGTTCTCCCGCGCGCTGTGGAAGGTCTGCTCGGAGGCTTCGCCGGTCAGGTACAGGTCGACGCCGGCGGCGATGGCCTGGTCGATGTAGCCCTGACCGCCGCCGGTGCACCAGCCAACCCGGCGGATCAGTCCCTCGCCCTCCACCAGCAGCGGCTCGCGGCCGAGCGCCTGTTGCACCTGGCGAGCGAAATCGGCGGCGCTCATCGGCTCCTCCAACGACCCCACCAGGCCGACGGTGCGCGGGTTGTCCGGCTCCAGCGGGCCTTCGACGACGATGCCGAGCTGGCGCGCCAGTTGCACGTTGTTGCCCACCTCGGGGTGCAGATCCAGCGGCAGGTGATAGGCCAGCAGGCTGATGTCGGCAGCCAGCAGTGCCTTCAGCCGGCGCTGCTTCATACCGGTGACGCAAGGGTTCTCGCCCTTCCAGAAGTAGCCGTGGTGCACCAGCAGCACGTCGGCCTCGGCGTCGATGGCCGCCTCGATCAGCGCCTGGCTGGCGGTGACGCCGCTGACGATGCGACGGACCTGCGGCCGCCCCTCGACCTGCAGGCCGTTGGGGCAGTAATCGGCGATGCGCGCGGCGCCCAGATAGGCATCGGCTTCGGCGACCAGGGTAGACAAGGCAATGGCCATGGGGTTTCCTCACAAGCTGTTGCGGGCCGCTGCCTTATTGGCCGGCACCTCTCTATAATGCGCCACCTTAAGGGGCACCTTGGCCCCTCGCAACTCTCAGAGATCGTCTCGATGTCCCAGGCCCTGCGTTTCCTCGGCTGGCCCTTGCTGGTCGGCGTGCTGCTCGCGCTGTTGATTATCCAGCGCTACCCGGAGTGGGTCGGCCTGCCCCGCCAGGAAGTGCATATGCTGCAGGCGCCGATCTACAGCCGTCTGCAGGAAGGCCCGGTGTCCTATGCCGAGGCGGTGGATACCGCCTCGCCGGCGGTGGCCAACCTCTACACCACCAAGCTGGTGAGCAAGCCGACGCACCCGCTGTTCGAGGACCCCACCTTCCGCCGCTTCTTCGGCGACAACCTGCCGCGCCAGCAGCGCATGGAGTCGAGCCTGGGCTCGGCGGTGCTGATGAGCCGCGAGGGCTACCTGCTGACCAACAACCACGTGGTCAGCGGCGCCGACCAGATAGTCGTGGCGCTCAAGGATGGTCGCGACACCCTGGCAAGGGTGATCGGCACCGATCCGGAAACCGACCTGGCGGTACTCAAGATCGACCTGCCCGACCTGCCGGCCATCACCCTGGGCCGCTCCGATACCATCAAGATCGGCGACGTCACCCTGGCCATCGGCAACCCCTTCGGCGTCGGCCAGACCGTGACCATGGGCATCATCAGCGCCACCGGGCGCAACCAGCTGGGCCTCAATACCTACGAGGACTTCATTCAGACCGACGCGGCGATCAACCCGGGCAACTCCGGCGGCGCGCTGGTCGACGCTCACGGCAACCTGGTGGGCATCAACACCGCGATCTTCTCCAAGTCCGGCGGCTCGCAGGGCATCGGCTTCGCCATCCCGGTCAAGCTGGCGCTGGAGGTGATGCAGGCGATCATCGAGCACGGCCAGGTGATTCGCGGCTGGCTGGGCATCGAGGTGCAGCCGCTGACTCCGGAACTGGCCGAGTCCTTCGGCCTCGAAGGCCGCCCCGGCATCGTCGTTGCCGGCCTGTACCGCGACGGCCCGGCGCAGAAGGCCGGCCTGCAGCCGGGCGACCTGATCCTCAGCATCGACGGCGAACCGGCCGGCGACGGCCGCCGCTCGATGAACCAGGTGGCGCGCACCAAGCCGGGCGACCAGATCCGCATCGAGGTGCTGCGCAACGGCAAGTCGCTGGAACTGACCGCGGAAATCGGCCTGCGCCCCCCCGTCAACGGCAACTGACCGGCTGAATTTTCATCTGGGAACTCTTCTCGAATGGGCTTAATGTTATGTTATTACATTAAACACAATCGACAGGAGCCTTCCCTTGCGCGCCACCCTTGCCCTGCTTGCCAGCCTGCTGGCTCCCAGCGCCCTCGCCACGCCGTCTCCCGCCCAGCTCGAGGACAGCATCATCAGCGCCGACGCCGAGCTGGCCGACGGTCCGGTGCAGGGCTACCGCGCCACGCGCTCGGCCAGCGCCACCCGCACCGACACGCGCATCGAGGCGATTCCCCAGAGCATCGCCGTGGTGCCCGCCCAGGTGCTCGACGACCTCGGCAGCACGCGCATCGACCGCGCCCTGGATTTCGCCGGCGGTGTGTCGCGGCAGAACAACTTCGGTGGCCTGACCTTCCTCAACTACAGCGTGCGTGGCTTCACCACCGGCGAGCTGTACCGCAACGGTTTCGCCATCAACCGCGGCAGCTACAGCTCGCCGGACGCCTCGGCCATCGAGCGCCTGGAGGTGCTCAAGGGCCCGGCCGCGGCACTCTATGGCCGCGGCGACCCCGGCGGCCTGGTCAATATCGTCACCAAGCGCCCGCAACTGGAGCCCTTCACCCAGTTCAAGGCCAGCGCCGGACGCTGGGATCGCTACCGCAGCAGTCTCGACGTCAACACGCCGCTGAACGCCGAGGGCACGCTGCTGTCGCGGGTCAACCTGGCAGTGGAAGACAACGGCAGTTTTCGGGACCACGTCGGCAACCAGCGGCAGATCGTCAATCCGACTTTCAGTTGGCAGTTGTCGCCGGACACCCTGCTGACCCTCGACAGCGAGTTCTCGCGCACCGACTCGGTGTTCGACCGTGGCATTCCGGCGGTCGACGGCAAGATGGGCGCGGTCAAGCGCTCGACCTTTCTCGGCGAGCCCAACGACGGCAAGATCCGCAACGACAACCAGCTGCTGCAGGCCAGCCTCGAGCATTATCTGAACGATGCCTGGAAACTGCGCCTGGCCAGCCATTACAGCCAGGGCACGCTGGACGGCAACAGCTCGGAGCCATCGCGGCTGATCGGCGACCAGGTCACGCGCTTCTATCGCGAGCGCAGTTTCGAGTGGAACGACAGCATCACCCAGGCCGAACTGCACGGCCAGTTCGAGCTGGCCGGCTGGCAGCACCAGACGCTGCTGGGCCTGGAGTACGAGAACTACCGCAACAGCCAGAAGTACCCGCAGAGCGTCACCGGCCTGGGCTACGGCCAGGACATCCATAACCCGATCTACGGGCAACCGAAACCACCCATCGTCAATCCCAACGACTTCCACGAGCACACCGAGAGCTACGCCCTCAACCTGCAGGACCAGATCGCCTTCAGCGAGCGCTGGAGCGGCCTGCTCGGCGTGCGCCTGGAGCGTTTCGAGCAGACTGCGCGCAACCGCAGCACGCGGGTCAGCAACGAGCAGAGCAAGGATGTCGCCACCCCACGCGCGGGCCTGCTCTATCAGCTGACGCCGGAGGTCGGCGTATTCGCCAACGCCTCGATGTCGTTCAAACCCAATACCATCGGCGCTCAGGGCCAGGTGTTCAAACCGGAAAAGGGTCTCGGCTATGAAACGGGGCTCAAGCTCGACCTGCTCGACAGCCGCCTGGGCGCCACCGTGGCGCTGTTTCATATCGACAAGGAAAACGTGCTGACCGCCGACCCGAACAGTCCCGGCGACAGCATCGCCGCCGGCAAGGCGCGCAGCCAGGGCCTCGACCTGCAGATCAGCGGCCAGCTCAGCGAGGCCATGAGGCTTATCGGTGCCTACGCCTACATCGACGCCGAAGTGACCGAGGACAACAGCATTCCCGAGGGCAGCGACCTGCTCGGCATCGCCCGCAACAGCGCCAGCCTGATGGGCGTTTATCAGTTCCAGGGCGGCGCCCTGCAAGGCTCGGAGCTGGGCGCCGCGATCACCCATGTCGGCGACCGCTCCGGGCAGACCGGCAGCGATTTCGAGCTGCCGGCCTACACCACGGTCGACCTGCTGGCGCGCTGGCAGGCCACCCAGGACCTCAGCCTGGGCCTGAACCTCAACAACCTGTTCGACCGCAAGTACTACGAGCGCTCGTTCAACAGCGTCTGGGTACTGCCCGGCGAACCCCGCAACCTCAGCGTCAGCCTGACCCTCAACCTCTGAACCGGAGTTTCACATGCGTATCCCTGCCTACCTGCTCCTCGCCGGCCTGTTCGCCAGCGGTAACGTCCTTGCCCATGGTCTGTGGACCGAACAGCGTCGCGGCAACATCGAAGTGGTCTATGGCCACGGCGCCGAGGACAACGTCTTCAAGGCCGAGAAGATCAGCGGCGCCTGGGCCTATGACGCCGCCGGCAAGATGATCCCGGTGAGCGTCGAGCGCCTGAGCGACCACGCCCGCCTGCACCCCTTGAAGCCCCCCGCCGTGCTCGGCGTGGCGCTGGACAACGGCGCCTGGTCGAAAACCCCGGACGGCCAATGGATCAACCAGGGCCGCAGCCAGGTGGCAAACTCGACCCAGTCGCTGCACACCTACAAGTACAGCCTGGCGATCTACGCCGAAGGCGCCCAACTGCCGGCGCTGGATCAGCTGAAGATGGTCATCCTGCCGGAAACCGACCCGCTCAAGGTCGGCCCGGGCAAGTCGCTGCCGGTGCGGGTGCTGGTGGACGGCAAGCCGCTGGCGGGCGTCGAGCTGGTCGGCGACTACCGCGGCGCGCCGCACCAGGTCAGCGCGGTGACCGATGCCGAAGGCCGCGCCCAAGTACCGGTGCGCAACCAGGGGCTGAACATCATCAGCGCCGAGGTCAGCCTGCCGGTGGCGAACGATGCGGATATCGAGACTCGCGGCCTGTTCGCCTCGCTGACCTTCCTCGGCCAGGCGCACCACGAATAACCGCGGTCGGCCTGACCGCGCGCCCAGGGCGGCGCGCGGTCAGGGGACTCAGGAGGCCAGGTAGGACGAGCGGGTCAGGCCCAGACGCAGGGCGTCGAGGAACTGGGTGCGCTCGCGGGCGCTGATCCTGGCGCTGGCCACCTTGTCGCGGTAGTGGGTCATCAGCTCCTCGGGTGACAGGTGCACGTAGCGCAGCATGTCCTCGATGGTATCGTGGGTCTCGATGCCGGCGTGGTACACGCTGCCGTCGGCGTTCTGATAGATGTTCACCGAGTCGGTGTCGCCGAACAGGTTGTGCATATCGCCCAGGATCTCCTGGTAGGCGCCGACCAGGAAGATACCCAGCACATAGTCCTCGCCCTCGCGCACCTCGTGCACCGGCAGGCTGGTCTCAATCGACTGCTCGTCGACGTACTGGCGGATCTTGCCGTCGGAGTCGCAGGTCAGGTCCTGCAGCACGGCGCGGCGCAGCGGCTCCTCGTCCAGCCGCGACAGCGGCAGAATCGGCAGGATCTGGCCGATGGCCCAGGTGTCCGGCAGGCTCTGGAACACCGAGAAGTTGCAGATGTACTTGTCCGCCAGCTTGTCGTTGAGCTCGTCGAGCACCGCGCGGTGCGAACGCTGACGCGCCTTGAGCTGGTTGTACAGGCGCCGGCAGATGGCGAAGTAGCACTGCTCGGCCAGGGCCTTCTGCGGCAGATCGAGCTTGCCCGCCGAGTACTGTGCCGCCACCTCCTCGATGTAGTGGGTGGCGCGCCAGTAGGTCTCGGCGACCATCTCCGGGTCGCTGTCGTCGAGCAGCTCGATCAGCACCTGCAGCACTTCCGGCTGTTCGACGCTGGCATCGATCTCCGGCACCTTGTCGTTGTGCCGCTCGACGTCGGTGACCTGCACCAGCAGCACGGCGTGGTGCGCGGTCATGGCCCGGCCGCTCTCGGAGAAGATGTGCGGATGGGGGATTTCCTGGCGGTCGCAGAACTCCTTGAGCATGTCGACCACGGCATCGGCGTAGTCCTGCATGTCGTAGTTGATCGAGCTGGCGTTGCGCGAGTGGGTGCCGTCGTAGTCCACCCCCAGGCCGCCACCGACGTCGATGTGATCGACCGGCAGGCCCAGCGCGCGCAGCTCGCCGTAGTAACGGATGGCCTCGCGGAAGCCCTTGCGGTAGTCGGCGATGTTGGCGATCTGCGAGCCCATGTGGAAATGCAGCAGGCGAATCCCCTGATCCAGGCCGGCGGCCTTGAAGCGCTCGACCACCTGCAGGATCTGCGCGGCGGACAGGCCGAACTTGGACTTCTCGCCGCCGGTGTCGGCCCACTTGCTTGATGCCAGCGAGGACAGGCGTACGCGCAGGCCGATCTGCGGCGCGACCTTGAGCTCGGCCGCCTCCTCGATCACCAGGCGCACCTCGGATTCCTTCTCGATGACGATAAACACGTTGTGGCCGAGCTTCTGCCCCATCAGCGCCAGACGGATGAACTCGCGGTCCTTGTAGCCGTTGCAGACGATGGTGCCGCCCTTCGGCGCCAGCGCCAGCACCGCCAGCAGCTCGGGCTTGGAGCCGGCTTCCAGGCCGATGGAGACGTTCTGCGTGGCGATGATGTTCTCCACCACCGCCTCCTGCTGGTTGACCTTGATCGGGTACAGCGCGGTGTAGCGGCTCTGGTATTCGAGGCGCTCGATGCTGGCGTCGAAGGCACCGGTCAGACGGCGTACGCGGTCCTGCAGGATGTCCGGGAAGCGCACCAGCAAGGGCAGCGACAGACCGCTCTGACGCAACTCATCGACCTGGTCGTAGAGGTCGATCGGCGCGCTGTCCGGGCCGTTGGGACGCACCTCGATGCGGCCGGCATCATTGATCGAAAAATAGCCGGCGCCCCAATGGCGAATACCGTAGACACTGCGGCTGTCGGCTACCGTCCACTGGCTGCCGTCGTCTTTGCGGGTGCGTCGTGCGGACATCGGGTTCTCCCATGAGAATGAGTCTGGCCCTCTAGGTGGCCAGCCTGGAAATTAAGGATGCAAGATGACGTTTGCTCGGCGGTTGACCGCATGAGCAGCATCGAAGTTTAGGAAATGACGCTTCAGCCGCCGGACTTCTTCGCGGTGAAACCGCGCTTGCTCAGTTCCGCGAGGAGCAACTCGACATGATCGCCCTGGATCTCGATCACCCCGTCCTTCAGCGCGCCGCCGGTGCCGCAGCGCTTCTTCAGCGCGCTGGCCAGCTCCTTGAGCGGCTCCTCGGCCAGCGGCACACCGCTCACCGTGGTCACCGTCTTGCCGCCACGGCCCTTGGTTTCACGGCGTACACGGGCGATGCCGTCACCGGCGGGAAGCTGGCTCTGCTTGCAGCTGCAGGCGTCCACCGGTTGGCCGCAGCCAGGGCAATGCCGACCAGTGTCGGTGGAATAGACGAGACCGCTCAGGGCGGAAAATGACGAAGCTTTCTTGACCACCGGCTTGTCCTCGTAGGGGTCAGGATAGCGACTGGTCGACGGGCGTCGACCGCGAAGCCCCACTCTGGCAGGGGCAGCGCAAGCGGACAGACGTCCGCTGAAAAGGTCGCGCAGTGTAACGGCAAAGGCGGCGCTTGCTAAGTACGGATTTGCGTCATTGTGCGGCACTTTGGCGACGCCGTTCGTCATCGCGCACGGCGTGCTCGGAATGCCTGACACCCCGGATTGCATCCGGGCTACCTGGTTGCCGCCAGGTAACGCTCCAGCGCGGCCAGCGAGTCCGGACAATAGGACAAGCGGCGGGTCTCCTCCAGCGCCTGCTCGACGCTGATGAAGCGCGCCTCCAGCACTTCTTCCGGCTGCAGCACCAGCGGCGCATCCGACACCGCCGAGTAGGCCATGCACCACAGCCGGCTTTCCGGGGCGTCGTAGAGAAAATGCGCATGCTCGACCAGCTCGGCGCCGACTATGCCCAGCTCCTCGGCCAGTTCGCGCTCGGCCGACTCGGCGTACGCCTCGCCTTCCAGCACCATGCCGCCGGCGGCCACGTCCCAGTAGCCGGGATACAGCGCCTTGCTCAGGGTGCGCCGGTGCACGCAGAGCAGGCCGGCCGAGTTGAACAGCAGGATATAGGTGCCGCGGCCGATCAACCGGCGCTCGCGCAGCTCGGCGCGCGACACCCCGCCGAGCGGCCGGTCCTGTTCGTCGACCCAGGCCACCCGCTCGGCGTCGGAGGCGGCGCGATGCGCCGCTTCCGCCTCGGAGATCGCCGCCATCAGCCCTGGCTCAGCAGCTGGCGCAGGTCGATGATCGCCGCGTTGGCCCGTGAGATGTAGTTGGCCATCACCAGCGAGTGGTTGGCCAGCAGGCCGTAGCCGCTGCCGTTGAGGATCATCGGGCTCCACAGGGTTTCCTGCGCCGCCTCCAGCTCGCGGATGATCTGCCGCACGCTGACCGTGGCGTTCTTCTTCGCCAGCACGTCGGCGAAGTCCACCTCGACCGCGCGCAGCAGGTGGGCCAGTGCCCAGGCCTGGCCGCGCGCCTCGTAGAACACGTTGTCGATCTGCAGCCAGGGCGTCTCGTAGATGCCACCCTCGCCCACCGCCGTGGCGTCCGGCTCGCTCGGCAGCACCTCGGTATTCAGGCGCACCTGACCGACGCTGGCGGACAGCCGCTGCGACAGCGAGCCGAGGCGGGTGCCGGCGTCGCCCAGCCAGTTGTTGAGGTTGTCGGCGCGGGTATAGAACTGCGCGTTCTGCTTGCTCGGATCGGCCAGGCGGGCCAGGTAGCGATCCAGCGCCTTGATCCCTTCGCGGTACTCGGACTCCGAGGCCGGCAGCGCCCAGCTCTTGTTGTCGAAGTGGAAGCGCGGCTCGGCCTGAGCCAGGTCCGGGTCCTCGGTGGATTGCGACTGCGAGCGGGCGAAGTCCTTGCGCAGGGCGCGGGAGAAGTCGCGCACCTGCACCAGCACGCCGTACTCCCAGCTCGGCATGTTGTCCAGCCACAGGCCGGGCGGCGCCAGGTCGTTGGACAGGTAGCCGCCGGGCTTGTCCAGCAGGGTGCCGGCCACCTGCTTGAGGGTCTCCACCGTGGTGTAGCCGCCGACCAGCTGGCGCTTGGCCTGCTCCGCCGCGGCCTGGGCCCGCTGCTGCACCGGGAAGGCCGACGGCTCCTGACTCCAGTACCAGCCGACCACCAGGGCCAGCAGCAGGTAGACGCCGAGCAGTCCGCCGATCGCGCGGCCGATCAGGCTGGCGCCGCTGCGCTCGCCTGCGTACGTGGCGGCCTTGGCGGCGGCGTCGGGCGAGCTCGCCGCGCGATTCTTCCAGTCCAGCATGGCAGTGTCCTTCCTTCAGCAAATTCGAATGTTCGACCGCATCCCGGACAACGGGTTGCGTGTCCCGCACTATAAGGCAAGCACGCCGCAAAGCGCAGGGCGCACGGGCAAACTTACCGCCGGTGGCAAGTCAGTGGGGAAAAGCTAGGTTTATGTCGCCTATTCGACAGAAAACACGACGCCAATTGATCGGCGGCACTGTCAGCGCCGCCACCAAGTGATAGCATCGAGCCACCACTGACCCAGTCATTTAAAGAAGTCGGCCCATGACCGAACACCCAGACCCCAGTCGCGATCGCCTCAAGCATCACTTCGCCCAGCGCGTGATCCACCAAGCGCGTCAGGTGCTGGAGGTCTGGCAGCGCCTGCAGCGCAGCGAATGGAACGATGCCGGCATGGCCGAACTGGGCGAGGCCAACCTGCGCCTGCTGCGCTACGCCGAGCGCTTCGAGCAGGCCGAGCACGCCCAACTGGCCGAAGCCATCGCCGCCAGCCTGACGGCGGTGGCGGACAACCGCGGACGCCTTAACAGCAGCCTGATCGGCCAGCTCAACCTGGCCATGCAGCGTCTGTCGCGCACCGGCCTGCGCCACGCCGACGCGTTCGAGCAGACCTTCCTGCCGCCGCTGCGCAAGCCGGTCTACCTGGCCCTGCAGGACACCGCCCGCGCCGAGCGCCTGGCCCAGCAGCTGGAGTTCTTCGGCCTGTCCGCGCAGGCGCTGACAGACGCCGCGGCGTTTCGCGCCGCCGTCGCCGAGCGCCACCCGGCCGCCATCGTCATGGACGTCGACTTCGCCGGTGCCGGCCTGGCGCTGGCCGACTCGCTGCAGCAGGGCCTGGAGCAGAAGATTCCGCTGCTGTTCTTCAGCCACCGCGACACCGACACGCCGACCCGCCTGGCCGCGGTGCGCGCCGGCGGCCAGGAGTTCTTCACCGGCTCGCTGGACGCCTCCAGCCTGCTCGAACGCATCGAGGTGCTGACCCACGTCGCCCAGTACGATCCCTACAAGGTGCTGATCGTCGACGACTCCAAGGCCCAGGCCACCCACACCGAGCGCGTGCTCAACAGCGCCGGCATCCTCACCCACACCCTGACCGAGCCGATCCAGGCGATGGACGCGCTGGCCGAGTTCCAGCCCGACCTGATCATCCTCGACATGTACATGCCCGAGTGCAGCGGCACCGAGCTGGCCAAGGTGATCCGCCACAACGACCGCTACGTCAGCGTGCCGATCATCTACCTGTCGGCCGAGGACGACCTGGACAAGCAGCTCGACGCCATGAGCGAGGGCGGCGACGATTTCCTCACCAAGCCGATCAAGCCGCGCCATCTGATCGCCACCGTGCGCAACCGCGCCGCCCGCGCGCGCAACCTCAAGGCACGCATGGTGCGCGACAGCCTGACCGGCCTGTACAACCACACCCACACCCTGCAGCTGCTCGAAGACGCCTGCTTCCGCGCGCGCCGCGACGAGCAGCCGCTGGCCTTCGCCATGCTCGACATCGACCACTTCAAGAGGGTCAACGACAGCTACGGCCACCCCATGGGCGACCGGGTGATCAAGAGCCTGGCGCTGTTTCTCAAACAGCGCCTGCGCAAGACCGACCATATCGGCCGCTACGGCGGCGAGGAATTCGCAGTGGTGCTGCCCGATACCGACGAGCAATCCGCGCTGCGGGTGCTCGAGGAAATCCGCCAGCGCTTCGCCGAGATCCACTACCCGGCGCAGCCGCAGGACCTCTCCTGCACCTTCAGCTGCGGCATCGCCATGCTGCAGCCGGGCCTCGACGGCAACGCTCTGTCCAAGCAGGCCGACGAGGCGCTGTACCGGGCCAAGCACGGCGGTCGCAACCGGGTGGAGCTGTACCGCGGCGCGTGACGGCTCGCCAGCCGCCGGAACGTGACGCAACGCACAACGTCATCAGCCTGTAACCAAACCGCAATAGGCTCGCGGGCATCGTTCAGCCGTCGATCGAGCCCGCCATGCGTCTCAAGCTGCTCACCAATCTCAACACCCTGCTGCTGGTCACCGTCTGCGTCGCCCTGGCGGCGACCCTGTGGTGGTCGCAACGCGCGCTGCAACAGCCGTTCCAGCTGATGGAGCGCTACCTGGCGCTGTCCCAGCAGTTCCAGCAGGACGTGGCCGGCAATATCCAGGCCTACCTGGCCAGCGGCGATGCCCTGCGCCACAGCGCCGCGGGCCAGGCCATCGACGGCCTGGAGCTGGCGCTCGACGAGCTACCGGCGCCGCTGGCCGAGGAGCTGCGGCCGAGCCTGGAGCAATTGCGCACCTTCAGCGCGGGCGAGCTGCTCGCCGCCGGCAAACTGGCCGGCGACCCGCAGGGCCTGCTGCTGCAGGCCGAACGGGAGATGGGCGGCGCGCTGGAGCAGCTGGCGCAGTACGCCGACTCGGCCACGGGGGCGTCAGCGCAGGATTACCGCCGCCCGCTGTTCGACGCCAGCCAGCACCTGACGCGCCTGGGCCATGCCCGCGGCCGCTTCGTTGCCCAGGGCCGCAACGAGCTGCTGGCCGATATCGAACGCGAACTCAAGGCCCTCGGCGCACAGGCCGGGCGCCTCGACAGCCTGCCGCTGCTCGGTGTGGCGGAGGCTTCGGACTCGGCCAGCGCCGGCTTCGCCGCCCTGCTCGGCCTGGCCGACGACAGCAGCGCCAGCCAGGCGGAAGATCGCGGCGTCGCCCTCAAGCGCGACTTCACCGCCCTGGTACGCCGCTACCCGGCCGAGCTGCAGCGCACCCGCGAGCTGGTCGAGCAGCGTCAGCAACTGGCCGCCGCCACCCGCGCGCGCATCGACCAGCTGCAGCGGGCGCTGGCCGCCCTGGAGCCGCAGGTCAAGGCCGAGTACGCGCGCATCCAGGGCGACGTGCGGCTGATCCAGGGCCTGATGATCGGCCTGATCCTGCTGATCGCGCTGACCATCGACAGCATCCAGCGGCGCCTGACCCGGGTGCTCAGCCAGCTGGTGCCGGCGCTGTCGGCCTGGGCCCGCGGCGACTTCGCCACGCCCATCGCCATCGGCGCGCGCACCCGCGAGCTGCGCGATATCGAGGACTCGCTCAATCACCTGCGCCGCTACCTGGTCGAGCTGGTCGCCAGCATCCGCGGCCACGCCGAGCAGGTCGCCGGCTCCAGTCGCACCCTGGCCGAACTCAGCGGCGGCCTGCATGCCGGCGCCGAGCGCCAGGCTGGCGACACCGCGCTGATCCGCGACGCGCTGAGCGAACTGGAAGCCACCATCGGCCAGGTGGCGCAGGACGCCAGCCAGACCGCCGACGCCAGCCGCGACGCCGACCGCGCCCTGGAGCAGGGCCAGCGGGTCATCGGCCAGAGCCTGGAAGGGCTGCACGCGCTGGTCGGCGAGGTGCAGGACAACGCCCAGGCGATCGAGCGCCTGGCCGAGGAGACCGCCACCATCGGCAGCGTACTGACGGTGATCCGCGGCATCGCCGAGCAGACCAATCTGCTCGCGCTCAACGCCGCCATCGAGGCGGCGCGGGCCGGCGAGGCCGGCCGCGGCTTTGCCGTGGTCGCCGACGAGGTGCGTTCGCTGTCGCAGCGCACCGGTAGCGCCACCGCCGAGATCCAGGAGCTGATCGGCCGCCTGCAGCAGGCCGCGCGCCAGTCGGTGAGCGCCATGCGCGCCCAGGTCGAACATGCCGAGGCCACCGCCGGCAAGGCCGAGGCGGCCGACGGCGCGCTCGACGAAATCGTCGCGGCGATCCGCACCATCGCCAACATGGCCGAACGCATTGCCGACGCCACCGCGCAACAGAGCGAGGCGGTCGGCGAAATCCGCGAGCACGGCGAACGCATCCACCAGCTCGGCGGCGACAACCTGCAGCGCATCGGCCGCAGCCGCGACCAGGGCGAGCAACTGCTGCACCTGGGCGGGCAGCTGCATAGTGCGGTGCAGGTGTTTCGCGTCTAGGCGCGTGCGTCAGCCGGGCACTGCCACTGCGTTCGCCTCAGTGCTGGTGATGCTCATGGGCGGCCTCGGCTACCGGCGCCTCTTGCTGCACCGCCACCTCGACCTCGACCTGGCCGGCCTTCTCGAAGGTCAGGGTTAGCGGGAAGCGTTCGCCGTCCTTGGCCTGCTGCTTCAGCTCGAACAGCATCACGTGGTAGCCCATGGGCGCGAACTGCACCTCGCCGCCGGCGGGGATGGTCACGTCCTGCACCTGCTGCATCCTCATCACCTCGCCTTCGTGCACATGCTCGTGCAGCTCGGCCTTGCCGGCCACCGGGGTGCTGACGGCGAGCAGGCGGTCGGCCTCGCGGCCCCGGTTGTGCACCACGAAGTAGGCGGCGGCGGTCGGCGCCACCGGCGGCATGGTGCGCGACCAGGGGTGGTCGATATGCAGGTCGCCGGCCTGGTAGTCGTGGGCCTGGGCCAGCAGGCTGGCGCCGAGCAGCGCGCCCAGCAGCAGGAATTTGTTCGGCAGCATGGTGTTCCTCCAGTTGCGATAGTCGGCCGTAGCCTGAATGAATCCGGCGACGCCGGCCAGGGCCGGGGCGCCGCGATGAAGGTGGCGCGTCAGTCGCTGGCCAGCCGGCGCCAGGCCGGCAACCGTGCCAGCAGGCGATCCAGCAGCCAGATCAGCAGCAGCGAGGCGCCGACCAGCGGGAAGACCAGGCCGAGCGCCAGCATGATCGCCACCCCGACCTTCCAGCGCGGCAGGTCGTGACGCAGCGGCGGCACGCCAAGGCGACCGGCCGGGCGGCGCTGCCACCAGAGCAGCAGGCCGCTGACCGCGCCGAACAGGATCAACAGGCAGACCAGCGCCATCAGCAGCTGGTTGGCCAGGCCGAACATCTTGCCCTCGTGCAGCTTCACCCCGCTCTCCACCGTTCTGGCGACCAGGCCGTAGTCGCGCCAGCGCACATCGGCGAGCAGCGCGCCGCTGTACTGATCCAGGTGCAGGGTGGCGTCGTGGCGCGGGTCGTCGGCGAACAGGGCGACGGTGTAGACGCCTTCGGCGCCGCGCGGGAAGCTGATGCTGTAACCCGGCTGCACAGCCTGCGCCGCGGCCGTGTCGACCACCTGCTGCAGGCCGATCTGCGGCGCCGCGGCCGCGCCGGCGTGGCGCTGGCCATGGTGCCCGGCATGCGGGTCGGAGGCCGGCAGCGGCGTCACCTCCACCGCCCAGGCCACGGTCTGCTGGCGGCTGTCGTTGAGGCTGCCGGTGAGTTGCCCGGACTTCGGCACCGCGTCCCACATCGCCGCAGGGAAGTGGTTCCAGGTGCCGGCGAACTGCGCGCCCCAGAAGCCGGTCCAGGTCATCCCGGTGAGCAGCATCAACAGCAGCAGCAGGCTGCCCCAGAAGCCGGTGACGCCGTGCAGGTCGCGCCACAGCAGGCGCCCGCGGGCACCCAGGCGCGGCCACAGCACGCCGGCGCCGCTGCTGCCGCGCGGCCACCAGAGGTACAGGCCGGAGACCACCAGCACCACGCCCCAGCCGGCGGCCAGCTCGATCAGGCGGTCGCCGACTGTGCCGAGCAGCAGATCGCCGTGCAGCTTGCGCACCACCGCCTGCAGGTTCCAGGTGGCGTCCTGCACGCCGAGCAGCGTGCCGCGGTAGGGGTCGAGGAACAGATTGAGTTCCTGTCCGTCCTGGCCGATCACGAACTGCGCGCTGCGGTCCTCCGCCACCGGCGGCAGGTACTTGCTCACCGTTGCCTGCGGATAGGCTGCGCGGACGGTGGCCAGCTGGCGGTCGGCATCCAGGGGCCGTTCGCCCGCCGGCACCTGCAGCAGATCGGCGTACAGCCACTGGTCCAGCTGCGGCTTGAACAGGTAGATCATGCCGGTGATCGACAGCATGACCATAAAGGGGATGACGAACAGCCCGGCATAGAAATGCCAGCGCCAGACCAGGTTGTAGAAAGCGGGCTGCGCGCGCACGCGAGCCCCTGCAACGGCATCGGAGGGTGACGACATGGGAGTTCTCCAGCGTCGCGCGCATGCCGCGCGACGCACTATTCGCATGGTGGGGAATGCCCCGCCAGGGGCAGGCTGATCAGGCGAACAACGGAGAAGCGCGGGGGTTGGCCGAGGGCCAGAGGTAGCGGAGCGGGCGGCGGACCGCGACGCTGACGCCGGGCAGCGCGCGACTGACCGGCAGCAGGCCGAGCAGGCCGAAGAAGGCGGCGAGGATGATGGCGCTGAAGCTGCTGCTCAGGGCGCAACCGGAGCCGGTGGCCGGATTGGGCGCGACCACGCCGGAGCCGTCGAGATCGGCGCCGGCGCCGAAGTTGCCCTCGAAGGAGCAGTACTGGCCATCCAGCCCGCTGAGCTGCAGGCCGGCCATCTGGCCGTGGCTGATGGCGCAGACGAACGCGCCGAACAGGATGCTGAAGTACAGCAGCCAGGCGGTCAGCGAGCGGTGTTTGCGGGCCAGTTTCATGGGGCGCGACTCTAAACAGGCGATGGCGGCGCGACACTGCGGTGGATTGCCGCAGCCGAGTGCAAGCCTAGCCGCGCCAGGGGGCATGCGCCAGCAGCTCGGCGCAGCGCGCCTGGACGAACTCGCGCAGCAGGTGCACCGGCCGGCTCAGCTGCGCGCGGTGGGCGCAGACCAGGTTGAGCGGGGTCGGCTCGCCGCGCCACTGCGGCAACAGCAGCTGCAGCCGCCCGGCGCGCACGTCGCCGGCGACATCCAGCCAGGACTTGTACACCAGCCCCTGCCCCGCCACCGCCCAGCGGCGCACCACGTCGGCATCGTCGCTGACCCGGTCGCCGGCGACCGTCAGGGCGATTTCGCGCTTGCCACTGTGAAAGCGCCAGCGCTCGTGTACCCGCCCGCCGAGCATATAGAGCAGGCAGTTGTGCTCGGCCAGCGCCTCCGGCGTCTGCGGCGCGCCATGCCGCGCCAGGTAGGCCGGGGCGGCGCACAGCACGCGGCGGTTGTCCGCCGCCAGCGGCAGCGCCACCAGGCTGGAGTCTTCCGGCGCGCCGTAGCGCAGGGCAATGTCCACCGGCTCGCGGAACAGGTCGGCAACGCGGTCGCCCAGCAGCAGGCGCAGGTGCAGCTGCGGATGCTCGCGCTGGAACGCGTCGAGCCAGGGCAGCAGGGTGTTGCGGCCGAAATCCGAGGGCACCGACAGCTGCAGCACGCCGCCGATCTCGGCCTTGCTGCCGGCCAGCTGCCGGCGACCGTCCTCCAGGCTGTGCAGGGCCAGGCGCGCATGACCGAGAAACAGCTCGCCTTCCGGGGTCAGGCGCAGGCTGCGGGTGGAACGGGCCAGCAGGCGCACCTGCAGTTGCTGCTCCAGGCGCTTGAGCGCGGCGCTGGCCACCGCCGGCGACACCTCCAGCAGGCGCGCGGCGGCGGACAGGCTGCCGGTCTCGGCAGTGCGGACGAAGAGTTGCAGGTCGTCAAAACGCAGCATGATTTTCAAAGAAATAATGAAAGAGACTCTATTCCTACGCGCTTTTTCGCCTTTGTGAAATAGCCGAGCATGGCGACACCCTCTCCCGCGGAGCTCGCCCCGATGAAAGCCGTCGCCTATTACCAGTCCCTGCCCGCCGAGCATCCCGACGCCCTGCAGGATGTCGAACTGCCCGCCCCCACCCCCGGCCCGCGCGACCTGCTGGTGGCGGTGCAGGCCATCTCGGTCAACCCGGTGGATACCAAGATCCGCCGCAACGTCGCCCCGGAACACGGCGCGGCCAAGGTACTGGGCTGGGACGCCGCCGGCGTGGTGCAGGCGGTGGGCAGCGAGGTGAGCCTGTTCCAGCCTGGCGATCGGGTGTTCTACGCCGGCGCCATCGACCGCGCCGGGGCCAACAGCGAGCTGCACCTGGTCGACGAGCGCATCGTCGGCCGCATGCCCGCCAGCCTGTCGTTCGCCGAGGCCGCCGCCCTGCCGCTGACCGCCATCACCGCCTGGGAACTGCTGTTCGAGCGCCTGCAGGTCGGCGAAGGCCAGGCCAGCCAGGGCCAAAGCCTGCTGATCGTCGGCGCCGCCGGCGGGGTCGGCTCGATCCTGGTGCAGCTGGCGCGCCAGCTCACCGAACTGCAGGTGATCGCCACCGCCTCGCGGCCGCAGACCCAGGCCTGGGTGCGCGAACTGGGCGCCCATCAGGTGCTCGACCACAGCCAGCCGCTGGCCGCGGAACTGGCGCGCCTCGGCCTCGGCCAGGTCAGCCACGTCGCCAGCCTGACCCAGACCGACCAACACTTCGCGCAGCTGGTCGAGGCGCTGGCGCCGCAGGGCCGCCTGGCGCTGATCGACGACCCGCTGCAGCCGCTGGACGTGATGCTGCTCAAGCGCAAGAGCCTGTCGCTGCACTGGGAGCTGATGTTCACCCGCTCGCTGTTCCAGACCGAAGACATGATCGAGCAGCACCGTCTGCTGCAGCGGGTCTCCGCGCTGGTCGATGACGGCGTGCTGAAGACCACCCTGGGCGAGCACTTCGGCCGCATCGACGCGGCCAATCTGCGCCGCGCCCACGCCCTGCTGGAAAGCGGCCAGGCGCGGGGCAAGATCGTCCTCGAAGGCTTTTGATAGCCTCTCGCCACCACTTGCAATAGGCCAGCTAGACTTGCTGGGGCGCCCGCTGGCGCCTCAGTGCGAGTCTTGTCATGCGTCGTAAACTGGCCCACCCCCTGTATCTGACCGCCATCTACTGCGCCTTCGGCGTGCTGTGGATCGTCTTCAGCGACGGCGCGCTGCAGGCCCTGGTCGCCGACCCCGGCCTGCAGGCCGTCTGGCAGACCGCCAAGGGCCTGCTGTTCGTGGCGTTCAGCAGCCTGCTGGTGTACGCCCTGACCCGCTACGCCCTGGCCCGGCAATCGCGGCTCTACGACGCCCTGCAGTTGCGCACGCGCATGCTGCAGCAGGCGCAGCGCAACGCCGCCCTCGGCAGCTGGGACTACGACGGCCAGTTCAGCTGGGGCGAGGAGGCCCTGGAGCTGCTCGGCCAGAGCGAGGCCCAGGCGCCGCGCCATCTCGACCAGTTGCTCGCCCTGATCCATCCTGGCGACCGCCCGGCGGCGCGCCGCGCCCTGCTGGCGCTGCTGCAGGAAGGCCAGGCCCTGCACCTCAGCCTGCGCCTGCGCCAGTCGCGCGACAACGGCGAATACTGGCTGCTGCTGCACGGCGAGGCGGATCGCCCCGGCCATGCCCTCGGCACCCTGCAGAACATCAGCGCGCAGAAGCGCGACGAGCAGGCCCTGCGCGAGAGCGAGCAGCGCTTTCGCCAGCTGTTCGAGCAGACCCCGCGCATCGCCGTGCAGGGCTACGACCGCGAGCGCCGGGTGATCTTCTGGAACCCGGCCAGCGAGCAGCTGTACGGCTACCGCCTGCAGGACGCCCTCGGCCGGCGCCTGGAGGAACTGATAGTGCCGGAGGCCGAACGCCGTCAAGTGGTGGCGGCGATCCAGGCCTGGCACCTGGGCGGACCGGTGATTCCCGCCGCCGAGATCCAGCTGCAGCGCCAGGACGGCAGCCTGGTCTGGGTGTTCTCCAGCCACGTGATGCTGCGCAACAGCCGCGGCCAGGCGGAGATGTACTGCATCGACATCGACCTCACCGAGCAGCGCCGCGCCCGCGACGAGCTGCAGGTGTCCGAGCTGCGCTACCGCGAGCTGGTGCAGGAGATCGACGATGCCGTGTGCCTGACCGACAGCCAGGGCCGCCTGACCTTCCTCAACCCGGCCTGGGATCGCTTGAGCGGGCGCCCCGGCCACAGCTGCCTGGGCCTGCCGCTGGGCGACTACCTGCGGGATCCCGCGGGCGAATCGCTGCAGGCGACCATCGCCGCCCTGCTCGCGGGCCACCGCAGCCACTGGCAGGGCCCGGCCCTGCTGCTGCGCGCCGGCGCCGAACCGCTGCCGGTGAGCCTGCGCCTGGCCACCGGCAGCGAACCGCGCCACGGCCTGCACGGCAGCCTGCGCGCCGATGGTCGGCTGCTTGATCCAGGTCAGGAAACTGCCACGCCGGCGGACTAAGATTGCTGCTCCCCCCAAGAGGTGGTGCAGCATGAACATCCTCATTCAGCCGCTGAACAAGACCGGCCAGACCCTCTGGCAGGTACGTCTGGATCAACACAGCGTGAGCTTTCGCAGCGAAGGCGAGGCCCGCCAGTTCGTCGCCACCCTCGAGGCGCGCCTGCGCGCGCCACATGCCCTGCCCTGGCGGCAGCACAGCCAGGCGAGCTGAAGCAGCCTAGCCCGGGCTGCGCAATGCCGGGCTGCTGCGCAGCATGTCCAGCACCGCGTCCACCAGCGCCGGCGCCTGCGCAGCCAGGTCGAAATCGGGCACCAGCAGCCAGTTGGCTTCCACCCCTTCCATGTAGGCGTGCAGGCACACCGCCGCGCGCCGGCAGTCCAGCTGCGCCGGCAGCTGGCCGCGGCTCACCGCGTTGCCCAGGGCCCTGGCGATGCGCTGGTCGCACTCGGCGCTGAGCGCCTGCAGGCGTTCGCGCAGGCCGACCAGCTCGCCGGTGTACTCGCACTTGTAACGCAGGATGTCGTGGATGCGCCGGCTCTGCGCGTCCTGCGCCAGGCGGGTAAGGGCCTTGACCAGCAGTTCGCGCATACAGCCCAGCGGGTCCGGCTCGTCCTCGCTCTCGCTGGCCCGGGCCAGTTCTTCCAGCGGCAGACGCAGGCGTTCGAGCATGGCCTGGAACAGATCCAGCTTGTTGTCGAAATGCCAGTAGATGGCGCCGCGGCTGACCCCGGCGGCCTTGGCCACTTCCGCCAACGAGGCGCGCGAAACGCCCTGGGCGTGGAACACCCGTTCGGCGGCATCGAGTATCTGCACCCGCGTCGCCTCGGCTTCTTCTTTGGTTCGTCTGACCATTTTCCGCGCCTACCTGTATCGCCCAATAGCCTCTCGCTAGAGCGCCGGGCTGGAGTATGAAGGCAGTTTTAGGCATTTACAAACATTCACGTACGTAAGTATATTCGCCGCCATTGGTTCTCAGTTACTGCCCTCCCCGCCCCCCCTTCGGGCACCAGATTCGACAAACGAGGTCACCTCAGATGCACACGAAGCCAGCCTTCGCCGTCATGGTTTCCGCCATTGCTGCGTCCCTGCTCAGCCTCTCCGGCTGCCAGGAAGCCAGCGCCCCGCAGACCCAACAGGCCCCCGAAGTCGGGGTGGTGACGCTGCAAGCGCAACCCTACGCCCTGACCAGCGAACTGCCGGGCCGCACCAGCGCCTACCGCATCGCCGAGGTGCGCCCGCAGGTGGCCGGCATCATCCAGAAGCGCCTGTTCACCGAGGGCAGCGAGGTCAAGGCCGGTCAGCAGCTGTACCAGATCGATGCGGCAACCTATCAGGCCAGCTTCAAGAGTGCCCAGGGCACCCTGCTGTCGGCCAGCGCGCTGGCCGAGCGCTACAAGCTGCTGGTGGCCGACCAGGCCGTCAGCCAGCAGGCCTACGACGAGGCGCGCGCCGCCAGCCTGCAGGCCGAGGCGGCGCTGGAGCAGGCGCGCATCGACCTGCGCTACACCAAGGTGCTGGCGCCGATCGGCGGCCGCATCGGCCGATCCGCGGCCAGCGAAGGCGCCCTGGTGAGCAACGGCCAGAGCGCCGCCCTGGCCACCATCCAGCAGCTCGACCCGATCTACGTCGACGTCACCCAGTCGAGCAAGGAGCTGCTGCGCCTGCGCCGCGACCTGGCCAGCGGCCAGCTGCAGAAGGCCGGCGACGGCGGCGCCAGGGTCGCGCTGAAACTGGAGGACGGCAGCCGCTACGCCCACGAGGGCAGCCTGGAGTTCTCCGAAGTGGCGGTGGACGAGGGCACCGGCTCGGTGACCCTGCGCGCGGTGTTCCCCAACCCCGACCACCTGCTGCTGCCGGGCATGTTCGTGCACGCCGAGCTGCTCTCCGGGGTCAAGCGCGACGCCATCCTCGCCCCGCAGCAGGGCGTGACGCGCAACCTCAAGGGCGAGCCGGTGGCGCTGGTGGTGGACGCCGACGGCAAGGTCGAGCAGCGCCTGCTCAAGGCCGAGCGCACCGCCGGCAACGCCTGGCTGGTCGAGGAAGGCCTGGCCGAGGGCGACCGCCTGATCACCGAGGGCCTGCAGTTCATCCAGCCCGGCACCCAGGTCAAGACCGTGCCGGCGCGCAATATCAAGGCCGACGAGGTGGCGCAGGACGCCGCCCCGGGCAACGGCAAGGGCTAACGGAGCGCCACTGAATGTCCAGATTCTTTATCGACCGGCCGATCTTCGCCTGGGTCATCGCCCTGGTGATCATGCTGGCCGGCGGCCTGTCCATCCTCAAGCTGCCGATCAACCAGTACCCGAGCATCGCCGCGCCCGCGGTGGGCATCAGCGTCAGCTACCCCGGCGCCTCGGCGCAGACGGTGCAGGACACCGTGGTGCAGGTGATCGAGCAGCAGCTCAACGGCATCGACGGGCTGCGCTACATCAGCTCGTCGAGCAACTCCGACGGCAGCATGGAAATCACCGTGACCTTCGAGCAGGGGGTCAACCCGGACATCGCCCAGGTGCAGGTGCAGAACAAGCTGCAGCTGGCCACCCCGCTGCTGCCGCAGGAAGTGCAGCAGCAGGGCATCCGCGTGACCAAGGCGGTGAAGAACTTCCTGCTGGTGATCGGCGTGGTCTCCACCGACGGCAGCATGAGCAAGGACGACCTGGCCAACTACATCGTCTCCAACCTGCAGGACCCGATCTCGCGGACCAAGGGCGTCGGCGACTTCCAGGTGTTCGGCGCACAGTACGCCATGCGCATCTGGCTCGACCCGGCCAAGCTCAATGCCTTCCAGCTGACCCCGGTGGACGTGCGCAACGCGATCCAGGCGCAGAACGTGCAGATTTCCTCCGGCCAGTTCGGCGGCCTGCCCGCCTCGCCGGGCAACCAGCTCAACGCCACCATCATCGGCAAGACCCGCCTGCAGACCCCCGAGGAGTTCCGCAACATCCTGCTCAAGGTCGAGACCGACGGTTCCCAGGTGCGCCTGGGTGACGTCGCCAAGGTCGAGCTGGGCGGCGAGAACTACGCCATCAGCGCGCAGTTCAACGGCATGCCGGCCTCCGGCCTGGCGGTCAAGCTGGCCACCGGCGCCAACGCCCTGGACACCGCCAAGGCGGTGCGCGAGACCATCGCCACGCTGGAACCGTTCTTCCCGGCGGGCATGGAGGTGGTCTTCCCCTACGACACCACGCCGGTGATCTCGGCCTCCATCGAGGGGGTGGTGCACACCCTGTTCGAGGCCATCGTCCTGGTGTTCCTGGTGATGTTCCTGTTCCTGCAGAACCTGCGCGCCACCATCATCCCCACCCTGGCGGTGCCGGTGGTGCTGCTCGGCACCTTCGGCGTGCTGGCGGCGTTCGGCTTCTCCATCAACACCCTGACCATGTTCGCCATGGTCCTGGCCATCGGCCTGCTGGTGGACGACGCCATCGTGGTGGTGGAGAACGTCGAGCGTGTGATGCGCGAGGAAGGCCTGTCGCCGCTGGAGGCCACGCGCAAGTCGATGGGCCAGATCCAGGGCGCGCTGGTGGGCATCGCCCTGGTGCTGTCGGCGGTGTTCCTGCCGATGGCCTTCTTCGGCGGCTCCACCGGGGTGATCTACCGGCAGTTCTCCATCACCATCGTCTCGGCCATGGCCCTGTCGGTGCTGGTGGCGCTGATCTTCACCCCGGCGCTGTGCGCCACCCTGCTCAAGCCCATCGCCAAGGGCGAGCACCACGAGAAGAAGGGGTTCTTCGGCTGGTTCAACCGCAAGTTCGAGCGCAGCTCGGACGCCTACCAGCGCGGCGTGACCGCCATGCTCAAGCGCAAGGCGCCGTACCTCGTGCTGTACCTCGCTATCGTCGCTGTGATGGCCTTTATGTTCACCCGCATCCCCACCGCCTTCCTCCCCGAGGAAGACCAGGGCGTGCTGTTCGCCCAGGTGCAGACCCCGGCCGGCTCCAGCGCCGAGCGCACCCAGGCGGTGGTCGACGAGATGCGCCAGTACCTGCTGGACGAGGAAAGCAGCACGGTGAAATCGGTGTTCACCGTCACCGGCTTCAACTTCGCCGGTCGCGGGCAGAGCTCGGGCATGGCCTTCATCATGCTCAAGCCCTGGGGTGAACGGCCCGGCGCGGAGAACGGCGTGGCCGCCCTGGCCCAGCGCGCGCAGCAGCACTTCTTCAGCTTCCGCGACGCCATGGTGTTCGCCTTCGCCCCGCCGGCGGTGATGGAGCTGGGCAACGCCACCGGCTTCAACCTGTTCCTCCAGGATCAGGCCGGCGTCGGCCACGAGGTGCTCAACCAGGCGCGCGACCAGTTCCTCCAGCTGGCCAACCAGCACCCGACGCTGACCAGCGTGCGCGCCAACGGCCTGCGCGACGAGCCGCAGTACCAGCTGCTGATCGACGACGAGAAGGCCAGCGCCCTCGGCCTGTCGCTGGCGGACATCAACAACACCCTGTCGATCGCCTGGGGCGCCAGCTACGTCAACGACTTCATCGACCGCGGCCGGGTGAAGAAGGTCTACCTGCAGGGCGTGTCCTCGGCGCGCATGAGCCCGGAAGACCTGAACAAGTGGTACGTGCGCAACGCCGCCGGGCAGATGGTGCCGTTCAGCGCCTTCGCCAGCGGCGAGTGGACCTATGGGCCGCCCAAGCTGAGCCGCTACAACGGCGTGTCGGCGGTGGAAATCCTCGGCGCGCCGGCGCCCGGCTTCAGCTCGGGCGACGCCATGGCCGCGGTGGAGGAAATCGCCAAGCAGCTGCCCGAAGGCGTCGGCTACGCCTGGACCGGGCTGTCCTACGAGGAACGCCTGTCCGGCTCGCAGGCCCCGGCGCTGTACGCCCTGTCGCTGCTGGTGGTGTTCCTCTGCCTGGCGGCGCTGTACGAGAGCTGGTCGATCCCGTTCTCGGTGATGCTGGTGGTGCCGCTGGGGATCATCGGCGCGCTGCTGGCCACCTACGGCCGCGGGCTGTCCAACGACGTGTTCTTCCAGGTCGGCCTGCTCACCACCATCGGCCTGTCGGCGCGCAACGCGATCCTTATCGTCGAGTTCGCCAAGGCCCAGTACGAGCAGGGCATGAGCTTCACCGAGGCGGCCATCGAGGCCTGCCGCATGCGTCTGCGCCCGATCATCATGACCTCGCTGGCGTTCATCCTCGGCGTGCTGCCGCTGGCCATCGCCAGCGGCGCCGGCGCCGGCAGCAAGCACGCCATCGGTACCGGGGTGATCGGCGGCATGCTCAGCGCCCTGGTGCTGGCGATCTTCTGGATTCCGCTGTTCTACGTGCTGGTCTGCTCGCTGTTCGAGAAGAAGAAAACCGAGCCAGCCGGCGAAACCGAAAAGGAGGCGCTGCAGTGAGGCAGTCCCTGTTGACCCTGGCCGTGACCGCCGCCCTGCTCGGCGGCTGCAGCCTGATTCCCGATTACCAGCGCCCGGACGCCCCGCTGGCCGCCGACTGGCCGCAGGGCGAGGCCTATGGCAGCGCCGCGGCCGAAGGCGAACGCGCCGCCGCCGACCTGCAGTGGCGCGAGTTTTTCCGCGACCCGGCGCTGCAGCAGCTGGTGCAGCTGGCGCTGGAAAACAACCGCGACCTGCGCGTGGCCGCACTCAACGTCGAGGCCTACCGCGCGCTGTACCGCATCCAGCGCAGCGAGCTGCTGCCTTCTGTCTCTGCCGACGGCAGCGGCACCCGCCAGCGCCTGCCGGCCGACCTCAGCCAGAACGGCGCGGCCAACACCGGCGGCCAGTACAGCGCGACCCTGGGGGTGAATGCCTGGGAGCTGGATTTCTTCGGCCGCATCCGCAGCCTCAACGAGCAGGCGCTGGAACAGTACCTGGCCACCGAACAGGCGGCGCGCAGCACCCAGATCAGCCTGGTGGCCAGCGTCGCCAGCGCCTACCTGCAATGGCAGGCCGATCTGGCCCTGCTGCAGCTGACCCGGGACACGCTGGCGACCTACGAAGACAGCTACCGCCTGACCCAGCGCAGCTTCGACGTCGGCGTCGCCGATGCCCTGGCCCTGAGCCAGGCGCGCAGCGCGGTGGACAGCGCGCGGGTGAGCCTGGCGCAGTACCAGCGCCTGGTGGCGCAAGATCGCAACGCCCTGACCCAACTGCTCGGCACCGGCCTGCCGGACGACCTGCCGCAGGGCCTGGCGCTGGACGCCGAGCTGCTCGAGAGCGTGCCGGCCGGGCTGCCGTCGGATCTGCTGCAACGGCGCCCCGACCTGCTGCAGGCCGAGCACCAGCTCAAGGCGGCCAACGCCAATATCGGCGCGGCGCGCGCGGCCTTCTTCCCCAGCGTCAGCCTCACCGCCAATGCCGGCACCGCCAGCAGCCAGCTGTCCGGGCTGTTCGACGGCGGCTCCGGCACCTGGCTGTTCCAGCCCAGCATCAGCCTGCCGATCTTCAACGCCGGGCGCCTGCGCGCCAACCTCGACTACGCCGAGCTGCAGAACGACATCCAGGTGGCGCAGTACGAGAAGGCCATCCAGGTCGCCTTCCAGGAAGTCGCCGACCGCCTCGCCGCCCGCACCACCTACCGCGAGCAGCTGGCGGCCCAGCGCGCCCTGCTGGACACCACCGAGACCTACTACCAACTGGCCGAACGCCGCTACCGCACCGGGGTCGACAGCTACCTGACCCTGCTCGACGCCCAGCGCCAGCTGTTCAGCGTGCGCCAGCAGCTGATCGGCGACCGCCTGGCCCAGCTCGCCAGCGAAGTGGAACTGTACAAGGCACTTGGCGGCGGCTGGAACGCCGATACGGGCACTGCCCCGCAAGGTTGATCGCGCGTACCCCGCATCACGGACGAGCCTTATCCCACGCGCCGCCCCCGCAGTTATTGCGGGGGCGTTTTTCTATTCAGGCCATACGCGCGGTAGCTGTCGATACGTCGATCTACCCATTCGCCCGTCCGGGGAGAGGGGGTAGCCCGCACCGACGCCCCTCTTATCAACCGGCATAGTGCCGACTCCGCCAGGCGAAGGCGCAGGTCCCGGCGCCGCACAGCGCGATTACCAGGGCCATGGGCGCCGCCGTGCCGTCGTGCAGGGCGCCGACCAGGGCCGAGGCGCTGGCCGCCACGCTGAACTGCAGGCTGCCGAGTAGCGCCGAGGCGCTGCCGGCGTGTTCGCCCTGGCCGGCCATGGCGCAGGCGGTGGCGTTGGGCAGGATGCTGCCCAGGCTGGCGACGCAGACGAACAGCGGCACCAGCAGCGGCCACAGGCTGGCCGGCTGCCAGGCCGCCAGCCCCAGCAGCGCCAGGCCGCTGGCCAGGTACAGCGGCGCCATGCGCCGCAACCAGCGGCCCGGCCCGCCACGGCGCACCAGGCGCGCATTGACCTGTGCCATCAGCACGAAACCGGCGGCGTTGCTGCCGAACAGCCAGCCGTAGTGCTCGGCCGGCACCCCGTACAGCTCGATGAAGACGAAAGGCGAACCGGCGATATAGGCGAACATCCCGGCCATCGCCACGCCGCCGGCCAGCGAATAGGTGATGAAGGCGCCATTGCCCAGCAGCACCCGGTACTGCCCCAGCGCCCCGCGCAGCGGCGCCGGCGCCAGACCTCGCGGCCGCGTTTCCGGCAGCCACAGCAACACCGCCAGCAGGCACAGGCCGGCGAACAGCGCCAGGCTGTGGAAGATCCACGGCCAGCCCAGGGTGCCGAGCAGCAGGCCGCCGCCCAGCGGCGCGAGGATAGGCGCCAGGCCCATCACCAGCATCAGTTGCGAGAACACCTTGGCCGAGGTCAGCGGGTCGCACAGATCACGCACCACCGCGCGGGTCACCACCATGCCGGCACAGCCGCCCAGGGCCTGGACGAAGCGCGCGCCGATCAGCCATTCCAGGCTCGGCGCCAGGGCGCAGGCCAGCGACGCCGCGGTGAACAGCGCCACCCCCAGCAGCAGCGGGCCGCGCCGACCGTAGCGGTCGGCCAGCGGTCCGTAGAACAGCTGACCGAGGGCGATGCCGACGAAGTAGGCGGCCAGCGACAGCTGCACCTGCTCGACATCGGTGGCGAACTGCTGGGCCAGGGTCGGGAAACTCGGCAGGTAGAAATCGATGGCCAGCGGGCCGAAGGCGCACAGCGCGCCGAGAATCAGCAGGAGGCGAAGGTTCATGGACAGTCCGGACATTTATTAGCCGGCTAATCATCTCATCGGGACACCGCCCGAGAAAGGCCCGGGCCGCTGCTCGCGGCCCGGGCAGGGCTCAGCGCTGGTCGGCCTCTTCGCCCTGTTCGACCTTGCCGCGTCGGCTCAGGCGCTGCGCGGCGGACTCCACCAGCAGGTAGAACATGGGGATCAGGAAGGTCGCCAGCAATGTGGCGGCGAGCATGCCGCCGATCACCCCGGTGCCGATCGAGTGGCGGCTGGCCGAACCGGCACCCGAGCTGATCGCCAGCGGCACGCAGCCGAGGATGAAGGCCAGCGAGGTCATCACGATGGGGCGAAACCGCAGCTTGGCCGCCTCCAGCGCCGAGTCGAAGATGCCCTTGCCCTCGGCGCGCAGCAGCACGGCGAACTCGACGATGAGGATGGCGTTCTTCGCCGCCAGGCCGATCAGGGTGACCAGGCCGACCTGGAAGTACACGTCGTTCTGGATGCCGCGCAGCCACACCGCGAGGATCGCGCCGAACACCGCGAAGGGCACCGCGGTGACCACCGCCAGCGGCAGGGTCCAGCGTTCGTACTGGGCGGCGAGGATAAGGAACACCAGGATCAGGCCGAAGACGAAGGCCTGGGTGCCCGACCCCTGAGTGGCCAGCTCCTGGAAGGCCGAGCCGATCCAGCCCAGGCTGTAGTCCTCGCCGAGCACCTGGTCGGCCACCTCCTGCATCGCCGCCAGCGCCTGCCCCGAGCTGTAGCCGGGCGCCGGGCCGCCGAGCACCTTGGCCGAGGGGTAGACGTTGAAGCGGTCGTAGGAGTCCGGACCGAGGATGCGCCGCACCCGCAGCAGGCTGGACAGCGGAATCAGCTCGCCGGCGCTGGAGCGCACGTAGACCTGGCCGAGGTCCTCCGGCTTGCGGCGAAACTCCGCCTCCGACTGCAGGCTGACCTGCCAGGTACGCCCGTAGAGGGTGAAGTCGTTGACGTAGTAGCTGCCGAAGGTGGCCTGCATGGCGGTGAACACGTCGCTGACGCTCACTCCCAGGGCACGGGTCTTGGTGCGGTCGAGGTCGATGTAGTACTGCGGCACATTGGCGCTGAAGGTGCTCTGCACCCCGGCCAGTTCCGGGCGCTGGCTGGCGGCCTGGACGAAGGCCTGGACCTTGGCGCCGAGCGCCTCGACGCTGCCGCCGGAGCGGTCCTGGATATAGGCCTCGAAGCCGCCGGTGGTGCTCATGCCGGTGATCGGCGGCGGGTTGAACGACAGCACCAGGCCGTCCTTCTGCGCCGCGCCCATGCCCATGAATTCGCGGGTCAGGTTGCGCGCATCCAACTCGGGCGTGGTGCGCTCGCTCCAGTCCTTGAGCGGCACGAAGGACACCCCGGCGTTGCTGCGCACGCCGAAGGTGAGCACGTCGAAACCGGCGAAGGTGACCACGTCCTGCACCGCCGGATGCTCCATCAGTTGCTGGGTCACCGCGCCGCTGAGCGCGTCGGTGCGGTTGAGCGAGGCCGCCGGCGGCAGGTAGTAGGCGTTGATCACATAGCCCTGATCCTCGTCCGGCACCAGCGAGCCGGGCACCCGCGCGAACAGCAGCACGATCAGGCCGATCATCCCGCCGAACAGCAGCAGGCCCACGGCCGAGCGCTTGAGGAAGAAACGCACGCCGGCGCCGTAGCCCTCGGTGGCCTTGTCGAAGAAGCGGTTGAAGGCACGAAACGGCGCCGCCGGCTCGTGATGGCCGGGCTTGAGCAGCAACGCGCAGAGCGCCGGACTCAGGGTCAGGGCGACTATGCCGGAGATCACCACCGACACCGCGATGGTGATGGCGAACTGTTTGTACATCTGCCCGGCCAGGCCGCCGAGGAAGCCAACCGGAATGAACACCGCGCAGAGCACCAGGACGATGGCGATGATCGGCCCGGTGACCTCCTCCATCGCCTCGATGGCCGCCTCGCGCGCATTGAGGTGCTTGGTGCGCATCACCCGCTCGACGTTCTCGATCACCACGATGGCGTCGTCCACCACGATGCCGATGGCCAGCACCATGCCGAACAGGGTCAGCAGGTTGATGGAAAAGCCCAACAGGTACATGCCGGCGAAGGTGCCCACCAGCGACACCGGGATGGCCAGCACCGGGATCAGCGTGGCGCGCCAGTTCTGCAGGAACACGAAGACCACCAACACCACCAGCACCAGGGCCTCGAAGAAGGTGTGGATCACCTCCTCGATGGACACCCGGACGAACTTGGTGGTGTCGTAGGGGATCTTGTAGGCGATGCCCTCGGGAAAGCGCTGCGCCAGGCGCTGCATGGTGCGCTCCACCGCCTCGGCGGTGTCCAGGGCGTTGGCGCCGGGCTGCAGGTAGATGCCGAAGGCGGCGTTCTGCTGGCCGTTCAAGGTAGTCACCAGGGAGTAGTCCTGGGCGCCCAGTTCGACCCGCGCCACATCCTTGAGCAGCAGGCTGGCGCCGGTGGCGTCGCTGCGCAGGATCACGCTCTCGAACTCCCTGGGGTCGGTGAAGCGGCCCTGGGTGGTCACCGTGTAGGTGAAGTCCTGCGCCTCCTTGAGCGGCTGCTGGCCGAAGCTACCGGCGGCGAACTGCGAGTTTTGCTCGCGGATGGCATTCACCACGTCGGTGGGAGTCAGGTCGTACTGCGCCAGCTTGTCCGGGCGCAGCCAGATGCGCATGGAGTAGTCCTTGGAACCGAACTGGCTGGCGTCGCCCACCCCGGGCAGGCGCTTGAGCTCGTCGATCACGTTGATCAGCGCGTAGTTGCTGATGAAGATCGGGTCGCGCGAATCGTCCGGCGAATAGAGGGTGATCACCTGGAGGATGTCCGAGGACTTCTTCTCCACGTTGACCCCCTGCCGGCGCACCTCCTCGGGCAGCTTGGCCTGGGCGGCCTGCACCCGGTTGTTGACGTCGATGGTGGCCTGGTCGGGGTCGGTGCCCACCTCGAAGTACACGGTCAGGCTCATGGCGCCGCTGCTGGAGGAGTTGGACAGCTGGTAGATCATGCCCTCGACGCCGTTGATCTCCTGCTCCAGCGGCGCCGCCACGGTCTCGGCGATGACCTGGGCGCTGGCGCCGGGATAGGCAGCCGAAACCGAGACCTGCGGCGGCAGGATCTCCGGGTACTGGGCAATCGGCAGGGCGCGCATGGCGGCCAGGCCGGCGAGCACGATGACGATGGAAATAACGGTGGCGAACACCGGGCGGTCGATGAAGAAGCGCGAGATCATGGCGTCACTCCTGCGCCGTGGCTTGCGCCGGGGCTGCCTTGGCCTCCTCGACCTGTACCGGACTGTCCGGGCGCACCTTGGCCAGGCCGTCGACCACCACCCGGTCGCCCTCGCTGACGCCGGAGGTGATCAGCCAGCGGCCGTCGGCCGTATCGCCGGTGCCGACCTGGCGCATACGCGCGATGCCCTGCTCGTCCACCACGTAGACGAAGGTGCCGCGCGGCCCCTGGGCCACCGCCCGCTCCGGCACGGTGATGGCGTCGGGCCGGGTCAGGCCCTTGACCAGCACCCGCACGAACTGTCCCGGCAGCAGCTTCTGCTCGGGGTTGGGCACCACGCCGCGGGCGCTGACGGTGCCGGTGCCACGGTCGATCAGACTGTCGGTGAAATCCACCTCGCCCTCCACCGGATAGGCCGAACCGTCGCCGAACTGCACCTCAACGTTGAGTTTGCCGCTGGCAGGCGGCACCAGGCTGCCTTCGGACAACTCGCGGCGCAGGCGTTCGGCCTCGGCGTCCGGGTAGGCGAAGTTGACGAAGATCGGGTCGAGCTGGGTGATCTGGGTGAGCAGGCTGGCGCTGGGATCGCCGGCGACGATCAGGCTGCCCTCGGAGACGCTTTCCTTGCTGGTGATGCCGGTGATCGGCGCCTTCACCGTGGTGTAGTCGAGGTCGATCTGGCGCGATTGCACCTCGGCCTGGGCGGCCTCGATATTGGCCTTGCTCTGCTCGAAGTTGGACACCGCATTGTCCAGCTCGCTCTCGCTGGCGAAGCCCTTCTTCTGCAGCTCGCGAATGCGCTTGAGGTCGCGCTCGGTCTGCCGAAAGCGCGCCTGCTCCTGGGCCAGCGCGCCCTTGGCGCGGGCCAGCGCGGCCTGGTAGGGACGCGGGTCGATGCGAAACAGCAGCTGATCCTTCTGCACGCCGCTGCCTTCCTGGTAGGTGCGCTCCTGGAGAATACCGCTGACCTGGGCCCGCACCTGTACCTCGCGATAGCCGGCGGTGCGCGCCGAGTACTCCAGCACCACCGGCAAGGCGCCGGCCTTGACCTGCTCCACGGTCACCGCCGGGGGTGGCGCGTCGGCACCCAGGGTGGCCAGCGGCAGCACGGCTAGACTCAGGGGCAACAGCGAACGGAACAGGCGAACGAACGACATGAGGCACTCCTCTCCTTGGCGACGCGCATGGCGAAGGGCGCACGACGGACTCGCCAGTCGCGCGGCGCCACCTGCTGGCACGGCAAAATCGGTAAACTCGGCTCAACCAGAGCCTAGCCAGAATTGACCGAATCGCCATGCGCCGAACCAAAGAAGACGCGGAGAAAACCCGCTGCGCCATCCTCGCCGCCGCCGAGCTGCTGTTCCTCGAACAGGGCGTGGCCCATACCAGCCTGGAGCAGGTGGCGCGCCGTGCCGGGGTAACGCGCGGGGCGATCTACTGGCACTTTCAGAACAAGGCCCATCTGTTCCACGAAATGCTCAACCAGGTGCGCCTGCCGCTGGAGCCGCTGGCCGAACAATTGGAGGCCGCCGACGGCCTGACCTCGCTGCAGATGCTGCGCGACCTGTGCGTCGAGGCCATGGCCCACCTGGCGCAGGATGCGCAGCGCCGGCGCATCTTCACCATCCTGCTGCGCCGCTGCGAATTCACCGAGGAGCTGCGCGAAGCCGAGGAGCGTCACGAGGCCTTTATCAACCAGTTCATCGCCCTGTGCGAACAGCAGTTCGCCCAGGCGGCGGTGCAGCCGCTGCTGCAGCCGGGCATCAGCCCGCGCCTGGCGGCGCGTACCCTGCACGCGCTGATCGTCGGCCTGTTCAGCGACTGGCTGCGCGACCCCAACCTGTTCGACCCGCAACTCGACACCCCGGCCATGGTCGACAGCTGCTTCCGCGGCCTGCTGCGCAATTGGCAGTAGGCGGCCCCGCGTCACCCTACGCGGGCTGCGCCTGGTAGCCCTCCTGACGAATCGCCGCCAGCAACTGCTCCTGGCTCAGTCGGCTGGCCACCCGCACCTCGCCGCCCGCCAGGTCGACCTGCACCTCGGCCGCAGCGTCCAGCGCCCTGATCGCCTCGCCGATGGCCCGCACGCAATGACCGCAGGACATGCCGCTCACCTTGAAAATCTGCATCTGTCACTCCTCGTTGGTTTGCTTGACGGCGTTCAGTCTCGAGCTTGCCACGGTGGCAAGGTCAAGCCCCCGGGTGCAGGCCGCTTGCCGATCCGGCTCGATGAGCCAAGCTCAATAGGTCTTCGAAAGGATCGCCGCCATGCGCCTCGCCCTGCTCCTGCTCACCGCCCTGCTGAACCAGCCGCTCGCCGCCCAACCCCTGGCGCCGCTGCCCGACACCGCCCAGGGCGAGGGCTATGCGGTGCTGATCGTCTCGCGCGAGCGCCTGGAGGTGGCCAGCCCCTGCGAGGTGGCGCTGTACCTGCAGGACCAGTTGGCGGCGCGTCTGTATCAGGGCCAGTCGGTGGCCTTCAACCTGCCGCCGGGCAGCGTTGCGCTGCGTCTCGGCCTGCAGGGCCCGGGCGCCTGCGGCCTGGGTATCGCCCAGCTCAGCGGCCAGGCGCTGCAACTGCAGGCCGGCGAGGTGCGCCGCTACCGCATCGCCATGGACGCCGCCGGCCTGCGCCTGCATGCCGCACCGCCCGTGCATTGAAGTGCTTGACCTTGCCATGGCGTCAAGGTTGATCCTGTAGCCCTCGCTACAGGGAGACCCAGCATGTCCAACCTCACCACCTACGACCTGCCGATCCAAGGCATGACCTGCGCCAGTTGCGCCGGCCGCGTCGAACGCGCCTTGCGCCAACTGCCCGACGTGACCAGCACCAGCGTCAACCTGGCCAGCGAACAGGCGCGCATCGAGGCGCCGGGCGACAGCCTCGGCGGGCTGATCGCCGCGGTCGAGCGCGCCGGCTACCGGGTGCCGAGCCAGCCGCTGGAACTGGCCATCGACGGCATGACCTGCGCCAGTTGCGTCGGCCGCATCGAACGCGCCCTGCACCAGCTGCCCGGGGTGACCCGCGTCGCGGTCAACCTGGCCGACGAGAAAGCCCATCTGCAGGTGCTCGCCGGCTTCGACGTGCAGCTCGCCCTGCGCGCCGTCGCCGCCGCCGGCTACCATGGCCGCCTGCTCGAGCAAGGCCCGTCCGAGACGCACATGGCGCAAAAGCGCCTGCGCCGCGAACGTCTGGTGCTGCTGGCGGCCATCGCCCTGACCCTGCCGCTGGTGCTGCCGATGCTGGCCGAGCCCTTCGGCCTGCACTGGATGCTGCCGGCCTGGGTGCAATTCCTGCTGGCCACGCCGGTGCAGTTCGTGTTCGGCGCGCGCTTCTACCGCGCCGCCTGGCAAGCGCTCAGGGCCCGCGCCGGCAATATGGATCAGCTGGTGGCCATCGGCACCAGTGCCGGCTACGGCCTGAGCCTGTACCAGTGGGCGGTGACCCCGGCCGGCGGCATGCCGCACCTGTATTTCGAGGCCTCGGCGGTGATCATCAGCCTGATCCTGCTCGGCAAGTACCTGGAAAGCCGCGCCAAGCGCCAGACCGCCGGCGCCATCCGTGCCCTGCAGGCGCTGCGCCCTGATCGCGCCGTGCGCCTGGTCGACGGCCGCGAGCAGAGCGTGGCCATCGATGCCCTGGCACTCGGCGACCGGGTCGTGGTCAAGCCGGGCGAGCGCTTCCCGGTGGACGGCCGGGTCGTCGAAGGCCACAGCCACGCCGACGAGGCGCTGATCAGCGGCGAGAGCCTGCCGGTGGCCAAGCAACCGGGCGACAAGGTCACCGCCGGCGCGATCAACGGCGAAGGCCGCCTGCTGGTGGAAACAACCGCGCTGGGCGCGGAGACCGTGCTGGCACGGATCATCCGCCTGGTGGAGGACGCCCAGGCGGCCAAGGCGCCGATCCAGAAGCTGGTGGATCGGGTCAGCCAGGTGTTCGTGCCGGCCGTGCTGCTGGTCGCCCTGGCCACCCTGCTCGGCTGGCTGGCGTTCGGCGCGCCGCTGGAAAGCGCCCTGCTCAACGCCGTGGCGGTGCTGGTGATCGCCTGCCCCTGCGCCCTCGGCCTGGCCACGCCGACCGCGATCATGGCCGGTACCGGCGTGGCCGCGCGCCACGGCATCCTGATCAAGGACGCCCAGGCGCTGGAAGTGGCGCATGCGGTCGACACCCTCGCCTTCGACAAGACCGGCACCCTCACCGAAGGGCGCCCGCGTATCGTCCACCTCGGCCTCGCCGGGGCCGACGAAACCGAGCTGCTGCGCCTGGCCGGCGCCCTGCAGCAGGGCAGCGAACACCCGCTGGCCAAGGCCGTGCTGCAACGCTGCGCCGAGCTGGAGATTGCCCTGCCCGCGGTGCGCGACAGCCGCGCGCTGGCCGGCCGCGGCATCGCCGGCACGGTCGAGGGCCGTGCGCTGCAACTGGGCAGCAGCCGCCTGCTCGACGAACAGCAACTGCAGATGGACGCGCTGGGCGAATCCGCCCGAGCCTGGGAAGCCGAGGGCCGCACCCTGTCCTGGCTGCTCGAAACCGGCGAATCGCCGCGCCTGCTCGGCCTGCTGGCCTTCGGCGACGCGCTCAAGCCGGGCGCGGCCGAGGCGGTCGAGCAGTTGCGCGCACAGGGCATCGCCAGCCATCTGATCAGCGGCGACAACCGCGGCAGCGTCGCCGCCGTGGCCGGCATATTGGGCATCGACCAAGCCCACGCCGAGGTGCTGCCGGCGGACAAGGCGCGGCTGATCGGCGAGCTGCGCCAGAAGGGCACAGTGGCCATGGTCGGCGACGGCATCAACGACGCCCCGGCGCTGGCCGCCGCCGACGTCGGTATCGCCATGGGCGGCGGCACCGATGCGGCCATGCACGCCGCCGGCATCACCCTGATGCGCGGCGATCCGCGCCTGGTGCCGGCGGCGCTGGAGATCAGCCGACGCACCTACGCGAAGATCCGCCAGAACCTGTTCTGGGCCTTCGTCTACAACCTGATCGGCATTCCCCTGGCCGCCGCCGGCCTGCTCAACCCGATGTTCGCCGGCGCCGCCATGGCCCTGTCCAGCGTCAGCGTGGTCAGCAATGCGCTGCTGCTGACCCGCTGGAAGCCGCAAGACTTGTAGGAGAAGGCTTACCCGCGCGGCGCCAGCCCAGGCGCCGCGGCGGTTTTTTCATGACCCGGCGCATAGTATGGGAATGCCATCATTGAACCGCTGCCCGGCGTCCGGCACCCTTCAGCCCTCGCCCAACTCAAGGATGGAGGCCACGGCATGCTGGATGCCAACCAGGCGCATATCACCCTCACCATTCCCGCCCTCGACAACGACCTGCAGGTGCTGAGCTTCGAAGGCCGCGAGGCGCTCAACAAGCCCTACCGCTTCGACATCGAGCTGGTCAGCCAACGCGCCGACCTCGACCTCGACGCGCTGATCAACCAGACCGCCTACCTGGCCTTCGGCCCCTCCGGCAAGGGCGTGCACGGGGTGATCTACAGCATCGAACAGGGCGACTCGGGCAAGCGCCTGACCCGCTACCGCATCGGCCTGCGCCCGCAACTGGCCTACCTGGCGCACCGCCACAACCAGCGCATCTTCCAGCACCTCACGGTGCCGCAGATCGTCGGCCAGATCCTCGAAGAGCACGGCATCCACAGCGATGCCTACCAGTTCCAGCTCGGCTACCTCTACCCCGAGCGCGACTACTGCGTGCAGTACGACGAATCCGACCTGCACTTCATCCAGCGCCTGTGCGAGGAAGAAGGCATCAGCTTCCACTTCCAGCACGGCGAAACCGGCCACCGCCTGGTCTTCGGCGACGACGCCAGCGTATTCCCCAAGCTCGCGCCGCTGAGTTACCAGCAGGACAGCGGCCTGGCCGCCGACCACGAGGTGGTGCGCGCCTTCGGCGTGCGCCTGGAAACCCGCAGCACCCAGGCCAGCTGGCGCGACTACGACTTCGAGCAGCCCAAGCTGCAGATGGAGGCGGACTACCGCAGCGAATTCGCCCCGGCCCTGGAGGTCTACGACTACCCCGGCCGCTTCACCGACCGCACCCGCGGCAAGCACCTGGCCAAGCGCAGCCTGGAGCGCCTGCGCAGCGACTACGAGCTGGCCGAAGGCGAGAGTGACGCCTACCTGGCCTGCGGCCACTTCCTCGCCCTGGCGGATCATCCACGCGAACCGTGGAACGACCTCTGGCTGCTGGTCGAGGTGATCCACGAGGGCAAGCAACCGCAGGTGCTGGAAGAATCAGTCACCAGCAACACCCAAGCCGGTGATGGCTTCCAGCAGGGCTATCGCAACCGCTTTACCGCCGCGCCCTGGGACATCCCCTACCGCCCCGCGCTCGAACATCGAAAACCCAAGGTACTGGGTAGCCAGACCGCCGTGGTCACCGGCCCGGCTGGCGAGGAAATCCACTGCGACCAGTACGGCCGGGTCAAGGTGCAGTTCCACTGGGACCGCGAAGGCCAGAGTAACGACACCACCAGCTGCTGGCTGCGCGTGGCTTCCAACTGGGCCGGCAAGGCCTACGGCGGCGTCGCTATCCCGCGGGTGGGCATGGAGGTGCTGGTCACCTTCCTCGAAGGCGACCCCGACCAGCCGCTGATCACCGGCTGCCTGTACCACGCCGAGCACCTGGTGCCCTACGACCTGCCGGCGAACAAGACCCGCAGCGTGTTCAAGACCCTGAGCAGCCCGGGCGGTGGCGGCTACAACGAGTTTCGCATCGAAGACCGCAAGGGCGCCGAGCAGATCTACATCCATGCCCAGCGCGACTGGGACGAGAACATCGAGCACGACCAGAAGATCCGCGTCGGCAATGAACGCCACGACACGGTGGAGGCCAACAGCTACAGCGAGATGCGCGCCGAGGAACACCGCACCACCGACCTCGAGCGCAAGGTGGAAGTGCGCGCCAACGACCACCTCACCGTCGCCGTCACCCAGCACAACAAGATCGGCACCGGCCTGTTCATCGAAGCCGGCAACGAGATTCACTACAACGCCGGCAGCAAGGTGGTGATCGACGCCGGCATGGAACTCACCGCCGCCGGCGGCGGCAGCTTCCTCAAACTCGACCCCAGCGGCGTGACCCTGAGTGGGGCGACGATCAAGATGAATTCGGGGGGCGGGCCGGGGAGTGGGTCGGGGTTGAAGATTTTGCTGCCGGTGATTCCTGGCATGGCCGATAGCGACAAAGCCGGAAACCTGCTCGAAACGGCGCTTGGCCAGCCAAAGTTAAGGGCACCGCAAGGCATTTGTCTGGAGTGTTGGAAAAAGGCACTGCGTGAAGGGCAACTGCTGCAAGCAGGTGACCGGGCATGAGTCTCGACTTGATGGAAGCGGCCTGGAACCAGGCCAGGAAAAACCAGCACCGCTGCCTGGCCATCGTCGAAATGGGATTACTGCCCGACACCTCTCGCCTGCACCTCCTGCAAACCAACCACCCCAAGCAGGCGCTGATGCATCAGGCAGAGTTCGCCGAACTCAAGGATCACGGCCCTTGGTTGTTGGATCTAACGGCTCTGCCATTCAGCGACTGCCAGACGCTTCTGACACTCGACGACACCTCTGCCTGGATGGGCTGGCTCAATACCGCCTGCGACCTTGGCAGCATGGCCGGGCACCTGGGCGATGCACTGCTGGCAACCGATGAGCACGACGGCATTTACTTGCTGCGCAGCTATGCCCCTGGGGTGCTGCCACTGCTGCATGCCCGCAGTGAGACAGAATGGCATGACTGGCTGTTCGGCCCGTTGCTCGAGTGGTGGCGGCCAACAACCGATGAAGGCTGGCAAGCCTTGCAAGGTAAAGGGTTGAGCAGCCCGGCAGCCTATCAGCCCATCGTTATGGATCAGGCGCTTTGGCAGCAACTGCAGCTTGACCCCCTGGCCTACAGCCTGACTGCCGAACTGGAGAAAGAGTCAGCCGAGGTGTTCACCAGTAACTGTCATGGCGACCGTCTAGACCAAGTGCAACGAGCGCTCGATGCCGCTCGCGAGCAAGGGCTGGAGCAAGCGGAAGACATCAGCCTGTTTGCCACCCTGCATCTGCTCGACCGCCAGTTCCCAGCGCACTGGCCGAACTGGCCAAGCGCCCTGCAACAGGTTAAGGAACAGCGCATGCCGCTCGCGCAAGCGCTGAGGACTCTGGATACATGAAGCTCATCAGGCCGTCTCTGCTGCAAAGCACATGGCGTCGGCGCGGGCTGATCCTTTCCCTACTGATCGTACTGCTGCCCCTGCTGGGGCTATATCTCTATGGGCAGTTACGCACGCCGGGAGCAATGTTGACCTCGGAAAACTATATGGATAGACCGATAGGAAGTTTCTGGGTCAACGACTTTTGGGGCGGTAACCTGGCCGTAATGGGCGCAGGAGGCATCATGTGCTGTAGGCGCGTGGACGGCCCGACTGCAAAGTTAGTGTGGATTCTTAGCATGTCCAAGACTCAGGAAGATCAGGGAAGGCAAATAGAACGCCACGAGATTGAACTACCCATGCTCCCACGGAGCCGTAACGACCGCTACCTGCATGTACGGTTCGATCCGGGCAACCAGGTTCGCTTGGGCTGGAGCCCGGATCTGTTCAGCCCGTTTTCACCACGCCCTGATCGCTCCCAACCCAACGAACAAGGCAGCCAACCATGAGCCTGGTCTTGAACTCACCCAATAAACGCAAGTGGCGTCGACGCGGGCTGATCCTTTCCCTACTGATCGTACTGCTGCCCCTGCTGGGGCTATATCTCTATGGGCAGTTACGCACGCCGGGGGCAATGCTGACCTCGGAAAACTATACGGATAGGCCAATATTCAGCTATTGGGTTAACGACAACTGGGGAGGTAACGGAGGCGTGACTTGTTGCTGGCGCCTGGACGGCCCGACCGCGAAGGTAGTCTGGATTCTCAGTCGAACGGGTGAACAGGCTCGTCAAGGTGTCAAACAGGAACGCCACGAGATCGAACTCCCTATGCCCCCGCGAGGCCGTGATGACCGTTATCTGCATGTACGGTTCGATCCGGACAACCAGGTTCGCCTGGGCTGGAGCCCGGATCTGTTCAGCCCGTTTTCACCACGCCCTGAAAGGGCGCAGAACAAGGAAGTTGACCATGAGTAATGCCAATCTGGATCGCGCCCAGGCCATCAGTGCACGTGCGAGCCGTGGCGTGGGTAATGGCAAGACAGCGGTACTGCCCTGTGGCGCCACCCTGCATATCGGCTTCTTCTTCGACGGCTTTGGCCGCAATCTGGAGGAGGATCTGCGCAACGATCGCCTAAGCAATGTCGGACGACTGTTCCTCGCACACCCCTACGACCAGAGCTATCCGCCACCCGATCCTTTCAGGCAATTGCAAAAGTTCTATATCTCCGGCCTGGGCGCCACTTTCGATGCCAGCCTGGGCGGCGGGGCTGCGGTGCTCGGTGCGGGGCTCAAGGGCATGGCGAGCAAGGCCGAGGGCAACCTGGCCGAGTTGCCGCAAGGCACGGCAACCGATACGGCGGTAGAAGCCGGCAAGGATATGCTGACGGGCAAGAACTGGTGGGAGCGCCTGCAGCGCAACCTGAGCCACGGCAACCTGGCCAAGGCGGTGGCAGCGGCAGTGGTGACGGCAGGCGCCGAGCTCTCCGAAACGATTCGAGATAATCCGTTGAGCGCCGAGCTGTTCAAGACGGGCGTGGATACGCGGCTGGAATCGGCATTCCAAGCGTTCAATGATGCAATCGGCAAAGCACGGACTGCTGGCGATGTGCAGCTCAAACGACTCGCCATATCGGTCTATGGCTTCGACTTCGGCGCCACCTTGGCGCGCGCCTTCTGCCACAAATTGTTCGAGGCCTGCGAGCCGGGCAGCACCCGCTATCAGGGCTTAGAGCTGGAGGTGGTGTTCGCCGGGCTGTTCGATGCCGTGGATCGCAGCATGCAAAGCTCTATCGTGCTGGAGTACCTGCTGCCGCTGGTCAACCGGGTCGAGGATGGCGAATGCCTGCCAGGGCCAGTTAAGGCCGCCTTGCACCTGGTCGCCGCCCATGAGGTGCGTGGCACCCGGCGTGCTCGGCTGATCGGCACCGGCTCGCTCACGCCGCGCTGGGAGGAACGCCTGGTGCCAGGTGTGAGCGACGATGTGGGAGGCGGGTTGCGCCGGGAAGATGCGCCATACAGCCGTGAGCTGCACCTGGCTTGCCTGCACGAGATGTATCGGGCGGCTTATCGGGCGGGAGTACCCTTTTACTCACTTGAGCAACTGTATGAAGTAGACGCTGATGTGGCAGGCCTTTTTGAGCTCAATGACCATATCAACGGCACCAGCGCCCTCGCAGCCAGCACGCGCTATCGGGCTCGCGCAGGCGCAAGCGCAGCCACTGCGGAAGGTTTTCTGGCCCACCGCCGTCTCTACATTCGTCGCCTGCGTCTGCTCTGGCAGCTTTATCGCGAACAGTCCCAGGCCTTTGCTCAGGAAGAAGCACGCCTGGAGCGTCCCCTGCTGGGCCGTGAGAGCACACTGGGCAGGCTGTTGGGCGAGGGTAGCGAGAGCATGGCTCAGGCAGAACGGCGGGATACCGCACTGCGCCGCGTCCGTGCCAACCAAGCGCAACTGCGCAAGACCCATGGCTGGCTCGAGGATGTTCAGCGCGAGGCCGAACGGCTGAAAGCAGGCTTCAATACCGCCGAGGAACAAGCCTTGCTCGATGAGTGGTTCAGGGCGGATACACCCAGTCTGAGTTTCGATATCGAAGATCTGCTGGAGTACTTCCTAACTGACCGGCAGATGATCAGCCAGTTACAACCTGAAATCACATATCCCAAGTACTTTCTGGTACGCAATTTCGATGTACCCGATCCCACCAAAACCCAAGGTTTGGCTCCCGACCCACTGGGCCAGGTAATGCCTCGCAAGGCTTGCTGACGAAGGAGTGGGAAAGCGGTAGGCCTCTAGCTCGGGTATCTGGGCGTTTGTTCAGTGCAATACGCGCACTATATCGATCCGCGTTCAAGCCAGTGGGTCAACGAACTGCGCCTGCCCGGCCAGCACGAGTACCGCCAGGGCATGGTCAGCTTCGACGGGCACGAGGAATAGAAGCGCTCGACCGGCTTGCTCGGTTCCGCTAAGCGCTGTGTGCCGCTGGTCTGGGGCGAAGACGACCCCATTCCCTTCGACATAGATATCGGCACTCGCGTAGTGCCGGAAGCCGATGGCAGCGTCCGCCTGCGCCGCGCCTATCACGAGGACGTCGAGGATCTAGCGGTCATCCGCGGCAGCCTTACCTACCAACCCATCGAAGGGCTCTACCTGCCGCCCATCGATATCGACCTGAGCTAAACCATGACCGTAGCTACCAACCACCCCTTCGCCCAACGCCTGGCCCGGGTGCCGGACAGCCGCCTGCTCCAGGCCGATCAGCCGACCGGTGCGCCTCTGATATGCATGCCCGAAGTGGAGGAACAGACCGAGCACTACCTGGCCATCGAGCATGGCGATAGTGCGGACAGGGGGATGCTGACAGGTGCTCTTGGTGGGGGGGTGGGTATTGCCTGTTTCATAATGGGCATCCTTGCCTACGCGGATCGAGATACTGAGTGGGTTATTTACAACCTACTTATCAGCTTGGCAGCAATCATCCTTCCATTTATCTGGGAAGTCCTGCGCCCTATGCCCCTTCCCATCCTGCTCAACCGACGCACCCGCGAGCTGTATTTCGAGCAGGACGACGAGCTTTACCACACACCCTGGGATGACGTCGCGGCAGCCGCCTACGCCTACGGCACCGTTGGCCCCTATACCGCCGGCATGCGCCATGCGGCGCTCGAAGTTCTCCTGCATCGCTTCGGCCACCCCGAGGAGCAGGTGCTGATCAACCTCGGCTCCCCCATCGGCAAGAGTCTGGAAATGCAATTGGGCTTCTGGGAATACCTGCGCGCCTATATGGACAACGGCCCCTGGTTCGACGAGCACGGCCAGCACAGCGACTCTCCGCAGTTCAGCCAGAGCTTGCAGGAAGTACGCAATAGCAAGGGCCAATCGGTACGACTGTATTGGAGGTTGATCAAGGACCAATACCGTGCCAACCAGGGCCGAAACTTTCTCAGCTATACCGACTTCATGCTGCTGCTCGGCAGCATGCTGTTGCTGCCCGTTCGTACCCTGCAAAACTTCACCTACGCCATCGCCAAGCGCCGCTCGCGCAGCCAATGGCCGCAGATGATTCGTGAGCGCCTGCGTGCCGACGGCCCGACTAGTCGGCTGGTGGATCTGGAGCGAGAACAGGGCCTGATTTGATCGCCGCCGCGCTATCCTGGCGCAATCTGCTCACGACGAGGCTCCAAGCATGAACATCGGCCAAGCCGCCAAGCACACCGGCCTCAGCGCCAAGATGATCCGCTACTACGAGTCCATCGACCTGCTGCCGCGGGCCGGGCGTACGGAGAGCGGCTATCGGCAGTACAGCGCCAACGACCTGCACAGCCTGGCCTTTATCAAGCGGGCGCGGGATCTGGGGTTTTCCCTGGAGGAAGTGGGCCGGCTACTGGCGCTGTGGCAGGACAAGAGTCGCGCCAGCGCCGATGTGAAGGCGCTGGCCGAGGGACATATCGCCATGCTTTCGCGCAAGATCGCCGAGATGAGCGCGCTGCGCGATACGCTGGTGGAGCTGGCGAACAGCTGCCAGGGCGATAGCCGGCCGGATTGTCCGATTCTGCAGGGGCTGGAAGAGGGCGTGGGTTGCGCCGCGCCGGGATGTTCGTCGCACCCTCAGCGCTAACGACGCGGCGTGGGGTACACAGCGACTAGGGTGTCGCGGGGCCGCCCAGTTCGTGCGCACCAGAGGCTCGCGCGCGGCGAACCCTACGGACGGCATATCCAGGCGTTGGGGGCATAGCCCTGCAATCCGGGAGATGGAGCGTCAACCCCGGATTTCATGCAGTCCCACAAGCGTCGGCGCGCATGGCGCACCGTCCGCCGAGTCAGCGCATCCAGGGTGGCGTCGGTTCGGCGTCCTTGGGCGCGTCTTCGGCATTGAGCAAGGCCTGGCGCCGTGCCTCTTCGGCCAGGGCGGCCTTGATCTCGCGCATCACCGCATCGATATCGGCGGCGTCTTCGGCTTCGGCGAATTCGCCGGTCAGCTGGCTGTGCGGCTGCAGTTTGCCCGCCTCGTAGAGCGCCCACATTTCCTTGGCGTACTTGGTGTATTTCAGCTCGGGGGCGAATTGGCCGAAGTACTCGGCCATGTTGCGCACGTCGCGTTCGAGCATGCTGAAGGCATGGTTGTTGGCGGCGGCGTCCACTGCCTGCGGCAGGTCGATGATCACCGGGCCATCAGGACCGAGCAGCACGTTGAATTCCGACAGGTCGCCATGCACCAGGCCGGCGCAGAGCATCTTGACGATTTCCTGGATCATGAAGGCGTGGAACTCGCGGGCGTCGTCCGGGTGCAGCTCGACGTCGTTGAGTCGCGGCGCCACGTCGCCCTGGCCGTCGCTGACCAGCTCCATCAGCAGCACGCCGTCGAGAAAGTCGTAGGGCTTGGGCACCCGCACGCCGGCGCTGGCCAGGTGGAACAGGGCCGCCACCTCGGCGTTCTGCCAGGCCTGCTCCTGCTCCTTGCGCCCATACTTGCTGCCCTTGGCCATGGCCCGCGCCTGGCGGCTACCGCGCACCTTGCGGCCCTCCTGATACTCGGCGGCCTGGCGAAAACTGCGTTTGTTGGCTTCCTTGTAGACCTTGGCGCAGCGCAGCTCGTCGCCGCAGCGCACCACATAGACCGCTGCTTCCTTACCGCTCATCAGCGGGCGCAGCACTTCGTCCACCAGGCCGTCTTCGACCAGGGGTTCAATACGTTTGGGCGTCTTCATCGGCGTGGATCACGGGTCCTTTTTGGCCTGGGGCGGGGCTTGCAGGAGCCATCCTCTCACAGCGCGAGGCAGATGCCGACTCCCGCCGCGCATGCGCTGACCAGTTGCCCGACCGGGCAGCGCGGCGAATGCCGGGACCGCGCCCTCAGAGGGCGTCCAGCTGCGCCCGCAAACGCCGTAGCACGGCCAGCGACTCGGGATTGTCGCCGTGCACGCAGAGGCTGTCGGCGCGCAGGCGCAGCGGTTTGCCGTCGAGGTCGGGGAAGGCCTGGCCGCGGGCGATGGCCAGGGCCTGGGCGAGGATGCGTTCGGGGTCCTGGTGCACCGCGCCGCTGAGCCGGCGCGGCGCCAGCTGGCCGTCGGCCAGGTAGGCGCGGTCGGCGAAGGCCTCGAACATCAGCGGCACGTCGGCCTCATCGGCCAGACACAGCTCGCGCTGGTTGTCGGCCAGGGCCAGCACCATCAGCGGCAGGCCCTTGCGGTAGCTGGCGCAGGCATCGAGCACCGCGGCGAGCAGGGCATCGTCGCGCACCAGGTCGTTGTACAGCGCACCGTGCGGCTTGACGTAGGCCAGCTGGCCGCCGACGGCGCGGCAGAAGGCGTCCAGCGCGCCGATCTGGTACAGCACCAGGGCGTGGACTTCCTCGGGCGAGCACTGCAGATGGCGGCGGCCGAAGCCCTGCAGGTCGGGGTAGGACGGATGGGCGCCGATGCGCACGCCGTGCTCGACCGCCAGCGCCACGCTGCGCGCCATGATCAGCGGGTCGCCGGCGTGGAAGCCGCAGGCCAGATTGGCCTGGTCGATCAGCGGCATGGCCAGCGCGTCGTCGCCCATGCGCCAGGCGCCGAAGCCCTCGCCCATGTCGCAGTTGAGAAGGATGCGGTTCATGCCGGCAGCTTAAGGCGCGCCGGGCGATTCGCAAAGGCCGGCGGCTAAATCGAGAAACAGTCGCATTTACAAAATTTACACCCCACTCCCAGCCCAGTCGCCACGCGCCCTGCAGAAGTTGCTCTCGCTGTTGAAATTCATTCGCGATTGAACCTTATATGCAAATCACTATCATCGCGGCCATCTCGCTTCCAATCCTTACACCGCCAGGAGTAGATCGATGTCCGCCCTCAGTTCCCGCAGCGCCTTGGCCAGCGCCATTGCCCTCGTCTCCAGCCTCGGCGCCCAGGCCAGCGAGCCGGTCGCCCTCGGCGACGTGGTGGTCACCGCCGCCGGCTTCGAGCAGAAGATCACCGACGCGCCGGCCAGCATCAGCGTGATCGGCCGCGAGGAGCTGCAGCAGAAGCGCTACAGCAACCTGGCCGAGGCCCTGGAGGACGTCGAAGGCGTCGACATCGGCCAGGGCACCGGCAAGACCGGCGGGCTGAACATCAGCATCCGCGGCCTGCCGAGCGACTACAGCCTGATCCTGATCGACGGCCGTCGGCAGAACGCCGCCGGCAACGTCACCCCCAACGGTTTCAACGAGACCGCCACCAGCTTCATGCCGCCGCTGTCGGCCATCGAGCGCATCGAGGTGATCCGCGGGCCGATGTCGACCCTGTACGGTTCCGACGCCATGGGCGGGGTGATCAACATCATCACCCGCAAGGTGGGCAAGGCCTGGGGCGGCAGCCTGACCCTGGATCACACCTTCCAGGAAAACCGCGACTTCGGCGACACCAGCAACACCAGCTTCTATGCCAGCGGCCCGCTGATCGACAACCTGCTCGGCCTGCAGGTACGCGGCAGCCTGTACGACCGCGGCGAGTCCGACCTCGAGTTCGACGACGACAGCACCGTCAGCAAGCGCGGCGCAGCGCCGGTGGAGGGCCGCAACTACAACCTCGGCGGCCGCCTGACCTTTACCCCACAGGACAACCACGATTTCGCCCTGGACTTCGAGCGCGGCCGCCAGGTCTACGACAACGACGACTGCCAGCTCGGCACCCTGGATGGCAAGAGCGGCGGCAACGCCATCGGCGGCTGCAGCGTCGACCAGCCGACCCTCGCCAACGGCTACCGGGACGAGCTGCGTTTCCAGCGCGACCAGTTCGCCCTGTCGCACACCGGCCGTTTCGATATCGGCACCCTCGACAGCAGCCTGACCCACAACACCACCGAGACCCTGGGGCGCACCATTCCCGGCACAGTGGGCGTGCCCTACACGGGCTACCCGGCCATCGTCGGCGGCGACGAGCGCCTGCTGAAGTCCACCGACCTGGTGTTCGACAGCAAGCTGGTGGCGCCAGTGGGCGAGTCGCACATCGTCACCCTCGGCGGCCAGTACTGGGACGCCAAGGTCGAGGACGGCATCGCCGACGAAGACTTCCAGCAGACCTCCTGGGCGCTGTTCGTCGAGGACGAGTGGCGCCTGCGCCACGACCTGGCCCTGACCCTGGGCGGCCGTTACGAGGATCACGAAGCCTTCGGCGGCCACTTCAGCCCGCGCGCCTACCTGGTGTGGAACACCAACGACAACTGGACGCTCAAGGGCGGCGTGAGCAAGGGCTACAAGACGCCGAGCCTCAACCAGCTGCACGACGGCATCAACGGCGTCACCGCCCAGGGCCGCACCATCACCATCGGCAGCCCGGACCTCGACCCGGAAACCACCACCAACACCGAGTTCGGCGCCTACTACGACAACCTCGCCGGCTTCAGCGCCAATGCCACGCTGTTCCACACCAAGTTCAAGGACAAGATCGACGACGGCGCGCCGATCGCCAACTGCAACTTCCCCGGCGCCCCGAACCAGCCGGGCTGCATCAGCCTGGGCAGCAGCTTCCTGCAGGAAAGCTTCGCGCAGAGCGTCAATATCGGCGAAGCCAAGACCCGGGGCGTGGAACTGGCCAGCCGCTGGCAGTTCGCCCCGGGCTGGACCCTGGCCAGCAACTACACCTACACCGACAGCGAGCAGAGCAGCGGCGCCGACAAGGGTGCACCGCTGACCAACACGCCGCAGCACATGCTCAACGCCAGCCTCAACTGGCATGCAACCGAGCGCCTGAGCCTGTGGTTCAAGGGCGAGTACCGCGGCGAGCGGGCGCGCTTCAATCAGCGCTACGCCAACCTGACGGCCGCCAATCAGGCGCTGCAGGATCAGGTCGGCGACCTCAAGGCCTACGAGCTGTTCCACCTCGGCGGCTCGTTCAAGGCGTCGCAAAACCTCACCCTCAACGCCACCCTCTACAACCTGTTCGACAAGGACTTCCTCGACGGCGAGAGCTACACCACCAATACCGGCGCCAGCGGCTGGGCCTCCTACTACACGCAGATCGCCCAATCCACCACCGGCACCCTCGAAGAGGGCCGTCGCCTGTGGCTGTCGGCCGTGCTCGAGTTCTGACCCGGCACCGTCCCAACCCCGGCCGCACGGCCGGGGTTATCGAATCGGCCCCGGCGCCAACGGCACTGGATCGGCTCGGCCGCGAGCAGGTGCAGGCCCTGCGCGGGGCCGGGCGCTATCGGCGGGATCTGTAGCGAGGGCGGCCATGGGGCGCGCTGGGGACAGCGCCGCACAGCCTTGGTGCAAACCCCGGATTCGCGGCATTTCCCGCCACTTTTCCGCGACTTGCGCTTGTCACCCGGGCGACGCTGGGGTATCTGTGCACTCGCTGTGCTCCCAGATCAGTTCGGAATCGCCCATGACCTTCGAAGTCCCCGCCCATAGCGCCAGCGGCAAGCCCGCCGGGCGCATTCGCCAGAAGAACGAAGAAGCCATCATCCAAGCCGCCGAAGAGGAGTTCGCCCGCCACGGCTTCAAGGGCACCAGCATGAACACCATCGCGCAGAACGTCGGCCTGCCCAAGGCCAACCTGCACTACTACTTCAACAACAAGCTGGGCCTGTACCTGGCGGTGCTGAGCAACATCCTCGAACTGTGGGACAGCACCTTCAACACCCTGACCGTCGACGACGACCCGGCCGAGGCGCTGGCGCGCTACATCCGCGCCAAGATGGAATTCTCCCGCCGCCAGCCGAAGGCCTCGCGGATCTTCGCCATGGAAGTGATCAGCGGCGGCGACTGCCTGTCGCAGTACTTCAACCAGAACTACCTGGACTGGTTCCGCGGCCGCGCCGCGGTGTTCGAGGCCTGGATCGCCGCCGGCAAGATGGACCCGGTCGACCCGGTGCACTTGATCTTCCTGCTGTGGAGCAGCACCCAGCACTACGCCGACTTCGCCTCGCAGATCTGCCGCGTCAGCGGCCGCTCGCGCCTGACCAAGCAGGACTTCGAAGCCGCCACAGGCAACCTGATCCAGATCATCCTCAAGGGCTGCGGCCTGACGCCGCCCGCCAAGCCCTGATGGCCTTCACCCTCAGCGCGCCCTGCGAGTACCGCGAGGAGATCCGCAAGAGCCGCTTTCACGCCCTCGCCGCGCCGGTCGCCAGCGCGGCCGAGGCGCAGGCCTTTATCGCTGCCCACAGCGACCCCGGTGCCTCGCACAACTGCTGGGCCTGGAAGGTCGGCGCGCAGTACCGCTTCAGCGACGACGGCGAACCCGGCGGCACCGCCGGCCGGCCGATTCTCGCCGCCATCGAAGGCCAGGCGTGCGACCAGGTGGCGGTGCTGGTGATCCGCTGGTACGGCGGCATCCAGCTCGGCACCGGCGGCCTGGCACGTGCATACGGCGGCAGCGCGGCCAAGTGCCTGCAGGGCGGCGAACGCCGCGAGCTGGTGCCGCGCCAGGCCTGCCACTGCCACCTGCAGTTCGCCGAACTGGCGCCGTTCAAGGCGCGCCTGGGCGAGTTCGACGCCCTGCTGGAAAACGAGGCCTTCGACGCCAGCGGCGCCCGCCTCGAGCTGGCCGTGCCCGCCGCCCAGCTGGACGCGCTGGATCGTCTGCTGGCCGACCTCAGCCGCGGCCGCGAACGGCTGCGCCAGTCATGAAACGCGCCCTGCTGCCGCTGCTGCTGGCCGCGCCGCTGCACGCCGAGGTGCGCGAGCAGCTCGACTACCGCCACTACGACGCCCACCTCGAAGCGCACGCCAGCCTGCGCCAGGCGCTGAACAGCGCCTCGCCGATCCGCCTGGACGGCCAGACCTACCACGGCTTCACCCGCTGGCAGGTGGAATGGCGCTTCTGGTGGCGGGAGGCGCGCGATGGCCGCTGCCGTATCGAACGCAGCAGCACCCAGCTGCAGGCCAGCATCACCCTGCCGCGCCTGCACGGCGGCGACACCCAGCAGCAACAGCGCTTCGCCCGCTACCTGGCGGCGCTCGAGGAACACGAACTGGGCCACTACCGCATCGGCCAGGCGGCGGCGCAGGCCATCGACGCGGCGCTGCTGGCGCTGCCGGAGCAAGCCGACTGCAAGACCCTGGAACAGCAGGCCAATGCCCGCGCCCACGCCACCTTGCAACGCCATATCGAGCGCGAACACCGCTACGACCGCGACACCGGCCACGGTGAAACCCAGGGCGCCTGGCTGGACGATTGAGCCGGCACGACCTGGTGCCGACGCGGTGCCGACGCGGCAAAGAAAAAAGTTGAACCGCCATTAACCCGAACAGTCACTCTGCTTCGTCTACCCTCGCGTAACGGCCCATCGGCCATCGACAAGGAACCGCCCATGCGCACCATGACCCGTATCGCCACCGCCCTCGCCCTGACCGCCGCCAGCCTGGCCAGCACCGCCCTGCTGGCCGAGGAGGCGCGCTACAACCAGATCGCCCTGCGCGCCGAGGTGAATCAGGAGGTCGCCCACGACCTGATGCACGTCACCCTCTATACCGAAGCGCAGCACGCCGACCCGGCCAAGCTGGCCGCCGAGATCACCAACACCCTCAACCAGACGCTGGAGCAAGTGCGCCAGGTGCGCGGCGTCTCGGTCAAGCTCGGCAGCCGTCACAGCTACCCGGTGTATGACGACAAGGGCCAGAAGATCACCGCCTGGCGCGAGCGCGCCGAAGTGCGCCTGGAAAGCGCCGACTTCGCCCGCCTGTCGGCACTGACCGGCGAGTTGCTGCAACAGATGAAGATGGCCGGCATGGACTTCAGCATCGCCACCGACACCCGCAAGACCCGCGAGGACGCCATGCTCAAGGACGCGGTGAATGCCTTCAAGGCCCGCGCCCAGCTGGCCACCGAGGCGCTCGGCGGCAAGGGCTACAAGCTGGTCAGCCTCAACCTCAACACCGGCGGTTTCCAGCCGCCGATGCCGCGCCACTACGCGGCCAAGGGCATGGCGATGATGGAAGCGGCGCCCACCCCGGAAATCGAGGCCGGCACCAGCCAGGTCACGGTCAGCGCCGACGGCGTCATCGAAGTGCAGATGCCCTGAACCACGCCCCGCAACAAGGCCACGCCGTTATCGTCAGATAACGGCGTTTCGCCATCTTTTCCCTGCAAAATTTTCATAAATGCGACAGCAAGTTACAGCTCTGTAGCGCTAACCATTTGCTGTGCGACATCGCGCTTGCCTCGGGCACAAGGGCTGCATAGTTTCGGCGGTGGCCTCCACAAGAGGCTCCTCAAGGATCACAACCACAACAACGATGAGGTCATGATGCGCAAGAACGCCGTTATCCAGGCTTTGCTTACCGCTGGGCTGATCGCCAGCGCCCCCCTCGCCAGCGCCGCCAACCTGGTGTTCTGCTCCGAAGGCAGCCCCGCCGGTTTCGACCCGGGCCTGTACACCACCGGCACCGATTTCGACGCCGCGGCGGAAACCATCTTCAACCGCCTGACCCAGTTCGAGCGCGGCGGCACCCAGGTCGAGCCCGGCCTGGCCGAAAGCTGGGAGGTGTCCGAGGACGGTTTGGTCTACACCTTCAAGCTGCGCCCCGGGGTGAAGTTCCACAGCACCGAGTACTTCAAGCCCAGCCGCGCATTCAACGCCGACGACGTGCTCTTCACCTTCGGCCGCATGCTCGACAAGGATCATCCCTTCCGCAAGGCCTACCCCACCGAGTTCCCCTACTTCACCGACATGGGCATGGACGCCAATATCGCTAAGCTGGAAAAGCTGGACGATCAGACGGTGCGCTTCACCCTCAACGAAGTGGACGCCGCCTTCGTGCAGAACCTGGCGATGAGCTTCGCCTCGATCCAGTCCGCCGAGTACGCCGACCAGTTGCTCAAGGCCGGCAAGGCCGCCGACATCAACCAGAGGCCGATCGGCACCGGCCCCTTCGTGTTCAGCCGCTACCAGAAGGACGCGGTGATCCGCTACAAGGGCAACCAGGACTACTGGAAGCCCGAGGACGTGAAGATCGACAACCTGATCTTCGCCATCAACACCGACGCCTCGGTGCGCATGCAGAAGCTCAAGGCCGGCGAATGCCACGTGACCCTGTTCCCGCGCCCGGCCGACATCGCCTCGCTGCAGCAGGACGCCAAGCTGCAGATGCCCGAACAGGCCGGTTTCAACGTCGGCTATATCGCCTACAACGTCACCCACCCGCCGTTCGACAAGCTCGAGGTGCGCCAGGCCCTGGACATGGCGGTGAACAAGCAGGCGATCCTCGACGCGGTGTACCAGAACGCCGGCCAGCTGGCGGTCAACGGCATGCCGCCGACCCAGTGGTCCTATAACGAGACCATCAAGGACCCGGCCTTCGACCCGGAAAAGGCCAAGGCGCTGCTCAAGGCCGCCGGCGTCGAGGAAGGCACCGAGATCACCCTGTGGGCCATGCCGGTGCAGCGCCCGTACAACCCCAACGCCAAGCAGATCGCCGAGATGCTGCAGGCCGACTGGGCCAAGATCGGCATCCAGGCGCGCATCGTCAGCTACGAGTGGGGCGAGTACCTCAAGCGCGCCAAGGCCGGCGAACACGACGCCATGCTGATCGGCTGGAGCGGCGACAACGGTGACCCGGACAACTGGCTCGGTACCCTCTACGGCTGCGACGCAGTCGACGGCAACAACTTCTCCAAGTGGTGCTTCGAGGACTACGACAAGCTGGTCAAGGCCGCCAAGCGCACCACCGACCAGGCCGAGCGTACCGAGCTGTACCGGCAAGCGCAGGTGATCCTCAAGCGCGAGGTGCCGATCACCCCGCTGGCGCACTCCACCGTGTACCAGCCGATGCGCAAGGAGGTGCAGGACTTCCGCATCAGCCCCTTCGCGCTCAACTCCTTCTATGGTGTAGGTATCGCCCAGTGATGGCAGGCGGCGCGCCTGCGGGTGCGCCGTTTCTACCCGGATCAGGAGTTCACATGTCTTCCATGCCCTTTAAGCGCGGCGGCCTGCTGCTGGCCGCTTTGCTGTGCGCACAGGTCCAGGCGGCGAATAATCTGGTGGTGTGCAGCGAAGCCAGCCCGGAAGGTTTCGATATCGTCCAGTACACCGCCGCGACCACCGCCGATGCCACGGCCGAGACCCTGTTCGAACGCCTGGTGGCCTTCGCCCCCGGCAGCACCGAGCTGGTGCCGGCGCTGGCAGAAAGCTGGGAAATCTCCGCCGACGGCCTGAGCTACAGCTTCACCCTGCGCCAGGGGGTGAAATTTCACGCCAACAACGACTTCACGCCCACGCGCGCGTTCAATGCCGACGACGTGCTGTGGAGCTTCCAGCGCCAGCTCGATCCGACACATCCCTGGCACAAGCTGTCGCTGCGCGGTTTCCCCTATGCCGAGGCCATGGGCCTGGCAAAGCTGATCGAACGTGTGGAGAAACTCGACGAACATCGGGTGCGCTTCGTCCTCAGGCATCCGGAGGCGCCCTTCCTGGCCAACCTGGCCATGGGCTTCGCCTCGATCTATTCGGCCGAATACGCCGAGCATCTGCTCGCAACGAACAAGCCCGAACGGCTCAACAGTCGGCCGATTGGCACCGGCCCCTTCGTCTTCGAGCGCTATGCCAAGGACGCCCAGGTGCGCTTTCGCGGCAACCCGGAGTACTGGGACGGCGCACCAGCGATCGAGCGCCTGGTGCTGGCCATCACCCCCGAACCCAACGTGCGCCAGCAGCGGCTCAAGGCCGGCGACTGCCAGATCGCCCTCTACCCGCGCCCGGTGGACATCCCGGCGCTCAGGGCCGACGCGAAACTGCAGGTGCTGGAGCTGGACTCGCTGCTGACCGCCTATATCGGCATCAATACCCGTCACCCGCCGCTGGATGACGTGCGCGTGCGCCAGGCGCTGAACCTGGCGTTCGACAAGGCCGCCTATATCCGCGCGCAGTACGGCGAGGGCAATGCCACGCCGGCCGTGGCGCCCTACCCGGCGACACTCTGGGGCCATGACCCCGAGCTCGCGGACTGGCCGCATGACGTTGAACGGGCCAAGGCCCTGCTGGCCGAAGCCGGTCATGGCGATGGCTTTTCCCTGTCGATCTGGACCCGTCCCGGTGGCGGGCCGACCAACCCCAACCCCGGCATCGGCGCGCAGATGCTGCAGGCCGATCTCGCCGCCATCGGCATCCGCAGCGACATCCGCGTGTTCGAGTGGGGCGAGCTGATCAAGCGCGCCAAGAACGGCGAGCACGACCTGGTGTTTATGGGCTGGGCCGGCGACAACGGCGACCCGGACAATTTCCTCACCCCCAACCTGTCCTGCGCCGCCGCCGAGAGCGGCGAGAATCAGGCGGGTTGGTGCGACAAGGCCTTCGACGCGCTGATCACCCAGGCGCGCCGCGAGCCCGAGCAGGAAAAACGCGCCGCGCTGTATCGCCAGGCCCTGGCGATCTTCCATAAGCAGGCGCCCTGGATCGCCCTGGCCCACCCCAAGCAGTTCGCCGCGCTGCGCAAGGGTGTCGAGGGCTTCGTGCTGAGCCCGCTGGGGTCGAACAATTTCGCTCGGGTGAAGCTGCCATGAACAACCCTAGCCCGGATGCGATCCGGGACTCCTCTCGCGCCCTATCCCCGGATTGCATCCGGGCTACGACACGACCACAACAACGCCGGACCATGCAGTCCGGCACCCGCATCCCGCCACGGAGTAGAACCGCCTGATGCTGTCCTTTATCGCCAGACGCCTGGGGCTTTTGATCCCCACCTTCTTCGGCGTCACCCTGCTGACCTTCGCCCTGATCCGCCTGATCCCCGGCGACCCGGTGGAAGTGATGATGGGCGAACGCCGCGTCGACCCGGAGATGCACGCCCAGGCCATGGAGCGCCTGGGGCTGAACAAGCCGCTGCATGAGCAGTACTTCGACTACATCGGCCAGCTCGCCAGCGGCAATCTGGGCGAGTCGCTGCGTTCGCGCGAAAGCGTGTGGCGCGAGTTCCTCAGCCTGTTCCCCGCCACCGTCGAACTGGCCCTGGCAGCCTTGCTGTTCGCCGGCACCCTGGGTCTGATCGCCGGGGTGATCGCCGCGCTCAAGCGCGGCTCGCTGTTCGACCACGGGGTGATGGGCATCTCGCTGACCGGCTACTCGATGCCGATCTTCTGGTGGGGCCTGCTGCTGATCATGTTCTTCTCGGTCGGCCTGGGCTGGACGCCGGTGTCCGGGCGTATCGATCTGCTCTACGACATCCCGCCGGTCACCGGTTTCATGCTGATCGACACCCTGCTCAGCGACGAGCAAGGCGCCTTCGTCGACGCCCTGCGCCACCTGATCCTGCCGGCCATCGTGCTCGGCACCATCCCGCTGGCGGTGATCGCACGGATGACCCGCTCGGCCATGCTCGAAGTGCTGCGCGAGGACTACATCCGCACCGCACGGGCCAAGGGCTTGTCGCCGGCGCGGGTGGTGTTCGTGCATGGCCTGCGCAACGCGCTGATCCCGGTGCTGACGGTGTTCGGCCTGCAGGTCGGCAGCCTGCTGGCCGGCGCGGTGCTGACCGAGACCATCTTCTCCTGGCCGGGCATCGGCAAATGGCTGATCGAGGCCATCGGCGCCCGCGACTACCCGGTGGTGCAGAACGGCATCCTGCTGATCGCCTGCCTGGTGATCCTGGTCAACTTCACCGTGGACATCCTCTACGGCCTGGCCAATCCCCGTATTCGCCATCAGAAATAAGGAAGGCGCCATGCATAACCACATCGATCACCTAGGGTGGATGACGCTCTTTTCATCCACCGTGAAAAGGCATCGGTGGACGGGTGAAACGTCGTCCACCCTACGCGAGGTGCGCCCATGACCGCCGCCACCAGCCTCGACCAGAGCCTGCTCTACCCCTCGCCGCTGAAGGAATTCTGGCAGGCCTTCAGCCATAACAAGGGCGCCCTCGCCGGCCTGGCGTTCATGCTGCTGATGCTGTTCTGCGCGCTGTTCGCGCCCTGGATCGCGCCGCATGATCCCAGCGAGCAGTACCGCGACTTCCTGCTCACCCCGCCGGTATGGCTGGACGGTGGCCAGTGGCGTTTCCTGCTCGGCACCGACGAACTGGGCCGCGACCTGCTCTCGCGGCTGATCCATGGCGCGCGCCTGTCGCTGCTGATCGGCCTGGCCTCGGTGCTGCTGTCGCTGATTCCCGGCATCCTGCTGGGCCTGGCCGCCGGCTTTTTCCCGCGCCTGCTCGGCCCCGGCATCATGCGCCTGATGGACGTCATGCTGGCGCTGCCGTCGCTGCTGCTGGCGGTGGCCATCGTCGCCATCCTCGGCCCGGGGCTGATCAACACCATCTTCGCCATCGCCATAGTCTCCTTGCCCAGCTACGTGCGCCTGACCCGCGCGGCGGTGATGGGCGAGCTGGGCCGCGACTACGTCACCGCCGCGCAGTTGTCCGGCGCCGGCCTGCTGCGGCTGATGTTCGTCACCGTACTGCCCAACTGCATGGCGCCCCTGATCGTGCAGGCCACCCTGAGCTTTTCCTCGGCGATTCTCGATGCCGCCGCACTGGGCTTTCTCGGCCTTGGCGTGCAGCCGCCGACGCCCGAGTGGGGCACCATGCTGGCCTCGGCGCGTGACTACATCGAACGCGCCTGGTGGGTGGTGACCCTGCCCGGCCTGGCGATTCTGCTCAGCGTGCTGGCCATCAACCTGATGGGCGACGGCCTGCGCGACGCGCTCGACCCGAAACTGAAGAACGCCATCTGAGGAGGCCCGTATGCACAAGATGATCCCGCTGCGCATGGCGCACCCTACCCCGATCCACACGGGGGCCCGTGCATGAGCCTGCTGGATATCCGCAACCTCTCGGTGCGCTTCGGCGCCGCCGATGCCGTGCCGGTGGTCGACGGCCTCGACCTCTGCGTGGAAAAGGGCGAGGTGCTGGCCATAGTCGGCGAGTCCGGCTCCGGCAAGTCGGTGACCATGATGGCGCTGATGGGCCTGATCGACGCGCCTGGCATCGTCCATGCCGACTGCCTGCAGTTCGACGGCACCGACATGCTGCGCCTGAAGGGCCGCCAGCGCCGGCATATCGTCGGCAAGGACCTGGCGATGGTGTTCCAGGACCCGATGACCGCGCTCAACCCCAGCTACAGCGTGGGCTTTCAGATCGAGGAAGTGCTGCGCCAGCATATGGGCCTGAAAGGCAAGGCGGCGCGCGCCCGTGCCCTCGAGCTGCTGGAACGGGTGGAGATCCCCGCCGCCGCCAGCCGCCTGGATGCCTACCCGCACCAGCTTTCCGGTGGCATGAGCCAACGCGTGGCGATCGCCATGGCGATTGCCGCCGAACCCAAGCTGCTGATCGCCGACGAGCCGACCACGGCGCTGGACGTGACCATCCAGGCGCAGATCATGGAACTGCTGCTGAACCTGCAGCGCGACCAGGGCATGGCCCTGGTGCTGATCACCCACGACCTGGCGGTGGTCGCCGAGACCGCCCAGCGCGTCTGCGTGATGTACGCAGGGCAAGCGGTGGAGCTGGGCCGGGTGCCGACCCTGTTCGACGCGCCCAGCCACCCCTACACCGAGGCGCTGCTCAAGGCCATCCCCGAACACAGCGCCGGCGCCCGCCGCCTGGCGACGCTGCCCGGCATAGTGCCCGGCCGCTACGACCGTCCGCAGGGCTGCCTGCTGTCACCGCGCTGCCCCTACGTGCAGCCGCGTTGCCGCGAGGAGCGCCCAGCGCTGGACGCACACGAGCGTGGCGCCGCGCGCTGCTTCTTTCCCCTGGAGGTGGCCCGATGAACAGCGTTCTCCAAGCCCATGAGCTGACCCGTCACTACAGCGTCTCGCGCGGCCTGTTCAAGCCGGCGGCCTTGGTCCAGGCGCTCAACGGCGTGTCCTTCAGCCTCGAGGCCGGCAAGACCCTGGCGGTGGTCGGCGAGTCCGGCTGCGGCAAGTCCACCCTGGCCCGCGCCCTGACCCTGATCGAAGAACCCAGTGCCGGCAGCCTGCAGATCGCCGGGCGCGAGGTTGCCGGCGCCAGCCGGGCCGAGCGCAAACAGCTGCGCCGCGACGTGCAGATGGTGTTCCAGAACCCCTATGCCTCGCTCAACCCGCGGCAGAAGATCGGCGATCAGCTGGCCGAGCCGCTGCTGATCAACACCGATCTGTCCCGCGCCGAACGCCGCGAGCGGGTGCAGGCGATGATGCAGCAGGTGGGCCTGCGCCCCGAGCATTACCAGCGCTACCCGCACATGTTCTCCGGCGGCCAGCGCCAGCGCATCGCCCTGGCCCGCGCCATGATGCTGCAACCCAAGGTGCTGGTGGCGGACGAGCCGACCTCGGCGCTGGACGTGTCGATCCAGGCCCAGGTGCTCAACCTGTTCATGGACCTGCAGGAGCAGTACCGCACCGGCTACGTCTTCATCTCGCACAACCTGGCCGTGGTGCGCCACGTCGCCGACGAGGTGCTGGTGATGTACCTCGGCCGCCCGGTGGAGATGGGCGCCAGCGCCGCCATCTACCATCGCCCGCTGCACCCCTACACCCAGGCGCTGCTGTCGGCCACCCCGACCCTCCATCCCGATCCGCACAAGCCCAGGATCAAGATAGTCGGCGAGCTGCCCAACCCGCTCGACCCGCCCTCCGGCTGCGCCTTCCACCAGCGCTGCCCGCATGCCGACGCGCGCTGCCGCGGCGAGCGCCCGGAGCTGCGCCTGATCGAAGCGCGCCAGGTGGCCTGCCACCATGTGGAGCGGATCAACGGCTAGCAGGCTCAACCCCAGGCTGGCGCTGAGCGCAGCGAAGCCCAACGAGCAGCCCGCGAGCAGCGCTCATGGGGGGGCGTTGGGCTTCGTCGCCGGCGCCTCAACCCCACCGACGAGCCGAGGGGGAAAACCTCCTCGCCATCTCAAGGCGCCGGCGGCAGGGTCAGCTCGATGCTTTCCGCCAGCGAATCCTCCAGCCGCTGCAGCTCGAGGCCCACGGCAGCGGCGTCGTCGGCCAGGGATTCGGCGATGCGGATGAACTGCGGCGTCGCTTCGACGAAGGCCAGCACCACCATGGGGTCGAAGCGCGTGCCGCTGGCCGCGCCGATCTGCGTCACCGCCTGCGCCGGGCTGATGCGCGGCAGGTAGGGATGCTGGCAGGTCAGCTCCTCGAAATGGCCGATCAGCGCCATCAGCCGCGCCGACAGCGGGATCTGCTCGCCGTGCAGGCCCTGCGGGTAGCCCTTGCCGTCCCAGCGCTCGTGCTGACCGTAAACGATGTCCTTGGCATCGCAGAGAAAACCGGCGCTGCCGCCCAGCTTGCGCTCGGCGCGCTCCAGGGCATCGCGCCCGGCCGTCACGCCCTCCTGCAACAGGCGCAGATCGGCCTCGTTCGGCTCGCCGTGGCTGAGCAGCACGCGATCGGGCAGGGTCAGACGACCCAGTACATGGAGCATGGCCGAACGCCCCAGCTGAGCGATGCGCTCGGCGTCCAGCTCGCCACTCAGCGCCGGCTGCTGACGGGCCAGGGCCTTGGCCAGGCAAGTCATGTAGCGCTCGATACGCTGCAGGTGCCGGCTGCGCGGGTTGTCGCGCATCAGCGCCAGGCTGGCCATGGCCTCGATGGTCACGTCCTGCAGCTTCTGGATATCGCGGGTGCGGCGCTTGACCTCCAGCTCCAGGTACTCGCTCTTGTCGCGCAGGTAGTCGGTGGCGGCCTTGAGCTGCAGCTGCGCCTTGACCCGGGCGAGGACGATGGGCGGGCTGATCGGCTTGGTGATGTAGTCGGCGGCGCCGAGGTCGAAACCCAGCTGTTCGTCGGCCACCTCGCTCTTGGCGGTGAGGAAGATCAGCGGAATGTCGCGGGTCTGCGGGTCGGCCTTGAGCCGCCGACAGACTTCGTAACCGTCCATCTCCGGCATCATGATGTCGAGCAGGATCAGGTCCGGTGCCGGGCTGCCCTGGGCGATGCGCAGGGCCTTGGCGCCGTTGTTGGCGACCTTGACCCGGTAACGGTCGATCAGCAGTTCGCTGATCAGCTGCAGGTTGTCCGGGGTGTCGTCCACCACCAGGATCATCTCCTGCTCGGGCCTGTCGAGCATCTCGACCATCGCATCCCCCCTGTTTCAGCACTCTATGCCCTGCTCGGCCGCCGCCTCGCGCAAGGCCAGCAGCCCCTGTTCGAAATCGTAGCCGTGCACCGCGCGGGCGATGGCGGCATATCCCTCATTAAAGGCGCTCTGCAGCATTTCGCGCTGTTCCTCCAGCAGTTTTCCGCTGCGCGGATCGTCCTCGTCGAGCAGCCGCGCCAGCTGCTGGCAGACCCGCTGCAATTCGCCGGGCTCGACGGCGACCTCGCGCGGCAACGGCGGCGCCGGCAGCTGCGCGGAGATGGCGGCGAGCAGCGCCTGCAGCGGGGGCTCCAGCTCGCCGAGCAGCGCCTCGATCCGCGCCGCGTCGGCGCCCTGCCTGAGGGCCTCCTCCAGCGCCGCGGCCTGCGCCTGCAAGGCGCCGGCGCCGATGCTGCCGGCCAGGCCCTTGAAGGTGTGGGCCAGCCGTTCGGCGCGCGCGCCATCGGCGTCCGCCAGGGCGGCGCGCAGCTGCGCGGGGAACTCGCCCTGACCGGCGGCGAACTTGCCGAGCAGCTCCAGGTACAGCGCGCGCTTGCCCAGCACCCGGCGCAGGCCGCTGGCCACGTCCACGCCCGCCAGCTCGAAATCCAGGACCTGCGCCGCCGGCGCGCCAGCGACCGCCACGCTCCCCGGCAGCCAGCGCTGCAGGGTGGCCCAGAGCGTGGCCGGCTCGATGGGCTTGCTCAGGTGATCGTTCATCCCCGCGTCCAGGCAGGCCTGGCGGTCGGCGTCCAGGGCGTTGGCGGTCATGGCCAGGATCGGCAGCGCGGCGAACCGCGGCTGGGCGCGCAGCACGCGGGTGGCCACCAGGCCGTCGAGCACCGGCATCTGCATGTCCATCAGCACTAGCTGGTAATGATCGTCCGCCGCCGCCTGCAGGCGCTCGATGGCCTGCGCGCCGTCGCCGGCCAGTTCCACCTGCAGCCCGGCCTCCTGCAGCAGGCCGCTGGCCACTTCCTGGTTCAGCTCGTTGTCCTCCACCAGCAGCACGCGACGACCGGTGAAATCCGGTATCGCCTCGCCCGCGCCGCTGCGCGCATAGCTGCTCAGCCCGCCGTTGCCGCCCAGGCAGCGCATCGCCGCATCGAACAGCAGCGAGGGGTTGAGCGGCTTGAGCAGGACGTCCTCGACGCCGACCCGCTGCGCGCCCTGCAGCAGCTCCTCGCGGCCGTGGGCGCTGACCATCAGCAGCTTGGGCGGCGGCGTTAGCGCCAGCGCGCGCACCCGCCGGGCCAGCTCCAGGCCGTCCATGCCGGGCATCTGCCAGTCAATGAAGAGCAGCTCGAAGCCCTCGCCGGCGGCCTGCGCCTGGCGTACCAGGGCCAGCGCCTGCACGCCGTCTGCGGCCTCGGCGACGCGAAAGGTCATGCTGGTCAGCAGCTCGGCGAGCACCTGGCGGGCATTGTCGTTGTCGTCCACCACCAGCACCCGCCGCCCGCGCAGATCGGCCTGCGGCTGCAGCGCCGGACGCTGGCGACTGGCCAGGGCGAACGGCAGGCGGCACCAGAAACGGCTGCCGACGCCGACCTGGCTGTCGACCCCGACCTCGCCGCCCATGGCCTCGGCCAGGCGCTTGCAGATGGCCAGGCCGAGGCCGGTGCCGCCGTACTTGCGGGTGGTGGAGCTGTCCGCCTGCTGGAAGGATTCGAACAGCCGCGCCTGCTGCTCGGCGTCCAGACCGATGCCGGTGTCGCGCACCGCGAACAGCAGCCAGACCTGCTTGCCGTCGCGCCGCTCCAGCTCGATGCGCACCTCCACCTCGCCCTCGGCGGTGAACTTCACCGCGTTGTTGGCGTAGTTGATCAGGATCTGCCCCAGCCGCAGCGGATCGCCGAGCAGGCTGCAGGGCACCTGCGGATCGAGGCGAAACAGCAGCTCCAGGCCCTTGGCCGCGGCCTTGTCGCCGATCAGGTTGGCCAGGTTGTCGAGCACCTGCTCGAGGTCGAACTCGATGCACTCGACGCTGACCTTGCCGGCCTCGATCTTGGAGAAGTCGAGGATGTCGTTGATCACCCCGAGCAGGTGCTGGCCGGCCTGCTGGATCTTGTTCAGGTAGTCGCGCTGGCGCGGGTCGAGGTCGGTCTTCAGCGCCAGGTGCGACATGCCGATGATGGCGTTCATCGGCGTGCGGATCTCGTGGCTCATGTTGGCGAGAAAGTCCGCCTTGGCCCGCGCCGCCTGCTCGGCCAGGGCCTTGGCGCGCGCCATGGCCTCCTCGACCTCCTTGCGCACGGTGATGTCGCGGCCGGTGCCGACCAGCCCGAGCAACTGCCCGCGGTCGTCGTAGAAGGCCACCCGCAGGGTGTCGTAGAGCACCCGCCGACCGTCGGCGTGGTCCAGCCAGGTCTCGTTTTCCAGCGGCGCGCGGCTGGCCAGGGCGCGGCGGTCGAGGCCGGCACGCTCGCGGCTGAGCGCGGCGTCGAACAGCTGCTCGTCGCGGCAGCCGACCAGGCTCTCCGGGCTGCGCGCGAAGATCGCCGCGAAGGCCTGGTTGCAGCCGCGGTAGACGCCGTCGCTGTCCTTGAACCAGATCGGATCGGGGATCGCATTGACCAGCGCCAGCAAGGTGCTGCGCTGGCGCCTGGCCTCGGCCTCGGCGCGCTGGCGCTCGGCGATCTGCACCGTCAGGCGGCGGTTCCACACCAGCACGAAGACGATCAGCGCCAGCAGGCCGAGGGCGTAGGGCCAGCCCACCTGCAGCGCTTTGCGCCAGTTGAACTCGGTCAGCGGCGGCAGCCAGCGATCGCGGATCGCCTCGCGCTCCTCGCGGCTGAGGCTGGCCAGGGCGCGGTCGAGCAGATCGACCAACTGCGGCAGGTCGCGGCGCACGCCGAAGCGGATCTCGCTGCTGCTCAGCCCCGATTCGCCGCGCAGCTCCAGGTTGGCCAGGTTGTGCCGGCGGATCAGGTAGCTGGCCACTATCATGTCGCCGACGTAGGCCTCGGCGCGCCCGGACGACACCGCGCGCAGGGCCTCCTCGGTGTTCAGGGTCTCGACGAACTCGATGCCGGCCACCTCGTCGCGCAGCAGTTGCTGCAGCACGTAGCCGCGCTCGATGGCCACGCGCTTGCCGGCCAGGTCGGCGACCTGCTGCACGCGCACCTCCGGGCGGCTGAAGATCAGGCTGCTGCTGATCAGATAGGGATCGCTGAAGCGCATCCAGCCCTCGCGCTCGGGAGTGCGCGCCACCGACGGCAGGATCTCGATGCGGCCCTCGCGCAGGGCGGCCAGGGCCTGCTCCCAGTCGTCGAAGTAGACCGCGTCGATCTCCACCCCCAGGCGTTCGCCGAGCAGGCGCAGGTAGTCGGCGCTGATACCCTGATAGCGGCCGTCCTCGACCATGTCGAACGGCGGCCAGCCGGCGCGTTCCACCCCCACCAGCAGCTGCGGGTGCTGCGCCAGCCAGTGCTGCTCAGCCTTACTCAGCGGCAGCGCCGCCAGTGCCGGCGCCAGCGCGCCCCACAGCAGCAACGCCAGCGCCCAACGAGCGTAACGCGCCATGCCTGCATCCCCTTGCCGGCCGTCGATGGGCTGTAAGCCTAGCCCGGCTTTGAAAGCGCATTACGGATTGGCAGCGCACGGCTGCGGGCCGACAATCGAAAGCATCAGGAGGGAGGCCCCATGCTCGACACCGACCACTGCTGGCAAGCCGTCTGCGCCCGTGATGCGGGCCAGGACGGGCGCTTCGTCTTCGCCGTGCGCAGCACCGGCATCTACTGCCGGCCCAGTTGCCCGGCGCGGCGGCCGCGGCGCGACAACGTCAGTTTCCACGGCGATGCGGCCAGCGCCGAGGCCGCCGGCTTCCGCCCGTGCAAGCGCTGCGCGCCGCAGGGGCAGAGCCCGGCGCAGCAGCTCGACTTCCTGGTCGCCGCCGCCTGCCAGCTGCTGCGCGGCGAGCAGCGCCTGAGCCTGGCGCAACTGGCGGCGCGCATCGGCCTGTCGCCCTCGCACCTGGCCCGCGCCTTCAAGGCCCGTACCGGGCTGACGCCCCATGCCTGGGCCGCCGCCCAGCGGCGCCAGCGCCTGGAGGCGCAACTGGGCACGGCGGACAGCGTGCTCGATGCCGCCCTGGCCGCCGGCTATTCCGGCACCCGCGCCCTCTATGAAAAGCCCCAGGCCATGAGCCCGGCGCAGCGCCGCCAGCGCGGCGCCGGCGAACGCCTGCGCTACGCCAGCGCCCCCTGCCCGCTGGGCCAGATGCTGATCGCGGCCAGCGCCAAGGGCGTCTGCGCCCTGCTGTTCGGCGACGACGCGCAGGCGCTGCGCGAGGAGTTGCGGCAGCGCTTCGCCCTGGCCCATCTCGAAGAGGACGACCTAGGGTTGAGGGATTGGCTGCAGCAGGTGCTGCAGCAACTGGACGAGCCCGAGCGGGCCGCCCAGCTGCCCCTGGACATTCGCGGCAGCGCCTTCCAGCAGCGGGTCTGGCAGGCGCTGCAGACGATCCCGCCGGGGCAGACGCGCAGCTACGGCGAACTGGCCGGCCAGCTGCACAGCCACCCGCGCGCGGTGGCCCGCGCCTGCGCCAGCAACGCCATCGGCCTGCTGCTGCCCTGCCACCGCGTGGTGGCCAGCGACGGCAGCCTCAGCGGCTACCGCTGGGGCCTGCAGCGCAAGCGGCGCTTGTTGGAGCAGGAACAGTCGTAGGGCATCGCGGGGTCTCGGTGCGCGCGGCGCACCAATCCTCCCCGGGCGCTACACCAACATCGCCTTGGCCACCTCGTTGCGTGTGCTGCGGCCCACCAGTTGTTCCACCAGGCACAGGGCAAAGGCCAACGCCGTACCTGGCCCCTGGCTGGTGATGCAATTGCCGTCGACCACCACCGCCTCGTCGACGAAGGTGCAGCCGGAAAGACGCTCGCTGAATGCCGGGTAGCAGGTCATTCGCCGCTGCTTGAGCACGCCGTACTGCTGCAGAGCCAGCGCCGGCGCGGCGCAGATGGCGGCAAACAGCTCGCCGGCCTTGGCCTGCTGGCGCACCCGCTCGGCCAGCGGTTCGAAATCCGCCAGGTGCTGGGCGCCGGGCATGCCGCCGGGCAGCACGATCAGGTCGAAATCCTGGGCCAGCACGTCCACCAGCATGGCGTCGGCGGTCAGCCGCGTGCCGCGGGCGCAGGTGATCATGCGGCGTTCCTCGATGCTGGCCACCAGCACCTCGATGTCGGCGCGACGCAGCACGTCGATCAGGGTCACGCATTCGAGGTCTTCGACGCCGTCGGCGACGGCGATCAGCGCACGCTTGCTCATATCTCAACTCCTTCAGGCAGGAAACGAAACTGTCCGCCCGGTCATAAAATGAGACGACAGGCCATAAATTCACCGGGGAAAACCTTGCTGCTATGATGCGCGGCTTTTGCGCAAACGGGCAATTTTCCGGCACGGATATGCTTAGCTTGCTGCACATCACTTTCGGCGCGTTCGCGCCTCGGGGGAGCCCACCATGCTGGAAAAACTGTTCCAACTCAAAGCGCACCACACCAACGTGCGCACCGAGGTCATCGCCGGTCTCACCACCTTCCTGACCATGGCCTACATCCTCTTCGTCAACCCCAACATGCTGGCCGAGACCGGCATGGATCACGGCGCGGTGTTCGTCGCCACCTGCCTGGCGGCGGCCATCGGCTCGGCGGTGATGGGCCTGTTGGCCAACTACCCGATCGCCCTGGCACCGGGCATGGGCCTCAACGCCTTCTTCACCTACACCGTGGTGATGACCATGGGCTACAGCTGGCAGACCGCCCTGGGCGCGGTATTCCTCTCCGGCGCGATCTTCTTTCTGCTGTCGATCTTCAAGATCCGCGAGTGGATCATCAACAGCATCCCGCTGGCCCTGCGCGCCGGCATCGCCGCCGGCATCGGCCTGTTCCTGGCGATCATCGCGCTGAAGAACGCCGGCATCGTGGTCGATCACCCGGCCACCCTGGTCGGCCTCGGCGACCTCAGCCAGGGCGGCGCCCTGCTCGCCTGCCTGGGCTTCTTCGTCATCGCCGCGCTGGCCTATCGCAAGGTCACCGGTGCGGTGATGATCGGCATCCTGCTGGTTACCGGCCTGTCCATCGCCCTGGGCCTTTCGGAGCTGCCGGGCGTGGTGTCGATGCCGCCGTCGCTGATGCCGACCCTGCTGCAGCTGGATATCGCCGGCGCCCTGGACATCGGCCTGATCAGCGTGATCTTCGCCTTCCTCTTCGTCGACCTGTTCGACACCTCCGGCACCCTGGTCGGCGTGGCGCAGAAGGCCGACCTGCTGGACAAGGACGGCAAGATGCCGCGCCTGGGCCGCGCGCTGATGGCCGACAGCACCGCCACCATGGCCGGCGCCGCGCTGGGCACCAGCACCACCACCAGCTATATCGAGTCCGCCGCCGGCATCAGCGCCGGCGGGCGCACCGGCCTGACCGCCTGCGTGGTCGCCGCGCTGTTTCTGCTCAGCCTGTTCTTCGCCCCGCTGGCCGGTTCGGTACCGGCCTACGCCACCGCGCCGGCGCTACTGTTCGTCGCCGTGCTGATGATGAGCAGCCTGGCGCAGATCGACTGGGACGACCTCACCGTCGCCGCCCCGGTGGTGGCCGCCGCCCTGGCCATGCCGCTGACCTTCTCCATCGCCAACGGCATCGCCTTCGGCTTTATCGCCTGGACCGCGGTCAAGGTGCTGTCCGGGCGCTGGCGCGAGCTGAACCCGGCGATGTGGATTCTCTCCGCGCTGTTCGTCGTCAAGCTGGGCCTGTTCGCCTGATCCCCCTTTCGCCGACGACCGGCTGCAACGCCGGTCGCCGACCGCTTTAGAGTGTTGCCATGAGCGCCCCCGTATTCGACCCCGCCACCTACGCCGCCCAGCTCGCCGAGAAAGAGCAGCGCCTGATCGAACTGCTGGCCCCCTTCGCCGCCCCCGCGCCCGAAGTGTTCGACTCGCCGCGCGAGCACTATCGCCTGCGCGCCGAGTTCCGCCTGTGGCGTGAAGCCGGCCAGCGCCACTATGCGATGTTCGCCCCAGGCGACAAGCACACGCCGATCCTGCTCGACGAGTTCCCCATCGCCAGCCTGCGCGTCAACGAGCTGATGCCGCGCCTGCGCGCCGCCTGGCAGGCCAGCGAGGCGCTGTCGTTCAAGCTGTTCCAGGTCGAGTTCCTCACCACCCTGGCCGGCGATGCGCTGATCACCCTGGCCTATCACCGCCCGCTGGACGACGCCTGGCAGGCCGAGGCCGAGCACCTGGCCGCCGAGCTGAACGTCAGCCTGGTCGGCCGCTCGCGTGGCCAGCGCCTGGTGATCGGCCGCGATTACGTCGAGGAAGAACTCACCGTGGCCGGACGAACCTTCCGCTACCGCCAGCCGGAAGGCGCCTTCACCCAGCCCAACGGCGCGGTGTGCCAGAAGATGCTGAACTGGGCCCATGACGCCCTCGGCGAGCGCGACGACGACCTGCTGGAGCTGTACTGCGGCAACGGCAATTTCACCCTGCCGCTGGCCACCCGCGTACGTAAGGTATTGGCCACCGAGATCAGCAAGACCTCGGTGAACGCCGCCCTGGCCAACCTGGCCGATAACGGCGTGGACAACGTCGAACTGGTGCGCCTGTCCGCCGAGGAGCTGACCCAGGCGCTCAACGAGGTGCGCCCGTTCCGCCGTCTGGCCGGCATCGACCTGAAGAGCTACGACTTCGGCAGCGTGTTCGTCGACCCGCCGCGCGCCGGCATGGACCCGGACACCTGCGAGCTGACCCGGCGCTTCGAGCGCATCCTCTATATCTCCTGCAACCCCGAGACCCTGGCCGCCAATATCGCCCAGCTGAGCGACAGCCACCGGGTGACGCGCAGCGCGCTGTTCGACCAGTTCCCCTACACCCACCATATGGAAGCGGGAGTGTTGCTGGAAAGGCGCTGAGTGGTCGTTCGCCCGTAGGGTGGACAACGCGAAGCTTGTCCACCGCCGACACTCGTGGTGGAAAACGCTGCGCGGTTTTCCACCCTACCCGGAGAGCGGCAGCCTAACGCTCGACACCGCGCAGCGCCCACCATGCCAGCCCCGCCGACACCACTTCCAGCAGCAGCGCATAGAGGTTGAAGGTCTGCTGCGCGCCGCCGTCCAGCCACAGGCCGGCGATGCGCGCCAGGGCCAGCACGGCGTAGAGCAGCACCAGCAGCGTCAGCGCCGGGCGCAGCAGCTCGCCGCGCAGCAGCGCCAACAGCAGGTAGGCGGCCAGGCCCAGCTGCAGGCCGCCGTAGTAGGCACGCACCTCGGTCACCGCGGCATTGCTCATCAGCAATGCGCCGCTGTAGCTGGCCATGGTCTCGGGCTGGATGAAATAGGCCAGGCCCAACCCAGCGAGGGCGGCGATCTGGATCAGCAGGACGATGCGGGCGAGCAGCATGGGCAGGCTCCTGATCGTGGACGACTGCAGGCAGGATAGGCGCCACCGGTCGCGACGCCTAGTCGCAGTCGCTTGGGTCAGCCGCGCCATGGCGCTATGCTGGACGCCCGTTTTCCAGGAGTTCTGCCATGCGCCGCTCGCTGCTCGCCCTCTGTCTCTTCACCGGCCTAGCCCAGGCCGGCGACGCGCTGACCATCGACGTGCACCGCGACGCCAACTGCGGTTGCTGCAAGGCCTGGATCGCCCATCTGCAGTACAACGGCTTCACCGTCAACGACCATGTCGAAGCCGACATGAGCGCGGTCAAGCAGCGCCTCGGCGTGCCGCCGCGCCTGGCCTCGTGCCATACCGGGGTGATCGACGGCAAGTTCGTCGAAGGCCATGTGCCGGCCGCCGAGATCCTCAAGCTGCGCCAGCGCCCGGACCTGCTCGGCGCCGCCGTGCCGGGCATGCCGGTCGGCTCGCCCGGCATGGAATACGGCGACCGCGTCGACGCCTATCAGGTGATCGGCCTGGACCGCGAGCGCCGCGACCAGGTGCTCGCCGACTATCCCGGCAACTGAACAGGAGCCGAAGCATGCGCTGGCGCAAGGCGAGACGCAGCGACAACGTGGTGGACGCCCGCGGCCGCCCGGGTGGCATGCGGGTCGGCGGCAAGGGCCTGAGCCTGGGCGGGGTGGCGGTGATCGTCATCGTCGGCCTGCTGATGGGCCAGGACCCGCTGCAGATCCTCGGCCAGATCGCCGGCCAGGCCACCCAGACCAGCCAGGTCGGCCTGCCCCAGGGCGCGCCGCCGGCGGCCAACGACGAGCACAGCGAGTTCGTCCGCGCCATTCTCGGCGACACCGAGGACACCTGGCGCGAGCTGTTCCAGAGCGCCGGCCAGCAGTACCGCGATCCCAAGCTGGTGCTGTTCTCCGGCGGCGTCAACTCGGCCTGTGGCTTCGCCAACTCGGCGGTCGGCCCCTTTTACTGCCCGGGCGACCAGCGGGTCTATCTCGACCTGACGTTCTTCCGCGAGCTGGAACAGCGCTTCGTCGCTGCCGGCGACTTCGCCCAGGCCTACGTCATCGCCCACGAAGTCGGCCACCACGTGCAGACCCTGCTCGGCGTCTCGGCCAGGGTCAACGCGGCGCGCCAGCGCGGCGAACGGGTCGAAGGCGACGGCGGCCTGCTGGTGCGCCAGGAGCTGCAGGCCGACTGCCTGGCCGGGGTCTGGGCACACCACGCCCAGCGCCGCCATGCCTGGCTGGAGGAGGGCGATCTGGAAGAAGCGCTGAACGCCGCCAGCGCCATCGGCGACGACCGCCTGCAGAAACAGGCGCGCGGCCAGGTGGTGCCGGACGCCTTCACCCACGGCACCTCGGCGCAGCGGGTGCGCTGGTTCCGCATGGGCTTCGACAGCGGCCAGCCGGGGCGCTGCGATACCTTCAAGGTGGCGCGGTTGTAGAGATCTCGTGGGAGGCGACCGGCGTCACCGGATCGCGGCTAAAGCCCCTCCCACAGAACATGCCGCTCCCGACCGTGCTACCAATCAGCCAAGATGCGCCAGCAGCTCGGCACAATCACGCGCATGCAGCCCGGTCAGCTCGGGCCAGGGGTTGTCCGGCAGGTTGACCAGCACAGCGCGCGCACCGGCGGCCTGGGCGCATTCCAGGTCGAAGCGGTAGTCGCCGACCATCACCAGCTCGCTCGGCGCCACGCTCCAGCGTTCGGCCAGCTGCAGCAGGCCGCCGGGATGGGGCTTGGGCGGCGCCTCGTCGCGGCCGAGGATATCGGCGTCGGCGAAACAGTCGGCCAGGCCGATGGCGGCCAGCGTCAGCAGCGCCAGGGGATGAGCGTTGCGGGTCAGGATGCCGAGCCGGCAGTCGCGCTCGCGCAGGGCGCGCACCAGCTGCAGCGCGCCCGGCGCCGGCTGCGCGGCCAGGGCCAGTTCACGTTCGTGCTGCAGCAGCCAGGCGTGCTTGGCCGCCGCCACCTCGGCCGGCAGGGCGGCGAGGTGATGGAGGATGTCGTCGTCCTGGGGAATGCCCAGCGCCCGCTTGATCGCCGGGAAGTCGTGCACCGCCAGGGTCAGGGTGCCGTCCATGTCGAACACCCAGTGGCGCGCCGTCGCCAGCTGCCTCATTTCCAGTCTTCCCGCACGCGGGTCAGGCCTTCCTGGGCCGCCGAGGCCACCAGTTCGCCCTGGCGGTTGTAGATGCTGGCGCGGGAGAAGCCGCGGGCGTTGCCGGCCCAGGGGCTGTCCATGGCGTACAGCAGCCAGTCGTCCAGGCGCAGGTTGCGGTGGAACCACAGCGAATGGTCGAGGCTGGCGACCTGCATGAACTTCTGGAACACCGACACGCCATGCGGCTGCATCGAGGTGGTGAGCAGGTTGAAGTCACTGGCGTAGGCCAGCAGGTACTTGTGCAGCTGCGGGTCGTCCGGCAGCTCGCCGGCGGCGCGGAACCACACGTACTTGACCGGCTCGCAGGGCTCGGGGGCGAAGGGATTGATCAGGGTCACCGGGCGGATCTCGATCGGCTTGTCGCTGATGGCGCGCTCGCGCAGGCGCTCGGGGATCATCGGTGCGACCATCCGCGCCAGTTCGGTTTCCGATTTCAGCCCCTCGGGGCCGGGCACCTCGGGCATCGGGCTCTGGTGGTGGAAGCCCTCCTCGTCGGACTGGAACGAGGCGCTGCAGAAGAAGATCGGCTGGCCCTTCTGCACCGCCACCACGCGGCGGGTGCTGAAGCTGCCGCCGTCGCGGGTACGCTCGACCTGATAGACCACCGGCAGGCTGGCATCGCCCGGGCGCAGGAAGTAGCCGTGCATCGAATGCACATGGCGCTCGGCGGCCACCGTCTGGCTGGCCGCGGAGATGCACTGGCCGAGCACCTGGCCACCGAACAGCTGGCGGAAACCCAGGTCCTGGCTGCGCCCGCGGAACAGGTTTTCCTCGATCTGCTCCAGGCTGAGCAGCGCCACCAGATCGTCGAGCACCTGGGTCATGGGGTCTCTCCTTGCACAGGGGGAATACGGGGTTGCGGGTAGGCCGGCAGGGAGGTCAGGCGTTCGTCCCATACGGCGCGGCCAAGGGTGAAATGGTAAAGGCTTTGCCAGCCGCTGTCGGCAGCGCCGAGCAATTCGTGCAGCGCATCGTCGAAATAGCAGCCGATGCCGGTGGCCGACAGCCCGGCCGCCTCGGCTTCCAGATAGAGCAGCTGGCCGATCTGCCCGCACTCCCAGTAGAGCCTGGGATAGCGCCAGGCGCCATCTGTCAGGGCATCCTCCAGCCGCGCCAGCATGGCCAAGGCCAGGCAGCCGTCGGCGGCGATGTCCTGGCCGCAACTCAGGAACCTCGCCAGGCCGCGGGCATCGCCTTGGAGCAGGCGGTACAGCGGCAGCTCGTCGTCCACCCGTTGCCACAGATAGTCCTCGCGCAGCGCCTGCACGCCGCGGCCGCTGCGATCCAGCCAGTACAGCCCCGGTGTCAGCCCCTGCACGCGATGGACGAACAGCAGCAGGTCGATGGCCGGCGGCTCGCCGGTCGCGGCGAAGGGCACCGGCGACTGCGCCGGCAGCAGGCGCCGCAGCCAGGCCAGCAGCAGCTCGGCCTGGATGCCGCTGCGCCCGTCCATGGCCTGCGCGCTGCGCCGCCGGTGCAGGAGCGGCCGTAGCGGCAGACCGGGATTGTCCGCGCGCACGACGGCCGGCTCGGTAGTCCAGGACACCGGCGGCAGCGCCGGCGCCCGGCATAGTTCATGTACCCGTTGCAGCTCGGGCCAGTGGCGATAGTCGCGTGACAGGCGATTGGGCGTGCCCTGCAGTTGCAGCTGCGCGAGGTCATCGAGCAGGGTCTCGGGAACACGGAACTCAGACTCCTGCGCCGGGCCTATCCACAGCAGGCAGTCGCCGCATTCCGCCTCGTGAAAGCCGCTGCGATCCAGCCCCAGCAGGCCGTCGAGCCGCGCCTCGGCCACGCCGCGCAGCAGCCGTACCTGCCAGCCCAGCGCACTGGCGGCGATGGCGATGGCCGCCAGCGCGTGGCCGAGGTCGTGCTGGCAGTAGCGGTAGGCGCGCTCGCCATACTTCCAGGCCTCGCGCCAGGGGATGCTGGCCAGGCCGAGCAACAAGCCACCGGCCGGCAACGCTGCGGCCAGCCGCTTGCCCAGCGCCTCCGACAGCTCGGCGCGCACTTCCAGGCCGTGCCTATCCGGCGCGTAATGCGCCAGCAAGCCGTGCTTATCGAGCGCGCCGGGCGGCAGCAGCAGATAGGCCTCGGTCGGGTGCAGGTTGCCGGACGAGGGGTTGACCCGCAGCGCCCAGCGACTGCCGCCGGCCGCCTTCCAGGCGGAAATGGCCAGGCTGTCGTAGAGCAGTTGCGCGACGCTGGCGTGATCCAGTGGCGCGGGCGGCATCGGCGCCCCGGCGAATGCCGCGTCGTACGCCGGCCCCTCTTCCAGCGGGCGATGCCAGAGTTCGATCAACGGCGCACCGGCGTAGCGGCGAAACGGCGCCGGCTGGGTGGCCCAGTCCAGCTGCCCCGGCCCCGGCGCGAAACGCTCGGGCGCATGCTTGCTGAGTCGGTGATAGGCGAGCACGTCCATCATCGCTGCGCCTCCCACTGCGCGCGGCGGATGCGATAGAGCACATGCGGCTGCAGCGGATGGCCGTCCGGTACGCGCGGATGGCGGAAATCGCCGCTCTCGTCACGTTGCATACCGATGGCGCGCATCACCGCCTGCGACGGCAGATTGGCCGGCACGGTAAAGCTCACCACCTGCTCCAGGCCGAGCCGCTCGAAGGCCACCGCCAGCGCCGCGCGCGCCGCCTCGCTGGCGTAGCCCTGACGCCAGTGGGCGCGGGCCAGGCGCCAGCCGATCTCCACCGCCGGCACGAAAGGCGCATCGAAGCCGACCTGGGCCAGGCCGGTGACACCGATCAGTTCGCCCGTGTCGCGCCGCTCCAGCGCCCAGAAGCCATAGCCATGCGCCTCGAAATGCTCGCGGATGCGCGCCAGCAGCTGCGCGCTCTGCGCGGCGTCCAGCGGTGCGGGAAAGTGGCGCATCACCTCGGCATCGGCATTCAGCGCGGCGAAAACCGGCAGGTCGGCGTCGCGCCAGGCGCGCAGCAGCAGGCGCGGGCTGTGGGTCTCGATAGGCGGCATGGCGGCTCGCTTGAGTAGGGAGGAAGGCTGCGGCCATACTCGGTCGCTCGATTCGTTGATACCTATTCTATGCCGCTACCGCTGGTCTACCACGAGGACTACAGCCCGCCCTTCCCCGCTGGGCACCGTTTCCCCATGGAAAAATTCCGCCTGCTGCGCGATCACCTGATCGCCAGCGGCCTGACCACCGACGCCCAGCTGCAGCGCCCCGCGCTCTGCCCGGTGGACATCCTCGCCCTGGCCCACTGCCCGGACTATATCGCCCGCTACATGGCCGGCGAGCTGGCGCACGAGGAGCAGCGCCGCCTCGGCCTGCCCTGGAGCGAGGCGCTGGCGCAGCGCACGGTGCGCGCCGTGGGCGGCTCGCTGCTGACCGCCGAGCTGGCGCTGCAACACGGCCTGGCCTGCCACCTGGCCGGCGGCACCCACCACGCCCACTACGACTTCCCCTCCGGCTTCTGCATCTTCAACGACCTGGCGGTGATCGCCCGCTACCTGCTGGAAGCCGGGCGGGTGCAGCGGGTGCTGATCTTCGACTGCGACGTGCACCAGGGCGACGGCACCGCGCGGCTGCTGGCCGAGGTGCCGGACGCCGTTACCGTGTCGCTGCACTGCGCGCAGAACTTTCCGGCGCGCAAGGCCGAGAGCGACTGGGACATCCCCCTGCCGCGCGGCATGGGCGACGCCGACTACCTCAGGGTGGTGGACGACAGCCTCAACTACCTGCTGCCGCTGTACCAGCCGGACCTGGTGCTCTACGACGCCGGCGTCGACGTGCACCGCGACGACGCCCTCGGCCATCTGCAGCTCACCGACGCCGGCCTCGCCGCGCGCGACGAGGCAGTGCTGCAGCACTGCCTGGGCCGCGACATCCCGGTGCTCGGCGTGATCGGCGGCGGCTACGCCAAGGACCGCGCCGTCCTGGCCCGCCGCCACGGCATCCTGCATCACAGCGCGCACAAGGTTTGGAACGCGCTGGGGCTGGGCTAGCCGCCGACGTGCCACTGGTCCCCCGGCAACATCCGCTGACACCCTGCGCCACCACGTCGCCTGGGGCCTGGGCGCCAACTTGGGTATGATGCCGGCGAGTCCGTCGTGCGAGTCCACCATGCGCCGTCTGTTGCCCCTGCTTCTGTTGCTGCTCGTCTTCCCGGCCGCCGCCGGCCTGTTCGATCAACGCCCCGCCGCCGCGCCCATCGGCGCCACGCTGAACAACAGCGGCGATTTTCTGCCGGTGCGCGAAGCGTTCAAGCTGAGCCTGATGAGCAGCGACGCCGAGGCGCTGACCCTGCGCTTCGTCGCCGCCGAGGGCTATTACCTCTACCGCCACCGCTTCAACTTCGCCGTCGAGCCAGGCGATCTCGCGCTCGGCCAGGCCGAACTGCCGCCGGGCCAGGCCAAGCACGACGAGTACTTCGGCGACGTCGAGGTCTACTACGGCGTGCTGGATATCCGCCTGCCGCTGGCCAACCCGGAGCAGCGCCCGCTGCGCCTGCAGGTCGGCTACCAGGGCTGCGCCGACAAGGGCCTGTGCTATCCGCCGGAAACCGAATTCATCGAGATCGGCGAGCTGCCCACCGTTGCCGCACCCGACAGCCCCACCAGCGCGCCGGCCGCGGGCTGGAACTGGCAGGAGCTGGCGCTGTTCTTCCTCGGCGGCCTGGCCCTGACCTTCACCCCCTGCGTGCTGCCGATGCTGCCGATCCTCTCCGGCGTGGTGCTGCGCGGCCAGCTCGGCGGCCTGCGCAGCCTGACCCTGTCGCTGGCCTACGTGGTGCCGATGGCCGTCTGCTTCGCCCTGCTCGGCACCCTGATGGGCCTGTTCGGCGCCGGTCTCAACCTGCAGGCGCGGCTGCAATCGGCCTGGGTGTTGGTGCCCTTCGCCGCCTTCTTCGCGCTGTTCGCCCTGGCCATGTTCGGCCTGTTCGAACTGCGTCTGCCGCGCGTGATCAGCGAACCGCTGGACCGCCTGGCGGGCAAGACCCACGGCGGCTCCCACCTCAATGCCGCCCTGCTCGGCGTGCTCTCCAGCCTGCTGGTCAGCCCCTGCGTGTCGGCGCCGCTGGCCGGCGCCCTGCTCTATATCAGTGCCAGCGGCGACGCCCTCGGCGGCGGTCTCAAGCTGCTCGCCCTAGGCCTGGGCATGGGCGCGCCGCTGGTGCTGTTCGCCGTCGGCGGCGGCGCCCTGCTGCCGAAGAGCGGCACCTGGATGGTCACCGTGCGCAACGCCTTCGGCGTGCTGCTGCTGGCGGTCTCGGTGTGGCTGCTCGAACGGGTGCTGCCGGGCAGCCTCAGCCTGGCCTTGTGGGGCCTGCTGGCCGGCGGCGTGGCGGTGTTTCTCGGCGCCCTGGAGTTCGGCCCCAAGACCCACCGGCAGAAGCTCGGCCAGATCGCCGGCCTGGCCCTGCTGGTCTATGCCCTGGCCAGCTGGGTCGGCGCCCTGCAGGGGGCGAGCGATCCGCTCAAGCCGCTCGGCCAGCTGCAGGCCGGCACCGGCGCGGCGAGCGCCAAGGGCGGCGCCTGGCTGACCCTGAGCAGCCCGGCCGAACTGGACGCCGCGCTGGCCGAGGCCAAGGCTGCCGGCCAGCCGCTGCTGCTGGACTGGTACGCCGACTGGTGCATCAGCTGCAAGGTGATCGAACGCGAGGTGTTCGGCTCGGTCGAAGTGGGCAGCAAGCTCGGCGACTGGCGCCTGATCCGCTTCGACATCACCGAGAGCAACGCCGCGCAGCGCGCCCTGCTCGACCGTTATCAGCTGTTCGGCCCGCCGGCGATTCAATTGTTCGCCGGCAACGGTGACGAATGGCTCGATCTGCGTGTCGTAGGTGAGGTCGATGCCGCCAGCTTCGCCGCCCGCCTGGATCAGGCCAGCACGCGCTAGGCACCCTGCTCAGCCTGGCAACGACCGAAACCACCGCTATAGTCATATTTTTGCCGCAAACGCCGGGCATCGTGTCGGCTATTGCTGACATCGGGCCAGCTGCGGCATAGTCCTGCGCAGCTCGAACAACAAGGAACGCGACCATGGCCACCCTACTGGTGCTGCACGGCCCCAACCTCAACCTGCTGGGCACCCGCGAGCCAGACAAATACGGCGCCACCACCCTGGCCGAGATCAACCAGGACCTGGAACGCCGCGCCCGCGACGCCGGCCATCACCTGCTGTACCTGCAGAGCAACGCCGAGTACGAGCTGATCGAGCGGATTCACGCAGCGAAAGGCGAAGGTGTCGACTTTATCCTGATCAATCCCGCCGCTTTTACCCATACCAGCGTCGCATTACGTGACGCGTTGCTGGCGGTGAGCATCCCATTCATCGAAGTGCACCTGTCCAACGTGCACAAACGTGAACCATTCCGCCATCACTCCTACTTCTCCGACGTTGCGGTGGGGGTGATCTGCGGCCTTGGCGCCAGCGGTTATCGGCTGGCCCTGGAGGCCGCGCTAGAACAACTTGAAACTAAACGACCCTGACCTCACCGGGAGTTGAATCGCTATGGATATCCGTAAAGTCAAGAAACTGATCGAGCTGCTGGAAGAATCCGGTATCGACGAGCTGGAGATCAAAGAGGGCGAAGAGTCCGTACGCATCAGCCGCCACAGCAAGCAGCCGGCCTACGCGCCGCAACCGGTCTACGCCCAGGCGCCGGCGCCGGCCGCCGCCCCGGCAGCCGCCGCTCCCACCGCCGAGGCCGCCCCGGCCGCCGCGCCGAAGCTGAACGGCAGCGTGGCCCGCTCGCCGATGGTCGGCACCTTCTACCGCGCCGCCTCGCCGACCTCAGCCAACTTCGTCGAAGTCGGTCAGAGCGTGAAGAAAGGCGACATCCTGTGCATCGTCGAAGCCATGAAGATGATGAACCACATCGAGGCCGAAGCCAGCGGCGTGATCGAGTCCATCCTGGTGGAAAACGGCCAGCCGGTTGAGTACGACCAGCCCCTGTTCACCATCGTTTGATGCGCGGGGAGCCTGCAATGCAGAAGCTGGAAAAAGTCCTGATCGCCAACCGTGGCGAAATCGCCCTGCGCATCCTGCGCGCCTGCAAGGAGCTGGGCATCAAGACGGTGGCCGTGCATTCCACCGCCGACCGTGAATTGATGCACCTGGGCCTGGCCGACGAGTCCGTCTGCATTGGTCCGGCGCCCGGCGCACGGTCCTACCTGAACATCCCGGCGATCATCAGCGCCGCCGAAGTCACCGGCGCCACCGCGATCCACCCGGGCTACGGCTTCCTCGCCGAGAACGCCGACTTCGCCGAACAGGTGGAGAACTCCGGCTTCGCCTTCATCGGCCCGAAAGCCGACACCATTCGCCTGATGGGCGACAAGGTGTCGGCCAAGAACGCCATGATCAAGTCCGGCGTGCCGGTGGTGCCCGGCTCCGACGGCCCGCTGCCGGAAGACGAGGAAGAAGCCCTGCGCATCGCCCGCGAAGTGGGCTACCCGGTGATCATCAAGGCCGCCGGCGGCGGCGGTGGTCGCGGCATGCGCGTGGTGCACAAGGAAGAAGACCTGATCAAGTCGGCCAAGCTGACCCGCACCGAAGCCGGCGCGGCGTTCGGCAACCCGATGGTCTACCTGGAAAAATTCCTCGGCAACCCGCGCCACGTCGAGGTGCAGGTACTGTCGGACGGCCAGGGCAACGCCATCCACCTGTACGACCGCGACTGCTCGCTGCAGCGCCGCCACCAGAAGGTGATCGAGGAGGCCCCAGCCCCCTACATCGACGAGAAGGCCCGTGCCGAGGTGCTCAAGCGCTGCGTCGACGCCTGCATCGAGATCGGCTACCGCGGCGCCGGCACCTTCGAGTTCCTCTACGAAGACGGCCGCTTCTACTTCATCGAGATGAACACCCGCGTGCAGGTCGAGCACCCGGTCACCGAGATGATCACCGGCTTCGACATCGTCAAGGAGATGCTCAGCATCGCCGCCGGCAACAAGCTGTCGATCAAGCAGGAAGACGTGAAGATCCTCGGCCACTCGGTCGAGTGCCGGATCAACGCCGAGGACCCGGACAACTTCATGCCCAGCCCCGGCAAGGTCAAGCACTTCCATGCCCCGGGCGGCAACGGCGTGCGCGTCGACTCGCACCTGTACAGCGGCTACAGCGTGCCGCCGCACTACGACTCGCTGATCGGCAAGCTGATCACCTTCGGCAAGGACCGCGACGAGGCCATGGCGCGCATGCGCAACGCCCTCGACGAGATCGTGGTCGACGGCATCAAGACCAACGTGCCGCTGCACCGCGACCTGACCCGCGACAAGGGTTTCGTCAAGGGTGGCGTGAACATCCACTACCTGGAAAAGAAACTGGGTATGGACAAGCACTGAGACTTGGGTCTGCTGCACCGACAAGGGCTGCCATCTGGCGGCCCTTGTCGTTTCCGGCCGGCGGCCGAACTGGCAGCCCGCCCATCCGTTCAAGTAAGCTGCGCGGCCAAACGCCCCGCCGCATCGTTCATGAGGTTGCCCATGCCCTGGTTACAAGTCCGTCTCGCCATCACCCCGGAGCAGGCGGAGACCTACGAGGACGCCCTGCTCGAGGTCGGCGCCGTGTCGGTGACCTTTATGGACGCCGAGGACCAGCCGATCTTCGAGCCGGACCTGGGCACCACCCCGCTGTGGTCGCACACCCACCTGCTGGCCCTGTTCGAGGCCGATACCGACGAGACCGCGCTGCTCGCCCACCTGCAGCTGCTGTGCGGCGGCGCCCTGCCGGAACACCATGTCGAACGCATCGAGGACCAGGACTGGGAGCGCAGCTGGATGGACGGTTTCCAGCCGATGCGCTTCGGCCAACGCCTGTGGATAGTGCCGAGCTGGCACGCCGCACCGGAGCCGGAGGCGGTCAACCTGCTGCTCGATCCGGGCCTGGCCTTCGGCACCGGCACCCACCCGACCACCGCGCTGTGCCTGGAATGGCTGGACGGCCAGGATCTGGCCGGCTGCAACGTGCTGGATTTCGGCTGCGGCTCGGGCATCCTGGCCATCGCCGCGCTGCTGCTCGGCGCGCCGCAGGCGGTCGGTACCGATATCGACCCGCAGGCGCTGGAGGCCTCGCGCGACAACGCCTCGCGCAACGGCATCGATCCGGCACGCTTCCCGGTCTACCTGCCCGCCGACCTGCCGCAGCAGCCGGCCGAGGTGGTGGTGGCCAATATCCTCGCCGGCCCGCTGGTCTCCCTGGCGCCGCAGATCGGCGCGCTGGTCAAGCCGGGCGGGCGCCTGGCGCTGTCGGGCATCCTCGCCGAGCAGGCCGAGGAAGTGCGCGCCGCCTACGCAGACGCCTTCGATCTGGATCCCACAGCGGAAAAGGACGGCTGGGTGCGCATCAGCGGCGTCAAGCGCTGAACCCCTGACCATTGCGTTAGACTAACCGCCTCGAGTTATCGGACCCGCGCATGAGCGAAAGCCACGTCACCCAGTGCCCCCATTGCCGCACCAGCTTCCGCGTCAGCCAGGCGCAGCTGGCTGCCGCCCATGGCGCGGTGCGCTGCGGGGCCTGCCTGCACGTGTTCAACGCCGCGCAGCAGTTGTTCGGCACGCCCAGCGCTGCGCCCACGACCGCCCCGCCGGCAGCAGCCGGCAAACCACAGCCAGCGGCCGCCGGCAAACCGGCCAAGGCCGCCGACGACACCCTGTGGATTCACGACGACCTCGACCTGGATGGCCTCGATCTGGACGAGGAACTGGCCAAGCTGGAGGAACAGGAACAGCAACTGTCGCAGCAGTTCCTCGCCCTGGAGCGCGCCCCGCGCTACAGCGAACGCTTCGACAGCGATGAAGCGCCGAGCCGCGACGCGCCGCACGACGAGGCCTGGGCCGAAGCCCTGCTGCGTGACGAGCCGGTAGAACGCGAGCGCGACAGCTTCGCACTGCAACCTACCGAAGAGCAGCCAGAGCCCGCCGCCGCTGAGCCCAAAGCAGCCAGCGAATTCGCCGCCCCCGTCACGCCCCGCGAGCAGCAGCCCAGCGCCGACGAGCTCGACGAACCGAGCGAGCCGCGCCTGGGTAGCCTCGACGACGAACCGGACGAGCAAGAGCGACAGGATGAAGACCTGCGCAGCGAGCGCGAAGAACCCAAGGCGGCGCGCAGCGAGCCGGGCCTGCGCGAGGAACGCCTGTTCGAACTGGACGACGAACCGCTGCAACTGGACTGGCGCCAGCCGCAGTCGCGCCCCTGGGGCCGCTGGTTCGCCTGGAGCCTGCTCAACCTGCTGGCGGCCGGCGGCCTGCTGGCGCAGTACGCCGCCTACAACTTCGACGAGCTGGCGCGCCAGGATCGCTACCGGCCCTGGTTCGAGCAACTCTGCCCGAGCATCGGCTGCAGCCTGCCGTCGAAGGTCGACATCAGCCAGATCCGCAGCAGCAACCTGGTGGTGCGCAGCCACCCGGAGTTCTCCGGCGCGCTGATCGTCGACGCCATCCTCTACAACCGCGCGCCCTTCGCCCAACCCTTCCCGCTGCTGGAAATGCGCTTCGCCGACCTCGGTGGCCAGCTGGTCGCCAGCCGCCGTTTCAAGCCCAGCGAATACCTCGCCGGCGAGCTCGCCGGGCAGAGCGAAATGCCGCCGCAGACGCCGATCCACATCTCCCTGGACATCCTCGACCCGGGCACCCGTGCGGTGAACTACAGCCTCAGCTTCCACTCGCCGGAATAGCCTGCAGGCGGCGCGACAACTGGCCGCAGGCCGCCTATCGAACTCTTGGCGATAAGCCCATAGCTGTTCAGAATTTGTTCAAAACAGCCTTTATCCGGTCATCCAGAGCGGGTATCATGCCCACCCTTTTGCGAGCACAGCCCACCATTGTTTCCCCCTGCGGAAACCGTGGAGGACAGCTGTTGATCGCCCCATTGTCTCAACTGCGAACCAACAAGCAGGGACGCCCCATGTCGGCCCCACGTATCGGCCCCTACACATTGCCCAATCGGTTGATCCTGGCCCCCATGGCCGGCGTCACCGATCGCCCGTTCCGCCAGCTGTGCCGCCGCCTCGGCGCTGGCCTGGTGGTGTCGGAGATGGTCACCAGCGATGTGCGCCTGTGGAACAGCCGCAAGTCCAGCCTGCGCCTGCTGCATGCCGGCGATCCCGAGCCGCGTTCGGTGCAGATCGCCGGCGGCGACCCGCAGATGCTCGCCGAAGCCGCGCGCAAGAACGTCGAGCTGGGCGCGCAGATCATCGACATCAACATGGGCTGCCCGGCCAAGAAGGTCTGCAACAAGGCTGCCGGCTCCGCCCTGCTGCGCGACGAGCCGCTGGTGCGCGAGATTCTCGCCGCGGTGGTCGGCGCGGTGGACGTGCCGGTGACCCTGAAGATCCGTACCGGCTGGGATCGCGCGAACAAGAACGGCGTCACCGTGGCGAAGATCGCCGAAGATGCCGGCATCGCCGCGCTGGCCGTGCACGGCCGCACGCGCGCCGACCTCTACACCGGCGAAGCCGAGTACGACACCATCGCCGCGATCAAGCAGGCGGTGTCGATTCCGGTGTTCGCCAACGGCGACATCGACTCGCCGCAAAAAGCCCGCGCCGTACTCGACGCCACCGGCGCCGATGCCCTGCTGATCGGTCGTGCCGCGCAGGGCCGGCCGTGGATCTTCCGTGAGATCGAGCATTATCTGCGCACCGGCGAAAGCCTGCCGGCGCCCGGCCTGCTCGAGGTGGAACGCATTCTGCTAGAACACCTGGCCGCCCTGCACGCCTTCTACGGCGACGAGATGGGTGTGCGCATCGCCCGCAAGCATGTCGGCTGGTATCTCGCAACCCTGCCGGGCGCCAGGGAGTTTCGCGCCCAGTTCAACCGTCTGGACAGTACGGACGCACAGTGCGCCCACGTTCGCGCGTTTTTCCGCGAACGGCACAACGATGGAAACGAGGTGGCCGCATGACGTTGATGACAGAGACCTTAGTGAGTGGAACCGCACCCGTGAGTGACAACACCAGCCTTAAACAGCACCTGAGCACGCCGAGCGACGAGGGCCAGACCCTGCGTGGCGCCGTGGAAAAGGCGCTGCACAACTATTTCGCCCATCTCGAGGGCGCGGACGTCACCGATGTGTACAACCTGGTGCTCACCGAAGTGGAAGCGCCGCTGCTGGAAACCGTCATGAATTACGTGAAAGGTAACCAGACCAAGGCCTCCGAGCTGCTCGGCCTGAACCGCGGCACGCTGCGCAAGAAGCTCAAGCAGTACGACCTGCTGTAAGCGAATCCCCGGAAAAGGGCGGCCGAGTGCCGCCTTTTTTCACTGTTTTCCTGTTCCGATGGACTTTGCCATGACCGACCAGACCACCCGCCTCCCCGTTCGCCGCGCCCTGATCAGCGTCTCCGACAAGACCGGCATCCTCGAGTTCGCCCGCGAACTGGCCACCCTCGGTGTCGAGATCCTCTCCACCGGCGGCACCTACAAGCTGCTCAAGGACAACGGCGTAGCCGCAGTGGAAGTGGCCGACTACACCGGCTTCCCGGAGATGATGGACGGCCGGGTGAAGACCCTGCACCCGAAGATCCACGGCGGCATCCTCGGCCGTCGCGCGCTGGACGGCGCGGTGATGGACGAGCACGGCATCAAGCCGATCGACCTGGTGGCGGTCAACCTCTATCCCTTCGAAGCCACCGTGGCCAAGCCCGATTGCGACCTGGCCGATGCCATCGAGAACATCGACATCGGCGGCCCGACCATGGTCCGTAGCGCGGCGAAGAACCACAAGGACGTCGCCATCGTGGTCAACACCGGCGACTACGCCGGCATCGTCGAGTCCCTCAAGGCCGGCGGCCTGACCTACGCCCAGCGTTTCGACCTGGCGCTCAAGGCCTTCGAGCACACCGCCGCCTACGACGGCATGATCGCCAACTACCTGGGCACCATCGACCAGGCGCGCGACACCCTGTCCACCGAAGGCCGTGGCGCCTTCCCGCGCACCTTCAACAGCCAGTTCATCAAGGCGCAGGAAATGCGCTACGGCGAGAACCCGCACCAGAGCGCGGCGTTCTACGTCGAGGCGAAGAAGGGCGAGGCCAGCGTTTCCACCGCCGTGCAGCTGCAGGGCAAGGAATTGTCGTTCAACAACGTGGCCGACACCGACGCCGCGCTGGAATGCGTGAAGAGCTTCGTCAAGCCGGCCTGCGTCATCGTCAAGCACGCCAACCCCTGCGGCGTGGCCGTGGTCCCGGAAGACGAAGGCGGTATCCGCAAGGCCTACGACCTGGCCTACGCCACCGATACTGAGTCTGCGTTCGGCGGCATCATCGCCTTCAACCGCGAGCTGGATGGCGAGACCGCCAAGACCATCGTCGAGCGCCAGTTCGTCGAAGTGATCATCGCCCCGAGCATCAGCGCTGCCGCCCGTGAAGTGGTGGCCGCCAAGGCCAACGTGCGCCTGCTCGAATGCGGCGAATGGTCGGCCGAACGCGCTGCGGGATGGGACTTCAAGCGCGTCAACGGCGGCCTGCTGGTACAGAGCCGCGACATCGGCATGATCAAGGCCGAAGACCTGAAGATCGTCACCCAGCGCGCGCCGAGCGAACAGGAAATCCACGACCTGATCTTCGCCTGGAAAGTGGCCAAGTTCGTCAAATCCAACGCCATCGTCTATGCCAAGAACCGCCAGACCGTCGGCGTCGGCGCCGGCCAGATGAGCCGCGTCAACTCCGCGCGCATCGCCGCGATCAAGGCCGAGCACGCCGGCCTGCAGGTGCAGGGCGCGGTGATGGCCTCGGACGCCTTCTTCCCGTTCCGCGACGGTATCGACAACGCGGCCAAGGCCGGCATCACCGCGGTGATCCAGCCCGGTGGCTCGATGCGCGACAACGAAGTGATCGCTGCCGCCGACGAAGCCGGCATCGCCATGGTGTTCACCGGCATGCGCCACTTCAGGCACTAAAATCGGCCGCACTGAAGCCGGCATCTGCGTTGTTGCCCCGGGTTCCGCCAATGCTCATTGCCAGTCGGCAACTCCGCTGGTCGAAACCTGGGGCGCCTAGCATCTACCGGCTTCATCGCGACCTCGGAATTCGTAGGGTGGATAACGCTTGGCTTATCCACCAAACGGGCCACCGGCCCGCCTCCATTGGGAGAGAGACATGAACGTACTGATCATTGGCAGCGGCGGTCGTGAACACGCCCTGGCCTGGAAAGTGGCGCAGGATCCGCGCGTCGAGAAGGTCTTCGTCGCCCCGGGCAACGCCGGTACCGCGGTGGAAGCCAAGTGCGAGAACGTGGCCATCGACGTGCTGGCCATCGAGCAGCTCGCCGACTTCGCCGAGCAGAACGTGCAGCTGACCATAGTCGGCCCCGAGGCACCGCTGGTGAAGGGCGTGGTCGATCTGTTCCGCAGCCGCAAACTGGATATCTTCGGCCCCACCGCTGCCGCCGCCCAGCTGGAAGGCTCCAAGGCCTTCACCAAGGATTTCCTGGCCCGCCACCAGATCCCCACCGCCGACTACCAGAACTTCACCGAGATCGAGCCGGCGCTGGCCTACCTGCGCGAGAAGGGCGCGCCCATCGTGATCAAGGCCGACGGCCTGGCCGCCGGCAAGGGCGTGATAGTCGCCATGACCATGCAGGAAGCCGAAGACGCCGTGCGCGACATGCTCGCCGGCAACGCCTTCGGTGAGGCGGGTTCGCGCGTGGTGATCGAAGAGTTCCTCGACGGCGAAGAGGCTTCCTTTATCGTCATGGTCGACGGCGAGCACGTGTTGCCGATGGCCACCAGCCAGGACCACAAGCGCGTCGGCGACGCCGATACCGGCCCGAACACCGGCGGCATGGGCGCCTACTCGCCGGCGCCGGTGGTGACGCCTGAGGTGCACCAGCGGGTGATGGACGAGGTGATCTACCCCACCGTGCGCGGCATGGCCAGCGAAGGCAACGTCTACACCGGGTTCCTCTATGCCGGGCTGATGATCGACAAGGCCGGCAAGCCCAAGGTCATCGAGTTCAACTGCCGCTTCGGCGACCCGGAAACCCAGCCGATCATGTGCCGCCTGGAAAGCTCCCTGGTGCTGCTGGTCGAGGCCGCGCTGGCCAAGGCGCTGGACAAGGTCGAAGCGACCTGGGACCCGCGTCCGACCGTGGGTGTGGTGCTGGCCGCCGGTGGCTACCCCGGCGACTACGCCAAGGGCGATGTGATCGAAGGCCTGGACGACGCCGCCCAGCTCGACGGCAAGGTGTTCCACGCCGGCACCAAGCTTTCGGACGGCCGGATCGTCACCGCCGGCGGCCGCGTGCTGTGCGCCACCGCCATCGGTCGCACGGTGGCCGAGGCCCAGCAGCAGGCCTACCGCCTGGCCGAGAAGATCCGCTGGAACGGCATGTTCCACCGCAACGACATCGGCTACCGCGCCATCGCCCGCGAGCGTGGCGAAGGCTGATCGCCGCCAGGGCATATGACGCAGGCCGGTGGCCGCCAGGGATGGCAGGCCACAAAAATGCCCGCCTACGCCATATTCTCCCGAACAAATGCTTGGCTATAATCCGGCCACTCATTTAGAAGGGATTTGCCCGTGCGCCGGCTCAGGATTGCCATCGGACTATTCGCCAGTTTGCTGCTGCTCGGTGTCAACCTGACAGCCTGCGCCGGCACCGCTCCGACAAGCCCGCAGGGCTGGTCCTACCTGATCGACGCCAGCGCCCGCCTGGGCCTGGAAGAGGTGCGCGCCCAGCGCCAGCAGTTCAAGCCGCTCACTAAACAATCCTTCACCTTCCCGCCCAGCCAGCACGCCGTCTGGTTGCGCGTCGAGCTCGCCGCGCAGCAGCAGCCGACCTGGCTCTGGGTGTTCTCGCCACGGGTGCAGTACCTCGACTACTACCTGCTGCGCGACGGCCAGCTGGAGCAGAACCTGCACACCGGCGAGGCCATGCCGCTGGAGTCGCGCCCGCTGCCCTCGCGTTTCTACCTGATGCCGCTGCCCAACGACGGCCAGGCGCGCGTCGCCTATGTGCGGCTGACCTCCAACCACCCGCTGATGACCTGGTTCAAGGTGATGGACCAGGCCGAACTGGTCAGCCTGGAAAAGCCCGCCTACCTGTTCGGCGCCCTGTTCGGCGCGCTGCTGCTGCTGACCCTGTACAACCTGATCCGCTTCTTCTACAGCCGCAGCGCCAGCAGCCTGTGGCTGGCCGGGGTGAATATCGGCCTGGCGGTGTGCTCCTCGGCCAACCTCGGCATCTTCGCCCAGTGGCTGCCGAGCCTGAGCCACAACCAGTCGCTGATCGCCGACCTCTCGGCGCTGTTCGCCGCCTTCAGCGGCCTGGCCTTCGCCCTCAGTTTCGTCCGCGGCACGCCGGTGCAGGCCAGCCCGCTCAACCGCCTGCTGCAGGGCAACGCCCTGCTGCTGCTGGCCTACGCCGTCACCGTCGCCCTCACCGGGCTGCTCTGGTACAGCTCGCTGGTCTACCTGCTGGTGGCGCTGAGCACCCTCAATCTGCTGCTGGTCAGCACCCTGCACTGGCGCGCCGGTTACCAGCCGGCGCGGCTGATCGCCGTGGGCATGCTGGTGTTCAACCTAGGCTTCGGCTTCTTCATTCCGGTGTTGCTCGGTTACGACCAGCTCAACCCCGGCTGGCTGGTGCTCGGCGTATTCAGCGTCGCCACCCTGGCCGGGCTGATCCTCAGCGTGTCGCTGACCGAGCGCCAGCGGCAGATCCAGCGCGACACCCTGGACGAGCGCACCGCGCTGGCCGCCAGCAGCGCCGAACTGCGCGCCAAGGCCGAGTTCCTGGCCAAGATCAGCCACGAGATCCGTACGCCGATGAACGGCGTGCTGGGCATGACCGAGCTGCTGCTGGGCACGCCGCTGTCGGCCAAGCAACGCGACTACGTGCAGACCATCCACAGTTCGGGCAACGAGCTGCTCACCCTGATCAACGAGATTCTCGACATTTCCAAGCTAGAATCCGGGCAGATCGAGCTGGACGACGTGCAGTTCGACCTCGGCGCGCTGATCGAGGACTGCCTCGACATCTTCCGCGCCAAGGCCGAGCAGCAACGGGTGGAGCTGATCAGTTTCATCCAGCCGCAGGTGCCGCGGGTGATCAGCGGCGATCCGACGCGCCTGCGCCAGGCCCTGCTCAGCCTGCTCGACAACGCCTTCAAGCAGACCGACGAGGGCGAGATCCTGCTGGTCGCCGCGCTGGACAGCAGCGACGGCCAGCATCGCCTGCGCATCGCCGTGCAGGACAGCGGCCGTCCGCTGCTGGCCGAGGAGCGCGACGCCCTGCTCAACGCCGAGCTGCACAGCAAGGACTTCCTCGCCGCCACCCGCCTCGGCGGGCGCCTGGGCCTGATCATCGCCCGTCAGCTGGTGCGCCTGATGGGCGGCGAGTTCGGCATCCAGGGCAGCGGCAACCAGGGCTCGACGCTGTGGCTGACCCTGCCGCTGGACGCCGCCCGCCTGCAGCAGCCCGAAGCCGACCTGGACAGCCCGCTGCAGGGCGCGCGCCTGCTGGTGGTGGACGACAACGACACCTGCCGCAAGGTGCTGGTGCAGCAGTGCAACGCCTGGGGCCTGCAGGTCAGCGCCGTGCCGTCGGGCAAGGAGGCCCTGGCCCTGCTGCGCACCAAGGCGCATATGCGCGAATACTTCGACGCGGTGCTGCTCGATCAGGACATGCCGGGCATGACCGGCATGCAGCTGGCGGCCAAGATCAAGGAAGACCCCAGCCTCAACCACGACATCCTGATCATCATGCTCACCGGCATCAGCAACGCGCCGAGCAAGGTGATCGCGCGCAACGCCGGGATCAAGCGCATCCTGGCCAAGCCGGTGGCCGGCTATACGCTCAAGACCACCCTGGCCGACGAGCTGGCCCAGCGCCCCAACGACAGCCAGGTGCAGGCCGCGCCGACGCCGGTCAGCACGCCGCTCGAGGTGCCCGGCGACTTCCGCATCCTGGTGGCCGAGGACAACAGCATCTCCACCAAGGTGATCCGCGGCATGCTCGGCAAGCTCAACCTGCAGCCGGACACCGCCAGCAACGGTGAGGAAGCCCTCAGCGCGATGAAGGCGCAGCACTACGACCTGGTGCTGATGGACTGCGAGATGCCGGTGCTCGACGGTTTTTCCGCCACCGAACAGCTGCGCGCCTGGGAGGCCGCCGAACATCGCCCGCGCACCCCGGTGGTGGCGCTCACCGCGCATATCCTCAGCGAACACAAGGAACGCGCCCGCGCCGTGGGCATGGACGGCCACATGTCCAAGCCGGTGGAGCTGTCGCAACTGCGCGAGCTGATCGAACACTGGATCGCCGAACGCGAACTGCGCCGCCAGCGTGACGCACTGCCAAACTGATCGTCTCCTTCCCCCAGTTTTCTGCGAGCCTGCCGCCATGGCCTCCGAGTTGTTCAGCCTGTACCTGAAGATGTTGGTGCTCTACAGCCCCTTCTTCGTGCTGTCGTGCTTTATCGGCCTGAGCCGCGGCTACACCCTCAGGGAGCGCAAGCGCCTGGCCTGGAAAGTGGCGCTGGCCACGCTGATCGCCAGCGTGCTGCTGTACCTGTTCGGCAGGCACATCTTCACCCTGTTCGGCATCACCATCGACGCCTTCCGCATCGGCGCAGGCAGCGTGCTGTTCATCTCCGCGCTGGGCATGGCCCAGGGCAAGCCCGCGGTGCAGAGCGACAACGTACAGCAGGACGTGACCATAGTGCCGCTGACCATTCCGCTGACCGTCGGCCCCGGCACCATCGGCGCGCTGCTGCTGATGGGCGCCAGCCAGCCACACTGGGACGACAAGCTGGTGGCGGTGGTGGCGATCTTCTTCGCCAGCCTCACCGTCGGCGTGGTGCTGTACCTGTCCAACCAGTTCGAGCGCCTGCTCGGCGACCAGGGCCTGCAGATCGTCAGCCGCCTGATGGGCCTGTTCGTCTGCGCCCTGGCGGCGCAGATCATCTTTACCGGGGTGAAGAACTACCTGGTGCCGTAATCCGCAGAGCCTGCCCCGGATTTCATCCGGGCTACGCCGCTCTCTTCTGCACCATATGCTTGCAACAACGCTCTGGCTCGGTGCATGCCGCTCACCCGGCAGAGCCTCACGCGCCCTAAAAACTCACTAAGCGACTGAAATTAAAAGCTTTAAAAGAAATGGCACTGACATTGCTCTGCTGATCCCAACTTGGATACAAGATGGAATCTCAGCGCATGTCCGACGCCCCGCTCGCCTTCACCCTCACCGACTGGCAACAGGCCTACCGCGACGGCCAATCCCCCTTTGAGCTGCTGCACGCCCTGCGCCGCGAACTGCGCGCCGGCGACAGCGCCTGGATCGCCCTGGCCAGCGAGGCTCAGCTCGATGCCCAGCTCGATGCCCTGGCCACCGCACTGGACGGTGCAGCCGGCGACCCGAGCAAGCTGCCGCTGTACGGCGTGCCCTTCGCCATCAAGGACAATATCGACGCCGCCGGCTGGCCCACCACCGCCGCCTGCCCCGAGTTCGCCTATAGCGCCGAGGCGGATGCCACAGTGGTGGCGCGCCTGCGCGCCGCCGGCGCCATCCTGATCGGCAAGACCAACCTCGACCAGTTCGCCACCGGCCTGGTCGGCACCCGCTCGCCCTATGGTGCGGTGCCCAATAGCTTCAACCCGGCTTACGTCAGCGGCGGCTCCAGCTCCGGCTCGGCCAGCGTGGTCGCGCGCGGCCTGGTGCCCTTCGCTCTGGGCACCGACACCGCCGGCTCCGGCCGCGTGCCGGCCGGCTTCAACAATATCGTCGGGCTCAAGCCGACCAAGGGCTGGCTGCCCAATACCGGCCTGGTGCCGGCCTGCAAGACCCTGGACTGCATCTCGGTATTCGCCCTGACCGTCGGCGATGCCCTGGCCGTGGCCACTATCGCCGGTGGCTATGACGCCGCCGATCCCTACAGCCGCCAGAACCCTACCAGCGCCAAGGTCGGCATGCCGGCCCAGCCGCGCCTGGCGCTGCCGGCCAACCCGGAATTCTTCGGCGACGCGCAGAACCAGGCCGTCTACGAGGCCGCCCTGGGCAAGCTGCGCGAACTGGGCGCCGAGCTGGTGGAGATCGACTTCGCCCCCTTCCGGCAACTGGCCGAGCAGCTCTACCAGGGTTCCTGGGTCGCCGAGCGCACGGTGGCGGTGGAAGGCGTCGACCCGGCGCATATCAACCCGGTGGTGCGCGGCATAGTCGCGGGCGGCCACAACTACAGCGCCTGCGACGCCTACAAGGCCGAATACATCCGCGCCGAGCTGAGCCGCCGCATCAACGAGGCCCTGGCCGGTTTCGACGCCCTGGTGGTGCCCACCTCGCCGACCATTCGCAGCCTGGCCGAGATGGACGTCGAGCCGGTGCTGTACAACAGCCAGTTCGGCACCTACACCAACTTCACCAACCTCGCCGACCTGTCCGCCCTGGCCGTACCGGCGGGTCTGCGCGCCGACGGCCTGCCGGCCGGCATCACCCTGATCGCCCCGGCCTGGCACGACCAGGCGCTGGCCGCCTTCGGCCAGCGCTGGCAGCAGGCCGTCGCTCTGCCGCTGGGCGCCACCGGCAAGCCGCTGCCGGCGCCAAAACCAAGCGACAAACCGGCGCCGGGTTGCATCCGCGTCGCCGTGGTCGGTGCGCACCTGACCGGCATGCCGCTGAACTTCCAGCTCACCAGCCGCGACGCCGTGCTGGTGGAGCAGACCAGCAGCGCCGCCAGCTACCGCCTCTTTGCCCTGCCCGGCAGCGTGCCGCCCAAGCCGGGCCTGGCGCGGGTCGCCGAGGACGGTGCCGAGATCATCGTCGAGCTGTGGGACGTGCCGCAGGCGCGCTTCGGCGAGTTCGTCGCCGAGATCCCGCCGCCGCTGGGCATCGGCAACCTGCAGCTGGCCGACGGCCGCTGGGTCAAGGGCTTTATCTGCGAGCCGTATGCGCTCGCTGGCGCCCGCGATATCACCAGCTTTGGCGGCTGGCGCGCCTTTATCGCCAGCACCCAGGCCTGAGCACAAGCATGTCGCGCGCCGTTTCACGCCCGCAGAGTCTGGCCGAGCGCATCTACGCCCAGCTCAAGGACGACATCTTCGAGTTCCGCCTGATGCCCGGCGACCGCTTCTCCGAGGGCGAGGTGGCCGAGCGCGTCGCCGCCAGCCGCACGCCGGTGCGCCAGGCTCTGCATCGCCTGCAACGCGAGGGTTTTCTCGAGGTGCACTTTCGCAGCGGCTGGCAGGTACGCCCGCTGGACTTCGCCCACTTCGACGAACTCTACGAGCTGCGCGTCGTCCTCGAACTCGAGGCCGTACGCCGGCTGTGCCAGCGCCCCAACGACGAACAGCCCGCTGCACTGCAGGCGCTCGAGCGCACCTGGTTGGTGCGTAAAGAGGCGCAATTGCAGGACGGCGCCGCCGTTTCACGCCTCGACGAGGCCTTCCATTGCCAATTGCTGGAGGCCGCCGGCAACCGCGAGATGGCCCGCGTGCACCGCGAGGTCAGCGAGAAGATCCGCATTCTAAGGCGCCTGGATTTCACCCAGGCGCAGCGCATCGAGCTGACCTACGCCGAACACGGGCAAATTCTCGAAGCGATCCAGACTCGGCGCCTAGAAGAGGCACAGCAATTGCTCAAGAGCCATATAGAGGTCAGCCAGGCAGAGGTGCACAGCATCACCCTGCACAAGCTGTACGGCGCTCGCCAGCGCGTGCAGCCGATGCCGGAATAGCCGAGCCATGACCTTCACTGCATGACCAATAACAACGCTGTCCACTTACTCACATCTGTGAATGGAGATCGCACCATGCAACGTCGCAGCCTGATCAAGGCCTTTACCCTTTCCGCTTCCATCGCCGCCATGGGCATGACCTGGACCGTACAGGCGGCCGAGACCATCAAGGTCGGCATCCTGCATTCGCTGTCCGGCACCATGGCGATCTCCGAAACTTCGCTGAAAGACATGGCGCTGATGACCATCGACGAGATCAACGCCAAGGGCGGCGTGCTCGGCAAGCAGCTCGAGCCGGTGGTGGTCGACCCGGCCTCCAACTGGCCGCTGTTCGCCGAACGCGGTCGTCAGCTGCTGACCCAGGACAAGGTCGCGGTGACCTTCGGCTGCTGGACCAGCGTGTCGCGCAAATCCGTGCTGCCGGTCTATGAAGAGCTCAACGGCCTGCTGTTCTACCCGGTGCAGTACGAAGGCGAAGAGCTGTCGCCCAACGTCTTCTACACCGGCGCGGCGCCAAACCAGCAGGCCATCCCCGCGGTCGAGTACCTGATGAGCGAGGACGGCGGCGCCGCCAAGCGCTTCTTCCTGCTCGGCACCGACTACGTCTATCCGCGCACCACCAACAAGATCCTGCGCGCCTTCCTGATCAGCAAGGGCGTCGACGAGAAGGATATCGAAGAGGTCTACACCCCCTTCGGCCACAGCGACTATCAAACCATCGTCGCCAACATCAAGAAGTTCTCCGCCGGCGGCAAGACCGCGGTGATCTCCACCGTCAACGGCGACTCCAACGTGCCCTTCTACAAGGAACTGGCCAACCAGGGCCTGGAAGCCACCGACGTGCCGGTGGTGGCCTTCTCGGTGGGCGAGGAAGAACTGCGCGGCATCGACACCAAGCCGCTGGTCGGCCACCTGGCCGCCTGGAACTACTTCCAGTCGGTGGAAAACCCGGTCAACACCGAGTTCGTCAACAAGTGGAAGGCCTATGCCAAGGCCAAGAACCTGCCGGGCGCCGACAAGGCGGTGACCAACGACCCGATGGAAGCCACCTACGTCGGCATCCATATGTGGGCCCAGGCCGTGGAGAAGGCCGGCACCACCGAGGTGGACAAGGTGCGTGAGGCCATCTACGGCCAGACCTTCGAGGCGCCGAGCGGCTACACCCTGACCATGGACAAGAGCAACCACCACCTGCACAAGCCGGTGATGATCGGCGAAATCCAGGAAGACGGGCAGTTCTCCGTGGTCTGGGAAACCGACAGCCCGATCCGCGCCCAGCCGTGGAGCCCCTATATCGAAGGCAACGACAAGAAGCCGGATTACGCGGTGAAGTCGAACTAAGGCAAAAGCCCCTCTCCCCCTGTCCCTCTCCCGCAAGCGGCAGAGGGGCAGCGGCCCGCGCAGGGAGAGGGTCGCTGTAGCCCGGATGCAATCCGGGAAGACCGCGCCCGGATTGCATCCGGGCTACGCCAAGGACACCCCCTTATGCCCACTGCCCTTACCCGAATTCTGCTCGGCCTGTTGCTGCTGCTACCTCTGGTTGCCAGCGCCAATGAGGCCGACGCCTTCGTCGCCGCCAACCCGGCCAAGCAGGCCAAGCTGCTGCAGGACTGGGCCGCCGCGCCCGTGCCTGAACGTCTGCCGCTGCTGCAGGCGCTGCAACAGGGCCGCGTCGCCGGCGACGCCGACAAGCGCGCCTTTATCCACCAGGCCGGCACCTGGCAGGCCGCCGACGGCCAAGCGGAGCCCAACGGCACGCCGCGCAAACTGCGCCTGAACAACCGCCTGCGCGGGCTGATCGCCAGCGCCCTGGCCAGCCATCAGTTGCTCGACAAGGATGCCGCCGTCCGCCTCGAGGCCGCCAAACAGCTGCAACGCAATACCCCGCCGCCCCTGCTGCCGCTGCTGGAAAGCCGCCTGAGCATCGAGGCCGACGAGGCCGTGCGCGACGCCCTGACCCTGGCCCTGGCCAACCTGCAACTGGCAGCCGAGGATCCGGCCGTGCGCCTGGCCGCCGTGGAGCGCCTCGGCCAGACCGGCGACCCGCTGGCGCGCACCCGCCTGGAGGCCCTGCTCGATGGTGAGGAAAGCGACGCCGCCGTGCGCAGCGCCGCAGAAAAGAGCCTGGCCCAGGTGAAGAACAAGCTGCTGGTCGGCGAGCTGCTCGGCCAGGCCTTTAGCGGCCTGTCGCTGGGTTCGATCCTGCTGCTGGCGGCGCTGGGCCTGGCCATCACCTTCGGCCTGCTCGGGGTGATCAATATGGCCCATGGCGAGATGCTGATGCTCGGCGCCTACACCACCTACGTGGTGCAGCTGCTGTTCCAGCGCCTGGCCCCGGAAGCCCTGGCCCTCTATCCGCTGGTCGCCCTGCCCATCGCCTTCCTGGTCACCGCCTGCATCGGCATGGCCCTGGAGCGCACGGTGATCCGCCATCTGTACGGTCGCCCGCTGGAAACCCTGCTGGCCACCTGGGGCATCAGCCTGATCCTGATCCAGCTGGTGCGCGTCACCTTCGGCGCGCAGAACGTCGAAGTGGCCAACCCCTACTGGCTGTCCGGCGGCGTGCAGGTGCTGCCCAACCTGGTGCTGCCCTACAACCGCATCGTGATCATCGGCTTCGCCCTGTTCGTGGTGCTGCTGACCTGGCTGCTGCTGAACAAGACCCGCCTGGGCCTCAACGTCCGTGCCGTCACCCAGAACCGCAATATGGCCGCCTGCTGCGGCGTGCCGACCGGCCGCGTCGATATGCTCGCCTTCGGTTTGGGTTCTGGGATTGCCGGCCTCGGTGGCGTGGCCCTGAGCCAGATCGGCAACGTCGGGCCGGACCTGGGGCAGAGCTACATCATCGACTCCTTCCTGGTGGTGGTGCTCGGCGGCGTCGGCCAGCTGGCCGGCAGCGTCACCGCCGCCTTCGGCCTGGGCGTGCTGAACAAGTTCCTCGAACCGCAGATCGGCGCCGTGCTGGGCAAGATCCTGATCCTCGCGCTGATCATTCTGTTTATCCAGAAGCGGCCCCAAGGGCTCTTCGCACTCAAGGGACGGGTGATCGACTGATGACCATGCCACTCAATCAAACGCTGCTGGCGCGCGCCAGCGCCAAGCTCGGCCCGCAGGTCTCGCTGGCCATCGGCCTGCTGGTGCTGGCCGTGCTGATCGCCATGCCGCTGCTGCACCTGCTGCCGGCCGACCACGCCCTGCATGTCTCGGCCTACAGCCTGACCCTGGTGGGCAAGATCCTCTGCTACGCCATAGTCGCCTTGGCCCTGGACCTGGTCTGGGGCTACGCCGGCATGCTGTCGCTGGGCCACGGCCTGTTCTTCGCCCTCGGCGGCTACGCCATGGGCATGTACCTGATGCGCCAATCGGCGGGCGATGGGCTGCCGGCCTTTATGAGTTTCCTGGCCTGGAGCGAACTGCCCTGGTACTGGTACGGCACCAGCAATTTCCTCTGGGCGCTGTGCCTGGTGGTGCTGGCGCCCGGCCTGCTGGCGCTGGTGTTCGGCTTCTTCGCCTTCCGCTCGCGGATCAAGGGCGTGTACTTCTCGATCATGACCCAGGCGCTGACCTTCGCCGGCATGCTGCTGTTCTTCCGCAACGAAACCGGCTTCGGCGGCAATAACGGCTTTACCGGCTTTACCCGCATCCTCGGCTTCGATATCACCGCTGCCGGCACCCGCGCCGCGCTGTTTATCGCCACCGTGGCCCTGCTGGTCGGCAGCCTGTACCTGGGCTTTCGCCTGGCGCGCAGCAAGTTCGGCCGGGTGCTGACCGCATTGCGCGACGCCGAGAATCGCCTGATGTTCTGCGGCTACGATCCGCGCGGCTACAAGCTGTTTATCTGGGTGCTCTCTGCCGTGCTATGCGGCCTGGCCGGGGCGCTCTATGTGCCGCAGGTGGGCATCATCAACCCCAGCGAGATGGCGCCGACCCAGTCCATCGAAGCCGCCGTCTGGGTCGCCCTGGGCGGGCGCGGCACGCTGATCGGCCCGCTGCTCGGCGCCGGCCTGGTCAACGGCATGAAGAGCTGGTTCACCGTGGCCTTCCCCGAATACTGGCTGTTCGCCCTGGGCGCGCTGTTTATCGTGGTCACCCTGTTTCTGCCGAGGGGCGTCGTCGGCTTACTGAAGAAGGAGAAGGAGCAATGAGAACCGCCCCCGTCCCCGAAGCCATGCTCGAAGCCGCCTTCGATCCCACCGGCCTGGCGCTGGATACCGGCAAGAACGTCGGCAAGGGCGTCAACGTGCGCCACGGCACCATCCTCACCCTGGAAGCGATCAACGTCAGCTTCGACGGCTTCAAGGCGTTGACCGACCTGACCCTGTATATCGGCGTCGGCGAACTGCGCTGCATCATCGGCCCCAACGGCGCCGGCAAGACCACCATGATGGACGTGATCACCGGCAAGACCCGCCCGGACAACGGCGTGGCCTACTTCGGCGAGCAGTACGACCTGACCGCCATGAGCGAGGTGCAGATCGCCCAGGCCGGCATCGGCCGCAAGTTCCAGAAGCCGACGGTGTTCGAGGCGCTCTCGGTGTTCGAAAACCTGGAGCTGGCGCAGAAGACCAACAAGTCGGTGTGGGCCAGCCTGCGCGCGCGCCTGTCCGGCGAGCAGAAGGACCGCATCGACGAGGTGCTCGCCACCATCCGCCTGGACGCCTCGCGCCACCGCCCGGCCGGCCTGCTCTCCCACGGCCAGAAGCAGTTCCTGGAGATCGGCATGCTGCTGATGCAGGAGCCGCACCTGCTGCTGCTCGACGAGCCGGTGGCGGGCATGACCGACGCCGAAACCGAGTTCACCGCCGAGCTGTTCAAGTCGCTGGCGCGCAAGCACTCGCTGATGGTCGTTGAGCACGATATGGGCTTCGTCGGCAGCATCGCCGACCACGTCACCGTGCTGCACCAGGGCCGCGTGCTGGCCGAGGGCTCGCTGGAACAGGTGCAGAACGATGAGCGGGTGATCGAGGTGTATCTCGGTCGATAAGGGATTCGTAGGGTGGATGACGCTTTTTTTCATCCACCAATGGCATCGCACGGTGGATCGATAGCGCGCGAGCTACGCGCCCCGCTCCACCCTACGCAAAGGACATCGACATGCTGCAAGTTGAACAACTCCACCAGTACTACGGCGGCAGCCATATCCTCCGTGGCCTGTCGTTCGACGTGAAGGTCGGCGAAGTCACCTGCCTGCTCGGCCGTAACGGCGTGGGCAAGACCACCCTGCTCAAATGCCTGATGGGCCTGATCCCGGCCAAGGACGGCAGCGTGCAGTGGGAGGGCCAGGCCATCACCGGCCACAAGCCGCACCAGCGCGTACAGGCCGGTATCGCCTACGTGCCGCAGGGCCGCGAAATCTTCGGTCGCCTGACGGTGGAGGAAAACCTGCTGATGGGCCTGTCGCGTTTCCCCGCCGGCCAGGCCAAGGCCGTGCCGGAATTCATCTACGAGCTATTTCCGGTGCTGCGCGAGATGAAGCATCGCCGCGGCGGCGACCTGTCCGGCGGCCAGCAGCAACAGCTGGCCATCGGTCGCGCCCTGGCCAGCCAGCCGCGCCTGTTGATCCTCGACGAACCCACCGAAGGCATCCAGCCCTCGGTGATCAAGGAAATCGGCGCAGTGATCAAGAAACTCGCCGCCCGTGGCGATATGGCCATCCTGCTGGTGGAGCAGTTCTACGACTTCGCCGCAGAGCTGGCCGACCAGTACCTGGTGATGAGCCGCGGCGAGATCGTCCAGCAGGGCCGCGGCGAGAATATGGAAGCCGAGGGCGTACGCGGGCTGGTGGCCATCTAGTAGGGTGCGCCGCGCGCACCGCCGCCCTCTCGGGTCAGCGCAGTCCAGACGCGCACGGCGCCCCCACGCACCGAATTGGTTCGAGGCACGCCTCTTGCTTGCCCACTCGGTCAACTAATGCGCGGAAATCTTTGCCCTGTCATGAACCTGCCTGTCGCCCCGTTCACGCCGAGCTGGCCCGCCGAGCTGGAGCTGGCCTACGCACGCCACGGCGAACGCACCACGCCAGTGCAAAGGCGCCACCTCGGCCCTCTTAGGGTGCAGAAGCACCTCTATGCCGAAGGGCCGCAAGTCTGCCAGCACATCATCGTCCATCCGCCCGGCGGCATCGCCGGCGGCGACCGCCTGGACATTTCCGCCCATGCCGGCGAGGGCACCTGGGTGCAGCTCACCAGCCCCGGCGCCGCCAAGTGGTATCGCGCCGCCGGCGTCGCCCGCCAGGAGCTGCGCCTGAGCGTCGCGGCCGGCGCCACCCTGGAATGGCTGCCGCAGGAGACCATCGTCTACGCCGGCGCCCAGGCCGAGCTGCACACGCAGATCGAGCTGCACGGCGACGCCCGCCTGCTGTACTGGGACATCGTCGCCCTCGGCCGCCCCGCCGCCGCCGAGCGTTTCGCCAGCGGCCACTTCCAGGCCGCCCTGGATATCCGCCGCGACGGCCAGCTGCTGTGGCACGAGCGCCAGCGCGTAACCGGCGGCGACGGCCTGCTCGACTCGCCCGTGGGCCTCGACGGCCAGCCGGTATTCGCCACCCTGCTGGCCAGCGGCGAAGTGGACAGCGAATTGCTGGAACGCTGCCGCGAACTGAAGATCGACGGCGTGCGCGGCGACCTCAGCCAGCTCTCGGGCCTGCTGATCGCCCGCTGCCTGGCCAGCGAGGCGCTGCAGGCGCGCGCCTGGCTGATCGCCCTGTGGCACCTGCTGCGCCCGGCGCTGCTCGGTCGCGAGGCGCTGCTGCCGCGCATCTGGAGTACCTGACGGATGTAGGGCCAAGGCACGCGCCTTGGCTACCCCAATGATTGCGGCGGCTGCGACAGGCGGTCGCCCAGAAACGGAGTCACGAGATGGATCTGAGTCCACGCGAGAAAGACAAGCTGCTGATCTTCACCGCCGGCCTGGTGGCCGAGCGTCGCCTGGCCCGCGGGGTCAAGCTCAACTACCCGGAGGCCATGGCCTATATCTCCGCCGCCCTGCTCGAAGGCGCCCGCGACGGCCGCACCGTGGCCGAGCTGATGCACTTCGGCACCACCCTGCTGAGCCGCGAGCAGGTGATGGAGGGCGTGCCGGAGATGATCCCGGAGATCCAGATCGAGGCCACCTTCCCCGACGGCACCAAGCTGGTGACCGTCCACCAGCCGATTGCCTGAGCCATGAGCTATTCGATACATGACGCCGGCGAGGCCGACCTGCCCGGCATTCTGGCCATCTACAACGATGCGGTGCAGCACACCACGGCGATCTGGAACGAGACCCTGGTGGACCTGGCCAACCGCCGCGCCTGGCTGGCCGAGCGCACGGCGGCGGGCTTTCCCGTGCTGGTGGCGCGCGCTACCAGCGGCGAGGTGCTCGGCTATGCCAGCTACGGCACCTGGCGCAGCATCGAAGGCTTTCGTCAGACCGTCGAGCACTCGGTGTATGTGCGCAGCGACCAGCGCGGCCAGGGCCTGGGACCTGTGCTGATGCAGGCGCTGATCGAACGCGCCCGCGCCGCCGCCCTGCACGTCATGGTCGCCGCCATCGAGTCGCAAAACGCCGCCTCGATCCGCCTGCACCAGCGCCTGGGTTTCGTTACCACCGGGCAGATGCCCCAGGTCGGCCGCAAGTTCGGCCGCTGGCTGGACCTGACCTTTATGCAACTGATTCTGGAGTGAACCGCCCATGATTCCCGGCCAATACCAGATTGCCGACGGCGAGATCGAGCTCAATGCCGGCCGCCGTACCCTGACTCTTTCCGTGGCCAACAGCGGCGACCGGCCGATCCAGGTCGGCTCGCACTACCACTTCTTCGAGACCAACGATGCGCTGATCTTCGATCGAGCATCCACGCGCGGCATGCGCCTGAATATCCCGGCCGGCACCGCGGTGCGTTTCGAGCCGGGGCAGAGCCGCGAGGTGGAGCTGGTCGATCTAGCCGGCGCGCGCCGGGTATTCGGCTTCGCCGGCCGGGTAATGGGCGACCTTTGACGAGTAGGGTGTCGCGGGGCCGCCTGGGCCATGCGCGCCACAAACAACGCGGATAGCGATGGTGCGCACGGCGCACCCAACGGGACGAACCAATGAAGATCAGCAGACAAGCCTACGCCGATATGTTCGGCGCCACGGTCGGCGACAAGGTGCGCCTGGCCGACACCGACCTGTGGATCGAAGTGGAAAAGGACTTCACCACCTATGGCGAGGAAGTGAAGTTCGGCGGCGGCAAGGTGATCCGCGACGGCATGGGCCAGGGCCAGCTGTGCGCCAAAGATGTAGTCGACACCCTGATCACCAACGCGCTGATCATCGACCACTGGGGCATCGTCAAGGCCGACGTCGGTCTCAAGGACGGACGCATCGCCGCCATCGGCAAGGCCGGCAACCCGGATATCCAGCCCGATGTGACCATTGCGATTGGCGCCGGCACCGAGGTGATCGCCGGCGAGGGCATGATCCTCACCGCCGGCGGCATCGACACCCATATCCACTTCATCTGCCCGCAGCAGATCGAAGAGGCGCTGATGAGCGGCGTCACCACCATGATCGGTGGCGGCACGGGACCTGCCACCGGCACCAACGCCACCACCTGCACCTCAGGCCCCTGGCACATGGCGCGCATGCTGCAGGCCGCCGATGCCTTCCCGATGAACCTGGGCTTCACCGGCAAGGGCAACGCCTCGCTGCCCGAGCCCTTGATCGAGCAGGTCAAGGCCGGCGCCATCGGTCTGAAGCTGCACGAGGACTGGGGCACCACCCCGGCGGCCATCGACAACTGCCTATCGGTCGCCGACCAGTACGACGTGCAGGTGGCGATCCACACCGACACGCTGAACGAGTCCGGCTTCGTCGAGACCACCCTCGGCGCCTTCAAGGGCCGCACCATCCACACCTACCACACCGAAGGGGCCGGCGGCGGCCATGCGCCGGATATCATCAAGGCCTGTGGATTTCCGAATGTGCTGCCCAGCTCGACCAACCCGACCCGGCCGTTCACCAAGAACACCATCGACGAGCACCTGGACATGCTGATGGTCTGCCACCACCTCGACCCGAGCATCGCCGAGGACGTGGCCTTTGCCGAGAGCCGTATCCGCCGGGAAACCATTGCGGCGGAGGATATCCTGCATGACCTCGGCGCCTTTTCCATGATCAGCTCCGACAGCCAGGCCATGGGCCGCGTCGGCGAGGTGATCACCCGCACCTGGCAGACCGCCGACAAGATGAAGCAGCAGCGCGGTCCGCTGCCGGAGGACGCGCCGGGCAACGACAACTTCCGCGCCAAGCGCTACATCGCCAAATACACCATCAACCCGGCCATCACCCATGGCATCAGCCACGAGGTGGGTTCCATCGAAGTGGGCAAGTGGGCCGACCTGGTGCTCTGGCGCCCGGCCTTCTTCGGGGTGAAACCGACGCTGATCCTCAAGGGCGGGGCGATTGCCGCCAGCCTGATGGGCGACGCCAACGCCTCGATCCCCACGCCGCAACCGGTGCACTACCGGCCGATGTTCGCCAGCTACGCCGGTAGCCGGCATGCCACCAGCATCACCTTCATCAGCCAGGCCGCGTTCGACGCCGGCGTGCCGCAGCAGCTCGGCCTGCAGAAGAAGATCGGCGTGGTCAAGGGCTGCCGCGAGGTGCAGAAGACCGACCTGATCCACAACGGCTACCTGCCGAACATCGAGGTCGACCCGCAGAACTACCAGGTCAAGGCCGACGGCCAACTGCTCTGGTGCGAGCCGGCCGAGGTGCTGCCGATGGCGCAGCGCTATTTCCTGTTCTAAAGCGGGAGCCAGGCTGGACTCGGCAGGCATGTAGGTTGGCACTGAGGTGGCTGGTGCTGAACGTAGGTTGGCGCTGAGGTAGGTTGGCGCTGAGCGCAGCGAAGCCCAACAGGGAGCACGCAGTGCTCCGCCCGACGGTCTCACCCCCCCGTTGGGTTTCGTCGCAAGCTCCTCAACCCAACCTACCGGATACCCCCCAACCTCGACAACGCAACTACACTGACGCGAACGACAACCACACCAAGGACGGTGAACATGCGTTATCGACGCGCCCGGGTGGCGGGCGGTACCTACTTCTTCACGGTCACGCTGGCCGATCGCTCGCAAGACCTGCTAACCCGTCATATCGACGCCCTGCGTGCGGCATTTCGCGCGGTGCATCAGCGTCATCCCTTTCGCATCCCGGCCATCGTGGTACTTCCGGAGCACCTGCACTGCATTTGGCAACTGCCGCAGGGGGACTGCGCTTACCCGACCCGGTGGGCCCTGATCAAATCCGGCTTCTCCCGAGCCCTCGACGACTGCGAGCCTGTTTCCCTGTCGCGCCACCTCAAACGCGAACGCGGCATCTGGCAGCGACGCTACTGGGAACACTGCATCCGCGATGCCGACGACCTGCAACGGCATATCGATTACATCCACTTCAATCCGGTCAAGCACGGTCACGCCCGATGCCCCGCAGAATGGCCGTTCTCCTCCATTCACCGGCATATCGCCCAAGGCCTGTTACCCGTCGACTGGGCCGGAGGCGGCACCTGAACTGCAAAAAGCGCCGCCTGCCGCCGGACACAGGTTGGTGCTGAGCGTCGGTTGGTGCGTAGGTTGGCGCTGAGCGCAGCGAAGCCCAACAGGGAGCACGCAGTGCTCCGCCCGACGGTCCCAACCCCCGTTGGGCTTCGTCGCAAGCTCCTCAACCCAACCTACCGCTGAAGCGGCCGACAGTCCTGCCCCCGTTGGGCTTGGGCGCAGGCGCCTCGACCCGCCGAATGCGCCACAACCGTATCTAGCCCGCCCGTCGCTGGCTCCAGGCCAGGCACAGGCCGCTGAGGATGATGATGGCCATGCCGGCGATGCCGCCGGCGTCCGGGGTGTGGGCGAAGAAGAGCATGCCCAGCAGGGTGGCGATGACGATCTGGCCGTAGGTGAAGGGCGCCAGGCTGGCCGCGCTGGCGAAGCGGTAGGCGTGGGTCAGCAGCATGTGCCCGGTCATCGCCAGGGCGCCGAGCGCCGCCATCAGCAGGCCGTGGGAGAACTCCGGTAGTTGCCAGACCCAGGGCAGTGCCAGGCTCATCAGCAGCGCGCCGAGCAGGCTGGTGAGAAAGTTGCTGGTGGCCGGATGGTCGGTGGCGCTCAGGCGTCGGGTGAGCAACTGGTAGAGGCCAAAGCACAGCGCCGCCGCGAACGGCAGCAGGATTGCCGGGGTGAACAACGCGCCGCCAGGGCGCACGATGATCAGCACGCCGAGCAGACCGCAGCCCACTGCCAGCCATATCCCGGCGCCGATCTGCTCCTTGAGCACGAAGGCCGATAGCAGGATCACCACCAGCGGCGCCAGGAAGATCACCGCCGTCGCCTCGCCCAGCGGTATGTAGCGCAGTGCACTGAAGAACAGCAGGCTGATCGCCACCAGGCTCAGGCCACGCGTCAGTTGCAGCCAGGGCCGCCGGGTGCGCACCAGGTCCCAGCCCAGGCGCGGGGCGAACAGCACCGCCATCAACAGGGTCTGCGCCAGGTAGCGCGCCCACACCACCAGCAGCACCGGGTAGAGCTGGGTCAGGGATTTCGACAGGGCGTCGTGGCTGGCCAGCAACAGGCCGGCGGCGAGGATCAGCAGGATGCCCAGGCCCGGGCGATGGGAAGTCGGCACGGAACAAACCAAACGAATAGTTAGCAGGCTACCAACTCTAGCGAGCATTCGCCGCTTTGCCCAGGGGCACCACGCCTCCGACCGGACCGTCCATCGAACGCCCGTCGGCAAACCCGAGCGGGCGCCAGCGGCCGTCCATGGCGGGACTATAGTGAAAATCCATCCCTCCGATGGGAGATCGACCTCATGCGCCCGCCCTCGCCGTCTTGCCGCCTACTCGGCGGCCTGTTGCTGCTCAGCCTGCCCCTCGCCCAGGCGGAAACACTGACGCCCCTGCAGGGGCAAAGCCCGGAGCAGATTCAAGCCGATATCGCCAGCTGCCAGGCCCATGCCGGCGGCAGCCAAACGCAGAGCGGCAACGACGGCGTCGGTGGCGAGCGCCTGCGCGGCGCGGCCAAGGGTGCCGCGGTGGGTGCCACGGCGGCGCAGATTCGCGGCAATCGCCACGACGAGGTCTACGACCGGGTGGACGACGATATCAAGCAGGAGTACCGGCAGAATCAGGCGCGCGACGCGGCGGCCGTCGGTATGGCCGTGGGAGGCTCCAGGCAGCGCCAGGAGCGGCGCGAAAACCGTCGCAACGACAGCGCCGGCGACAACGCGCAGCAGGCCTATATCAATTGCATGAGCGGGCGCGGCTACTCCGTCACGCCCTGATCAGCGCAGCTGACTGTCCTTGCTGCCGCGCCTGTTGTAGCCGCTGAAAGCGGCCTGCTCGCGGTCGTGCTCGGCCTGGCAGGCCACGCACAGGCGTACGCCGGGAATGGCCTGGCGGCGCGCCTCGGGAATCGCCGCGCCGCATTCCTCGCAGTGGCGCAGGCTCTCGCCTTTCGGCAGCTGGCTGCGAGCGCGCGCCACGGCGTCCTCGATGCTGCTGTCGATCTGTTCCTGTACCGCCGTGTCGCTCGCCCAACCGCCTGCCATCGTCTGTCTCCTCGCCCCCACCAGACAGATATGCGCCCACGGCGGGCGAAGTTCAAGAGCAGCCCGTCGTCACTCCTTGACTTCCATAAACTCACGGGCCCAGACGATATAGTCCTCGGGCAGGCTGTACTTGTGGGTCAGCTCGGTGGCGTTGAGATCGCCCGGCTCGATGCCGCGCTGCTCGCGCAGGCAGTCGTAGGTGGCCTTGATCGCGGCGAAGTAGGCGCCGTGGCCGTTGACCAGGATGCGCACGCCGAGCCGCGCCAGGCGGGCGTTGTCGCGCAGCTGCGGGTTGCCGTAGGTGACCAGCATCAGCGGCACGCCAAGGCCGCCGGCGATCTGCTCCAGGTGGGCGAAATCCTTGACCCCGACCAGGCAGATGGCGTCGGCGCCGGCGGCCTGGTAGGCGCGGGTGCGGCGGATCACCTCGTCGACCTCGAGCACCCCGGCGTGGCTGCGGGCGATGATCGCCAGCTCCGGATCGATGCGCGCCTCCAGCGCCGCGCGGATCTTGCCGACGCCCTCCTCGACCGAGATGAGGTCGGTGGACTTGCGGCCGAACTGCGCCGGCAGCAGGGTGTCCTCGATGGTCAGCGCGGCCACCCCGGCACGCTCCAGTTCGACCACCGTGCGCATCACGTTGAGCGCGTTGCCGTAGCCATGGTCGGCGTCGGCGATCACCGGCAGGCGCGCGACCCTGCCGATGCGCGTGGCCTGCTCGACGAATTCGCTCAGGCTGATCAGGGCGAAGTCCGGCGCCCCCAGCACCTGCAGCGAGGCCACCGAGCCGCCGAGGATGCCGACCTCGAAATCCAGGTCGGCGGCGATCCGCGCGGACATCGGGTCGAACACCGAGGCGGTGTGGTAACAGCGGTCGGAGGCCAGCAGCGCGCGAAAGGCGCTGCGCAGTTGGTGGTGGGAGGCGCGTTGCAGGATGGGCATGGTGCGTATTCCAGTCAGGTGAATCGCGGATCGGCTGTAGGGTTACCCGGATAGACGCGACGAACCGGGGCGCAGGACACCGACATGCGCCACCGCTGGCCGAGCGGCGTCACTCGGCGCGCTGCGGCAGGAGGCGTGCCGCGCGCTCAGTCGTCGCGCAGCAGCTCGGCCAAGGTCTCGGCATCGACCCAGGGCAACCAGTGCCGGTAGATGCGTTCCAGGCTGCCGTCGCGGCGCATCTCCAGCAGCGCCTGCTGCCAGCGCTCCACGCGCCGCGCATCGGTCTGGCGGGAGAAGGCGATGTAGGAATCGTTGGGCATCAGGTCGAACTGCGCCTGCAGCTGCTCGGCCTGCATGCCCTGTTCGGCCAGCATGCCGTCGAGGGTCAGGCTGTTGGCGAGCAGCAGCTTGACCCGGCCGTGGCGGAACATACGCAGCATGTCCTGCGGCGTCGGCACACCGTAAAGGTTGTCCAGGCCCAGCTCGGTCAGCAGCTCGTAGGAGTACCACTGCTTGGGCACGGCCAGGGGACCGAGACGGCGCACGCCGTCCAGGTCGGCGACGTGCAGGCCGTCCGCCTTGCGGCTGTAGAAGCGCGTATGGCCGCGGGCGATGGGGCCGACCCAGTGGAACAGCGCCTCGCGCGGCGCCGTGCGCACGGTGGAGAACAGCGCCGTATCGGGTAGCCGGCGAACCTGGTGGTAACCGCGCGTCCAGGGCACCACTTCGATGCGCGCCGACTCGCCGGTGCGGCGGATCAGTTCCTCGACCACCGCCACCGCCATGCCGCTCGGCTGGCCGTCCTCGAGGTAGCTGAACGGCCGATAGTCCTCGGTGTACAGGCGCAGCTCGGCGGCCAGGGAGGTGGCCAGGCTGCAGAGCAACAACAGGACACAGGCTTTGCATTTCAGGGTCATCAGCGGCCACCGACTGAGGCGCGCCCCACTGCAGGATTAGGAGCGACCAGGCGCACGATGATAAACGCCTGCCCGGCGCATCACCAAGGCTGCTCGGCGGCGGCGGCGTTGACCAGCTCCGCCGCAGTCAGCACGCGCGGTTCGGGCAGCAGCTGCAGGCGCGACGCCGCCGGTTCGCCCTGCAGCGCCTGTCGCCCAGCTGTCGGCTCATACTTTTTCACATTCCAACCGACGGTCGGGCTAGCCCTGGCGCGCCGGGCAGGCGATCATCGGGCCTCCTACGCAGACTCCAGACGTTATGACCGCTACCACCGACAGCCGCATCCCGACGCACAAGCCCCGCCCGCTGATCGACCTGGCCATCAGCATCCTGATCCCCTCGTTCATCCTGATGAAGCTCAGCGGCGACGAGCGCCTCGGCGCCGACGGCGCGCTGCTGCTGGCGCTGGCCTTCCCGCTGGGCTGGGGCGCGTTCGAGCTGATCAAGTACCGCAAGTTCAACTTCATCGCCCTGCTCGGCCTGATCAGCGTGGCGCTGACCGGCGGCATCGGCCTGCTGCACCTCGACACCCAGTGGCTGGCGGTCAAGGAAGCGGCGATCCCCGGGCTGATCGGCATCGCCGTGCTGGTCTCGACCCGCACCCGCTACCCGCTGATCCGTACCCTGCTGTTCAACAAGTCGGTGCTCAACGTCGACAAGATCCACCAGCGCCTGGAACAGGGCGGCCACCTCGAGCACTTCGAGACCCGGCTGATGCGCGCCACCTACTGGCTCAGCGGCACCTTCTTCTTTTCCTCGCTGATGAACTACGTGCTGGCCAAGTGGATAGTCGTCAGCCCGGCCGGTACCGAGGCGTTCAACGACGAGCTGGGGCGCATGACCCTGCTCAGCTACCCGATGATCGCCATCCCCTCGATGATCATGCTGATGGCGATCTTCTACTACCTGTGGAAGACCATCCACGGCCTCACCGGCCTGAGCCTGGAAGAGATCATGGCCCACCCGGGTCAGGAGTCGCAGTCCTGATTCCCGTCCGCGCCGGCCGCCCGGTCGGCGCAACGCCACGATGCTGAGCCTGTCCGCCTACCCGGCCCTGTTCCTCTCCGCCTTCGGCGCCGCCACCCTGCTGCCGCTGCAGTCGGAGGCCGTGCTGGTGGGCCTGCTGCTGCACGGCGAACACGCCCTCTGGGCCCTGCTGCTGGTGGCCACCTGCGGCAACGTGCTGGGTTCCTGGATCAACTGGCTGCTCGGCCGCTCCATCGAGCGCTACCGGGAACGCCGTTGGTTCCCGGTCAGCCCGGCGCGCCTGCAGCAGGCGCAGGCCTGGTACGCCCGCCATGGGCGCTGGTCGCTGCTGCTGAGCTGGCTGCCGGTGATCGGCGACCCGCTGACCCTGGTCGCCGGGGTGATGCGCGAACGCCTGTGGGTGTTCCTCGCCCTCGTCAGTCTGGCCAAGGCCTCGCGCTACGCGGTGCTGGCCGCGCTGACCCTGCAGCTGAGCTGAACGCGCGCTAAGCCGGCCGCCAGATCGTCTCGGGACCGATGGCGGCCAGGTCGCGGCAGCCGGTCAGGGCCATGGCCACTTCCAGTTCGCCGCGCAGCATCTGCAGCACATGGGCCACGCCCACCGCGCCGGCCGCCGCCAGGCCGAACACATAGGGCCTTCCCACCAGCACCGCATCGGCGCCCAGGGCCAGCGCCTTGAGCACGTCGCTGCCGCGGCGGATGCCGCCGTCGAGCAGCAGCGGCACTTGCTTCTGCACCGCGGCGGCCACTTCCGGCAGCGCCTCGATGGTCGCCGGCAGGCCGTCCAGGCTGCGCCCGCCGTGGTTGGAGACGATCAGCCCATCCATCCCCGCCGCCAGCGCCTGCTCGGCATCGGCGCCGCTCATGATGCCCTTGAGCAGGATCGGCAGACGGGTCAGCCCACGCAGCCAGGCCAGATCGGCCCAGGTCGGCGCCGCCGCCAATAGCGGGCCGCCGAGCAGCAGGCTGCGGGCATCGGGATCCGCCTGGGCCTGCAGCGGGCGCATGCCGCGCAGGTTGACCGCCTCGACACCCGCCGGCAGGGCGAAGCCGGCGCGCTGCTCGCGGTTGCGCACGCCGCTGACCGGCGCATCCACGGTCAGCACCAGCGCCTGGTAGCCGGCCGCCTCGGCGCGGCGCACCAGCGCCGCGGTGAAGTCGCGATCGGGCTGGATATACAGCTGGAACCACAGCGGCGTCTGCGCGGCGGCGGCGATAGTTTCCAGTTCGACGCTGGCCTGGGTGCTGACCAGCATGCCGGCGCGCACCGCGCCGGCCGCCAGCACGCTGGCCAGCTCGCCGTCGGGGTGGGCCAGCTGCTGATAGGCCACCGGGGCGAGGAAGATCGGGTGGTCGAAGTCCTGGCCGAACAGGCGCAGGCGCGTGTTGCCGCCGCTCAGATCCCGCAGTACGCGGCTGCGCAGGCGCAGGCGGTCGAAGGCGGCGCGGTTGTCGGCCAGGGTCAGCTCGTCGGCGGCGCCGCCGGCCAGGTAGGCCCAGGCCTGCTCACTCAGGCGCTCGCGGGCGAAGCGCTCGTAGTCGGCCAGCGCGGCGATTTCTGCGGGTATCTGCTGCAGTTTGGGCAAGGGCATGGGAGCCTCTCCGCGAGTTGTTGGTCGCCCGGATGCCATCCGGGAAATGCGCGCCAGCTATCCCCGGATTGCATCCGGGCTACGGGTCGAACGCTCAGGTCTGCGACCACTGGCGCAGCAGGTTGTGGTAGACGCCGGTCAGGCGCAGCAGCTCGGGGCTGTCCGGCAGTTGCTGGCGCAACGCCTGGATGCTGTCGTCCAGCTCCAGCAGCAGGTTACGCTGCGACTCCTCGCGCACCAGGCTCTGCACCCAGAAGAAGGCGGCCAGGCGCGCGCCGCGGGTCACCGGCTCGACCCGGTGCAGGCTGCCGCTGGAATAGAGCAGCAGATGGCCGGCGGGCAGCTTGACGCGCTTGTCCTGCAGCACCAGCTCGCCGCCGTCGTACTCGTCCGGCTCGCTGAGGAACAGGGTGGCCGACAGGTCGGCGCGGATGCGGTGCGGCGTGCCCGGCACGCTGAACACGGCGCTGTCGATATGCGCGCCGTAGCTGCCGCCCTCGGCGTAGCGGTTGAAGCGCGGCGGCAGCACCTTGAGCGGCAGTGCAGCGGCCATGAAACGCGGGCTCTGGCCGAGCTGGGCGAGGACGAACTCGGCCAGTTGCTGGGCCAGCGGATCGTCCTGGGCCAGTTGCTGGTTGGCCTTGACGCCGACCGCCTGATGCCCGGCGCTGTGCCGACCGTCCTGCCAGTTGGCGGCCTGTAGCGCGGCGCGACACTGGCGCAGCTGCTCGGCGCTCAGCAGATCGGGGATATGCAGCAGCATGGGTGAGGTCTCCAGGGCGGCTCGCCGTTGGCGCAGAATTCTAAAGAGAGCGAGGCCACTATGACAGCCATGCCTGGCGCTCGCTCCTGCTACAGGCAAACGCCCCGGCCGCTGGCGCGGTCGGGGCGTTGCCACAGGCACTTGCGCTTAGAAGCGGAAGTTGGTGCTCAGGGTGAAGGTACGCGGGTCGCCCAGCAGCACGCGGCGACCGTTCCAGTTGCTGGAGACGGCGTATTCCTCGTCGGTCAGGTTGTCGACGTTCAGGCGCACATCGAGGTTCTGGTTGACCTCGTAGCTGGCCATGGCGGCGAAGGTGGTGTAGCTCGGCAGCTTGCCGTACAGGCCGTTGGCGACGATACGGCTGGCATCGTCCGGGCGGCCCAGGTAGGACGAACCGACGTGCTGCGCGCCCAGGCCCAGGGTCAGGCCGACCGGCAGGCGGTAGGTGGTCCACAGGTTGCCAGACACCTTGGGGGTGAAGGCCAGCTCGTCGCCGTCGGTGCGCAGCGCAGTGCCGTAGTCGCCGGCGTTGGCGCGTCGACGCACCTCGTCCAGATAGGCGCTGTGCTTGCGCTCGCTGTCCATGAAGACGATGCCGCCGTAGACGTTCCAGGCCTCGGTGATCTGGCCCGAGGCGCCCAGCTCCAGGCCCTTGACCACCTGCTCGCCGTAGCCCTTGAGGCTGTCGCTGGTCTCGCCGGCGTCGCGGCCGGTGATGGCCACGTCCTTCTTCACCGTGTAGAACAGCGCTGCGGTGGTGGACAGGCGCTTGTCGAAGAAGTCCCACTTGGTGCCGACTTCGTAGTTGTGCGCGCGCACCGGATCGGCGCCCGGGACGAAGCCGGGGAAGGCCTGGCCGTTGACCCGCGAGATGTCCGGGTTGGACAGGTAGGAGCCGGGCGGCTGGGTGGACACGCCGTAGGCGGCATACAGACTGCCGTTCTCTGCCGGCTTGTAGACCAGGCCGAGTTTGCCGCCGATGCTGAACTCGCGGTCGTCGAAGCCGTCGGCGCCCACCGCGGCGCCGGTCTGGACGTTACGGCTGCGGATATCGACGTCGTACTGCTCCAGGCGCAGGCCGCCGGTCAGTTGCCACTGCGGGGTGAACTCCAGGGTGTCGTAGAGGTACAGCGCCACGGTGTCGACGGTCACGTCGCTGCGCTCGCGCAGGCGGCTGTGCTTGGAAGCCGGCCCGCTACGCTCCCAGTCCGGGTCGAAGATATCGACGTTGCCCGGGTTGACCTCGGCATAGGTGCCGGCCTCGGACTCCTCGCGGGTCAGCTCCAGGCCGGCGGCCAGGTTGTGCTTGATCGAACCGGTGGCGAACTGCGCCGAGAGGTTGGTCAGGTTGCTCAGGCTGGTGTTGACCCGGTCGTAGAACTGGGTGTCGGTACGCAGCTGGTCGCCGCCCAGGTACTGGAAGGGCAGGGTGTAGCGCGCCTGGCGGTCGACGCGCGCCCAGCGGGTCTGGTTGCTCAGGGTCATGCCGGTGGACAGGTCGTGTTCCAGACGCACCAGCAGCGCATCGCTGGTGGTGTCGTCGAAGTCCGACTTGAGGCCGTAGAACTCGTCGCGGTCGACCCCGGACAGCGCCGGGTTATAGGGCGTGTCGCCCTTCATGCCCTTGACCGACGCACCGGAAACACCCCAGTCCGGGCGGTCGTTCATCTGCACGTGCTCGTAGGCGAAGATCGCGCGGGTGTCGGTGCCCAGGCCGAAGGCCAGCGACGGCGCCAGGCCCCAGCTGTTCTTCTCGGCGTGCTCGCGACCGGCCACGCCGCTGTCTTCCACCAGCAGGTTGAGGCGGAAGGCGGCGCTGTCGTGGATGATCTGGTTGGTATCCAGGGTGGCGCGGCGGCGCGCCTCGGAATCGTACTGATCGAAGCCGAAGCTGGCGCCACCGGCAATGAAGCTTTCCAGGGTCGGCGTCTTGGTCACCAGATTGACGTAGCCGCCGGCGCCACCGCGGCCGTTGTCGGCGGCCGGGCCCTTGGCCACTTCCACCTGCTCGACGTTGAACACGTCGCGGGTGTAGCTGCCGTTGTCGCGGGCGCCGTCGATGAAGATGCTGCCGCTGGTGTCGAAACCGCGCAGGCTGAAGTTGTTGGTGCCGCTGGCGAAGCCGTTCTCACCGGCGTTGAAACTGATCCCCGGGGTGTTTTTCAGCACCTCGGTGAGGGTGCGCGCGTTCTGCTCGCGAAACAGCGCTTCGGGAATGATGTTGATCGTCTGTGGGGTATCCAGCAGCGCCGCGGTCTGCTTCGGCGAGGACGCCTTGTCGACCTTGTAGCCCTGGTCCTGCTGGCCCTGCACGGTGACGTTGTCCAGCTCCACTGCACTGTCCTGAGCCACGGCGAAGCCGGACGCCAGGGCCAGGCCGACGGCCGAAGCCAGCAGGCGACGCTGGGGAAGAGGTGCACGCTTGTTATGCTTATCGCTCACGAGAATCACTCCAGATAAAAACTGCGCGCGATAGTAGATGAGATTCAGTTGCAATCAATCTTTACGAACGATTTACAAAGGAGAATTTGTAACAAATATGTCACTGACAATCGCGTCTAGCCAACAGCGCGCTCTGGAAAGGGGTTTACAGCCGAACCGGGGGAAAGCGCAGAAGCCCGGCGGCAGAAATGACAACGCCCACACAAGGTGGGCGTTGCTGACCAGGCAGGTCGCTTACAGGTAGTAGGACTTCAGCGGCGGGAAGCCGTTGAACTCCACCGCGCTGTAGCTGGTGGTGTAGGCACCGGTGGACAGCCAGTAGAGGCGGTCGCCGCTGGCCAGGTTGAGCGGCAGGCCGTACTTGTAGTGCTCGTACATGATGTCGGCGCTGTCGCAGGTGGGACCGGCGATCACCACTTCCTCCATCTCGCCCTTCTTCTCGGTCCAGATCGGGAACTTGATCGACTCGTCCATGGTTTCGATCAGGCCGCTGAACTTGCCGACGTCGGCGTAGACCCAGCGCTCCACCGCGGTGCGCGACTTGCGCGCCACCAGCACCACTTCCGAGACCAGCACGCCGGCGTTGGCAATCAGCGAGCGACCCGGTTCGAGGATGATTTCCGGCAGCTCGTCGCCGAAGTCTTCCTTGAGGAAGCGAGTGATCTCTTCGGCGTAGGTTTCCAGGTCGTTGGTGCGCTGGATGTAGTTGGCCGGGAAGCCGCCGCCCATGTTGATCATCTGCAGGGTGATGCCGTCCTCTTCCTTGAGGCGCTCGAAGATCACCTTGACCTTGGCGATGGCCGCGTCCCACACGTCGATGTCGCGCTGCTGCGAACCGACGTGGAAGGAGATGCCGTAGGGCACCAGGCCCAGCTGCTTGGCCAGGATCAGCAGGTCCAGGGCCATGTCCGGCTGGCAGCCGAACTTGCGCGACAGCGGCCAGTCGGCGCTGGTCGAGCCTTCGGTGAGGATGCGCACATAGACCTTGGCGCCCGGTGCGGCCTTGGCGATATTGCGCAGGTCGGCCTCGGAGTCGGTGGCGAACAGGCGCACGCCCTTGTCGAAGAAGTAGCGGATGTCGCGCGCCTTCTTGATGGTGTTGCCGTAGCTGATGCGCTCGGGACCGACGCCAGTGGCCATCACCTTGTCCAGCTCGTAGATCGAGGCGATGTCGAAGCTCGAGCCCTTGTCGCGCAGCAGCTCGATGATCTCGACGGCCGGGTTGGCCTTGACCGCGTAGTAGACCTTGGCGAACGGGAAGCAGTTGCCCAGCTGATCGTAGGCATCGCTGATGATCTGCCGGTCGATCACCACGAAGGGGGTTTCGTGCTGATCGGCGAACGCCTTCATGCGGGCAAAAGTGGCGGGTGCGTAATAGTCTTCGACCTTGATCGACATGCTGGTGACTCCAATGGCAAAACCGGGAACACATTGATTCGGGCAGCAGAACCGCTTACAGGTTCCGCCACGTGTCGGGGCTGGCCGCGCGTTGCTCCGGCCTGAACGTCTGACAGTTTCCCCACTTTGGTTCGCCTACTTCCCAAGGCATGTCGCCGAGCATCACCGGTACCGACCTGGCCGGCCGGCAACCTCTCGTCGTCAGTACTTGAGCCGGATGGATCGTTTCCAGCATGGACGTTCGGGCGCGGACTTTAAGACCATGCGCCCCTCAGATCAACCGGAAATTTCATCGTTCCGGATATCGCACGAAATGCCCGGAAATGCTGAACGGGCGCGGCCTGCAGCCGCTTGCCCGGCAGGCGAACTCCCTGCTGCAAAACAGTCTAGAACAGCCTCAAGTCAGCGCCATGACCAGGCCGGAGGTCGGCTTCGCAAAACCCGATCCGACAATCCGCAGCGGCGCGACAAGCTGCCGGCGGCTCGCCACCGAGGTGCAGGCACCCGCACGGCGCTTGCTGTATACTTCGCGACCAATTTTTCGCCCCATCTTCATCCAGGTTCAGCCCATGACCACCCAGGCCGCCGAAGTCGCCAAGCGCCGTACCTTCGCCATCATTTCCCACCCGGACGCCGGCAAGACCACCATCACCGAGAAGCTGCTGCTGATGGGCAAGGCCATCGAGGTCGCCGGCACGGTGAAGTCGCGCAAATCCGACCGCCACGCCACCAGCGACTGGATGGAGATGGAAAAGCAGCGCGGCATCTCCATCACCACCTCGGTGATGCAGTTCCCCTACCGCGAGCACATGATCAACCTGCTCGACACCCCCGGCCACGAAGACTTCTCCGAAGACACCTACCGCACCCTGACCGCGGTGGACAGTGCGCTGATGGTGCTCGACGGCGGCAAGGGCGTGGAGCCACGCACCATCGCCCTGATGGACGTATGCCGCCTGCGGGATACTCCGATTGTGAGCTTTATCAACAAGCTCGACCGCGACATCCGCGACCCCATCGAACTGCTCGACGAGATCGAGGCGGTGCTGAACATCAAGGCCGCGCCCATCACCTGGCCGATCGGCTGCTACCGCGACTTCAAGGGCGTGTACCACCTGTCCGAAGACAAGATCATCGTCTACACCCCGGGCCACGGCCACGAGCGTACCGAGGTGAAGATCATCGAGCACCTCGACTCCGACGCGGCCCGCGCACACCTGGGCGACCTCTACGACCACTTCGTCGACCAGCTGGAGCTGGTCCAGGGCGCCTGCCACGAATTCGATGCCGAAGCCTTCCTCAAGGGCGAGATGACCCCGGTTTTCTTCGGCACCGCGCTGGGCAACTTCGGCGTCGACCAGGTGCTCGACGCCGTGGTCGACTGGGCCCCGCGCCCGCTGCCGCGCGCCGCCCACGAACGGGTGGTGGAACCGATCGAGGAGAAGTTCAGCGGCTTCGTGTTCAAGATCCAGGCGAACATGGACCCCAAGCACCGCGACCGCATCGCCTTTATGCGTATCTGTTCGGGCAAGTACGAGAAGGGCATGAAGATGCGCCACGTGCGGATCAAGAAGGACCTCAAGGTCGCCGACGCGCTGACCTTCTTCTCCAGCGAGCGCGAGCACCTGGACGAGGCCTTCGCCGGCGACATCATCGGCCTGCACAACCACGGCACCATCCAGATCGGCGACACCTTCACCGAAGGCGAGAGCCTGGGCTTCACCGGTATCCCCCACTTTGCCCCGGAACTGTTCCGCCGCGTGCGCCTGAAGGACCCGCTGAAATCCAAGCAGCTGCGCCAGGGCCTGCAGGAGCTGGCCGAGGAAGGCGCGACCCAGGTGTTCTTCCCCGAGCGCAACAACGACATCATCCTCGGCGCGGTCGGTGTACTGCAGTTCGACGTGGTCGCCAGCCGCCTGAAGGAGGAATACAAGGTGGAATGCGCCTACGAGGCGATCAACGTCTGGTCGGCGCGCTGGATCGACTGCAGCGACGAGAAGAAGCTCAAGGAGTTCAAGGACAAGGCCTACGAGAACCTCGCCGTCGACGGCGGCGGCCACCTCACCTACCTGGCGCCGACCCGGGTCAACCTCAGCCTGATGGAAGAGCGCTGGCCGGAGATCAAGTTCCGCGCGACGCGTGAGCATCACTGATCGGCGGTGAACCCACGACCCTCCCCCCCTCGCCGGGCCCCCATCCCTCTCCCTTATAGGAAGAGGGATGGGGTAAGAGGGGCCTACGCCGCCGCCCCCACCGCCAGCGGCGGGGCATCGGCGCGTTTGATCACGGCATAGACCACCCCGGTGAGCAGGCTGCCGGCGACGATGGCCAGCAGATACGGCAGCGCCTGGTTGATCGCATTGGGGATCAGCAGCACGAACAGCCCGCCGTGCGGCGCCATCAGCTTGCAGCCGAAGTACATCGACAGCGCACCGGTCAGGGCGCCGCCGGCGATGCTGGCCGGGATCACCCGCAGCGGGTCCTTGGCGGCGAAGGGAATCGCCCCCTCGGAGATAAAGCACAGCCCCAGCACCCCGGCCGCCTTGCCGGCCTGGCGTTCGCTCTGGGCGAACTTGCGCCGCGCCAGCAGGGTGGCGATGGCCATGCCGATCGGCGGCACCATGCCGGCGGCCATGGTCGCCGCCATCGGCGCGTAGCTCTGCGAGGCCAGCAGGCCCACGGAGAAGGCGTAGGCGGCCTTGTTGATCGGTCCGCCGAGATCGACGCACATCATGCCGCCGAGCAGCAGGCCGAGCAGAATCGCATTGGTGCTGCCCATACCATCGAGGAAGGCGGTGAGCCCGGCGAGCATGCCGGCCACCGGGCTGCCCACCAGGTAGATCATCACCAGGCCGGTGAACAGGCTGGCGACCAGCGGGATGATCAGGATGGGTTTCAGCGCCTCGATGCTGTCCGGCAGGCGCAGCCAGCGGGCGATGGCCAGGGCCGAGTAACCGGCGAGAAAGCCGGCGATGATGCCGCCGATAAAACCGGCGCCGAGCGAACTGGCCAGCAGCCCGCCGATCATCCCCGGCGCCAGCCCCGGGCGGTCGGCGATGGAGTAGGCGATATAGCCGGCCAGCAGCGGCACCATCAACTGGAACGCCGTCTCGCCGCCGATCTTCATCAGCGCCGCGGCCAGGCTGCCCTCCTCCTTGAACGCCTCGATGCCGAAGACGAAGGACAGGGCGATCAGCAGACCGCCGGCCACCACCATCGGCAGCATATAGGACACGCCGGTGAGCAGGTGCTTGTAGGGCCCGGCCTTGGCACCGGGCTGGGCCGCGGTGGCGCCCTCGGCCGGCGTCGCCTCGCTCAGCGGCCTGGCCTCGGCCAAGGCGCGCTCGAGGGTCTGCTGCGGCTGCTTCAGCGCCACCCCGGTGCCGCAGCGATAGACCTTCTTGCCGGCGAAGCGGGCGGTGTCCACCTCGATATCGGCGGCCAGCAGCACCGCGTCGGCGGCGGCGATGGCAGCCTCGTCCAGCAGGTTGCGCGCGCCCACCGAGCCGCGGGTCTCCACCTGCAGCTCGAGGCCCATGCGCGCGGCCGCCTGCTGCAGCGCCTCGGCGGCCATAAAGGTGTGCGCCACCCCGGTCGGGCAGGCGGTCACCGCCACCAGACGGGGTCGGTCAGCGGCCACGGCCGCGGCCTGCTCGGCGTAGGGCTGGGCGCGCTCGGCCGCCTCGCGCAGGAAACGCTGCGGATCGGCCAGCGCCTCGGCCGGGGTGGATTGCAGCAGGCGTTTGCCGACGAAGCGGCTCAGCGGCAACTCGCCGGTCTTGACCACCAGCACCAGGTCGGCGGCGGCGATATCCGCCTCGCTCAGCGGCGCGCCGATGGCGCGGGCGTCGTGCACCTCGACGCGGGTGCTCCAGCCCAGGCGCTCGGCGGCGGCCTGCAGCAGACGCGAGCAGAGCACGCTGGTGACCTGGCCGTTGGGGCAGGCGGTGACGATCAGCAGGTTCATGGTGAAAGGCCTCTTATTCTTCTAGGGACTGCAGCTGCACCGCCGCTTCCAGGCGCGCCAGCTGTTCGCGATCGTGGATGCCGAAGCCGACCTGGGTCACCGCCTGGGCGGCCACCGCGGTGGCCAGGCGCAGGGTGCGCTCGGCCGGCCAGCCCGACAGCACACCGTGCAGGCTGGCGGCCAGCAGCGAGTCGCCGGCGCCGACCGTGCTGGCCACCGCGACCCGCGGCGGGATGGCGCGCAGGGCGATGCCCGGGCCGTGCCAGTCGACCCCGGCGGCGCCGCGCGACAGCAGCACGTGCTCGATGCCCTGGGCGCGCAGGCCCCGCACCGCCGCGGCGAGGTCGCTGCCGCAGGCTTCGGCCAGTTCCTCCTCGTTGGGCTTGACCAGCCAGGGCGCCACCGCCAGCGCGGCGCTCAATGCCGCGCCGCTGCTGTCGACCGCCAGCGGCACGCCGCTGGCCCTGAGCCGGCGCAGCAGGCCGGCGAACCACTCAGGCGCAACCCCGCGCGGCAGGCTGCCGGCTACGACTATGGCGTCGTGGCCGGCCAGCAGCGGGGCTAGCTCCTCGAGCAACTGCTCCAGGTGCTCGGCCTCGACCTGCGGACCGGGGCCGTTGAGGTCGGTGATGCGCCCGTCGGCCTCGGCCAGCTTGATATTGCTGCGCGTCTCGCCGGGCACGCGGACGAACAGGTCGTGGAAGCCGCGCCGGTGCATCAGGGCCTCGAACGGCGCTGCGTTGGCGCGACCGAGAAAGCCGGCCACGCTCAGGCTGTGGCCGAGGTCGGCGAGCACCTGGGCGACGTTCAGGCCCTTGCCGGCGGCGTGGCTGGCGAAGCCGTGGCAGCGGTTGACCACGCCGGGCTGCAGTTGGTCGAGGCGCAGGGTCAGGTCCAGCGCCGGGTTCAGGGTCAGGGTCAGGATGCGCGCCATCAGTGCACCTCCGCGACCAGCGTGCGCACCGCGGCGGCGCTGTCCAGCGCCAGCGCCTGCTCGGCCAGCGCGCGCGCATGGCGGCTGTCCAGCTCGCGCACGCGCGCCTTGACCAGGGCGATGGCGCGCGGCGACACGCTCAGCTCGTCGACGCCCAGGCCGACCAGCAGCGGCACCGCCAGGCGGTCGCTGGCCAGCTCGCCGCACACGCCGACCCACTTGCCCTCGGCATGCGCCGCCGCCACCGTCATGCCGATCAGCCGCAGCACCGCCGGGTGCAGGCCGTCGGCCTGGGCCGAGAGGGTCGGGTGGCCGCGGTCGATGGCCAGGCAGTACTGGGTCAGGTCGTTGGTGCCGATGCTGAAGAAGTCCACCTCGCGCGCCAGCACCGGCGCCAGCAGGGCCGCCGAGGGCACCTCGACCATGATGCCGAGCTGCAGGTCGGCCAAGGGGATTTCCTCGCGCAGACGCAGGACCATGTCGCGCGCCACCCGCCACTCCTCCACCGCGCCGACCATGGGGAACATGATCCGCAGCGGACGCCCCTCGGCCGCGGCCAGCAGCGCGCGCAGCTGGGTTTCGAGGATATCCGGACGCTGCAGGCTGAGGCGGATGCCGCGCACGCCGAGGAAGGGGTTTTCCTCGGCCGGCATCGGCCAGTAGGGCAGCGGCTTGTCGCCGCCGACATCCAGGGTGCGCACCACCAGCGGGCGACCGCCCAAGGCGTCGAGCACGCGGCGGTACTCGACTTCCTGGGCCGCCTGGCTCGGCGCCTGGGCGTGTTCCATGAACACCAGTTCGGTGCGCAGCAGGCCCACCGCCTCGGCGCCCAGAGCCACCGCCTCGGCGGTCTCGCCGGCGGCGCCGATATTGGCCGCCACCTCGACGCGCACGCCGTCGCTGGTCACGGCCGCCTGCAGGCGCGCGGCATGCGCCTGCTCGCGGCGGCGCTGCGCGGTTTCGCGCTCGCGCAGGGCCTGCTGGCGAGTCGCTTGATCCGGCGCCACGCGCAGCAGGCCGCTGTCGCCGTCCAGCAGCAGCGGCGTGCCCTGGGCCAGCGCCAACACCGCCTCGCCGGCGCCAACCACCGCGGGAATGCCCAGGGCGCGGGCGATGATGGCGCTGTGCGCGGTGGCGCCGCCGCGCGCGGTGAGGATGCCGGCGACGCGCTGACGGTCCAGGCTGGCGACATCGGACGGCGCCACCTCGGCCATCACCAGCACGTAGGGTTCGTCCGGCTCGCCCGGCAGCTCGACGCCGCACAGCCGCGCCAGCACGCGGCGGCCGATGTCACGCAGGTCGGCGGCGCGCTCGGCCAGCAGCGCGTCGTGCAGCGCCTCCTGACGCTGCGCGGCGGCCTCGATCTCGGCCTGCCAGGCGGCCTCGGCGCTGGCGCCGCGGGCCAGACGGGCGTCGACGTCCTCGCGCAGCGCCGGATCGTCGAGCATGGCCAGATGAGCGCTGAAGATCTCGCGGATGCTGGCCACCCCGGCGCCATCGACCATCCGTTGGATCTCGCCGCCGATGGCCGCCAGTACCGCATCCAGCCGGCGCCGCTCGCTAGCGGCGCCCTGGCCCTGCTCGGCGTAGTCGAAGCGCGGCAGCACCCGCACCAGCGCCGGGCCCATGGCGATGCCCGGCGAGGCGGCCACCGCCTGCAGGCGGCTGCCGGCCGGCGGCGCCTGCAGCGGCACCTGCGCGGTTTCGTCGGCTGCTGGCTCCTGCGACGCTACTGGCAACGGCTCGACCGCCTCGCCCAGGCCGCTCTCCAGCGCCGCGCGCAGCGCCGGCAGGGCGTCGTCGGCGATGCCCGGTTCGGCGCTGAATTCGAGGACCTGCCCACGCCGCGCGCCGAGGGCGAGCAGGCGGCTGAGGCTCTTGGCCGAGACGCCGGCGCCGTCGTCGCCGGCCAGGCGCACGCGGATCTCGCCGGCGAAGCCCTGCGCCAGTTCGCTCAGAATCTTGGCCGGCCGCGCATGCAGGCCGTGGGCGTTGGCCAGCGGCAGCTGCACGCTGGGCCAGTCCGGCGCCACCTCGCCGCCGAGGGCCTCGATCACGCTGCGGCTGCTGTGCGCCTCGCACAGCTCGGCGGCGCGCCCGCCGATCAGCACGTCGCACAGCCGTTCCAGCGCCTGACGATGCGCCTCGCCCTGGCTGGCCAGACAGAACAGGCCCTTGAGCGGCTCGCCGCGAAAACTCAGGGGCGCCGCCGGGGTGACGAAGGCCAGCCCCGGCCGCTCCACGCCCCGTTCGCTGTGCAGCCACCACAGGCCCTCGCCCAAGGGCAGCGGCTCGCCGCGGGCCAGGCTGAGGGCGAAGCCGGAGGCCGCACAGCCGGCCTGCTTGAGCAGTCGCGCGCCCTGCCAGAGCAGCTCGTCGAAATCCTCGACCGGCAGGCCCAGGCCCACCAGTTGGCCGTCCAGCGCCAGCGCCTGCGGCGCGCCCTGCAGCAACTCGACGATCTGCTCGGGCGTGCGCGCCGTGCGCAGCGCCTGGCTCAAGTCGCCCTCGCCGAGCGCGCGGGTGAGCAACTGCAGCAGGTGCAGGTGCTCGTCGGACTGCGCGGCGATGGCGATGGCCAGGTACACCTGCTGGCCGTTGCCCCAGTCCACGCCGTCGGGGAACTGGATCAGGCAGACGCCGGTGCGCAGCACCTGGTCGCGGGTCTGTGGCGTGCCGTGGGGGATGGCGATGCCCTGGCCGAGAAAGGTCGAGCCCTGCGCCTCGCGCGCCTGCAGGCCGGCCAGGTAATCCGCGGTGGCCAGGCCGGCGGCGGCCAGGGCCTCGCCGAGCATGGCCAGCGCCGCCTGTTTGTCCGCGGCCTGACGGCCCATCTGGATCTGGCTGGCGTCGAGTTCGAGCATGGAAATGTCCTCCGGCAGGCGAGGTATCCGAGTCATGCGGCCACCCGGATTCGCGATCTTGTTCTAAGCCTAGTTGATGAAAGCGCTTGCTGAAACGTTTCATCTAGCGCTGGCACCTTATCCCAGAATCGGCGATCCTTGAAGCCCGATCGTCGTCGACAGCCTGGAAGCCCCGTGAAACTCAGCGATATCGCCCGCCTGGCGCAGGTCTCGGTGACCACCGCCAGCTACGTGATCAACGGCCAGGCCGAGCGCCGGCGCATCAGCCCGGCCACGGTGGAGCGGGTGCTGGCGGTGGTCGAGCAGCACGGCTATCGCCCCGACCAGCAGGCCGCCGGCCTGCGCCGCGGGCAGAGCCGCTGCCTGGGCTTCATCCTCCCCGACCTGGAAAACCCCAGCTACGCGCGCCTGGCCAAGCTGCTGGAGCAGAAGGCCCGCGCTGCCGGCTATCAATTGCTGATCGCCAGCTCCGACGACGACCCGCACAGCGAGCGGCAGTTGCTCGAACTGTTCCGCTCGCGCCGCTGCGACGCGCTGATCGTCGCCAGCTGCCTGCCGCCGGACGATCCGCTGTACCGTCGCCTGGTGGCCGGCGGGCTGCCGGTGATCGCGGTGGACCGCGCGCTGGACCCGGCGCATATCCGCTCGGTGGTCAGCGACGACGAGCAGGCCGGCGCCCAGCTCACCGCCAGCCTGCTCACGCCGCCGCCGCGGCATATCGCCCTGCTCGGCGCGCGCCCCGAGTTGGTGATCAGCCAGGCCCGCGAGCGCGGCTTTCGCCAGGCGCTGACGGGCTTCGCCGGGCGCATCAGCGTGCTGCACGGCGAGCAGTTCAGCCGCGCCAGCGGCCAGCGGCAGATGCAGGCGCTGCTGGCCGAGGCCGGCGCCCCCGACGCCCTGCTCACCACCGCCTACGTGCTGCTCGAAGGGGTGCTCGACGCCCTGCGCGAACGGGCGCCGCAAGCCTGGCCGGCGCTGCGCCTGGCCACCTTCGGCGACACCCAGTTGCTGGATTTTCTGCCGCTGCGGGTCAACGCCATGAGCCAGCAGCACGAGCGCATCGCCGAACGGGTGCTGGCCTGGGCGCTGCAGGCGGTGGAGCAGGACGACTACCGCCCCGGCATCGAGGCCATCGACCGCAGCTTCAAGGCGCGGCTGTAGAGCCCGGAGAAGGCGCCGGTAGAAGCCCGCTGGCGGGCGATCGAGCACAGATCGCCGGCCAGACCAGGCGTTCCCGCAGCGCCCACGATCAAGCCAGGCCGCTCAATAAACGACCAGCCGAACCAATGCCGCGCCGGCTCTGCGTCGGCGCCATCGGCGCACAACTTATGCACAGCTTGCTGCACCGTTACTGTGGGTTAAGCGATTGAATCGGCTGGCAAATTTCTGCGCGCCTGGCATCTGCCGGACAAATCGCCGATGCTTGCCCCATGCGCCTGATCGACACCCACACCCACCTGGATTTCCCCGACTTCGACGCCGACCGCGCCGAGGTGCTGGCGCGCAGCCGCGCCCTAGGCGTCGAGCGCCTGGTGGTGCTCGGCGTGTACCAGCCCAACTGGCAACGGCTGTGGGATCTGGTGCAGGCGCAGGAGGGCCTGTACGCCGCCTTCGGCCTGCACCCGGTGTATCTGGAGCAACATCTGCCCGAACACCTGGGCGAACTGCGCGCCTGGCTGACGCGCCTGGCCGGCCATCCGCGGCTCTGCGCGCTGGGCGAGTTCGGCCTGGACTACTACCTGGACAGCCTCGACCGCCAGCGCCAGCAGGCGCTGTTCGAGGCGCAGCTGGCGCTGGCCGCCGAGTTCGAACTGCCCGCCCTGCTCCACGTGCGCCGCGCCCATGCGGCGACCATCGCCACCCTCAAGCGCTTTCGCCTCAAGCGCGGTGGCATCGTCCACGCCTTCGCCGGCAGCTACGAGGAGGCGCGCGAATACCTCAAGCTGGGCTTTCGCCTCGGCCTCGGCGGCGCCGCCACCTGGCCGCAGGCCAACCGCCTGCGCAAGGTGCTCACGCAACTGCCGCTGGCGGCCATGGTGCTGGAGACCGACGCCCCGGACATGGCCCCGGCCATGCACCCGAACCAGCGCAACAGCCCCGAGTACCTGGCGGACATCTGCGCCGAGCTGGCGGCGCTGCGCGGCATCACGGCCGAGGAACTGGCCGCAGCCAGCAGCCGCAATGCCTGCGAATTGTTCGGCTGGACTTAAAACGCCGTAGGAGCCAGCGTGCTGGCAAGGCTAGGCGCCCCGCAGCACCCATGGGGGGCACTGTCGTTGTAGCCCGAATGGAATCCGGACTCAGACGCCAAACCATCCCGGATTGCGTCCGGGCTAAGACTGGTCGTGGGTTAGCTCGAATATCCGTAGGAGAGGCTTTAGCCGCGACTACAACCGCTGAAAGCTCGCCGCTAAAGCACCTGCCACACGCGACCCTACACCCGAAACGCACCGATCAGTTGCTTGAGCCGCGAGACCAGCTCGCTCAGCTCGCGACTGGCCTGCTCGGTCTGGCTGGCGCCGGCGGCGGTACGTTCACCGGCGTGGTTGATCTCGACGATGTTCTGGTCGATGTCGTGGGCCACCGCGGTCTGCTGCTCGGCGGCGGCGGCGATCTGCTGGTTCTGGTCGACGATCAAGCCCACCGCGCCAAGGATGTTCTCCAGCGCCTGCTGCACCTTGGCCGACTCGCTGACCGTGCCATCGGCCATCTGGTGGCTGGCGTTCATCGCCTTGACCGCCGCACCGACGCCGCCCTGCAGCTTGGCGATCATCGACTCGATTTCCTCGGTGGACTGCTGGGTGCGCTTGGCCAGGTTGCGCACCTCGTCGGCCACCACGGCGAAGCCGCGGCCCTGCTCGCCGGCACGCGCCGCCTCGATGGCGGCGTTGAGCGCCAGCAGGTTGGTCTGCTCGGCGATGCCCTTGATCACGTCGAGTACCTGGCTGATCGAGGCGCTGTCGCTGGCCAACTGGTTGATCACCGCCACCGACTGGTCGATCTCGCCGGCCAGACGCTGGATGGCGCCGACCTGGGTCTCGACCAGGGCGCGGCCGCTGACCGTTTCCTGGTTGACGCTCTGCGCGCTGCCCACCGCGGCGGCGGCGCTGCGTGCCACTTCCTGGGCAGTGGCGGACATCTGGTTCATCGCCGTGGCCACCTGCTCGATCTGCGCGCGCTGGCCGGCCACCGCCTGGTTGCTCTCGCCGGACACCAGCTCGACGCGGTCGGCCTGGCCTTCGACTTCGCCGACGGTGTGGCCGACCCGTTCGATCAGGTCGTGAATACGCACCACGGTCTGGTTGAACACCTGGCCCAGTTCACCCAGTTCGTCGCGGCTCTGCGCCTGGAAGCTCACGGTCATGTCGCCGGCGGCGACCTTTTCCATCACCTGGCCGAGGGTCTTCAGGGTGGAGCGGGTGGAGACGTAGAAGCCGGCGTAGAGGTAGAGAATCAACAGGAACACCACTACCAGGGCCGCCACCAGCAGCACCATCTGCGCGCGGTTGTCATTCAGGCGCTCGCTCAGCTGGCTGTCGAGGAAGGCCAGCAGGCCGTCGTTGAAGGCGTGGGTCTTGGCCATCTGCTGGCTGACCTGGTCGTAGAATTGCGCCCAGGGCGTGTCCAGACTGTCGGCGATGATCACCTGATCCTCGAACAGCACGGCGCTGTCCTTGAGGGTCTGCCGGCTGGCCTCGGCCAGGCTGCCCAGGCCGTTCTGCGCGGCGACGTTGCCGGCCAGCGCTTCCTGCAGGTTGAGGCCGTACTCGGCGTGCAGCTTTTCCAGTTGCAGCAGCAGGTCGTCGAACTTGGTGCTGGCCGCGGAGTTGAGGAAGCCCTGGCCCAGGGAGTAGGAGCCGATGGCCCGGCCCTGGCTGAGCACATCGGTGACCTGCGGGGTGACGTTGGCGATCAGCTCGGTGATCTGCCGCACCTGCCGCTGCGGGTCCTGGCTGAGGCCGGCCTGGCTGGCCACCAGCTTGATGAACACCTGGGAGGAGCCGAGCAGCTTCTCGACTATCACCGTCTTGCTCTGCAACGAGGTCTCGGCCTCGGCACTCTTCAGTGCGGCGAGCATCTCGTCGCGCTTGGCAACGAACTCGGCGGCCTGCTCGGCATCGCGCACCACCGGCTCGAGACCTTGCAGGCCGGCGTCGAGCGCCTGCTGCAACTGCTTGATGCGCTCCTCCAGATCGCCGGCCTGACCGGACTGGCCGATCATCGCGTTGATCTGCACCAGGTCGTTGAGGCTCTCCAGATCGCGGCGCAACTGCAGGCTGTCGCCGAGCAACTCGAGGCTTTCCAGTGCGCTCTGGGTGCCGACGAACTGACGATAGGAGTCACGCACCAGGTAGAAGTTGGTGACCAGCATGGGCAGGAAGAACAGAACGCTGATCAGGCTGAACTTCATGCCGAAGCTGAGGCGATTCATCAGCGCGATGGCCGGATACAACACGGTCTTCACTAGACGTCTCCAGTTGCCATTATTGTTATGGGTGTTGCCTGGACCGCCGCCGAGCCTCTCATGGGCTGACGACGGCGTCCTGTGCAGCCCGATCTGTATGTGAGTAGGCGCCGTCTATACAGGCAGGCAGTGAGACGGACATCACGAAAACAGGATCGACCACGGCCTCCTATATACCCGTTATCGACGCCGATCTCTGTAACTTAAGGTTAAGCGTCCGCCCCTGGGGGATTAGGCTCGCCATCCGTCGCCTGGATTAGCCGCAGGCGTAATCCGGGCCATGCAAGCGCCGCGGATTTCGGGTTCCGCGTTGATCGCCGATTGCGCTCAGACCAGTAGCACCCACAGGGCGTAGCCGGCGTACCAGACCACCGCGGCGCGGATCAGCAGCTGCCAGAGCTGATCCAGGGTATCGACGCCCGCCTCGCCCAGCACCGGCGCCGGCATTTCCCCGGCGGCCCGCCCGGCCTTGATCACCAGCTGCGCCGCGGAAATGTCCCAGCTGAGCAGCTCGTGCAGCAAGGCACGGCTGACCGCGACGAAATTGCCGACCAGGGCGAAGCTGGAGGCCAGCACCCGCGCAGGCAGCCAGTCGAAGGCGTGCCGCAGCTGCACCGCGCGTTCGCGCAGCGCCGGCTGCTCGGCATGTTCGGCGCAGAGCGCCAGCAGGCGATAGGCCAGGGCGGCCATGGGCCCGAGCAACAGGTACCAGAAGATCACCGCGAAGAAACTCTGGTAGGCCTGCCACAGCAGATGCCCCTGCACCTGCTGCAGGAGTTCGGCGCCCTCCTCCGGCTGCAGCGCCAGGTCACGCTCCACCACGTGGTAGGCCGCCTGCCCGTCACCGCGGCGCCAGGCGTCGCGAAACGGCCCCAGCGCGGTCAGCAGATCGCCCCGTCCTAGGCTGTAGATCAGCACCAGCAGGTGCACCGGCAGCGCCAGCCAGCCGTAGGCCACCGGTTCGAGCACCAGCAACACCAGGCCCAGCGCCAGCACCGGCACCAGCACCAGCGCCGCCAGGCACAACCAGGGCGCCTGCTGCAGGCTGCCCTGCTGCAGCCGCTGCAACTGGGCCAGCCAGGGGCCGTCCTGCTGGATGCGCAGGCGCCAGGCGGAAAACTTCTCGACCCACAGCACCAGCAGAATCACCAGAAAACTCATCGTACTTCTCCTTTAATCCTTGAGCGCTGCGTGCAGACGCGACCAGTCGAAGGCCGGCCCCGGGTCGGTCTTGCGCCCGGGCGCGATATCGCTGTGGCCGCGAATGCGCTGCGCCGAAAGCGCCGGGTAGGCGGCCAGCAACTGGCGCGTCAGCTCGCCCAGACAGGCATACTGGGCATCGGTGTAGGGCTGCTCGTCGGTGCCTTCCAGCTCCACGCCGAGAGAAAAATCGTTGCAGTTGTCGCGCCCCTCGAACCAGGACTGCCCGGCATGCCAGGCGCGATCCAGGCAGGAGACGAACTGGGTCAGCGTACCGTCGCGCTCGATGAAGAAATGCGCGGAGACCCGCAGCGTGGCGATCTCGGCATAGAAGGGATGCTCGTCCAGCGGCAGGCGGTTCTGGAAGAACGCCTGCACCTTGCTGGTGCCGAACTGCCCGGGCGGCAGGCTGATGTTATGCACCACCAGCAGCGATACCTCGCCGCTTGGCCGCGCATTGAAATTCGGCGAAGGGCAATGGCCAATGCCCTGGAACCAGCCGGTGGAGGGATCAAGCTGCATGGGGCGCTCCTGAACGAGGCCCCACTCTAGAGCAGCCAGCCGCAGCGGCCAAGGGCGCGCAAGGATTGGAAAAGATTCGGCCCGGAAATCGGGCACGTGGCTTCGTAGTGGTAGATTGGGCTGAGGAGCCCGCGACGAAGCCCAACATCAGCGCACGCCGCATCAGCATCACCAGGGCCACATGAGTGGCCCGGCAGAACGCCTCAGGCGTTCTTCAGCTTGCGCAGATTGCCGATCACCGACTCCAGGGCGCGGTCGAACAGCAGCGCGTCGTCGAGCAGGCGGATGGCGTTGCGGCGGAACTCCACGGCCAGGCCGGTGCGGGTTTTCTCCAGCACCTTCATGCCGGTGCGGTTGACGAAGACGAACTTGCCGGTGGGCTTGATGATCGCTGCCAGCTTGCAGCGCAGCTTGTGCTCGTCGTCTTCCTGAAGCTCGACCCAGCTGCCCACGCGCAGGTTGTCCACCTGCAGCAGCGCCTCGTCGTCGTCCGGCAGCGCCACCTCCGGCTCCTGCGGGCGGGTCTGGCCAGGCGCCAGGAGCACGATCTCCTCGACCACCTCGACCATCGCCGGTGCGTCGTCGGCCGCCTCGGCCGGCGGCAGTTCCAGCAGTGGCGCCTCGATACCGGCGTCGGCCTGGGTGCTCGGCACCTCGCCGACTTCGACCTCCGCGACCGCGCGCTTGAAACGCTGAAAGGCCTGCACGTGCAGCATCTCCAGCTGGCTGAAGAACTCGCTGGTGGAGAAGGGATCGAAGGCCGCGCTGGCCATCCCCTCGCGCAGCGCCTTGAGCAAGCCGGGCACCAGTTCCAGCAGGCGCAGGCGCGCCTCGGGATCTTCGTGCGGTGCCACGCTCCAGACCAGGTCGTCCATGGTCTGCAGAGCGGCCTGCCATTCCGGCGAATGCACGCCGTGCTTGAGGCAGGTGAGCATCAACACCTTGCTCCAGGCCTCCTGCAGCAAACGCACCACCACCTCGGGCAGGGTCTTGCCCAGCAGCCGCTCGTTCAGTGCATGCTCCACCTCACGGCGGGCCAGCTCGGCCTTGGCGCTGCCTTCCTCGGCATCGCGGGTGCGCTGCTCGAGCAGCTCGCTGCGCCGACGCTCGTCGCCGGTAAAGGCCATGAACTCGGCGAGCAACTCGGAGAAGATCGCCGGATCGTCGACGAAATCGTTGAGCAAACGCTGCACCACCTGCTCGATCTTCTGATACAGGCTGTCGCGCTGGGCGTCGCCCTGATCGCCCCAACCCAGGGCCGCCGAGGCGATCTCGTTGAGCAGCCGGCGTGCCGGGTGGCTGCCGCGGCTGAAGAAGGTCTTGTCCAGCACCGCGACCTTGAGCATGGGAATCTGCAGGCGGCCGATCAGCGCCTTGAGCGAGTCGGGCAGGGTGCGGTCGTCGAGGATGAACTCGAATAGCATGGACACCAGGTTGATCACGTCTTCGTCGACTTCGCCAACCACGCGCGCTTTGCCGCTCTTGGCGCTGGCGCGCACCAGCAGCTGTTCGAGCTGATCGCGCAGGTCGAAATCGGCGACGCCGACCTGCGCCGGCGCGCGCTGCTGCATGTGCGACAGCAGGCGCATCAGGTCGTTGCTGGAAATCGGCAGCGCATCGGTCACCTGGGCGCGCCTGGGCATCGCCGTACCGCGTACCTGGGAGAGCAGCTCCTGCAGGGCGGCGAACACCTCACGCACGCCCTCGTCGGCCCCGTCCAGCAGCGGAATGCTTTCTTCGCCGGCGGCATGCGCGGAGGCGGCCGCACGTTGCGGCCGCCGCGGCAACGCGGACTTGAGTTCAGGTAGTACGCCGACCGCCACCAGGGTCTGATTGGCTTCGGCATAAAGCTGATCACAGCCGCCTAGCACGTACTTTTCGAACAGCTTGAGGATGATCAGCTTGACCTTGATCTCCACACCCAGGCTGCTACAAGCGTCGAGGAAGCAGGCACTGAGCAGGGCTGGCCCGAGCGGGTTGCCCTTGTCGTCGAGTTTCTTGCTGATCACCGCATTGAGGCGCGTGGTGAGGTGCCCGAGGGCGACGCCGTCGCGGCTCATCACCTTGGCCACCATGGCATCCAGGGCCACGGTTTCTTCCAGCTCGTCATCCTGCACCAGGCTCAGGCTGTCGAACGACGCCGTATCCAGCGCCGGCTGCGGCTTGCCGATCTCGTATTGGTTGAGGTTGGAGAAGGCCTCGAAGACCTTCTGCAGGAAACCGCGCTCGATATTCTTGCGCTTCAGGCGCAAGTCGCGCATGGCTTCGAAAAAGGCGTTCTGCTCAACATTGCTGGTCGCCCGGTCGGCCATCTCGAAGAGGCTGTCGTCGGCATTCTCGAACAGGCTCTGCAGGCTCTGCCTGAGCTGTTGCGCGGCTTTGTCACGCACCTGGATCAGCGCCACGGGCAGTCTTCCTACCGGCGATGTTGGCGATTGCGCAGCGGCGGCCTTGTTCAGGGGCACCACCTTCGCGTCGGTTTTCATTTCAATCTCCTGCAGACTGCCCGTACTTGGGCCATCTGGTCTGCACAGCATCAACCGAGCGTCATCCGTAACATCAATAAAATGGCGTCAAAAAATCGAAAAGCAAAGGCATTATAGAGCGCTCGCTCCCCGAACCAAGCCCATTCTTCCACTTCCATGAAACCGCTCACAAATGCGACACCGACACGCCCAACGACCGCCATCGACCGCTGGGCGCATAGAACAGCGTAACTGTCGAAACGCCAGCACGCTGCACCGATGGTCGGCTGCCCCTATAATCGCCGCACCCCTGACCCGGAGCCGACCATGCCCAACCTGACCCTCGCCGACCTCACCGCCGAAATCGAGGCCAATGTTCGCCGCGCCCTGGCCGAGGACATCGGCAGCGGCGACATCACCGCCCAGCTGATTCCCACCGAGCGCCTGGCCAGCGCCCGCGTCATCACCCGCGAGGCGGCGGTGGTCTGCGGCACGGCCTGGATCGACGCGGTGTTCCGCCAGCTCGACCCGCGCGTGGCGGTGCACTGGCAAGTGCAGGACGGCGAGCGGGTCAGCGCCGAGCAGACCCTGTTCAGCCTCGAAGGCCCGGCCCGCGCCCTGCTCAGCGGCGAACGCAGCGCGCTGAACTTCCTGCAGACCCTGTCGGCCGTCGCCACCCGCTGCCGCCACTACGCCGACCTGGTCGAAGGCACCGCGGTGAAACTGCTGGACACTCGCAAGACGCTGCCCGGTCTGCGCCTGGCGCAGAAATACGCGGTGACCTGCGGCGGCTGCCACAACCACCGCATCGGCCTGTACGACGCCTTCCTTATCAAGGAAAACCATATCGCCGCCTGCGGCGGCATCGCCCAGGCCGTGGCCGCCGCCCACCACATCGCTCCGGGCAAGCCAGTGGAGGTGGAAGTGGAAAACCTGGAAGAACTGCGCCAGGCCCTGGCAGCCGGCGCCGATATCGTCATGCTCGACGAACTGTCGCTGGCGGACATGCGCGAAGCCGTGCGCCTGACCGCCGGCCGCGCCAAACTGGAGGCCTCCGGAGGGATCAACGACAGTACCCTGCGCAGCATCGCCGAGACGGGCGTGGACTATATCTCGCTGGGCACGCTGACCAAGGACGTCAAGGCGGTGGATCTGTCGATGCGGTTGGCACTCTGAGCGGCCGCACAAGACCGATGCTGGATTATATGCATCATTTTACAGGAGCCAGCCTGGCGCCAATCAGAGGATCAAAGGCATCGTTAGCAGGCTAGTTCCTACGGCGTTTCGAAAGTGTCCGCGCCAAGGAAGCCCTGAAATAGCCGTCATACCCGCGCAGGCAGAAATCTAGAACCTGCGTAGTCCCTGGGCTCCCACCAAGGGGTAGAACCCCATCACCGTCACTTTAGCCAGAAGTAATCTCTTCACCGTCGACCTCGTCGTGTTCGACCTTGTTACCCACTTCCTCATCATGGGTGCCAGGTACGCCGAATACCTGCGGGTATTGTCTCTGCATCTCCTGCAGTTCGAACATTGCCGGCAAGTGCCTCCTTTGTCCGTAACCGTAAAGCCGATGAAATAGCCTCAACTGCTCACGCGCCGCATTGGTTTCACCGTTGAGCCCTAACGCAAGCACGTAGCGAAGCAAACCGGAGATGCTCGGGTAGCGATATACCACCTTACGCATCGCCTCCAACTCAGATGCACTCATCTCTGATGTTGGCGGGGTTCGCGCAAAACGAATGAACTCGCGCAGCTGACTCAATAGAACAACATCAGGGGCGGACTGCATCGCCTTCAGCTGACCAACACGCGCCAACTCCATTCGCAACAACCGATGATCCTGCTCGACTACTTGATACTCTCGCCAAAACCAGCCAAACAAACCCACACACAGCGATAGAACGACACCAATCAGCAAGCGTGGAACTACAAATTCGAGTACCTGACGCCTCTCGGCTGCAGCCACCCCCAAAAGCAACCCCAACGGAAAAAGCAAATATGCATATTCATATGGAAACTCGACAATGGAGTGCACCAGAACAAAGCCTGCAGCAAGCAAAGCGAACATACTTTCAGCGCTGCGGGCGAACCATCCAACCCTAAGCAACCAAACAGCAATGCCGAGAATGATCAACCCGCCGACTAACGGCCCATTCCAGACCATCAGATCAAGCATTAGATTGTGGCCATTCAGGGAGATAGAAGGCGCCGAGTAATTCAGCGCACCCTGCATTTGCGCAACAGCAACCTGATTCCAGCCATACCCCCACCAAGGCCCGAGCCATATGTCCTGCCAAAGCTGCGACCAGATAATCAGGCGCTCGTTAGCTGAACCCAAACGAACAACACCACCACCGGACTTAGAAAAGAACTCAAGAGCAAATAGATACGATGCATAAACCCCAAACCACCCAAGCAGCCCTCGCATGCTCAAGCGTGGCTTATAGACATAGGTCTTCGCACCCCAAAATATGATTACTGCAACTGAGGCAAGCAGCGGAGCACGCGACTGAGTCAGCGCCACACCAAATAAAAGAAAACTGGCCAACAACCCAGCTGCGAGAGGGCCTACCAGGTGCTTTTCGTAAACATACAACACCCCGGAAATTCCCAGACACAGAAGAGTTGCCAAATTATTGGGCTGCCCAAGGTTGGCAAATGGGCGCGCACCCGGGGGCAAATCAGCCACCCAGACAGTACTCTCAGCACTACCCGACAAGAGCAACCACTGGCGCAAGGCAATCCAAGTAGACAAGACCGCACCAATAGCAAATAACACGGCCAACAACCGTATAAAAAAATCGCGACTCTCTGGGCGTCCCGCCAAGCTGTAACCAACCTGCAGCATCAGTGCAAAACCAAGCAGATACACTGACGCAATCCATGCGTCGCCAGCAAAGTAAATCACTCCAAAGGCCAGCTGAAGCAGTGGTATCACCGGCAACAAAAAGAAACCGAGTAGCGCCAGCGAAAACTTGACCTGACCAGCTTGCAGCATCGCCGCCACTAGCAGCAAGCCGGCAAAAAAGACCAAAAACTCCTGATAAGCGACCGCCCACGGCGAGAAATGTATAGGAAGAAGCCAAGCCACCAGCAAGGTAACAGCAGCCAACATAAGCAACCACTGAGCACCCTTGTACAAACTCATAGCTAGCATCACTGCAATCGCCACTTATAAAAACGCCCCACACTAGGCGGGGCGCTAATTAACAGCTAGATCAAATGCGTCATTCGGCACAACCAAAAAGATCAAGCTTGCCAAATGGCCCACAGCCCAACATCTAGATTACTTGCAGCTACCCGGCATCCACTCAACAGGAGTACCAGTGCAAGCCCAGCTCTGAATAGGGGTGTTGGTATTTGCAGCAGGAGTGGGAGTCAGGGTAACAGTAACAGCCTGACCACTAACAGTCCCCGAAGCAACGACTACACCAGCGGCACTGACAGTGACACCAGTAACAAATTGCGTTGTATTGCTTGAGGCACACCCATCAAAGCTGGTGGCAGTAAAGGTTGAGGCACTCTGATTGACCTCGGACACACAGGTGCGCGCACCACTCGCCGCAAGCACCACCTCAGAGGCCCGAGCACGATTGGTATAGTCCTGGTACGCCGGCAGGGCGATAGCGGCCAGAATACCGATGATCGCTACCACGATCATCAGTTCGATCAAGGTAAAACCTTTCTGAGCTTTCATTGTGTTCTCCTAGTTGATTAAAGGTCAGCGACCTGCCCCTGCCGCAGCATAAGCCGTGCCAACCTCCGCAACCTATCGTTTCCTGGCAGATTCCCAGCCGACGCACCATCAACCCAGACCGAAAGCCACAAAAAGTGACCCAATACGTCACCTCGCCACCCGTGCATGGCCAGCCTCTATAACTCCTGCTATAAGGCAGCGATCAGAAGAGCGAGACGGGCATGAACGAACCCACAGTCATCCTTTCCGGCCTGGCCAGGCAAATGGTCGTCGCCGAACTGCTGGACGAAAAACAGGCCCAGCAGGCTCAGACGCAGGCACAACGTAACAAGGTGCCATTGGTTACCTACGTGGTGCAGAACAAGCTGGTACGCGGCCGTGACCTCGCAGAGCTGGCCGCCGAGCAGTTCGGCGTCGCCTTTCTCGACCTCAACACCATCGACCGGGACAGCCAGCCCCGCGAGCTGGTCAGCGAGAAGCTGATTCGCCAGCACCGCGTACTGCCGCTGTGGCGCCGCGGCAACAAGCTTTTCGTCGGCCTGTCCGACCCGACCAACCACCAAGCCGTCACCGACGTGCAGTTCAGCACGGGCCTCAATACCGAGGCGATCCTGGTCGAGGACGACAAGCTCGGCGAAGCTATCGACAAGTTCTTCGACACCGCAGCCACCGGCCTGGAAGAGCTGGCGGACGTCGACCTGGACGGGGTGGATGTCCAATCGGTCAACGACGACAGGCAAGACGACACCTCCGGCGGCGATGCCGACGACGCCCCGGTGGTGCGCTTCGTCAACAAGATGCTGCTCGACGCCATCCGCGGCGGTTCCTCGGACCTGCACTTCGAGCCCTACGAGAAGGTCTACCGGGTGCGTTTTCGTACCGACGGCATGCTGCATGAGGTGGCCCGCCCGCCGATCCAGCTGGCCCCACGCCTGTCAGCCCGCCTCAAGGTGATGGCGGCGCTGGATATCTCCGAGCGGCGCAAGCCGCAGGATGGCCGGATCAAGATGAAGATCTCCAAGACCAAGGCCATCGACTTTCGCGTCAACACCCTGCCCACCCTGTGGGGCGAAAAGATCGTGATGCGGATTCTCGACCCCACCAGCGCGCAGATGGGCATCGACGCGCTGGGCTACGAGCCGGAGCAGAAAGACCTGTATATGGCCGCGCTCAAGCAGCCGCAAGGCATGATCCTGGTGACCGGCCCCACCGGTTCGGGCAAGACGGTGTCGCTCTACACCGGCCTAAATATCCTCAACACCGCGGACGTGAACATCTCCACCGCCGAAGACCCGGTGGAGATCAACCTGGAGGGCATCAACCAGGTCAACGTCAATCCCAAGCAGGGCATGGACTTTTCCCAGGCGCTGCGCGCCTTTTTGCGCCAGGACCCGGATATCATCATGGTCGGCGAGATCCGCGACCTGGAAACCGCCGAGATCGCCATCAAGGCCGCGCAGACCGGGCATATGGTGATGTCGACCCTGCATACCAACAGCGCCGCGGAAACCCTCACCCGCCTGCGCAACATGGGCGTGCCCTCGTTCAATATCGCCACCTCGGTCAACCTGATCATCGCCCAGCGCCTGGCGCGCAAGCTGTGCACCAGTTGCAAGAAGGAAATCCAGATACCCCGCGAGACGCTACTAGAGGAAGGTTTCCCCGCAGACAAGATCGGCACCTTCAAGCTCTACGCCCCGGTTGGCTGCGACAACTGCAAGGGCGGTTACAAGGGCCGCGTCGGTATTTATGAAGTGGTTAAAAACACGCCCAACCTGCAGCGGATTATCATGGAAGACGGCAACTCCATCGAGATTGCCGCGCAGATGCGCAAAGACGGCTTTAATGATCTACGCACCTCGGCCCTGGTGAAAGCCATGCAAGGCGTGACCAGCCTCGAGGAAGTCAACCGCGTGACCAAGGATTAACCATGGCAGCAAAAGCGCTCAAGACCAGCACCTTCAGCTGGGAAGGCAAAGACAAGAAGGGCGCCACCGTCAAGGGCGAGATCAGCGGCCAGACCCCGGCGCTGGTCAAGGCGCAGCTGCGCAAGCAGGGCATCAACCCGACCAAGGTGCGCAAGAAATCGGCCTCCCTGTTCGGCGGTGCCGGCAAGAAGATCAAGCCGATGGACATCGCCCTGTTCACTCGGCAAATGGCAACCATGATGAAGGCCGGCGTGCCGCTGCTGCAGTCCTTCGACATCATCGGCGAGGGCTTCGACAACCCCAACATGCGCAAGCTGGTGGACGAGGTGAAGCAGGAGGTCGCCGCGGGCAACAGCCTCGCCGCCTCGCTGCGCAAGAAGCCGCAATACTTCGACGAGCTGTACTGCAACCTGGTGGAGTCCGGCGAGCAGGCCGGCGCCTTGGAGAACCTGCTGGACCGTATCGCCACCTACAAGGAAAAGACCGAAGCGCTCAAGGCCAAGATAAAGAAGGCGATGAACTACCCCATCGCAGTGATCGTGGTGGCGGTTATCGTCTCGGCCATTTTGCTGATCAAGGTGGTGCCGCAGTTCCAGCAGGTGTTCGCAAACTTCGGCGCCGAGTTGCCGGCTTTTACCCTGATGGTAATTGGCCTTTCGCAGACGCTGCAGGAATGGTGGTTCATCATTCTGCTGCTGATGTTCGCCGCCGCCTTTGCCTTCAAGGAAGCACATAAACGCTCGCAGAAGCTCCGCGACTCGGTCGACCGCGGCGTGCTGAAGCTGCCGATAGTCGGCGACATACTCTACAAGTCCGCCGTGGCGCGCTTCGCCCGCACTCTTTCGACCACCTTCGCCGCTGGCGTACCGCTGGTCGATGCATTGGACTCGGTGTCCGGCGCCACCGGCAACGTGGTGTTCAAGAACGCCACCAACAAGATCAAGGCCGACGTGTCCAGCGGCATGCAGCTGAACTTCTCCATGCGCAGCACCGGCACCTTCCCCAGCATGGCGGTGCAGATGACCGCCATCGGTGAGGAGTCCGGCGCCCTGGACGAGATGCTCGACAAGGTCGCCAGCTTCTACGAGGAAGAGGTCGACAATATGGTCGACGGCCTCACCAGTCTGATGGAGCCGGTCATCATGTCGGTGCTGGGCGTGCTGGTGGGCGGTTTGATCATTGCCATGTACCTGCCGATCTTCCAGCTGGGCGCCGTGGTCTGATGTCGCTTTTCGAGTTCCTGGCCAGCCATGCGCTGGCCTTTTCTCTGTGTGCCGGCCTGCTGGGGCTGCTGATCGGCAGCTTCCTCAACGTAGTCATCTACCGCCTGCCGCAGATGATGCAGCGCGACTGGCAGAGCCAGGCGCGTGAGGTCCTGGAGTTGCCGCCGGCGCCCAAGGCGCAAACCTTCAACCTGGTTTTGCCCAATTCCAGTTGCCCCAGCTGCGGCCATGAAATCCGCCCCTGGGAGAATATCCCGCTGATCAGCTACCTGTTCCTGCGCGGCAAGTGCTCGAACTGCAAGGCGCCGATCAGCAAACGCTACCCGCTGGTGGAGCTGGCCTGCGGGCTGCTCTCCGGCTATGTCGCCTGGCATTTCGGCTTTACCTGGCAGGCCGGCGCCATGCTGGTGCTGGCCTGGGGGTTGCTGGCGATGAGCCTGATCGACGCCGACCACCAGTTGCTGCCCGATGTGCTGGTGCTGCCGCTGCTGTGGCTGGGACTGATCGTCAATTACTTCGGCCTGTTCACCAGCCTGGAAGACGCGCTGTGGGGGGCGATTGCCGGCTACCTGAGCCTGTGGTCGGTGTACTGGCTGTTCAAGCTGATCACCGGCAAGGAAGGCATGGGCTACGGCGATTTCAAGCTGCTGGCCATGCTCGGCGCCTGGGGCGGTTGGCAGATTCTGCCGCTGACCATCCTGCTGTCGTCGCTGGTCGGCGCGGTGCTCGGAGTAATCATGCTGCGCCTGCGCGGCAGCGACGCCGGCACGCCGATCCCCTTCGGCCCCTACCTGGCCATCGCCGGCTGGATCGCCCTGCTCTGGGGCGATGCGATTACCGGCAGCTATCTGAAGTTCGCCGGGTTCTAGCCTTGGGGTGCGCCGCGCGCACCAACCAGCCGGTTCCGCCAGAAGCCTAGGCTGGACAGGCCGCCAGGCTTGTCCAGCGCGGAACCGGCAATGGTGGACAAGGCGTCGCCATGTCCACCCTACCCATTCATGCAGTTGCCTTCGCTTGTGGCTTGAGGCTTGCCGCTGGCGGCTCCCTACCCCTACCCTTGCGCCACCCGAATCCAAGGACTTGCCCATGTTGCAATGGATGACTCGCCCGGGCTGGCCCGGCCACCTGCTCGCACTCGGCGCCGGCGCCCTCACCCCGCTGGCCCTCGCCCCCTTCGATATCTGGCCCCTGGCCCTGCTGTCGATCGCCCTGCTCTACCTGGGCCTGCGCGAGCTGCGCCCCGGCCAGGCGGCGCTGCGCGGCTGGAGCTATGGCTTCGGCCTGTTCGCCGCCGGCACCAGCTGGGTCTACGTCAGCATCCATGACTACGGTGCTGCCTCGCCGGCGCTGGCCGGTTTCCTCACCCTGGGTTTCGTCGCCGGTCTCGGCCTGTTCTTCGCCCTGGCCGCCGCGCTCTGGGCGCGCTGGCTGCGCCGCAGCGAGGCGCCGCTGGCCGACGCCCTGGCCTTCGCCGCCCTGTGGCTGGCTCAGGAAGTGTTCCGCGGCTGGTTCCTCACCGGCTTTCCCTGGCTCTACGCCGGCTACAGCCAACTGGACGGGCCGCTGGCCGGCCTGGCGCCGCTCGGCGGGGTCTGGCTGATTTCCTTCAGCCTGGCGCTGTCCGCGGCGCTGCTGGTCAACCTGCCGCGCCTGCGGGCGCGCAAGGCCTTCCTCGCCGTCGGCCTGGTGCTGCTGCTGACGCCCTGGGTCGCCGGTCCGGCGTTCAAGGATCGCCCCTGGACTCGTCCGGCCGGCGACAGCCTGACGGTCGCCGCCGTGCAGGGCAACGTCGAACAGAACCTGAAATGGGACCCGGCCCAGCTCAACGCCCAGCTGGCGCTGTACCGCGACCTCAGCTTCAGCGCCGAGCGGGTGGACCTGCTGGTCTGGCCGGAAACCGCCATCCCGGTGCTCAAGGATCTGGCGCAAGGCTATATCGGCGTGATGGATCGCTTCGCCCGCGAGCAGGGCAGCGCGCTGATCACCGGGGTGCCGGTGCGCCAAGCCAATGAACGCGGCGAGCTGCGTTACTACAACGCCATCACCAGCTTCGGCGACGGCCAGGGCACCTACCTCAAGCAGAAGCTGGTGCCCTTCGGCGAGTACGTGCCGCTGCAGGAGGTGCTGCGCGGGCTGATCGCCTTCTTCGACCTGCCGATGTCCGACTTCGCCCGCGGCCCGGCCGAGCAGCCGCCGTTGCTGGCCAAGGGTTATCGGGTGGCGCCCTATATCTGCTACGAGGTGGTCTACCCGGAGTTCGCCGCGGCGCTGGCGGCCGATAGCGAGATCCTGCTGACGGTGAGCAACGACGCCTGGTTCGGCACCTCCATCGGCCCGCTGCAGCACCTGCAGATGGCGCAGATGCGCGCGCTGGAGGCCGGCCGCTGGATGATCCGCGCCACCAACAACGGCATGACGGTGGTGATCGACCCGCAGGGCCGCATCCAGTTCGAGCTGCCGCAGTTCGAACAGGGCGTGCTCTACGGCGAAGTGCTGCCGATGGCCGGGCTGACACCTTACCTGCAGTGGCGCATCTGGCCGCTGGCGATCCTCTGCGCCCTACTGCTGGGCTGGGCGCTGCTGGCCGGGCGCATGGCCAAGACGGTCTAGCCGGCCGTCTCGGGGGATAAGGCTATGCCTGTGTTAAGCGCTGGGAGTGGGCGCAAAGGCCGTAGGGTGGGCTCTAGCCCACGCCAACCACCCTTGGTGGGCTAAAGCCCACCCTACAAGGCCAAAGCGGATCGCCGCGCGGCGCCCCCTACGCCAGCACGCCGGCTCAGGCCAGTTCGACACGGTTACGGCCCTTGCTCTTGGCCTGGTAGAGGGCGTCGTCGACCCGCTTGTAGAAGGCCTCCGGCGAGTCGTCGCACAGCGGCAGGTAGTCGCCGACGCCGATGCTGCAGGTGATCGACAGGCTCAGCGCCGGCAGCTGCAGCGGCTCCTGCTCCAGTTCGCGGCGAAAGCGTTCGGCCAGGTGCAGGGCCTGCTCCAGGCTGGTGTGCGGCATCAGCACGGCGAACTCCTCGCCACCCAGGCGCAGGAGGATGTCGCTGTCGCGGCGAAACACCTTGCGCATGCGTTCGGCGAACAGGTGCAGGCAGAGGTCGCCGGCGCTGTGGCCGTGGTGGTCGTTGACCTGCTTGAACCAGTCGATATCCAGCAGCACCAGGGCCAGCGGGCTGTGCTGGCGCCGCACGTAGACCAGCCAGTTGGCCAGCAGCACGTTGAACTGGTAGCGATTGCCCAGCCCGGTGAGGGCGTCGGTGCGGCTGCGCTGATCGAGTTCCTCGCTGTGCTGGCGCAGGCGCATCTCGCGCTCCAGGCCGATGCGGTACTCGCGGTGCCAGCGGTAGAGAAACAGCATCATGTAGGCCAGGTAGATCAGCAGCGCCACCGATTCGGCCGGCGCGTCGCGCTCCTGCCAGAACTTCACCACGGTGGCCGGCAGGTAGATCAGCAGCATGGCCAGGGCGCAGGGGCCGCGGCGCATCGGGTAGGTGAAGGCCATCGCGGTGGCGAACACCACCACGTTGAGCATCACCATCAGGTGCGAGACGTCCAGCGCCCGGCTCAGCTCCACCCCGGCCAGCATCAGCCCCCAGAGCAGCGCCTGCAGCAGCATCAGCAGCCAGTGCTGGCGCAGCCAAAGCTGCAGGCCGATCTCGCCGCACTGCTCGCGAGGTTCGTGAAGGATGCGCAGAGCGACGAACAGCAACAGCAACAGGCCGCCGGCCAGCCATAGCCAGAGGTTCTGCGTCGGCGAGCGGCTGGTCAGCCACAACAGGCACCAGGCCAGCAGGTAGTAGAAGCCGCCGAAACGCGAGCGCGCGTGCACGTCGTTCGCCTCGCGCCACAGCTTGAAGGCACTGCTGGACATCTTCACTTCAGGCTGCATGACACGCGCTCCGACCACTACAGCATCAGCCTAGTCGAGTGATAGCGTTTTGCCTCGTCTTGACCTCGGCGCCTCTCGAAGGAGCGAGCTGGATTCACGCAAACTACTCGAAGGGTTGCCGTGCTCAGGCGTACACCAGGCGATCGCGCCCCTGGGCCTTGGCGCGATACAAGGCGCGGTCGACCCGACGGAAGAAGGCCTCGGCTTCGGCGTCCTGTTCGACGTCGAAGCTACCGACACCGAGGCTGGCGGTCAGCGGCAGTAGCTGCTCGCCCAGGCGCAGGCCGTCGCGAGCCAACTCCTGGCGGAATTGCTCGGCCATGGCGGCGGCATGCGCCAGGTCGGTGTTCGGCAGCAGCACGCCGAACTCTTCGCCGCCCAGGCGCAGCAGGGCGTCGCCGTCGCGACGGAACACCTCGCGCAGGCGCTCGGCGAAGGCGCTGAGGCAGGCGTCACCACAACTATGGCCATACTCGTCGTTGATCCGCTTGAACCAGTCGATATCCAGCAGCACCAGCGACAACGGCTCACCGCGGCGCTGGGCGCCGGCCACCAGGCTGGGAAACAGGTTGTTGAACTGGTAGCGATTGCCCAGCTGGGTCAGGCTGTCGGTGCGGCTGAGCAGGTCGAGGCGCGCCTGCTGCTCCAGCAGTTTGAGTTCCAGGGCCAGAGTGGCCTGGTATTCGCGGTGACTGCGGCCGAGCACCAGCAGCAGGTAGCTCAGGTAGCAGGCCAGGGTCACCAGCAGCGCGCGCTGCTGCGGCCACTCCAGCGCCAGCACGACCAGACCGGGCAGGTAGAGCAGCGCGATGGCGAGCATGGCGCGGCGCTTGCGCATGGCGAAGTTGAAGGTCATCGCCGTGCTGAAGGCGACGGTGGCCAGGGTGGCGATCAGCGCCGAGTCGGCGAACTCGCTGCGGTACAGCGCCCAGGCGTGGGCCTGGCCCCAGCACAGCGAGGTGAGCAGCAGCAGGCCCCAGTGCTGGTCGAGCCAGCGCTGCAGCTGTTGCGGGTTGTCCAGCGGGCCGGGACGGTGCAGCTGACGCGACAGCAGCAGGACGAAGAACAGCGCACTACCCCCCAGGCCGACGGCGAGCAGGCCAGCGGGGTCGGCGCTGAACAGCCAGGTCAGCAGCCAGGCCAGCAGGTAGTAGAAACCGCCCAGACGGGTCCGAATGCGGGTGTCTTGCACTTCGCGCCAGAGGGCAAAGGCGGCGGGATGGCGCGGTACTTCGGCGTCGGTCATGGCGTTTGTGATCACAGCAACTACTGGCCTGAGCATAGCGCCTTTTGCCGAGCAGCGAGATATCGAACTGCCAGTATCGTTGCGCCGCCCGTCTGCCGGCGCTCAGCGCAACAGCAGCAGCGGGCTGACGCTGGTCTGCAGCATATGGCTGGTGGTGCTGCCGACCAGGAACTGGCGGATGCGCGAATGGCCATAGGCACCCATCACCAGCAGGTCGATGTCCTGCTCGGTCTGGTAGTCGTGCAGGCTCGGCTCGACCTCGCCGGCGCGGATCGCCAGCTGCACCTGATGGCCGCCGGCGACCAGGCGCCGCTCGGCCTGCTGCAACTGGGCGCGAGCGGCGTCGCTGTCGGCGCCGACCATCACCACATGGATCGGCAGGCCCTGGAACAGCGGGCTGGCGGCGAGCAGCTCGACGCCCTTGTCGCAGGTGGCGCTGCCGTCGTAGGCCAGCATCAGGCTGCGCGGCGCCCGGAACTGGCCGGGGCTGACCAGAATCGGCCGATGCAGGGTGCGGATCACGCTTTCCAGCTGGCTGCCCACCAGTTGGCTGACCGCGTCGCTGGTCTCGCCCTGGCGGCCGATCACCAGCAGACGGATGTCGTTCTCCAGCTCGCGCAGACTGTCCACCAGATCGCCATGGCGCTGGCGCAGCTGCGGGTTGGCCACGCCGTCGCGCTGGACGCGTTCCCTGGCCGCCTCCAGGGCCAGGCGACCTTGCTCCAGCCCCAGCTTGCTGCGCCGTTCGTCGAGTTCGGCCAGTTCCTGCAGCAGCTGCTCGCGGCTGCCCAAGGCGATATTGCCGGACAGGTCGCTGCGCGGCGGGTACTGCTTGTGGTCGAGCACATGCAGCAGGGTCAGCGGCGCGCCCAGACGCAGGCTGGCCCAGGCGGCGTAGTCGCACACCGCCGGGGACGACAGGGAACCGTCGATGCAAGCCAGTACCTGGGTCATGGTGGTTGCTCCTCTCGCTCAAGTCCGGCCTCAACGGCTCGCGGCATCACCTTAGCAACCCCGCCCTCGAAGTCAAAGGCGGCGCGCAGCCGCCAGGCCCGGCTAACACCCGGTTACCTTTTGCCCCAGAGCCCCGACCGAACACATGCCGCAGCGCCCGATCGAACGCCAGCCTCTTGCGAGGCCGGCAGGCGCGTTCAACTGCAACACAGGGCCGCCATACTGCCGTTTTCCCACCTGTCTGCGAGCGCTTTAGCGATGCTGTCCGCTGCCAAGGGGGTGCTAGGAAGGCTACCTGTCGTCAGCCCATGGAAATGGGCACTGTTGCTATTCGTCCTGCTGATGGTCTATCAGGTGCGCGCCCTGCATCTGGACGACCGCCTGTACTTCTGGATCAAGACCAGTTGGCACGAAGAGGCCTGGGAACACCGCAGCCTGTGGCTGCCGGAATACCGCGTGAGCATCGAGGCCAAGGCGGTGGCTGGGGTGACGGACAATTTCTCCGGGCTGAGCTACGACGACGACCGCGACCAGCTCTGGGCCGTGGTCAACAACCCCGAACAGTTGCTGCGCCTGAGCCCGGATGGCGAGTTGCTCGCGCGCTACCCGCTGAGCGGTTTCGAGGACGTCGAAGGCGTCACCTACCTGGGCGACGGCCTGTTGCTGCTGGCCGAGGAACGCCAGCACGGCCTGGTGGCGGTTCAGGTGCCGGAAAAGCCGGGGCCGCTGTTTCGCGAGGACTACCGGGCGCTGACCCTGGGCATCGGCCTGGGCGGCAACCAGGGCTTCGAGGGGCTGGGCTACGACCGCGCCGGCGACCGCCTGTTCGTGGTCAAGGAACACTCGCCGCGCAAGCTCTACGAAATCCGCGGCCTGAAAAGCAGCCTGGCCGGCGACTTCAACCTGGAGATCATCGACCGCCAGGCCTGGATCGAACGCAAGGTGTTCGCCACCGACCTGTCGTCCGTGCATTTCGACGAACGCACCGGGCATCTGGTGCTGCTCAGCGACGAATCCCAGCTGCTGATCGAGCTGGACGGCGCGGGCCAGCTGATCAGCTTCCGCTCCCTGCTGCAGGGCTTCGCCGGCCTGGGCAGCAGCGTGCCGCAGGCCGAGGGGGTGACCTTCGACAAGCGCGGCAACCTCTACCTGGCCAGCGAACCCAACCTGTTCTACCGCTTCGAGCGCGACTGACCCAGCCTTGCCGGGTAGGTCGGGCGGCGCTCCGCTCTAGCCCACGCCACCGCCCGTGGTGGGCTGAAGCCCACCCTACGCGTTGTCCCCACTCCCAACTCTTGCCTTTGCAAGCGCCGGCAGGCTCAGCCGCGGCGAATCAGCCAGATGCCGGCGACGATCAGCAACAGGCCGGCAACCTTGCCCAGGCTGATCGGCGCCTGGCGAAAGCCGGCCCAGCCGAAGTGGTCGAGCAGCAGCGCCATGCCCAGCTGGCCGGCGATCACCAGCACCATGAACAGCAGCGCGCCGACCCGCGGTCCGGCGAAGGCGGCGGTGGCGATGAAGAAGGCGCCGAGCAGGCCGCCGCTCCAGTGCCACCAGGTCAGCCCCTTGAGCGCGGCGAAGCTCGGCGCCTCGCGCTGCACCAGCACCATCAGCAGCAGCGCCAGGCCGCCCACGGCGAAGGAGATGAAGGCCGCCGCCAGCACGCTGGAAACCTGCTTGGCCAGCTGGCCGTTGATCCCGGCCTGCAGCGGCAGGAAGGCGCCGGCGACCAGCGGCAGGGCGAGCATCCACCAGGGTATGGCAGGCATGGCGATCTCCAGCAGAACACGAGCGCGCGATTATGCCGCAAATCCTGTCCGCCCCGTCAGCCCACGGAGGCCGGCGGCATCACAGCGGCTTGCTGAACTGCAGCAGGGCGACCCGCTGCTGGCGGTGATCGCGACGCTCCACCAGGGCGCTGAGCGCGTAGCCCAGGCGCGGATAGAGCAGCAGCCCGGCGCTGTTGGCGTTGAAGCAGGACACGCGCATCTCGCGGGCCTTGAAGTGCTGACGGGCGAGCGCCTCCATGGCCTCGATCAGCCGCTGCGCCACGCCCTGGCCGCGCGCCCAGGGCGCCACCATGACGTTGCCCAGGGCGCAATACTCGCCGTGCTGCCACTGGTAGAAGTTGGCGAAGCCGGCGACCCGGTCGTCCAGGCAGACCACCGTGCTGTCGCGGCGCTCGGCCATGGCCGCGGCCAGTTGGCCGACGCTCAGCGGCCAGCTGGCCTTGGGGTAGCAGTAGAAGAGTTCGTCGGCGTTCTGCGGGAAGGTCACCACCGCGGCGAGGTCGGCGGCCTGCGCCGGGCGGACGGTGAAGCTGGAGGTCGTGGGCATGGCGGGACCAGTCGGGGAAGGAGATGCCGAGCCTAGTGGGTCGTCTGGCAATAATCCATCGCGCCGCGATTCTCCGCGACAGCCTGATGACCTCAGCGTGGCGGATACTGCGCCAACACCTTGGCCACGGTCTCGCGGATCGCCGCGGCGCGCTCGGCCGGGCTGGGAGCGTTGTTGCGCAGCACCTGCCGGGCGCTGCCGCGCCAGACCAGCTTGCCGTCGCGGCCGTCGATCAGGTCGATCTGCAGGGTGCCGACCTGGTAATCCAGGGTGCGCGTCTCGGTGTAGGCCGGGCCGCCCCAGTAGCCGCCCCAGGGCCCGCCCCAGAAGCCGCCGTGGTAGGTGCTGACCTGGCTCTGCTTGTTCTCCACGATCAGCGCCGCCCGCACCCGCAAGTCGGCCGGGGTGCCGCCGGCGGCCGGACGCAGGCCGCGCTGGTCGAGCTGTTCGGCGGTGGCGTCGCGGATGCGCTGCTCGGTGAGATCGCTGTGCAGCCGCGGGTCGTTGGGGCTGTAGGTCAGCGCCGGCTCCTGCCAGCTCCAGCTGCGGTAGGCAGCAAAGTCGCGGCTGGTGTCGTAGTCGCGCTCGACCTGGATGCTCTGGCAGGCGGCCAGCAGCGCCAGGGCCGGGAGAATCAGTAGACGCGGGAACATGGTGGTTTTTCCTCAGCCATCAATAGGGCGGGTAACCGCGCAGGGCGGCCTTGACCGCGGCGCGCAGGGCATCGGCGCGCTCGCTCTGGCTGCCGCCGCTGCGCGCCTCGCCGCTGCCGCTCCACACCGGCTGGCCGTCGCGGCCGTCGAAGAACTGCACGTACACCACCGCCACTTCCTCTTCGTAGGTGCGCACCAGCGGCACGCTGCCCCAGGCGCCGTAGCCATCCCAGTGCCGGCCATGGCCGTAGTAGGCGCCATAGTCGTCGTAATACTGGCGCAGGCGCCGCTCCAGGTTGAGCGAGGCGCTGACCTGCAGGTCGCCGGGCTGGCCGGCCGGCGCCGGACGCAGGCCGTGCTGGTCGAGGCCGCTGCCGAGGCTTTCGGCCAGCAGCTCGCTGCCGGCCCAGGCGCTACCCGCCGGCAGCTGGCCGCCCTGCCAGCTCCAGTTGCGGTAGCGTCCGTAGTCGCGCGGCGGCGCCGGGTAGGCGCTGCGGTCGAAGACCTGGGCGGCCTCGGGCGGCGCCGGCGGCATCGGCAGGGATTGCGCCTGGTAGGGATTGGGGCTCTGGCAGGCGACCAGCAACGGCAATGACAGGATGGCGATGGCGGTGCGCATGGTGTTCTCCGTGGTCGCGCGCGGCATACCCAGTGGTTTCAGGCTACGCCCGGCCTGCCGCGGCGTCCATCGCGGCCGATCAGAGCGGCCGGCACAGCCAGTGCAGGTAGCGCCCCAGCCCGGCGAAGCTGGGGTGGCGGCGGTAGGCCAGCTCCATTTCCAGCAGGTCGAGCAGCTCGGCCTTGGCCTGGAATTCCTGCGGCATGTAGTCGTGGAACACGCGCACGCCGCTGCGGCTTTCGACCTGCCACTGCGCACCGAGTTGCGCCGCCAGCTCGCGTGGGTCGAGCGGGCGTTGCGGGGTCAGGCTCTGCCCCTCGCCGGCGAAGCGCTCCTTGCGCAGCTTGCGGAAATGGCCCTTGAGCAGGTTGCGGTAGACCAGCGCGTCCTTGTTGTAGAAGGCCAGCGACAGCCAGCCGTCCGGCGCGACCAGCTGGTGCAGCACCGGCAGGATCGCCGCCGGCTCGGCCAGCCATTCCAGCACGGCGTGGCACAGCACCAGGTCGAAGGGCTGCTCGAGCTGGCCGAGCAACTCCTGCCAGGGCGCCTGGATAAAGGTGGCGGCCTGGCCGGCCTCGGCGAAGCGCTGGCGGGCGCCGTCGAGCATCGGCGCGGCCGGCTCGGCCAGGGTCAGCTGGTGGCCGCGCTGGGCCAGCCACAGGCTCATGTGGCCGAGCCCGGCGCCGACGTCGAGCACCCGTAGCGGACGCTCGGGCAGCGCCTCGGCCAGGTCGGCCTGGAGCACGGCGAGGCGGATGGCGCCCTTGGCGCCGCCGTAGATCTTCTCGGCGAAACGGGTCGCCAGCTCGTCGAAGTGGCGGTCGCTCATTGGCCGAAGCGCCGTTCGCTGTCGGCCAGCTTGGCCCGCACCACCTGCTCCATGTCCAGACCCAGTTCGCTGCACAGCAGCAGCAGGTAGAGCACGATGTCGCCGACTTCCTGGCCGGCGTGGGCGAGCTTGTCCGCCGGCAACTGGCGCGATTCGTCCTCGGACAGCCACTGGAAGATCTCCACCAGCTCGGCCATTTCCACGCTGGCGGCCATGGCCAGGTTCTTCGGGCTGTGGAAGCGCTTCCACTGGTTGCCGTCGCGGATGGCGTGCAGACGGGCGGTGAGTTCGGGCAGGTTCATGACGGGCTCCTTTCGAGCCGCATAGCTTCGGCTCGAACGGGGCGTGCTGCAAGCGGCGCTTGACCGGCGCGTAGCCCGGATGCAACCCGGCAAAGGTGCATCCCGCCCCCCCGGATGGCATCCGGGCTACGTCAGGCTTGCAGCGGCTGCCAGCTGCCGGCCATATGCGCCACGTCGCCCGTGCCGAGCAGGCGGAACTGGCCGCTCGCCGCGGGTTCGCTGGCCTGCAGGGCGACATGCGCCGGCAGCAGCAGCGGCTTCTGAAAACGCACCTCCACCTCGTAACCCGCCAGCGGCAGCCGCCCCTGCAACTCGGCCAGGCAGCGCGCCTTGTTCCACAAGCCATGGGCGATGGCGCGGGGAAAGCCGAACAGCTTGGCGCTGGCCGCATACAGGTGGATCGGGTTGTAGTCGCCGGCCACCCGCGCGTAGCGCCGCCCGGTATCGGCCGGCGCCGCCCAGTCGGCCAGCGGCGCCAGCGGCAGCGGCGCCTGCTCCGTGCGCGGCGGCGGCTGGCCATCCAGGCGCAGGGTGCGGCAGAGGATGCGGCTATCGCCCTCCCAGAGCAGGCCGAGCTGGTCTTCCAAACGGGTGATCAGGCTGAAGCTGGCGCCCTTGTCGTGCGCCTGCAGGTCGGCCAGTTGCACGCCTGCCTGGAACGGCCCCAGGCCGCCGAGCGGGCGCAGCACGCGGATGCGGTTTTCCAGGTGCACCAGGCCGAGCAGTGGGAAGGGAAAGCGGTGGTCGGTGAGCAACTTCATCTGCAGACCGAAGGCGAGGAGATGCGGGTAGACCGGCGGCAAATAGGCGCTCTCGGCGATGCCGCAGACCTGGCGATAGCGCGCCAGGTGCGCCGGGCTGACCTCTACCGGGCAGCGCAGGCCCAGCTGCGGCAGGCGGCGGCCAGTCACCCGGCGCCGCAGGGCGGCGCGCAGGAACAGGCCGGGCAAGGCCGGCGGGGCGTTGAGGTCGAGCCAGTCGACGGCCATGGGCAAACTCCTCGGCAAATGAATGCAGCAGCTTAGCCGCCCCGCTCGTCCCGACATTGGCTGCGCTGCCCGCCTCTGCGGCAAGCCAGTCAATCCGTCTGCCGCGCCGGTTTGCGCCATGGCCTCTGCTGCCCCTAAGATGGCGGCGCCTCACGGATAACAAGAAAACCTAAAAAAATGCGTGATCTGACCGACGATGTGGCGCTGATGCGCCCGGTAATCGATGCCTTGCGTGCCAGCGGAACCGACCCCGACCGGGTGTTGGCGCGCGTCGGCCTGCCGCCCGGCGGCCTGCCTGCCGGACGCTTCCCGCACAGCGCCCAGGCGCTGTTCTGGAAAGCCGCCAGCGAAGAGTGCGGGCAGGAGCATGTCGGCCTGTTCCTGGCCCAGCACCTGCCGGCCTTCCATGGCCTGCTGCTGGAATACCTGTTCCTCTCCAGCGACACCTTCGGCAGCGGCCTGCGCCACGCCCTGCGCTACGTGCGCCTGCTCTCCGACACGCTCAACGCCGGCCTGCAGGTGCAGGGCGAACGCGCCGTGCTCAGCCTGGGCCTGGCGCCCGATACGCCGCGGCACTTTCCGGAGATGCTCGCCGGCGCGGTGATCCGCCTGTTCGACGCCCTGACCGAAGGCGCATTCGTCGCCCGCGAGGTGCGCCTGATGCATGCCGCAGGCGCACCGGCGGCGCGCTACCAGCAGGTCTACGGCTGCCCCGCACGGCTCGGCGCCGAGGACTACGCCCTGGTGTTCGACGCCGCGGTGCTGGACAAGGCCTCGCGCCATGCCGCGCCCGAACTGCTGCGCATGCACGAGTCGCTGGCGCGCCGGCAACTGGCCGAGGTGGAGCGCCTGGACCTGGTGCGCCAGGTGCGCGAGCTGATCGGCGAGCTGCTGGTCGATGGCGGCGCCACCCTGGAGCAGGTGGCGGCGCGGCTGAACATGCCGGCGCGGCGCCTGCGCGAGCGCCTGGCCATGGCCGGGGTGCGCTTCAACGACCTGATCACCGACTACCGCTGCCGCCTGGCCAAGGAGCTGCTGCTGAAGACCGATGAGCGCATCGAAGTGATAGTCGAGCGCACCGGCTTCTCCGAGCCGAGCACCTTCTACCGCGCCTTCAAGCGCTGGGTCGGCGAGACGCCGGTGGAGTTTCGCAAGCGCGGCAAGGCGTAAGGCGACGTTTCGCTCTGGTGGGCTGAAGCCCACCCTACAACCGACGCCCTCCTGGATGGGCCGGGCGGCGCTCCGCTTCAGCCCACCAATTCCACTCAGGCGCCCAGCAGACTCTGCCCGCACACCCGCAGCACCTGCGCGGTCACCGCGCCGGAGCCGGGCTGGGCGAACCAGGCCACCGCTTCGGCGACGTCCTGCGGCAGGCCGCCCTGGCTCATCGAGTTCATCCGCCGTCCGGCCTCGCGGATGCCCAGCGGGATGGCGGCGGTCATCTGCGTCTCGATAAAGCCCGGCGCCACCGCGTTGATGCTGATGCCGCGCTTGGCCAGCGCCGGCGCCCAGGCCTGGGCCAGGCCGATCACCCCGGCCTTGCTCGTCGCATAGTTGGTCTGGCCGAGATTGCCGGCGATGCCGCTGATCGAGGCGATCAGCACCACGCGGCCGTTGTCGTGCAGCTTGCCGGCGTCCAGCAGGGCCTGGGTCAGCAGCTGCGGGGCCTGGAGGTTGACCGCGATCACCGAGTTCCAGAACGCATCGCTCATCTTCGCCAGGGTCTTGTCGCGGGTGATGCCGGCGTTGTGCACGACAATGTCGACGCCGTCGGGCAGCGCCTCGACCAGGCGCTGCGGCGCCTCCTCGGTGCAGATATCCAGGGCCACGCCGCGCCCGCCCAGGCGCGCGGCCAGAGCCTCGAGCGCTGCGGCGGCCGGCGGCACGTCGAGCAGGATCACCTCGGCGCCGTCGCGCGCCAGCACTTCGGCGATGGCCGCGCCGATGCCGCGCGAGGCGCCGGTGACCAGCGCCTTCTTGCCGGCCAGCGGCCGCGTCCAGTCGCGCACCTGCTCGGCGCAGGCCCCCAGGCGCAGCACCTGGCCGGAGACGTAGGCGCTCTTCGGCGACAGGAAGAAGCGCAACGCGCCTTCCAGCTGCTGCTCGCCGCCCTTGCCGACGTAGAGCAGCTGCACGTTGCCGCCGCGGCGGATCTCCTTGCCCAGCGAGCGGCTGAAGCCTTCCAGCGAACGCTGCACGCTGGCGGCGACCGGGTCCTTCAGCGATTCCGGCGCGCGCCCCAGCAGCACCACCCGCGGGCACTGGCCCAGGCCCTTGAACGCCGGCTGGAAGAAGTCGCGCAGCTCGATCAGTTGCTCGAAGCGGGTCAGGCCACTGGCGTCGAACAGCAGCGCCTTGAGCTTGGGGCCGTGCTCGGCGGTCCAGCGTGGCAGCTCCAGCTGGCCTTCGCGGGCGGCGAACAGCTGATCGGTGAGCTTGTTGGCGAAGGGCTGCACGGCCTTGAGCAGGTCACCTTCGCCGCCGAGCAGCAGGGCGCCGTCCACCGGGCGCATGCGGCCGGCCAGCCAGCGCTCCAGGCGCAGCGGCGCCGGCAGGCCGAGGGCGCCGACCAGGCGGCGGCCGGCGGCGGAGTTGGCGAAGGCGAGGTAAGGGTCGGACATGAACGGGCTCCTGTGGGCGAATCAAAGAACGTGTCTACGATTTCGCGAGCTAGAGCCATGCAAGGCGAAAACAGACGAGGACGCGGAGTTTACGAGTTGTAAATGAGCAGTCCGAGCCTGTTTTCAACGCAGCAGGGCCGACGCGCAGCAGATCGTAGACACGTTCTAAAGTCGTGCCACTCTACGCAGTGACGGACCAAGCGCAATTGACCGCACTGCCTGGGGCCGCGGCAAGGCGGCCAATGCAGATGCGGCGGCGCGCGCTAGCCTGTAGTCCAAACTTTATTAGCAAGGAGTCAGCATGGCCCAGCTACGCCGGGTCGCCATAGTCGGCGGCAACCGCATCCCCTTCGCCCGCTCCAACACCGCCTACGCCACGGCGAGCAACCAGGAGATGCTGACCAGCACCCTCGAGGGCCTGGTGGAGCGCTTCAACCTGCACGGCGAGCGCCTCGGCGAGGTGGTGGCCGGCGCCGTGCTCAAGCACTCGCGCGACTTCAACCTGACCCGCGAATGCGTGCTCGGCTCGCGCCTGGCGCCCGAGACCCCGGCCTACGACCTGCAGCAGGCCTGCGGCACCGGCCTGGAGGCGGCGCTGCTGGTGGCCAACAAGATCGCCCTGGGGCAGATCGACTGCGGCATCGCCGGTGGCGTCGACACCACCTCCGACGCGCCGATCGGGGTCAACGAGGGGCTGCGCAAGATTCTGCTGGAGGCCAACCGCGGCAAGCGCACGCTGGACAAGCTCAAGAGCCTGCTGCAGATCCGCCCGCGCCACCTGGCCCCGGCCATCCCGCGCAACGGCGAGCCGCGCACCGGGCTGTCGATGGGCGAGCACTGCGAGCTGATGGCGCAGCGCTGGGCGATTGCGCGCGACGAGCAGGACCAGCTGGCCCTGGCCAGCCACCAGAAACTCGCCGCCGCCTATGCCGAAGGCTGGCACGACGACCTGCTCACGCCGTTCCGCGGCCTGACCCGCGACCAGAACCTGCGCGCCGACATCAGCGCCGAGAAGCTCGCCAGCCTCAAACCCTGCTTCGAGCGCGGCCCGCGCGGCACCCTGACCGCGGCCAACTCCACGCCGCTGACCGACGGCGCCTCGCTGGTGCTGCTGGCCAGCGAGGACTGGGCCAAGGCGCGCGGCCTGCCGGTGCTGGCCTACCTGCGCGACGGCGAGGCGGCGGCGGTGGATTTCGTCCAGGGCCAGGAGGGCCTGCTGATGGCGCCGGTGTACGCCGTGCCGCGGCTGCTGGCGCGCAACGGCCTGAGCCTGCAGGACTTCGACTACTACGAGATCCACGAGGCCTTCGCCGCCCAGGTGCTGTGCACCCTCAAGGCCTGGGAAGACGCCGACTACTGCCGTGAGCGTCTGGGCCTGGACGCGCCGCTGGGCGCCATCGACCGCAGCCGGATGAACGTCAAGGGCAGCTCGCTCGCCGCCGGCCACCCCTTCGCCGCCACCGGCGGGCGCATCGTCGCCAACCTGGCCAAGCTGCTTGCGGCGGCCGGGCAGGGCCGCGGGCTGATCTCCATCTGCGCCGCCGGCGGTCAGGGTGTGACCGCGATCCTGGAAAAGTAATCCAATGTCGGTGAGCGCAAGTCATCGCGCTCACAGGATGTAAGCAACTCCGTGAATTGGGGCGGCCCGCGCGATGCGCGGCCGCCTATTTTTTTGGCCTGCCATTCCTGGTGGCCAGTCTGCGGGCCGTCGCTGCGCGACGGTGAAGGATGCTCCCGGCGTGTTTTTGCCCGGCCGTGCCGCCCACCTGCAGGGTTTCGCGGGGCCGCCTGGGCCGTGCGCACCGCCCATACCCCAGCCTGCGGTGGCCTGCCGCGCGGCAAATCACCACAGCGTCAAGCGCGCCCAGACCCGCTAGTCTTTTCGATGTGGATTGATCCAGGTCAATACAACCTTCGTGGGTTTGCGCCTGCGGGCCATTGGGCCCGACCTCCGCTGCGCCTCGCTCGACAAGAACAATTGCGCCTTGCTGTGACTCCAACGCCTGGAGTCTGTGGCCCGGCAGACCGTGCCGGGTCCGAGATAACCTGTATGAGGATGTGCCATGTTCGGTTTAGAGGCGCTCGATCTCGCCCGAATCCAGTTTGCCTTCACCATTTCCTTTCACATCATCTTCCCCGCCATCACCATCGGTCTGGCCAGCTACCTGGCCGTGCTCGAAGGTCTGTGGCTGAGAAGCGGCGAGACGGTGTACCGCGACCTCTACCACTTCTGGGCGAAGATCTTCGCGGTCAACTTCGGCATGGGCGTGGTCTCCGGCCTGGTCATGGCCTACCAGTTCGGCACCAACTGGAGCGCCTTCTCCGACTTCGCCGGGGCGGTCACCGGCCCCTTGCTGACCTATGAGGTGCTCACCGCCTTCTTCCTCGAGGCGGGCTTCCTCGGCGTCATGCTGTTCGGCTGGAACCGCGTCGGCCCGGGCCTGCACTTCTTCTCCACGCTGATGGTGGCGATAGGCACGCTGATTTCCACCTTCTGGATTCTCGCCTCCAACAGCTGGATGCACACCCCGCAGGGCTTCGAGATAGTCGACGGCCGGGTGATCCCGGTGGACTGGTTCGCCGTGGTGTTCAACCCCTCCTTCCCCTACCGCCTGGCGCATATGGCCACGGCGGCCTTCCTCGCCACCGCCTTCTTCGTCGGCGCCTCGGCGGCCTGGCACCTGCTGCGCGGGCGCGACAACCCGGCGATCCGCAAGATGCTGTCGATGGCGGTGTGGATGGCGCTGATCGTCGCGCCGGTGCAGGCCTTTATCGGCGACCTGCACGGCCTCAACACGCTGAAATACCAGCCGGCCAAGATCGCCGCGATGGAAGGCCACTGGGACAACAGCAGCGGCGAGCCGACCCCGCTGATCCTGTTCGGCTGGCCGGACATGGAACGCGAGGAAACCCGCTTCAAGCTGGAGATTCCCGCGCTGGGCAGCCTGATCCTGACCCACAGCCTGGATAAGCAGGTGCCGGCGCTGAAGGAATTCGCGCCCGAGGATCGGCCCAACTCCACCATAGTGTTCTGGACCTTCCGGGTGATGGTCGCCATGGGCCTGCTGATGATCCTGGTCGGCCTCTGGGGCACCTGGCTGCGCTACCGCGGCCGGCTGTTCGCCTCGCGGCCCTTCCTGCACCTGGCGGTGTGGATGGGCCCGTCCGGCATCCTGGCCATCCTCGCCGGCTGGTACACCACCGAGATCGGCCGTCAGCCGTGGATCGTCCAGGGCCTGATGCGCACCGCCGACGCCTCGTCCGGGCACAGCTTCGCGCAGATGAGCCTGACCCTGGCGCTGTTCGTGGTGGTCTACTTCGCCCTGTTCGGCGCCGGCATCGGCTACATGCTGCGCCTGGTGCGCAAGGGCCCGCGGATCGACGAGGGTCAGGAAGTCACCCAGGGCGGCCCGGGCCAGCCGCGCACGCCGTCGCGGCCGCTGTCGGCGGCGCAAGAGGACTTCGACGACACGCAAACCGATCTGCCGGGCGGGAGGGCCTGAACATGGGTATCGATCTTTCGCTGATCTGGGCAGTGATCATCGCCTTCGGCGTGATGATGTACGTGGTGATGGACGGCTTCGATCTGGGCATCGGCATCCTCTTCCCCTTCGTCCGGGACGAGGGTGAGCGCGACGTGATGATGAACACCGTGGCGCCGGTGTGGGACGGCAACGAGACCTGGTTGGTGCTCGGCGGCGCGGCGCTGTTCGGCGCCTTCCCGCTGGCCTACGCGGTGGTGCTCGACGCCCTCTACCTGCCACTGATCCTGATGCTGCTGGGGCTGATCTTCCGCGGCGTGGCCTTCGAGTTCCGCTTCAAGGCCAAGGCGGCCAAGCGTCATCTGTGGGACAAGGCCTTTATCGGCGGCTCGCTGACCGCGACCTTCTTCCAGGGCGTGGCGCTGGGCGCCTATATCGACGGTTTCGAGGTGGTCGGGCGGACCTATGCCGGCGGCGCCCTGGACTGGCTGACGCCCTTCTCGCTGTTCTGCGGCCTGGCGCTGATCGCCGCCTACGCGCTGCTCGGCTGCACCTGGCTGATCATGAAGACCGAAGGCCGTCTGCAGTTGCAGATGCACGATCTGGCGCGGCCGCTGGTGTTCGTCCTGCTGGCGGTGACCGGCATCGTCAGCCTGTGGACGCCGCTGGCACACCCGGAGATCGCCGAGCGCTGGTTCAGCCTGCCGAACCTGTTCTGGTTCATGCCGGTGCCGGTGCTGGTGCTGGTCTGCACCTGGGCGCTGCTCAAGGCGGTGGCGGAAAACGCCCACTACTCGCCCTTCCTGCTCACCCTGGTGCTGATCTTCCTCGGCTACAGCGGCTTGGGGATAAGCCTGTGGCCCAACGTCATCCCGCCGTCGATCAGCATCTGGGAAGCCGCCGCACCGCCGCAGAGCCAGGGCTTCATCCTGGTCGGCGCGCTGTTCATCATCCCCTTCATCCTGATGTACACCGCCTGGAGCTACTACGTGTTCCGCGGCAAGGTGACCCAGGAAGACGGCTACCACTGAGGGCACGCCATGCACGATGCCGAAAAGAAACCGCTGTGGCAGCGCCTGGGCTGGCTGGTATTGATCTGGGCCGCCAGCGTGCTGGCCCTGGGCGCGCTGTCCTGGTTGCTGCGCCTATTCATGCAGGCGGCGGGGATGGGCACGCCCTAGCTCAGCCGCCGGACTCACCCTGCAACTGCTCGAGCAGCAGTTGCAGCTGGGCCAGGCGCGCGCCGGGGTCGTCCTGCTGCAGCACCTGCAGCTTCTGCCCCGGCTCCAGCGGCAACAGGTAGGCCAGCTGGTTGGCCAGTTGCGCCTGGCCGACGGCCACGCCGCCCATGCCCAGCGAGGCGACCAGCGGGTGTTCGGCCAGCGCCGCCAGCAGCGCGGCGAGGTCGGCATGCTCGGCCAGCAGCGGGCATTCCGCGGCCTCATCCAGCCAGTCCACCTCGGCGATGGTCAGCTGATCCGGCAGCACCTGGGCACTGCGCACCCGGAAACGCCGACCACCTTCGACGCGAATCCCCAGCAGGCCGTTGGGCCGCTGCTGGAAGTCACGCACCAGCGCCTCGCACCCTATGGCGGCAAAGCTGCTGGCGGCCTCGCCGACCTCCTCGCCCTCGACTATGCAGACCACGCCGAAACCACTGCCCTGCTTCATGCAGCGGCTGATCATGTCCAGGTAGCGCGCCTCGAAGATCTGCAGATCGAGCATGCAGCCGGGGAACAGCACGGTGTTGAGCGGAAACAGCGGCAGATTCATCGTCACCTCACAGCAGCAGAACAATCGCCAGCGGCAACAGCACGGCGGTGATCACGCCCATCAGGCTCATGGCCAGGGCGGCGAAGGCGCCGCACTCGTCGCTTTCCTGCAACGCCCGCGCCGTGCCCACCGCATGCGCGGTGATGCCCAGCGCCATGCCCTGCGCCGCCGGATGGTGGACCCCGCACAGGCGCAGCAACGAGGGCCCGACGATGGCACCGATGACCCCGGTGATCATCACGAACACCGCCGCCAGCGCGGCGATGCCGCCGATCTGTTCGGCCACCAGCATGGCGATTGGCGAAGTCACCGATTTCGGCGCCATGCTCATCAGCATCAGCCGCTCGGCGCCGAACAGCCAGGCCAGCCCGGCGCCCAGCACGGTGGCCAGGGTGCCGGCGAGCAGCAGGGTCAGCACGATCGGCCAGAACAGCTGGCGGATGCGTCGCAGGTTGAGGTACAGCGGCACCGCCAGGGCCACGGTGGCCGGGCCGAGCAGCAGGGTCAGGGCCGCGACGCTGCTCCTGTACTCGGCGAAGCTCAGGCCGCAGACCAGCAGGATGCCGATCACCGCCAGCATCGACACCAGCACCGGCTGCAGGAACACCCAGCGGGTGCGCTCGTAGGCGGCGATGGCCAGCTGGTAGGCGCCCAGGGTGATGCCGATACCGAACAATGGGTGGTGGGTCAGCGCCTGCCAGGCGCCCTGCCAGTCCGGACTCATGCCTGCTCCCGGCACTGCTGGCGCTCGATCAGTTTCTGCATCAACCAGCCGGCGAAGGCCACCGACAGCAGCAGCGACAGCAGCAGCGCGCCGACCACCGCCCAGAAGTCGGCGAGGATGTCGCCGGCATAGGCCATCACCCCCACCGCCGGCGGCACCAGGATCAGCGGCAGGTACTTGAGCAGGCTGCTGGAGGCGACGCTGAGCGGCTCGCCCACCTCGCCGCGCAGCATGAGGAAGACGAACAGCAACAGCATGCCGATGATCGGCCCGGGCAGCATGGGCAGCAGCAGGACGTTGAGGGCGGTACCGAGCAACTGGCACAACACCAGCCAGGACAGGCCGCGAAGCAGCATGGGCAAAATCTCCGAAAGGTGCGATGCCGAATGGCGGAAGCTGTTTGCGCTCTCCAACGCAGCAAAGCCGCCGCGCAGCAGATCGCCAACGGGTTCTCAGGGGTATTCGGGCATCTTCAAGGACATGCCGGCCATTATAGGCGCGATGGCCGCGCGATGGCCCCTGTCTTGCTTCGCCTGCCGCGCCTATGCCGCGTCATTCAGTGCGGCGAGCCAGGCTTGACCCGGTGCCGGCCTCGTGATGATCTAGCCGGCAAGGGTTCCACGCAAAAACAACAACACCCGCGTCCTCAAGGAGGAACTATGCCGTTCGTACCCGTAGCAGAGCTCAAGGACTATGTTGGCAAGGAACTCGGCAAGTCCGAGTGGCTGACCATCGACCAGCAGCGCATCAACCAGTTCGCCGAATGCACCGGCGACCACCAGTTCATCCACGTCGACCCGGAAAAGGCCAAGCTGACCCCCTTCGGCACCACCATCGCCCACGGTTTCCTGTCGCTGTCGCTGGTGCCGATGCTGATGGAAGGCATCATGATCATGCCCCAGGGCCTGAAGATGGCGGTGAATTACGGCCTCGACAGCGTGCGCTTCATCCAGCCGGTGAAGGTCGATTCCAAGGTGCGCCTGACGGTGACCCTGACCGACGCCAACGAGAAGAACCCCGGCCAGTGGCTGCTCAAGGCCCGCGCCGTGCTGGAGATCGAAGGCCAGGAAAAACCGGCCTATATCGCCGAACCGCTGACCCTCTGCTTCGTCTGACCCCTCGCGGCGGGCTCCGCCCCGCCCTTCGCCGAAGCGTGCGGCGCAGCAGCGCAAGCGCCCGCGCTTGCGGCATACTGCCGGCAATGCCCCGACCCGGACGTCTGCCATGAAGCCGCTTGCGCTGCGCCTACTGCCCCTCTGCCTGACCCTGCTGCTCGGCGGCTGCGACGAGGCGCGCAGCCTGCTGCCGGCCGATGCCGTGCTGCCCGACGGCGCGCAGTACCGCGGCGAGATAGTCGACGGCCTGCTGCAGGGCCCGGGGCGTCTGGACTACCGCAACGGCAGCTGGTTCGTCGGCCAGTTCAAGGACGGCCAGCTCGACGGCCCCGGCGAATGGCAGGGCCCGGGCGGCGAACATTACCTGGGGGAATTTCGCCAGGGCATGTTCCACGGCCAGGGCACCCTCACCTACAGCGACGGCAGCCGCTACCAGGGCGGTTTCGCGCGCAACCGCTTTGCCGGCGAAGGCCTGCTGGAACAGGGCGACCAGCGCTACCAGGGCGAGTTCGCCGACGACCGTTTCCACGGCCTGGGCAAACTCGAAACGGCCGACGGCAACAGCTTCCAGGGCCAGTTCGTCAACGGCCAGCCGGAAGGCCAGGGGGTCCGCCGCGACGCCTACGGCAACCAGTTCAGCGGGGTGTTCAGCCAGGGCCAGCTCAACGGCCAGGGCAGCTTCAGCAACGCCGAGGGCGACACCTACAGCGGCGGCTTCAAGGACAGCGAGTTCCACGGCAAGGGCCGCTACCAGAGCGCGGCCGGCGACGTCTGGAGCGGCGAATTCAGCGCGGGCGTGCTCGACGGCCCAGGCGAGTACATCGGCAGCGACGGCAGCCGCTATGTCGGCCAGTTCGAGGAGTGGCGCTACCAGGGCGAGGGCCTGCTGACCCTGGCCGACGGCAGCCACTACCAGGGCCAGTTCGTCGCCGGCGACTATGCCGGCAACGGCACCCTGACCCTGGCCGACGGCAGCCGCCAGGCCGGCACCTGGCAACGCGGCCGGCGCGTGCGCGACGAACAGGGCCAGGCCCTGCCGGATGCCCTGGAACTGGGCCTGCTGCAGCAGGGCCGACTGCTCGACGAGGCCATCGCCGCGCTGCCCGCCTCCACCCCCGCGCGCGAGCTGTACGCCCTGACCCTGGCCGGCGACGGCAAGCAGAGCGTGTTCATGCGCGAGGCCGACTACGTCAGCCGCCTGCTGCGCGAGCGCTTCGGCGCCCACGGCAGCATCAGCCTGATCAACCACCGCGACCACCTCGCCGACCGCCCGCTGGCCACCCGCGAGAACCTCAGCCGCGCGGTGCAGGCCCTGGCCGAGCGCAGCGGCGAGGAAGACCTGGTGTTCATCTACCTGACCAGCCACGGCTCGCGCGAGCACGAGCTCAACCTCGACCAGCCGCGCCTGCAGCTGGCCGACCTGCCCGCCAGCGAGCTGGCCGCGCTGCTCGCCCCGCTCAAGCAGCGGCACAAGGTGGTGGTGATCTCGGCCTGCTATTCCGGCGGTTTCATCCCGCCGCTCAAGGACGACAAGACCCTGGTGATGACCGCCGCGCGCGCCGACCGGGTATCCTTCGGCTGCAGCGAAGAGAACGACTTCACCTACTTCGGCCGCGCCCTGTTCGCCGAGGCCCTGGGGGAGACCGACAACCTCGAACGTGCCTTCGAACTGGCCAAGGAACGCGTCGCCGAACGCGAACAGGCCGACGACTATCAACCCTCCGAACCGCAGATCTGGGCCCCGCGCGGCGTGCTCCAGCACTGGCGCAGCCTGCGCCAGAGCCAGGCCGAACGCGCCCTCAGCGCCGTGGCCAGCAACGACGCCAACGACTAAGCTCAGCTGTAACGGACAAGAGACAACTGCATGTACCTGACCCCGCAGCACATCCTGCTCGCCGGCGCCACCGGCCTCACCGGCGAACACCTGCTCGACCGCCTGCTCAGCGAACCCACCGTGGCCCGCGTGCTGGCGCCGACGCGCCGGCCGCTGGCCGCCCACGCCCACCTGGACAACCCGGTGGGCGAGTTGGCCGAGCTGCTGCCGCAGCTGGCCGGGCCCGTTGACACCGCCTTCTGCTGTCTGGGCAGCACGATCAAGCAGGCCGGCTCGCAGGAGGCCTTCCGCGCCATCGATCACGACCTGGTTCTGGCCTTCGCCCGCCGCGCCCGCGAGCTGGGCGCACGGCATCTGCTGGTGGTCAGCGCCCTCGGCGCCGATCCCAATTCCTCGGTGTTCTACAACCGCGTCAAGGGCGAGACCGAACAGGCGCTGAAAGCCATGGACTGGCCGCAACTGACCATCGTCCGCCCCTCGCTGCTGCTCGGCGCGCGCCGCGAGTTCCGCCTCGGCGAACGCCTGGCCGCGCCGCTGCTGCGCTGGCTGCCGGGCAAGTACCGCGGCATCGAGGCCTGCGCCCTGGCCCGCGCGCTGTGGCGCCTGGCCCTGGAGGAAGAGGATGGCGTGCGCGTGATAGAGTCCTCCGACCTGCGCCGCCTGGGGCGCTGACGCCGTGGACGAAGCAATGCAACCGACAAGCCTGATCGAAGCCCTGCAAAACGCCGACATGCTGGAGATCGACGGCCTGCACGCCTGGCAGTTCGACCTCGACACCGAACTGCTGGCCCAGGTCAGCTCCGGCTCCGGCAGCGCCGACAGCGCGACCAAGCCACTGCTGCAGGTGCACTGCATCGACGGTCGCGAGCGCCGCCTGTGGCAGTTCTCCCTGGCCGCGGTGCAGGCCGCCCGGCACGTCGCGGAGGACGACAGCTGGCGCCTCGACGGCAGCGACGCGAGCCACAGCCTCAAGTGCTTCGCCGCCTTTCGCGGCGACAACGAGACCGACGACGCCGACGAGGCCTAACCGTGGGCCTTTACGAGCGCCATATCCTGCCGCACCTGATCGATTTCGCCTGCGGCATGGGCGAGGTGATGAAGGTGCGCGCGCAGCTCGTGCCCCTGGCGCGCGGACGGGTGCTGGAGATCGGCATCGGCAGCGGCCTCAACCTGGGGTTTTATGATCCGCAGCGCGTCGAGAGGGTAGTCGGCGTCGACCCGTCCGCCGCAATGCAGGCCCTGGCCAGAAGCCGCGCCGCCGCCTGCGCGGTGCCGGTGGAAATGATCGCCCTGGAACTGGGGCAGATCCAGGCCGAGGACGCCAGCTTCGACGATATCGTCTGTACTTTCACCCTGTGCACCATCCCCGACGCCGTGGCGGCCCTGCGCGAGATGCGCCGCGTGCTCAAGCCCGGCGGCCGCCTGCTGTTCGGCGAGCACGGCCTGGCCCCGGACCTGCCGGTGCTGCGCTGGCAGAAGCGCCTGACGCCCTGGTGGAAACCGCTGGCCGGCGGCTGCCACCTGGACCGCGACATTCCCGCGCTGATCGAAGCCGGCGGCTTTCATGTCCGCCAGCTGGACAGCGGCTACCTCAAGGGGCCGCGGCCGATGACCCATGTCTATCGCGGCTGGGCCGACTAGCAGGGGCCGTTGAAAAACCACCTACGTTTTTCAACGGCCTGCCAAGCTCGCATCCTCGCCGCGGCAGGCCATACTGCAACTCAGGTTGTTGGACCTCCACCGAAGGGAAGCCGACTCGCGCATGAAGCCCGCCACGCCGTCCATCCGTCTCCGCCCGTTCGCCCTGTGCCTGGCCCTGCTGGCGGGTGCCTGGCCGCTGTTGGCCGAGGCGCGTACGGTGCGCGTCGGCCTGTATGCCAACGAGCCGAAGCTGTTCCAGAACGATGCGGGCCAGCCCGCGGGCATTCTCGGCGAGCTGCTGCTGGCCATCGCCCGCGAGGAGGGCTGGCAGCTGCAGCCCGTGCCCTGCGCCTGGCAGCAGTGTCTGCAGCTGGCCCAGGACGGCGAGATCGACCTGCTGCCGGACGTCGCCTTCAACGAGGAGCGCGCCCGCGTGCTGGACTTCCACCGCGTGCCGTCGCTGTTCAGCTGGTCGCAGCTGTACAGCCACGAGGAAGTGCAGCTGCGCAGCGTGCTCGACCTGCGCGGCCTGCGCATCGCCGCACTGGAGGGTTCGATCCAGTACCAGTACCTGCAGAACCTGCTGTACAGCTTCGGCCTGCAGGCGCAGATGATTCCGCTGCGCGACCTGCGCCAGGGCTTCGAGCTGGTGGTGGCGCGCCAGGCCGATGCGGTGGCGGCCAATCATCTGTTCGGCGACTTCAACGCGCCCAGCTACCGCCTGACCGGCACGCCGATCATGTTCCAGCCGGCGCAGCTGTTCTACGCCACGCGCAAGGGCCGCAACGCCGACCTGCTGAGCGCCATCGACCGGCATCTACAGGTCTGGCAGGACGCGCCCGACTCGATCTACTACCAGGTGCTGCAGCGCTGGGGCGGCGAGCAGGCGCGCTGGCGCGTGCCCACCCTGCTCTGGTGGGGCCTAGCGACGCTCGGCCTGCTGCTGGCGCTGGCCGTCGGCGGTGGCCTGCTGCTGCGCCGCCAGGTGGCGGACAAGACCCGTCACCTCAAGGCCAGCGAAGAGCGCCTGAACACCATCCTCGACAGCGTCGAGGCCTACATCTACATCAAGGACCCGCAATTTCGCTACCAGTACGCCAACCGCAAGGTCTGCGAGCTGTTCGGGCTGCCGCCGGCGCAGGTGATCGGCAAGACCGACGCCGCCTTCTTCGACGCCGAGACCGTGCTGGCGCTGCAGCACAACGACCGCCGCGTGCTGCGCGGCGAGCGCATGGAAACCGAGGAAACCAACCGCTCCTGCAACGGCCGGCGCGAACGCACCTACCTCTCGGTCAAGCTGCCGCTGCGCGCCGCCGACGGCAGCATCTATGCCCTGTGCGGCATCTCCACCGACATCAGCGAACACAAGAAGAACCTCGAGCAGATTCACCAACTGGCCTATTACGACGCGCTGACCGGCCTGCCCAACCGCCGCCTGCTGCTCGAACGCCTGCAGTTCGCCCTGGCGCGCAGCGCGCGCAACCGCCGCGAGGGCGCACTGCTGTTCATCGACCTGGACAACTTCAAGCAGCTCAACGACACCCTCGGCCACGACATGGGCGACCTGCTGCTGCAGCAGGTCGGCGATCGCCTGCTCGATCAGCTGCGCCAGGAAGACAGCCTGGCGCGCCTGGGTGGCGACGAGTTCGTGCTGATGCTGGAGAACCTCGACCCCGAGCCGCAGGCCGCCATCGCCGCCATCGAACAGGTCGCCGACAAGCTCCTGCGCGCCCTGGCCAAGCCCTTCGAGCTGCCCGGACACAGCCACGACAGCAGCGCCAGCATCGGCGTAGCGCTGTTCTCCCAGCCCCACGACCGGCCGGAGGAACTGCTCAAGCACGCCGACCTGGCGATGTACGAAGCCAAGGCCGCCGGGCGCAACACCCTGCGCTTCTTCGACCCGCGCATGCAGCAGGCGCTGACCGCCCGCGCCGCCCTGGAACACGAGCTGCGCCGCGCCCTGGCCGACGGCCAGCTGCTGCTGCACTACCAGCCTCAGGTCGACCAGCACGGCACACTGCTCGGCGTCGAAGCGCTGGTGCGCTGGCAGCACCCGCAACGGGGTCTGGTGCCGCCGGGCGAGTTCATTCCGCTGGCCGAGGGCTGCGGGCTGATCCTGCCGATAGGCCGCTGGATTCTGCATAGCGCCTGCCGCCAACTGGCCAGTTGGGCGCAGGACCCGGGCCAGACCGGGCTGACCCTGGCAATCAACGTCAGCGCGCGCCAGTTCCATCACCCCGATTTCGTCGCCGACGTGCTCGCCGCCCTGACGGAAAGCGGCGCCGACCCGCAGCGCCTGGAGCTGGAGCTGACCGAAAGCCAGCTGGTGCAGGACATCGAGGCGCTGATCGGCAAGATGGGCCAGCTCAAGGCCCACGGCGTGCGCTTCTCGCTGGACGATTTCGGCACCGGCTACTCCTCGCTGAGCTACCTCAAGCGCCTGCCGCTGGACCAGCTGAAGATCGACCGCAGCTTCGTCCACGACCTGCAGGGCAGCGCCAGCGACACCGCCATAGTGCGCACCATCCTGGCCCTGGGCCAGGCCCTGGAGCTGCGGGTGATAGCCGAAGGCGTGGAAAACCAGGCGCAGCGCGACGCCCTGCTGCGCCTGGGCTGCCATTACTTCCAGGGCTACCTCTACGGCGCCCCGCAGCCGGCCGAGCAACTCGGCCTGCACGGCACGACGCCGGCCAGCGTGCGCCAGGGCGCAGGCCTGCAGGGCTGAGGCGTCAGGTCGTCTCGCGCAGCGCCAGGCCGTCCACCAGGCCGGCGGCGATGGCCATGCCCACCAGCTCCGCCAGCGTCTCGGCCTGCATGCGCTTCATCACCCGTGAGCGGTACAGGTCGACGGTCTTCACGCTGATATCGAGCTGCTCGGCGACTTCGCGGTTGGTGTAGCCGCGCACCAGCGGCAACAGCACGTCACGCTCGCGCGGGGTGAGCTGGTCGAGCCGCGCCTGCACCTCGGCCAGACGCGGATCGTGCCGGGGCCGGGACGGACGGCGATCCAGCGCCTGCTGCACGCTGTCGAGCAACAGCTGCTCGTTGTAGGGCTTCTCGATGAAGTCCACCGCGCCGGCCTTGAACGCGCGCACCACGATGGGCACATCGGCATGGCCGCTGACGAAGATCACCGGCAGGTCGATGCCGCGCGCGCGCATCTCCTCCTGCACGTTCAGCCCGCCCATGCCCGGCATGCGCACGTCCAGCAGCACACAGGCGTTGGCGCTGGGATCGCAGGCGTCGAGAAAGGCGCGCCCGCTGGTGAAGGGCACGCCGCTCAGGCCCACCGATTCCAGCAGCCAGAGCGTCGAGTCGAGCATGCCCTGGTCGTCATCGACCACGTAAACCCGTTGTTGCATCCCTGTGCTGCTCCTCTTGTTGTTATGACTCTCGTTGCTCGCGGCTACTCGTCCCTGCCCAAGGGCAAACGACACTCCAGACACAGCCCGCCGCCCTCGGCCGGGAAGGCCTCCAGCGCCCCGCCAAAGCCTTCGACGATGCTGCGGCTCATGGACAGGCCGAGGCCCAGGCCGTCCGCCTTGCTGGTGTAGAAGGGGGTGAACAGCTTGGCCAGTTGCTCGTCGCTGACGCCCGGCCCCTGGTCGATCACCCGGATCATCAGGCTGCCGTCGCCCTCCCCCGCTTCCAGACGAATCTGCGACGGCGCTCCCGGATGCTGATCGCGGTTGGCCTCGATGGCGTTGCGCAACAAATTCAGCAGCACCTGCTCCAGCAGGACGCGGTCGGCGAATACCGGCGGCAGATTGTCCGGCAAGACGTCGCTGACCGCCACCTGCGCCGCGCCGGCCTCCCAGTTGCACAGACGCACCGCCTCGCGCGCCACCTCGGCCAGGTTCAGCGCCTGCATGCGCCGCTGGCCCTTGCGCAGGAAGGCGCGCAGGCGCTTGATCACTGCCGCGGCGTGATTGGCGTGCTCGGTGATGCGCGCCAGGCCCTGGGCCACCTTGTCCGCACCGGCCGGATCGCCACCGACGCCCTGCAGGTAGCGCTGGCTGGCGCTGGCGTAGTTGACCACCGCCGCCAGCGGCTGGTTGATCTCGTGGGCGATGCCCGAAGCCAGTTCGCCCAGGGTGATCAGCCGCGTGGTGTGCGCCAGTTCGTCTTCCAGGCGGCGCTTGTTCTCCTCGGCCTGGATGCGCGCGGTGATGTCGCGCGACACGCTGACCACCTCCACCACCGCGCCGGTGTAGGTTTCGCGAATGGCGCGGCTGGCGGTCTCGAACCACAGGTAGTGGCCGTCGCGGTGGCGGATGCGGTAGGTCATGGTGTGGTAGCCGTCCTGCTCCAGCGCCTCGCGCGCCTGCTTGGCCTGCTGCAGTTGGTCCTGGGGATGCAGCAGGCCGTCGACCGCCAAGCCGCGCAGTTCTTCCGGCCAGTAGCCGAGCAGCGTCCAGCAGGCCGGCGAGGCATCGAGAAACACGCCGTCCGGGGTATGACGGGAAATCAGGTCGGTGGTGTTCTCGGTGATCAGCCGGTACAGCCGCCGCGCCCGCGCGGCCTCGCGCTGCTCGCGAATTTCCTGGGTCGCCTCGCGGCAGCGCGCCAGCACCCGCCGTTCTGCCACATCGGGGATAAAGCTCCAGATCAGGCTGCGCTCGCCGTCCTGCGCCTCCACCGCCTCGATGGCCCGGCATTGCTCCAGGCAGGCGCGCACCAACGGCACATGGTTGACCGGCAACAGCGCGCCGACCTGGGCCAGCGCGCGCTCGCCGAGCAGCGCCTGTAGCGCCTGGTTGAACTCCAGCGGGCGCGCCCGCTCGTCGAGCAGCAGCGCCGGCTGCGGATCGGCCGACAGCAGCGGCGCACTGCGGCTCATGCCACCAGCCAGGCCGACCAGTTGCGCCAGCAGCTCGCGCAGCCAGGGCAGCCACTCCAGGCCGGCGTCTTCGTCCACCTGCAGCAGCAACAGACCGGCGCCCCCCTCCTCCAGGCTCAGCGCCAGCGCCTGACCGTGATGAATGGCGGCACGGCGCAGGCGCCCGGCCAGCCAGCAGGGCAGCTGACGCACAGCCTCCAGGCTGAGGCAGGGCTGCGTCGTCAGCGCGTCGAACAGGGCCTGATCGCTGGCGGCCAGCGGATCCCCCTGCCCCGGTGGCAAACGCGGTCCGCCATCGTCCTGGGCATAGGTGCGACTGGCCGGCTGCCAGGCCAGGTACCAGGCCTGGCGCACCTGCGGGCAGCCCAGCACGGCGCGGCGCAAAGCGGCCGCCCGCTCGTGGAGGGATGGCGCTTCGCGCTGGATACGCAGCCAGGCCTGCAGCGGCACGGCCGCTCGATCGCTTGAAAGACTCATATAGTAATTATTCTATAAAACCTTGGTACATCTTCCATAAAAAATAGAAATGACCTATAAATCATCGCCAGCAAGCTTCGGTAATGCCTGCATCATTACCGGAATAACCAGAGCTAACAATCAGCCAAAGGTGTATCCGCCATGTCGATCTACGAGCAGGGTCTCGGCCGCGCCGCCGTCAACCATGTCGCCCTCAGCCCCCTGAGCTTCATCGAACGTACCGCGGCGGTTTACCCGCACTACCCGGCCGTGGTGCATGGCTCGATCCGTCGCAACTGGGCCGAGACCTACGCGCGCTGCCGGCGCCTGGCCTCGGCGCTGGCCGGCCGTGGCATCGGCCAGGGCGACACGGTGGCGGTGATGCTGCCGAACATCCCGGCCATGCTCGAAGCGCATTTCGGCGTGCCGATGATCGGCGCGGTGCTCAACACCCTCAACGTGCGTCTGGATGCCGAGGCCATCGCCTTCATGCTGCAGCATGGCGAGGCCAAGGTGGTGATCGCCGACCGCGAGTTCCATGAGGTGATCCACGCCGCCATCGGCATGCTCGACCACCCGCCGCTGGTGATCGACGTCGACGACCCCGAGTACGGCGAGGGCCAGGCGGTCAGCGAGCTGGACTACGAGGCCTTCCTCGCAGAGGGCGACCCCGCGTTCGCCTGGCAGTGGCCGACGGACGAGTGGCAGGCCATCAGCCTCAACTACACCTCCGGCACCACCGGCAACCCCAAGGGCGTGGTCTATCACCACCGCGGCGCCTTCCTCAACGCCATGGGCAACCAGATGACCTGGGCCATGGGCAACCACCCGGTCTACCTGTGGACATTGCCGATGTTCCACTGCAACGGCTGGTGCTACCCCTGGACGGTCACCGCGCTGGCGGGCGTGCATGTGTTCCTGCGCCGCGTCGACCCGGCGAAGATCCTCACCCTGATCCGCGACGAGCAGGTCACTCACCTGTGCGGCGCACCCATCGTGCTCAACGCCCTGGTGAACATGCCGGCCGAGGCCAAGGCGGCCATCGATCATCCGGTCAAGGCCATGGTCGCCGGCGCCGCGCCTCCGGCCAAGGTGATCGGCGCGGTGGAGGAAATGGGCATCCATGTCACCCATGTGTACGGCCTGACCGAGGTCTACGGCCCGGTGACGCTGTGCGCCTGGCACGCGGAATGGGACGAACTGCCGCTGGAGGAGCGCGCCACCATCAAGGCGCGCCAGGGCGTGCGCTACCCGACCCTGGAAGGGGTGATGGTGGCCGACCCGAAGACCCTGGAACCGGTGCCGCGTGACGGTCAGACCATCGGCGAGATCTTCATGCGCGGCAACACCGTGATGAAGGGCTACCTGAAGAACCCCAGCGCCACCGCCGAAGCCTTCGAAGGCGGCTGGTTCCACACCGGCGACCTGGGCGTGTGCCACGCCGACGGCTACGTGGAAATCCGCGACCGCCTCAAGGACATCATCATCTCCGGCGGCGAGAACATCTCCACCATCGAGGTCGAGGGCGTGCTCTATCGCCACCCGGCGGTGCTGGAGGCGGCGGTGGTCGCCCGTCCGGACGAGAAATGGGGCGAGACGCCCTGCGCCTTCATCACCCTGAAGACCGGCCAGCAGGCCAGCGACGCCGAGATCATGGCCTTCTGCCGCGAGCACCTGGCCGGCTTCAAGGTGCCCAAGACCGTGGTCTTCACCCAGTTGCCCAAGACCAGCACCGGCAAGATCCAGAAGTTCGTCCTGCGCGATATGGCCAAGGCGCTGTAGAAGCGACCCTCTCCCCCGGCCCCTCTCCCGCTGGGAAGGGGTGAATGAACCGTTTGCACAACAACAAGAACCGGCCCAGGCGGCCGACGGAGACCCCTCATGCAAATCTTCCAGCGCCGTGACGGCGACGAACAACCGTACTGGCCCCTCGGCCCGTTCAAGCTGCGCCTGCCCTTCGTGCATTACCGCTGGGAAACCGCGGAGATGCTGCAGGCGCTGATCATGTTCGTGGTCAGCCTGGCGATGATCCCGCTGCTGGAGAAATACCTCGGCCTGCCCTACGACGTGGCCCTGGCCTACGTGGTGGTGTGCGGTATCGGCTTCATGCTGCCGGCGCTGCTCGGCGTACCGCTGGTGCCCGGCTGGATCACCCCCGGCATTCCGGTGGTGCTGCTGTTTCTCGGCGACTTCGAACCCGGCCCGCAGGCCATCCAGGCGCTGTTCGCCCTGCAGTTCCTGGTGTTCGTGATCTTCCTCTTCCTCGGCGTCACCCGCCTGGGCAGCGCGCTGGTGCGGCTGATCCCCAACTCGATGAAGGGCGGCATCATCATCGGCGCCGGCATCGCCGCGCTGATGGGCGAGATCAGCGCCGGCGGCCGCCTGGCCAACACGCCGATCTCCCTGGTCCTCGGCAGCCTGATCTGCCTGTACCTGATGTTCTCGGTGTCGTTCAAGGGCCTGACCGAGCGCGTGCCGCTGGCGCGCAAGATCGTCAACTACGGCATGGTGCCGGGCATGCTGATCGCCATATTCATCGGCATCGCCGTGGGCGAGTACAAGATGCCGGACGTCAAATGGGGCATCACCGCGCCGGCCTTCGGCGAGATGTGGAACTACCTGCCGTTCAACGTCGGCTTCCCCGGCCTGGACGTGTTCCTGCTGGCCGTGCCCACCGCGGTGATCGCCTACGTGATCGCCTTCGGCGACATCATCGTCGGCCAGTCGCTGATGCAGCGCGCCGATGAACTGCGCACCGACGAGGTGATCGAAAACAACGTCGACCGCATCCACCTGGTGACCGCCATCCGCAACGCCCTGCACGCCCTCTTCGCGCCCTACCCGGGTCTGGCCGGCCCGCTGTGGACGGCGGTGGCGGCGACCATGGCCGAGCGCTACAAGTACGGCCGCAAGGCGATGGACTCGATCTACAGCGGCGCCGGCACCTTCTGGATCACCGGTTTCGCCGCGCTGTTCATGCTGCCGCTGGTCAGTTTCTTCCAGCCGGTACTGCCGATCGCCCTGTCGCTGACGCTGATCCTCACCGGCTACATCTGCCTGATGGTCGGTTTCGAGCAGCTCAACAACAACACCGAGCGCGGCATCGCCGGCACCATGGGTGTGGTGCTCGCCGTCTACGGCGCGGGCTGGGGCCTAGCGGCAGGCGCGGCGCTGTACATCCTGGTCGAGCGTACCCATCTGCTTAAATTCACCAGCATCAAGGACAAACCGAACGAAGCGGCCGAGGCCGACTGAGTTCATTCGTTCACCCAGCGCCGCGCCTGTCGCGGCGCCTCCGCTGTCGAGGTTGCACCATGCCCGAATTCAACGCCCCGCTGCGCGATATGCGCTTCGTCCTCCATGAAGTCTTCCAGGCTCCGAGCCTGTGGGCACGTCTGCCGGCCCTGGCCGAAACCGTCGATGCCGACACCGCCGATGCCATACTCGAAGAAGCGGCCAAGGTCACCGGCAGCCTGATCGCTCCGCTGAATCGCAGCGGCGACGAGGAAGGTGCCCAGTGGGAAGGCGGCGACGTGCGCACCCCGGCCGGTTTCCGCGAGGCCTATGCCACCTACACCGAGGGCGGCTGGGTCGGCCTGTCCGGCAACCCGAATTACGGCGGCATGGGCATGCCCAAGATGCTCGCCGTGGCCTTCGAGGAGATGCTCTACGCCGCCGGCTCCAGCTTCGCGCTGTATTCCGCGCTGAGCTCCGGCGCCTGCCTGGCCATCGACGCCCACGCCAGCGAGGAGCTGAAGTCCACCTACCTGCCACCAATGTACGAAGGCCGCTGGGCCGGCTCCATGTGCCTGACCGAGGCCCATGCCGGCACCGATCTGGGCATCATCCGCACCCGCGCCGAGCCGCAGGCCGACGGCAGCTACAAGGTCACCGGCAGCAAGATCTTTATCACCGGCGGTGAGCAGGATCTGACCGAGAACATCATCCATCTGGTGCTGGCCAAGTTGCCGGACGCACCGGCCGGGCCGAAGGGCATCTCGCTGTTTCTGGTGCCCAAGGTGATGGTGGGTGCCGACGGCAGCCTCGGCGCGCGCAACGCGGTGAGCTGCGGCTCCATCGAGCACAAGATGGGCATCAAGGCCTCGGCTACCTGCGTGATGAATTTCGACGGCGCCACCGGCTATCTGATTGGCGAAGTGAACAAGGGCCTGGCGGCGATGTTCACCATGATGAACTACGAGCGCCTGTCCATCGGCATCCAGGGCATCGGCTGCGCCGAGGCGTCCTATCAGTCGGCGGTGGCCTATGCCCGCGAGCGCATCCAGAGCCGCGCCGCTACCGGCCCGGTGAACCACGACAAGATCGCCGACCCGATCATCGTACACGCCGACGTGCGCCGCATGCTGCTGACCATGAAGGCGCTGAACGAGGGCGGGCGGGCCTTTGCATGCTACGTCGGCCAACAGCTCGACCTGGCCAAGTACACCGAGGACGCCAGCGAGCGGCAGAACGCCGAAGCGCTGGTGGCCCTGCTCACCCCGGTGGCCAAGGCCTTCTTCACCGACACCGGCCTGGAAAGCTGCGTGCACGGCCAGCAGGTGTTCGGCGGCCACGGCTATATCCGTGAATGGGGCCAGGAGCAGCTGGTACGCGACGTGCGCATCGCGCAGATCTACGAAGGCACCAACGGCATCCAGGCGCTCGACCTGCTGGGGCGCAAGGTGGTGGCCAACGGCGGCGCCGCGCTGCGCCTGTTCGCCGCCGAGGTGCGCGACTTCGCCCATGCCCATGAATCGCCCTTCGGCGAGCGCCTGGTCGAAGCGCTGGAACGCCTGGAAGCGGTCAGCGGCTGGCTGCTGGAGCAGGCCAAGAGCGAGCCCAACGCCGTCGGCGCCGCCTCGGTGGAGTACCTGCACCTGTTCGGCTACGTCGCCTACGCCTACATGTGGGCGCGCATGGCCGCCGTGGCGCAGAACAAGCAGGGCGAAGACCAAGCCTTCTACGGCGCCAAGCTGGCCACCGCCGAGTTCTTCTTCGCCCGCCTGCTGCCACGCAGCCTGAGCCTGGAGGCGAGCATTCGTGGCGGCAGCGCCCCGCTCTACGGCCTCGCTGCCGAGCAGTTCTGAAACCTTTGAGCGTGTTGCGCGGCGTCCCTCTGCAAGGCGCCGCGCCTTTTTATTACCCGTAGCCCGGATGCAATCCGGGGACAGTCGGCAGGCCTCTCCCGGATTGCATCCGGCTACAATCTCCGCCGCACCTCGGCCCATAACAAGAGTCCTCCCATGCGAACCCTGACCACCCTGACCGGCAACAGCCAGAAACTCGATGGCGGCGCCATGTTCGGCAACGCGCCCAAGGCGCTGTGGCAGCGCTGGATGCCGGCCGACGACCTCAACCGCATCGACCTCGGCTGCCGCGCCCTGCTGGTGCAGGAGGACGAGCGCAATATCCTGGTGGAAACCGGCATCGGCGCCTTCTTCAGCCCCGAGCTGAAGCAGCGCTTCGGCGTGCAGGAAGAGCGTCACGTGCTGCTCGACAGCCTGGCGGCCGTGGGCCTGAGCGACGCCGACATCGATATCGTCGTGCTCACCCACCTGCACTTCGACCATGCCGGCGGCCTGCTCGCCGCCTGGCAGGAGGGTCAGCCGGCGCGCCTGCTGTTCCCCAACGCCCGCTTCGTCAGCGGCCGCCGCCAATGGCAGCGGGCGCGCCAGCCCCATGCCCGCGACCGCGCCTCCTACATCCCCGAGCTGCTGGACCTGCTGGACGCCAGCGGCCGCCTGCAGCTGATCGACGAAACCGAAAGCTGCGAGCTGCTCGGCCCCGACTGGCGCCTGCACTGGAGCGACGGCCACACCCCGGGCCAGCTGCTGCCGGAGGTGGCCATGCCGGGTGGGCCGGTGGTGTTTCCCGGCGACCTGATCCCCGGCGCGCCCTGGGTGCACCTGCCGATCACCATGGGTTACGACCGCTTTCCCGAAGGCCTGATCGAGGAGAAGGAAGCCCTGCTGGCCGACCTCGTCGCCCGCGGCGGGCGCCTGGTGTTCACCCATGATCCGGAGGTGGCCATGGGCCGGGTAACGCGCGACGAAAAAGGCCGCTACGGGCTCGATGAAGCGGTAAAAGCGGCACATCTGCTGGCAAGTTGAGGCCAAGCGGTCTTGACGGCCTCGGCAGGCGGCGCGAGCATGGCCGCTTCGCTCGGCCGCCCGCCGAAAACCGCCGCGACCATTCGACAGCCCTGGGGAACCGCCTTATGAGCCTGGCCTCCGTTCGTGCCTTCCTCGCTGACAAAGCGCCCGACATCCACATCATCGAGCTGCCCTCCAGCACCGCCACCGTGGCCCTGGCGGCCGAGGCACACGGCGTATCGCCGGGGCAGATCGCCAAGACCCTGGCCTTTCGCATCGCCGAACGCGACGTGCTGATCGTCGCCCGCGGCGATGCGCGCATCGACAACCGCAAGATGAAGGAATGCTTCGGCGCCAAGGCGCGCATGCTCGATGCGCAGACCGTGGTCGAACTGACCAGCCATCCGGTCGGCGGCGTCTGCCCCTTCGGCCTGGCCACGCCGCTCAGCGTCTACTGCGACCGCTCGCTGCTGGCCTTCGCCGAAGTGCTGCCGGCCGCCGGCGCCACCCACAGCGCCGTGCGCATCGCCCCAGAGCGCATGGCCGAGTTGGTCGACGCCGAGTGGATCGATGTGTGTATGGAAGTGGAAACCGAGCCCTGCCTCTGATGGCCAAGCTCAAGGTGTTCTACAACAGCGCCTGCCCGGTGTGCGACGCCGGCATCGCGGCGCAGCGCAAGCGCATGCAGGCCGGCGGCGACTGCCCGGTGGAATGGGTCGACGTGCACCGGCAGCCGCAGACCGTCGAGGAGCTGAACCAGGCTCTGGAGCCGGTGCGCGAGCGCCTGCACCTGCGCGACGAGCAGGGCCAGGTGCTGGTCGGCGTGGACGCCTTCGCCGCGCTGTTCCGCCACACCCGCGGCCAGCGCTGGCTGGCCCGCCTGCTGCGCCTGCCCGGCCTGCATTGGCTGGCGCAGCGCGCCTACAACCTGTTCGCCCGCGCCCTGTATCGCTGGAACCGCTGGCGCCGGCACTGGTAGCGCGGCCCTACAGCCCGCCGCTGACGCCCAGGCTGATCCCCAGCGCGGTGGCCAGGGAGAACGGCAGCAGCAGGGTATCGAGCAGCGCGCTGGCCGGCAGGTCCAGCCCCGGGTAACGCGGCGCCTCGGCGCCGAAGCGGTCCAGCGGGCAGCACCCCCCATTGATGGCATACCAGTCCAGCCGCGTGCCGGCATAGACCACCGGTGCATCGACCTTGGCCGCATCCAGGGTGCGCACCGTGGCGCAGCCGGTCAGGCTCAGCAACGCCAGAGCGAAGACGCTCAGGCGCAGGCCGCTAATCATCCGACACCAGGTGATGCTCGCCCCAGCGCGGCAGCATGTCCTGGGGTATGCCCAGGCAGTTGAGGATGCGCGCGACGACGAAGTCCACCAGATCGTCGAGGGTCTGCGGCTGGTGATAAAAACCGGGCGAGGCCGGCAATATGGTCACGCCCAGGTTCGACAGCTTGAGCATGTTCTCCAGGTGGATGCTCGAATACGGCGCCTCGCGCGGCACCAGGATCAGCTGGCGGCGCTCCTTCAGCGCCACGTCGGCGGCGCGCTCGATCAGGTTATTGCAGGCGCCGCTGGCGATGGCCGACAGGGTGCCGGTGCTGCACGGCACCACCACCATGGCGGTCGGCGCACCGGAGCCGGAGGCCGCCGGCGCCAGCCAGTCCTCCTTGCCGTAGACGCGGATCTGCCCCGGCGCGGCGCCGGTGTATTCGGTGAGGAACTGGGCCATGGCCTGCGGCTTGGCCGGCAGCGCCACGTCGGTCTCGGTGGCCATCACCAGCTGCGCGGCCTTGGAGATCAGAAAGTGCACCTCGCGCTCCTCCTGCACCAGGCAGTCGAGCAGGCGCAGGCCGTATTGCGCGCCGGAGGCGCCGGTCATCGCCAGGGTGATGCGTTCGGGGCCTGACATCTATCCCTCCAGGGCCTTGGCCAGTTTGCCGTGCAGGCCGCCGAAGCCGCCGTTGCTCATGATCACCACCTGGGTGCCGGGACGCACCAATGCTTTGACACCGTCGATGATCGACTCCAGCGAGTCGCATACGCGGGTCGGGTTACGCGCCTGCGCCACGCTGGCGGCCAGATCCCAGCCCAGGTTCGGCGGCGCGTACCAGAACACCGCGTCGGCCTGCTCGGCGGACTCGGCCAGGCCGTCGCGATGGGCACCGAGCTTCATCGAGTTGGAGCGCGGCTCGATCACCGCGATCACCTGGGTCTCGTCCCCCACGCGCTTGCGCAGGCCGTCGAGGGTGGTGGCGATGGCGGTCGGGTGGTGGGCGAAGTCGTCGAAGACGGTCACGCCACCCACTTCGGCGACTTTCTCCATGCGCCGCTTGGCGTTGACGAACCGGCCCAGCGCCTCGATACCCAGCGCCGGCACCACGCCGACGTGACGTGCCGCGGCCAATACAGCCAGCGCATTGGCGACGTTGTGCTGGCCGGTCAGTTGCCAATCCACCACGCCCTCGACCTTGCCATCGAAGCTCACCTCGAAGCGCGAACCGTCGGCGGCGAGCAGGCGCGCCTGCCACTGGCCGCCTTCGCCTGTGGTCTGCACCGGCGTCCAGCAGCCCATCTCGATCACCCGCGCCAGCGCGCTTTCGCCGGCCGGATAGATCACCAGCCCCTCGCCGGGAATGGTTCGCACCAGATGATGGAACTGCCGTTCGATGGCCGCCAGATCGGGGAAGATATCCGCGTGATCGTATTCCAGGTTATTGAGGATGGCGGTGCGCGGGCGGTAGTGGACGAACTTGCTGCGCTTGTCGAAGAAGGCGCTGTCGTACTCGTCGGCCTCGACCACGAAGAAGGGCGTGCCGCCCAGGCGCGCGGAGATGCCGAAGTTCTGCGGCACGCCGCCGATCAAAAAGCCCGGGCTCATGCCGGCATGCTCCAGCACCCAGGCCAGCATGCTGGAACTGCTGGTCTTGCCGTGGGTGCCGGCCACCGCCAGCACCCAGCGCCCTTGCAGGACGTGATCGGCCAGCCACTGCGGGCCGGAGACGTAGGGCAGGCCCTGGTTCAGCACATATTCCACCGCCGGATTGCCGCGGCTCATGGCATTGCCCACCACCACCAGATCGGGCGCCGGCTGCAGGTGCGCCGGATCGTACCCCTGCATCAATTCGATGCCCTGGGCTTCGAGTTGGGTGCTCATGGGCGGGTAGACGTTGGCGTCGGAGCCGGTGACGCGGTGGCCGAGTTCCTTGGCCAGAACGGCCAGCGAGCCCATAAAGGTGCCGCAGATGCCGAGAATATGGATATGCATGAATGCCCTCTGAAGATGGCCACACCGGGCCTGGACGCGATGGCGGCAGGTTAGCACAGCGCCCGCCGGGCGACTGCTGCGCCCTGTTCAGACCGAGGCGCGAAGACCAAGTTGCTCCGCAGCGAAAAATCAAACGCTTGCTTGGATTGCGCTTTCAACTGGCTTTGAGGCAGCATCGCCTGGCCTGCTGGCACAACAGCTGCATCGTCACTCCAGTCCAACCACAGAAGTCGAGGCCCGCCATGCGCATCGTCCAAGCCACCCTGGAGCACCTGGACCTGCTGACCCCGCTGTTCGTCAAATACCGCGAGTTCTACAACGAACTGCCCTTCCCCGAGTCGTCGCGCAAGTTCCTCGAAAAGCGCCTGCGGCGCAAGGAATCGGTGATCTACCTGGCGCTGGCCGACGACGAGGACAAGCTGCTCGGCTTCTGCCAGCTCTACCCCAGCTACTCCTCGCTGTCGCTCAAGCGCGTGTGGATTCTCAACGACATCTATGTCGCCGAGGACGCCCGCCGCCAACTGGTGGCCGATCGCCTGCTGCAGACCGCGAAGAAGATGGCCAAGGACACCAACGCCGTGCGCATGCGCGTGGCCACCAGCCGCGACAACGAGGTGGCGCAGAAGGTCTACGAGTCCATCGGTTTCGTCGAGGACGAGCAGTTCAAGAACTACGTGCTGCCGATCAACGCCGACTGAGCCACCTCAGCCCAGACTGAGCAGCAGACCCAGCAGCAGCGGCAGGGCAAACAGCCCCAGCAACGCCAGGCGCGCCGGGCGCAGCGGCGGACGCGAGCGCCGCGCGCTGCGGCGGCGCTCGAGCGACTGCTGCAACGCCTGCTGCAACTCCGACAGCGCCTCGAAGCGCGCCTGCGGCTGCGGCGCCAGGGCGCGCGCCAGCACGCCATCCCAGCCCGGCGGAATGCGCGCGGCGAAATGCGCCAGCGGCACGTAGCAATGGCCGGGGCCGACCTCGCTGCGCGCCACCTCCGGCCATTGCCCGCACAGCAGCCAGTAGGCCAGCGCCGCCAGCGCCAGTTGATCGGCGCGGCCATCCACCGCCCGCCCAGCGCGCAGTTCCGGTGCCAGCGGCACCGCTTGTGCCGGCAGCGGCTGGCGCGCCACGCCCGGCAGGATGGCGGCGTGTTCCGCCAGCAACAGCACCCGCCCGTCGTCGCCGAGCAGGATTTGCCTGGGGTTCAGCCACAGCCCCTGCATGCCGCGGCGCTGCAGCGCGCGCACGGCGCCGATCAGTTGCGTCAGCAGGGTCAACAGGGTCTGCGCATCCGGCGCGCCATGAGCCGCCGCCCAATCCACCAGGCTGCGCATGCCGGGCGGCGGCGCGGCCAGCGCCAGGTAGGCATGGCTGCGCGCGCGCAGCGGCGACAGCACCTGCGCCAGGGCGCGCTGCGGGCTGCGGCGCAGGGCCCATTCGCGCTGCCAGAAAGCCTCGTCGGCGTCGCGCTCGGCGAACCACAGCAGCGCCTCGCGCCCGACCTCGTCGCGAGCCAGGAACAACCGGCCCGGCGGGCCGTAGGGGCAGCCGCGCAGCAGCGTCCAGCCGTCGATCTGCAGGCCGGGTGCGACATCGACCAGCGCCGTACGCTGCGGCGTCACCGGCGTCGGCGGCAAGCCGCCACCGGCCCCCGGACAGAGCAGCACCGCCGCCCCCGGCGCCTGCAGCAGCGGTCGCAGTGCCTGACCCAGGCCCGCGCCGGCGAGCGTCCCGACGCCCTGGCACAGCGGCTGCAGGTCGCCGACCGCGAGTAGCGGCTGCGGCGCCAGCAGCAACAGCTCATCCGTGCGCAGCGTCAGGCCGTGCTGCACCAGCGCCAGCTCGGCCTGAGCGCCCAGGGCCATGCCGTCGCGGCCGACCAGCGTCTGCACGCCGGCGCCGTGCACTCGCGCCAGGCCGATGCTGCCGGCCTGGAGGAACTGCAACGCGTCGCCCTGCACCAGCAGCAGTCCGGCATACAGCTCGGCAATGCCCTGCCCGGCCTGGCGCCGGCGAAACAGCTGCAGATTGAGCGCCGCCAACACCTGGCGCGCGGCCTGGGGCTCGCTCCAGCCCTCCGGCGTGCAGCGGTAGTCGGCGAACAGGGCATCGAGATGCTGCTCCAGGCTTTGCACCACATCGGGGCAATGGCGCGCCCAAAGCAGCGCCACCAGCAGCAGCGGCGGCCGCCCCTGGCGTCCGGCCAGCCACATGGCCCGGGCCCGCGCCGCCTGCTGCGGCAAGTCCAGCCCGGCGCCGAGGGCCAGGCTGAGCGTGGGGTGTTCGAGCAGTTGCAGCGTCATGGCCGGCCCTCCTGCGCAAGCAGCATCCTGCCCGGTCGTTGCAGGCTTTATGCCGACTTGTGGCAGGCGCCCGCGCCGCTTAAGGTGGCCGCATCTTCCCTGCGAGCCTTTCAGCATGTGGTCCTTCAAGGCCTGGCGCCGCCAACGCACCCTCGAACGCAACCCGATCGATCCGGCCCACTGGGCCGAGGTGCGCCGTCGCCTGCCGATCCTCGACGGCCTGGACGAGGCGGAATTGCAGCGCCTGCGCGAGCGCGCCGCGCTGTTTCTCGCCAGTAAGCGCCTGACCGCCCTGCCCGGCGTCGAGCTGGGCGCGGTCGAGCGCCTGCTGCTGGCCGCGCAGGCACAGCTGCCGCTGCTGCACCTGGGCGATCTGGACTGGTATCAGGGCTTTCACGAGATCGTGCTCTACCCCGATGACTTCCTCAGCCCGCAACGCCACCGCGACGCCAGCGGCATCGAACACGAATGGGACGACGCACGCAGCGGCGAAGCCTGGCAGCAGGGGCCGGTGATCCTCGCCTGGCCCGGTGTCGAGGCCAGCGGCGGCTGGGAAGGCTACAACCTGGTGATCCACGAGCTGGCGCACAAGCTGGACATGCTCGAAGGCAGCGCCAACGGCCTGCCGCCGCTGCACCGCGACATGCGCGTGCAGGACTGGGCCCACGCCATGCAGAGCGCCTATGACGCATTGAACGCCGAGCTGGACGCCAACCCCGAGGCGGAAACCGCCATCGACCCGTACGCCGCCGAAGACCCGGCGGAATTCTTCGCCGTGACCAGCGAATACTTCTTCAGCGCCCCGGATCTGCTGGCCGCGGCCTTTCCCGAGGTCTACCGGCAACTGGCGCTGTTCTACCGCCAGGACACCCTGGCCCGATTGCAGCGCCTGCAGGCGGAACACCCCGACTACGAGACGGTCGAAACCGCGACCAATGGCTGATTCACGTGGCGTAGTAACGCCATGCGAATCCGCCTATAATGCGCCCCACTTTTTTGGCCCTTCCTGGGAGTTCCCCCATGAGCTACAGCAAGATCCCGGCTGGTAAAGACCTGCCGAACGACATCTACGTTGCCATCGAAATCCCGGCCAATCACGCGCCGATCAAATACGAGATCGACCACGATACCGATTGCCTGATGGTCGATCGCTTCATGGCCACCCCGATGTTCTACCCGGCCAACTACGGTTTCATCCCGCACACCCTGGCCGATGACGGCGACCCCCTCGACGTGCTGGTCGTGACCCCTTACCCGGTTGCTCCGGGTTCGGTGATCCGCGCCCGTCCGGTCGGCGTCCTGCACATGAGCGACGAAGCCGGCGGCGACGCCAAGCTGGTTGCCGTACCACACGACAAACTGACCGTTCTGTACAAGGACGTTCAGGAATACACCGACCTGCCCGCACTGCTGATCGAACAGATCAAGCACTTCTTCGAGAACTACAAGGATCTCGAGAAGGGCAAGTGGGTCAAGGTAGAAGGCTGGGGCGGCGCTGAAGAAGCCCGCGGCCTGATCAACAAGGCAGTCGCGGCTTACCAAAAATAAGTCCTGACAACCTCCGAAAAGCCGGCCACAAGCCGGCTTTTTTATTGCCCGAAGAAATCCACCAAGATCCACGAGCCCTAGAAATACAGGGCATTAGGCTTACCACCCATCCCAAGGCGTCCATGAGCAATCCCCAGAATCCGCCGCCAAGGTGTGGGTCGAAGTGTGGGTCCAGAGGTGTGGGTGCTCCTCAGGATGGCGGTCGAACCGTCCCAGAGCTTTGAGCCTAGCGGCGAACGGCAGCCGAACGAGCGCGGGGCCGGATCGACAGCCTGCCGTGTTCATCAGCGCTTGTATTAGCTGGGTTTGCCACATAAAAAGCTGCTTGGCCGCGTACCCCGGTAAAACCGCAAAACCGGCAAAAACGCCAGCAAGAACTGTGTGACCCTCTGGATCCTGCGCTGAGACCCATCCAAGACGAAATTTTTACGATACAGACGGACTAGCGCCTGAGCTTGCTCGCCGATTCGCCACCGATGCCGAAGTGGTTTTTCGGCATTTCGGTGATGATCACGCGCACCCGCTCGATGGGCGCGTCCAGCGAGCGCGACATGGCCTCGCTGACTTCGCGGATCAGGGTTTCCTTTTGTTCGTCGGTGCGGCCTTCGAGGATATAGAGCTGGGCTATAGGCATGGCCTCGTCCTTCAAAAATAGTGGCGGCCGGCACGCAAGCCGGCCGCATGGGGTTTAAACGAAGCGCGCGGACACCGAGCCGAGGCCCTGGTAACGCACGGTGATGTTGTCGCCCGGCGCCACCGGCACCGCCGCGGTGATGCCGCCGGTCATGATGAAACTGCCCGCCGGGATATGTTCGCCGCGTTCGGCCAGCAGGTTGGCCAGCATCGCCACGCTGGAAGCAGGATGGCCAAGCACCGCGGCACCGGCACCGAGCTCCACCACTTCGCCGTTCTTCTCCATCACCACGCCGAGGGTGCGCAGGTCCACGTCGGCCACATCGGCCATCTGCCCGCCGGTAATGAAACGGGTCGAGGAAGCGTTGTCGGCGACCACGCTGATCAGGTCAAACTTGAAGTTCTCGTAGCGCGAGTCGATCACTTCCACCGTCGGCACGACGAAGTCGGTGGCCGCCAGCACCTGGCCGATATGGCAGCCCGGGCCGTGCAGCGGCGCCTTGGTGACGAAGCTGATCTCCGCCTCGATCTTCGGGTGAATCAGTTTGGCGCAATCCACCACGCCGCCGTCGGCGACGCTGAAGTAGTCGGCGAGGAAGCCGTAGATCGGCGTTTCCACGCCCATCTGCGCCATCTTCGCCCAGGAGGTCAGGCCCATCTTCAGGCCGACGATCTTGTTGCCGCGGGCCTCCTTGCGCCGGCGGATTTCCCACTGCACGTCGTAGGCGTCGGCGAAGGTCATGTCCGGGTAATCGTTGGTCACCTTGCTGATGTCATGCGCATGCAGCTCGGCGTTTTCGATGTGCTCGGCCAGGGCCAGCACCTGTTCGCGGGTCAGGGTACGGTTCATCAGTTGCGCTCCTTACGGGCGGCCAATAGGTCGAGGGCGACGTCGACGATCATGTCTTCCTGGCCACCGACCATGCGCCGTTTGCCCAGTTCGACGAGGATGTCCACGGCCTTGAGGCCGTATTTCTGCGCGGCCACTTCGGAATGACGGAGGAAGCTGGAATAGACCCCGGCGTAGCCGAGGGCCAGGGTTTCGCGGTCGACCCGCACCGGGCGATCCTGCAACGGCCGGACGATGTCGTCGGCGGCGTCCATCAGGGTGTAGAGGTCGGTGCCGTGCTCCCAGCCGAGGCGTTCGGCGGCGGCGATGAACACCTCCAGCGGCGCGTTACCGGCACCGGCGCCCATGCCGGCGAGACTGGCGTCGATGCGGTCGCAGCCCTCCTCCACCGCGACGATGGAGTTGGCCACGCCAAGGGACAGGTTGTGGTGGGCGTGCATGCCGGTCTGGGTTTCCGGCTTGAGCACGGCCTTGACCGCGCGGAAGCGCTCGCGCACGTCCTGCATGCTCAGCGCCCCGCCGGAATCGACCACGTAGATGCAGGTCGCGCCATAGTTCTCCATCAGCTTGGCCTGCTTGGCCAGATGCTCGGGGGCGATCATATGGCTCATCATCAAAAAGCCGACGGTGTCCATGCCCAGCTCGCGGGCGTATTCGATGTGTTGCTTGGACACATCCGCCTCGGTGCAGTGGGTGGCCACGCGGACCACCCGCGCGCCGGCGGTGTAGGCCGCCTTGAGGTCGTGCACCGTGCCGATACCGGGCAGCAGCAGGGTGGCGATTTTGGCGTGGCTGATCACGTCGTTGACCGCCTCGATCCACTCCAGGTCGGTGTGCGCGCCGAAGCCGTAGTTGAAGCTGGAGCCTTGCAGGCCGTCGCCGTGGGCCACTTCGATGGAGTCGACCTTGGCCTGGTCCAGGGCGCGGGCGATGTCCTGCACGTTCTGGATCGAGTACTGGTGGCGGATCGCGTGGCTGCCGTCGCGCAGGGTGACGTCGGAGATATAGAGTTTCTTGCCGGGGTTGAAGGTCATGGCGATTCTCCTCAGGCCTTGAGCATCGACTGGGCCATGCGCTCGGCAGTGGCCAGCGCGGCGGAGGTCATGATGTCAAGGTTGCCAGCGTAGGCCGGCAGGTAATGGGCGGCGCCTTCGACTTCGAGGAACACCGAGGTCTTCAACCCGCTGAACCGGCCGAGGCCGGGGATGTTCAGCGGCGCGGACTCGGGAATCAGGTCGAACTGCACCTGCTGCTTCAGGCGATAGCCGGGCACGTAGGCCTGCACCGCCTGAACCATTTCCGCCACCGAGGCCGCGACGGCGGCCTGATCGGCGGCGGCAGACAGCACATACACGGTGTCGCGCATGATCAGCGGCGGCTCAGCCGGGTTCATGATGATGATCGCCTTGCCCTTGGCCGCACCGCCGATCACTTCGATGGCTTTGCTGGTGGTCTCGGTGAACTCGTCGATGTTGGCGCGGGTGCCGGGACCGGCGGACTTGCTGCTGATCGAGGCGACGATCTCGGCGTAATGGACCTTGGCCACGCGGGAGACCGCGGCGACCATCGGGATGGTCGCCTGGCCGCCGCAGGTGACCATGTTGACGTTGAGCTTGCCGAGGTGCTCTTCCAGGTTGACCACCGGCACGCAGTACGGGCCGATGGCCGCCGGGGTCAGGTCGATCAGGCGGATGCCCGGTTTGGCCTGGCGCAGCAGCGCCTCGTTCTGCACGTGGGCACTGGCCGAGGTGGCGTCGAAGACGAAATCGATGTCGGCGAATTCGGGCAGGTTGATCAGCCCTTCGACGCCGGCATGGGTGGTCGCCACGCCCATGCGCTGGGCGCGGGCCAGGCCGTCGGAGGCGGCGTCGATGCCGACCATGGCGCCCATTTCCAGGTACTTGGCGTTGCGCAGCACTTTGATCATCAGGTCAGTGCCGATATTGCCCGGACCGATGATCGCGACTTTGAGTTTCTGGTTCATCTGCAAGCCTCCAATTCAGGTGAAGCGCACCGAGGCGCTGCCGATACCGCCGATGTCGACGCGCATCACGTCGCCGGCCTTGACCGGCTCCAACGGCACCAGCGAGCCGGACAGGATCACCTCGCCGGCTTTCAGCGCGATGCCGAAATGGCCCAGGGTGTTGGCCAGCCAGGCCACGCAGTTGACCGGTGAACCGAGCGCCGCAGCGCCGGCCCCGGTGCTGATGATGTGGCCGTTCTTTTCCACCACCATGCCGCAGGTGACCAGGTCGACCTGGCGCGGCGATACCGCCTGGTCGCCGAGCACGAACAGGCCGCAGGAGGCGTTGTCCGCCACGGTGTCCTGGATCTTGATTTTCCAGTCTCGGATGCGCGAATCGACGATCTCGAAACAGGGCATCACGCACTCGGTGGCGGCCAGTACGTCGGCGTTGGTCACGCCGGGGCCGATCAGGTCCTTCTTGAGGATGAAGGCGATCTCGCCCTCGGCCTTGGGCTGCATCAGTCGCTGGCTGATCGGCACCGCTTCGCCGCTGTTGAACACCATGGCGTCGGTCAGGTAACCGAAGTCCGGCTGGTGCACGCCGAGCATGTTTTGCACCGCCTTGCTGGTCACGCCGATCTTCTTGCCGATGATCTTCTCGCCGGCCGCCAGGCGTCGTTCGAGCAGGCGCAGCGAGATGTGGTAGGCGTCGTCGACGCTGATGTCGAAGCCACGCTCGGTCAGCGGGCTGATCGCCTCGCGGTTGAGCATGGCCTGGTACAGCTCGTCGCCGAGCGCGTTGATCATTATCTGGTCCATGTCGGTCTCTCTCAGGAATGGCGGGCGTCGGCTTCGGCGAGGAAATCCTCGACCAGGCGCGCGAAGCGGGCGGCGTGTTCGATCTGCGTCCAGTGGCCGCACTGGCCGAACACGTGCAATTGCGCGCGAACGATCCACTCGGCCAACGTCAGCGAAGCGGCCAGGGGGATCACCTGATCCTCGCGGCCATGGATCACCAGGGTTTCGTGGGGCAAGGCGCGGATCTGCGCCTCGCTGCTGGCCAGGCCATCGACCCAGCGCTGGCGCGGCGCGGGGAACATCTGCGCGAACGACTCCTGAAAACCGGGGCGGATGCTGGCCTGGTAACGCAGCTCGGCCAACTCGTCGGTGACCAGGCTGCGGTCGTAGGCGAAGGTGTCCATCAGCCGGCGCATGGTGGCGAAGGACGGCTCATAGCCCCACACATCATCCAGGCCGGGGGTGATCGGAAAGCTCACCCCGGCGCTGCCCATCAGCACCAGCCGGCGCACGCGCTCGGGGTGGCGGATGGCCAGGGCCAGGGCCAGGCCGCCACCGAAGGAGTTACCGACCAGATCGGCCTGTTCGATGCCCAGGGCATCCAGCACGCCAAGCGCGTGTTCGACCCAGCGCTGTTGGTGGTACTGACCATCGGCCGGGCGTTCGCTGTAGCCGAAGCCCAGCATGTCCGGGGCGATCACCCGGCGGCGCTTGGCCAGCTCGGGCATCACCAGGCGCCAGTTGGCCCAGGCGGTAACGCCGGGGCCGGAGCCGTGGATCATCATCAGCGGGAAGCCTTCGCCGCTGTCGTGCAGGTTGGTGCGATAGCCGGCGGCGAGGATTTCGCGGCCGATTTCCGGGCTGTTCTGGGGTGCGTTCATCACGGCCTCACAACTTCACGCAGATGTTTTTCAGTTCGGTGTAGAACTCCAGCGAGTGCACACCCCCTTCCCGACCGATCCCGGATTGCTTGCTGCCGCCGAAGGCGGTGCGCAGATCGCGCAGGAACCAACTGTTGACCCAGACGATGCCGGCCTCCAACTGCCCGGCGACACGGTGCGCGCGGCCGACGTTGTCGCTCCAGAGGGTGGCGGACAGGCCATAGGGCAGGCTGTTGGCCAGGGCGATAGCTTCGGCTTCGCTGTCGAACGGACGGATATGGCAGCACGGCCCGAAGATTTCCTCGGTGACCACCGCCGAGTCGTCGGCCAGGCCGGTCCAGATGGTCGGTTGTATCCAGGCGCCGCCCGCCAATGCGTCCGGCATCTGCGGCACGCCGCCGCCGGTGACCACGGTGGCGCCGTCGGCGACGGCTTGCTGGTAGTAGGACAGCACCTTCTCGCGGTGCTTGAGGCTGACCAGCGGGCCGAAGTTGCTCGTCGGGTCGTCCGGCGGGCCGATCACCAGGCTCTCGGCACCGGCCTTCAGACGGGCGACAAACTCCTCGAAAATCGAGCGCTCGACATACAGCCGCTCGGTGCCCAGGCACACCTGACCGCAGTTGGCGAAGGCCGAGCGCAGAGTGCCTTCGATGGCCTTATCCATGTCGCAGTCGGCGAAGACGATGCCGGCGTTCTTGCCGCCCAGCTCCAGCGAGACCTGGCGCACGCCTTTGGCGGCGGCGCGCATGATCAACTCGCCGGTGCCGGTTTCACCCGTGAAGGTGAAGGCATCGACATCCGCGTGTTCGGTGAGGAAGGCCCCGGCGGAATCGCCACCGAAACCATGCACCACGTTGTACACCCCGGCCGGCACGCCGGCGGCCTGCATCACCTCGCCGAGTAGGGTGGTGGTCAGCGGGGTTTCCTCGGAGGGCTTGACCACCACGGTATTGCCGCAGGCCAGGGCCGGGCCGACCTTCCAGGTCATCAGCAACAGCGGCAGGTTCCACGGGCTGATCACCCCGATCACCCCCTTGGGGCGGCGCACCGCGTAGTTGATCGCGCCGCTGCCGTCCGGCGTGGCCATCTCGAAGGCTTCGTTGGGCACGTTCTTCAGCAGGTCGGCGAACACCTTGAAGTTGGCCGCGCCGCGCGGAATATCGATATGCGACGCCAGGGATTTCGGCTTGCCGGTGTCCAGGCATTCGGCCTCGAGGAACTCGTCGAAGCGCGCGGTGATGCCATCGGCCACGCGGTGCAGAATGTCCGCCCGCTCGGCCACGCTCATCGCGCCCCAGGGCCCGCTCAGCGCGGCACGTGCGGCCTGCACCGCGGCATCGACCTCGGCGCGGCCGGCCTCGTGCACGCGGCCGATCACCTGGCCATTGGCCGGGTTGATGTCGTCGAAGGTGCGACCGCTGGCCGATCCGACGAAGGCACCGTTAATGAAGTGCTTGATCTCTTTCATCTGCGCAATCTCTGCAAAAAGGCGAGCCGGGCTTTCAGGTGAGCACGGTCAGGAAACGTTCGTTGAGCACCCGGTCGTGGTAAAAAATGGCCTTGCCCAGGTCCTTGGCCAGCCAGGTCACGGGCTTGTGGTCCTGGTAGTTGTAATCGCCACCGCAGAACACCTCGTTGCGGTTACCCGAGGGGTCGAAGAAGTAGATGGTCTTGCCATGGGTCAGGCCGTGGCGGGTCGGGCCGATGTCGATCGAGGTGTCGGTCATGGAAATCAGGTCGGCGGCGCGCAGCACGTCTTCCCAGGTTTCCAGAAAGAACGAGGCGTGGTGGAACCGGCCCTTCTCCGTGTGCTGGATGAAGGCCACGTCATGGGCCTTGGTCGACAGGCTGAGGAACTGCGCGATGCGCGTGCCGTTGTCGTCGACCACCTGCTCGGCCAGGTAGAAACCGAGCACCTCGGTGAACAGCGCATAGGTCGCCTGCAGCTCGTCGCCATACAACAGGCAGTGGTCGAAACGCACCGCGCGCATGCCCTTGAGGTTGCGCGGCCAGGCTTCCGGATTGATCTCCTCCAGCCCCCATTTGCCGGTGTACTCCTTGTCGGCGTAGAGCTCGAAAAAGTGCCCGGACGGTGCCTGGAAGCGCACCCGCCGCCCGCAACCCTTGAGTTCGCCGGCGGGGATGGTTTCGATCAGGCAGCCATAATTGAGCAGATCCTGGGTCAGGCGGTTCAGGCAGTCCTCGTCGATCACCTTGAAGCCCATGAAATCCATGCCCGGCTGATCGGCCTCGCGCAGCACCACGGAGAATTTGTCGACCTCGGTCCAGGCCTTCAGGTAGACGCGCCCTTGCTCGTCGCGGTCCATTTCGATCAGACCGAGCAGGTCGCGGTAGTGGGCCAGGGCGCTCTCCAGGTTCAGTACGCGAAGCTGGACGTGACCGGGGCGCATTACGCCTTTTTTCATGACGACACCTCTTGCTGGTTCTTGTTGTTGTGGTCGCCTGGGCCTTGGCGGCGCAGGCATTCGATGCTCAGGTCAGTCTGGGGAAACAGTTGGCAGGCCAGGGCCAGGCCCTGCTTGGCCGCCTCCGGCGGCACATGGTTGCAACTCATCTTGTGGCACTGGTAGCTGCCGCTCAGCACGCGCACCTTGCACAGGCCGCAGCCGCCGCCGCGACAACCGACCGGCACGCAGCGCTTGCCCTGTTGCTCCATCGCACTGAGCACCGACTGGTCGGGCAGGCAACGGAAAGTCTGGCCGCTGACCGTTTCGCGAATCTCATAACCGGCACGGTTCATGATTCACCTCAGATGCGCTTGAACAGGGCCGAACGGGTGCTCTCGCCGGCACCATCGGCGGCGGTGTAGAAGCGCTCCATAAAGATGTCGCGCTCGAACAGCCGGCCTTGCATCAGGGTGGTGATGGCCGCGTCGATCATCGGCGGCGGGCCGCACAGGTAGGCTTTTTGCCCGCCGAAGCGGCCGTCGAAATGCGCCTTGGCGGCGTCGTGGACGAAGCCCTTGAAGCCTTGCCACGCCGGGTCGTCATTGGCCTGGTTGAGCGCCGGCACATAGCTGAAGTGCGGGTGCTGCGCGGCCAGCGCCTCGAACAGCTCGCGGTTGTACAGCTCGGCGACATTGCGCGCGCCCTGGAACAGGGTGATCCGCCGCGTATCGCCGCGCTCGAGCAGATCGAGGATCATCGACTGCGGGCTCGATAACCCCGAGCCGCCGGCGATGAAGATCAGGTCGCCGGGCTGCGAGTCGCGCACGAAGAACTGCCCATAAGGCCCGGACAGCTCCACCGAGTCGCCGACTTTCAGTTGCTTGTGGATAAGGCCGGTGGCCGCACCGCCCTCGACCAGGCGCACGTGCAACTCGACTTCGTCGGCCCGGCTCGGCGGGTTGGCCAGCGAGAAGGCACGGGTGCCGTCGATGCCCGGCAACGCCAGGTTGACGTACTGCCCGGCCTGGAACGGCATGGGCCGATCCAGCTTGATATGCAGGCCCTTGATGGTCGGCGACAGGTCAACCAGGGCGCTGACCACCCCGCGGTAATCTTCCACTGGATGACCGAGAAAATCCGGGTCGGCATCGACGTCGGCTTCGATCACCAGGTCGGAGAGCGGAATGGCGCAGCAGGCCAGCACCTTGCGCTCGTCGCGCTCGATGTCCATCAGGGCGAACGGCGAGGCTTCGCCGATATCCACTTCGCCCTCGACCACCTGCACCTTGCAGGTGGCGCAGGTGCCGTGGCCGCAGGCGAACGGCAGCCAGACGCCCTGGCGCAGGGCGGCCTGGAGGATGGTCTGGCCGTCCTCCACTTCGATCACTTCGCCGGTCGGTTCAATGGTGACGTTGTAACTCATGGCACACCTCTCAGCTGCACGAACCCTGAACGCCGTTCAAGCCTGGCGTGCTCAGGCGCAGCAGGCTCTTGTGGTCGATGCCGTTGGCTTCCAGGCTGGCACTGGGATCGGCAGTGAACGGCTGGCCATTGAGCTGCCACACAGCCGCGCTGAAATCGATGCGGGCGCTGTCTGGATGGGCCTTGATCGCCTCCATGAACACCTGCTCGAGGAACGCGCCGAAGGTCATCGCCGGAGCGACGAGAAAGGCGAAGGGCGAGCAGAACATCAGGTGTTTGTCCCAGTAGACGTAGAGCATCTGCATGCCATGGAAATTGGCTTGCAGGTCGCGCGGCGTGGCGCGGTATTCGCTGATCGCGTTAACAGTCATGAGCTGACCCTCTTGTTCTTGGAATCGGGGTGGTCAGGGGCGGCAGCGCCACCCCTGATCCGGGGTGACGCATCAGGCGGCGTCGCGCGCGTTGCCCGTACCGGCGGGTACTGCCGGGGTGCCGAGTTTCTTCCAGGCCAGCCAGCGCAGGTACTCGGGCGAGCCGACGTACTCGAGGTTGTCCACCCCGATTTTCAGGTGGTAGTACTTCTCCACCACGGTCTGCACATCGCCGCCCTCGCAGTTGCCCTGGTAGATCTGGTGCACCGGCAGCCAGGCCTGGATGTACTTCTCCGGTTCGTGCTGGAAGATCTCGCAGCAGCCATCCGAGCAGAAGTGATAGCGCTCGCCCTCGTGCTCGATCTGCCGGTGGCTGAGGGTGGTCGGGTCGTCCGGCTCGGTGAACAGCGCCGGCACCTGGCACACCTGGCACAGCTGCGGCAGGGTGTGGTTGTAGAAGCGCTGGCCTTTGGCATGCTGCTCCTGCCAGTGGTCGAAACGCGGGCGGTAGTACTTGTCGAAGCTGTCCGGGTACTTTTCCGCGAGCCACTGCTGCTCTTCCTGGCTGGGAATCCAGGTGTGGAAGTTGGTGGCCTGGCTGTACTGGTAGAAGGTTGCCCAGATCTGGTGGGTGATGTGCTGCTTGCCGATGGTGGCCTGGTCCTGGTACTTCGGCGGGCGGATGCCGTAGCGCTCGAGGTCCTTGAACAGCGCACCGCCGTTCTGCTCGTAATACACCTCCCAGGCTTCGGCCCAGGACATCACTTTGTTCGGCAGCATGTAGTCCATCATCATGCCGACCAGACTGAGCAGGCGATAACCGCGCCAGAACCACTTGTCGATCCAGCGCTGGATGATCGGCACGTTGTCTTCGTGCTGTTCGAGCATGAACTTGATCACTTCCAGACCGAGGGTCATGTGCCGCGCTTCGTCCGACTGCGCGGAGAAGCCGAAGGTGACCGTGGCCATGTCGCCGTTGTAGGCGGCGCCGGACATGAACGGCACGAACAGCAGGTTGGTCAGCACGTACTCGAAGGAGAACGAGATGGCGGTGAGGAACTCGAACGGGCCGGCCGAGCGCGCGTCGTCGAAGAACGACTTGGGCACCGAGAGAAACCACACCCGGTCGTGCATGTGGGCGAAATCATGCAGGCCGTTGAAGTGCTTGTTGTAGTGGCTCATGGCATGGATCTGCGTCTGCACGTGGCGCAGCTCGTCGATCGCCTGCATCTGGCACGCGACCCGCGCGCCGGCGCCGCTGAACTGCCGGCCAGCCCGCGAGTAGCCCTGGAAGGCGCCGTATTCCAGCGGCGAAACGCCGGTGAGGAACAGCTTCAGGGCATTCACGTACCGTGCATCGGAGATGTTCTGGTGGCCGTTGTTCTGCGCAAAGGCGTCGAAGATTGCGTAGAGCTTCTTCTCTTTCTCGGACTGGTATTTCCAGTAGGCATCCATGGTCAGGCGGAACGGGTCTTCCCACTTGTCCCAGTCGGTGATCTTGATGCCCTCGAAATCCTCGTCGGGGAAGATGTCGGCCTTCTTCTGGTAGCTCGGCTCCCAGGCCATGTCGCGGGTCAGGTACTGGTACTTGTCTTTCAGGCTGAGTTTTTTCTTCTGGGTGGTCATGGTCTGCCTCCTAGTTCTTCCACTCGAGGACGAAACTGTCGTCGTCCTCGGCCACGTTGCCGCCGATGCTGATCACGTCGATGAGCATTTCCTGGACGTCCCACTCGCGACCGATCATTTCCTCCACTGTCGCGCGGCGGATTTCCAGGCGCTTCTCGGCCTGGATGCGGATCATCGCGGGTTGGTACTGGACCTCGGCGTGGGGGTTGTCCTGGGTGATGGCGTCCACCAGGTAACGGGCGTTGTCGTTGTCCTGGAATACGATGAAAGCCAGTTGTTTCATGCTGGTACTCCGGGGCTGCGCAGCCCAAGTTTGTGCAGGCGGGCGGCCAGCGCGGCACGCACGTCGTCGAGGGCGGCCAGGCCGGTGGCCGCTTCGGCCAACGGTTGCAGGGCGGCATAGGCGCGCGGTTCCCAGGCATCCACCCAGGTCTGGATCTGCGCGTGGTTGTCCGCGCTTTCGGCCAGCACCACCTTGAGCATGGCGTCGACCCAGCGGGTGCTTTCGGCGTACCAGTCGCGCATGAATTCGGTGAGCATCGACAGGTCGGCGGCGCCCTCTTCGCCCAGTTGCTGGTCGAAGCGCTGGTACATCAGCGGGTAGCTCATGCCGTCGAGCAGCAGGTTCTGCGCCAGGGTCAGCTCGAACCAGTCCTTGATCACCAGGCTGTCTTCTACGTAGCGCCGCAGGCCTTGCCAGATCGGGTCGTCCATCCAGTAAGCCTTGGCCTGATCCAGCGCACTGCCGCTGCCCTCGCCGAGCAGCAGGCCGATGCGTGACAGGTACTGGCCAATGCCCAGACGATCCATGGCCTGATAGATGTGCAGTTGGGTCATGGTGCCGGCGATGCAGTCGCCGGCAATGCCGCTGTTGTTCATATTGGCGCCCATCTCGGCGTGGCGCAGCGGCACCAGGCAACGCAGGATCTTGTGCTGCAGCGCCTCGGGCAGGCGGCTCAACAGGCCACGTTTTTCACAGAAGCCGTAGGCATGCTCGGTGGCTTCCTGCATGCGCGCCCGGGTCTGCACGTAGGCACCGTAGAAGTACTGGCGCGGGTCGGTGACCGCGTGCCAGTCGGCCATGCGGATCGCCGTACGGCTGGGGTCGTTGAGTTGGCGCTGCGGGTCCCACAGCGGCCGGTAGTGGAAGTTGGTAGTCGCTTCGATGTCGTAGCTGGCTTCCTGATAGCGGCTCGCCGGCTTGTCGCCGAAACGGCGTTGCAGGTTGCCGTAGGTGTGGCGGAGGGTTTCCACCGTATTGGTCTTGATCTCTACGCTCATTTCAACCGTACCGTCTTGTTGTTGTGTGTGTTCGGCTGTCGCTCGTGCTTACTCTCGGTCGTTCGCCTCGCGTCGTCCGACATCGCCGTAGCGCCACTTGGCCGCGTCTTCATCCACCGCTTGGCACATCGCCGCGTCCATCTGCACCACACGCTGGCGCTGGCAGAAGGTGGCGAAGGCTGCCTGTGGCAGTACCAGCTCGACGAACAGCTCCGGATGACCAATGGCGAAATCGAATTCGACGAACCTGGCATCCGGCTCGCTGCGCACCCGGACAAACCGGGTCAGCTGATCGAAGGGAATCTCTGGGTCTTTCATCTCGGCCGGTTCCTGGCTGGTTGCTGGCCAAGGCGCTAACGCAACGCCTGTGCCAAGGCGCCAAAAAAGAACATAGGTATTTGTATTTTAATGATTTTTAATTTATTCACCGACACCTGCGACACGCGGTGAAGGCAGGTGCAACACGGGCTTTTTGAGCATTTGCTCAATTGCCTCGCCGCACTTGAGCAAATGCTCACAGCCCCTGCGCAGGGCAACCGATGGCACACCCCAGAGACTCGCGCCTTTCATCATTTGGTTGACTTTCATCTGCCGAAAAAGGCGAATATGGTGAGTTGGCGTTGCGCCAACACGGCCGGAAAGGCCGCCTGGAGTGTTCGCTGAATACATCGACTGCCGTGTGCTTTCCAGGTGTTTCAGCGCCCCCTACAACAATAAATCAGGGGATTTGAGTTCATGCCGATCCGCTATAAACCCGAGATGCAATACGCAGACTTCAAGGACCTCACCAGCCTCATCCACTTCCAGAGCACGGAAGGCAAGATCTGGCTGGGCGAGCAGCGCATGCTGCTGTTGCAGGTTTCCGCGATGGCCAATTTCCGCCGCGAGATGGTCAGTACCCTGGGCATCGAGCGGGCCAAGGGATTCTTCCTGCGCATGGGTTACCAGTCCGGACTGAAGGACGCCGAACTGGCCTGGAAGCTGCGCCCGAATGCCAGCGAGTACGACATGTTCCTCGCCGGCCCGCAGCTGCATTCGCTCAAGGGCCTGGTCAAGGCCCGCCCCACCGAGGTCGATATCGACAAGGAAAGCGGGCGCTTCTATGTCGAGGTGGAGTGGATCGACTCCTTCGAGGTGGAAATCTGCCAGACCGAGCTGGGGCAGATGCAAGACCCGGTGTGCTGGACTCTGCTCGGCTACGCCTGCGCCTATTCCTCGGCGTTCATGGGCCGGGAAATCATCTTCAAGGAAGTCAGCTGCCGCGGCTGCGGCGGCGACAAGTGCCGGATCATCGGCAAGCCGGCCGAAGAGTGGGACGACGTTGCCAGCTTCAAACAGTATTTCAAGAGCGACCCCATCATCGAGGAACTCTACGAGTTGCAATCGCAACTGGTGTCGCTGCGTACCAACCTCGACAAACAGGAAGGCCAGTACTACGGCATCGGTCAGACCCCGGCCTACCAGAGCGTGCGCAAGATGATGGACAAGGCCGCACAGAGCAAAGTCTCGGTGCTGCTGCTCGGCGAGACCGGGGTCGGCAAGGAGGTCATCGCGCGTAGCGTGCACCTGCGCAGCAAACGCGCCGCCGAGCCCTTTGTCGCAGTGAACTGTGCAGCGATCCCGCCGGACCTGATCGAGTCCGAATTGTTCGGCGTGGAAAAAGGCGCCTTCACCGGCGCCACCCAGTCACGCATGGGCCGCTTCGAGCGTGCCGACAAGGGCACCATCTTCCTTGACGAGGTGATCGAACTCAGCCCGCGCGCTCAGTCCAGTCTGCTGCGCGTGCTGCAAGAAGGCGAGCTGGAGCGAGTGGGCGACAACCGCACGCGCAAGATCGACGTAAGAGTTATCGCCGCCACCCACGAGGACCTGGCCGAAGCGGTCAAGGCCGGGCGTTTTCGCGCCGACCTGTACTACCGGCTGAACGTCTTCCCGGTGGCGATCCCGGCGTTGCGCGAACGCCGCGAGGACATTCCGCTGCTGGCTGAGCACTTCCTGCAGCGCTTCCACGAGGAGTACGGCAAGAGAACCCTCGGCCTTTCGGACAAAGCCCTGGAGGCCTGCCTGCATTACAGCTGGCCGGGCAATATCCGCGAGCTGGAAAACGTCATCGAGCGCGGCATCATCCTCACCGACGCGAACGAAAGCATCAGCGTGCCGGCGCTGTTTCCACGGCCGCCGGAAGAGCCGCAGACCGACAGCGAGCGGGTGTCATCGGACGGCGTGCTGATCCAGCCGGACAATGGCCAGGGCAGCTGGATCAGCCAGTTATTGGGCAGCGGCCTGAGCCTCGACGAGATCGAGGAAAGCCTAATGCGCGAGGCCATGCACCAGGCCAAGCAGAACGTCTCCGGTGCCGCCCGCCTGCTAGGGCTGAGCCGCCCGGCGCTGGCCTACCGGCTGAAGAAGATCGGCATCGAGGACTGAGTCGCCATTTACCAGCGCCAATACTGCTGAGGGTTCACTCGTACAACGACGAAACTTCAGCACCTCGCTCAGTAATAGGTATGCCTCGTAGGCGTCTGCCCAAGTCACCTGGCGCGACTCAGGCAGGCGCCCATTGAGGCGGCTGGAGCAGACTCGCCGCTGTCCGTGTGCCGCGGCGTAGCGCCCCAGCAAACAGCCAGTGCGAGCGGTAGCGGGCGTTCAGACAACGCCTTAGCCGTTCAGCAAATGGCCAACCAAGGCCTGTTGGCGTTGAGCTTGAGTCTTTACCTGTTCGGCAAACTTCAGGGTGTTGCGTAGTTGTTCGCCACTGTGCAACGCCAGCTGATGAATGGCATGCAGCTTGGCGTTAATCTCCTCCGCTGCCAGGCTTTGTTGGTCGCTGGCGCTGGAAATTTGCGTGCTCAACTGGTGAATGCTGGCGGTGCTGTCGAGGATACCCAGTAGCACTGTGGCGGCGCCATCAACCTCGCTAACGCTTGACAGTAGATGACTGCGGCCTTGCTCCATCGTCTGCACCACTTGGCTAGTGCCTTGACGCAGTACCTCGATCATGCCCTGTATCTCGTCGGTAGAACTCTGCGTACGGCGGGCCAACGAGCGCACCTCGTCGGCGACCACTGCGAAGCCACGACCGTTGTCGCCCGCCCGCGCGGCTTCGATGGCGGCGTTGAGCGCAAGCAAGTTGGTTTGTTCGGCGATACTGCGAATCACCTCGGAAATGCGCCCGATATCCTGGCTGTGTTGAGCGAGGGCGGCTACCGCGCTCGCTGAGCTCTCCAGCGTGTCGGAAAGCCGGTTGATGCTCCATCTGGCCTGTTCCATGCGTTGACGACCGTCATTGGTCAATGCTTCGGCTTGCTGGGCCAGGCTGGTTGCGTCGAAGGTGCTTTTGGCGACTTGCTGAGTGGTCGCAGCGAACTCCTCGACGGCCGCAGCGATTCCGGCCAGCTCCTGTTGCTGGTCGTGCGAGGCAGCACTGCTAGCGCCGACCAGACTAGTAGCCTGACCGGCGCCCTCGGCAACCTGGCGGCTGCTGTCGTGAATGCGTGCGAGCAAGGCGGCCAGCCTGAATTCCAGCAGGCGCATGGCCAGCTCTATCTGTCCGATCTGATCCACCCGGCCTGTGTAGATCAACTGTTTGATTGGATGCTGCACCAGACTGCGGCTATTGCGCACGAGCGCAGCGAATGGCCGGGCTTGTCGCTGCAGCAGCAACCAGCAGAGTATTGCCGAACCTAGCGTGGCGAGCCCGCCGAGCATGGGCTGCAGAGTGATGCTTAGCGCCGCCAGAGGGGCGATTGACAGGCAAGCCCACAGGCTCTGGCGAGACGCCTGACTCGGGTTCGGCCAGCGCAGGCAGGCCGGCTGTCGACCTTGAGCCCGCACACGATAGGTTTCACTTGCGCGGGCAATCATCTGCGGGGTCGGCAACTGGTAGATCGCCTGATACTCGAGTACCTCACCGTTTTCGAGGATCGGGCTGATGTAGACGTCGACCCAAAATCCCTGACCATCGGCGCGGCGGTTCTGCAGCATGCCCATCCACGACTGCCCTTTGTTCACCGTGCCCCACAGATCCTTGAACGGGCCGGCGTGCATCTCTGGGTGGCGCAGACAATTGACCGGCTGACCGAGCAATTGCGCAGGGCTGTAGCCGGCAAGGCTGGCGAAAGCAGGGCTGACGTAGGTGATGAGGCCGCTGGCGTCGCACAGCAAGAGCAACTGTTCGGTGGGGTGAGCATGAGTGAGTGTCATATTGCACGTCCTTTTTAATGCACTGGCGATCCTGAGATGAGCAGGGATAAGAGCGCCTCTGTACGAGGGATCAATTCCCGGTTGCACGCAGGTACTGCACGCTGAAAATCTCTGGCTTGCTCTGCTCGGAGTCGACCTGGCCCTTGAACTGTCCGGTGGTGCAGTGCATGGCCTGCATGTCGATCATCGAGAAGCTGTCGTCCAGCGCGACTCCGCTGCCCTTGTTGATCGGCAGGTGATGGTCCGGGTGCGCCTTGCCGATGGTGAAGGTCTTCCACGGCTCGCCCTGGCGGTCGTAGGAGACGGTGCGCGACACGGCGAAGGTCTGTGCATCCACATAATGGACGCGCTTGGACAGCGGGTGGCGGGCGAACGTATTGAGCGGCGTTGCCTGCAACTGATAGACCTTGCGCAGTTGCCAGGTGATGCGCGGGAAGCAGTTGCCTTTGCCGTCGAAGGCCACCATGCGGTAGCCCTCGCTGTCGGTGCTGCCCTCGTCGAGGGCCAGGTCGTTGTGGTTGTAGAAGGGCATCAACATGAAGCGGGTACCCTGATAGCTCCAGCGCATGTCGGCGATGCGCCCGTTGTAGCCCTCGAAATCCTCGATCATCAGATCGGAGCCCAGGAAAGCGTCGGTCATCTGCCCGGTGGCCAGGCGTCTGACGCGGCGTTGAAAGCCCAGATAGAGCCAGGAGTTGTCGCGCTTCAGATCGTTGTTGAAACGATGAATCAGCAGTTGGGTGTTGCGCAGATCCTGCGGCGAGTCGATGTTGAGGTAGATCGCCCGGAACTTGTTCGACGGGTTGGGGGTAATGGCCGGTAGCGGCGGCTGGTTGACCCGATTGGTGAAGTTGAGGAAGTTCATGGTCATGCCGATGGTGCGCTCCACCTCGGCCGTGTCCATGTTGCGGTACTTCCAGATGAACGGGGAGATGATCGCGCTGTCGCCCCAGTTGTAGCCGTACTTGACGTTCCAGGCGAGTTTCTCCCCGGCGCGCGGATCGGCGGCATCCGGCTCCGCGGGAAAGGGCCGGCCGGCAATGGTGCCGCTGATCTCACCGGGGTTGGCGCCTAGTTTGGCGCTGTTCAGGTGTTTGCGGGTGGCCTCGACGTAGTGGGGGTGCAGGTCGAACGAGGTGGTCGGCGCGACCTCGATGCGAGTCCAGCCCTGGCGGATAAAGCCGAGCATGGCGGGGTCGAGCAGCTCCTTGAAGCGCTCGACGTTGTCGGATTCGATGAGCATGCCGGTGTTCAGACCGTCGGCCTCGGGTATTGCCGCGCGGTAAGGGTAGAAGGCCTTGTCGATGAGCTCGTCATCGGCCAGGGCGGACAGCGGGTGCAGGCTGAGGTAGAGCAAGGCACAAAACAGTCTGTTGTTATTATTCATGGCTGAACCTTTGCTGGAGGGATCCCGCTCGACAGGTTCCTGGCCTGCGGGCACGGCTTCTCACAGCGCCGCCCATGCGGACGGCGCTGTTGGCTGGGCTGCTGGTTGGGAGAAAGGCCCGGCCGCGTCTAACCGGCCGGACCGAGTGGCGCGGCTTAGTTACCGGTGGCGCGCATGTGCTGCACGCTGAACATCTCCGGCTTGCTCATCTCCGGATCGACCTGGCCCTTGAACTGCCCCGTGGTGCAGTGCATGGCCTGGATGTCGATCATCGTGAAGCTGTCGTCGATCGACACGCCGGAACCCTTGTTCTTCGGCAGGTGGTGGTCCGGGTGGGCCTGGCCGATGGTGAAGGTCTTCCACATGCTGCCCTTGCGGTCATACGACACGGTGCGCGGCACGGTGAAGGTCTGCGCATCCATGTAGTGCACGCGCTTGGACAGTGGGTGGCTGCCGTCCACCGGCACCGATTCCACCTCGTAGACCTTGCGCAGCTGCCAGGTGATGTTGGGGAAACAGCCGCCCTGACCGCCGAACGCCACCACCTGGTAACCGTCGCTGTCCTTGTGCGTTTCGCTGTCCAGCGTCAGGTCGTTGTGGTTGTAGAACGGCATCAGCATGAAGCGGGTGCCCTTGTAGCTCCACTGCATGTCGGAAATACGCCCGTTGTAGCCCTCGAAGTCCTCGATCATCAAGTCGGAGCCGAGGAAGGCATCGGTCACCTGGCCGGTGGCAAGGCGCCGCACGCGACGCTGGAAGCCCAGGTACAGCCAGGAGTTGTCACGCTTGAGGTCGTCTTCGGCGCGGTGGATCAACAGCTGGGTGTTGCGTACGTCATACGGCTCCAGCACCTTGACGTAGATACCGCGGAACAGCTGCGACGGGTTTGGGGTGATCGCCGGCGTGGGCTCCTGGTTGACCCGGCGGGTGAAGTTGAGGAAGTGGAAGTCGAACTTGATGGTGCGTTCCAACTTGCCCGTGTTCATGTCGCGGAACTTCCAGTAGAACGGCGAGATGGCGGCGCTGTCGCCCCAGTTGTAGCCGTACTTGTAGTTCCAGGCGAGCTTCTCGCCGGCGCGCGGGTCGTTCGCGTCCGGCTCCTGGGGGAACGGCCGGCCGGCCACGGCGCCGCTGATCTCGCCGGGCTTCGCGCCGAGTTTGACCGTGTCCATGTGCTGGCGGGTAGCCTCGACATAGTTGGGGTGCAGGTCGAAGGAGGTGGTGTCGCCGACCTTCAGCTCCGCCCAACCTTTCTCGATAAAGCCGTAGAAGGCCGGGTCGAGAATCTCCTTGAACTGGGCGACGTTGCCCTTGTTGATGGTCATGCCGGCGCTCAGACCGGCGAAGCTCGGCTTGTCGTTCTGGTAGGGGTAGAAGGACTGCTGGATCACCGCCTCGTCGGCGGCGTGCACGCCGCTGGTCGCGCCCAGCGTCAACAGGGCCAGCGCCAGGGCGCGGCTCTGCCGGGATTTCTTGTTGTTCATGGCTATTCCTCGTGATTGATCAGAAGCTGTAACGCAGGGTCAGTTGCAGTTCGTCTTCCTTCTGCGCCATGCCGATGGGGCCGGCGCGGAAGCGGCCCAGCGGCTCGTAGCCGCTCAGACCGGCGGTGGCGCCCTCCGGCAGGCCATAGCTGGTGAAGGGATCCCAGGGGTTGCAGCTGCGGCAGTCGTCGAACTCGCGAGCGCCGCGACCGACCTTGAAGTTGGCGCCGGCGACGATCTTCAAGTTGTCGCTGAACAGGTATTCCACGCTCGGCGCGATGGCCGTGGCCTGGGCCTTGAAGTCATGCGCGACGATTATTTGCGGGCTGAGGCGGTCGTTCATCCACCAGCCTTTCACCAGCAAGGTCCCGATCCAGTTCTGCTCCCAGTCCGGCATGCCGGCCTTGCCCAGTGGGCGATCCTCAAGCTGGTGCTCGTGGATGTGCTGGCCGAACAGCTGGCCGGAGAAGAGGAAGGCGCGGCCCGGGTTGAGGAAGGGGATGAAGATGTTCTTGTCCGCACCGATCACGTAACGGGTGACGTCGGACTCGGAGAACAGCCGTGATTGCAGGGTGTTGGCAAACTCCTCGCCCTCGGTGTGCGCGACTTCGAAGCGGAACACCGTGTCGATCGCTTGCGAGTAGTAGTCCATCGAACCGCCGATCAGGTTGACCCGCGGGAAATGGATATCGAAGGCGATCAGGCCCGGCCATACCGCGGTTTCACCGGTGAAGGCGTTCTGCGCCGGGATGCCGCCACGCAGCGAGGGCAGTTGCGAGCGGTAGGTCAGGGCGTTCAGCGAGAAGCCGAAATCGCCATAGACGCCTTCCAGCTTGATGCCGAACTGGCTGTTGGACAGGCTCCAGGACGGCATGTGCGCCTTGCGGATACCGATCTGGCCGGGGCCGAAGTCGGTGGCGATGTTGCCGCCGGCGAAGTTGGCCACGGTGCCGCCGTTTTCCCACAGGTTGTTCATGCCGCGGAAGAAGCAGCCAGCGTCGAGGATCGAGTTGGGCTGGCCGCACTGCCCGAGGTTGTGCGGACGGAACTTGTCGAAGTTCCACACGAACGACAGGTTGAGGTCGTCGAACACCTCGCCAGCGCCCATGCGCCAGTCGGCCTTGGCGATCCACATGGGAATGCGGATGTCTTCCAGCTCGTCATAGATGTTGTTGCGCGAGAAGTCGACCGGGTTGATCACGTCGAGCACGCGGAACAGGTCGGTGCGGCCCCAGATCACCTGCTGCTTGCCCAGGCGCCAGCTGAGGATGTCGCCGTTGGGCAGATCGTTGTCGAAGTCGACGTAGAGCTCGCGGATGAAGTCCAGCCGTTCGTTGAACTCGGGGAAACGCAGGTCGTTGCTGCTGTAGTCCAGGTAGTCGTCGATGCAGCCGCGGCTGTCCTTGTCGCAGGGCCGTACCGGCACGCCGAAGGCCACGCCGCCACGGGTTTTGTGCAGGTTTTCGCCGAGCACGATCATCCCCTCGTTGGGGTTGCGCGCGTCGTTGAAGCCGAAGAAGGTGCCTGGCGGACGGATGCCACCGCCGTGCGGCACGGTCGAGCCCGCGCCGGCGATGTTGTTCTCCAGGTTGACCGCGCCGCCGGCGCCACTGCCGTACTCGCTGCTGTTGAGGTCGTAGACCCCGTCGTAGGTGCCGCGGAATGTGCCGTGGAAGGCCACGTTGTTGAAGTTCAGCTGGCCCAGGGTGCCGAATTTCTTGTCCGCGTTGACCTGCACGGTGTTGCGGAATTTCGACAATCCGGCGCTATCGCGAACGAAGGTGGCATTCTCGTAGAAACCGGTGAACTGCATTTCTTCCTCGGCCATGACCGAAGTCAGTGGCGTCAGAGCAAGGCTTGAGCCGCCCAGCAGGGCCAGACTCCAGTGTCGCAGGCCCATTTTTGTTGTTGTCGGCATGACAGGTCCTCGTGCGGTTTAAGTGTGGGAAGACATCCGGTTCAGGCCGGATGGCGTTCCTCTTGCGGCAGCCCGACGGTCGCCACGCAGGGCGCGACCGGCAGGGGTTCGGCTGAGGCGGGCACGGCAGCATCGGCGTGCAGAATGCCGTCTGCGTCGGCATAGGCCCCGGTGATGAACTTCGGTTTGAACACCAGCACCCAGGCGGGTACCAGCAACATGGCGGCGATGGCGTTGATGACGATCATCACGCACAGCAGCAGGGCGGCATCGGACTGGAAACGCAGGTCCGAGAGGATCACCCACATGATGATCCCGGCCATCAGGGTCAGTGCGGTGAAGCTGATGGCCATGCCGGTGGTGGCGATGGCCTGGCGCACCGCGTCGGTGAGACGGCCTAACTTGGCCATTTCCTCGCGGATGCGATCCATCATGTAGATCGAGTAGTCGATGCCCACGCCAATGCCGACGGCGATCACCGGCACCGTGTTGATGTCGATACCCATGCCGGCCAGGCCCATATAGGCGTAGGTCAGCGCGGTGGCGAAGGCCATCGCCAGGAGCATCATCAAGCCGGCATGCCAGGAGGTGTAGAACAGCATGACGAAGGCGAAGATCAGCAGGAACACCAGCGGCAGCACCACCAGGTTGGTCTCGAATGCCGACTCGTTCATCGCCGCGGCCACGCCGAGGGTACCGCCAGCCAGGCGGATGCTCAGCCCCGGCACTGCATCGCCGTGCTGCTCGATCCACTGCTTGGCCATGTGGATGGCGCGGCGGATGGTCTCGCCCTGACGATCCTTGTAATAGAACACCAGGTTGGCGATGCGGTCGTCGGTGTCGGTGAACTCGTTGAGCGCCCCTGGGATCGGGCTGGAGGCCATGTAGGTGAACATCAGCCCGCCGACGTAATTGGCGTCGTGGGGAATCTGCAGCCAGCGCGGATCGTCGTTGTGCATCAGCCGGTTGACCTGGGTGATCAGGTCCGGCAAGCCCTTGCTGCCGCCGACCGCGGGGTCGCTGAGCATGTGGTTTTGCAGCGATTGCAGGGCGCGCAGCACCTCGGGCTTCTTGATTCCGCCTTTCTCGGCATGCTCGGCGACGATGTACAGCTCTTCCGAGCCGGGGAAGCGCTGGTTGATCTCCTTGGACGAGACGTTGTAATCGTGTTCCGGGTAGAGGATCGGCGAACCGGGCTCGGAGTCGCCGATGCGCACCTGGGAGGAGGCCCACAGGCTGGCGAGGATGGCCAGCGCGGCCAGGCCCAGCGCCTTGCGCGCGGCGCTCGGGTTGGCCACCGTCCGCGCACAGATCGCGCCGATGTGGCGCAGCGCGGTCTCGCGCATTTCCGGGTTCTTCGGCTTGGGCAGGATCGACAGCAGCAGCGGCACGCCGATCAGCACGCTGAAGATCACCGTGGTCGCCCACAGCGAGGCATAGATGCCCAGCTTGGTGTTCAGGGCGATCGAGCCGATGGCGATCAGCAGCAGGCCGATGGCATCCGAGACGATGCCCAGGGTGCCGGGGCGGAACAGGCTGTCGAAGGTGGCGCGCGCGGCCAGCGGGCCGTCGCCGAGCAGTTTGACCTCGGCGTAATAACGCTCGACCAGCTGCACGCCGTGACTCATGGCGCGGGCGGCGATCAGGAAGGGAATCACCAGGCCCAGCGGGTCGAGGTTGTAGCCCAGCAGGCTGATGATGCCGAGGCCCCAGATGGTCGAGATCAGCACCCCGCCAAGTGGGATCAGCACGCCATAAGCCTTGCGGAAATGCATCACCAGCAGCGCCAGCATGATCAGCACGGTGCAGATGAATATCTGCAAAATCTGGCTCATGTAGGTGTAGGCCCAGCCCACCAGCACCGGCTGGCCGGTGGCGTAGAGGGTCACCCCGTCGATCTTCTCGGCGTCGCGCAGCGCCTGGATCTGCGCGAAGGTCTTGGCGTAGTCGAGCTGGCCTTCGATCAGTTGCGCCTTGACCAACGCCACTTGCAGGTCCGGCGACACCAACGGGCCATAGACCCGCGGGTTGGCCACCACGTCGGCTTTCATCGCCGCCAACTGCTCGGCGGAGAGCTGGCCGAATTCGGGTTGGTAGTAAGGCTCGGAGTTGATGCTGCCGACCTCGGTCAGCCAGACCTTGCGCGAGTTGCGGTGGGTCAGGCTGCTGACCAGGTTGTGGTTGACTCCGGGCAGGCTGTCCACCGCCTGGGTGACCCGATCGATCAAGGCCAGGCGCTCGTTGCTGAACAGGTCGCCTTTGTCGAAGGCCACGCCGATGACCAGCACGTTGGCGCCGCCGAAGCTGTCCTTGATGCTGTTGTGCAGCTGGATGTAGGGGTGTTCCTGCGGCAGCAGGTCGGAGAAGTCGGTGTAGACCTTCAGCCCGGGAATGCGCAGGGCGAAGAACAGGGTCAGCACCGCGATGATCGCCAGCACGGTGCGCGGGTGGTCGAACAACCAGACCTTGGCCTGAGCCAGCTTATGGCTAAACGGATGCAGTATCGGCATGGTGATAGGTCTCAGTCGGTCGTGGTGGCAACGGCGGGCGTAGCGCTGGGCGCGGTGTCGAGGGTCAGCAGCACGCCGCGGCCACCGGCAACGATCAGGCGTTGCGCGCTATCCGCGGTGATGGCGCGCAAGTAGACCGGCGCATCGGGCGTCGGCAGCGTTTGCCACTGTTCACCGGCCAGTTGCAGCACGCTGCTGTGGTCGCCGACGGCGAACAGGCCGTTGTCGCTCGCTAGAAAGCCGAAGATCGGTGCGCTGCTCGGCGTGCTCTGGCGTTGCCAGCTCTGCCCGGCATCCGTGGTGTGGTAGATGAAGCCGTTGAGGCCACCGACCCAGCCCTCCTCGGGGCTGCGGAAGTAGCTGGCGTGCGGGTAGAACTCGTCCGGCAGGGTGCCGGCCAGCTGCCAGTTGGTGCCACCGTCCTGGCTGGCGAAGAGCATGCCGAACTCAGCCACGGCCACCGCATGGTCGCGGTCGATGAACTGCAGGTTGGTCAGCATGGCGTCTTCGTCGAGGCTGGTTTCCTGCCAGCTGGCCCCCAAGTCAGTGCTGCCGAGCAACGTGCTTAGGCCGCCGCCGACCCACCAGGCTCCGCTTGGCGAACAGGACGCCGTTAGCATCTGCTCTTGGGTCGGCAACTGGATCTCTCGCCAGCTCTTGCCCTGATCGTGGCTATGCCAAAGATGGTTGTCGAAACTGAGCGCGATGAAGCTGCCATCGGCGCAGGCATCCAGATCAATCAGACTGCGACCATTTGCGATGATCTGACGCGACCAGTTCTTGCCCTGATCGAGACTGGTCAACAGCACGCCATTGTTACCGGCCAGCAGAGTGGCGCCTGGTGTACTGGCCATGGCCTGGTAAAAATCGGTGCGCTGAACGGCCTTGGAGCTGTCGGCCTCTACACCGGAGAGATTTAGCTGCGCTTCGCAGCCAACCAAGAAAGCAGGGAGGAGTATTGCGCTAAGCAAACAGGGTGCACGGCGGTAGGCACTCAACGGCCAACGGCCATCGAGAGAGTTTCGCGTTTTCATCACGTCTCACCACTTGTGATTGTTGTTGTCTTGAAGCGGTTGATGACGCTAGAGCAACGCCTGTGCCAGCAGTTAACCTCTGGTTTTAATAACGATATAAGTCATTGATATACATTGATTTTTATTGCCTTACCCATACTCCACAGAAGGGCTCGCACCCCAGCTCTTAGACGGTAGAGTTGAGCAAATAATCAAACCAACGAAAGGGTTGTCCATTTGGTGAAGTACAGACGCAAGGATCCGCCAGCGAATGGATTTTGAAGGGCGCCGGGTCAGCCATGGCATGCGCTCAATGGCCAGCGCTGCTCCCGACGGACACGGCTGAGATCCTGAACAGCCATTCGATTCAAAAAACCTCAGCCCTACATAACCGCACTGACATCACCACCAAGCAGGTTCGCCCCCTGTCATTGCCGTGCGCTCGCGGTCACTCCCCCAAAGTCGCTTCCTTCCATCACGCCATGAAAGTCGGTGCGGCCATCGGCCGTGGCGTCAGCGCGGCCCTGGCAGGTGGTCAGGCTGGCGTCGCCGGCCCTGTCTAAAGCAGGCGCCATTTTCGGCGACCTGGCCGGCGGCGTGGGTGGCTGTGCGCTGGGCGAGTCGCTCGACTATCAGGTCCTAGCCCCTCGCCCCAGCGCCTAGCCGGTAATCGCCCAGTTTCGCCGACCGCCCTGGCGCCCCGCCATCTGGCTGCAAGCCCCGCCATTGCTGGCCTGCAGCGTTTCCACCGAGCTTTCCCCGGCTGCCGTTGGCCAGCGCAAGCGATCCGCCCGATTGACCGTATTAACTAGTTAGTACATTTTTCCGAAACGACTTGTCGCCCGTTGCCACAACAACAAGAGATCGCCCCTATGTCTCCCTGCATCCTGGTGCTCAACGGCCCCAACCTGAATCTGCTCGGCACCCGCGAACCGGCCACCTACGGCCATGAGACCCTCGCCGACATCTCCCGGCTGTGCGCCGACACCGCGGCCGAGTGCGGCCTGGCCATCGAGTTTCGCCAGACCAACCACGAAGGCGAGCTGCTCGACTGGATTCACAAGGCGCGCGGGCGCTGCGCCGGCATCCTGATCAACCCGGCGGCCTGGACCCACACCTCAGTGGCGATTCGCGACGCCCTGGTGGCCAGCGAGCTGCCTGTGCTCGAGGTGCACCTGTCCAACGTGCACAAGCGCGAGGCCTTCCGCCATCACTCCTTCGTTTCGCCGATCGCCGTCGGGGTGATCTGCGGCCTCGGCAGCCAGGGCTATCGCCTGGGGCTGCAATACTTCAGCCAGTTGCTCAAGGGATAACGCCATGTCCTCCGCCACATCCAGCATCCTCGCCGGCCTGATCGGGGCCGGCATCCAGGGCTCGCGCACGCCGGCCATGCACGAACGCGAGGGCGACGCCCAGGGCCTGCGCTACCTCTACCGGCTGATCGACCTGGACCAGCTCGGCCTCGACAGCGGCGCCCTGCCCGAGCTGCTCGGCGCCGCCGAGCGCATGGGCTTCACCGGGCTGAACATCACCTTCCCCTGCAAGCAGGCGATCATCCCGCTGCTCGACGAGCTGTCGGACGAGGCGCGCGGCATCGGCGCGGTCAATACCGTGGTGCTCAAGGACGGCAAGCGCGTCGGCCACAACACCGATTGCCTGGGCTTCGCCGAGGGCCTGCGTCGCGGCCTGCCGGGCGTGGCGCGCCAGCGCGTGGTGCAGATGGGCGCCGGCGGCGCCGGTGCCGCGGTGGCCCATGCGCTGCTCAGCGAAGGGGTCGAGCAACTGAGCCTCTTCGACGTCGAGCCGGCGCGCGCGCAGGCCCTGGCGGACAACCTCAACCAGCACTTCGGCGCCGGTCGCGCCCTGGTCGGCAGCGACCTGGCGGCCGCCATGGCGGTGGCCGACGGCCTGGTCAACACCACCCCGATGGGCATGGCCAAGCTGCCCGGCACGCCGGTGCCCAAGGCGCTGCTGCGCCCGGCGCTGTGGGTGGCGGAGATCGTCTACTTCCCGCTGGAGACCGAGCTGCTGCGCGACGCCCGCGCCCTCGGCTGCCAGACCCTGGACGGCGGCAATATGGCGGTGTTCCAGGCGGTCAAGGCGTTCGAGCTGTTCAGCGGCCGGCAGGCCGATGCCCAGCGCATGCTGGCGCATTTCGCCAGTTTCTAGGCGAGCGCCGAACAATAGAAAGGGCCTGCGGGCCCTTTTTTATTGAACGATGCCAAACCGCACGGGGTGTGCCATGTGCGCACCCTGGCAGTGGCGAATTTGGCGCGCACGGCGCCCTCGTCTCAGGCCTGCATATAGCGCAGCACCGATTCGCAGATCACTTGCTTGTGGCGCTGCTTGTTGTCCTCGGCGGACAGGTCGATCTGGAAGATGGTGCCGAAGGTGTGGCGGTTGGACACCCGGTAGAAGCAGAACGAGCTGATCAGCATATGGATGTCCAGCGGGTTCAGGCCACTGCGAAACAGCCCCTCGGCCTCGCCGCGGCGGAGAATGTCGGCGATGGCCTCGAGCACCGAGTTGTTCAGCGTCGGGATCACCTCGGAGCGGGTGATGTGTTCGCCGTGATGGATGTTCTCGATGCTGACGATACGCACGAAGTCGACGTTGCGGTCGTGGTGGTCGAAGGTGAACTCGATCAGCCGGCGGATCGCTTCCGGCGGCGTCAGCTCGCCCAGGTGCAGCCGCGCCTCGGTGTTGCGGATATCGCCGTAGAGCTTCTCCAGCACCGCCAGGTAGAGCTGCTCCTTGCTGGCGAAGTAGTAGTAGATCATCCGCTTGGAGGTGTGGGTGCGCTCGGCGATGGCGTCGACCCGCGCGCCGGACAGACCGTGGCGGACGAACTCGTCGACCGCCGCCAGAAGGATGCTCTCGCGGGTCTTCTCCGGGTTGTTCTTGCGCCCCTTGCGCGCCGCCTCGGTGGCGGGGGTGGCGAGGCTCTCTGCGGTATCGCTCATACGGACTCACGGCTTCTTATTGGAATGGGCGGATTATCCGTGGCAGCCGGGGCGCTGGGAAGTCGCCCCCCTGCGCTCACAGCCGCGGACGCTTGGCCGCGCCGCTGCGCGCCTTGGCCATGGCCGCCAGGCGCACCGCGACGTTGGCCGCACCGTAACCGACATAGCCGTTCTTGCGCTGGATGATCTCGAAGAAGAAGCGCTCCTCGAACGGCTCGGTGTACACGTGGAACAGCTCGCCGCCCTGGGCGTCGCGGTCGTAGAGCACGTTGTAGTAGGCCAGCTCGCTCAAGAACTCATCGTCGAAGTCGAAGCGCGCGGCCAGGTCGTCGTAGTAGTTCAGCGGGATTTCCAGCAGCGGCACGCCGGCCTCCTTGGCCCGCGCCACCTCGGCGAAGATGTCCTCGCAGGAGAAGGCGATATGGTGCACGCCGGAGCCGCGGTAGCTGGACAGCGCGTGGGCGATGGCGGTGTTGCGGTTCTCCGAGATGTTCAGCGGCAGGCGCACCGAGCTGCAGCGGCTGCGCAGCGCGCGGCTCTTGACCAGGCCGTAGGGGTCGGGCAGCACCACCTCGTCGTCGGCCTCGAAGTCCAGCAGGCTCTTGTAGAACAGCACCCAGCTGTCCAGCGACTCGGCCGGCAGCGCCAGGGCCATGTGGTCGATGCGCTGCAGGCCGCCGCCGGCCACGGCGTTCGGGTCCAGCTTGAAGTCGGTGTCGTAGATGGTCTGGCCGGCGCCGGCCTGCTCCACCAGGTAGATCAGGCTGCCGTCGGGGGCGCGCACCGCGGGGATTTCCCGCTCGTTGGGGCCGACCAGGCCGCGATAGGGCTGGCCGCGGTAGTCGCAGGCGCGCTGCAGGGCGGCGGCCTCGTGCTTCACCCGCAGCGCGGTGGCGCACAGCGACGGGCCATGGGCCTCGAAGAAGTTGTGGGCGAAGGAATAGGGCTCGGCGTTGAGCACGATATTGATATCGCCCTGACGCAGCAGGCTGACGTCCTTGGAGCGGTGCTGGCCGGCGCGGGCGAAGCCCAGGCGCTCCAGCCAGCCGGCCAGGCGCGCGCCGACCGCCTCGTCGACGGCGAATTCGAGAAACTCCACGCCGTCGTAACGGCTGGCCGCCGGCGGGGTGAACAGCACGCCGGGCTCGATCGTCAGGCCTTCCTTGTCCAGGCGCTTGGCGGTCTTCTCTTCCAGATAGAGCAGCGAACGCAGGCCGTCGGCGGCGTTCTGCCGCGGCGGCGCGGCGCGGAAGCCGTCGTTGAAGATTTCCAGCGACAGCGGGCCGCGGTAGCCGGTGCGCAGAATCGGCGCGAGAAAGCCGGCCAGGTCGAACTCGCCCTGCCCCGGGAAGCAGCGGAAATGCCGGCTCCACTCCAGCACGTCCATGGCCAGCAGCGGCGCGTCGGCCATCTGCACGAAGAAGATCTTGTCGCCGGGAATCTCGGCGATGGCCGCCGGGTCGCCCTTGAGCGACAGAGTGTGGAAGCTGTCGAGGATCACCCCCAGCGCCGGGTGGTCGGCCTGGCGCACCAGCTTCCATACCTGCTGGTAGGTGTTGACGTGGCGGCCCCAGGCCAGGGCCTCGTAGCCGATGCGCAGGCCGCGCGCGCCGGCGCGCTCGGCGAGCAGGCGCAGGTCGTCGACGAGGATGTCCTCGTCGCCCAGGGAGTCGGCGGCGACGTTGCTGCACACCAGCACCAGGTCGGTGCCGAGTTCCTGCATCAGGTCGAACTTGCGCTCGGCGCGGTCGAGGTTGCGCGCCAGGCGGTCGCGCCGGCAGCCCTCGAAGTCGCGAAACGGCTGGAACAGGGTGATGGCCAGGCCGAGGTCGGCGCAGCGCTTGCGAATCTCGCTGGGGCTGCCGTCGTAGTAGAGCAGGTCGTTCTCGAAGATCTCCACGCCGTCGAAGCCGGCGGCGGCGATGGCTTCGAGTTTTTCCGGCAGGGTACCGCTCAGGGAGACGGTGGCAATCGAACGCTGCATGCTGCAACTCCTGGTTGGGGACGCCGGCGCTCAGCGGCGGCGCGGTGCCGGGGGTTGCGGCGCTGGCCGCACGACCCATGCACCCGCCGACCAGGTGCCAGTCAGGGTGAAAGGATTATTGGCGCAGTCGCACGGCGCGGCAAACCTAAATGTACGAACTGGTTAGTTTTCCGTGCGTTTATCGAACAGAAGCCGGCTTGGCGAATTGACCCTGGGCATGCCCGCTGCGCACCATCTCCAGTGAATCGCCAGCCGGCCGGTGCCAGTCACCCCCCGCGCCTGACGACAGGCATGCCGCCCACGGGCGCACGCCGACAGCGTTGTGCCATAACAATTTCAAGATTCGGGTTCCTACGATGTTCATAGTCACTGCCGTATTCGCCTGCCCTTCCCTGCCTGCCCTCGCGCGCGCCGACAGCGCCCCGCAGCCACGCCTGCGACGCCCAACGGCCCACGGCTGACCGCTCGCCCCTGCCAGACCGGCAATCCCGCGCGCCCCGGTGGCGCCGATACCCGCAGCGTGGCGCCCGCGGCACCCCGTCCGCCCGCCCACATGCCCGACTCCTAGTCCGACTGGCGCACGCCCAGTCATCGAATGGATGGCCATGCCGATGAACCACTCCCCCAGCACCACCCTGCCCGCCGCCGGCCTTGGCCAAGGCGGAATCGGCGACAAGATCCGCGGCGCCATGGCCGTCGGCAAGACGCGCTGGGGCATGCTCGCCCTGGTGTTCTTCGCCACCACCCTGAACTACATCGACCGCGCCGCCCTCGGCATCATGCAGCCGGTACTGGCCGAGGAGATGAGCTGGACGGCGATGGACTACGCCAACATCAACTTCTGGTTCCAGGTCGGCTATGCGGTGGGTTTCCTGCTGCAGGGCCGCTTCATCGACAAGGTCGGGGTGAAGCGCGCGTTCTTCCTCGCGGTGCTGCTCTGGAGCCTGGCCACCGGTGCCCACGGTCTGGCCACTTCGGCGGTCGGCTTCATGATCTGCCGCTTCATCCTCGGTCTGACCGAGGCGGCCAACTACCCGGCCTGCGTCAAGACCACGCGCATCTGGTTCCCGGCCGGCGAGCGCGCCATCGCCACCGGCATCTTCAACGCCGGCACCAACGTCGGCGCCATGGTCACCCCGGCGCTGCTGCCGCTGATCCTGCATGTCTGGGGCTGGCAGGCGGCGTTCGTCAGCATGGGCCTGCTCGGCCTGGTCTGGCTGGTGTTCTGGGCCCTGAAGTACTTCAATCCGGAAGATCACCCCAGCCTCAAGCGCAGCGAGCTGGCGTACATCCAGCAGGAGGTCGAACCCGAGCCGAGCAAGGTCGCCCTGGCGCGTATCCTGCGCATGCGCGGCACCTGGGCCTTCGCCCTGGCCTACGCGATCACCGCCCCGGTGTTCTGGTTCTACCTCTACTGGCTGCCGCCCTTCCTCAACGAGCAGTACGACCTGGGCATCAGCGTCACCCAGATGGGCATCCCGCTGATCCTGATCTGGCTCACCGCCGACTTCGGCAGCATCGGCGGCGGCATCCTCTCGTCCTGGCTGATCGGCCGCGGCATGCGCGCCACCACCGCACGCCTGCTGTCCATGCTGCTGTTCGCCTGCACCATCGTCAGCGTGGTGTTCGCCGCCAACGCCAGCGGCCTGTGGGTCGCGGTGCTGGCCATCGCCCTCGCCGTGGGCGCGCACCAGGCCTGGACCGCGAACATCTGGAGCCTGGTGATGGACTACACGCCCAAGCACATGATGAGCACCGTGTTCGGCTTCGGCGGCATGTGCGCGGCCATCGGCGGCATGTTCATGACGCAGATCGTCGGCTACGTGCTGACGGTGACGCACAACAACTATGCCCTGCTGTTCAGCGCGATCCCGGCGACCTACTTCCTCGCCCTGCTGTGGCTGTACCTGATGGCGCCGCGTCGGCTCAGCAGCGAGTCCGCCGGCTAAACGCGACGTTGCCGGTTCAGCCGCGGCGCTGCTGCCAGGCCGCCGCCAGCCCGCTCAGGCAGATCAGGGCGATGCCTACCAGCCCGGCCAGGTCCGGGACATGGCCGAACAGCAGCGCGCCGAGCAGGCCGGCGAAGACGATCTGGCCGTAGCCGAAGGGCGCCAGCAGCGCCGGCGGCGCGTGGCGAAAGGCCTGGGTGAGGAACAGGTGCGCGGCCATGCCGCAGCCGCCCAGCGCCAGCATCCACAGGGCGTGCGCCAGGCTCGGCAGCTGCCAGAAGAACGGCACCAGGGCGCTTATCAGCAGCGTGTTGCACAGCCCGGCGAAGAAGTTGCTGGTGGTGGCGCTGTCGCTCTCGCTGAGCTTGCGCGTCAGCAACTGGTAGAGGCTGAAGCACAGAGCCGAGGCCAGTGGCAGCAGCACCGCCGGGGTGAACAGCGCACCGCCGGGGTGGACGATGATCAGCACCCCGGCGAAACCGGCCAGCACGGCCGCCCACTGGCCGCGACTGACCGCCTCGCCGAGCAGCGGCACGGACAACGCGGTGACCAGCAGCGGGGCGAGGAAATTCACCGCGGTGGCCTCGGCCAACGGCAGGAACAGCAGGCCGCTGGTGAACAGCAGGCTGGTGGCACCCAGGCACAGCGCGCGCAGCAGCTGCAGGCCGGGACGCCGGCTACGCAGTACGCGCAGCCCCGATTGGGGCAGGAAGATGACCGCCATCAACAGGCTGTGCACCAGGTAGCGCGCCCACACCACCATGACCACCGGGTAGAAGCCGGACAGGTACTTGGACAGCGCGTCGTGGCTGGCGAACAGCAAGGTCGCCAGCAGCACCAGGGCGATACCGGCCAGCGGCCGCGCCGGCGCGCCGTCCAGGCTGGCGGCCACGGCTACAACCGCGCCAGCAGCGTGCGGCTCTTGTCCAGCGCCAGCTGCGCGCGCTCCAGCGCGCCGACGCCCTGCTCCAGCAGCTGGCGGGTGGGAATCTCCAGGCTCAGCGGGATGTTCGCCGGCAGGCTGCGCAGCAGGCCGAGCAGGTCGCCGTCGCCGTCGCCGGGAAAGCGCCGCTCGTTGCGCGCCTGGCGCAGGATCTCGGCCACGTCCGCCGGGCGCGGCCCGGCCACGTCGCACAGCTGGGCGTAGCGCAGGCGCGCGGCCGGCAGCGCGGCGAGATCCGCCAGGCGCGAGGCGCTGCGGTCGAAGTGGAAGGCATCGACCAGCACGCCGCCGTTGGCCCGGTCCGCCGCGGCGACGATGCGCGCCGCCTGGCGCAGGTCGCGGGCGTCGGTCCAGGGCATGAATTCCAGGTGCGGATGCAGGCCGTAGGGCGCGGAAAGGTCGCACAGGGCGGCGAAGTTGGCGGTCAGGCGCGCCTCGTCCGCATCGTTGCCGGCCACCAGCAGCTCGCTGGCGCCCAGCTCGGCGCCGGCGGCGAGGATGGCCTCGAACTCGGCGACGCGGGTCTCGGGTTTCAGCCGCAGGATTTCCACGTCAAGCACGCGGATGCCGGTGTCGCGCAGGCGCTGACGGGTCTGCGCGCGCAGGCCGGCGTCGGCCACCAGGGGGAAGTGCCGCTCCTCCGGGGTGGCCGGCACCAGGCGCAGGCCGACATGGCTGTAACCGGCGCGGGCGGCCACCTCGACCATCTGCGGCGGCGACAGCTCGAGCACGGTGAGGGCGGCCAGGGAGAAAATGCGTTGGCTCATGGACTCTACTCTTCAGACGATCTGCGGGGCGCAGGCGCGGCCGGATTCGGCGGCCTGGCGGATGGCTTCGACCAGCGCCAGGGTGCGCCCGGCGTCCTCGGCGCTGACCAGCGGCGCGGCCTGGCCGCGGGTGACCTCGAGGAAATGCTGCAGCTGACGACGCAGCGCCTCGCCGGCGGCGAACGGCTCCTGCACCTGCAGCAGCGGCTCGTGCCAGCCGGCGCCGGCCTCGGCGTAATGCCAGCGCTTGAGCTGGGGGATGCTCAGCGCGCCCGCGGTGCCGGCCAGCAGATAGCAGGGCTGCTCGGCCTGGCGCGGGTAGACCGGGTTCTCGCCGGAATCCAGCTCCCAGCTCCAGGGTGCGGCCACCGCGTCGGAGCCGGTCAGGCTGCCCAGGGCACCGCTGGCGAACTGCAGCAGGATGGCGGCGCTGTCCTCGTTGGCGAAGCCGCGCACGCCGTTGCTGGTGAAGGCCTGCACCTGGCGCACCTCGCCGCACAGGTGGCGCAGCAGGTCGAGGTCGTGGATCAGGTTGGTCAGCAGCAGCCCGGCGCCGGCCTCGCGGCGCCAGGGGATGGCGTAGTAGCTGTCGGGCTTGCGCAGCTGCCACAGCGCGGTGACGGTGGTCAGGCGGCCGAGCGCGCCCGCCTCGATCAGCTCGCGGGCGCGCACGATCAGCGGGTTGTGCCGGCGGTGATGGCCGACCAGCACCGGCACGCCGCTGGCGCGGCTGGCGGCGACCAGCTCGCGCACCTCGTCCAGGTGTACGCCCACCGGTTTCTCCAGCAGCACCGGCACCCCGGCGGCGAGACAGTCCAGCGCGGTGGCGACGTGCAGGGCATTGGGGTTGGCGATGATCGCCGCCTCGGGGCGCGCCGCGGCGAGCATTTGCCGGTGCTCGGCGAAATGCGCCACGCCGCACTGCGCGGCGAACTCGGCGGCCTGCGGGCCGGGATCGGCGATGGCGCAGAGCTGCGCCTCGGGCAGCTGGCGCAGGTGCTGCAGGTGCTGGCGGCCCATGACGCCAGCGCCGATCAGGGCGATACGCAGGGGAGAAGTCACGCGGGCGATCCTCTTGTCGTCGTCGAAGCGGAAGGCCAGGGGCTGACCTCTTTTTTAATTTAGAACTCAGTTCCAAAAAATTCGCAAGGCGAAAATGGCGGTGGAGGATTGCCTTTGGTCGGTAGTCGGCGGGGAAGATGCGGGGCGATGGTCACTCCCGGATTGCATCCGGGCTACCGATCGGCGGCAGCTCGTGTGGGAGGCGCTTCAGCGGCGACACCAACAGGCGTCCGTCGCGGCTGAAGCCCCTCCCACAGCCTGCCCGATGCCAGTTCGTAGGGCGGATGTCGCTGTTCACATCCGCCAAAACGGTGGATCGGTAAAGCGCGATCCACCCTAGGTCCAGACGAGGCGCAGGGCGGGTATCCCCGCCGCGAGGGGGCTCAGGCGAACAGTTCGGAAGCCGGGCTGGCGGCGGACAGTTCTGCGGCGGCGGCCAGCAGCTGCGGCGCCAGTGCGTGCAGGCGCGCCAGCGGCAGGCGCGCGCTGGGCCCGGCGATGCTGAGCACGCCGATCACCCGGCCGTCCAGCGGATGGCGCACCACCGCGGCCAGCGCCGAGGTGCCCAGCGAAGCGCTCTCCACCACCCAGGCATACCCCTTCTCGCGGGCCAGGGCCAGGCGTTCGAGCAGCTCCTGCTCGCTGCGCGGCGCGTTGGGGCCGAACTCGGCCGGATCGGCGATGCCCTGGCGCGCCACCAGCGCCAGCGCCTGCTCATCGCTCATGCTGGCCAGCCAGGCATGCCCGGAGGCGGTGTAGAACAGCGGCGCGTCGCGGCCCATGTCCGGGTCGTAGCGCAGGCCGGAGCGGGCGCCCTGGCTCTTGGCGATCCAGGTCTGCCGCTCGCCGTCGATCACCCCCAGGCGCACCAGCTCACCGCTGTCCTCGGCCAGGCGGTCGAGGATCGGCTGCACCACGTCGGCGCCGCTGCTGGCCAGGTAGCGAAAGCCCAGCGCCACCAGCTTGGTCGACAGCCGATAGCGGCTGGTCTGCGCGTCCTGGCGCACGTAGCCGAGGCGGATCAGCTCGGCGAGCATGCGGTGGGTGGCGCTCTTGGGGATGTCCAGCTCGTCGGCCAGGCTCTGCATGGGCAGGCCGCGGGCGTCGCGGGTGAGACTTTCGAGGAGGCTGAGCGCGCGTTCGATCTGACTGCCGGCCATGGGAGATCCCTGCTGAATTTGCCGCGATTCTAGGAGACAGCGACCACCGGAGGCGAGCCCCAGGCTGGATGAGAATCGGCAGACGGGCGATACTGCCCGCGCCACGACGAATGTACTAACTGGTTCGTTCTTGTTCGGTTATCGAACAGAACCCGGTTTGGCGAATTGAAATGGCCAGGGGGTCGGCCCACTATTCCGAGCACGCCCTGAAGCGAAGTCGTTTTCTGCCTGCTGCCATCCGACTTCGAAAACTCAGTAGCCAATAAATATAAAAAGGTCGATTGCCATGTCACAGCCCCTGCACCTGCGTGCCCCGGCAACCCCCGCAACCGCGCCGGTCGTTGCCCACTCCTCCAGCCTCGCGCTCGACGGCCGCGCCTCCCCGTCGCCCGCTGCCCTTGCCGTTCTCGCCTGCCTTGGCCGTCAGCTGCCGCCGCGCGCTGCGCTGCGAACGCGACTGGCCCACGCGGCCTGACGACCATCCGTATCCGGACCGCGTCGCGGTTCCCCAGCCTGTCGGAGCAAGCGCATGAACAAGACAGAAAAAATGCTGGTCGGCGAACGCAGCTTCTGCGTGCTGCTGCTGGTCTTCAGCCTGGCCATCCTCTATCTGGCCTACCAGATCGCCGGCTTCAGCTCGGCCAACTCGCCAGGCGCCTTCCCCCTCGGCGTCGGCCTGGTGATGCTGCTGGCGGCGCTGAAGATCGGTGCCGAGACGCTGGCCAAGGCCAGGCCCGATTGCAGCGGCTGGCTGGATGCCTTCGGCCAGTTCCGCCGCGCGCATTTTCCCCGCCGCACGCTGATCTTCGCCGTGCTGGCGGTGGCCTACCTGGCCGCCATCCAGTGGATCAGCTTCTACCTCAGCACCTTCCTGTTCCTGGTGCTGTCGATCGTCTACCTGCGCCGCGGCCGGGTGGTCGCGGCGGTGCTGATCGCCGCCCTGTTGCTGCTGTTGATCTACCTGCTGTTCACCCTGGCCTTCAGCGTTTACCTGCCATAACGAGGCACCCGAGATGAGCGATACCTTTTCCTATCTGCTGATGGCCTGGAGCGACCCGCAGCTGCTGCTGCTGACCGCCCTGGGAACCTTCGCCGGCATCTACATCGGCGCCATCCCGGGTCTGTCGGTGACCATGGCGGTGTCGATCCTGGTGTCCTTCACCTTCTCCTGGGAGGTCAACGACGCCCTCGCCCTGATCGTCGGCATCTTTATCGGCGGCGTCTATGGCGGCTCGCGCAGCGCCATTCTGCTGAACATCCCCGGCGCGCCGTCGTCGGTGGCCACCGCCTTCGACGGCTACCCGCTGGCGCAGCAGGGCGAGGCCGGTCGCGCCATCGGCCTGAGCACGGTGATGTCGGTGATCGGCGGCCTGGTCGGCACCCTGATGCTGGCCAGCGCGGCGCCGCTGATCGGCGATCTGGCGCTGAAATTTGCCCCGCGCGACTACTTCCTGGTGGCCGCCATCGGCCTGCTGCTGGTCGGCAGCCTGGCCGAGGGTTCGCTGGCCAAGGGCATCTTCGCCGCCGCCCTGGGCGCGGTGATCGGCCTGGTCGGCATGGACCCGGTGACCGCCGAGGGACGCTTCACCCTGGGCCAGGTCGAGCTGATGGGCGGCATCCACTACGTGGTGCTGATGATCGGCCTGTTCGGCGTGGCCGAGGCCTTCTACCAGCTGCACAACCTGGACAGCCCGGTGGTGCGGCAGAAGGTCGACAAGATCCTGCCGTCCTTCGCCATGGTGCTGAAGTTCCTGCCGCTGTCGATCCGCACCTCGATCATCGGCGTGGTGGTCGGCGTGCTGCCCGGGGTCGGCGGCGACATCGCCGCGCTGATGGCCTACGACCATGCCAAGCGCACCGTGAAGAATCCCAGCAGACCCTTCGGCAAGGGCGCCTACGAGGGCCTGGTGGCGCCGGAAACCGCCAACAGCGCGGCGGTCGGCGGTGCCTACGTGCCGATGCTGACCCTCGGCATGCCGGGCGATGCGGTGACCGCGGTGATCATCGGCGCGCTGGTGATCCACGGCCTCAACCCCGGCCCGATGCTGATGGTGGAGAACCCGCACATCTTCTACTTCACCGTCGGCAACCTGCTGCTGGCCAACGTCTTCCTGATGATCTTCGGCCTGATGGGCATCAAGCTGTTCGCCAAGTTCGTCGAGATGCCCAAGGCCGTGCTGATCCCGCTGATCCTGGTGCTCTGCGTGGTCGGCACCTACTCGATCAACAGCAGCATGACCGAGGTGTACTGGATGCTCGGCTTCGGCCTGCTCGGCTACCTGCTGAAGATCTTCGGCTTCCAGATGGGCCCGATCATCCTCGGCGCCATCCTCGGCCCGCTGATGGACACCTCCTACCGCCAGGCCATGTCCTCGGCCGGCGACAACCCGCTGGAGCTGCTGCAGGGTCTGGTCACCAGCCCGCTGTCGCTGATCCTCAGCAGCGCCGTGGTGCTGATCCTGCTGGGCAACACCTCGCTGCTGAAGAAACTCAAATCCAAGTTCAAGACCGCGGTCGCTCGCGGCTGACCTGGCAAGGCAAGGTGCGCCCCGGCCGACAGGGGCTTACAACAACAATCCGATGGAGAATCTCCACATGTTCAAAGCTCTACTGACCGGCGCCGCCCTCGGCCTCAGCGCCCTGACCCTGGCCCTGCCGGCCCACGCCGAATACCCCGAGCGCAGCATCCAGGCGGTGATTCCCTGGGGCGCCGGCGGCGCCACCGACAACGTGATGCGCAGCCTGACCCCCTACGTGGAGAAGGAGCTGGGCGGCAAGCTGATCCTCAACAACCGCCCCGGCGGCACTGCGGTGATCGGCAGCACCTTCGTCAAGCAGCAGCGCCCGAACGGCTACACCATCCTGCTCGGCGCCGAGAACCCGCAGCTGTACCCGGTGCTGGGCCTGGCCGACTTCGACTACAGCGACTTCTACCCGGTCAACATCATCGGCCAGAACGTGGTGGTGATCGCCGCCAACGCCGAGGCGCCGTTCAACACCATGGGCGAGCTGCTGGCCGCCGCCAAGGCCAATCCGGACAGCCTGCGCATGGGCTCCACCGGCGCCGGCGGCCTGCCGAGCACGGTCAGCGCGATGATCAACGCGGTGGACGAGCTGAAAGTGCGTGAAGTGACCTTCGGCGGCGACGGCCCCGGCATCACCGCGCTGATGGGCAAGCACATCGACTTCATGCCACTGAGCCTGGCCGCCGCCCGCGAACTGGTACGCAGCGGCAAGCTCAAGGCGCTGGCCGTGTTCGCCACCGAGGAAACCCCGGAACTGCCGGGCGTCGAGCCGATCACCAAGTCCCTGCCGGCCATTGCCGAGTACCTGCCCTGGGGTCCGTTCTGGGGCGCCTTCGTGCACAAGGACACCCCGGACGAGGTCAAGCAGAAGCTGGTCGAGGCCTACGCCAAGGCCGTGGCCAACGAGGAGTTCCAGGGCTTTTTGAAGAACTTCGGCGCGCAGAGCCTGAACCTCAACGGCGCCGAGGCCGAGGACTTCCTCAAGCGCTGGCAGTCGGTCACCACCTGGTCGATGTACAAGGCCAAGGCCATCGAGATCGCCCCGGACTCGGTCGGTATCGCCAAGCCCTGAGACGGCGCTGAAACGAGCCGCCGGCGAACGCCGGCGGTCATTCCCCTCCCCTGCTGCTTTTTCCGCATCCGCTGCGGTGGAGGGATTCGTGCGCCCCGAAAATCAGTCACCACGAGGAACCATAACAATGAAAAACGCCGTCTCCCGTCTGCTCCCCAGCGCCCTGACCCTGGCCGTGATCGCCGCCCTGCCGACCGGCGCCCAGGCCGCCGGCTTCGTCGAGGACGCCAAGGTCTCGCTGAACCTGCGCAACTACTACTTCAACCGCAACTACCTCAACGGCACCGACCCGCTGATCCAGGGTGAGCGCCAGGGCCAGGCCGAAGGCTGGACCCAGAGCTTCATCCTCGACGCCCGCTCCGGCTTCACCCAGGGCACCGTCGGCTTCGGCCTCGACCTGCTCGGCCTGTACAGCGTCAAGCTGGACGGCAACCGCGGCGCGGCCAACAGCCAGTTGCTGCCGATCCACGACGACGGCCAGGCCGCCGACGACTTCGGCCGCACCGCGGTGGCGGCCAAGGCGAAGCTGTCCAAGACCGAGCTGAAGGTCGGCGAGTGGTTCGCCGTGCTGCCGATCCTCCGCGCCGACGACGGCCGCTCGCTGCCGCAGACCTTCCAGGGCGCCCAGCTGACCTCCAACGAGCTCGACGGCCTGACCCTCTACGGCGGCCAGTTCTGGAAGAACAGCCAGCGCCACGACGCCAGCCGCGAAGAGATGAGCTTCGGCGGTATCGAGGGCGACGACTTCAACTTTGCCGGCGGCGAATACCGCTTCAACGCCAACAACACCCTGCTCGGCGTCTGGCACGCGCGCCTGGAAGACGTCTACCAGCAGAGCTACGTGCAGCTGACCCACAGCCAGCCGGTGGGCGACTGGGTGCTGGGCGCCAACCTCGGCTACTTCGACGGCAAGGACGAAGGCGCGGCCAAGGCCGGCAAGCTGGACAACAAGGTCTACCAAGGCGCGTTGACCGCCAAGACCGGCAACAACAGCTTCATGCTCGCCTACCAGCACCTGGACGGCGACAGCAAGTTTCTGCGCATCGACGGCACCAGCGGCGGCACCCTGGTCAACGACGGCTTCACCAACAGCTACGACGCCCCCGAAGAGCGCTCCTGGCAGATCCGCCACGACTACAACTTCGCCGGCCTCGGCATCCCCGGCCTGACCCTGATGAACCGCTACGTCAGCGGCTCCAACATCCACACCGGCGGCCGCACCGATGCCGAGGAGTGGGGGCGCGAGTCCGAGCTGGCCTACACCATCCAGGAAGGCAGCCTGAAGAACCTCAGCGTGCGCTGGCGCAACTCCGACGTGCGTCGCGACGTCGGCCAGGACATCCACGAGAACCGCCTGATCATCAACTACCCGCTGTCGCTGCTGTAGTACCGGGCGCTTGCGTCCACCCGATTGACTCCAAGTGTGTTACGGCACCCTCGGCCCGTCTCCGCGACGGGCTTTTTTTCGCCGAGAAAAAAAGCCAGGCCCGACCGATCCGCGGTGGTCGATCAGCGCTTGAGGCTTGTGGCAGGGGCGAAACCCGCGCCGATCTTGCGCCGCTCCGGCAACCGTGCGCTAAACGCACAGTATCGGCCGCGCTAGCCGGGTAATTGTTCCATTCGCCCTTGGCCCTCGCTCAAGGCAATCATAGAATCCGGAACCAGGTTCCATTAAACCCATTTTGCCCCAGGAGACACCCGCCATGGCCCACGCCGAACTCGACTGCGACCTGCTGATCGTCGGCTCCGGCGCCGCCGGCCTGGCCGCGGCGGTGACCGCCGCCTGGCATGGGCAAAAGGTCATCCTGGTGGAGAAGGATGCGGTGTTCGGCGGCGCCACGGCCTGGTCCGGCGGCTGGATGTGGGTGCCGCGCAATCCGCTGGCGCGCCGCGCCGGCATAGTCGAGGACATCGAGCAGCCGCGCCGCTACCTGCGCCACTGCCTCGGCGAGCATTTCAATGCCGAGCTGGTGGACGCCTTTCTCCAAGCCTGTCCGCAGATGGTCGGCTTCTTCGAGCAGCACAGCCGCCTGCAGTTCGCCGACGGCAACGCCATCCCCGACATGCGCGGCGAGGCGCCGGGCGCCGCCACCGGCGGCCATCAGCTGATCGCCGCACCCTATGACGCACGCGAGGTCGGCGCCTTGCTGCCGCGCCTGCGCAAGACCATGCCCGAGACCTCCTTCCTCGGCATGCCGATCATGGCCGGCGCCGATCTGGCCGCCTTCCTCAGCATGACCCGCTCGGCCAGGGCCGCGCTGCACGTGGCCAAGCGCTTCAGCGCCCACCTCTGGCACCTGGCCCGGCATGGCCGCGCCATGCACCTGGTCAACGGCGTGGCGCTGGTGGCGCGACTGGCCAAGTCCGCCGAGGACCTCGGCGTGCAGCTGCTCGAATCGGCGCCGGCCACCGACCTGCTGCGCGACAACGGCCGGGTCTGCGGCGCCGTGGTGCAACGCGACGGGGCCGAACAGCGCATACGCGCGCGCCGCGGCGTGCTGCTGGCCGCCGGCGGTTTCGCCCACGATATCGAGCGCCGCCGTCAGCTGTTCCCGCGCACGCCCACCGGCCACGAGCACCTGGCCCTGCCGCCGCGCGCCTGCAACGGCGACGGCCTGCGCCTGGGCGAGGCGGCGGGCGCCGCGCTCAACACCGATCTCAAGTCGCCGGTGGCCTGGGCGCCGGTGTCGCGGGTGCCCTACGCAGGCGGCCGCGTCGGCCACTTCCCGCATATCATCGACCGCGGCAAACCGGGAGTGATCGCCGTGCTGCGCAGCGGCCGGCGCTTCGTCAACGAGGCCGAGGGCTACTACGACTATGTCGCCGCCATGCTCGAGGCGGTGCCGCAGGGCGAGGAGGTCTGCTCCTGGCTGATCTGCGACCACCGCTTTATCCGCCGCTACGGCCTGGGCATCGCCCGTCCGGCGCCGGTGCCGCTGTGGTCGGTGCTGCGCAGCGGCTACCTCAAGCGCGGCGGCAGCGTCGAAGCGCTGGCCCGGGCCTGCGGCATCGACCCGCAGGGCCTGGCGCAGACCCTGGCCGAGTACAACCGCCATGCCGCGCAGGGCGAAGACCCAGCCTTCGGTCGCGGCAGTACGCCCTTCAACCAGCGCAGCGGCGACGCCAGCCATGAGGGGCCGAACCCCTGCGTGGCGCCCATCGAGCGCGGGCCCTTCTATGCGGTGAAGGTCGAGCCGGGCAGCTTCGCCACCTTCGCCGGCCTGAAGACCAACGGCCAGGCCCAGGTGCTGGACGCGCAGGACCAGCCCATCCCCGGTCTGTACGCCGCCGGCAGCGACACGGCCAGCGTGATGGGCGGCCACTACCCGTCCGGCGGCATCAACCTCGGCCCGGCCATGACCTTCGGCTATATCGCCGCACGGCATGCGGCGGGTGTCGAAGAGTACGAAACGACGCTGGACTGAGTGCAACGGGGGGCCAGAGGTAGGTTGGCTTGCAGGGCGCAGCCCTGACGCCCAACCCTGCGGGCGCAGCGGAGCCCGCAATAAAAAACCGCCGCGCGGCGCGTGGACCGGCGACGGTCGAGGGGAAACGCGGGTCAGTCCTGCTGGGATTCGACACCCAGCTCGTCCCAGACCTCCTCGGCCAGGTGGAAGGTGGCGTTGGCCGCCGGGATGCCGCAGTAGATCGCGCTGTGCATCAGCACCTCCTTGATCTCGTCGCGGGTCACGCCGTTGTTCTTAGCCGCGCGCAGGTGCAATTTCAGTTCACCCTCGCGGTTCATGCCGATCAGCATGGCGATGGTGATCAGGCTGCGGGTGTGCCGCGGCAGACCGGGGCGGGTCCAGATATCGCCCCAGGCGTGGCGGGTGATCATCTCCTGGAACTCTTCGTTGAACGGCGTGAGCTTGTCCAGGCTGCGATCGACATGGGCGTCGCCCAGCACCGCGCGGCGCACCTGCATGCCGGCTTCGTAGCGTTGTTTTTCGTCCATTTCAAACTCCGAAAGAGATGGTGCGCGCGGCGCACCCCACAGATACCGGCCGTAGGGTGCGCCATGCGCACCGATGGTTTCACTGGTTCAGGAAATCCAGCAGCGCCTGGGTAAAGGCCACGCCGGCCTCGACGTTGGACAGGTGCGCAGCGTGGAACTCCACCAGCTTCGCCCCCTCGATCCGCTGCTGCATCAAGCGGCCGTGCTCGACGGTGGTCACCGGATCGAGGCTGCCGCAGAGGATCAGGGTCGGCGCACGGATCGCACCGAGCTGCTCGCGAAAATCGGCATCGCGCACCGCTGCACAGTTGGCGGCGTAACCTTCGGGCGAAGTCTGCGCCAGCATGCCGACTATGGGCTCGACCTGCTGCGGCTGCGCCGCGGCGAAGCCGGCGGTGAACCAGCGCGAGATCGAGGCATCGCGCAGGTCACGCATGGCCTGCGCGCCGCCGGCCAGCACGGCTTCAATACGCGGGTTCCACACCTCTGGCGCGCCGATCTTGGCGGCGGTATTGCACAGCACCAGGCGTGCGATGCGCTCGGGCGCGTTGAGCGCCAGCCACTGGCCGATCAGCCCGCCCATGGACAGCCCACAGAAATGCGCCTTGGCGATATCCAGCGCATCGAGCAGAGCCAGCACGTCGCGGCCCAGTTGCTCGATGCTGTAGGGCCCCTCAGTCACCAGCGACTGGCCATGGCCGCGGGTGTCGTAGCGCAGCACCCGGAAATGACGGGTCAACGCCGGCAGCTGCACGTCCCACATATGCAGGTCGGTACCCAGGGAGTTGGACAGCACCAGCACCGGCGCGCCGGCCGGGCCTTCGAGCAGGTAGTTGAGGTCGCCATCGGCGAGACGTACGGCAGGCATGGATAACTCCTAACGCGAAAATTGCGTGTGTTCGGCGACGGCCCGCTGCACCCAGCGGCGGGCCTGTCCCAGGTAATGGGCCGGATCGAGCAGGCGCTCGAGCTCGGCGGCGGACAGCTCTGCGCTGACCTCGGCATTGGCGCCGAGCACCGCGCGCAGGTGCACACCCTGCTGCACCGCCTGGCGGCAGCACTGCTCGACCAGATGATGGGCAGCGTCACGGCCGATGCGCTGGGCCAGGGCGATGCTCACCGCCTCGGCCAGCACCAGGCCCTGGGTCAGTTCGAGGTTCGCACGCATGCGCGCGGCGTCCACCTCCAGCCCCGGCACCGCCAGCAGCGCCTGCTGCAGCGCACCGGAGACCAGGCAGCACAGCTCCGGCAGGGTTTCCCACTCGGCGTGCCACAGGCCGAGGCTACGCTCGTGCTCCTGCGGCATGGCGGCCAGCATCGTCGCCACCAGGCCCGGCGCGCGGGTGGCAGCGCCGATCAGCACCGCGGCGCCAACCGGGTTGCGCTTGTGCGGCATGGTCGACGAGCCACCCTTGCCCGGCGCGGAAGGCTCGAACACCTCGCCGGCCTCGGTCTGCATCAGCAGACTGAGGTCGCGGCCGAGCTTGCCCAGGCTGCCGGCGATCAGCCCGAGCAGGCTGGCGAACTCCACCAGGCGGTCGCGCTGGGTGTGCCAGGGTTGCTCGGGCAGGTTCAGCTGCAACTCGGCGGCCAGCACCTCGGCCACCGGCCAGGCCTGCTCGCCGAGCGCCGCCAGGCTGCCCGAGGCGCCGCCGAACTGCAGGCACAGCAGGCGCGGCTTGAGTTCGTTCAAGCGCTGGCGATGGCGGGTGATGGCGCCGAGCACGCCGGCCAGCTTCATGCCCAGGGTCACCGGGGTGGCCTGCTGCAGCCAGGTGCGTCCGGCCAGCGGCGTGTCGGCATGGCGCTCGGCCTGCGCCGCCAGGGCATCGCCCAGGGTGGCGAGGTCGCCTTCGATCAGCTCGATGGCGCCGCGCAGCTGCAGCACCAGGCCGCTGTCCATGGCGTCCTGGCTGGTGGCGCCGAGGTGTACGAAACGCTCGGCCTCCGGGCTGGCGGCGGCGATGCGCTTGCCCAGGGCCTTGACCAGAGGGATGGCAGAATTACCCGCCGTGGCGATGGCCTGGGCCAGCGCCGCATAGTCGTAGAGCTCGGCCCGGCAGGCGGCGGTGATGGGCGCCACCGCCTCAGGCGGGATCAGCCCCACGCGCGCCTCGGCCCGCGCCAGCGCGGCCTCGAAGTCGAGCATGCCCTGCACCCGGCCGGCGTCGCAGAAGATCGCACGCATGGCCGGGGCGGTGAAGTAGGCATCGAAGAGTTGGTTGCTCACGAGCGAAACGCTCCTGGAAGAAATATACGGCTAAGTGTGGCATCAACCGGCGGCCGTGGGAGGGGCGTAGGGTGGGCTTTAGCCCACCGCCGTCAATGGTGGGCTAAAGCCCACCCTACAGGTATCCGTCACACCCGCTCGATAGCCAGCGCCAGGCCCTGGCCGACGCCCACGCACATGGTCGCCAGGCCGAGTTTGCCGCCGGTTTTCTCCAAGTGATGAACCGCAGTCAGTACCAGGCGGTTGCCACTCATGCCCAGCGGGTGGCCGAGGGCGATGGCGCCGCCATTCGGGTTGACCTTGGCGCTATCGTCCGGCAGGCCGAGGTCGCGGGTGACGGCCAGGCCTTGAGCGGCGAAGGCTTCATTCAGCTCGATCACGTCGAACTGCTCGATGCTCAGGTTCAGGCGGGTCAGCAGCTTGCGCACCGCCGGCACCGGGCCGACGCCCATGATGCGTGGCGCGACACCGCCGCTGGCCATGCCCAGCACCTTGGCGCGCGGCTTGAGGCCGTACTTCTCAATGGCTCCGGCAGAGGCCAGGATCATCGCCGAGGCGCCGTCATTGAGGCCCGAGGCGTTACCGGCGGTGACGGTCTTGCCTTCGCCATTGACCGGTTTGAGCTTGGCCAGGCCTTCGGCGGTGGTGTCGGCACGCGGGTGCTCGTCACGGTCGACGACGATCTCGCCCTTCTTGGTCTTGATCACTACCGGGACAATTTCCTCGGCGTAGTAACCGCTCTCCTGAGCGGCTGCCGCACGCTGCTGGCTACGCAGGCCGAAGGCGTCCTGGTCGGCGCGGCTGACGCCGTAGTCCTCGGCGACGTTGTCACCGGTGACCGGCATCGGATCGACGCCGTACTGCTCTTTCATCAGCGGGTTGACGAAGCGCCAGCCCAGGGTGGTGTCTTCCAGCTTCTGGCCACGGCCGAAGGCGCTGTCGGCCTTGCCCATCACGTAGGGTGCGCGGGTCATGGACTCGACGCCAGCGGCGATGGCCAGATCCATTTCGCCAGTGGCGATGGCGCGGAAGGCGGCGCCCACCGCTTCCATGCCCGAAGCGCACAGGCGGTTGAGGGTCACGCCCGGCACCGCTTCCGGCAGACCGGCGAGCAGCAGCGCCATGCGCGCCACGTTGCGGTTGTCCTCGCCGGACTGGTTGGCGCAGCCCATGAACACTTCATCGACTGCCGACCAGTCGACCTGCGGGTTACGCTCGACCAGCGCCTTGAGCGGAATCGCCGCCAAGTCGTCGGCGCGCACCGCCGACAGCGCGCCATTGAGGCGACCAATCGGCGTGCGCACGGCGTCGCAGATGAATACGTCGCGGCTCATTCCTCACCCCCGGCCTGGCCATGGGCGGCGGCGGTGCGCGCTTCCAGGGCGCGCAGCGCTTCCAGCTCGGTGTCGTTCGGCGCCTCGGTCACGGCCAGATTGTCGGCGAAACGGATGGCCCAGCCGGTGCTCTCGATCACCTGCTCGCGGCTTACGCCCGGGTGCAGCGAGGTGACGATGAACTCGTTGGTTCCGGCCTCCGGCTCCATAATGCACAGGTCGGTGATGATGCCCACCGGGCCCTTGCCAGGCAGGCCGAGCTGCTGACGGTGGTCGCCGCCCTCGCCGAAGCCGACCGAGGTGATGAAGGCCAGCTTGTCGACGAAGGTGCGGTGCGACTGCTTGAGGATGATCAGCACTTCCTTGGCCGAACCGGCGATCTCCGGCGCGCCGCCGGCGCCGGGCAGGCGCACCTTGGGGTTGTGGTAGTCGCCGATCACGGTGGTGTTGATATTGCCGAACTTGTCGACCTGGGCCGCGCCGAGGAAACCGACGTCGATGCGCCCGCCCTGCAGCCAGTAGCGGAAGATCTCGCCGGTGGGCACCACGGTGTCGGCGGTTTCGGCCAGTTCGCCGTCGCCGATCGACAGCGGCAGCACGCTGGGCTTGGCGCCGATCGGGCCGGATTCGTAGATCAGCACCACGTCCGGCGAGGAGGTCAGGCGCGCCAGGTTCGCGGCCTTGGACGGCAGGCCGATGCCAACGAAGCAGACGGCGCCGTTCTTCAGGCGACGGGCGGCGGCGACGGTCATCATTTCATTGGTGCTGTAGTGGCTCATCACTTGGCCTCCGCAATCTTTTTCTGGAATGCCGCGAAATCGGCGGTGCCACGGATATAGGTATCGATCCAGGCGGTAAAGGTTTCACGGTCGCGGGCAATCGGGTCCCAGGCCTGGTAGAAGCGGTTGTCACGCTCGTAGTAGCCGTGGGCGTAGGACGGGTGGGCGCCACCGGGCACATGGCAAACGGCGGTCAGCGCCCAGCTCGGCAGCACGCAGGCATTCATCGGCGCCTTGAGGTCATCGACGATCTCCTCGACGGTGACGATGCAACGCTTGGCCGCCAGGGCCGCTTCCTTCTGCACGCCGAGGATGCCCCACAGCAGCACGTTGCCCTTGCGGTCGGCCTTCTGCGCGTGGATCACGGTGACGTCCGGGCGCACCGCCGGGGTGGCGGCCAGCTTCTCGCCGGTGAAGGGGCAGTCGATGAACTTGATGTTCGGGTTGACCTTGGGCAGGTCGGAGCCGGCATAGGCACGCAGCAGGGCGAACGGCAGGCCCGAGGCGCCGGCAACATAGGAGTTGGCCAGGTCGGCGTGGCTGTGCTCGTCGATTTCCAGGGCGTTCGGCCACTGCTTCTCGACCGCGTCGCGCAGGCGGTGCAGCGAGCCGACGCCGGGGTTGCCGCCCCAGGAGAAGGTCAGCTTGCGCGCGCAACCGGCGCCGATCAGCAGGTCGTAGACCAGGTCCGGGGTCATGCGCACCAGGTGCAGGTCTTTCTTGCCCTGGCGGATCAGTTCGTGAGAGGCGGCAGTGGGGATCAAATGGGTGAAACCTTCGAGAGCGACGCAGTCGCCGTCGTTGACGTGGCGCGAAATGGCTTCGCCCAGGGTGATAATGTCGGCCATCGTGTTGTTCTCGCTTGAGTTGCAGGTGCCACCGGGCAGGGGTGGCGGTGAATTCAGATTAGGGCGCGCCATGCAGCGGAACAATCCGATAATCGCCTTATGGTGCGATTATCGAACAATTCCTGATTGATGGTGCCGATAGCGCCTTACAGCAGGTTCCAGCTGTAACTGAGGATCAGCCGGTTCTCGTCGATATCGCTGCGGTAGTTGGAGCGCGCGGTGACGTTGCGCACGCGCATGCCGAGGCCCTTGAGCGCGCCGCTCTGCACCACGTAGCCGATATCCAGATCGCGCTCCCAGTCCTTGCCCTCGTAACGCGCACCGCCACGGTTGGTGGCCTGGGCATCGACGTTGTCGCCGCGGATATAGCGCACCCCGGCCACCAGGCCCGGCACGCCCATGGCGGCGAAGTCGTAGTCGTAACGCGCCTGCCAGGAGCGCTCGTCGGCCGAGGCGAACTCGAATGTGGGCACCTCGTTGCCCAGCGGCGAGACATTGGCAAACACCCGCGGGAAGGCGTCATCGCCGAACATCGCCTGGTAGCCGACATAGAAGGTGTGGCCGCCATGCTTGGCCGAAAGCAGGGCGAAGGCCGCCTGATTGTCGATCTCACCGAGCAGGCTCTGGCCGTCGTCAGCCGAATCGTAGAAACCGAGGTTGGCGCCCAGGGTCCAGGCGCCGACCGGCTCGCTGTGCTTGAGGCCGAGGAAGCGCTGCTGGTAGATGTCCTCCAGCTGCGCATACCAGGCGCCGAGCGAGGTGCGCCCGGCGTTGAAGGCGTAGTCGCCGCCGGCGTAGTTGAAGGCGTCGCTGCTCGCCGCGCGCTGCGGCAGGTGGCCGAGCATGGCCAGCATCTGGTCGTCGCCGGCCTCGTTGCGCAGGCTGGTGGAGTTGAGATGCCCGGCCTGCAGGGTCAGCCCGGCCAGCTCGTTGGAAACCAGGCTGACTCCCTGGTAGCTGGGCGGCAACAGGCGAATGTCCGAGTAGGTCAGCACCGGCAGGTTGGGCTGCAGCTCGCCGACTTTCAGCTCGGTCTTGGACAGGCGCAGCTTCGCCGCCAGGCCCAGACGACTGTAGTCGTCGGCGGCCTTGCCGCTCTCGCGGGTCGGCAACAGGCCGGTGTTGACTCGATCCGGGCTGCTGTCGAGCTTGAGGCCGAGCAGGCCGATGGCATCCACGCCGAAACCCACCGGCCCTGGGGTGTAACCGGATTTCACGTTGAGGATAAAACCCTGCGCCCACTCCTCGGCCTTGGACTGCCGGTTCGGCCCGACTAGGTCGGAGAAGTCGCGGCTGAAGTAGTAGTTGCGCGCCGTCAGCGTGGCGCTGGCGTCGTCGATAAACCCGCCCTCGCCGGCCTGGCTCAGGCTCGGCAGGCAGGCGGCAATGGCGGTGGACAGCAGGCAAAGGCGTGGGCTGTATTTCATCGGTAGCGTGCTCTTGTTGTTATCGAGGTTGCAGAAACCCGCCCGGCAGCCCAGGGGTTGCCGGTTCGGGGGAATGGATTGGGGGTTATTCCCTGGCCGGCTCGCCGGCGGGACTGGCAATGGCGGCCGGCTTGCGCAGGCGCAGCAGCAGGTGCGCGGCGAGACCGAACAGCAGGCCCCAGAAGGCCGCCGACAGGCCGAGGAAACTCACCCCGGAGGCCGTCACCAGGAAGGTGAACAGCCCGGCGTCGCGCTCCTTGGGCTCGCTCAGGCTGCGCGCCAGCGCCTCGCTGAACGCGCCGTACAGCGCCAGCCCGGCCAGGGCGGCGATCAGCGCCGCCGGAAAGGCGGCGAACAGCGACACCAGGGTGGCGCCGGCGATGCCGAGCAGCAGATAGGCCAGGCTGCCGACCACCGCGGCCACGTAGCGCCGTTTGGGGTCTTCATGGGCCTCGCGGCCGGTACAGAGGCTGGCGGTGACCGCCGCCAGGTTCAGGCCGTGGCAGCCGAACGGCGCCAGCAGCGCGCCGCCGATGGCGCTGGCGCCGATCAGCGGGCTGGCCGGGGTTTGGTAACCGGCGCCACGCAGCACCGCCATGCCCGGCATGAATTGCCCGGTCAGCGCCACCAGCACCAGCGGCAGCGCCAGGTTGAGGGTGGCGGTGAGGCTGAATTCGGGGGCGATCCACTGCGGCGTGGCCAGCTCCAACACCAGCGCCTCGCTGCGCAGCTGGCCGCCGAGCAGGGTCAGCACCGCCCCCACGGCCAAAACGCCGGCCACCGCGTAGCGCGGCGCGGCTCGGCGCAGCAGCAGGTAGGTGACGAACATGCTGATGATCAGCAGCGGCTGCTCGGGCAGCGCCTTGAACACCTCGATGCCGAAGGCGAACAGGATGCCGGCCTGCAAACCGGCGGCGATGGAGCCGGGCAGTTTGGCGATCAGCCGGTCGAAGCTGCCGCTGAGGGCGATCAGCAACAGGATCAGGTTGGCCACCAGGTAGGCGCCGATGGCCTGGTTCAGGCCCAGTTCAGGCAGGGCGCCGACCAGCAGCGCGCTGCCGGGGATCGACCAGGCGATCACCACCGGCGTGCGGTAGCGCAGGCTGAGCAAGAGGCCCAGCGCGCCACTGCCGATGGAAATGGCCCAGACCCAGGACGACAGCAGCGCCTGCGACAGGCCGGCGCTTTCCGCGGCATGGAAGATCAGCACCAGCGGCCCGGCGTAAGAGATGGTGGTGGCCAGCAGCCCGGCCACCAGGGCGGGCAGGCTGAAGTCTTTGAGCAGGGCTTTCATGGTCCCTCGCAAGGTCAGGCTGGCGCTTCTTGGGAAACGCTCTTGTTGTTTACGCCCGGGGGCCGTGCCGGCACGGCCCTGGGTGCCGCCCTCACCCGCGAGCGGGCGAGGGCTCGGGGGCTCAGACGCCCTGCAATGCACGCGGCCGCGCGCTGCGGCGTTCAGCCTTGGCCTGCGGGGCCTTCTGCAGTTGGAAGTCGAACGTCAGCTCGGCGAAGCGCTTGGCCGAGATACCGCGGTCGCGGGCGGCGGCCTCATCCTCGACGAACTGGATATCGCCGACCAGGCCCTCGCGGGTGGCGTAGGCGAAGTCGTCCCACAGGTACTGGTCGCCGGCCAGGTTGATCTGGGTGGTCAAGTGGCGATGGCCCGGCGCGGAGATGAAGAAGTGGATATGCGCCGGACGCTGGCCGTGGCGGCCGAGCAGGTCGAGGCATTCCTGGGTTGGGCCCTGCGGGTCGCAGCCGTAGCCGCTGGGCACGATGCTGCGCGCGCGATAGCGGCCCTGGGCGTCGGTGACGATGCGCCGGCGCAGGTTGTAGTCGCTCTGGCTCTTGTCGAAGTAGGAGTAGTTGCCCTTGGTGTTGGCGTGCCACAGGTCGACCACGGCGCCGGCCACCGGTTTGCCCTGGGTGTCGCGCACCACGCCTTCGAGGAACATCACCGTGGCCACGCCGTCTTCGCTGCCGTCGTCCATCCGCCCCTGGCCCTCGGCCAGGGGCGCGCCGGCTACGTACAGCGGGCCTTCGATGGTGCGCGGGGTGCCGCCGCTGAGGCCGGCCTCGGCGTCCTTGGCGTCCTGCAGCAGGTCGAGGAAGTGTTCCAGGCCCAGGCCCGGCACCAGCAGGCCGAACTCGCTGCGCGCGCCGAGGCGGTTGAGGTAGTCCACCGCCTGCCAGAATTCGTCGTCGGTCACTTGCAGGTCTTCGATGATCTTCGCCGCGTCGCCGACGATGCGCAGCATCAGCTGCTTGAGGCGCGGGCTGCCCTGCTCGTTGTTGAGGCCGCAGGCCTCGCGGAACAGGTTCTGCACGTCTTGGGTGTGGGAGATTTTCACGGTCATGGTGGCGTACCTCGTTGTTGTTCTGGGGATCAGCGGTCGTCGGCATGGATCGACGAGGGATGCCGGCACAGCGGCGTGACCTCGATGTCCATGTAGGGGAACAGCGGCAGTTGCAGCAGGGTGTCGTGCAGCGCCTCGACGCTGGCCACGTCGAATACGCTGTAGTTGGCGTAGTGTCCGGCGATGCGCCACAGGTGGCGCCAGGTGCCCTCGCGCATCAGGCGCTGAGCCAGTTCCTTCTCCTCGGCCTTGATCCGCGCGGCCACTGCCGGGTCCATGTCGGCCGGCAGCCTTACGGTCATCTTTACGTGAAACAGCATGGCTTCGATCTCCTGCTTACTTGCGGGCGAAGAACGCCAGGCGCTCTTCGTCCAGGGTCAGGCCCAGGCCGGGGGTACGCGGCACCTGCAGGGCGAAATCGCGGTACAGCGGCGGCTCGCTGACGATCTCCTCGGTCAGCAGCAGCGGGCCGAACAGCTCGGTGCCCCAGGTCAGCTGCTTGAGGGTGAGAAAGGCGTGGGCCGAGGCCAGGGTGCCGATGGCGCCTTCGAGCATGGTGCCGCCGTACAGGGCGATGCCGGCCGCTTCGGCGATGGCCGCAGTGCGCAGCACGGCGCGCGGGCCGCCGTTCTTGGCGATCTTCAGGGCGAACACGCTGGCGGCGCCGTCGGCCGCCAGGCTGAAGGCGTCCTCGACGCTCTCGATGGATTCGTCGGCCATGATCGGTGCCGGGCTGCGCTGGTTGAGGCGCACCTGGCCGGCGCGATTGATGCGCGCGATGGGCTGCTCGATCAGGTCGATGCCGTTGTCACCCAGCACCCGGCAGGCGCGGATGGCCTGGGACTCGTCCCAGCCCTGGTTGACGTCGACCCGCACGCTGGCGCAGTCGCCCAGCGCCTGCTTGATGGCGATGACGTGGTTGAGGTCGCGCTGCAGCTCGCCGGCACCGATCTTCAGCTTGAAGATGCGGTGGCGGCGGATGGCGAGCATCTGCTGCGCCTCGTCGATATCGCGGGCGGTGTCGCCTGAGGCCAGGGTCCAGGCCACCTCCAGGCTGTCGCGCACGCGGCCGCCGAGCAGCTCGCTGACCGCCAGGCCCAGGCGCTTGCCCTGGGCGTCGAGCAGCGCGCTTTCGATGCCCGACTTGGCGAAGGTGTTGCCCTTGGCCAGCTTGTCCAGGCGCTGCATGCAGGCGTTGATATTGGCCGCGTCCTGACCGATCAGCGCCGGCGCCAGATGGCTGTCGATATTCTGCTTGATGCTCTCCGGGCTCTCGTTGCCGTAGGCCAGGCCACCGATGGTGGTGGCTTCGCCTATGCCTTCGACGCCGTCGCTGCAACGCAGGCGGATGATCACCAGCGTCTGGTTCTGCATGGTATGCATGGCCAGCTTGTGCGGGCGGATGGTCGGCAGGTCGACTATGGTCGCCGTCAGGCTTTCGATCAGGACGTGGCTCATTTCAATCTTCCAGGTTCAGGGTGAGGCTCAGGCCTTGGCCGCCGCCAGCGCCGCGGACGCCGCCTGGCGCCGCTGGCCGCTGAGGGTGAACACCGCCATGGCCAGGGCCGCCACGGCCCCGGGTATGGCGAAGGCGATGAAGTTCAGTTGCAGCGGCAGGTTGATCGCCATCAGCGCGCCGCCGAGCAGCGGCCCGACGATGGCGCCGTTGCGGCCGATGCCCGAGGCCCAGCCGAGGCCGGTGGAGCGGATCGACAGGCCGTAGAACTGCGCGGCGCCGGCGTACAGCAGGATCTGCGTGCCGATGGTGGTGGCGCCGGCGATGAAGATCAGGCCGTAGAGCACCGGCGTCGGGCTGTTGAAGCCGAGCAGGCTGATCGAGGCGGCGGCGGCGACGAAGAAGGCCACCATCACCTTGCCCAGGTTGAAGCGATCGCCCAGCCAGCCGCCGAGAATCGCCCCGGCCATGCCGCCGAAATTCAGCGCCAGCAAAAACGACAGGCTCGAGCCCAGGCTGTAGCCGGCGCTGGCCATCAGCTTGGGCAGCCAGGAGCTCAGCGCGTAGACCATCAGCAGGCAGCAGAAGAACGCCAGCCACAGGCACAGGGTGCGCAGCGCGCGGCCGTCGCGGAACAGCTCGAAGACGCCGACGCCCTGGCCCTTGCCATCGCTCATCTGCAACTGGTCGGCGGCGTCGAGGGCCAGGCCCGGCTCGACCTTGGCCAGCACCGCGCGAGCCTGCTCATGGCGACCCTGGCGCACCAGGAAACCCACCGACTCCGGCAGCTTCCACAGGATCAGCGGCAACAGCAGCAGCGGCACGGCGGCGGCGAAGAACATCGACTCCCAGCCGAAGCGCGGCAGCATGTAGATGCCCACGCCGGCGGCGAGCATGCCGCCCAGCGAGTAGCCGCTGAACATCACCGCCACCAGGGTGCTGCGCAGGCGCTTGGGCGCGTACTCGTTCATCAGCGCCACGGCGTTGGGCATCAGCCCGCCACAGCCCAAGCCCGCGATAAAGCGGAAGATGCCGAACTCGGTGGGGCTCGTGGCGAAGCCATTGAGGATGGTCGCCGTGGAGAACAGCACGAAGCAGATGGTGATGCCCTTCTTGCGCCCGATCCGGTCGGCCAGGGTGCCGAAGCCGAGGGCGCCGAACATCATGCCGAACAGCGCGTAGCTGCCCAGGGCACCGGCCTCCAGCGGGGTCAGGTTCCACTCCTGCATGATCGCCGGCAGCACCACGCCGAAGATAAACAGGTCGTAGCCGTCGAAGATCAGCAGCAGCGCGCACAGCGCCATGACCATCCAGTGGAAGCGGGAAAAACGTGCGTTGTCGATAACGGGGTGAACGTCTATCTGTCGCATGGCATCGGTTCTCGGTTTTGTTTTTGTTGTGAACTGCTCGGTTGCTTGTGTAGGAGCGCTCGGCCGGTGTTCCGCTTTAGCCACGATTCGCGGCTAAAGCCGCTCCTACGGGGTCGTGCTCAGCCCAGATCGCCTCCGCCCACCGGCAAGGTCACGCCGGTGATATAGGAGGCCTCGTCCGAGGCAAGGAAGAGGATCGCGCCGACCTGCTCGTCGATGCTGCCGTAGCGTTTCATCAGGCTGCTCTCGACGGTCTGCGTGACGATCTGCTGGTACCAGGCCTGCTCCTGTTCGCTCGGCTCGGCGGCGTTGCGCGGGATGCGCCGCGGCGGCGCCTCGGTGCCGCCGGGGGCGGTGGCGTTGACGCGGATGCCGCGCTCGGCGGTCTCGAAGGCCAGGCAGGCGGTGAGGGCATTGACGCCGCCCTTGGCCGCACCGTAGGGCACGCGGTTGACCCCGCGGGTGGCGATGGAGGAGACGTTGACGATGGCGCCACTGCCCTGCGCCAGCATCTGCGGCAGGGCGGCGTGGCAGCACCACAGGGTGGGGAACAGCGAGCGGCGCACCTCGGCCTCGATCTGCGCCGTTTCGTAATGCTCGAAGGGCTTGGCCCAGATGGTGCCGCCGACGTTGTTGATCAGGATGTCGAGGCGGCCGAAGCGCTCGACGGCTGCCTGCATCACGCTCTGGCAGTCGCCGGCCTGCTCCAGGTCGGCGGTCAGGCACAGCACGCCTTCATGCTCGGCCAGCTCGAACACCAGCTCGGAGCGGTCCACCGCCACCACTTGGGCGCCCTCCTCCAGCAGCCACTCGGCGACGCGGCGGCCGATGCCCTGGGCGGCGCCAGTGACCACGGCGACCTTGTGTTGGAAACGCATTCTCATAGTCCCGTCCTCGTCGAGGGGCCGCGGGCTTGCGCCCGCGCCGCAAATAAAACCGGCCCGCCACCGTGGTGGCGGAGCCAAGGAGCAATCAGGCGCTGGCGGCGAACTTCTCGTAGTAGAAATTGGCCGGTGCTATGCCCTGCTCGCGGATGTACTGGCTGACCGCCTCGACCATGGGCGGCGGGCCGCACAGGTAGATGTCCACCTCGCCGTCGTTGAGGTGCTTGGGCTCGATGTGCTGGGTGACGTAGCCCTTGTGCGGGTAGCTGCTCTCGGGGCTGGCCACGCAGGCGCTGAAGCTGAAACCCGGGATGCGCGCGGCGAAGGCTTCCAGCTTGTCCAGCTCGACCAGGTCATGGTCGTGGGTCACGCCGTAGATCAGGTGCAGCGGGTGCGCGCAGCCTTCGGCGGCGATCTTCTCCAGCATCGCGGTGAAGGGCGCCAGGCCCGTGCCGCCGGCCAGCAGCAGCAGCGGGCGCTTGATCTCGCGCAGGTAGAAACTGCCCAGCGGGCCGGCCAGGCTGATGCTGTCGCCGGTCTTGGCCAGGTTGCTCAGAAAACTGCTCATCAGCCCGCCCGGCACGTTGCGGATCAGGAAGCTGACCTCGCCGTCCTTCTGCAGGCTGCTGAAGGAGTAGGCACGGGTCTGCTCGCTGCCCGGCACCTGCAGGTTGACGTACTGCCCCGGCAGGAAGGCCAGCTGGCTCAGGGCCTCGCCCTTGACCGACAGGGCGATGGTGCTGTCGGAGAGCTTGCGCACCGCGCTGATGGCCGCCTCGAAGCTGGCCTGCTGGGTCTTGCACAGCTGCGAGGAGGCCGGCACGCGGATCACGCAGTCGCTCTCGGCGCGCATCTGGCAGGTCAGCACATAGCCTTGCTCGGCCTCGGCCTGGCTCAGGGCGTCCTCGATATAGTCCTCACCGAGGTCGTACTGGCCGGCTTCGGCGAAGCACTTGCAGGCGCCGCAGGCGCCATCGCGGCAGTCCAGCGGGATATTGATGCCCTGGCGATAGGCGGCGTCAGCCACCGTCTCACCCAGGTTGGCGTCGATAAAGCGGGTCACCCCGTCTTCGAAATTCAGTGCGATCTTGTGGCTCATGGCGCACCTCGCTATGCGGTTGGCGGCGTGCAGCGTCCCGCGACGGGAGCCGAAGGCTCCCGCCGGCAGCGCTGCAGCGGAATCAGATGTGGTAGACGTCGATGATCTGGCGCACGTAATCGTTCTTCAGCACCACCTTCTTGGCCTTGATCAGCGGGTTCTCGCCGCGGGTATCCAGGGTGTAGAAGCTGGTGCCGTAGAAGTGATCGACGGTCTTGTAGCGAAAGCTCAGGGTGTGCCAGTTGAAGCGCACCTTGGTCAGCCCATCGCCCTGCTCGACGATCTCGATGTTGTTGATGTTGTGCGAGGTGCGGGTGTCCGGGATGGTGGCGCTGGAGCGCTCGGTGCGGATGCGGAACACCCGGTCTTCCAGGCCGCTGCGGTTGCCGTACCAGATCAGCGAGATTTCGGTCTGCGGGTTTTCCACCAGCTGGTCGTTATCGTCCCAGGCCGGCATCCAGAACTCGGCGTCCGGGGCGTACAGCTCCAGCCACTGGTCCCACTGCTTGTCATCCAGGTAGCGCGCCTCGCGGTAGAGGAAATCGCGCACGGCGTCATAGGAAAGGCTCATTTACGCACCCTCCACGTGGATCAGTTGGTCTTGCTGTTCTTTCAGCGCCTGGATCATCTGCTGCTGCCAGTAGTGGTGCTGCAGCACGAACAGGCCTTCGTCCTCGGTGCGCGCACCGCTCATCAGCGGGTGCAGGTCGATCTCGCGGGCTGACTCGTCGGCGCCGTCGATCCAGTGCTTGGCGCCGCGGGACATGTCGTTCCAGACCATGGCGCGGCCGGCAAAACCCTGCTGGCAGGCGCGAAACTCCTCCAGGTCATCGGGGGTGGCCATGCCCGAGACGTTGAAGAAGTCCTCGTACTGGCGGATACGCCGCGCGCGCGCCTCGGCACTCTCGCCCTTGGGCGCGATGCAGTAGATGGTCACCTCGGTCTTGTCCACCGACAGCGGGCGGGCGATGCGCAGCTGCGAGCCGAACTGGTCCATCAGGTACAGGTTGGGGTACAGGCAGAGGTTGCGCGAGTGGCCGATCATCCAGTCGGCGCGGGCTTCGCCGAACTCGGCGGCCAGGCGCTCGCGGTCGGCGAACAGCGGGCGATCTTCCGGGTTGTCCCAGCGGGTCCATAGCAGCAGGTGGCCGTTCTCGAAGGAGTAGAAACCGCCGCCCTTCTTGCCCCAGCCGCCGGCGCTCATGGCGCGGATGTCGTCGCCGGCCTCTTTCAGCTTGCGCTGCTGCTGGGTGGCGGCGTAGTTCCAGTGCACGGCGGTGACGTGGTAGCCGTCGGCACCGTTTTCCGCCTGCAGTTTCCAGTTGCCCTCGTAGACATAGGTGCTGGAGCCGCGCAGCACTTCCAGGCCTTCGCTGGACTGGTCGCAGATCATGTCGATGATCTTCTTCGACTCGCCGAGGAAGTCCTCGAGCGGCGCCACGTCCTCGCGCAGGCTGCCGAACAGGAAGCCACGGTAGGACTCGAAGCGGGCGACCCTCTTCAGATCGTGCGAGCCGTCGCAGTTGAAGCTGTCAGGGTAGCCGGCTTCCTTGGGGTCCTTGACCTTGAGCAGCTTGCCGCTGTTGTTGAAGGTCCAGCCGTGGAAGGGGCAGGTGTAGCTGGCCTTGTTGCCGCTCTTGAAGCGGCACAGCATGGCGCCGCGGTGGCTACAGGCGTTGATGAATGCGTTGAGCTCACCCTCCTTGTTGCGCGCGATGAAGATCGGCTGGCGCCCCATGTGGGTGGTGTAGTAGTCGTTGACGTTGGGGATCTGGCTCTCGTGGGCCAGGTACAGCCAGTTGCCCTCGAAGATGTGCTGCATCTCCAGGTCGAACAACCGGGGGTCGGTGAACATCTCGCGCTTGCAGCGGAAAATGCCCTTGTCCTTGTCTTCTTCAAGCAGGCTATTGAGGTAGTCGAGTCCCAGGTTCATGGCCATGGCTCCGTTGTTATTGTTTCAACGGTTCCAAGGCTATGCCGCCTGATTGTCCGACAATATCCAGTTAGTGCAGGACCTTTATCCGTTTTCTGCAGGGTGCGACCAAGGTCGTAGAAGCCGCGTCAGCCGTGGCCTGGGCAGAAACTCGGAAGGTGGAAAACGTAGGGTGGAAAACCGCGAAGCGTTTTCCACCTGTGGCCAACCGGAAGAGATACGGCGCGTGTTTGATCGGTGGACAAGCTACCCGCTCGTAGGGTGTGCCGTGCGCACCGAAAACACGCGGAGCGATCAGGACTCGCGGCGACGCAGGGTATCGGAGGGCAGCTCGCCGAAGGCGCTCTTGTAGCTCTCGGAGAAGCGGCCGAGGTGGAGGAAGCCGTAGTCCAGCGCCACCTCGGTGATATTGCGCACCTTGGCCGAGGGGTCGCTGAGGCAGGCGTGCACCCGCTCCAGCTTGCGCTGGCGGATGTAGTGCTTGGGCGTGGTGCCCAGGTGCTTGTCGAACAGCGCGTAGAGCGAGCGCGGGCTGATATGGGCGAGCTGGGCCAGCTGCTCGAGGCTGATGTCCTGCTTGAGGTTGTCGTCGATGAATTGCACCAGGCGCTCGAACGAGGGGTTGCTCTCGGCCAGCTCCACGCGGCTGACGTTGTTGCCGAGCAGGCCGAGCAGCTTGCTGGCGATGATCCGCGTGTAGTGCTCCTGCACCGAGGGCAGCGACTGCTCGCTCTCGGCCTCGTCGCAGACCAGGCCGAGCAGGTTGGTGAAGCCTTCGAGCTGCTGCAGCTGGTGGCGCGAGGCGAAGCGCACGCCGTCGGCCGGGCGCTGCCAGTGGTTGTCGCTGCAGGCGCGCTCGATCAGCTGGCTCGGCAGCTTGACGATGAACTTCTCGCAGTCGTCGGAATAGGTCAGGTCAACCGGATCGTCCGGGTTGATCAGCAGCAGTTCGCCGGGGGTGAAGTAGTGTTCCTGGCCGTGGCCGCGCCACAGGCAGTGGCCCTGCAGCAGCATCTGCAGGTGATAGATGGTTTCCAGCGCCGGCGAGGTGACGCGCACGCTGCCGCCGTAGCTGATGCGGCACAGGTCGAGGCTGGCGAAGCTGCGGTGGCTGAGGCTGGCGGCCGGGCGGCCGCTGTTGGGCAGGCGAATGCAATGCGAGCCGACATGCTGGTTGACGTAGTCGGATACCGCATAGGGGTCGGCATTGGCGAACAGCCGACTCTTCTCGTTGAGCAGACGACAGTCCATAACTCAGGGCGCTCTTATTGTTATCAACTGGCGAGTGCTGACGGGCCAAGGCTGCCCTCCTCGCTCGAACCATAGATACAGGCAAATGGCCTGCCGCTGATCACGAGCCGATCAACGGTTGACCGGCACAGGTTAGCGGCCTGGCGAGCTTAGGCAATCGGACCTTGGGCGAATATCGCGGCGGGCGATTACCGCCCGCTTTCGTCTGGATCAGGCAGGATCTCCTAGGGTGGATCGCGCTTTATCGATCCACCGTCCTGGTGGATGTAAAAAGCGCCATCCCCCCTAGGATCTGCTCAAGAAGGCCGAAACAGCTGGCTGCTGAGCTCGCGGCTGGCGCTGAGCATCAGCGGCAGGTAGCGCTTTTCCAGCTCGCTGATCGGCACGCGACCGGCGTGGGTGCTGACGTTCATCGCCGCCAGCACGTGGCCGGCGGAGTCGTACACCGGCACCGCCAGCGAGCGCAGGCCCTGCTCCAGCTCCTGGTCGACGATGCACCAGCCCTGGTGGCGCACGCGCTGCAGGCACTCCCACAGCGCCTCGGGGGTGTGCAGGGTGCGACTGGTCTTGGGCTGCAGCTCGGCGTGGGCCAGGTAGTCCTGCAACTGGTCGTCGTCCAGCGCGGCGAGCAGGATGCGGCCCATGGAGGTGCAGTAGGCCGGCAGGCGGCTGCCGACGCTGAGATCCACCGAGATCAGCCGCTGCGGAATCGCCGACCGGGCGATATAGAGCACCTGCTCGCCCTCCAGGGTGGCCAGGTTGCAGGCCTCGTGCAGCTGCTCGCTCAAACGGTCGAGATAGGGCTGGGCGGACACCGCCAACGGCGTCGACGACAGGTAGGCGTGGCCCAGGGTCAGCACCTTGGGCAGCAGCGAATAGGTGCGCCCGTCGGTGGTGACGTAGCCCAGCTTCATCAGGCTGTAGAGGCAGCGGCGCACCGCGGCGCGGGGGATCTCGGTGCGGTGGCTGATCTGCGCGATGGTCAGGTGGCGCTTGCGCTCCTGAAAGGCGTTGATCACCGCCAGGCCGCGGGCCAGGGAGGTCATGAAATTGGGATCGCCGGCGAACTCCTCGATGCGCTTGGCCGGCGACACGTAGGGCGGCGGCGCCAGGCTGGACAGGGGCGGACGGGTATCGCTCATGGAACCTCCGGGGCGGTCGACAGTGCCTGGCGATTATCGAACCCCGGTGCGGTAATCGCAAACCCCCGAAAAACTGATACCCGGTGCTGCACGCCCGCACGACCTGCCCTAGAATGCGCGGCCGTTTTCTCAGGCTGTCCGCACCATGCCCTTCTCCACCCCCGCCCGCGCCTGCGGCATCGACTTCGGCACCTCCAACTCCACCGTCGGCTGGCTGCGCCCCGGCCAGGACAGCCTGCTGGTGCTGGAAGACGGCAAGATCACCCTGCCCTCGGTGATCTTCTTCAACACCGAGGAACGCCGCCCGGTCTACGGCCGTCAGGCCCTGCAAGAGTACCTGGAGGGCTACGAAGGCCGCCTGATGCGCTCGCTGAAGAGCCTGCTGGGCTCCAAGCTGCTGAAAAGCGAGACCACGGTGCTCGGCAGTGCGCTGCCGTTCAAGGCGCTGCTCGGCTTCTTTATCGGCGAGCTGAAGAGCCGCGCCGAACGCCTGGCCGAGCGCAGCTTCGACGAGGTGGTGCTGGGCCGCCCGGTGTTCTTCGTCGACGACGACGCGCAAGCCGACCAGGAGGCGCAGAACACCCTGGTGGCGGTGGCGCACCAGCTCGGCTTCAAGGAGGTGTCGTTCCAGTACGAGCCGATCGCCGCGGCCTTCGACTACGAGTCGAACCTGGACCGCGAGGAGCTGGTGCTGATCGTCGACATCGGCGGCGGCACCTCGGACTTCTCCCTGGTGCGCCTGGCACCCGAGCGCCACCAGCTGGCCGAGCGCCAGGACGACATCCTCGCCACCGGCGGCGTGCATATCGGCGGTACCGATTTCGACAAGCAGCTGTCGCTGGCCGGGGTGATGCCGCTGTTCGGCTACGGCAGCCGGATGAAGAGCGACGCCTTCATGCCCACCAGCTACCACCTCAACCTGGCCACCTGGCACACCATCAACGCGCTGTACGCGCAGAAGACCCAGCTGGCCCTGCAGAACATGCGCTACGACATAGTCGACGCCACCGGCATCGACCGCCTGTTCGGCCTGATCGAACAACGCGCCGGGCACTGGCTGGCGATGCAGGTGGAAGACAGCAAGATCGCCCTGAGCGAGCAGGACGCGCGCGCCATCGACCTGTCGCGCGTGGAGCCGGGGCTGGTCGCCGAACTGAGCCGGCCGCTGTTCGAGAACGCCATCGAGCCGCTGCTGGAACGTATCCGCGCCAGCCTCGGCCAGCTGCTCGCCGATGCCGGCATCGGCGCCGGGCAGGTCGACACGCTGTTCTTCACCGGCGGCTCCAGCGGCGTGCCGGCGCTGCGCCAGAGCGTGGCGGCCATGCTGCCGAATGCGCGCAGCGTGGAAGGCAACACCTTCGGCAGCATCGGCAGCGGCCTGGCCATCGAGGCGAAGAAGCGCTACGGCTAAGGCGCCTTGCGCCCCCTTGGGCTCGGCCCCTAGGTTGGGCTGAGGAGCCCGCGACGAAGCCCAACGAGGTCGTCCGCCGGCCCGCCGTTGGGCTTCACGGCGCGCAGCGACAATCTACCGGGGGCCGGCCGATTCTGTTTCCAAATGCTGCCCGCCCGCCGCGGCGCGGGCTGCAGGGTCTAGGTTTACCCGGTGTCCAACCAGCCACACCGGGTGACCGCCATGCTGAAGAAACTGCTGCTCCTCGCCACCGCGCTCGGCCTGCTGCTGGCCGGCGCCCTCGCCCAGGCCCACCACGGCTGGAGCTCCTACGACGCCGATCGGACCCTGACCCTGGAAGTGCCGCTGCAACAGGTCCACTACCGCAACCCGCACGCCGACGTGAGCATCGAGCACGAGGGGCGCAGCTGGCTGGTGATCCTCGCGCCGCTCAGCCGCCTGCAAGCCCGCGGCCTGCCGGAAGCCGACCTGACGGAGGGCAAGACCGTGACCATCGTCGGCTACCCGCGCAAGGACGGCACCGCGGAGATCCGCGCCGAGCGCATCATCGTCGACGGCCGCACCATCGAACTGCGCTAGATGGACGTGCTGACCGCCTGGGCCGCCTGGCTGGAGGCCTCGGCCCTGGGCGAGCAGATGCGCAGCTCGACGCTGCTCTACCCGGCGCTCAACCTGCTGCATCTGCTCGGCCTGGTGCTGTTGCTCGGCAGCATGCTGCTACTCGATGCACGCCTGCTCGGTGCCGGTCGCGGTTTCCCGCTGGCGGCGGTGTCGCGCGCGCTGACGCCGCTGGCGGTGGCCGGCCTGCTGTTGTTGCTGGGCAGCGGCTTCTGCCTGTTCGCCGCCGACGCCGGGCCACTGCTCGGCAACCGCCTGCTACAGTTCAAGCTGCTGCTGATCGCCCTGGGTATCGGCAACGCCCTGTTGTTTCGGCATCTGTGGAGCGCCCGGCTGAGCGACTGGGACGGGCGCGCACCGTTGCTCGGTCGGCTGCAGGCGGCGCTGTCGCTGCTGGCCTGGCTACTGGTGATGAGCCTCGGCCGCCTGCTGGCCTATTTCTAGCCCGGCGCGCTTTGCCTTATCCTGCGCGCCTTCGCCCCCAACAGGAATGCCCCGATGAAAGCCCAGCTGGAAGAACTGATCGCCAAGATAAGCTCCGGCTGCCTGCCCGAGGACGAGATCGCCCGCATCGCCGACGAAGCGGCGCAGGCCTATGCCGACCCGGTCGCCTTCCTCGCCGCCAACCCCGACGTCAACTACGACGACGACTTCCCCATCCCGCTGGGCGAATGGGTGGTGGTCGGCAGCCTGCCGGATACCGTGCTGTTCCAGGCCGACAGCTACCAGGAGCTGTTCCAGCAGATCACCGAGTCCTTCGGCCCGCAGGTGCCGTTCGTGCTCAAGGCCAAGCAACTAGCCAAGACCGAACCGCTTACCGCGCTCAATCGCATCCAGGTGCAGCTCTCGGCGCTGTCGCCGGAAACCGGCGGCTATGTGCTGGTGGACTTCAGCGAACCGCTGGACGACGAGCTGCAGGCAGTGCTGGTGTACGCCAGCGACCTGCCGCGGGTGATGGAGCTGGCGGTGGAAGTGGGCATCTATGCCGCGCCGGCGCTGGAGGCCTTGAAGGCGGCACAGGCGGGAGAATAAGCCACAGGGCTTGCCCTCTCCCCAGCCCTCTCCCATAAATGGGAGAGGGCGCTAATCGCGCCTATCCCGCGGCCCACTCTTTCTCCGGAGATACCATGCGCCCGATCCGCCTCGCCCTATTGCTCAGCCCCCTGCTGCTCGTCGCTTGCGGCGGTGCCGAGACTGCCACCACCGCCACCCTGCAGGCGCAGAACGCGGCGCAAAAGCAGCAGCAGATGGAACAACTCAAGCAGCAGATCGACCAGGTCAATCAGCAGGCCCAGCAGCGCCTGCAAGAGCAACTGGCCGCCGCCGACCAGTAATCGCCTACAACACCCCGCGCAGCGCCTTCTCGAACAACGCGCTGTACTGCGCGGCGCTGAAGGCGATGGGGTTGGTGCCCGCCGAGGGATCGACCTCGGCCATCCGTCCTACCTGCTCGATGCGCGTATCGTCGATGCCGATCTCGCCCAGGCTGTGGGGAATGCCCACCTCGCTGCGCAGCGCCAGCACCCAGTCCAGTACCGCCTCGAAGCCGCTGCCCGGCAGCGCCAGATAGCGCGCCATCTTCTCCATCTGCGCCTCGATGGCGCCGCGGTTGGCCACCAGCACGTAAGGCATCAGCACTGCGTTGAGCAGGCCATGGTGAGCGTCGTACAGCGCCCCCAGCGGATGGGCCAGCGCGTGCATCGCACCGAGGCCACGCTGGAAGGCGGTAGCGCCCATGCTCGAGGCCACCAGCATCTGCAGCCGCGCCTCGACGTCGGTGCCCTGACTGACCGCCCGCGGCAGGTACTGCTGCACCAGGCGCATGCCCTCCAGGGCGATGCCCTCGGCCATGGGATGGAACAGCGGCGAGCAGAACGCCTCCAGGCTGTGCGACAGCGCGTCCATGCCGGTGGCGGCGGTGATCTTCGCCGGCAGGCCGACCGTCAGTTCCGGGTCGAGAATCACCAGCGCCGGCAGCATCCGCGCGTGGAAGATGATGCGCTTGATATGCGCCGCGTCGTCGGTGATCACCGAGGCGCGGCCGACTTCCGAGCCGGTGCCGGCGGTGGTCGGCACCGCCACCACCGGCGCCATGCCGGCGACCTTGACCCGGCTGGCGTTGTCGCCGACGTCCTCGAAATCCCACAGCGGCCGATCCTGGCCGACCATCAGGGCGATGGCCTTGCCGGCATCCAGCGCCGAGCCGCCGCCAAAGGCGATCACCCCGTCATGCCCGCCGGCCTTGAACGCCGCCACACCGTCCATCACGTTGGCGCCGGTGGGGTTGCCCTTGATCGCCGAGAACAGGCCGGTCTTCAGCCCGGCATCGCGACACTGACGCAGCGCCGCGTCGATCATCGGCAGTGCGGCCAGGCCGGGGTCGGTACAGAGCAGCGGCGCGCGCATGCCGAGCTGGCGGCAGGCCTCGGCCAGTTCGCTGATGCGGCCGACGCCGACGCGCATCGCGGTGGGGTAATTCCAGTTCATGCGGTACTGATTCAGGTCCATTGCGCGCCTCACAGCTGAGTCTTGAAGTGGAAGGATTTCGGCCGGGTCAGCTGCTCGTAGCCGACCCTTGAGAGGGTGCAGCCACGTCCGGAGTGCTTCACGCCGGTCCAGGCCAGCCCGGGGTCGAGGTAGTCGCAACGGTTGAGAAACACCGTGCCGGCCTCCACCCGATCGGCCAGGGCCATGGCGGCATCGACGTCGCGGCTGAAGATCGCTGCGGTCAGGCCGAACTCGCTGTCGTTCATCAGCGCCAGCGCCTCCTCGTCGCTGGCGACCTTCTGGATACCCACCACCGGGCCGAAGGATTCCTCGGTCATCACGCGCATTTCATGGTTGACGTTGGTCAGCACCTGCGGCGCCAGGTAGGGCGTACCTGGCGCATCCAGGGGAAACTCGGCCGGGTCGATATGCGCCTTGGCGCCCTGCTCGACCGCCTCGGCGATCTGCGCGCGGACGAAATCGGCGGCGTCGGCCCGCACCAACGGGCCCAGGGTGGTCTGCGGGTCGTCCGAGCGCCCCAGCTTGTACTGGCGCACCAGCGCCACGGCGCGCTCGACGAACTCATCGAACAGCGACTCGTGCACATAGATGCGCTCGATGCCGCAGCACGATTGGCCGGAGTTGAAGAAGGCGCCGTCGATGGCGGTTTCCACCGCATGGGCCAGGTCGGCGTCGGCGCGCACATAGGCCGGATCCTTGCCGCCCAGCTCCAGGCCGACGCTGATAAAGCGCCCGGCCGCCGCCCGCTCGACCATGACCCCGCCCGGCACTGAGCCGGTGAAGGCGACGTGGGCGATGCTCGGCGCCTGGATCAGCGCCTCGGTGTCGCCGTGGCTCAGGTGCAGGTACTGGAACACGCCCTCGGGCAGTCCGGCCTCGGCGAAGGCCTCGACCATGCGCTCGGCGCACAGCGGGGTCTGCGCCGAATGCTTGAGCAGCACCGCGTTGCCCGCCAGCAGTGCCGGCAGCACCGTATTCACCGCGGTCAGGTAGGGGTAGTTCCAGGGTGCGATGACCAGCGCCACGCCCAGCGGCTCGCGGCGGATAAAGCGGGTGAAGCCGGGCTTATCCGGCAGGCGAATGTCGGCCAGCGAGCCCTCGGCGATATCGGCCATATGGCTGGCGCGCTCGACGAAACCGCGGATCTCGCCGGCGGCGTAACGGATCGGCCGCCCCATCATCCAGCACAGTTCCTCGGCCAGCTGGCTCTCGCGTGCGGCGAAGGCGGCGATGGCGCGCCGGCCGATGGCGATGCGCTCACTCAGCGGCGTGCGTTTCCAGGTCTGCTGCGCCAGCTCGGCCCTGGCCAGCGCGGCCTGGATCTCGGGGTTGGAGGCCAGACGACGCTCGACGTAGACCGAGCCGTCGATGGGAGAAATGCATTGCAGCTTGCTCATAAGGTGCTCCAGAAACCTGCCCGCGTGGCCTGGATGCATGCCGGGGACACTCGGCAACAGCGCCCCGGATTGCATCCAGGCTGGGGGAATGGGGAATCAGATGATTTCGAAGTAGCGATCCAGCTCCCAGTCGCTGACATGGCGGCGGTACTCGCGCTCTTCCCATTCGCGGCTGGCGGCGAAGTGCTCGACGAAGGCGTCGCCGAACAGCTCGCGCGCGGCCTGCGAGCCCTTCAGGCGCTGCGCGGCATCCCACAGGGTGCGCGGCAACGCCAGCTCCTCGGGATGCTTGACCGCGTAGGCGTTACCGCTGACCGGCTCGGTCGGTTCCCACTCCTGCATGACGCCGTACAAGCCCGAACCGATGGCCACCGACAGCGCCAGGAACGGATTGCCGTCGGCGGCGCCGAGGCGATACTCCTGACGCTGCGACTTGTCGCTACCAGGGATCACCCGCAGCGCTGCGGTGCGGTTCTCCACGCCCCAGGTGGCGTCGGTCGGCGCCCAGAAGCCGGGGATCAGGCGCCGATAGCTGTTCAGGGTCGGCGCCACCATGCACAGGAATTCCGGCATCAGGCGCTGCTGGCCGGCGAGGAAATGCCGCTGCAGCTTGCTCATGTTGTGCGCCTGGCTGGGGTCGTAGAAGGCCGACTTGTCGCTCGCGCGGTCGCGCAGCGAGACGTGGATATGCCCGCTCTGCCCCGGGTACTTGCCCGACCACTTGGCCATGAAGGTGGCCATCAGGCCGTTGCGCTGGGCCAGCACCTTCATGAAGGTCTTGAACAGCGCGCCCTTGTCCGCCGCCGCCTCGGCGCGGTCATAGGCGATGGCCGCCTCCAGCACGCCGGGCCCGGTCTCGGTGTGCAGGCCCTCGATGGGAAAATCCATGCTCTCGCCCATCTCGAGGATCTGGTGGTAGAGCTCGGCATGCACCGAGTTACGGATCATCGAGTAGCCGAACCAGTCCGGGGTGAAGGGTTTGAGGTCGCGAAAGCCCTTGGCCCGCGCCGACTCCGGCGTCTCGTCGAACATGAAGAACTCGTACTCCAGCGCCGCATAGGGCTCGAAGCCCATGCCCTGGCAGCGCTCGACCACCCGCCGCAGGGTGCCGCGCGGGCACACCGCCTCGGCCTGCTGGTCGAATTCGGCGAGAAACAGCAGCATGCCGTTCTCGAAGGGAATCTCACGGCAGGTGTGCGGCAGGATGCGCACCGGCGCGTCGGGGTAGCCGGTGTGCCAGCCGGTGTACTGGGCGTTGTCGTAGAGCTGGTCCTTGACGTCCCAGCCGAGCACCACGTCGCAGAAGGCGAAGCCGTGCTCCAGGGCGGAGAAGAACTTGCTGCGGCTCATGTACTTGCCGCGCATCACCCCATCGTTGTCGAACAGGCCGACTTTCACGTGGCTCAGGCCACGCTCCTCGACGATGCGCCGGGCATCGCCAAGGGTCTTTACATCCCGTGGTTTGAACATGCTAACCCCTGTGTCTTGTTGTTATGGCGGGCGGGTTGGGCGAGCGGCTGGGCAGCCATGACCGGCTAGGCCGGCGGCGCATGGGCACAGCGCGACGCCTCTCACAGCGTCCGTTTCAGGCCCATTGAGTGTGGTACAGGATTGCCGGGCTGGCAGGGCTGGGGCGGGAAAAATCTGCGGGGGCGGCGCAAGGATCCAAGGACAACGGGCATTGACCTTGCGGCGACTGCGGTTCGTGGGCGGCCCCGCGACACCTGCAGAGGGCAGCGGTCATCGCCATAAAAAACCGCGCCCGTACCTCGCGGCACGGGCGCATGGCCTCACCTGACAAGCCGCCGGATTCAACCGCGATAAGGCGCCCCCGCCTTGGCCATCAGCGCGTTGTACTTCTTGAAGATGTCCACCACCTTGGCGCAGCGCGGGCTGGTCTTGGCGATCTCGTCCCAGAACTTCAGCGCCTCGGCCTCCACCGTGGCCCACTCCTCGGCCGGGATGGAGGTCAGCTGCAGCTTGCCGCCCTCCACGCGCAGCTGCGCCTCGCCGCCCCAGTACCAGTGCTGACGGTAGTAGTTGGAGCTGTCCATGCACAGCTTGAACAGGGTCTTGAGGTGTTCGGGCACCTCGGCCCACTTGTCCGAGTTGGCGAAGTAGGAACCGATCCAGGCGCCGGAGATGTTGTTGGTGAGGAAGTACTTGGTCACGTTGGCCCAGCCGACGGTGTAGTCCTCGGTGATGCCGGACCAGGCGATGCCGTCCAGCTCACCGGTCTGCACCGCCACCTCGACGTCCTCCCAGGGCAGGGTCACCGGGATCACGCCGAAGCGGGCGAGGAACTTGCCGGCGGTGGGGAAGGTAAAGATGCGCTTGCCCTTGAGGTCGTCGAGCTTGGTGATCGGCTGCACCGTGGCGAAGTGGCAGGGGTCCCAGGCGCCGGCACCGAGCCAGGTGACGCCCTTGACCTCGCCGTAGGCCTCGGCCCAGATGTCGTTGAGGCCGTACTGCTCGAACAGCACCGGCACGTCGAGGCTGTAGCGGGTGGCGAAGGGGAAGTAGCCGCCGAACACCGAGACGTCCACCGGCGCGGCGATGGAGTCGTCGTCGCTCTGCACCGCGTCGATGGTGCCGCGCTGCATGGCGCGGAACAGCTCGCCGGTGGGCACCAACTGGTCGGCGAAGTACAGCTGGATCTCCATCTGGCCGTTGGCGGCCTTGTTGAAGGCGTCGATCGACGGCTTGATCACGTGCTCGGCCAGCGCCGGGCCGGCGTAGGTCTGCAGGCGCCAGGTGATCTTCTTCGGCTCCTGCGCGTAGATGTGCGCCGAACCCAGGGCGGCGGTGCCGACCGCGGCGGTTTTCAGGAAATCGCGTCTCGTACTCATGCTGTTCTCTCCAATAGTGTCGATGCAGATGCAATACAACCGCTCATTGCCGCCGCAGCCGCAGCGGCCTTGCCAGTGACCGGCAGGCGCCGGCTCGACTGCTGGCGCGCCAGGCGCGCCGATTTCCGAAGCTCAGCCGCCGTAGTGCAGCTGCGGCAACCACAGCGCCAGCTGCGGGAAAACCATCACCAGGATCAGGGTCAGGACCATCACCAGCACGAAGGGGGTGACCGAAACGTAGATGTCGCGCAGGCTCACCTCGGGCGGGGCCATGGCGCGCATGAGGAACAGGTTGTAGCCGAACGGCGGAGTCATGTAGGCGATCTGGCAGGTGATGGTGTAGAGCACGCCGTACCACACCAGGTCGAAGCCCAGCGCGCCGACCAGCGGGATGTAGAGCGGCGCGACTATGACCAGCATGGCGGTGTCGTCGAGGAACATGCCCATGATGATGAACGACAGCTGCATCATGATGAGGATCTGCCAGGGCCCCAGGTGCAGGCTGTCGACGAAGAAGGTCTCGATCGCCCGCACCGCACCGAGGCCGTCGAACACCGCGCCGAAACACAGCGCAGCGAGGATGATCCACATGAACATGCAGCTGATGGCCAGGGTCTTGCGCAGCGTCTCCTCCAGCACCTGGCGGTTCAGCCGGCGCTTGACCAGCGCCATCAGCATGGCCGCGGCGGCGCCCACCGCGGAGCTTTCCACCAGGCTGGTGTAGCCCAGCAGGAACAGCCCGGTCATGGCGAAGAAGATGAACAGTGGCGCCAGCCCGGCGCGCAGCAGCAACAGCTTTTCCCGGCGGCTGACCTGCAGCCGCTCGGCCTCGGCCAAGGGCGGGCCGAGCTGTGGCTGCAGACGGCAGCGCACGACGATATAGAGCACGAACAGGCACGCCATCAGCAAGCCGGGAATGGCCCCGGCCAGCCACAGCTGGCCGACCGGCTGACGGGCGATCATGCCGTAGAGCACCAGCACCACGCTGGGCGGAATGAGGATGCCCAGCGAGCTGCCGGCCTGGATCACCCCGGTGACCATGATCTTGTCGTAGCCGCGGCGCAGCAGCTCGGGCAGGGCGATGCTGGCGCCGATGGCCATGCCGGCCACGCTCAGCCCGTTCATCGCCGAGATCACCACCATCAGGCCGATGGTGCCGATGGCCAGCCCGCCCGGCAGCGGCCCCATCCACACGTGGAACATCTTGTACAGGTCTTCGGCCAGGCCGGACTCGGAGAGCATGTAGCCCATGAACACGAACATCGGCAGGGTCAGCAGCGGGTACCACTTCATCAGTTTCATCGCCGCGCTGAAGGCCATCTCCGAGCCGCCGTCGCCCCACAGCAGCAGCGCGGCGGCGGCGGCGACGAACCCGATGGCGCCGAACACGCGCTTGCCGGTGAGCAGCAGCAGCATCATCGAGGAGAACATCAGCAGCGCGATCAGCTCGTAGCTCATCACAGCGTCTCCCCGCGGGCCGCGTAGAGGTCCTTGAAGAAGGTGGCGATGGCCTGCAGCAGCATCAGAGCGATGCCGAAGCACATGACGATCTTGATCGGCGCCATATAGGGCGACCAGGCCGAGTAGCTGGTTTCCTGGTATTCCAGGGCGTATTCGGTGGAGGAGATGCCGCCGATCAGCAGCAGCACCAGGTAGAAGATCAGCATGAACACGGTGATCGCATCGACCACGGCGCGGGTGCGCGGCGACCAGTGGCTGTAGGCCAGGTCCATACGCACGTGGGCGTCGAGCTGCATCGAGTAGGCGCCGCCGAGCAGGAAGTAGGCGACCATGAGGAACTGGGCGCTTTCCAGGGTCCAGATCGAGGGGGTGAAGAAGGTCTTGCTGATCGAGGAATACAGCAGCACCGCCAGCATGGCGAAGATCAGGTACATGGCGAAACGCCCGACCCTCCGGTTGAATGCGTCCACGACCCGGACGAAAGCTCGAATGCCCTTGCGCATGCAGTTTCCTGCTTTTTTGTTCGTTATCTCGTCAGCCTAGACGAAGATTCGCCAAAGCCAACCGCCCCGCCTGGCCATAGCAGGAAACGCGCCAGCCACCCTGGCCGCGCCCTTCCCCGAACAAAATCAACGGCTTGAAAACTACCGGGCTAGAGCCGCAGCGCGCCAGGAAGGCGGCGAGCACCGAGGCGGTGCGCGCCGGTTCCTATTCCGGGGGCATCTGGCCATGATCGGCACACAGCCGCCGGTTATCAGAAGCCCACCGCCAGCATCCACAGCGGCAAGCTGATCGCCGCCAGCAGGGTCGACAGCGAAATCGCCGCGCTGACGCTGCGGCTGTCCTCGGCGTTGCGGGCAAAGGCCATCACGTTGACCCCGCTGGGGCAGGCGGCGAGCAGCACCAGCACCGTGCGCGCCGTGTCGTTCAGCCCCGGCAGCTGGCCGCTGAGCCACCAGACCAGCGCCGGGAACAGCGCCAGCTTGGCCAGCGCCACGCCCCAGGCCTCGCCGGTGGGGCGCAAGCGGTAGCGCGACAGGCTGGCGCCGAGCACGATCAGCGCGCAGGGCAAGGCAGCCTGGCCCAGCCAGGTCACCGCCCGCCACAGGCTCTCCGGCACCACCAGCCCGGACAGGTTGAGCAAGGCGCCGAGCGCCAGGCCGATGATCATCGGGTTGGCCAGGTTGTTCAGCAGCGCGCGGCCGTCGACCCGCTCCTGGCTGCCGAAGGCGGCGTAGAAGCTGTGCAGGGAAAACAGCGTAAGGCTGTGGAACACCAGGATGGCGAAGACGTAGAGCAGACCGTCGTTGCCCATCAGGCTGGCGATCAGCGGGATGCCCACCAGCACGTTGTTGGAGAAGGCCGCTACCAGCCCCAGCGGCGACGCCGTGCCGCGACGCCAGTGAGCCAGTGCGTTGACCGCGGCGAACACCAGCAGCACCGGCAGGTAGTAGGCCAGCAGCAGCATCGGCGACAGGCCCTCGGCCAGCGACGCCTTGGCGATGCCGGCGAACAGCAGCGTCGGCATGAACAGCTTGAAGGTGATATTGGCCAGCCCGGCCGCCGACTCGCTGGTGAGCCACTGGCGCCAGCCCAACAGATAGCCGAGAACGATCAGGGCGAAGATCGGCAGAATCGCCTGTACCGCGAGCATGGGTGCACCTGCCTCCAGAAAATCGCGTCAACCGGAAGCGGCCCGCGCAAGGGGCGCCAAGCATACGCGCGGCAGGCCGAGGATGCGACCCGGCGAGCGCGCGCCGAACACCCCAGCAAAACCGCCTGGCAAGGCCTTGGACACGAGCTGAAAGCCCCATTGCAGAGACTTTGCAGCCTGCATCAACAGGGTCGATGGTCACTATCAGGCCAGTCAAGTTCTTATCTGCGCGCATGTCCCGAACAATTGACCCCGAAGTCACTTATCACTCCCTACGGAGACATCGACATGAAAAGCCAACTGACCCTCGCCGCCCTGGCCCTTAGCCTGCTGACCACCAGCGTTTTCGCCGCGCCGAGCAGCGCGCCCTTCCCTCTGGTGGGCGAAGCCAAGGACAGCCAAGTGCAACAGCAACCCGTCGCGCCGCTGGCCGAGAACGGTGCCGAGCGCACGCCGGGCGCCCAACGTATCCAACTGGCCGAAGACGGCTCCGACCGCACCCCCGGCAGCCAGCGCATCCAGCTGGTGGAAGGCGGCTACGAGCGCACCCCCGGCGCCCAGCGCATCCAACTGGCCGAGGACGGCTCCGACCGCACCCCCGGCAGCCAGCGCATCCAGCTGGTAGAAGGCGGCTACGAGCGCACTCCGGGCGCCCAACGCGTGCAGTTGGCCGAAGGCGGCGCCGATCGTCTGATCGAGCAACGCGGGCGCACGGCCTGAGCCCTATCGCCCCCCCCCAAGCCCGGCGCATGCCGGGCTTTTTTTATGCCCTTTCGCGCGAACCACGCGCGTAAATGGCGAGTCACGCCCTTCCTGCAGCGGGCAAACGGTAGATCCAGATGCGCCGTAGCACGGTTCCGAACTGAGCCCACAGGCTGCCGCAGTTGTAATGCTGGCCATAGCGCGCGGCGATCTGGCGCACCTCGCGCGCCAGTTCGGCATAGCGCCGCGCCGGCAGGTCGGGGAACAGGTGGTGCTCGATCTGGTGGCTGAGGTTGCCGGTGAGAATATGCAGCAGCGGCCCGCCGCTCAGGTTGCTCGAGCCGCGCAGCTGGCGCAGGTACCAGTGGCCGCGCGTCTCGCCCTGCAGCACCGCCGGCGCAAACACCGCCGCCTGCTCGGTGAAGTGGCCGCAGAAGATCACCAGGAAGGTCCACAGGTTGCGCAGCAGGTTGGCCAGCAAATTGCCCGCCAGCACGGCCAGGGCGTTGGCGCCGAGCAGCAAGGCCAGCAGCGGAAACGCCAGGTAGTCCTTGCCCCACTGGCGCGCCAGCTTGGCGCCGAAGCGGCGCGCCAGCGGGCGCACCTCGTCCTGGCCGATACGGCCCTTGAGCAGCTGGTCCAGGCGCAGATGCTGGATGGCCACGGCGTACTGGAACAGCAGCGCCTGGATCGTCACCCACAGCGGCTGCCAGCGGTAGAAGGGCTTCCAGCGCTGCTCGGGAAACAGCCGCACCACGCCGTAGCCGACGTCGTCGTCCATGCCCAGCACATTGGTGTAGCTGTGGTGGACGTGATTATGGGTGTGCCGCCAGAAATCGGCCGGGCCGACTATGTCCCACTCGTACCGGCGACCGGCGAATTCCGGGTCGTTCATCCAGTCGTACTGGCCGTGCATGACGTTGTGGCCCAGCTCCATGTTCTCGAGGATCTTGCCCAGGCCCAGCAGCAGGCTGCCGAGCAGCCAGGTCGGCGGGAACCAGCCGAACATCAGCAGCGCGCGCCCGCTCCAGCAGCACAGGCGCACCGCGCCGCGCACTCGGCGGATATAGCGCGCATCCGCCTCGCCCAGATCGTCCAGGGTACGCCGGCGCAGGGCGTCCAGTTCGGCGCCGAAGGCCTGCAGCTCGGCCGGACTCAGTTCGCGGTCGGGGCGGTTGTTCACAGGTCGATCTCCACATCCCCATGCGGGGCGCTGATGCATAGACGAATGGGTTGCCCCGGCTCGGCGAACAGCGCGCCGCTGCGCAGGTCGCGCACCGCGCCGCTGAGCAGGGTGCAGGTGCAACTGGCGCAGATGCCCTGGCGGCAGCCGTGGGCCGGCCGCAGGCCGTTGGCCTCGGCCTGCTCCAGCAGGCTCTGGCCAGTGTTGCCGGCGGCCTGCTGGCGGCTGCGGGCAAAACCCAGGCGCACCGTGCCGGTGCCGTCGAGCGGCGCCGGCGGACTGAAGCTTTCCCATTGCAGGCTGGCGCCGCGCCCCGCCGCCTGCCACCCGGCCTGCGCCTGCTCGACGAAGCCACGCGGGCCGCACACCAGCAGATGCTCGCCGGGCAACTCGGCCAGGCGCTCGGCGCTCAGCCGACCGGCGAACTCGCCCGGCCGCGCCGGCTCGCCGCTAAGCGCCCAGCGCAGCTGCAGATTCGGGTGGCGTGCGGCCAGCGCCTGCAACTCGTCGACGAAGGCGCGCTGGGCGCGGCGGCGCACCTGGTGCAGCAGCGTCACCGGGGCGGCGTAGCCGCGCGCCAGCGCCTCGCGCAGCAGCCCGAGCAGCGGCGTGATGCCGCTGCCGGCGGCCAGCAGCAGCACCGGCCGGCCATCCGCCGGCCAGCGCAGATCGCCAAAGGCCGCGCCCAGCTCCACCACCTGGCCGACCTCGACGCGCTCCAGCAACAGGCTGGACAGGCGTCCGCCCGGCTGACGCTTGATCGCCAGCTCGACACGCCCGTCCGCCGCCACCGCTGTCAGGCTGTAGCTGCGCCCATGGCGCACGCCGTCCTGCGCCAGGTACAGCTGCACATGCTGGCCGGCGCGCCAGCCGCGGGCGTTGCCGTTGCAGCGCAGGCGCAGGGCGAGCATGTCATCGGCGACCCACTGGCGCGCCTCGACCCGGGCGCACACCCGGTTCAGGCGCAGCGCCGGGTGCAGCAGGCGCAGCCAGCAGTCGACGTCCGCCTCGCGCAGCCAGCCGCCGGCGCACAGCGCGCGCAGCGGCTGCAGCGGGCGGGCCAGGCGGCGCGCCAGGGACAGGGGAATCAGGGCCATCGATGCAGTTCCAGTGAACAGTTGTGCACAAGGCTGCCAGACGCCGCCCAGTTCAGTCAACACTTGTACACTTAAACGCCCGCACCATCCTGGTTCGACGCTCGCCGCGCGCATTTGCTAGAGTGCGGCATCGCTCACCGACCCAGACCCCGCATGACGCCACGCGCCGAACAGAAGCAGCAGACCCGCCAGGCCCTGATGGACGCCGCCCTGAGCCTGATGGAGAGCGGGCGTGGTTTCGGCAGCCTGAGCCTGCGCGAAGTCACCCGGGTCGCCGGCATAGTGCCCACCGGTTTCTACCGCCACTTCGCCGACATGGATGAGCTCGGCCTGGCCCTGGTGGCGGAGGTCGGTGAAACCTTCCGCGCCGCCATTCGCCGCGTACGCCGCCACGAGTTCGAGGTACGCGGGATGATCGACGCCTCGGTGCGCATCTTCCTCGCCGAGGTGGCGGCCAACCGCGCCCAGTTCCTGTTCCTCGCCCGCGAGCAGTACGGCGGCTCGCAGCCGGTGCGCCAGGCCATCGCCGCGCTGCGCGAGCGCATCACCGGCGACCTGGCCGCCGACCTCAAGCTGATGAACCGCATGCCGCACCTCGACGACGCGGCGCGCGAGGTGGTCTCCGACCTGGTGGTGAAAACCGTGTTCGCCACCCTGCCGGAACTCATCGACCCGCCGGCGGACAACCTGCCGGCGCACCTCAGCGCCGAAGCCAAGATCATCCAGCAACTGCGCTTCGTGATGATCGGCGGCAAGCACTGGCAGGGCCTGGGCAAGCCCGCCGGCTGAGCGCACCACCATGGTGCACGCCCAGCCCGGCATGCACCAAATAAAACCTGACTGCCTCGCCAAGTTATCCACAACCCACAGCCGTGCGGCCCAGCAGGCCGTTGAAAAACGTAGGCGAGGCAGCCAGTGCAAGGCAAAAACAGGCGAAAAAGCGGAGTTTACGAGTAGTAAATGAGCATTTTGAGCCTGTTTTTAACGCCGCAATGGCAACGCAGGTAGTTTTTCAACAGCCTGCTAGCGGCGCCTGGCAAGCCCCTTGCACTATTTCCGGGCATCCCCTTTCCGGAATCGATGCATATGCTGGTGATCCACCGCCGAATCGCGCCGCAGCAGGCCCCCGACGCCGAACTGCAGCTGAGCTTCGAGGCGCGCAGCAAGAGCCGCCTGCGCTGCTTCACCACCGCGGGCGAGGAGGTCGGCCTGTTTCTCGAACGCGGCCAGCCGGCGCTGGCCGACGGCGACTGCCTGCAGGCCGAGGACGGCCGCGTGGTGCGCGTGCGGGCCAGGCCCGAGCCGCTGCTGCACGTGACCTGCGCCAGCCCCTTCGAGCTGATGCGCGCCGCCTACCACCTGGGCAACCGCCACGTCGCCCTGCAACTGGGCGACGGCTGGCTGCGCCTGCCCGACGACTACGTGCTCAAGGCCATGCTCGAACAGCTCGGCGCAACGGTCGAAGCCGTGGAGGCGCCCTACCAGCCGGAACAGGGCGCCTATGGCGGCGGCCACCATCATTCGCACCAGGGCGACGCCGAGTTCAACTACGGCCCGCGCCTGCACCAGTTCGGGGTGCGCAAGTGACCCCGAACGCGCCATTTCGCCTGGGGTGCGCCATGAACCCGGCCTGGGCCCTGCTGCGCCTGGCCAGCCCGCAGCTGCCGATCGGCGGCTACAGCTACTCCCAGGGCCTGGAATGGGCGGTGGACAGTGGCCTGATCACGGATGCCGATGGCGCCGAACGCTGGCTGGCCGATCAGCTCGCGCTCAACCTCGCCCGCTTCGAGGCGCCGCTGCTGCTGGCCCACTGCCAAGCCGCGCAGGACGGCGACTGGGTGCAGCTGCAGGCACTGGCCGAGCGGCACCGCGCCAGCCGCGAAACCCGCGAACTGGCCTTGGAGAGCCGGCAGATGGGCTACTCGCTGCGGCAACTGCTCGACGGCCTGCCGGAGCTGGACGACGCGGCGCGCGCCTTTCTCACCGGGCAGCGCGAGCCGGGCCTGGCCCTGGCCTGGGCGCTGGCCGCGCGTGCCTGGCGCATCGCCCCCAACGAGGCCCTGGCCGCCTGGCTCTGGGGCTGGCTGGAGAACCAGCTGGCGGTGCTGATGAAGACCCTGCCGCTGGGCCAGCAGGCCGCCCAGCGCCTGACCAGTAGCCTGCTGCCGCAGCTCGAGGCGGCGCAGCGCCAGGCCGAAACCCTAACCCCCGAACACTGGGGCAGTGCCGCCTTCGGCCTGGCCCTGGCGAGCATGGCGCACGAGCGCCAGTACTCGCGTCTCTTCCGCTCCTGACGAGGAACAACAGATGAACAGCCAACCCCTGCGCGTCGGCATCGGCGGCCCGGTCGGTTCCGGCAAGACCGCCCTGACCCTGGCCCTGTGCCGTGCCCTGCGCGAGCGCTACAACATCGCCGTGGTCACCAACGACATCTACACCCAGGAAGACGCCCAGTTCCTGGTGCGTAACGAGGCCCTGGAGCCCGAACGCATCATCGGCGTGGAAACCGGCGGCTGCCCGCACACGGCGATCCGCGAGGACGCCTCGATCAACCTGGAGGCGGTGGAGCAGCTCAACCGGCGTTTCCCCGGCCTCGACCTGATCATCGTCGAATCCGGCGGCGACAACCTCTCGGCCACCTTCAGCCCCGAGCTGTCCGACCTGACCCTGTACGTGATCGACGTCTCCGCCGGCGACAAGCTGCCGCGCAAGGGCGGCCCGGGCATCTGCAAGTCCGACCTCTTGGTGATCAACAAGGTCGACCTGGCGCCGCTGGTCGGCGCTTCGCTGGAGGTGATGCAGCGCGACACCCTGAAGATGCGCGGCGACAAGCCCTTCGTCTTCAGCAACCAGAAAATCGGCCAGGGCCTCGACGAGATCATCGCCTTTATCGAACGCCAGGGCATGCTCACGGCGGCCTGATTCCACCTCAAGGAGATCCACATGAATCTGCGCAAAACCCTCTATGCCCTCGCCCTGTTCTGCACCCCGGGCCTGGCCTTCGCCCACGCCGGCCACGACCACTCCGGCGTGCTGGCCGGCCTGGCGCACCCGCTGCTGGGCCTCGATCACCTCCTGGCGATGCTCGCCGTCGGCCTGTGGGCCGCGCAGCAGAGCGGTGCGGCGCGCTGGGCGCTGCCGGCCACCTTCGTCGCCAGCATGCTGTTCGGCGGCCTGCTCGGTTTTGCCGGCGTGGCCATCCCGCTGATGGAAACCGGCATCGCCGGCTCGGTGCTGGCCTTCGGCCTGCTGGTGGCGGTGGCCGTGCGCCTGCCGATGGCCCTGTCCATCGCCCTCACCGCCCTGTTCGCCCTGACCCACGGCGTCGCCCACGGCCTGGAGCTGCCGGCGCTGGCCAGCCCGTTCGGCTATGCCGCCGGCTTCGTCGTCGCCACCGCCGCCCTGCACGGCTGCGGCTACGCCCTGGTGCGCGTGCTGCCGCAGGCCGCCGCGCCGCTGGTACGCCTGACCGGCGCCGCCTCGGCACTGGCCGGGATGTGGCTGCTGGCAAGCTGAGTACAGCTCGCCCGGAACAGCTCCCGGATTGCATCCGGGCTAGCGAGCCCCCTCTGCCCGCGGGGAGAGGGGACGGCGCTCCCGGCTTCGCCCTCCTGCACTTGCCAACACCCCCGCCGCTGGGGCACAAAGCCCTGAACCGGTTTCGAGACCCCAGCCCATGTTGCGCTTCGCCCGCTTCCTGCTCGCCCCCCTGCTGCTGCTCGCCGTGGCCCTGCTGGTGCTGGCGCTGACCAGCCGCCCGGCCGCCGTGCCCGAGGTGCTCGCCGACCTCGGCCAGCGCCCGCTGGTGATCGCCCACCGCGGCGGCAAGGGACTGTGGCCGGAGAACACCCTGTTCGCCTTCGAGCGCGCCGTGGCCCTGGGCGTCGACATGCTGGAGATGGACTTGCACCTGAGCCAGGACGCCGAACTGGTGGTGATCCACGACGACACCCTGGAGCGCACCACCAATGGCCAGGGCCCGGTCGCCCACTACAGCCTGGCCGAGCTGCAGGCCCTGGACGCCGGCTACCACTGGAGCGCCGACGGCGGCCAGAGCCATCCCTACCGCGGCCAGGGCACGCGCATCGCCAGTTTCGCAGAGGTGCTGGAACGCTTCCCGCTGGTGCCCAAGGTGGTCGAGATCAAGGTCGCGGACGTCGGCATGGAAGCCCTGCTGTGCGAGACCCTGGCCAGCTACGACCAGCTCGACCGGGTGATAGTCGGCAGCTTCCACGAACGCAGCCTCAAGCGCTTTCGCGAGGTCTGCCCGGAGGTGGCCACCTCCGCCGGACCGGTCTCGGTGCGCCTGCTGCTGGCGCTCAACTGGCTGGGCCTGAGCGACCTGCTGTCGCCGTCCTACCAGGCCCTGCAGATTCCCCAGCGGCACAGCGGCCTGACCCTGGCCACCCCGCGCCTGCTGCGCAACGCCCAGAGCCGTGGCCTGCACGTGCAGCTGTGGACCATCAACGAACAGCCGGCCATGCGTCGCCTGCTGGAGATGGGCGTCGGCGGCCTGATCACCGACTACCCGGATCGCGCCCTGCAGCTGCTGGGCCGCTCCACCCAGCTCGGCGCCCTGCCCGACTGAGGCGCACCCTCCCAAGCGACGCCGCCCATAGGGCGCAGCCGGCCTGGCGACTTATTCGCCAGGCCATGCCACCCCGCGGCCCTGGCAGGCTGGCGACAGCCGCCCGCAGCTTATTCACAGAAACCTCCACAGTTTCCCGGGATAACTGCGCCGACGCACTCGAGCGCTGTGGAAAGGACTGGACAAAACCCGCGTTACCCGGGCGCTTGCGAGCAACCGGCAGCGCCGCTCAAAAACCGTACAACGCCCTGCAAGCCGCGCTATCCGTGGTCTGCAAACAAGCGCACAGAGCTTATCCACAGATCGCCCCACAGAACCCGGGGACAACTGCGCGACCACCCCGCTATATTCCCCAATCACTGTCAAGTGGTTGTGCACAAAGGAAAAACCCTCCTGCTCAAAATTCCACCGAAAGCCTGCAGAGGGCGCAGAATCGGCGCGCCGGGCCACCACCCTCAGCTTACCCACAGAAATGCCCACAGCAGCCGTGGAAAACTTTTTTGCGATGGCCTGGCACGCCATCTGCTAAACACCAGCAAGCCTCCCTTCGCAAGGATTCGTCATGTTCAGCTTCTTTCTCGCCGCCATGCTCCTCGGCTTCGCGTTCAACGCCGCGCCCGGCGCGGTGTTCAGCGAAACCCTGCGGCGCGGCCTGCGCGACGGCTACCGCCCGGCCCTGCTGGTGCAGATCGGCTCGCTGGTGGGCGACGCCACCTGGGCCGCGCTCGGCCTCACCGGCCTGGCCCTGCTGCTCGGCAGCGCCGAGGTGCGCTACCCGCTGACCCTGGCCAGCGCCCTGTACCTGGCCTGGCTCGGCTACCAGTCGCTGCGCGACGCGCACCAGCCGCCGCAACCCGGCGGCGACGGCCAGGGCCGCGACGGCAGCGCCTTCGCCGCCGGCGCCGCGCTGTCGCTGACCAATCCGCAGAACCTGGTGGACTGGTTCCGCCGCGCCGCCTCGCGGCTCTGGCACCGCCTCACCTACCTGGCCTGCGGCCTGGCCCTGCTCGGGCTGTCCGGCATGACCCTGGCCGAGCTGTTGTAAGGCTGGCTTCGTTGGGCTTCGTCGCGGGCTCCTCAGCCCAACCTACGGCCTCCCCTGCCGTGGGCTGGCGCTGAACGCAGCGAAGCCCAACGGCAAGAGCGCGGCTATCGCCCCCATCCAGACAATCAACCGGAGGCGCCGGCGAACGCGTCTAGACTCCAGCCTATCCACCCCTGGAGCACACGGGAGAAACGCCATGCCCCTGCACAGCCTGTTACGCAACCTCCTCGCCGCCTATGCCTGCGGCGCCAGCGGCAGCACCGGCGGGGGCCGTCTCGACTGAGCACCGCCGTCGGAGACGGCCGGCACGGCCCGGGCACTGGGCAAGACCCGACGCTGGCGCGATGATAGGCGCCGCTCATTCCCTCCCCTCAAGGATTGCCCCATGGCCGGAACCAGCCTGCTCGCCCTGCTCGACGATATCGCCGCGGTACTCGACGACGTCGCGGTAATGACCAAGGTCGCCGCGAAGAAGACCGCCGGCGTGCTCGGCGACGACCTCGCCCTGAATGCCCAGCAGGTCACGGGCGTGCGCGCCGAGCGCGAGCTGCCGGTGGTCTGGGCGGTGGCCAAGGGCTCGTTCAAGAACAAGCTGATCCTGGTGCCGGCGGCCCTGCTGATCAGCGCCTTCGCGCCCTGGGCAGTGGTGCCGCTGCTGATGTTCGGCGGCCTGTTCCTCTGCTACGAGGGCTGCGAGAAGCTGGCGCACAAGCTGCTGCACAAGCCGCAGGCGCAGGCCCAGCAGCAGGAACTGCTGGAGGCGGTGGCCGACCCGCAGGTCGACCTGGTCGCCTTCGAGCGCGACAAGATCCGTGGCGCGGTGCGCACCGACTTCATCCTCTCCGCCGAGATCATCGCCATAACCCTCGGCACCGTCGCCGCCGCCAGCTTCGCCAAGCAGGTGGCGGTGCTCAGCGGCATCGCCGTGCTGATGACCGTCGGCGTCTACGGCCTGGTCGCCGCCATCGTCAAACTGGACGACGCCGGCCTCTACCTCAGCCAGCGCGCCAGCCACGCCGCCCAGGCGCTGGGACGCGGCATCCTGCGCCTGGCGCCCTGGCTGATGAAGAGCCTGTCGGTCCTGGGCACCGCCGCCATGTTCATGGTCGGCGGCGGCATCCTGGTCCACGGCCTGCCGCCGGTGGAGGCCTGGGTGCAGCAGATGGCGCAGGGCGCCGCCGCGCTGGGCGCGGCCGGCCCGCTGCTCGCCGCGCTGACCCCGACCCTGCTCAATGCGCTGCTCGGCATCCTCGCCGGCCTCCTCGCCCTGCCGCTGGCGAGCCTTGGCGTGCGTCTGTGGCAAGCCGTACGGCCGACCAAAACGGCCTGACCGATCATTTGCCGAGCAGGCGCCGGCAGCCCTTGCCCGGCGCCGTCTGGCATGACTTCCCCCAAGCTTATCCACAGCTTGCTCCACGCTTTCCGGGGATAACCGCGAGCCGCCTGGCGGAGCCCGCCCGCGCCTCCCGGCACTGCTTGCAAGTCTTCGGATTCGTTGAAGTTTTACCTCGAGCGAGGCCGCCGAGGGCGGCCCTGGCGAAAAGCTGAACAGCCCCGCGCAGGGCCGATGGCGCCTGGCGCGGCGGCTTTGCTGCAGAACTTGTGTACAGACTTACCCACAGATTCCGTGCACAACTCGCCGCGCCCCGCCGGCTGCCGGCCGTTGAAAAACGTAAGCGAGGCAGCCAGCGCAAGGCAAAAACAGGCGAAAAAGCGGAGTTTACGAGTAGTAAATGAGCATTTTGAGCCTGTTTTTAACGCCGCGCTGGCAACGCAGGTAGTTTTTCAGCGCCGGCTAGCCGGCCTGCTGCATGATCACCGTCTGCGCCGGCATCGGCGCCGGGAAACCGCCCTCGCCGAGGGCGTCCTTGATGGTCTTGTTGGTGTCGAAATACACCTGCCAGTAATGGTCGTTGTGGCAGTAAGGGCGCACCGCCAGCACCGGCCCGACCAGATTGAACTCGAGGATTTCCACGTCCACCGCCGGCTCGGCGAGCACGTTGGCGATCGCGCCGACCCGCTCCTTGAGCAAGGCGGCGGCGGCCTTCCAGTCGGCGGCACCGGACAACTGCGCCTTGAGCTCGACGCGGCGGAAGGGGTTGTGGGTGAAGTTCTGGATGTTGTCGGAGAAGATCTTGTTGTTGCCCACCAGGGTCAGCACGTTGTCCGGGGTGTTGATCGCGGTGACGAACAGGCCGATCTCGGTGACCGTACCGACCACCCCGCCGGCGCTGATGAAGTCGCCGACCTTGAACGGCCGCAGGACGATGATAAAGCCGCCGGCGGCGAGGTTGGCCAGCAGCCCCGACCAGGCCATGCCAATGGCCAGGCCGACCGCAGCGATCAGCGCCGCCAGGCTGGTGGTCTGCACGCCGAAGTAACCGAGGATGCCGATCACCAGGATGATGTTGAGGGTCACCGAGATGAAGTTGCCGACGTAGCGCAGCACGGTCGGGTCGACCTTCTGCTGGCTCAGGGCCTTCTGCACCAGGCCGACGGCGACGCCGATCAGCCAGCGGCCGATGACCCAGAAGGCGATGGCGGAGAGGATCTTGATGGCGAAGGCCGCGCCGTATTGCACGACCAGGTCATAGAGGGCGGTGAGTTTTTCCGTGCCGGCGCTAACCAGTTGCGAGGTTTCGTCCATGGCGGTGCTCCAAGATGAGGGGTAACCCCCTCAACGCTAGCAGCGCCCCGGCCGGCCGCCAGGCAGCCGACCAACGGCGCGCCGGCGCCGTGGCAGAGCCGCCCGCGTCGTTCTCAGGCGTCCAGCGGCAGTACCGTCACCTGCACCTCCGGATCGTGGCTGCCGCCGCCGAGTATCACCCCGCGCAGCGGCGAGACGTCGGCGAAATCGCGACCCCAGGCCAGGGTGATGTGCTCCAGCGCCGGACGCAGGTTGTTGGTCGGGTCGAAATCCACCCAGCCCTGGCGCGGGCAGTACAGCGACACCCAGGCGTGCGAGGCGTCGGCGCCGATCAGTCGCGGCTGGCCGGGCGGCGGCTGGGTCAGCAGGTAGCCGCTGACGTAGCGCGCCGCCAGGCCGCGCGAGCGCAGGCAGGCGAGCATCAGGTGGGCGAAGTCCTGGCACACGCCGCGGCGCTCCTCCAGCACCTGCAGCAGCGGGGTGGCCACCTGGGTGGCACCGGCATCGAAGCTGAACTCGCGGAAGATCTTCTCCATCAGCGCCTGCCCGGCCTGCAGCAGCGGCCGGCCGGCGACGAAGCAGTCGGCAGCGTAGTCGACGAAGGCCTGCTTGAGGCGCACGTAGGGCGACTCGAAACGGTAGCGCGCCGCCTCCAGCAGTGCCGGCGCCAACGCCTGGCCGCTGTAACTGAGCGCCGCGCAGGCGGCCTCCCAGGCGGGCGAGTCGTGCAGCTCCAGCGGCGCGCGCGCCAGCACCTCGACGCGCAGCCGCGCGCCGACGCTGAGTGCCTGATGCGGGCGCTCGAACACCAGGCGGGTCAGCGGATTACCGAACACATCGAGGCCGTCGCGGCGCTGGCAGGGCTGCGGCGCGATGCGCAACTCGCGCTCGTGGCAGCGCTGCCAGGGGCAGTCGCGCGGCCACAGGTGCGCCAGCTGCTGGGCCAGCGAGACCGGCGCCGAGTAGCGGTAATGGGTGTCGTGGAGAATCTGGTACAGCGCGCTGCTCATGAGGATTGCGTCCGCTGGCTGGCGTCGACATGGACGAAGAAGCGCAGGCCGAGCTGATCGGACACCGTGCCGGCGGCCTGGCTGATGGCGGTGAGCAGATCGGCCAGGCCGTCGAGCACGGCGCGAATGCTGCCGGGACCGAACAAGGGGTTCTCCAGGCTGGCCAGGTCGAAGCCGGCCAGCTGCGCCTCCAGTTCCTGCAGCGGCAGCTGCGCCGGCAGTTCGAAGCGCTCGTCGAGGCGCTGCAGCGAACGCAGCAGCGTGCGCAACTGGAAGATCACCGCATGCGGGTTCTGTTCGTCCAACAGCAGCAGGTCGAGCACCGGGATCAGCTGCGCCGATGCCAGGTAGCGGGTGCGGTAGGTGATGCTGCTGTTGCCCAGCTCCAGCAGCCATTCCAGCGCCGACTGGTCGGTGGCGGCGCCGCTGCGCAGGAAGCCGGCGAAGGCGTCACAGAGAAACTGCAGGCGCTCGATGCAGCGGCCGAGCATGAGAAAGCGCCAGCCGTCGTCGCGGGTCATGTCGTCGAGGGCGAAGCCGGACAGCGCCGCCAGCGACATCAGCAGGCGGTTGAGGAAATCCAGCAGCTCGCCGAAATCGGCCGGCTGGCCTTCCAGCGCCTGCGCCTCGCGCTGCAGCTCCACCAGCGCCTGCCAGTTGGCCTGGGACAGCTTGCCGCGCACGCTGCCGGCGGCCCACTGCAGGCGCTGCAGGTTGGCGCGCAGGCTGGCCGCCCAGTCGGCGCCGAGCAGCGCCTGCAGCAGGCGCGCCTCCAGTTCGCCGGTCTGTGCCTCGGCCAGCAGGCCCAGCTGCTGCGCCAGGGCCAGGGCGCTGTGCAGCGCCTGCGGGTCGTCGTCATCGTCGACGTAGCGCGCCAGCAGGATGCGCAGCAGGCGCGCGCTGCCCTCGCAACGCTCGCCGTAGCGGCCGAACCAGAACAGGTTCTCCACCACCCGCGAGGGCAGGAAGGGGTCGCTGCGCACCAGGTCGGCGCTGCCCAGCGGGCGCAGCCACTGCCAGGGCTCGCCGCCGCTGTGCCGCGCGCCGAGCACCCAGGTGTCCTTGCTCGCGCCGCCGCGCTGCATCGACACCACCTCGGCGTCGGCGTCGGCGGCCACCCGGGTCAGGCCGCCGGGCATCACCCGGTAGCCGTCGGCGCTGGCCACGGCGAACACGCGCATGCCGATGGCGCGCGGCTGCAGGCCGCGGCCGTCCCACACCGGCGCCTGCGACAGCTGGGCGCGCGCCTGGGCGACGTAGGCGTAGGGGCGCGCCTTGAGCCGTTCGGCCAGGGCGGCGCGCTGCGCGGCGTCCAGATCGCGGCCGAACAGCGGGGCGAAGCTCTGCGAGGGGAAGGCCGGGCGCACCTGCAGCTGCTCGAGTTGTTCCAGCGCCTCGTCCAGCACCGGCGGCTCGCCGCACCACCAGCTGGCGATGGACGGCAACAGCAGTTCCTCGCCCAGCAGCTGCTCGCTGATGGCGGGCAGAAAGCCCGGCAGGCCGGGCGACTCCAGCACGCCGCTGCCCAGGGCATTGGCCACCAGCACCCGGCCGCGGCGCACCGCCTCGAGCAGGCCGGGCACGCCGAGGGCCGAGTCGGTGCGCAGCTCCAGCGGGTCGCAATAGTCGTCGTCGAGGCGGCGCAGCACCGCATGCACCCGGCGCAGGCCGGCCAGGGTCTTGAGGTAGAGGGTGGCGTCGCGCACGGTCAGGTCGCTGCCCTCGACCAGCGGGTAGCCGAGCTGGCGCGCCAGGTACAGGTGCTCGAAATAGCTCTCGTTGAAGCGCCCGGGGGTCAGCAGCACCACCAGCGGCGTCTCGCCGCCGCTCGGCGCCTGGCGCGCCAGGCTGTCCTGCAGGGTGCGGAAGAAGCCGGCCAGGTACTGTACGCGCAGATCGCGGTACAGCTCGGGGAAGGCGCGCGAGACGATCTGCCGGTTCTCCAGCGCGTAGCCGGCGCCAGACGGCGCCTGGGTGCGGTCGGCGGTGACCCACCAGCGTCCGTCCGGCGCACGCGCCAGGTCCACCGCGTAGAGGTGCAGCCAGGTGCCGCCGGGCACCTGCAGGCCCTGGCAGGGCCAGAGGAAGTTGTTGTGGCCGAACACCAGCTCGGCCGGCAGCAGGCCATCGGCGATCAGCTTCTGCGGGCCGTAGATATCGGCCAGCACGCGGTTGAGCAGCGTCGCGCGCTGGGCCACGCCGGCGGCGATCTGCTGCCACTCCTCGGCCGGGATCAGGTTGGGCAGCAGGTCCAGCTCCCAGGGCCGGTCGGCGCCGTCGGGGTCGGCGTAGACGTTGTAGGTCACGCCGTTTTCCTGGATCTGCCGCGCCAGCATGGCCTCGCGTTGCGCCAGCTGCTCCGGGCGGCTGCGTGAGAGCTGCTCGTACAGCCGGCGCCAGTGCGGGCGCACCTTGCCCTGGGCGTCGAGCAGTTCGTGGTAGGCGCCGGCAGGCGGCGGGTAGTCGGCTAGCAGGTCGGGCATGGCAGGCTCGGCAGTGGCAGGGCGGTGCAGCGTGACGCAGGTTGATGATGCCCCTTCCTAGGAGGCGCTTCAGCGGCGGCGATTCGCGGCTAAACCCCCTCCCACGAATGGAGTCGACGTCAGACGCGGCGCAGATCCAGGGTCATCGGCAGTTCATTATTGTCGATCGGTTGCATGACAGGGCGCTTGCCCGGGCTGTGGCCGAGGCGGAAGAAGCGCGCCAGGCGCCGGCTCTCGGCCTCGTAGGCGTTGACCGGCAGGCTGTCGTAGTTGCGCCCGCCGGGATGGGCCACATGGTACTGGCAACCGCCCAGCGAGCGCTGCATCCAGGTGTCGATCAGGTCGAACACCAGCGGCGCGTGCACGCCGATGGTCGGCTGCAGGCAGCTGGCCGGCTGCCAGGCGCGAAAGCGCACGCCGCCGACGAACTCGCCGACCCTGCCGGTGGGCCGCAGCGGCACCGGTACGCCGTTGCAGGTCAGCACGTAGCGATCCGGCGCCATGCCGCCGAGCTTGACCTGCATGCGCTCCAGCGACGAGTCGACGTAGCGCACGGTGCCGCCGCTGGCGCCCTCCTCGCCCAGCACGTGCCAGGGCTCCAGCGCCTGGCGCAGCTCCAACTCGATGCCCTTGACGGCGAAGTCGCCGGCCTTGGGGAAACGGAACTCGAAATGCGGGGCGAACCACTCGCCGCGCAGGCGATAGCCGAAGGCGCCCAGCTCCTGCAGCACGTCGGCAAAGTCCTGCTCGACGAAGTGCGGCAGGAGGAAACGGTCGTGCAGCTCGGTGCCCCAGCGCACCAGCCTGGCCGGGCGGTAGGGTTCCTGCCAGAAGCGGGCGATCAGCGCGCGCAGCAGCAGTTGCTGGGCCAGGCTCATCTGCGCGTGCGGCGGCATCTCGAAGGCGCGCAGTTCGAGCAGGCCGAGGCGGCCGCTGGACGCATCCGGCGAGTACAGCTTGTCGATGCAGAACTCGGCGCGGTGAGTATTGCCGGTGACGTCCACCAGCAGGTTGCGCAGCAGCCGGTCGACCAGCCAGGGTGGGCAGTCGCGGCCCGGCTCGGGCATCTGCGCGAAGGCGATCTCCAGCTCGTACAGCGCGTCGTTGCGCGCCTCGTCCACCCGCGGCGCCTGCGAGGTGGGGCCGATAAACAGGCCGGAAAACAGGTAGGACAGCGACGGGTGGTTGTGCCAGTAGCCAATCAGGCTGCGCAGCAGATCGGGGCGGCGCAGGAAGGGCGAGTCCGCCGGCGTCGCGCCGCCGAGGACGAAGTGGTTGCCGCCGCCGGTACCGGTGTGGCGGCCGTCGAGCATGAATTTCTCGCTACTCAGGCGCGACTGCCGCGCCGCCTCGTAGAGAAACTCGCAACGCTCGACCAGCTCGCTCCAGCTGGCCGCGGGGTGGATATTGACCTCGATCACCCCGGGGTCGGGGGTGACGCGGAAATACTGCAGGCGCGGGTCCTGCGGCGGCTCGTAGCCCTCCAGCAGCACCGGGCAGTTGAGTTCGGCGGCCACCGCCTCGATCGCCGCGACCAGCTCCAGGTACTCTTCGAGATGGCTGAGCGGCGGCATAAACAGATACAGCCGCCCCTCGCGCGGCTCGGCGCACAGCGCGGTGCGCACGATACCGGACGCCGACTGGCCGACCGCCGGGCGCGGCGCCTGGCCGTTGCCGCCGGCGCCGCGCCAGACGCCGCGCAGCTGGCGCTGGATCTGCGCCGGGTTCGGCAGCGGGGCGAAGCGCTGGCCCGGATCGGCCGGGTTGATATAGGGGTAGTCGGCCTGGCTGACCCAGGGCAGCGAGTCCAGCGGCAGGCGGTAGCCTAAGGCCGAGTCGCCCGGCAGCAGGCGGCAGTGCTCGTCGCGCAGGAACCAGCGGCCGCTCTGCCAGCCGGCGCCGTCCACCCGCCGCGCCAGCGGCAGCACCTGGCCGACCACGGCATCGAGGCCCTGGTCGAACACCTTGCGCAGGCGCTCGCGCTCCAGCGCATCGCTCAGCCGCGAATCGTCCGGGGTGACGTTGTCCGGCAGCTTGCGCTCGCGCCACAGGTAATAGAACCAGTCCTCGTAGGCCGGGAAGACGCACTCGCCGTCCACATCCAGGCGCGCCGCCAGGGCCGCGAGAAAGTGCGCGGCGGTGTCGGCGTCGGCGCCGTAGCCGCGCGTTTCGTCGGCCAGCAGCCTGGGTTCGTGCCAGATCGGCTCGCCGTCCTGGCGCCAGAAACAATTCAGCGACCAGCGCGGTAGCTGCTCGCCCGGGTACCACTTGCCCTGGCCGAAGTGCACCAGGGCCTTGGGCGCATAGTGCGCGCGCAGGCGGTGGAACAGCGCGGCGGCCAGGCGCCGCTTGTTCGGCCCCAGCGCGGCGGTGTTCCACTCCTCGTCGTCGGGGTAGTCGAGGGCGACGAAGGTCGGCTCGCCGCCCATGGTCAGGCGCACGTCGTGGCGCTGCAGATCCTCGTCGATCTGCCGGCCAAGGGCATCGATCGCCTGCCACTGCGCCGCGCTGTAGGGCTTGCTGACCCGCGGCGCCTCCCAGATGCGCTCCACCTGCATCTGGTGCTCGAACTCGCATTCGCACTCGTCCAGCGCGCCGGAAATCGGCGCCGCCGAGGACGGCTCGGGGCTGCAGGCCAGCGGGATATGGCCCTCGCCGGCGAACAGCCCGCTGGTGGGATCGAGGCCGATCCAGCCGGCGCCGGGCAGGTACACCTCGCACCAGGCGTGCAGGTCGGTGAAGTCCTGGTCGGTGCCGGAGGGGCCGTCGAGGGCTTTGACGTCGGCGGTCAGCTGGATCAGGTAGCCGGAGACGAAGCGCGCCGCCAGGCCCAGGTGGCGCAGCAGCTGCACCAGCAGCCAGGCCGAGTCGCGGCAGGAGCCGGAGGCCTTCTCCAGGCTCTGCTCGGGCGTCTGCACGCCCGGCTCCAGACGGATCAGGTAGCGGATATCGCCGGACAGCCGCTGATTCAGCGCCACCAGAAAATCCACGCTGGCCGTGGGCGCGCGGTCGATGCCGGCCAGGTACTCGGCGAACTTCGGCGTGGCCGCCAGCTTGACCAGGTAGGGCGCCAGCTCGCGCTGCTCGCCCTCGGTGTAGGCGAAGGGAATGCGCTCGGCATAAGGCTCGAGAAAGAAGTCGAAGGGGTTGAACACCGCCATCTCGGCGACCAGATCCACCTCCACCCTGAGCTCGCGGGTCTTCTCGGGGAACACCAGGCGCGCCAGGTAGTTGCCCTGCGGGTCCTGCTGCCAGTTGACGAAGTGCTCGCCCGGCTCGACCTTCAGCCCGTAGGAAAGGATGCGCGTGCGGCTGTGCGGCGCCGGGCGCAGGCGCACCAGCTGCGGGCCGAGGTTCACCGCACGGTCGTAGCGGTAGTGGGTGACATGGTGCAGCGCGACATGGATCGACACGGCGGCCTCCTGCAAGCCTGGACGACCTGCCAAGCCGCGCAAGACTTATGCCAGGGCCCGGGGCGCCTGTTTCGCGGGCTCGCCAGCGCACCCGGCCCTCAATCGGAGCAAGGCCTGCACCAAGGCCGAATCGACGCACAAGATTGGCGCAGTCTCAGCACTCACCGTCCAGGCTGGCGATCCAGCGGTCGATCAGCTCCAGCCCCTCGCGATGGACACTGGAGCGGCCTAGCTCGGGCATCATGATGCTGGGGTCGGTGCTGTGCAGGCGAAAACTCAGCACCGATTTCTCCGGCGCACCGGGGTGGATATCCACCAGGCGGTCGCCGGAGCCCTTGCCCGCCGCCACCGGTTGCTTGCACAGGCCATAGGCGATGCCCAGCGGTGTATCCGGGTCGAGATAGAGCCCGGAGGTGCGCCCCGGCCCCTCGCGGTTGTGGCAGTGCGCGCAGTTGGCGTCCAGGTAGCTGCGCGCCTGCGCCTGCACCCCCTCCCCCGCACGCGGCTCGCCCCACAGGGCGTTTTGCGGCACCTCGGCCAGGTCGCGCGGCAGCCCCTGCAACAGGCCCGCGGCCTGCCAGCGCTGCAACTGGTTGGCCAGCCCCTCGGCGTAGGCGAAATCCTTGTTCAACTGGCGCGCCTTCGGCCCCAGCGGCGCCACGCCCTTGCCTGCCTGCTCCTCGTGGCAACCGGCGCACTGATTGGCGTCCGGCACCTGGTAGTCGACCGCCAGCACCTCGCCGCGCTCGTCATGCAGCTGCAGATCGAAGCTGGCGCCGGCCCAGTCCAGGGTCGCCTCGCGCTGGGCGGCGTCCCACACATAGGGCAGCGCCACCCAGCCCTGCTCCTGGCGCAGCAGGATGCGCGTCTCGATCAGCCGCACCCGCTTCAGCTCGACCGCCTCGGCGCCCTGCTGCTCGCTGCGCAGCAGACGGCCCTGGGTGTCGCGCGGGTAGTAGAAGGTCTTGCTCAGCACGGTGCCGACGGGATAGTCGAAGCGCGCCTCGGCGTACTGCGCCTGGCTGCCCGCGGGCATCCAGAGGGTGCGCAGCTTGTGCGCGTAGTCGGTGAACAGCGGCGTATTGAGGTTGTAGGGCAGCACGCCAGCGGCCGGCTGCAGCCGGCCGTCGCGTTGCTCCAGTACGCCCCAGGCGCTGAGTCGCTCGGGATAGTCCTCGCCGCTGGGCAGGTGCAGCGGCGCGCGCTGCTGCTCGCAGGCGCCGAGCAGCAGTGCGGCGATCACCAGCCAGCCACGCATCATGCGTCCTCGCCCGCCTCGGCCAGCGCCGCCTGCAGCTCCACGGCCGGCAGGCGCGGCAGCTCGCAGCGATGCGGCGCCATGTCGGTGCTGATGTTGCTGTAGCCGCCAGGGCCGTCGACGTTGACGATGCCGGCGTCGCCGTTGTCGATGCAGATCGCCAGCTGGGCCGGCAGCTTGCCGTCCACCAGCTTGTCCGGGTTGACGTAGCCGTCCCAGAGAATGTCCGGCAGACGGCCGTTGAGGCCGAACTTGGCCAGCTTCAGCGCCTTCAGCTCGAGGTTGTCCGGACTGTTGCCGCCCGGGCCGAAACGGTTACCGTGGATATGGATGGCTTCCGGATAGGGGTCGAAATCCGCCTCGGTGGAGAGATCGCTGTAGCCGGTGCTGAAGTAGCTGCTGACGATGACGTTGGCGGTGCGGTGCTCGCCGATGTCGTTGTCGAAGATCTCCACCTGGTCGTTGGAGTTGATCACCACCCCCGAGCCGGCCGGAATGCTCGCCACCGGCGTGCCCTTGTGCCCGAAGTTCTTGTGGTTGTTGCCCTCGACCCTGTTGCGGTAGACCCGCGTGGTATGCCCCGGCTGCGGCAGGTTGGGCATGTTGAACACCAGGATCCCGCCGGTATTGCCGGTGGCGAGGTTGTCATGGACGTCGGCGCCGATGGTGTTCTCGATCTCGATGCCGGCGACGTTGCGCTCGGCGCGGCTGTTGCGCACCACCACGTTGCGCGACTGGCCGACGTAGATGCCGGCGTCCGAGGCGCCGATGGCCACCACGCCGTCGACCAGCACGTTCTCGGTCTGCACCGGGTAGATGCCGTAGGCGCCGTTCTCGGTGGCCGGGCCGTTGGTCCACTCGGTGCGTACGCGGCGGATGATGATGTTCCGGCCGCCGACCACCTTGAGCGCGTCGCCCTTGCTGTCCTCCAGGGCCAGGTCCTCGATGGTGAAGTCCGAGGCGTTCACCAGCAGCCCCTCGGCGCCGGACTTCTGCCCCTTGAAGTTGAGGATGGTGCGATCCATGCCGGCGCCGCGCAGGGTCACGCCGCTGACCTTGAGGCTCAAGCCGCGATCGAGCTGAAAGGTACCGGCGGGAATCTCGATCACCTCGCCCGGCTTGGCCTTGATCAGCCGGGTCTGCAGCTGCTTCTGGAAATCCAGATCGGCCGCGGGCGGCGGCGACTCGCTGCAGGCGGCGAGCAACAGGGACAGGGCGAGCAGGGCTGGCGCGGCACTACGCATGACGGACTCCGGTGTTGTTCTTATATTTTGGAACTATAGTTCCAAATAGAGCGTAAACCAAGCCCATCGCCCGGATGCAATCCGGGCATATGCCACGAGGATTCCCCGGATTGCATCCGGGCTACGGCACAGCAGAAACGACAACGCCAGCACGAGGCTGGCGTTGCGCTCTAGCGCGGCGCTACCGGGCGTGGCTTCTTCTTGCCGCCGCCACCCGACTTGCCGCCCTTCTTCTGCTCCTGCAGCTTGGCGAAGGCGGCGGCCTTGGCCTGCTCGCGCTTGTCCCAGGGCTTGCCGCCGTCGCTGGCGCGTGGCGGCAGGCCGTTATGCTGGGTCAGAATCTTGCCGCCGGCAGCCCCGCCGACCTTCTTGCTGCCAGCCGGTGTCGAGTTCTTGCGCCGTGCGCTCTGGTACTCGTCGGTCTGCGGCTGATAGGTGGGAATCAGGTGATGCTTACCGTTACCGATCAGATCGCTACGGCCCATGCGCGTCAGGGCCTCACGCAGCAGCGGCCAACCTTTCGGGTCGTGATAGCGCAGGAAGGCCTTGTGCAGGCGACGCTGCTGCTCGCTCTTGACGATGGTCACGCCGTCGCTCTTGTAGGTGACCTTGCGCAGCGGGTTCTTGCCCGAGTGGTACATAGCGGTGGCGGTGGCCATCGGCGAGGGATAGAAGGCCTGTACCTGGTCGGCGCGGAAACCGTTGCGCTTGAGCCACAGGGCGAGGTTGAGCATGTCCTCGTCGGTGGTGCCCGGGTGCGCGGCGATAAAGTAGGGGATCAGGTACTGCTCCTTGCCCGCCTCCTTCGAGTACTTCTCGAACATCTGCTTGAAGCGGTCGTAGCTGCCGATCCCCGGCTTCATCATCTTGTCCAGCGGACCACGCTCGGTGTGCTCCGGGGCGATCTTCAGATAGCCACCGACGTGGTGGGTGACCAGCTCCTTGACGTACTCCGGCGACTCCACCGCCAGGTCGTAGCGCAGGCCGGAGGCGATCAGGATCTTCTTCACCCCGGGCAGGGCGCGGGCCTTGCGGTACAGCTCGATCAACGAGCTGTGGTCGGTATTGAGGTTCTCGCAGATGCCGGGGAACACGCAGGACGGCTTGCGGCAGTGCTTCTCGATCTCCGGATCCTTGCAGGCGATGCGGTACATGTTGGCGGTCGGCCCGCCGAGGTCGGAGACCACGCCGGTGAAGCCCGGCACCTTGTCGCGCATCTCCTCGATCTCGCGGATGATCGACTCGTGCGAGCGGTTCTGGATGATGCGCCCCTCGTGCTCGGTGATCGAGCAGAAGGTGCAGCCGCCGAAGCAGCCACGCATGATGTTCACCGAGAAGCGGATCATCTCGTAGGCCGGGATCTTCTCCTTGCCATAGGCCGGGTGCGGCACGCGCGCATAGGGCATGCCGAACACGTAGTCCATTTCCTCGGTGGTCATGGGGATGGGCGGCGGGTTGAACCAGACGTCCACCTCGCCATGCTTCTGCACCAGGGCGCGGGCGTTGCCCGGGTTGGTCTCCAGGTGCAGCACGCGGTTGGCATGGGCGTAGAGCACCGGGTCGTTGCGCACCTTCTCGAAGGACGGCAGGCGGATCACCGTCTTGTCGCGGGTCATGCGCGGGCTTTCGAGGATCTGCACGACCTTGGCTTCGTTGGGGTCTTCAACAGGCCCCTTCTCCTGCTCGATGGCGCAGGCGGCGGTGTCCTGGGTGTTGACGTAGGGGTTGATGATCTTGTCGATGCGCCCCGGGCGGTCGATGCGGGTGGAGTCGACCTCGAACCAACCCGCGGGGGTGTCGCGACGGACGAAGGCAGTGCCGCGGATATCGGTGATGGTCTCGATCGACTCGCCGCGCGACAGGCGCTGGGCCACCTCGACCACCGCGCGCTCGGCGTTGCCGTAGAGCAGGATGTCGGCGGTGGCGTCCATCAGGATCGAACGGCGCACCTTGTCCTGCCAGTAGTCGTAGTGGGCGATGCGGCGCAAGGATGCCTCGATACCGCCGAGCACCACCGGCACATGGCTGAAGGCCTCCTTGCAGCGCTGGCTATAGACCAGGCTGGCGCGATCCGGGCGCTTGCCGGCCAGGCCACCGGGGGTGTAGGCGTCGTCGCTGCGGACCTTCTTGTCGGCGGTGTAGCGGTTGATCATCGAGTCCATATTGCCCGCCGCCACGCCGAAGAACAGGTTCGGCTCGCCGAGCTTCATGAAGTCGTCTTTGCTGCGCCAGTCCGGCTGCGCGATGATGCCGACGCGAAAGCCCTGGGCCTCGAGCAGGCGGCCGATGATGGCCATGCCGAACGAGGGATGGTCGACGTAGGCATCACCGGTGACGATGATGATGTCGCAGCTGTCCCAGCCGAGCTGATCCATCTCTTCCCGGCTCATCGGCAGGAAGGGTGCGGGCCCGAAACACTCGGCCCAGTACTTGGGATAGTCGAACAGCGGCTTGGCGGCTTGCATGTTTTTTGATCGATCGGGCTCTCGAAGGGGCGCGGATCATAGCATAAAAAGTGATCAACCCACCCACCCCGGCGGCGCCAAATCTTTTGTGATCACGACCCTGGCCAATGGCTATACTCGGAGCCAGAGACCAAATCCGGCGGCCGCCAGACGGCCCGGCACAAGGGGTAAGCGGGTGGGGCGTTTTCTCTCTCCGGGACTGATGATCCTGATCCTGGCCTGTTGCTGCGGTTGGGCCACTGCCGCGCCCATTACCCTGGACGCCGGCAGCAGCGGCCTGTGGCTCAACGACCGGATCGAACTGCTGGAGGACGTCGGTGGCCAGCTGAGCATAGCCGACATGGCCGATCCCGCCGTGCAGGCGCGCTTCGCGCCGGCCGAGGGCCGCGCCACCGTCGGCCAGAGCCGCAACCCCTGGTGGATCAAGGTCAGCCTGCAGCGCAGCGCCGACGCCCCGCGCCAATGGTGGCTGGAAAACGCCGGCATCACCATCTACCGCCTGCAGCTGTACCTGCCGGACGGCCAGGGCGGCTGGCACGAGCGCCAGACCGGCACCGCCGTGCCCTACGCCGAGGGTCGCGATTACCCCTACCGGCGCATGCTGTTCAAGCTGCCGGAGCTCGGCGAACAACCCCTGACCCTGTACTTTCGCAGCCTCGATCCCGGCGGCAACTCCTTTCCGCTCAAGGTCTGGCAGCTGTCCGACCTGGAGCAGCAGGCCAGCCGCGAGAACCTCGGCTTCGGCCTGATCTACGGGGTGATCCTCGCCCTGCTGCTGTACAACCTGTTCATCCTCATCGCCCTGCACGACAAGGCCTACCTCTGGTACGTGCTGGCCACCGCCTGCGTGCTGGTGTTCATCCTCAGCATGACCGGCCACGGCTTCCAGTACCTCTGGCCCGGCAGCGCGGTGCCGTTCTGGCTGGATCGCATCACCCTGCCCTCGCTCTGGGGCATCTTCGTCATGCGCTTCACCCAGGAGCTGCTCTACACCAGGCGCGGCCTGCGCTGGCCGCACCAGTTGCTGAATGCCGGCTGCGCGCTGTACGTCGTCGCCATCCTCGTCAATGCCTTCGGCTACCGCGCCGAAGGCGCGCTGATCATCGCCCTGACCCCCATCGTCACCGTGCCCGCCGCGCTGTTCAGCGCCGCCATGCGCGTCTACCAGGGCTTCTTTCCGGCACGCTTCTACCTCCTCGGCTACGGCGCCGTGCTGGCCAGCACCCTGGTGCTGGTGATGCGCGCCGCCGGGCTGATCGAGCCGGGCAATTTCACCGCCTACCTGTTCCCCATTTCGGTGGCGGCCGAGACCATCCTGTTCTCCTTCGCCCTGGCCTACCGCATCCAGATGCTCAAGCAGGAAAAGGCCGAAGCGCTGCAGCAGGCCGACCGCGAGAAGACCGCGCGCCTGGCCCAGGTGCAGGCCAGCGCCGACGAGCTGCAGGCCGCAGTAGCCGCGCGCACCGCCGAACTGGCCGCGGCCAACGCGCGCCTGTGCCTGCGCGAACGCGAACTGGAACACGCCGCCTTCCACGATCCGCTGACCGAGCTGCCCAACCGTCGCTACCTGGTCGAGCGCTGCGAATCGGCGCTGGCCCATGCCGAGCGGCACGGCGAAAGCGTGGCGCTGCTGCTGATCGACCTGGATCACTTCAAGCCGATCAACGACCGCTTCGGCCATGCCGCCGGCGACCTGATGCTGCAGGTGATCGCCAAGCGCCTGCGCGAGCACGTGCGCGCCGGCGATACCGTGGCGCGCCTGGGCGGCGACGAGTTCGCCGTGCTGATCTGCGGCCAGGACGCGGAAAACCAGGCCCGCGACATCGCCGGGCGCCTGCTGGCCGACCTCTCCGAGCCGGTGCACTACGGCGCCGAGCGCCTGCGGGTGACCATCAGCATCGGCGTGGCGCTCTACCCGCTGCACGCCCGCCACTTCGCCGGGCTGTACAAGGCCGCCGACCAGGCGCTGTATCGAGTCAAGGAACTGGGCCGCTCCGGCTCGCAGGTGCACGGCGAAGGCGGCGAGCTGAGCGAGCAGGCCTGCCTGCAGCTGGATGTGCTCAAGATACCCAGCGGCCTGGCCTGACCCTCAGCCGATATAACGCCGCGGCACGCGCGCGGTGACCTTGGTCAGCAGCTCGTAACCGATGGTGCCGCAGGCCGCCGCCACCTCGTCCACCGGCAGGTTTGCCCCCCACAGCTCCACCGGCGAGTCGATACCGGCCTCGGGCAGGTCGGTGATATCCACCGTCAGCATGTCCATCGACACCCGGCCGGCCAGCGCCGCACGCCGGCCTTCGACCAGCAGCGGCGTGCCGCTGGGGGCATGGCGCGGATAGCCGTCGGCATAACCGCAGCTGACCGTGGCGATGCGCGAGGGGCGCTCGGCCACCCAGGTCGCGCCGTAACCGACGCTCTCGCCCACCGCCACCTCGCGCACGGCGATCACCCGCGCGGCCAGGGTCATGGCCGGTTGCAGGCCCAGCTCAGCGGCGCCGAGCTCGGCGAAGGGGCTGGCGCCATAGAGCATGATGCCGGGGCGCAGCCAGTCCATATGGGCGGCGGGAATGGTCAGCACCGCCGCCGAGTTGGCCAGCGAGCGCTGCTCGAAGTCCAGATCGAGCAACTCGAGGAAGCGCTCGACCTGCAGCTCGGTGAACGGGTGGCCGCGCTCGTCGGCGCAGGCGAAGTGGCTGAGCAGATTGAGCTCGGCCACCTGCGGCGCCGCGCGCAGACGCCCATGCCAGCCGCGCAACTCGGCGGCGGCGAAGCCCAGGCGATGCATGCCGGAGTCCAGCTTGAGCCAGACATTCAGCGGCCACGACGGCTCGCTGGCGAGCAGCGCGCCGGCCTGCGCCGCGTTCTGCACCACCAGATCCAGGCCGAGCTGGGCGGCGATGGGGTATTCGCTGGCCTCGAAGCAGCCCTCCAGCAGCAGGATGCGCGCCTCGCCGTGCATGGCGCGCACCTCGGCGGCCTCCTCCAGGCTGGCCACGGCGAAGCCGTCGGCGACCTCGTGCAGCGCGGTGACCACCTCGCGCACGCCATGTCCGTAGGCGTTGGCCTTGACCACTGCGAAGGCCTGGCGCCCCGGCGCGCAGCGCTTGGCCAGGCGGTAGTTGTGGACGATGGCGGCGAGATCGACGATGGCGGCAAGCGGACGCATGGCAGGGCCTGAACGGAAAACGGGCGCCCATCTTAACCGCTGGGCGCCCGTTTTTATTGATCCAGGCCTTGGCCGCGCGAGGTAGCCCGGATGCAATCCGGGAAATCGGCCCGAGAGCTCCGGCTTATTCGTCGTCGAACTGGTAGCTGCCCGGCGCCAGGTTCTCGAAGCGCGAGTACTTGCCGAGGAAGGCCAGGCGGGCGGTGCCCAGCGGACCGTTACGCTGCTTGCCGATGATGATCTCGGCCACGCCCTTGTACTCGGTCTCCGGGTGGTAGACCTCGTCGCGATAGACGAACAGGATGATGTCGGCGTCCTGCTCGATCGCGCCGGATTCGCGCAGGTCGGAGTTGATCGGGCGCTTGTTGGGGCGCTGTTCGAGACCGCGGTTGAGCTGCGACAGGGCGATCACCGGGCAGTTGAATTCCTTGGCCAGGCCCTTGAGCGAGCGCGAGATCTCGGAAATCTCGTTGACCCGGCTGTCGCCGCTGGAGCCGGGAATCTGCATCAGCTGCAGGTAGTCGACCATGATCAGGCCGATCTCGCCGTGCTCACGGGCCAGGCGGCGCGTACGCGCGCGCATCTCGCTCGGCGAAATACCGGCGGTATCGTCGATAAACAGCTTGCGGTCGTTGAGCAGGTTGACCGCGCTGGTCAGCCGCGGCCAGTCGTCGTCGTCGAGCTGACCGGCACGCACCTTGGTCTGGTCGATGCGCCCCAGCGAGGCGAGCATACGAATGACGATGGATTCCGAAGGCATTTCCAGCGAGTAGACCAGAATCGCCTTGTCGCTGCGCATCAGCGCGTTTTCCACCAGGTTCATGGCGAAGGTGGTCTTACCCATCGACGGACGACCGGCGACGATGATCATGTCGGCCGGCTGCAGGCCGCTGGTCAGGTTGTCCAGATCGTCGAAACCGGTGGACAGGCCGGTGATCGCATCGCCGTTGTTGAACAGCGTGTCGATGCGGTCGATGGCCTTGACCAGGATGTCGTTGATGCCCACCGGGCCGCCGGTCTTCGGCCGGTCTTCGGCGATCTCGAAGATCTTGCGCTCGGCCTCGTCGAGGATTTCCTCGCCGGTACGGCCTTCCGGCGCATAGGCGCTGTCGGCGATCTCGTTGCTGATGCCGATCAGTTTGCGCAGCGTGGCGCGCTCGCGAATGATCTGCGCGTAGGCCTTGATGTTGGCCACCGAGGGGGTGTTCTTCGCCAGCTCACCCAGGTAAGCCAGGCCGCCGACCTGCGACAGCTGGCCTTCCTTGTCCAACTGCTCGGACAGGGTGACCACGTCGAAGGGCTGGTTGCGCTCGGCCAGCTTGAAGATGGCGCGGAAAATCAGCCGGTGGTCATGCCGGTAGAAGTCGCCGTCGGACACCCCATCGAGCACCCGCTCCCAGGCGTTGTTGTCCAGCATCAGGCCGCCCAGCACCGCCTGTTCGGCCTCGATCGAGTGCGGCGGCACCTTCAGCGCGGCGGTCTGCAGGTCGTATTGTTCGGGGATGCTGATGTCGTTCATAGGCTCGGGGAAAAAATACGGCGATAGAAAAACAAAGGGCACGGATCGCCGAGGCGATACCGTGCCCGATTGTCAGCAGACCCGCACCGGAGTGCAAGCCCGCCTGGCAGCTGCCGATTAGGCGGCGACCACGACCACCTTGACGGTGGCTTCGACGTCGGTGTGCAGGTGCAGCGCAACGTCGTACTCGCCAACCTGACGAATGGTGCCGTTGGGCAGACGCACTTCGGCCTTGGCCACTTCCACGCCGGAGGCGGTCAGGGCGTCGGCGATGTCGTGGGTGCCGATGGAACCGAACAGCTTGCCTTCATCGCCCGCGGTGGCGGTGATGGTGACTTCCAGCTCGGCCAGCTGAGCGGCGCGAGCTTCGGCAGCAGCCTTCTTCTCGGCAGCGGCTTTTTCCAGCTCGGCGCGGCGGGCTTCGAACGCAGCCACGTTTGCAGCGGTAGCGGCGGTGGCTTTGCCCTGCGGCAGCAGGAAGTTACGGCCGTAACCGGCCTTGACGTTCACTTTGTCGCCCAGGTTGCCCAGATTGGCGATTTTTTCCAGCAGGATGACTTCCATTTGGGTCTTACCTCTTAACTTTTAACCTTCACCGTTCGCGGAGCCCGGGCCGTTCTTGCGCACCAGGCGACCGCGAAAATCAAACAGACTGTCGACGATGGCCAAGACCACCAGTAACGGATAGATCAGCTGCATGAACAGCAACAGCGTGATGTACAGCCCGACCAGCCAGAAGCGGCCGAGCCCCCCTTTTTCCACCAGGCCGTGCACCAGGGCGATCCCGGCGAACAGCAGCGGCACGCTGCACAGCGGCGTGAGCATGGCCAGCTGCGGGCCCAGGTTGGGACCGAGCAGCATGCCCGCCAGCAGCAACAACGCCTGCGGCAGTGGCAGCCTCAGCGCGCGGAACTCGCGACCGAAACCACCGGGGTTGTACAACAGCGCCTGCCAGTAACGCCCAAGGATCAGGCTCAGCAAGCTGAGGATCTGCAGCAAGGCCGCCAGCAATCCGGTCAGCACCGGTGCGATCAAGGCCTCGAGACGCGCGCGTTCGTCCACCGACATCTGCTGGTGAACCCCATCGAGCATGGTCGGCAAGAGCTTGTGCAGCTCGCCGGCCATGGCCTCTATGGGTTCGCGGAACACCGCCCCGAGAACCAGGCCATACACCAGGCCCAGCGCCACACTGCACAGCAGTATGCGGTTCCAGGTCCAGCCGGCGCGCAACAACAACGCCAGCCCCAGCGCACCGACCAGCACCAGAGCGGTGCGCGGTTCGCCGAAATACCACCAGGCAATCGCCGGCAGCATGGCCCAGGCCAGGATGCCCAGGGCATCGTTGGCTCCGCGCCGCAGCAGCACCAGGCTGCCGGCGGCGGCACTCAACCAGAACAACAGCGGCATCGCTGCCGATCCCACCACCACCAGGGTGGCCTGCATACGGCCGCGCATGATGAATTCAGCCAGGGCGCGCATGCGATCTATTCCTTAACTTTTGTCGACTATCCGATCTCAGCGGCCGTGGCTGTCGGTGTAGGGCAGCAGGGCCAGGAAGCGGGCGCGCTTGATAGCGGTGGCCAGCTGACGCTGATAACGGGCCTTGGTACCGGTGATACGGCTGGGAACGATCTTGCCGGTTTCCGAGATGTAGGCCTTCAGGGTGTTGAGATCTTTGAAATCGATCTCTTTCACGTCTTCAGCGGTGAAGCGGCAGAATTTACGACGACGGAAGAAACGTGCCATGTGATTGGCTCCTCAATAGATCCGTGGATTACTCGTCAGCGTTGTCGCTGTCGTTGCTGTCGCTGTCATCGCCGTCGTTGGACTCGGCGTTTTCAGGACGTTCACGACGCTCACGGCGCTCACTGCGGTTTTCTTCGGCCTTGAGCATCTCGGACTGACCGGTAACGGCTTCGTCGCGGCGGATGACCAGGTTACGGATCACGGCGTCGTTGTAGCGGAAGTTGTCTTCCAGCTCGGCCAGGGCCTTGCCGGTGCACTCTACGTTGAGCATCACGTAGTGGGCCTTGTGGACGTTGTTGATGGCGTAAGCCAGCTGACGACGGCCCCAGTCTTCCAGGCGGTGAATCTTGCCGCCGTCTTCTTCGATCAGCTTGGTGTAACGCTCGACCATGCCGCCGACTTGCTCGCTCTGGTCCGGGTGAACCAGAAAGATGATTTCGTAATGACGCATAAATGCTCCTTACGGGTTGTAGCCTGCCAACTAAGGTGGTCAGGCAAGGAGTGGGTTTTTCTCGTGATGAGCTTGCCGGGCGGTAGGCGCGAAAAGGCCTGCCGTCGCGGCAAGGGGCGCCATTCTAGAGAAGCCCCCTGCCGCGCGCAAGGCGAACTGGCGATTATTTGAACAGCGGCAGGTTGGGGCGGGGCGCGCAGCCTGAGGCGCGCAGCGCCAAAGCCCAACAGGGAGCGCATAGAGCTCCGCACGACGGTCATTGCGTCAGCGTTGGGCTTCGCGGAGCTCAGCCCAACCTACGCCTCGCCGCTTATGGCTTAGCGCTTGCCGCCGCGCCGCTGGCGCACCGCCTCGAACAGGCACACCCCGGCGGCCACCGAGACGTTGAGGCTGCTGACGCTGCCGGCCATGGGCAGCCTGACCAGGTAATCGCAGTGCTCGCGGGTCAGGCGGCGCATGCCCCTGCCTTCGGCGCCCATGACCAGCACGGTCGGTCCGGTCAGGTCGTGCTGGTACAGCTCCTGCTCGGCCTCGCCGGCGGTGCCGACCAGCCACAGGCCGCGCTGCTGGAGCTTCTCCAGGCTGCGCGCAAGGTTGGTCACCGCCACCAGCGGGATCACCTCGGCGGCGCCGCAGGCCACCTTGCGCACCGTGGCGTTGAGGGTGGCCGACTTGTCCTTGGGCACTATCACCGCCAGCGCGCCGGCGGCATCGGCGGTGCGCAGGCAGGCACCGAGGTTGTGCGGATCGGTGACGCCGTCGAGCACCAACAGCAGCGGCGGGCCCTCGGCACGGTCGAGCAGCTCCTCGAGCATGGCCTCGCCCCACACCTGACTGGGGCTGACATCGGCCACCACGCCCTGGTGCACGCCTTCGACCCAGGCATCCATCTCGCGCCGTTCGCACTGACCGATGCTCACCCGCGCCTGCTCGGCCAGGGCCACCAGCGCCTGCACGCGCGGCTCACCGCGGCCCTCGGCGAGCCACAGCTGCTTGACCCGCTTGGGATGGTGACGCAGCAGCGCCTCGACGGCATGCACGCCGTAGACCTTTTCCAGCTGGTTCATGGCTTGGCCTTACGCTTGCGCGGCTTACCGGCCGAGCTCGGCACACTGTCGCTGCGCCCCGCGCCCTTGCGCGCCGCAGCAGGCGGCTTGCCGCTGGGCTTGGCGGCAGCGCCCTTGCCCGACTTGCCACCCTTGGCCCCAGCCAGCAGCGCCTTCTTCACCTCGCGGCTCTTCTGCACGTCAGTGTTGCCCAGGCCCGGCGCCTTGGCCGTACGCCCGGCACGCCCCACCGCCTCGCGTTCGGCGGCCTGGGACAGTTCGAAGTCGATCTTGCGCTCGTCGAGATCGACGCGCATGACCTTGACCTCGACGCTGTCGCCGAGGCGGAAGCTGCGCCCGCTGCGCTCGCCGGACAGGCGATGGTGCACCGGGTCGAAGTGGTAGTAATCGGCCGGCAGCGCGGTGACGTGCACCAGGCCCTCGACATAGATGTCGCGCAGCTCGACGAAGATGCCGAAACCGGTCACCGCGGTGATCACCCCGGCGAAGGTCTCGCCGACGCGATCCTTCATGAACTCGCACTTGAGCCAGTTGACCACGTCGCGGGTGGCCTCGTCGGCACGCCGCTCGGTCATCGAGCACTGCTCGCCCAGCTGCTCCAACGCCGCCTCATCGTAGGGGTAGATGCGCGCCCGCGGCATCGGTACCGCGCCGGCACGCTTGACGTGCGGAGTGTCCACCTTCGAGCGGATCACGCTGCGGATGGCGCGGTGCACCAGCAGGTCCGGATAGCGGCGAATCGGCGAGGTGAAGTGGGTGTAGGCCTCGTAGTTCAGACCGAAGTGGCCGTGATTGTCGGCGCTGTACACCGCCTGACTCAGCGAGCGCAGCATCACGGTCTGGATCAGGTGGAAGTCCGGCCGCTCGCGAATGCTCTCCAGCAGCTTCTGGTAGTCCTTGGGCGACGGCCCCTCCTTGGACTTGCCACGCTGCAGCGACAGCCCCAGCTCGCCGAGGAAGGCCTTGAGCTTCTCCAGGCGCTCTTCCGGCGGACGGTCGTGCACCCGGTACAACGAGGGAATCTCGTGCTTCTGCATGAACTGCGCGGTGGCGACGTTGGCCGCCAGCATGCATTCCTCGATCAGCTTGTGCGCATCGTTGCGCTGGGTCGGACGAATCTCCGCGATCTTGCGCCCTTCGCCGAAGATGATGCGGGTTTCCTGGGTCTCGAAATCGATGGCGCCGCGCTCGTGGCGGGCGGCCAGCAGCACCTGGTACAGCGCGTAGAGCTGCTTGAGGTGCGGCAGGACCTCCTTGTACTCGCCGCGCAGGGCCTTGCCCTCGCTGCCCTTGGGATCTTCCAGCATCAGGCTGACCTTGTTGTAGGTCAGCCGCGCATGGGAGTGGATCACCGCCTCGTAGAACTGGTAGTCCACCAACTGGCCGCTCTTGGACATGCTCATCTCGCAGACCATGGCCAACCGGTCGACGTGCGGGTTGAGCGAGCACAGTCCGTTGGACAGCTCCTCCGGCAGCATCGGCACCACCCGCTCGGGGAAGTACACCGAGTTGCCGCGCTCGGTGGCCTCGACATCCAGTGCCGAGCCGACCTTGACGTAGTGCGACACGTCGGCGATCGCCACATAGAGCTTCCAACCGCCGGAGAACAGTTTCCAGCGGCTGCTGTTCTTCTCGCAAAAGACCGCGTCGTCGAAGTCGCGGGCGTCCTCGCCATCGATGGTGACGAAAGGCAGGTGGCGCAGGTCAATGCGCTTCTCCTTGTCCTTCTCCTCCACCTCGGGCTTGAGCTTGCGCGCTTCCTTGATCACCGCCTCGGGCCAGACGTGCGGGATATCGTAGCTGCGCAGGGCGACGTCGATCTCCATGCCCGGCGCCATGTAGTTGCCGATCACCTCGACGATATCGCCCTGCGGCTGGAAGCGCGGCGTCGGCCAATGGGTGATCTTGATCTCGACGAACTGGCCGATGCGCGCGCCGGCGGTGCGCCCCGGGGTGACCAGCACTTCCTGCTGGATCTTCGGGTTGTCGGCGACCACGAAGCCGATGCCGCTCTCTTCGTAGTAACGCCCGACGATGCTCTCGTGGGCGCGACTGATCACTTCGACTATGCCGCCCTCGCGGCGGCCACGGCGGTCGAAGCCGGCCACCCGCACCAGGGCGCGGTCGCCGTCGAACACCAGGCGCATCTGCGCCGGGCTGAGGAACAGGTCGTCGCTGCCGTCGTCCGGCACCAGGAAACCGAAGCCGTCGCGGTGACCGCTGATACGACCGCGTATCAGGTCGAGCTTGTCCACCGGCGCATAGGTGCCGCGGCGGGTATAGATCAGCTGGCCGTCGCGCTCCATGGCGCGCAGACGGCGGCGCAGGGCCTCGAGCTGGTCTTCGGTATGCAAACCGAATTCCTCGACCAACTGCTCGCGACTGGCCGGCGAACCGCGCTCGGCCAGATGCGAAAGAATCAGTTCACGACTGGGGATGGGGTTTTCGTATTTTTCCGCCTCGCGGGCGGCCTCGGGGTCGAGGGATTGCCAATCGGCCATTGAGTAGGGGCTACCTGTGCGTATGTATATATGTGTGGGCCATATGCCTATTGAAGCGCGAAAAAGCCTTCGGGGTCAGCTTTTCCAGCGACAATAATTTTTTCGGGGTCAGGGGTTTACAAGGTAAATGCTCGCCCGTATAGTTCGCGCCCACAGCGTCGAGCAGACGTTGTAACACGAAGCAGATGAGGAATCATCGGTTTCAGTGCCCAGGTGGCGGAATTGGTAGACGCGCTGGTTTCAGGTATCAGTGGTGGCAACACCGTGGAAGTTCGAGTCTTCTCCTGGGCACCAAATTTCGTGAAGTGGCTTGATAACCCACTTTGCAGATAAACGGATGCAACGCTCCGTGTCGGCAACGACGAACATTGCTGCAGTGCCCAGGTGGCGGAATTGGTAGACGCGCTGGTTTCAGGTATCAGTGGTGGCAACACCGTGGAAGTTCGAGTCTTCTCCTGGGCACCAAATTT
>NZ_JBITVF010000001.1:0-360120 GCF_044542855.1 Pseudomonas sp. NPDC077649 | reverse complement strand
TTCAAAAAACCGAGCCAATGGCTCGGTTTTTTATTGCCCGTCAAAAAGTAGGTTGTGCCGTGCGCAGCCCCCAGGGGAGCGAGGTGCGCACGGCGCACCCTACACCCTGAACTGCCCCAGGCTGGTCTTGAGCTGCGCCGCCAGCTCGTCCAGCGCCCGCGCGTTGCCGGCGATGGCCGCCACCGCTTCGGCCGCCCGCTGTGCCTCGGCATGGATGGTCTCGACCCGCCCGCGCACCGCGCCCGCCCCTGCGGCCTGATGCGCCGCCGCCTGAGTCGCCGCATTGATCGCACCATGCACCTCGTCCACCGAGTCCTGCACCGACTGCTGCAGGCGCGCGCTGTCGCGCAGCACCTGCAACCCCTGATGCCCCTGCTCGCCGGCCTGGGCGATGCTCGCCACCGCCTCCTGCGCGCCGCGCTGCAGGGCGGCGATATGCGCCTGGATATCGCCGGTGGACTGCTGGGTCTTGCTCGCCAGCGCGCGCACCTCGTCGGCCACCACGGCGAAGCCGCGCCCGCTCTCGCCGGCACGCGCCGCCTCGATGGCGGCATTCAGCGCGAGCAGGTTGGTCTGCTCGGCGATGGACTGGATCACCGTCAGCACCACCTCGATCTGCTCGCTCTGCTTGGCCAGCCGCTCGATCACCGCCGAGCCATCGGCCACCCGCGCCACCAGGCCTTCGATCAGAACCGACAGACGCTGGGCGATGGCCGCATTGTCGTGCGCCGCCTGGCGAATACTGGCCACCCGCTGCAACGCCTCCTGCATGGCCTGGCTCTCGGCCTGCGCCTCGTCGGCCATCTGCTCCAGCGCCTGCAGGCTGCCGGCGACCTCGTCGCGCTGGCGCCCGGCGGCAGCTTCGGCGGCCACGCCACGCTGGGTCAGGCTGCGAATCTGCTCGCCGGTGCGCAGCGCCACCTCGCCGGATTCGCGCACGATGGGCTGCAGCTTGGCGATGAAGCGATTGACCGCAGCGGCCATCTCACCCACCTCGTCACGACTGTCGATGCTCACCCGCCGAGTCAGGTCGCCCTCGCCCGCCGCCAGGTCGTTCAGCGCCGCACTGAGCAGACGCAGGCGGCTGAGCACGCGCCAGCCGAGCACCAGCGCCACCGCCAGCAAGGTCAGCGCACCGACCGCCAGCAGCCCCAGGGCGATATTCCAGCGCAGACCATCGGCAGCCAGGCGCACCGACTCGCCGCCGTTGCGCGCCATCTCCGCGGTGTAGCCTTCGGCAGCCTGCAGGCGTGCCTGCAACGCCCGCGTGCTCTCCTCGGCGGCGCCCGCCAGGCTGCTGTCGACCAGCTCGCCGGCACCACCGACCAGAGCCTGGAAGCGCCCATCCAGGGCCGCCAGCTCGGCCTCGACCAAGGCCAGCGACATGCCCATCTGCACCTTGCCGATGCGCGCGCCCATGGGGTTGATGTCCACCTCGAGCAGGGACACCCGCGGATCGCGCGAGGCGGCGTCGACCAGCTTGTCCAGCGGCGTGTCGCCCTGGCCGGCGGCGACCAGTTCGCGCACCAGCGTGTTGCTGCGGTTGAAATTGCGCGTCAGACGCTTGCCGTCGGCGTCGTAGAACACCGCGAAGAGCACCGCCGGGTCCTGCTGGGCGATGCGGGTCAGCGCGGTCAAGGCCGGCACGTCGTCGTCCCAGATGGCCTTTGGCGCCACGCCGGCAAGCAACTGCGCCAGCGCCGTGCCGGACTGCTTGAGGCTGTCTTCGAGCACCCGGCGCAGTTGCGCCTGCTCGCTCTTGAGCTGCGCCGAGAGGCCTTCGCCGAGACGGCTGCGGGTATTGCCCGCCAGCGCGGCGAGACCCTGGGTCATCTCGCGCTCGGCCGCATACAGCTCCTCGCCCAGGCGTCGGCTCTCGCCACCCAGGCGCTGCGCCAGATCCTCGACCATGCCGTCGACCGAGGCGCGCATCAGCCACACCGCCAGCCCCACCTGCACCAACATGGCCAGGCCGAGGGCGACGAACACCGGGCGCAGCAGGCGGCTGCGCAACATCGAAACAATGGCGAACACTGGCGGGACTCCTCAACGACCATTACCGCTATAGCGGCGACTTCCGCGATTTATTGAGCGCAAGCAAGGCGCATGCCCGCGCGCCAGACGCAAAGGGCCTTCCACCCGCCCGGCTGGCAGGGCACAAAAAAGCCGCCCGAAGGCGGCTCTTTCAACTCGACAGCGCCCCGGTCAGGCGAACGGATGACGCAGGACGATGGTCTCGTTGCGATCCGGGCCGGTGGAGATGATGTCGATCGGCGCACCGACCAGCTCTTCCACACGTTTGATATAGGCACGAGCGGCGGCCGGCAGGTCTTCCAGGGTCTTGGCGCCCAGGGTGGATTCGCTCCAGCCCGGCATTTCCTCGTAGACCGGCTGCAGGCCGAGGTAGCTGTCGGCGTCGGTCGGCGCATCGACCAGCACCTGGCCGCCCGCATCCTTGTAGCCGGTGCAGATACGGATGGTTTCCAGACCGTCGAGCACGTCCAGCTTGGTCAGACACAGCCCGGAGATGCTGTTGATCTCGATCGCGCGACGCAGTATCACCGCATCGAACCAGCCGCAACGACGGGCACGGCCGGTGGTGGCGCCGAACTCGTGGCCACGCTTGGCAAGGAAGGCGCCGACGTCGTCGAACAGCTCGGTCGGGAACGGGCCGGAGCCGACACGGGTGGTGTAGGCCTTGGTGATGCCGAGGATGTAATCCAGGTACAGCGGGCCGAAACCGGAGCCGGTGGCGATGCCGCCGGCGGTGGTGTTGGAACTGGTCACGTAGGGATAGGTGCCGTGGTCGATGTCCAGCAGCGAGCCCTGGGCGCCTTCGAACATGATGTCCTTGCCTTCGCGGCGCAGGTCATGCAGCACGGCGGTGACGTCGGCCATCATCGGCTTGAGCAGCTCGGCGTATTCCATGCACTCGTCCAGGGTCTTCTGGAAGTCGATGGCCGGCTCTTTGTAGAAATTGACCAGCTGGAAGTTGTGGTAATCCAGCAGCTCGCCCAGCTTGGCGGCGAAACGCTCGCGGTGGAACAGGTCACCGACGCGCAGGCCGCGACGGGCCACCTTGTCTTCGTAGGCCGGGCCGATGCCACGGCCGGTGGTGCCGATCTTGGCATCGCCGCGGGCCTTCTCGCGCGCCTGATCCAGCGCCACGTGGTAGGACAGGATCAGCGGGCAGGCTGGGCTGATGCGCAGGCGCTGACGCACCGGTACGCCCTTCTCTTCCAGCTTGGTGATCTCGCGCAGCAGCGCATCGGGCGCCACCACCACGCCGTTGCCGATCAGGCACTCGACGCCGTCGCGCAGGATGCCGGACGGAATCAGGTGCAGCACGGTCTTCTCGCCGTCGATCACCAGGGTGTGACCGGCGTTGTGACCGCCCTGATAACGCACCACCGCGGCGGCCTGCTCGGTGAGCAGATCGACGATCTTGCCCTTGCCCTCATCACCCCACTGGGTGCCCAGGACGACGACATTCTTACCCATAAACTTGTCCTCTTCGCGCAAGCTTCGATGCCGGCCGCGGGCCGGCGAAAATGAATTCAGGACGCCAGGGGCGCCACCTGCCAACGTCCGTCACGCAGCGCCAGCAGGCGATCGCAGCCCGCCTCGCGCGCATCCGCCTCGCTCTGCCCGGGCAGCGCCTGGACCACGCGCTGGCCTTCGCTGCGCAGGCGACGCACGGCCTGCCACAGGTAGAGATCGTGACTGTCCGGCGCCCAGACGCCGGCGGCCGGCTCGTCCAGGCGCATATCGCCGAGACTGACCAGGGTCTTGAGGTCGGTGGAAAAGCCGGTGGCCGGGCGCGCCCGGCCGAAATCGGCGCCGATGTCGTCGTAGCGCCCGCCCTGGGCGATGGACTGGCCGACCCCCGGAACGAAGGCGGCGAACACGACACCGGTGTGGTAGTTGTAGCCGCGCAGCTCGCCGAGGTCGAAGTACAGCGGCAACTCCGGATAACGCAGCTCCAGGGCGTCGGCGATGGCCATCAGCTCGTCCAGCGCCGCGTGCACCGCCTCCGGCGCCTCGACCAGCGCAGCCTGGGCCAGGTCCAGCACCTCGCGCCCGCCGCACAGCTCGGCCAGGGCACGCAGCATGCTGCCGAGGCCCGCCGGCAGCCCGGCGGTCAGCTCGGCGATCTCGTCCATGGCCTTGCGCTGCAGGGCGTCGAACAGCTGCTGCTCGACCTCGGCGGACAATTCGGCGGCACGCGCCAGGCCGCGGTAGATGCCGACGTGACCGAGGTCCATGTGCACATCGGGCACCGCCGCCAGTTCGAGCATCTCGACCAGCAGGCTGATCACCTCGATATCGCTGGCCGGGCTGGCGTCGCCATAGAGTTCGGCGCCGAGCTGGATCGGGCTGCGCGAGGTGGTCAGCGCACGCGGCTGGGCATGGACCACGCTGCCGGCGTAGCACAGCCGGTTCGGCCCTTCGCGGCGCAGGGTGTGCGCATCGATGCGCGCCACCTGCGGGGTGATGTCGGCACGAAAGCCCATCTGCCGACCGGACAGCGGGTCGGTGACCTTGAAGGTGCGCAGGTCGAGGTCCTGACCGGCGCCGGTCAGCAGGGATTCCAGGTACTCGATATGGGGGGTGACGACGAACTCGTAACCCCAGCGTTGAAACAGATCCAGCACCTGACGGCGGGCTGCTTCGATGCGCGCCGCTTCCGGCGGCAGTACTTCTTCGATGCCATCTGGCAGCAGCCAGCGGTCTACCGTTGCCATTTCGCCATTCCCCTCTCGATCCGGGCGGCACAAGCCTTCAGTGAAGCAGATATAGAAGGGCCGTACCCAGCAGCATGCTGGCCAGCCCCATAAGGCGCAGTCGGCGGTCGGGCAGCCGGGCTGCCTGCAGTACCGCTCCGCGCCACTGGCGCGGATAGAGGAAGGGCAGGATGCCTTCCAGCACCAGCATCAGACACAGAGCAATGCCGAGTTCCTGCCACATGATTCCCACAGACGCAAAAAAGCCGGGATTTTCCCGGCTGCCGCATGATACCACGCTAAAAGCTTCAAGCCACAAGCTTCGAGCTGCAAGTCGTCCACCTGCAGCTCGAAGCCGCTCTTTTACGGCTTGGCCTTCTCCAGATAGCGGAAGAAGTCGCTGCCCGGGTCGAGCACCAGCACGTCGCGCTTGTCGGCGAAGCTCTCACGGTAGGCGCGCAGGCTGCGGTAGAAGGAGTAGAACTCCTGATCCTGGCCATAGGCGCGGGCATAGATGGAGGCGGCCTCGGCGTCGCCGTCACCGCGCAGCTCTTCGGCCTCGCGGTAGGCTTCGGCCAGCAGCACGCGGCGCTGACGGTCGGCGTCGGCACGGATGCCTTCGGCGAGCTCGCGCCCCTTGGCGCGGTGTTCGCGCGCCTCGCGCTCACGCTCGGTGCTCATCCGCTCGAACACGCTGCGGTTGACCTCGCGCGGCAGGTCGATGGCCTTGACCCGCACATCCACCACCTCGATGCCCAGCTCGCGCTCGGCGGCGCGGTTGAGGGTCGCGGTGACGTCGGCCATCAGCGCATCGCGCTCGCCGGATACCGATTCGTGCAGGGTGCGCTTACCGAACTGGTCACGCAGCGAAGCTTCCAGACGACGCGCCAGACGCTCGTCGGCCACCTGTTTGATACCCGAGGTGGACTGATAGAAGCGCTCGGCGTCCTTCACCCGCCACTTGGCGTAGGCATCGACCATCAGCGCCTTCTTCTCCAGGGTCAGGAAGCGCGAGGAAGTCGAATCCAGGGTCAGCAGACGACCGTCGAAGATGCGCACCTGGTTCACATAGGGGATCTTCACATGCAGGCCAGGCTGCACATCCGGCTGCACCACGCGGCCGAACTGCAACAGCACCGCACGCTCGGTCTGCGCCACGATATAGAAGCTGTTCCATGCCACCAGGGCCAGAACCACGGCCGCAATCAGGCCGATCAGGGACTTGTTGCTCATCAACGACTCTCCCTAGAACGATCATTGCGCGGCGAGACCTGAATGTTCGACGCGCCGGTCGAACCGCCGACGCTGCCGGCGCCACTGATGCTGCTTGGCGCAGCGCCGCTGCGGCTGTCGATCATCTTGTCCAGCGGCAGATAGAGCAGGTTGTTCTGTCCCTTGTCGCCGGTCACCAGCACCTTGCTGGTGTTGCTCATCAGCTCCTGCATGGTGTCCAGGTACAGCCGCTCGCGGGTGACCTCGGGCGCCTTGCGGTACTCGGCGACCAGCTTGCTGAAGCGGTCCGCCTCACCCTGGGCGCGAGCGATCACTTCGTCGCGGTAACCGTTGGCTTCTTCGAGCATGCGCTGGGCCTGACCGCGCGCTTCCGGGATCACCCCGTTGGCGTAGGATTCGGCCTGGTTCTTCTCGCGCTGCTCGTCTTCGCGGGCACGGATCACGTCGTCGAAGGCTTCCTGCACTTCGCGCGGCGCCGCCGCGCTCTGGATGTTCACCTGGGTGATGGTGATGCCGGTGCGGTAGTTGTCGAGGAAGCGCTGCAGGCGCTCGCGCACCTCGCTGGCCATCAGCTCACGACCCTCGGTCAGCACCTGGTCCATCTCGGTGGAGCCCACCACGTGGCGCACGGCGCTGTCGGTGGCGTGCTGCAGGCTGACTTCCGGCTGGTCGACGTTGAGCACGAAGTCCTGCAGGTTGCTGATGCGGTACTGCACGGTCAGCGGCACTTCGATGATGTTCTCGTCCTCGGTGAGCATCGCCCCCTGCTTGCTGTAGGCACGCTCGCGGGTGACGTTCTCCTGGAACTTGCGGTCGATCGGCGGGAAATAGAGGTTCAGGCCGGGGCCGACGGTTTCGTGGTACTTGCCGAAGCGCAACACCACCGCCTGCTCCTGCTCATCGACCACGTAGATGGCGCTGTACAGCCAGATCACGGCCAGCAGGCCGAGACCGACGAACAGCAGGCCGAAGCCGCCACCGCTGCGGCCAGAATCGTCGTCACCCCGTTTCTTGCCGCCGCCGAACAGCCCGTTGAGGCTTTCTTGCAGCTTGCGGAACGCTTCGTCGAGATCCGGCGGGCCCTGCCGGCCACCGCCTTTGCGGCCGCCCCAAGGGTCTTGATTGTTCGAGTTGCCACCCGGCTCATTCCAAGCCATAGCGTTCTCCGTACTGATAAAGCGAAGGCGCGCCCACGGCGCGCCCGCCAATGCTACCCAATGCCCGATGGCGGCGGCAAAGCCACTGCCCCAGGCTTTATTGCAAAGTGTGTTGCTCGATGAAGGCCTGCGGCTCCAGCCCTTCGCGACTGACCAGGCGATTTAGCTCGACCCGCGGCAGACGCACCGACAACAGACTCTGCCCCTGCTCGTCGTGCCCCTCGTTCTGCACCGCCCCGAGGGCGAAGAACTGCGCGCGCAGACGCCCCAGGCGCTGCGGCAACTGCAGGGTACCGACGAACAGATCCTCGCCGAGCAACTCGGCCACGGCCTGGCGCAACAACTCCAGACCACGCCCCTCGCGCGCCGACAACCACACCCGCAGCGGCTTGCCGTCGGCATCGCGCTGAATCTGCGGCTCGACACCTTCCAACAAATCCAGCTTGTTGTACACCTCGAGCATCGGCAACTCGTCCGCGCCGATCTCCTTGAGCACCGCCTGCACCTGCTCGATCTGCGCCATGCGCTCGGGCTCGTGGGCGTCGATCACGTGCAGCAGCAGGTCGGAGTTGCTCGATTCTTCGAGCGTAGCGCGGAAGGCCTCGACCAGCTTGTGCGGCAGATGGCGAATGAAGCCCACGGTATCGGCCAGCACGATCGGCCCGAGGTCGTCCAGCTCGAGCCGGCGCAGGGTCGGGTCGAGGGTGGCGAACAGCTGATCGGCGGCATAGACCGCGGAGGCGGTCAGCGCGTTGAACAGGGTGGACTTGCCGGCGTTGGTGTAGCCGACCAGCGATACCGAGGGGATATCCGCGCGCCGACGCCCGCGCCGCGCCTGCTCGCGCTGGCTGCGCACCTTCTCCAGCTTCTGCTTGATCTGGCGGATGCGCACCCGCAGCAGGCGGCGGTCGGTTTCCAGCTGGGTTTCCCCCGGCCCACGCAGACCGATACCGCCCTTCTGCCGTTCCAGGTGGGTCCAGCCGCGTACCAGGCGCGTGCTCATGTGGTCAAGCTGCGCCAGCTCGACCTGCAGCTTGCCTTCGTGGGTACGCGCGCGCTGGGCGAAGATATCGAGGATCAGGCCGGTGCGATCGAGCACGCGGCATTCGAAGGCGCGCTCGAGGTTGCGCTCCTGGCTGGGGGTCAGGGTGTGGTTGAAGATGACCAGATCGGCCTCTTCAGCCTTGACCTGGTCGCGCAGCTCCTCGACCTTGCCGCTGCCGATCAGGTACTTGGCGGTCAGGCGGCTGCTCGGCACGCTGAAAAAGGCGACCATGTCGGCACCTGCCGACATGGCCAGCTCCTGGAACTCCTGGGGGTCTTCGCTCGCCTCGGAGTCTTGGCCGTCCAGATGAACCAGGATGGCCCGCTCACCGCCCTCATGACGCTCGAAGAACAATGCAGCCCCCTAGTCAGGCGTTACCCGGCTCGGCTTCGGCCTGTTCGGAGTCGCCGGCACTGGGCAGGCGCACCGGACGGCTGGGCACGACGGTGGAAATGGCATGTTTGTAGACCATCTGGCTGACGGTGTTCTTCAGCAGGATGACGAACTGGTCGAACGATTCGATCTGGCCCTGCAATTTGATGCCGTTGACCAGATAGATGGAAACAGGGACGCGTTCCTTACGCAGGGTATTCAGGTAAGGGTCTTGTAGCGAATGCCCTTTTGACATGTGCCGCACTCCTTTCGAGGATCAATTTCAATAATTTTAGTAGGTAAACAATGGCTTCAGGCCGCCCCACCCCCAAGGATAGACGGCCAGCGGCAAGGTCTCAGTTCAATATGGAGACGCTTTGCAGGTATTTCAAGGCGCGAGACAGATTGTCGCAGGCCAGGCTGTCCAGCCAGTGCAGATCGTCCCAGCCGCGCAGCCAGGTGAACTGCCGCTTGGCCAACTGCCGCGTGGCGATCACGCCGCGCTCGACCATCTCCGCCCGCGACAACCCGCCATCGAGGTATTCCCACACCTGGCGATAGCCTACCGCTCGTATAGACGGCAATCCCGCGTGCAAGTCACTTCGGCGGCGCAGGGCTTCGACCTCTTCGACGAACCCCTGTTCCAGCATCGCCTGAAATCGCCTGGCAATGCGCGCATGCAAGACCTGACGCTGCGCTGGAGCGATAGCAAGCTGCGCAACAGTATAGGGCAATTGCCTGGCGCCCGGCGCCCCTGCGTCGGGATTTCCCGCCGCCTGGCGCAGGCGGTGCTCGCTCATGCTCAGACCGCTGACGCGGTAGACCTCCAGCGCCCGGGTCAGGCGCTGCGGATCGTTGGGATGGATGCGCGCCGCCGATTCAGGATCGACCGCGGCCAGCTCGCGGTGCAGTGCCTCCCATCCTTCGACCGCGGCGCGCGCCTCCAGCTCGGCGCGCACGGCGGGATCGGCGCTGGGCATGTCGGCCAGCCCCTCCAGCAACGCCTTGTAATACAGCATGGTGCCGCCCACCAGCAGCGGAATGCGTCCGCGCGCAGCGCTCTCGGCCATGGCCGCCAGGGCATCGGCGCGAAACTCTGCCGCCGAATAGCTCTCGGCCGGGTCGCGAATGTCGATCAGGGCGTGGGGAAATTCCGCCAGAACGGCCTTGTCCGGCTTGGCGGTGCCGATGTCCATGCCGCGGTAGACCAGCGCCGAGTCGACGCTGATCAGGTCGCACGGCAGCACGCGGGCCAGCTCCAGGGCCAGGTCGGTCTTGCCGGCGGCAGTCGGCCCCATCAGGAAGATGGCCGGCGGTAACGGCTTGGCCACTCAGCGCCCCCGCAGGAACAGCTTGTCGAGGTCGTCCATGCCCAGCTGGGTCCAGGTCGGCCGGCCGTGGTTGCACTGGCCGCTGCGCTCGGTCTGCTCCATGTCGCGCAGCAGGGCGTTCATCTCCGGCAGGGTCAGGCGGCGGTTGGCGCGCACCGCGCCGTGGCAGGCCATGGTCGCCAGCAGCTCGTTGAGATGGGCCTGGATGCGGTCGCTGGTGCCGTACTCCAGCAGGTCGGCGAGCACGTCGCGCACGAGCTGGGTGGCCTCGGCCTGCTTGAGCAGCGCCGGAATCTGGCGAATCGCCAGGCTCTCCTCGCCCAGGCGCTGCAGCTCGAAACCGAGGCGCTGGAACCACTCGGCGTGCTCCTCGGCGCAGTCGGCCTCGCGCTGGCTGAGGGCGATGGACTCCGGCACCAGCAGCGGCTGGCCGCGCAGCCCCTCGCTGGCCATGGCCTGTTTGAGCCGTTCGTAGGTGATGCGCTCGTGCGCCGCGTGCATGTCCACCAGCACCATGCCCTGAGCGTTCTCGGCGAGGATATAGACGCCCTTGAGCTGGGCCAGCGCATAGCCCAGCGGCGGCACGTCGCCCTGCTCCTGCGGCAGCGCCGGCGCCTGAGCGCCGGGCAGCGGCGCGAAGTAGTCGCGGTAGGCGGCCTGGGCCTCGGCGGCCGGAACCCCGGGGCTGCCGGCCGACTGCTGATAACCCGCGCCGGCGCCGCGCCAGGCCGGCTGCGGACTGGCAAGCGGGGTTTCCAGCACGCTGGCGGCCAGGCCCATCTCGCCCTGCGGGCCGAACTCGCCGGCGGCCAGGCCGCTGGGCCGCACCATGGGCATCACGGCAGCCGGCGCGGCGACCTGATCTTCCGGGCGCACGTCGGCCAGGGCGCGGTGCAGGGTGCCGTAGAGAAAGTCATGCACCATGCGGCTGTCGCGGAAACGTACCTCGTGCTTGGTCGGGTGCACGTTGACGTCCACCGTGCTCGGGTCGATTTCCAGGAACAGCACGAAGGTCGGATGACGGCCGTTGAACAGCACGTCGCGATAGGCCTGGCGCACCGCATGGGCGACCAGCTTGTCGCGCACCATGCGGCCGTTGACGTAGAAGTACTGCAAGTCGGCCTGGCTACGGGAGAAGGTCGGCAAGCCGACCCAGCCCCACAGGCGCAGGCCGCCGCGCTCGATCTCGATCGGCAACGCCTGTTCGAGGAAGGCCGGCCCGCACACCGCGGCGACGCGCCGCGCGCGGCTGATCTCGTCGCCCGCCTCATGCAGGCTGAGCACGCTCTTGCCGTTGTGACGCAGGTGGAAGCCCACGTCGAAACGGGCCAGCGCCAGGCGCTTGATCACTTCCTGCAGGTGGTCGAACTCGGTCTTCTCGGCGCGCAGGAACTTGCGCCGCGCCGGGGTGTTGAAGAACAGGTCGCGCACCTCCACCGAGGTGCCCACCGGGTGCGCCGCCGGCTGCACCCGCGGCTGCATGTCGCGACCCTCGGTCTCCACCTGCCAGGCCTGCTCGGCGTCCGCCGTGCGCGAGGTCAGGGTCAGGCGCGACACCGAGCTGATCGAGGCCAGCGCCTCGCCGCGAAAGCCCATGCTGAGCACGGCTTCGAGGTCTTCCAGTTCGCGAATCTTGCTGGTGGCGTGGCGCGCCAGGGCCAGCGGCAGGTCGTCGGCAGCGATGCCGCCGCCGTCGTCGCGCACCTTGAGCAGCTTGACGCCGCCCTGCTCGACTTCCACGTCGATGCGCCGCGCACCGGAGTCCAGGCTGTTTTCCAGCAGTTCCTTGGCCACCGAGGCGGGACGCTCGACCACTTCGCCGGCGGCGATCTGGTTGGCCAGGCGCGGGCTGAGCAGGTGTATACGGGACATAACGCTCACTACTGGGCCGCCAGTGCCGTGGCGGGAATCTGCAGGGTCTGGCCGACCTTGATCACGTCGCCATTGAGGTTGTTGGTGCTGCGCAGCAGCGCCAGGCTGATCTGGTAGCGCTGGGCGATCAGCGCCAGGCTCTCGCCGCGCGCCACCACGTGTTCGCGCGGGGCCGGGGCGATCTTGCCCTCGTCGCGCAGCCAGGCGATGTAGGTGCCCGGCGGCGGATTCTCGCGGAAGAACTGGCGGATGCCGGTCTGGATCGAGCGCGCCAGCGCCTGCTGGTGGCTGGCGGTATGCAGCTTGCGCGCCTCGTTGGGATTGGAGATGAAGCCGGTCTCGACCAGGATCGACGGAATGTCCGGGGATTTGAGCACCATGAAGCCGGCCTGCTCGACCCGGCGCTTGTGCAGCGAGGTGATGCTGCCCATGTTCGACAGCACCTTCTGCCCGACGTTGAGGCTGGAACTCAGCGAGGCGGTCATCGACAGATCGAGCAGCACGCCGGCGAGCATCTTGTCCTTGTCGTCCAGGCTGACGTTGCCGGCACCGCCGATCAGGTCGGACTGGTTTTCCGCATCGGCCAGCCAGCGCGCGGTCTCCGAGGTGGCGCCGCGCTCGGACAGCGCGTACACCGAGGCGCCGAAGGCGGCGGCGCGCGGCGCGGCGTCGGCGTGGATGGAGACGAACAGGTCGGCGCCCTTCTTGCGGGCGATCTCGGTGCGCTTGCGCAGCGGAATGAAGTAGTCGCCGGTGCGCACCAACTCGCCGCGGAACCCCTTCTCGGCATTGATCTGCCGTTGCAGTTCCTTGGCGATGGCCAGGGTCACGTGCTTCTCGTACTGGCCCTTGACCGGCGCCAGCGCGCCCGGGTCCTCACCGCCGTGGCCGGCGTCGATAGCGATGACGATGTCGCGCTTGCCATTGGGCACCGGCGTCAGCTTGGGTGGCGGCTGGGTCGGGGTAACCGGCAGCGGCGGCGTCGTGGCGGCCACGCTGGGCGCCTGAGTCGGCGCCGGCGCACTGCCGTTCTGGTCGAACAGGTCGACCACCAGGCGATGGCCGTACTGCTGGTTGGGCGCCAGGGCGAAGCTCTTCGGCGTCACCGGCGCCGACAGGTCGATGACCACGCGCAGCTCTTCGGCGCTGCGCTGGGCCGAGCGCACGCCGGTGATCGGGGTATTGGCCAGCGACAGCTGGCCGAGGTTGGTCGCCAGCTTGGCGCCGCTGACGTCGATGACGATGCGATCGGGCGCGGCCAGGGTGAACACGCTGTGCTGCACCGGGCCGGACAAATCGAAGACCAGCCGGGTATTGTCCGGCGCGCGCCACAATCGCACGCTGCGCACATCGGAGGCGGCCAGCACCTCGGCAGCCAGGGCCGCCCACAACACCCCCACAGCGGTAACCAGCGCGCCTATGCGCATACCCAACCCCATCGATCTATTTATGCTTGGCCTGCCAACAGTGCACACCAGGCTTGCCCGCGCGCCCCATGTGCCTGCAACAGCAGCGAACGGCCGCTCGCTTGCGGGCTAATGGTAATGTCCAGGTCGGGCTTTGGCAAAACGCCGGCGCCGCGCTCGGGCCATTCGATCAGGCACAGCGCATCGCCTTCGAAGTAATCGCGGATGCCGAGAAACTCCAGCTCCTCCGGGTCGACCAGGCGATACAGATCGAAATGGAAGGCGCGCACGGCGCCGATCTCGTAGGGTTCGACCAGGGTGAAGGTCGGGCTCTTGACCGCCCCGGTATGGCCCAGGCCGCGCAGCATGCCGCGCGACAGGGTGGTCTTGCCGGCGCCCAGATCGCCGTGCAGGTAGATGATGCCGGCACCGCCGCTGACCTCGGCGAGCCGCGCGCCGAGGGCCAGCATCGCCGCCTCGTCGGCGGCCTCGAGTCTCAATTCAGACAAGGACACAACTCCTCCAGTAACTGACGAATGGCAGGGGGCAGATCGCCGGCGGCCAGCCCGCGCCCCTGTTCGGCGAGCCGTTCGCCCGCCCGGGCATGCAGCCAGACCGCCAGGCAGGCCGCCTCGAACGGCGCCAGGCCCTGCGCCAGCAGCGCGCCGAGCAGACCGGCCAGGACGTCGCCGAGACCGGCGCCGGCCATCGCCGGGTGACCGCGGTCGCACAGCGCCAGGCGCCCGTCCGGCGCCGCGATCAGGCTGCCGGCGCCCTTGAGCACCACCACCAGCCCCAAACGCTGCGCCAGCGCCCGCGCCGCCGCCGGCCGATCCGCCTGCACCTCAGCGGTGGTGATGCCGAGCAGGCGCGCCGCCTCGCCCGGATGCGGAGTGAGCACACCCAGGCGCGGCGCGGCGACCCGACCGGCGGCCAGCAGGTTGAGCGCATCGGCGTCCCACACCTGCGGCCGCTCGACGGCGGCGACAGCCGACAGCAGGCCACGCCCCCAGGCGCCCTGGCCCAGCCCCGGGCCGACCACGCAGACATCGGCGCGCTCGAGCAGCGGCAGCAGCTGGTTGGCCGACAGCACGCCGGCACACATCACCTCCGGGCGGCGCACCAGCGCGGCGGCCACATGTTCCTCGCGGATGGCCAGCGACACCAGCCCGGCGCCGGCGCGCAGCGCAGCGTCGGCGCCGAGCAGCGCGGCGCCGCCCATGCCCAGGTCGCCGCCGACCACCAGCAGGTGACCGAACTGGCCCTTGTGCGCCGTCGGCACGCGCGGCGCCAGGCGCGGCAGGTTGGCCACATCCAGGCGCTGCGCCACGCTCGGCGCCTGCGCCAGCAGCTCGGCATCGCCCTGCAGGTCGTCGAACTGCAGCTCGCCGCACAGCTCCGGGCCGGCGCCGGTCAGCAGGCCCAGCTTGAGGCCGACAAAGGTCACCGTCAGTTCGGCGCGCACCGCCACGCCCAATGGCGCACCGCTGTCGGCGTGCAACCCGGAGGGAATGTCCACCGCCAGCACCGGCAGGCCGCTGGCAACCATCAGGCGGATGACCTGGGCGTAGGGCTCGCGCACCGCGCCGGACAGCCCGGTGCCGAGCAAGGCATCGACCAGCACACCGGCCAGCGGCGCGCATTCGCTCCAGGGGCGGATCTCCACGCCGGCGGCCTGCGCCTCGGCATGGGCCAGCGCGGCATCGCCGCCCAGCGCCGCCGGCTCGCCCAGCGCCAGCACGCGCACGCGCCAGCCGGCGCGCCGGGCCAGCGCGGCGATCAGGTAACCGTCGCCGGCGTTGTTGCCGCGCCCGGCCAGCACAGTGATCTCACCGGCCTCCGGCCAGCGCCGGCGCAACGCACGCCAGGCGGCATGGGCGGCGCGCTGCATCAGCTCGAAGCCGGGGGTGCCGGCGGCGATCAGCCGGGTGTCCAGCGCGCGCACCTGTTCGGCACTGTGCAGAGTCAAGGGCAAGGGGGTAGGTGTCGGACGCATGGCTCGCTCGTGGCGGATGTCTGGCAGAATTATACCCACCTCCCCTGCGGTTGCCCTGCAATGTCCGTTTCCTCCCTCGATCTCCCCGCCCTCGCCCAGTCGATCAAGGACTGGAGCCGCGAGCTGGGCTTCCAGCAGGTGGGCATCGCCGGTGTCGAACTGGGCGAGCACGAAGCGCACCTCGAACGCTGGCTGGCCGCCGGCTACCAGGGCGAGATGGACTACATGGCCGCGCACGGCAGCAAACGCTCGCACCCGGAGCAACTGGTGCCGGGCACCCTGCGGGTCGTGTCACTGCGCATGGACTACCTGCCCGGCGATACGCAGATGGCCCAGCGCCTGACCGAGCCGGAGCGCGCCTACGTGTCGCGCTACGCCCTGGGCCGCGACTACCACAAGCTGATCCGCAAGCGCCTGCAGCAACTGGCCGAACGCATCCAGGCGGCGATAGGGCCGTTCGGCTACCGCGCCTTCGTCGACAGCGCGCCGGTGCTGGAAAAGGCCATCGCCGAACAGGCCGGCCTCGGCTGGATCGGCAAGAACACCCTGGTGCTCAATCGCAAGGCCGGCAGCTATTTCTTCCTCGGCGAACTGTTCGTCGACCTGCCGCTGCCGGTCGATGCGCCGCACGGCAGCGAGCACTGCGGACGCTGCAGCGCCTGCCTGGACATCTGCCCGACCGCCGCCTTCGTCGGCCCCTATGTGCTGGATGCGCGGCGCTGCATCTCCTATCTCACCATCGAGCTGAAGGGGCCGATTCCGGTCGAACTGCGTGAGCCCATCGGCAACCGGGTGTTTGGCTGCGACGACTGCCAGATCGTCTGTCCGTGGAACCGCTTCGCCCGCCCCACCGTGCAGGGCGACTTCCAGCCGCGCCACGGCCTGGACAACGCCGGCCTGGCCGAGCTGTTCCTGTGGAGCGAAGAGGAGTTTCTGGCCCGCACCGAAGGCTCGCCGCTGCGCCGCGCCGGCTACGAGCGCTGGCTGCGCAACCTGGCGGTCGGCCTGGGCAATGCGCCCTCGACCATCCCGGTGCTGGAGGCATTGCAGGCGAGGCGCAAGCATCCGTCGGAACTGGTACGCGAGCATGTCGAGTGGGCGCTGGCGCGGCACCAGGACCGTGGGCAGGGTTGAGGCGCGCAGCGCCGTAGCCCAACGCGCCATCCCCGCAGCTGGGCTGCGCTAGGCTCAGCGCCAGCCTGCCGGCGCCCCCCCCTGCGCCCGGCTCAGACCTTGAGGAAATGCTCGCGGTAATGACGCAGCTCGGCGATGGACTCGCGGATATCGTCCAGCGCCTGGTGGGTGGCGGTCTTCTGGAAGCTGTCCCTGACCTGCGGCGCCCACATGCCGGCGAGGATCTTCAGGGTCGAGACGTCCAGATAGCGGTAGTGGAAGTAGGCTTCCAGATTGGGCATGTACTTGTAGAGGAAGCGCCGATCCTGACCGATGCTGTTGCCGCAGATCGGCGACTTGCCCTTGGGCACCCACTGCTCGAGGAAGGCGAGGGTCTGCGCCTCGGCCGCCTCGGTGTCGATGCGGCTCTCGCGCACGCGCTGGGTCAGGCCGCTCTGGCCGTGGGTGCGGGTGTTCCACTCGTCCATCGCGGCCAGCGCCGCGTCGCTCTGGTGAATGGCGATCACCGGGCCCTCGGCCAGCACGTTCAGTTCGCTGTCGGTGACGATGGTGGCCATCTCGATGATCACGTCCCGCTCCGGCTCCAGGCCGGTCATCTCCAGGTCGATCCAGATCAGGTTGTTGGGGTTCTGCATGGTGTGCGGCTCCTTGGCTCAGGCGGCAAGTCTAGCGGATAACGGCGCCGCCGATCTGCCACAGCAGCAACTGCGTCTGCCGCCCCTGGTTCAGTTCGCGCACGGCATTTGGGGCCACCCCGGGGATGGCGAAGCTGTTGCTGATCAACCAGCTGCCGGGCGCCATCTCCTCCCGCGCCTTGGCCCACAGGCGCGCCATCGGCACCGGCGAAAGGAAGCAGTAGACGACGTCGAACGTTGCCAACTCGGTACGCCACAGGCTCCCGTAGCGGATGCTGCAGTTGCCCTGCCCCAGGCAGCGCAGCCAGGCCAGGAGAAACAGCAGCGGCGCGCTCTCGACGCCGACGAAGCGCCCGCGCGGGAAGCGCCGCGCCAGGTGCAGCAGGGTGCCGGCGGTGCCGCAACCAAGATCGACGAAACGCGGCGGCGCCTCGCGCGCCGCCAGCCAATCGCCCAGTTGCTGGCGCGCGCGCGTGCCGCTGAGGTAGAGCGGCACGCGCTCGTGCAGGCTGTTCCAGTTGACCAGCAGCAGCAGGGCAAAGCCCAGCAGATAGAGCCAGCCCGGCAGCGCCGCCTGCTGCAGCAGCCACAGCGCCGGCAGGAAGGCCAGGTTGATCCCCAGCCACCAGAACGACAACCCCAGGCGCCAGCCGATGGCCGCCGCCAGCGCCCCCTGCGCCAGCGCCGCCAGCCACAGCGGCAGGCGCAGCGACGACAGCAGCGCCAGCCCGTAGACCGCCGCCAGCAGCAGGACGACGGCCAGCCCCTGGGCCAGCATTACCCGGCGCCACGGCCGCTGCAGCGCCCCTTCGCGTTCGTCCATCCCGCCCCCTGAAGGTCAAATCGAGGCCGCGGTGCCCATGCTAAACTCGCGCGGCTTGTTTCCCGGCAACTCTACCCACTCGGAATCCCCATGGCCAAACGCCAACTCAACCGCCGCCAGAGCTGGCGCATCGAAAAGATCCAGGGCGAACGCGCGGCCCGCGCCGCCAAGCGCGAATCGCGCGCCGTCGAGGCCCTGGAAGGCGGCGACCTGGGCCCGGAGCAGACCGGCCTGGTGATCGCCCACTTCGGCGTACAGGTGGAGATCGAGGCGCTGCAGGGCGAGCTGGCTGGCCAGACCTTCCGCTGCCACCTGCGCGCCAACCTGCCGGCGCTGGTCACCGGCGATCAGGTGGTGTGGCGCGCCGGCAACCAGGGCGACGGCGTGATAGTCGCCCAGCTGCCGCGGCGCAGCGAGCTGTGCCGGCCGGACATGCGCGGCGCGCTCAAGCCGGTGGCGGCCAACGTCGACCAGATCGTCATCGTCTTCGCCCCGCTGCCCGAGCCGCACGCCAACCTGATCGACCGCTACCTGGTGGCCGCCGAGCATGCCGGCATCCGCCCGCTGCTGCTGTTGAACAAGGCCGACCTGATCGACACCAAGAACGAGGTGGCGCTCAACGCCCTGCTCGGCGTCTACCGCCAGCTCGGCTACCCGCTGCTGGAGGTCTCGGCTCATCAGGGCGACGGCATGGAGCAGCTGAAGAAGCGCCTGGACGGCCACGTCAGCGTGTTTGTCGGCCAGTCCGGGGTGGGCAAGTCGTCGCTGGTCAACAGCCTGCTGCCCGGGGTCGATACCCGCGTCGGCGCGCTGTCGGAGCTGACCGGCAAGGGCACCCACACCACCACCACCGCGCGGCTGTTCCACTTCCCCGGCGGCGGCCAGCTGATCGACTCGCCCGGCATCCGCGAGTTCGGTCTCGGCCACGTCAGCAGGGATGACGTGGAAGCCGGCTTTATCGAATTCCACGACTTGCTCGGGCGCTGCCGCTTCCGCGACTGCAAGCACGACCGCGAGCCGGGTTGCGCGCTGCTCCTGGCCCTGGAAGAAGGGCGCATCCAGCCGCAGCGCATGGCCAGCTACCGGCATATTCTCGCCAGCCTGCCCGAAGACGAGTATTGAGCGGCGCCGACGCGCGCCAGTAAGCGGGGGCCGAGGCCTACTGGTCGACCGGCCGATCGAACTGCAGCGCGCCGTCCTCGAAGATGTTCAAGCGCTCGCGCACCTGCTCGCCCGGCAGCGGCTCGTCGGTCGCGCCGGGCGCCGCCGGTGCGCCCTCGGCAGGTGCCGGAGGCGCTTCGTCGCTGCCCTGCTCACCCTCGATGGCGCGCTGCGCCTTCTTGGTCAGTACGATGATGTCGATGCGCCGGTTGACCGGATTGAAGGGGTCGTCGCGGTCGAACAGGGCCGAAGAGGCGTAACCGACCACCCGCGCCACCTGCTCGTCGGCATAGCCGCCGGCGATCAGAGTGCGCCGCGCGGCATTGGCGCGATTGGCCGACAGCTCCCAGTTGCCGAAATCGCCGCGACCGACGAAGGGTTTGGCATCGGTGTGGCCGCTGATGCTGATCTTGTTCGGCACCGCGCGAATGGTGTCGGCCATGGCCAGCAGGATGTCCTCGAAATAGGGCTGCAGCTCGGCGCTGCCGAGGGCGAACATCGGCCGGTTCTCGGCGTCCATGATCTGGATGCGCAGGCCGTCCTGGGTGATCTCGAACAGGATCTGGTCCTTGAAGCGCTGCAGCTCGGGGTTCTCGTCTACCTTGTTCTGCAGTTCCTGCAGCAGCAGCTCCAGGCGCTCGCGCTCCAGCTTGTCGGTCAGGGTCTCGACCTGGTCGGCGTCGATCTCCACGTCCTGGCTGTCGGGCTGATCCTGGATTTCCGGGTTGAGGGTGCGCTCCGGCGCCGGCGTCGGCGTGCCGCCGAGATCGATGGCGTGCGGGCTGGCGCTCTCGGTGAAGCCGATGGGGTCCTGGAAGTAACCGGAAATGGCCTTCTTCTGCTCCGGGGTGGCCGAGGACATCAACCACATCACCAGGAAGAACGCCATCATGGCCGTGGCGAAGTCGGCGAAGGCGATCTTCCAGGCGCCGCCGTGGTGCCCGCCGGCGCGCTTCTTGCCGCGTTTGACGATGATCGGCTGGTTGTTTTCCATGGCTTAGTTGCCGCGCATGGCCTGTTCGAGCTCGGTGAAGCTCGGCCGGTGCGCCGGGAACAGCACCTTGCGGCCGAACTCCACCGCCAGGCTCGGCGGCATGCCCGAGGCCGAGGCCACCAGGGTCGCCTTGATCGCCTCGTAAAGGTTGACCTCCTCCTTGGCGTCGTGCTCCAGCGCCACCGACAGCGGGCCGAAGAAGCCGTAGGAGGCGAGGATGCCGAGGAAGGTGCCGACCAGCGCGGTGGCGACCTTCTCGCCGATCTGCGCGTTGTCCGCCTCGGCGAGGATCGACATGGTGATGACGATGCCCAGCACCGCGGCGACGATACCCATCGCCGGCAGGCCGTCGGCGACCTTGGCCACCGCATGGGCGGGGTGCTCCACATCCTCCTTGAGGCTGGCCAGTTCCATGTCGAACAGGCCCTCCAGCTCGTGCGGGGCCATGTTGCCGGAGGACATGATGCGCAGGTAGTCGCAGATGAAGGCGGTCATCCGCGCGTCCTTGAGCACACCTGGATACTTGCTGAAGATCGGGCTGGCGTTGGGGTCCTCGATGTCCGCCTCGATGGCCATCATGCCTTCGCGGCGGCTCTTGTTGAGGATCTCGTAGAGCAGCTTGAGCACTTCCAGGTAATAGGTGTGGGTGAAGCGGGTGCCGAACATGCTCACCGACTTCTTGAATACCGTCATGAACATGCTGCCCGGGTTGGCCTGGAGGAAGCCGCCCAGCGCCGCACCACCGATGATCAGCACTTCGTAGGGATGAACGAGCGCCATGAACTGCCCGCCGGACAGGACGAAGCCGCCGAAGACGCAGCCCAGAACCACGATGATGCCGATGATTTTTGCCATAGAAGAGTGCTTGCAGAGCCAAGAGAGAGGGTTATTAAAAACAACCCTTCTAATTATCGGAACTTATACGCCAGACTATAGCCAGTTAAGGTCAAAAGCCAGTTCGGCTCAACTCACATGTCGACGCCAAAGCCCCTGCCACGCACCCTCGACGCCTGGCTGCAACAGCTGGCCAAGCTGCCCCTGCCGATCGAGCAGGAGCAGCATGCACGCCTGCGGCGCATCCTCGGCGACGGCCGCCGCACCTGGGGCGAGATCGCCGAGGCGATCGAACTCAGCCCGACCTTCGCCCTGCAGGTGCTGCGCGAGGCCAACCAGGCCGGCGGCACCCTCAGCGACCCGGCCGACAGCCTGGAGACCGCGCTGGCCCGCCTCGGCCTGAAGCGCTGCGAAACCCTGCTCAACCAGGCCCCCGCCCTGCCGGCAGGGGAAATCCCGCCGGCCCTGCGCCAGCTCCTGCTGATCAGCCAGCATGCCAGCCAGCAGGCGCGCGGCCTGTTCGGCGCACGTCTGGCGCGCCTGTGGAACGAACTGCATGGCTGCAGCCTGCTGTTTCTCGCCCCGCTCTGGCCGCTGCTATGCGCCCATCCGCAGCTGTTCGAGGCCTGGGAGCAGCGCATCCTGGCCAAGGGCGAGCGGCCGGCCAAGGTGGAGCAGGAGCTGCTCGGCGTACCGCTGCTGCAGCTGTGCCTGCAACTGGCCGAACGCTGGCGCCTGCCAGAGTGGATAGTGCAGGGCTACCGCCTGCTGGAGCGCGACCGCCGCCTGCTGGTCAAGGCGCTGCATATCGCCCGCGACAACCAGCACCCGCTGCACCAGCAGCAGTTGCTCGATGCCGACATCCCCTTGCGCCGCTGGCTGACCCAGCCGAGCAACTGCGTGCTGCTGGCCAACGGCCTGGCGCTGTCGGCGCACCAGGCCTGGAACGCCCCGCACAGCCTGCGCTGGCAGTGCCTGACCGGGCTCTACCTGCAGCTGCCGCTGGCCGAGGTGCAGCAGGAAGTGCACCGACACGCGGTGAGCAGCGCACGCCTGAACCACGACGCCCAGCTCTGGCACCCGGCCCAGGCCCTGCTTTGGCCCTGGGACGCCCGTCGCCTGAACCCGCCGCGCAGCCCGGCGCCGGCGCCCAGGAGCGACGCCCTCGACGCCTGGCGCCAGCACTGCGCCCGCCTGCTGGCCGAGCCCAGCACCTTCGCCAACGTCCTGCAGCTGACCGCCTGCGCCCGCGACGCCGTGCAGGCCTGCGGCCTGAACCGGGTGCTGTTGCTACTCGCCGATCGTCAGCACAGCCGCCTGCAGGCCCAGCAGCAGGCGGGGCTGGAGCCGGCCGCCAGCGCCCTGAGCCTGGACCCGGCGCACAGCCAGGTGCTGCGCCGGCTGCTCGCCGAACCCGGCCAGCTGCGCCTGAGCCCGACCAATATCGCCCAGTTCTCCGCCCTGCTGCCGGGCAGCCTGAAGGCGCTGTTCCCCGGCGAACACCTGCTGCTGCGCTCGCTGGCCAGCAATGGCCGGGTGGTCATGCTGCTGGTCGCCGACCAGGGCGGCCAGCCGTTCAACGAGCTCGGCCTGCAGGCCTTCGGTAAAACCGTGCAATGCATCGAGCGCGCCCTGGCCAGCTTCGCCAGGCGCGGGCGCTAGCCCTTTCCGCTACAATCGGCCTCTTTTCATTCGAGGAGGCCTCCATGTCCGCCTTCGCCAACCTGCCCCTGGTGATCGAGCCCGCCGAGCTGGCCAGCCGCCTGGACGCCGCCGAGCTGATTCTGGTCGACCTCAGCGGCGCGACGCGCTATGCCGCCGGGCATATCCCCGGCGCGCGCTGGGTCGACAGCAAGCGCACCCAGCTGGGCCGCCCGCCCGCCCCCGGCCTGGTCCCGCCACAGGCGCAGCTCGAAGCGCTGTTCGCCGAACTGGGCCATCGTCCGGACGCCACCTACGTGGTCTACGACGACGAGGGCGGGCCCTGGGCCGGGCGCTTCATCTGGCTGCTCGACGTGATCGGCCACAGCCGCTACCACTTCCTCAATGGCGGCCTGCAGGCCTGGATCGGCGAGGGCCGCGCACTGAGCCAGGACAGCCCGCCGGCGCAGCACACGCCGGTGGCGCTGACCCTGCACGACGAGCCGACGGCCAGCCGCGACTATGTGCAGGCGCGCCTGGGCGCCGCCGACCTGGCGATCTGGGACGCCCGCGGCGCGGACGAATACCGTGGCGAGAAACTCAGCTCGGCGCGCGGCGGCCATATCCCCGGTGCGGTCAACTTCGAGTGGACCGCCGGCATGGATCCGCAGCGCGGCCTGCGCATCCGCGACGACATCGCCGAAGTGCTGCAGGATCTGGGCATCACCCCCGACAAGGAAGTGATCACCCACTGCCAGACCCACCGCCGCTCCGGCTTCACCTACGTGGTGGCCAAGGCGCTGGGCTATCCGCGGGTCAAGGCCTACGCCGGCTCCTGGGCCGAGTGGGGCAACCTGCCCGATACCCCGATCGAGCGCTGAACCCGGACGCCAATCAGCTGCACGCGCCGGCTGCCTCAGCACCGGCTCCGAACCCTCAAGGACACACGATGAAACAACGCCTGTTTATCCTCAGCCAGTACCTGCTGCCCCACCACCTGCTGTCGCGGCTGATCGGCTGCGTCGCCGAATGCCGCATCGGCTGGCTGAAGAACCCGCTGATCACCTGGTTCGCCAAGCGCTACCAGGTGAACATGAGCGAAGCCCGGGTCGAGGACCTGCGCACCTACGAGCACTTCAACGCCTTCTTCACCCGCGCCCTGAAGGACGGCGCCCGCCCGCTGGACGAGACCCCCGGCGCCATCCTCTGCCCGGCCGACGGCGCCATCAGCCAGCTCGGCGCCATCGAGCACGGCCGCCTGTTCCAGGCCAAGGGCCACAGCTTCAGCGCCGTCGAACTGCTCGGCGGCGACGCCGAGCGCGCCGCGCCCTTCATGGGCGGCCAGTTCGCCACCGTGTACCTGTCACCCAAGGACTACCACCGCGTGCATATGCCGCTGGCGGGGACCCTGCGCGAGATGGTCTATGTGCCGGGGCGGCTGTTCTCGGTCAACCAGACCACCGCGGAGAACGTGCCCGAGCTGTTCGCCCGCAACGAGCGGGTGGTCTGCCTGTTCGACACCGAGCGCGGGCCGATGGCCGTGGTGCTGGTCGGCGCGATGATAGTCGCCAGCGTCGAGACGGTCTGGGCCGGCCTGGTCACCCCGCCCAAGCGCGAGCTGAAGAACACCCGTTACGACGCCGCCGCGCGCGCGCCGATCGAACTGGCCAAGGGCGCCGAACTCGGTCGCTTCAAGCTGGGCTCCACCGCCATCGTGCTGTTCGGCCCGCAGCAGGTGCAGTGGGCCGCCGAACTGGGCGCCGGCAGCGCCGTGCGCATGGGCCAGTTGCTGGGCCACGCCGAGGCCTGAGCAACGCCGCGGCACTGAACCCGGTCGCAGACCGCCTGGTCATAGTTGCGTACTCTGGCAGGGCCGCCCGTCCCCGGGATGGGCTGCGACCGCGGCGAGATGCTGCTAGAGTTCGCGAGACTATTACGAGAGCCGCTAGCCTTTGCGTGGCCGGAGTATCCGAGTTTGATGGATAAACAGAGTCCCCACCTACTGCTGTTGCGTGTCCCCACCCCGAGCAAGCCAAGCCTGAGCTTCTGCGACGGCAGCCCCCGCGACCTCAAGCGCTGGCTCGCCGCCCTGCCCAAGGCCAACATCGGTGAGACCGCGCGCCAGCTGTACCAGAGCCTGGTGGAACTCAACCAATTCCTCACCCCCTCGGAAAACCGCCTGCGACTGCTGGAGCTGCTGCGCCCGGAAGTGCACTTCGTCTGCCAGCACCTGGAACGCCACTTCCTCAACCAGGCCATCGTCCTCGACGAGCGCCCACGCAAGGTCGCCAACCTGTGCCAGGCGCTGCAGAACCACCTGGCCGTCGGCTACAAGCTGATCATCTCGCGGGCCATGGCGCGCAGCGGCAAGGAGCGCGACCAGCTGCTCGCCGTTGCCCTGCAGCGCGCCAGCCACAGCCTGTGCAACCCGCTGATCCGCGCCAGCCAGCTGTACTGCCCGGTGCCCGAAGGCCTGTGGCTGGAACTGCACCAGCTGTATCAGATCGCCAGTGAGCAGCGCCTGCAGCGCCAGGCGATCCGCGACCCGCTGGCGCGCCATTCGCCCGCCCTGAGCACCGAGCAGTGCTACCTGATCGCCCTGCTGCTCGGCTGCGCGCGCACCAACCAGATGCGCCAGCACGGCATCGCCCGCCTGGCCGAAGCGCTGGAGCCCTGGAGCGCACTGGTCAGCCTGCAGGCCGGCGACCTGCCGAGCAGCCTGTTCGTACTCTCCCCGCAGGTGGACGGCCCGCCGCGCTACAAGTCGCTGTACCCCGACAACGAACTGCACAACCTGCTGGGCATCGACCCGCAGCCGCTGGTGGACGCGATCAGGGAATACCTGCTGCTGCCAGAGGAGGACCGGCCCAGATCGCGCCTGCCGGTGCCCGAAGGCATGAGCCTGGACCTGCTGCAACACGTCGGTGCCGCCTGGGGCGATATCGCCGAGCGCACCTTCCAGCGCACCAGCGGCCGCGGCAACCTGACCCTGTGCATCGGCATGAGTGCGCTGCATTTCTTCCTCGCCGGCGAACAGTCCTTCGGCGAGGTGCTCAAGCGCCCCAGCGAGGCCGGCGCCGCGGTGTTCAAGCCCGCGACCGGCGCCCCGGACGTCTGGGCCAACGCCTTCGACGCGCAGCGCATCGGCAGCGACTTCCACTTCGAAGAAATCCAGTACAGCAAGGTCAGTACCGGCGAGCAGCCCGCCGAGCCGGAAAGCAGCAATGAAAGCTATCCCACTTACGCGCTGGCCATCGTCAACCACAGCCCCGGCGGCTACTGCCTGTCCTGGGCCAAGGAAGTGCCCGCCCAGTTGCAGGCCGGCGAACTGCTCGGCGTGCAGGACAGTCCCAGCCAGGGCTGGAGCGTGGCCATCGTGCGTTGGATCCGCCAGGTGCGCGGCGGCGGCACGCAGATGGGCATCGAGCTGATCGCTCCGCATGCCCGCTCCTGCGGCCTGCAACTGGTGCGCAAGGCCGAGCAGTACAGCCAGTACCTGCGCGCTCTGCTGCTGCCGGAGATCAGCGCCATCTCGCGCCCGGCCAGCCTGATCACGCCGCGCCTGCCGTTCCAGGAAGGCAGCAAGGTGCTGATCAACGACCACGGCGAGGAACACCGCGCGGTGCTGACCCGCAAACAGGCCAGTACCGGCAGCTTCAACCAGTTCGAGTATCACCGCGTCGGTGCCAAAGAAGGCGCCGCCGGGAAGCCGGTCACAGCCTCGCAAAGCCAGAAACCGGCCGGGGAGGAAGATTTTGACTCACTCTGGAAGTCGCTGTAGGCTGCGGCCAACTCACCATTTGTCGCCTTTTCGCGCCCGTTCGGCGCGGTATTGACCCCATCCTATGGCCATCGAAAAGAAAACCATCCGCCTGCTGATTCTCGAGGATTCGCAGAACGAAGCCGAGCGCCTGGTCAGTCTGTTCCGCAATGCCGGACACGCCACCCGCGTGCACCGCCTTAGCTCCAGCGATGACCTCGCCGAGACCCTGCAACAGACCTGGGATCTGCTGATCTGCGCACCGAGCAGCGAGCAGCTCGACCCCGGCGAGGCGATCGGCGCCATTCGCCGCCAGGCCAAGGACATCCCGGTGCTGCAGCTGGTCGAGGGCAACGATTCCGAACTCATCACCGAGGCGCTGCTGTTCGGCGCGCAGGACGCCCTGCCGCAGGGTGAGGACGAGCGCCTGGTGCTGGTGGCCAAGCGCGAGCTGGCCAACCTCGAGGAACGCCGCGCCCGCCGCGCCGCCGAAGTGGCCCTGCGCGAGGCGGAAAAGCGCTGCCAGCTGCTGCTGGAAAGCTCGGTGGACGCCATCACCTACGTCCACGACGGCATGCACATCTACGCCAACCGCGCCTACCTGGAGCTGTTCAGGTACGAGGACGGCGAAGAACTGGAAGGCATGCCGATGATCGACCTGATCGCCAGTGCCGATCAGGGCGCGTTCAAGGACTTCCTGAAGAACTACCAGAGCGCCGAGGGCAATGCCGAGCTGGCCTGTCAGGGCGTGCGCGCCGACGGCAGCAGCTTCGCCGCACAGATGAGCTTCTCCCCGGCCACCTACGACGGCGAGCCGTGCATCCAAGTGGTGATCCGCGCCGAGACCTCCAACGCCGAGCTGGAGGAGAAGCTGCGCGAGATCAGCAGCCAGGACCTGGTCACCGGCCTGTTCAACCGCAACCATTTCCTCGAGCTGATGGACGCCGCCGCCGAGCGCGCGGTCAACGCCGGGCAGCCGTCCGCCCTGGCCTATATCCGCGTCGACCGCTACGCCGGCCTGCAGGGCGAGATCGGCCTGGCCGGCATCGACCTGCTGCTCACCGACCTGACCGGCCTGCTGCGCGCGCACTTCGCCGCCGACACCCAGCTGGCGCGCTTCGGCGACGACGTGTTCGCCGCCCTGCTGCCGGGGCAGACGCCCGAACAGTGCGAGGACAGCCTCGCCGCGCTGCTAAAGAAGGTCGAAGGGCACATGTTCGACGTCAACGGCCGCACGGTGCAGACCAGCCTGTCGATCGGCGTCGCCGGCCTCAGCGAGAAGACCGCCAAGGCCCAGGCAGTCATCGACCGCGCCCACCGCTGCGCCGACGAGCTGGCCGAGGGCAATGCGCTGAAGCTGTTCAACCCGGCCGACGAACTGGCCGCCGCGGCCAACCGCGGCAACCTGCTGGCGATGGTGCAGCAGGCGCTGGAGAACAACAGCTTCCGCCTGCTGTTCCAGCCGATCATCAGCCTGCGCGGCGACGCCCACGAGCACTACGAGGTGCTGCTGCGCCTGCTCAGCCCGCAGGGCGAGGAAGTGCCGCCGACCGAGTTTCTCGCCGCCGCCAAGGATGCCGGCCTGGGCGAGAAGATCGATCGCTGGGTGGTCCTCAACTCGATCAAGCTGCTCGCCGACCACCGCGCCAAGGGCCACAACACCCGCCTGTTCGTCCACCTGTCCAGCGCCAGCCTGCAGGACCAGACCCTGCTGCCCTGGCTCAGCGTGGCGCTCAAGGCGGCGCGCCTGCCGTCCGACGCGCTGGTGTTCCAGTTCAGCGAACCGGATGCCATCGCCTACCTGAAACAGGCCAAGGTGCTGACCCAGGGTCTGGCCGAGCTGCACTGCAAGGTGGCGCTGAGCCAGTTCGGCTGCGCGCTCAACCCCTTCAACACGCTCAAGCACCTGCAGGTGGACTTCGTCAAGATCGACGGCTCCTTCTCCCAGGAGCTGGGTAACGCCGACAACCAGGAAGCGCTGAAGACCCTGCTGAGCAGCCTGCACGCCCAGGCCAAGCTGACCATAGTGCCCTTCGTCGAGAGCGCCAGCGTGCTGGCGACCCTCTGGCAGGCCGGGGTCAACTTCATCCAGGGCTACTACCTGCAGGGGCCGAGCCAGTCGATGGACTACGACTTCTCCGCCGGCGACGAGTAACCCGCGCCGCAACGAAAAAGCCGCCTCGAAGGGCGGCTTTTTTCTGGGCGACGCTGTTACTCCTGGCCTTCGCGGTCGCGAAAGCCGAGCAGGTAGAGGATGCCGTCCAGGCCCAGGGTGGAGATCGCCTGCTTGGCCGACTGTTTGACCAGCGGCTTGGCGCGAAAGGCCACGCCGAGACCGGCCAGGCCGAGCATCGGCAGGTCGTTGGCGCCGTCGCCGACAGCGATGGTCTGCTCCAGCTGCAGGCCTTCGCGCTCGGCCAGCTGACGCAGCAGGTCGGCCTTGCGCTGGGCGTCGACTATGGGCTCCACCGCCACGCCGGTGACCTTGCCGTCTTCGATCTGCAGCTCGTTGGCGAACACGTAGTCGATGCCCAGCTTGGCCTGCAGCTGCTTGGCGAAGTAGGTGAAGCCGCCGGAGAGGATGGCGGTCTTATAGCCCAGGCGCCCCAGTTCGGCGAACAGCGTCTCGGCGCCCTCGGTCAGGCGCAGCGAGGCGCCGATTTCCTCCAGCACGTCCTCGGACAGGCCCTTGAGCAGGCCCAGGCGCTCCCTGAAGCTGGCGGCGAAATCCAGCTCGCCGCGCATGGCCCGCTCGGTGATCTCGGCCACCTGCTCGCCGACGCCGGCGGCCTTGGCCAGCTCGTCGATCACCTCGGCCTCGATCAGCGTCGAATCCATGTCGAAGACCGCCAGGCGGCGGTTGCGGCGGAACACCGAGTCGCGCTGGAAGGCGATGTCGACGTTGAGTTCCTGCGCCACGCTGAGGAACTCGGCACGCAGCGCCGCCGGGTCGGCCGGCTCGCCGCGCACCGAGAACTCGATGCAGCCCTTGCCCTGCTCGGCCGGCATGTCCAGCGGCATGCGCCCGGACAGACGGTCGATATGGTCGATATTCAGACCGTACTTGGCGGTGATGGCGCTGACCCGCTGCAGCTGCTCGGCGCTGACCTTGCGCGTCAGCAGGGTGACGATATGCCGGGCCTTGCCCTGGCCGCCCACCCACTGCCGGTAATCCTCCTCCGAGACCGGGGTGAAGCGCACCTGCTGGTCCAGCTCGTAGCCGGTGAACAACACTTCCTTGAGCACCGACTGGGCGCGGGCGTTGTCGGGTATCTCGATGAGGATGCCGAACGACAGGGTGTCGTGGATCACCGCCTGGCCGATGTCGAGGATATTCACCCCGCCCTGGGCCAGCACGCCGGTGATGGCGGCGGTAAGACCGGGGCGGTCTTCGCCGGTGATGTTGATCAGGACGATTTCGCGCAAGGCGCACCCTCCGGGGCAGACGATTGAGAGGCATGAGGCGGCGAACGACCACCAGGCCGAGGAAAAGGCGCACATTCTACCCAGTTCCGCGCCAGACGGGCACGCTCGCCGCTTTGCCCGCCACAGGGCGACCGCTATACTGCGCGGCAACTTCAGTCGACAAGAGCCGTGCTCTGTGAACCGGCCCGCGCCCGTCAAACCCGATAATTTCTTCCTGCTGATCTTCCACGCCCTGCGCCAGCGGCGCGTGCCCCTGGTCCTGCGCATTGCCAGCCACAGCCTGCTGCTGGTGGCGCTGGCCATGCTGATCTACGCCTGGGTCATGGGCATGCAGTTCAAGCAGGCCATGCAGCAGCAGGCCGACGCCCTCGGCCAGAGCCTGATCACCCAGACCGCCAGCTCGGCCACCGAACTGCTGGTGTCCAACGACATCCTCAGCCTCAACGTGCTGCTGAACAACCTGGCGAAGAACCCGCTGGTGGCCCACGCCGCCATCTACAGCGTGGACAACCGCATCCTCGCCGAGGCCGGCGCACGCCCGACGCGCAGCGTGCTGGGCGAGAGCGAAGGGCTGTACTCCACGCCCATCACCTTCCAGGAGGTGATCGCCGGGCAGTTGCGCATCAGCCTGGACATGCGCCAGTTCCAGCAGCCGATGACCATCAGCCTGCAGAGCATGGGCATTCTCAGCCTGATCCTGCTGGCCCTGACCCTGTCGCTGAGCATGCGTCTGGGCCGGCATATCTCCACCCCGCTGCTGCAGCTGCGCCTGTGGCTGCGCGACCCGGACGACCCCGCCCCCGGCGCCGGGCGCAACGACGAGATCGGCGACCTGGCGCGCCAGCTGCAGTCCCGTCTGGTGCCGGAAAAACCGGAGCCCGAGCCGGAGTTCGACGACGAACCCGCTTTCGCCGACAGCGACGCCTACCCGGACGAACAGGACGACAGCGCCTTCGCCGAGCTGGACGACGAGGTGCCGATCGTCGACGAGCGCGTCTTCGCCGAGAACGAGCCTGGCGATGACCGCGACCAGCCGCTCAAGCCCTGGCCCGAGTCGATAGCGCCGGACGATCCCTTCGCCGAACTGAGCGACGAGCCCGAGGCGCCCGCTGCGGCGACACCGGCGCCGCGCCAGGCCCAGGCCAGCGCGGTGCTGGCCATCCAGCTCGGCGCCCAGGAGCAGCTGCGGCGCCTGCCGCGCACGCGCCTGCTGGACCTGCTGGAACGCTATCGCGGCTGCCTGGAACAGGCCGCCGCGCTCTATCAGGGCCAGCTGCACACGCTCAAGGATGGCAGCAGCCTGATGCTGTTCCACGAACAGGAATGCGGCGAGGACTACCTGACCCACGCCATCTGCTGCGGCGAGCTGATGCGCGCCCTCGGCCACGCCCTGCAGATCGAGGTGGCCGACAGCGGCATCACCCTGCAACTGCAGCTGGGCCTGACCCTGGGCAGCGACCTGGACGGCCTCGGTCAGGCCGAGCTGCTGCTCAGCGACAGCGCCCTGGACGCCCTGGCGCTGTCGCAGCACAGCCGCAATCTGCTGCTGGTGGAACAGCGGGTGGCGCAGGATGGCCTGGCGCGTCAGCGCGCACGCATCCGCCCGATCGCCAGCCCGGAAGGCGCCAGCTGTGTCGAGCGCCTGCTCGACCCCTACCCGGCGCTGCTGGAACGCCAGCTGACGCGCATGCACGAAAGCCGGGCGCACTGACGCCCGGTCACGGCTCAGGCCTGGTGCGCACACCGCGGCGGCGTTGGCGCGCCACAGCGCTGCAGCCAATCCTTCCAGCGAATCCGCTCGTCACGCACCAGCCAGCCGTCCTGCTCGGCGAAACTCTCCGACAGCCACAAGCCGCGGGTGCTGGCCGGCCGCAGTTCGCCCTTGCTCAGGGTGAACAGCTCGCCGCTGGGCAGGCCCTGCTGCAAGGCCAGCAGATAGAGGTCCGGCCGGCGCCGCTCCAGGCGCGCGACCAGGCGTCCATCCTCCAGGCATTCGTCGACATGGAACAGGCTCAATTGGCGCACGTCGCGCGGCAGCTCCAGGCTCAGGTCGTAGACCAGCTGCAGCGAGGCGGTGGGCAGGTGCACGTAGGCACGCGGGCGCTCCAGTAGGGTCAGGTTGCCGCACTGCACCGGGCGCGCCGCGCCGGACAGCGGGCTGAGGCGGAAGTGGCTGGCCTCGCGGTAGCGCAGGGCGCCCTGGTAGGGCGTCGGCAGCCAGGTATCGCCGAAGCGCCCGGCCAACCAGCCATCGGCCGTCTCCAGCAGGCATTCCTCGGCCACTTCCTGGATGGCGGTGAGCAGCGGCAGGTTCAGTTCGTGGGCCGGCACGTAGCCGGAAATCAGCTTGAGCACGGTGTCGCCGCGATCCGGACGGCGCTGGCGCACCAGCAGCCAATAGTCGCGGCCATGCAGGCGCAGGGTCAGGCGCACCGAGACGCCGAGGTTGGCCAGCTCCGCGGCGAAGCGCCAGCTGTCCGCCACCTGCAGCGGCCGGCGCCGCTCGAGCATCTGACGGAAGTTCAGCGGCTGGCCCAGGCTCTGGTAACTCAGGCCCTCGGGCCCGGCCTCGACGAACAGCGGCAGGGTCTTGAAGGTGCTCGGGTCCTTGCGGATCAGCGTACGCGGCATCTCGACTCCTCGTTCCTGCTGGGCGTGCAGCCGGCGCGGCAGACAGCCTGCCCGGCGGACGCAGGGTGGTCAGGGTGAAGCGCAACAATGGCTCAAGGCGGCTCCGAGCGACAACCCGCCACCGGTAAGCGCAGGTTTCAGCAGATGTCCTGGATCACCGCCGCCGCCGTGGCCACGTTGGCCGCCAGGTGCGCGGGGTTGATGGTACCGACGATGGCGCTGCTGACGCCGGGGTGATCGAAGATCAGTTCGAAGCTGGCGCGCAGCGGATCGACGCCGGCGCCCAGGCAGGCATGCCCGCTGGCCAGGGCCTTCTTGATCAGGATGCCCTTGGCGTGACTGGCAGCGTAGTCCAGGACCGGCTTTTCGCCCTGTTCGTTGAGGTTGTAGGTGACCATCGCACAGTCGCCCTGCTGCAGCGCCAGCAGGCCGCCCTCGACGGTCTTGCCGGACAGGCCGTAGGCGAGGATCTTGCCCTCGCGCTTGAGCGCGGCCAGGGTCTCGTACACGCCGCTATCGCGCAGCACCGCCAGGTCGTTGCCGTCGGAGTGCACCAGCAGCAGGTCGATGCGGTCGGTCTGCAGGCGCTTGAGGCTGCGCTCCACCGACAGGCGGGTGTGCGCCGGGGAGAAGTCGAAGCGCGACTGGCCGTGCTCGAACTCCTCGCCGGTCTTGCTGACGATCACCCAGGCGTCGCGCTGGCCGCGCAGCAGCGGGCCGAGGCGCTGCTCGCTGAGGCCGTAGGCCGGCGCGGTGTCGATCAGGTTGATGCCCAGCTCGTGGGCCTGGCGGATCAGCGCGGCGGCCTGGGCATCGTCGGGGATGCGGAAGCCGTTGGGGTACTTCACCCCCTGGTCGCGGCCGAGCTTGACCGTGCCCAGGCCCAGCGGCGAAACCAGCAGGCCGGTGGACCCCAGCGGGCGATGCAGATCGTGCAGGGTGCTCTTCATGGCAACAGCGCCTCCCATACCGGCTGCGCCACGTCCGGGCGCGGCAGCGCCGGCAAGGGCGCATGGCGGCCGGGCTGCACGCCGTCGCGATCCAGCGCGGCCAGCACGCGGTCGGCGAAGTCCGGGGCCAGCGCCAGCTTGGTCGGCCAGCCCACCAGCAGGTGCGGCTGTTCGGCGAGGAAGGCGTTGTCCGGGCGCACCAGGCCGCTCTGCGCCGGCTCGGCACGATCGACGCGCAGGGTCGCCCAACGGGTCTGCGCCTGGTCGACCCAGGGCAGCAGCTCGGCCATTTCCTGCTGCGCGGCGCGGATCTGCGCGGCCTCGTCACGGGCCACGCCGTCGGCCTCGGCCAGGTCGCCGCCGAGGTACCAGACCCACTGGCCGTCGGCCGCCGGATGGCTGGTGACGGTGACCCGCGGCTTCGGCCCGCCGCCCAGGCAGTGGGCGTACAGCGGCTGCAGCGCCGGCCCCTTGGCCAGCACCATGTGCAGCGGGCGCAGTTGCTGTCTGGGCTGTTCGATACCCAGCGCGGCGAGCAGCTCGGCATTGCCGGCGCCGGCGCTGAGCACCACGCGCTGGGCGCGAATCTCGCGACCGTCGACCCGCAGGCCGCGCAGCTCGCCGTCCTCGCGCAGCGGCTCGATCCGCCGGGCCGCCAGCAGGCCGTCGCCGGCCAGCTCGGCCAGACGGGCGATCAGGCTGGGCACGTCGAGCACCAGTTCGGCCAGGCGGTAGACCTTGCCCTTGAATTTCGGGTGCTGCAGCGCCGGCGGCAACTGCTCGCCCTTGACCTGGTCGACCCGGCCGCGCACCGCCTTGCTGGCGAAGAAGCTGGTGAGGTTGCCGGCCAGGGTGCCCGGCGACCACAGGTAGTGGGCCTCGGACAGCACGCGCACGCCGGAGAGATCCAGCTCGCCGCCGCCGGCCAGGACCTCGCGCCAGCGCCGCGGCATGTCGGCGATGGCCTCGGAAGCGCCGCTCAGGGCGCCATGCAGGGCGTACTTGGCACCGCCGTGGATGATGCCCTGGGACTTCAGGCTCTGCCCGCCGCCGAGACTGCCACTCTCCAGCAGCAGGGTGGCGAAACCCTGGCGACGCAGGCGCGCGTTGAGCCAGAGGCCGGCGATGCCGCCGCCGACGATCAGGACATCGGTGCTGAGGGACTGGGACATGAACGGGCCTCGCCGGAAAACAGGGGCGCAAGTATAACCCGCCCGGGCCGGCCTGCCCGAGGCCGCCGTCAGTGGCCGGTGGACTGCGAGAACAGCTGAATCACCAGCACCCCGCTGACGATCAGGCCCATGCCCAGCACCGCCGGCAGATCGAGCTTCTGCTGGTAGAGGAACAGCGCGGCGACGCTGACCAGGACGATACCCAGGCCGGCCCAGATGGCGTAGGCGATACCCACCGGAATGGTGCGCACCACCAGGGTCAGCATCCAGAAGGCGATGGCGTAGCCGCCCACCACCAGCAGCAGCGGCAGCGGCTTGTTGAAGCCGTCGATGGCCTTCATCGAGGTGGTGGCCACCACTTCGGCGGCGATGGCGATGGCGAGGTAGAGGTATCCGGGCATGGCGGCGACTCCTGAGCGATGGCGCGATTCTAAGCTCGTCAGCGATGGGATAAAGTCATTACCAATCTGAATTACAGATAGGTTGACCCCATGAACTGGAACCTCGATCAGCTGCACCTGTTCGTCCGCACGGCCGAATGCCGCTCCTTCTCCGCCGTGGCGCGGGAGGTGGGGCGCGCCCAGTCGGCAGTGAGCACCGCCATCGCCCTGCTCGAAGCCGACCTCGGCGTGCAGCTGTTCGAGCGCAGCAGCGGGCGCCAGCCACAGCTGACCGAAGCCGGTGCGGCCCTGCTGGAGGAAGCCCGCAGCGTGCTGCAGCAGTGCGAGCGCCTGGACGGCCGCGCCTTCGGTCTGGCGCGCGGCGAGGAGGCGCGCCTGCGTCTGGCGCAGGACGAAGCCATGCCCTACCAACCGGTACTGGCCAGCCTGGGGGCGCTGGCCGAGGCCTTTCCCCGGCTCGAGGTGCAGCTGTCCAGCGGTGCCCAGGGCGATGTGGCGCGCAAACTGCTGCAGCGCCAGGCCGACCTGGGCCTGCTGTTTCATCACGAACAGATGCCCAGGGAGCTGGAAAGCCAGCGCCTGGGCACCATCGAGATGGTCACGGTATGCAGCCCGCAGCATCCGCTGGCCGGACGTGCCAGCGTGGAGCGCCGCGATCTGGCCGAACACCGCCAGTTGCTGATGACGCCGCAGGACAGCCACTACCCCGGCGGCGAGCAGATCAGCCCACTGGTGTGGCGCGCCGACAGCTTCTACGTGATGGCCGAGCTGGTGATTCGCGGCCTGGGCTGGGCCTGGCTGCCGCGCCACGTGGCGCAGTACCCGACCTATCAGGGCCACCTGCAGGAACTGCGCAGCGACTGGGCGCCGCTGCCGCTGGTGGTGGAGCTGGTATGCCGCCGCGACGGCGCGCTCGGCCCGGCGGCCAACTGGCTGGCCGACTGCCTGGCGCGCGAGCTGCTGCGCCCGCAGGCCTGAGAGCCCCTCCAAACTCTGCTGCGCGTCGGCACTGCTGCGTTAAAAACAGGCTCGGAATGCTCATGTACAAAAGCACACTCCGCTTCCTCGCCTGTTTTTGCCTTGCATTGCTCTAGCTCGCGAGACGTTGAACGGGCTCTAAGTCCACTTCCAGGAGCGGGCCTCGACCGCTAAGCTGCGCGCCCATGAACAGACACCTCTATACCCTGCTGCTGCACCTGGCCCTGCCCCTGATCGCCCTGCGCCTGGCCCTGCGCGCGCGCAAGGCGCCGGCTTACGCGCGACGGATCAAGGAGCGTTTTGCCTTCGCCCTGCCAGCGCTGAAACCGGGCGGCGTCTGGGTGCACGCGGTGTCGGTGGGCGAGAGCATCGCCGCCGCACCGCTGGTCCGCGCGCTGCAGGCGCGTTATCCCGATCTGCCGATCACCGTGACCTGCATGACCCCGACCGGCTCAGAACGCATCCAGGCGCTGTTCGGCGATGGCGTGCAGCATTGCTACCTGCCCTACGACCTGCCTTGGGCCGCCGCGCGTTTTCTGCGTCGAGTGCAGCCGCGCCTGGCCGTGGTAATGGAAACCGAGCTGTGGCCCAACCATATCCACCAGTGCGCCAGGCGCGGCATCCCGGTGGCGCTTGCCAACGCGCGGCTGTCGGAACGCTCGGCACGCGGCTACGGGCGCTTCAGGCGACTCACCGCGCCGATGCTCGCCGAGCTGTCGCTGATCGCCGTGCAGACCCAGGCCGAGGCCGAGCGCTTTCTCGCCCTCGGCGCGCGCCGCGACTGCGTCGAGGTGACCGGCTCGATCAAGTTCGACCTGCAGATCGATGCCGGCCTGGTGCAACGCGCCGCCGAACTGCGCCGCGCCTGGCAGGCCGAGCAGCGCCCGCTGTGGATCGCCGCCAGCACCCATGCCGGCGAAGACGAGATCGTCCTTGCCGCCCATCGGCAGCTCCTGGTCTCCAGGCCGGATGCCCTGCTGATTCTGGTGCCGCGCCACCCCGAGCGCTTCAACTCGGTCCATCAGCTGTGCCTGCACCAGGGCCTGACGACGCGCCGCCGCTCCACCGGCGAGGCCGTGCAGGCCGGCGACCAGGTGCTGCTCGGCGACAGCATGGGCGAGCTGCTGTTTCTCTACGCCCTGGCCGACGTGGCGTTCGTCGGCGGCAGCCTGGTGGCCAACGGCGGGCACAACCTGCTGGAGCCGGCGGCCCTGGGCAAACCGGTGCTGAGCGGCCCGCACCTGTTCAACTTCCTCGAGATCGCCGCGCAGCTGCGCGAAGCCGGCGCACTGGGCGAGGTGCAAGGCGCTGACGACCTGGCCGGCGAGGTCGCGGCGCTCTGGCGCGAGCCGGCTCGCAGCGAGCGCATGCGCCAGGCCGGCCTGAACGTGCTCAAGGCCAACCAGGGCGCGCTGCAACGCTTGCTGGCGGGGCTGCAAAGGCTGCTGGAAGGGCGTCGCCCCTAGCCCCTGCCGACCCGCGTCAAGAAAAAGCCCGACACGAAGTCGGGCTTTTGCTTGACGCGGGTGGTTCAGAAATCCGGATCGCCCTGCAGGCGCGCCTCGGCGGCCGAGGCCAGATCCGGCGGCAGGAAGTCCTCGTCCGGGTTGTAGTCCGGCTTGAGGAAGCTGCCCAGCGCTTCCAGGTCGGCCGGGCTGAGGGTGCCGGCGGCCTGCTTCAGGCGCAGGTTGTTGAGGATGTAGTCGTAGCGCGCGTCGTTGTAGTTGCGCACCGAGCTGTACAGCTGACGCTGGGCGTCGAGCACGTCGACGATGTTGCGGGTACCGACCTGGTAGCCGATCTCGGTGGCCTCCAGCGCACTCTGGTTGGAGATGATCGACTGCTTGCGCGCCTGCACGGTTTCCACGTCGGTATTCACCGCACGGAACAGGTTGCGGGTGTTCTGCACCACCTGGCGGCGCAGGCTCTCGCGCAGCTGCTCGGTCTGGCCCAGGCGCTGGTAGGCCTCGCGCACCTGCGAGCTGGTCAGGCCGCCGCTGTACAGCGGGATGTTCAGTTGCAGGCCGATGGAGCGCTGGGAGACGTCGCCGCTGTAGGTCGGGCTGCCGAAGGTGCCGCTGTTGCTGAAGCCCAGGCTGTCGTTATCGCCCTTCTGGTAGCTGGCCACCGCGTCCAGGGTCGGTGCATGGCCGGACTTGCGCTGGCGCAGGGTTTCCTCGGCGGCGTCCACCGCATAGTAGCTGGCCTGCAGGTTGAGGTTCTGCGCGGCGGCGGTGTCGACCCAGGACTTGGCGTCGTTCGGCGTCGGCGCCAGCACCGGCAGGGTATGCACGATGCCTTCGACTGCCGCGTAGTCGCGGTTGGTCAGGGTCACCAGGGCCTCGAAGGCGTCCTCCACCGCGCGTTCGGCGAGGATGCGGTTGGCGCGGGCGGTGTCGAAGCCGGCCTGCGCCTCGAGCACGTCGGTCTTGTCCGACAGGCCGACGTCGAAGCGCTCGTTGGCCTGGTCCAGCTGGCGCTTGAACGCCGCTTCCTCGGCCTTGGTCGAGGCCAGGGTGTCCTGCGCGCGGAGCACGGCGAAGTAGGTCTCGGCGCTCTGCAGGATCAGGTTCTGCTCGGTGGCCGACAGCTCCAGCGCGGCCTGCTCGCTGGTGGCCTCGGCGGCCTGCAGCTGGAACCAGCGGTCGGCGCGGAACAGCGGCTGGCTGAGGTTGGCCTGGTAGGTGGTGCCGCTGCGCGAGGCGCTGTTGCTCGGCGAGTCGATCTCGGTGCGGGTGTCGCCGTAGGTGGCGCCCGCCGACAGGTTGGGCAGCAGCCCGGCGCGGGCCTGCGGCACCACTTCCCGGCGCGCCTGGTAATCGGCGCGCGCGGCGGCGATATCGGCATTGTTCTTCGCCGCTTCCTGGTACACGGTCACCAGGTCGGTCTTGCTCGACAGCGGGGCCTCTTCGGCCTGGGCCAGGCCTGCGGCGACAGCGGCAATGGCGACGGCCAGGGAAAGTCTGCGCAACATGAAGGTCGATCCTTGAATGGGCGGTGATGGGCAAGGCTACGGGGCGCCGCGGGCGAGGGTCAAGCGCACCTTGGACGGCATCAGTCTAGCTGGCGGCAAGCTATGTTGCTCGCCGGGAACAATGCCCGGCAGGTGGCACTAGCGGTCGTTTTCCGACGCACGGGTCGACCTTTTCTGACCCTCGGGTTGGTTTTATCGCTCAAGCTTGATTAGACTGCCTGGGTTCTTGTCGGGGTGCCCCATATGCGGGGCTGAGATTGGCAGCTGCCGGATCCCGTTGAACCTGATCAGGTTAAGGCCTGCGTAGGGAACAAGATGTCCTCGCCAGCGTACCGGCGAGTCCTCTCGGCACCGCCCCATGGTGCGCCTTCGCCCCTCCTCTCTCAGGTTCTGCTCCGACAACCATCCCCGGAGAGAGCCTTGATGAGTGCACAACAACAAAAGAATCTGAGTGAATCGGCTCAGGTCGATCAGCAGTCCGTACAACCCTTTCCCCGTTCGCAGAAGGTCTATGTAGAGGGCTCGCGCCCGGACATCCGCGTGCCGATGCGCGAGATCAGCCTGGACGTGACGCCCACCGACTTCGGTGGCGAGATCAACGCGCCGGTCACCGTCTACGACACCTCCGGCCCCTATACCGATCCGAACGTGACCATCGACGTGCGTAAGGGCCTGGCCGACGTGCGCAGCGCCTGGATCGAGGATCGCGGCGATACCGAAAAGCTGCCGGGACTGTCCTCCGAGTTCGGCCAGCGCCGCCTGGGCGACGCCGAGCTGGCCGCCATGCGCTTCGCCCACGTGCGCAACCCGCGCCGGGCCAAGGCCGGCAAGAACGTCAGCCAGATGCACTACGCCAAGCAGGGCATCATCACCCCGGAGATGGAATACGTCGCCATCCGCGAAAACATGAAGCTGGCCGAGGCCCGCGAGGCGGGGCTGCTCAACGAGCAGCACGCCGGCCATAGCTTCGGCGCCTCGATTCCGAAGGAAATCACCCCCGAGTTCGTGCGCAGCGAAGTGGCCCGCGGTCGCGCCATCATCCCCGCCAACATCAACCACGTGGAACTGGAGCCGATGATCATCGGCCGCAACTTCCTGGTGAAGATCAACGGCAATATCGGCAACTCGGCGCTCGGCTCCTCCATCGAGGAAGAAGTGGCCAAGCTGACCTGGGGCATCCGCTGGGGTTCGGACACCGTGATGGACCTGTCCACCGGCAAGCATATCCACGAGACCCGCGAGTGGATCATTCGCAACAGCCCTGTGCCGATAGGCACCGTGCCGATCTACCAGGCCCTGGAAAAGGTCGGCGGCGTGGCCGAGGACCTGACCTGGGAGCTGTTCCGCGACACCCTGATCGAGCAGGCCGAGCAGGGCGTGGACTACTTCACCATCCACGCCGGCGTGTTGCTGCGCTATGTGCCGCTCACGGCGAAACGCGTCACCGGTATCGTTTCCCGCGGCGGCTCGATCATGGCCAAGTGGTGCCTGGCGCACCACAAGGAAAACTTCCTCTACACCCACTTCGACGACATCTGCGAAATCATGAAGGCCTACGACGTCAGCTTCTCGCTGGGCGACGGCCTGCGTCCCGGCTCGATTGCCGACGCCAACGACGCCGCGCAGTTCGGCGAGCTGGAGACCCTCGGCGAGCTGACCAAGATCGCCTGGAAGCACGACGTGCAGTGCATGATCGAAGGCCCCGGCCACGTGCCGATGCAGCTGATCAAGGAGAACATGGACAAGCAGCTGGAATGCTGCGACGAGGCGCCGTTCTACACCCTCGGCCCGCTGACCACCGACATCGCCCCCGGCTACGACCACATCACCAGCGGCATCGGCGCGGCCATGATCGGCTGGTTCGGCTGCGCCATGCTCTGCTACGTCACGCCCAAGGAGCACCTGGGCCTGCCGAACAAGGATGACGTCAAGACCGGCATCATCACCTACAAGATCGCCGCCCACGCCGCCGACCTGGCCAAGGGCCACCCGGGCGCGCAGATCCGCGACAACGCCCTGTCCAAGGCGCGCTTCGAGTTCCGCTGGGAAGACCAATTCAACCTCGGCCTCGATCCGGACACCGCGCGCGCCTTCCACGACGAGACGCTGCCCAAGGACTCGGCCAAGGTGGCGCATTTCTGCTCCATGTGCGGGCCGAAGTTCTGCTCGATGAAGATCACTCAGGAAGTGCGCGACTATGCTAAGGAACAGCGTATCGACACCCTCGACCTGGACGCCGAACAGGGCATGCAGGCCAAGGCCGAGGAGTTCAAGGCCCAGGGCAGCCAGCTGTACCAGAAGGTGTAGCCCTCTGGTCATGGAAGCTTGATCTGGCAGCGCTAAGCTCGCTAGTGTGATCGGTAACGGGCCAACTGGCCCGTTACTGCCAGTTGGGGGATGCCTATGGGCAAAGACGACATCGACATCATCGAGCGCGAGGCCTGCTTCCGTGGCTTCTACCAGCTCGACCGGGTGCGCCTGCGCCATCGCCAGTTCGCCGGCGGCATGGGCCCGCAGCTCAGTCGCGAGCTGTTCGTGCGCCACGACGCCGTGTGCGTGCTGCCCTACGACGCGCAACGCGACGAAGTGGTGCTGATCGAGCAGTTCCGCGTCGGGGCCATGGACAAGCGCGCCAACCCCTGGCTGCTGGAGCTGGTGGCCGGCCTGATCGACAAGGACGAAGAACCCGAGGAGGTCGCCCGCCGCGAGGCGGTCGAGGAAGCCAACCTGCAGCTGACTGCACTGTGGCCGATCACCCAGTACTACCCCTCGCCCGGCGGCTCCGACGAGCGCGTGCACCTGTTCGTCGGGCGCTGCAGCAGCGAGGGCGCCGGCGGCGTGCATGGCCTGGCCGAGGAAGGCGAGGACATCCGCGTGCACGTCTGGCCGCTGGCCGATGCCCTGCAGGCGGTGAAGGACGGCCGCATCGACAACGCCGCCAGCATCATCGCCCTGCAATGGCTGGCGCTCAATCGCGACGAAGTGCGGGGGATGTGGTCGTGAACCTGGTGCGCGAGCGCTACCGGGTCGACCTGGTCGAACTGCAGGCCGCCTGCGAAGCCAACTACGCTCGCCTGATGCGCCTGCTGCCGGACATGCGCAGCGAGCCCCAGGCGCGTCGCGTGGCCCTGAGCCAGGGCGACCGCCTGCTCGGCGTGCTCAGCCTGGAAGTGGTCGAAGCCTGCCCCTACACCACCACCCTGCGCGCCCGCCAGGAGCACAGCCTGCCCTGGCTGCCGGTGCCGCAGCTGGAGGTGCGGGTCTATCACGACGCGCGCATGGCCGAAGTGGTCGGTGCCGAGAATGCCCGCCGCCTGCACAGCCGCTACCCTTATCCCAATGCCGCCATGCACCAGCCGGACGAGAAGAGCCAGCTCAACCTGTTTCTCGGCGAATGGCTCAGCCATTGCCTGGCCTGTGGCCACGAACCCCAGCCGGTCATCTGAACCGTCAAGCTTCGCACCGCCCGGCCGATAGCGCGGCGCCACGCTGTTTTTCTGTGATCTGCGTCCGCTTCGCGGGTTTTCCCTTTAGCGCGGCAACCACCATAATTCACCTGATTGTGCCCTAGGAGACGGTCTTGCCGAGCCTGCCCACCCCTTCCGCTGATTCCTCGGTCCTGCTGGTGCAGCTGTCCGACAGCCACCTGTTCGCCGAAGCGGATGGCAAGCTGCTGGGCATGGACACCTGCGACAGCCTGCAGCGGGTGATCGAACGGGTGCAGCAGGAGCAGGCGCAGATCGACCTGATCCTGGCCACCGGCGACCTGTCGCAGGACGGCAGCCAGGCCTCCTACCAGCGTTTCCGCCAGCTCACCGCCGCCATCGGCGCGCCGGCGCGCTGGCTGGCCGGCAACCACGACGAAGTGCCGCCGATGCAGGCCGCCTGCAACGGCAGCGCGCTGCTGGAGCCGGTGATCGACCTCGGTGCCTGGCGCATCGTCATGCTCGATTCCTCGATCCCCGGCGCGGTGCCCGGCTTTCTCGCGGACAGCCAGCTTGAGCTGCTGGAGCGGGCGCTGAGCGAGGCGCCGCAGCGTCACCACCTGATCTGCCTGCACCACCACCCGGTGTCCATCGGCTGCAAATGGATGGAACCCATCGGCCTGCGCAACCCGGACGCCCTGTTCGCCGTGCTGGCCCGCCACCGGCAGGCCAAGGCCCTGCTCTGGGGTCATATCCACCAGGAATTCGACCAGCAGCGCGGCGACCTGCGTCTGCTCGCCTCGCCCTCCACCTGCGTGCAGTTCGCCCCCGGCAGCGAGGAATTCCAGGTCGGCAGCGAGGCGCCCGGCTACCGCTGGCTGCGCCTGCATGCCGACGGCCGCCTGGACACCGGCGTATCGCGCGTCACCGGCATCCATTTCGAGGTGGATTACAGCGTCAAGGGCTACTGAAACACCCCCAATCAGCTTGAGGCTTGCAGCTTGCGGCCTCGGACTAGTAGCCTCCCGCCCCATGACCGCATCCATCCTCTATATCCACGGCCTCAACAGCTCGCCGGCCTCGCACAAGGCCAGCCAGCTGAGCCGCGCCATGCGCAGCCTGGGCCTCGACGCCCGGCTGCGGGTGCCGGCGCTGCACCATCATCCGCGCCAGGCCATGGCGCAGCTCGAAGCCCTGGTGGCGGAACTCGGCCAACCCGTGCTGGTGGGCAGCTCCCTGGGCGGCTACTACGCCACCCATCTGGCCGAGCGCCATGGCCTCAAGGCCCTGCTGATCAATCCCGCGGTACGCCCGCACCTGCGTTTCGACGGCTACCTCGGCCCGCAGCAGAATTACTACAGCGACGAGACCTGGGAACTGACCGAAGATCACATCGAGGCCCTGGCCGAGCTGGAGGTGGCGCCCCCCAGCGACCCGGCGCGCTACCGGGTATGGCTGCAGACCGGCGACGAGACCCTCGACTACCGCGACGCCGAACACTACTACCGGGCCTGCGCCCTGCGCATCCAGGCCGGCGGCGACCACGGTTTCCAGGGCTTCGCCGCCGACCTGCCGATGATCTTCGCTTTCGCCGGGATCGACGCCACACTCTGGCGCGATACCGACTTTTCCGCACTCATTTGACGAACAAGAGAGCCCATGGCCCAGCAGAACGCCTATAACGCCGACGCCATCGAAGTCCTTTCCGGCCTCGACCCGGTGCGCAAGCGCCCGGGCATGTACACCGACACCACGCGGCCCAACCACCTGGCCCAGGAAGTCATCGACAACAGCGTCGACGAGGCGCTGGCCGGGCATGCCAAGTCGATCCAGGTGATCCTCCATGAGGACAACTCGCTGGAAGTGCTCGACGACGGCCGCGGCATGCCGGTGGACATCCACCCGGAAGAAGGCGTGCCGGGCGTCGAACTGATCCTCACCAAGCTGCATGCCGGCGGCAAGTTTTCCAACAAGAACTACCAGTTCTCCGGCGGCCTGCACGGCGTCGGTATCAGCGTGGTCAACGCCCTGTCGACCCGCGTGGTGGTGACCGTCAAGCGCGACGGCAACGAGTACCAGATGAGCTTCGCCGACGGCTTCAAGGCCAGCGAGCTGGAAGTGGTCGGCACGGTGGGCAAGCGCAACACCGGCACCAGCGTGCACTTCTGGCCGGACGCCAAGTATTTCGACTCCTTCAAGTTCTCGGTCAGCCGCCTCAAGCACGTGCTCAAGGCCAAGGCCGTGCTGTGCCCGGGGCTCTCGGTCAGCTTCACCGACAAAGCCAGCGGCGAGCAGGTCGAGTGGCTGTATGAAGACGGCCTGCGCTCCTACCTGGTCGACGCCGTCAGCGAGTTCGAGCGCCTGCCCGCCGAACCCTTCGTTGGCAGCCTGGCCGGCAACAAGGAGGCGGTGGACTGGGCCCTGCTGTGGCTGCCCGAGGGTGGCGACGCGGTGCAGGAAAGCTACGTCAACCTGATTCCCACCGCCCAGGGCGGCACCCACGTCAACGGCCTGCGCCAGGGCCTGCTGGACGCCATGCGCGAGTTCTGCGAGTTCCGCAACCTGCTGCCGCGCGGGGTGAAACTGGCGCCGGAAGACGTCTGGGAACGCATCGCCTTCGTCCTCTCGATGAAGATGCAGGACGCCCAGTTCTCCGGGCAGACCAAGGAGCGCCTGTCCTCGCGAGAGGCGGCCGCCTTCGTCTCCGGCGTGGTCAAGGACGCCTTCAGCCTGTGGCTCAACGCCCACCCGGAAACCGGCCTGGCCCTGGCCGAGCTGGCCATCAGCAACGCCGGCCGTCGCCTCAAGGCGGGCAAGAAGGTCGAGCGCAAGAAGATCACCCAGGGCCCGGCGCTACCCGGCAAGCTGGCCGACTGCGCCGGGCAGAACCCGCTGCGCTGCGAGCTGTTCCTGGTCGAGGGCGATTCCGCCGGCGGCAGCGCCAAGCAGGCGCGCGACAAGGAATTCCAGGCGATCATGCCGCTGCGCGGCAAGATCCTCAACACCTGGGAAGTCGACGGCAGCGAGGTGCTGGCCTCGCAGGAAGTGCACGACATCGCCGTGGCCATCGGCATCGACCCCGGCTCCAGCGATCTCTCCGGGCTGCGCTACGGCAAGATCTGCATCCTCGCCGACGCCGACTCCGACGGCCTGCATATCGCCACCCTGCTCTGCGCCCTGTTCGTCCGCCACTTCCGCGCCCTGGTCGACGCCGGCCACGTCTACGTGGCCATGCCGCCGCTGTACCGCATTGACCTGGGCAAGGAGATCTTCTATGCCCTCGACGACGCCGAGCGCGACGGCATCCTCGACCGCCTGGTGGCCGAGAAGCGCCGCGGCAAGCCGCAGGTGACCCGCTTCAAGGGCCTCGGCGAGATGAACCCGCCGCAGCTGCGCGAAACCACCATGGACCCCAACACCCGCCGCCTGGTGCAGCTGACCCTGGACGATTTCGAGGGCACCCGCGAGGTGATGGACATGCTGCTGGCGAAAAAACGCGCCGGCGACCGCAAGAGCTGGCTGGAAACCAAGGGCAACCTGGCCGAGGTACTGGCCTGATGCGCAGGCTGTTGCTGGCACTCGGCCTGCTGGCCGGCGGCGCCCACGCCGAGCCCGCGGCGCTGGAAGAACTGCAGCTGCAGGCCGAATACCCGGTGAACGAGATGACCGGCGGCAACCTGTCCGGCCTGGCCCAGTGCGGCGAGGCGCTGTGGGCGGTGTCCGACCGCGACGACGCGACCCTCTACCAGCTGCACCGGGAAGACGGCCTGCTGCGCGCCGAGGGCGAACCCTTCGTCGCCCCCGAGCCGCCCGACAGCGCCCTGCCCTGGGGCCTGCGCATGCGCAACTGGGCCGCCAGCCTGGTACGCGGCGGCAAGCTGGATTTCGAGGGGCTGTCCTGCGATGCCCGGGGCAACCGCTACCTGGTCAGCGAGACGCGCGCCGCGGTGCTGCAGGTGGCGCCCAGCGGCAGCGCGCAGTGGCTCAACCTGCCCAGCGGTCTGGTGCGCCAGGCGCGTGCCAGCGGCATGCTGCTGCACTTCAACCAGGGCTTCGAGGGCATCGCCGTCGACCCCAGCGGCGAGCGCCTGTGGCTGGCCGCCGAACAGCGCCGCCGCGGCCTCACCGTGCTGCACCGGCAGAACAGCACCTGGCGCTGCACCGGCGGCTGCGTGCTGATCAGCGAGAGCGGCGAAGAGCCCTCGCCCGCAGCGCTCGGCGGCCGCGCCGCACCGCGCGACTTCGCCGGCCTGGCCTACTTCGGCGAGAAGCTGTTCACCCTCGAACGCCAGGCTCATCGCATCTGCCGCCGCACCCTGAGCAACGGCGAGGCCGAGCTGTGCTGGTCGTTCGCCGGCGAGGCGCTGGCCGAAGCGCGTCGCTACCCGCCGAAATACGGCATGGCCGAAGCGCTGTGGATCGACCAGGACGGCGCCTGGATCGGCGTCGACAATGGTAGCCAGACCCGCGCCGACGGCGAGCAACGCCCCCTGGTCTGGCGCTTCAATGCGCCCAAGGGCGGCTGGAGCCGTCGTCCGTGAGCGAGCAGACGCCCGGCCGCCGCGCCGGACGGGTAATGTGGGTGCTCGCCTGGGGCGCCGGCCTGCTGCTGGCCACGCATTTCTTCGGCAACTGGGAAGACAAGCAGCGCAACCCCAACCAAGTGCCGCAATCGGTGCAGGGCGAGGGGTTCGTCGAGGTGCGCCTGGCCAGCAGCCGCCAGGGCCATTACCTGGTCAACGGGCAGATCGACGGCCAGGACGTGACCTTCCTGCTCGACACCGGCGCGACCCAGGTGGCGGTGCCCAGCGCCGTGGCCGAGCGCCTTGGCCTGGCGCGCGGCGCGCCGATCGTCATCAGCACCGCCAACGGCCGTGCCACCGGGCATCGCACGCGCCTGGCCAGCCTGCGCCTGGGCGATATCGAACTGCGCGACGTCGCCGCGCTGATCGCCCCGGGCATGGACGGCGACGAGGTGCTGCTGGGCATGAGCGCGCTGCAACAACTCGAATTCAGTCAAAAGGGCGGCACCCTGGTGCTGCGCCAATCAACCTTGCAATGAGGCCCGCATGAGCGAATCCCTCGATTTGAGCCTGGAAGGCGTGGAACGTCGGTCGCTGGCCGACTTCACCGAGCAGGCTTATCTCAACTACTCCATGTACGTGATCATGGACCGCGCCCTGCCGCATATCGGCGACGGCCTCAAGCCCGTGCAGCGGCGCATCGTCTACGCCATGAGCGAGCTGGGCCTGGACGCGGACTCCAAGCACAAGAAGTCGGCGCGCACCGTCGGCGACGTGCTCGGCAAGTTCCACCCGCACGGCGACAGCGCCTGCTACGAGGCCATGGTGCTGATGGCGCAGCCGTTCAGCTACCGCTACACCCTGGTCGACGGCCAGGGCAACTGGGGCGCGCCGGACGATCCTAAGTCCTTCGCCGCCATGCGCTACACCGAGGCGCGCCTGTCGCGCTATTCCGAGGTGCTGCTGAGCGAGCTGGGCCAGGGCACCGTCGACTGGGTGCCGAACTTCGACGGCACGATGAACGAGCCGGCGACCCTGCCGGCACGCCTGCCCAACCTGCTGCTTAACGGCACGACGGGTATTGCGGTCGGCATGGCCACCGACGTGCCGCCGCACAACCTGCGCGAAGTCGCCACCGCCTGCGTACGTCTGCTGGACGAGCCGGGCGCCACGGTCGAGCAGCTCTGCGAGCATATCCAGGGCCCGGATTTTCCCACCGAGGCCGAGGTCATCACGCCCAAGGCCGATCTGCTGAAGATCTACGAAACGGGTCGCGGCTCGGTGCGCATGCGCGCCGTCTACCGCGTCGAGGACGGCGACATCGTGGTCACCGCCCTACCGCATCAGGTCTCCGGGGCCAAGGTGCTGGAGCAGATCGCCGCGCAGATGCAGGCCAAGAAGCTGCCGATGGTCGCCGACCTGCGCGACGAATCCGACCACGAACACCCGACCCGGATCGTCATCATCCCGCGCTCCAACCGCGTCGATGCCGACGAACTGATGACCCACCTGTTCGCCACCACCGAGCTGGAATCGAGCTACCGGGTCAACACCAACGTCATCGGCCTCGACGGCAAGCCGCAGGTCAAGGACCTGCGCACCCTGCTGAGCGAGTGGCTGGTGTACCGCGTCGGCACCGTACGGCGCCGCCTGCAGTTCCGCCTGGACAAGGTGGAAAAGCGCCTGCACCTGTTGGAAGGCCTGCTGATCGCCTTCCTCAACCTCGACGAAGTGATCCGCATCATCCGCACCGAAGACCAGCCGAAACCGGTGCTGATGGAGGCCTTCGGCCTGACCGAGGTGCAGGCCGACTACATCCTCGACACCCGCCTGCGCCAGCTGGCCCGCCTGGAAGAGATGAAGATCCGCGGCGAGCAGGACGAGCTGGCCAAGGAACGCGAGAAGCTGCTGGCCCTGCTCGGCAGCGAAGCCAAGCTGAAGAAGCTGGTGCGCAAGGAAATTATCGAGGACGCCGAGAAGTACGGCGACGACCGTCGCTCGCCGATCGTCGCCCGCGCCGAGGCCCGCGCCCTGTCGGAAACCGAGCTGATGCCGACCGAACCGGTCACAGTGGTGCTCTCGGAAAAGGGCTGGGTGCGCTGCGCCAAGGGCCACGATATCGACGCCACCGGCCTGTCCTACAAGGCCGGCGACAGCTTCAAGGCCGCCGCGCCGGGCCGATCCAACCAGTACGCGGTGTTTATCGACTCCACCGGACGCAGCTATTCGCTCGCCGCCCACAGCCTGCCGTCCGCGCGCGGCCAGGGCGAGCCACTGACCGGTCGTCTGACCCCGCCGCCGGGGGCGACCTTCGACTGCGTGCTGCTGCCGGAGGACAGCGCCCTGTACGTGATCGCCTCGGACGCCGGCTACGGCTTCGTGGTCAAGGGCGAGGACCTGCAGGCCAAGAACAAGGCCGGCAAGGCCCTGCTCAGCCTGCCCAACGGCGCCCGGGTGGTGGCGCCCAAGCCGGTGGCCAGCGTCGAGAACGACTGGCTGGCGGCGGTGACCACCGAAGGCCGCCTGCTGCTGTTCAAGGTCGCCGACCTGCCGCAACTGGGCAAAGGCAAGGGCAACAAGATCATCGGCATCCCCGGTGAACGGGTGGCCAGCCGCGAGGAATACCTCACCGATCTGGCCGTGCTGCCCGCCGGCAGCTCGCTGGTGCTGCAGGCCGGCAAGCGTACCCTGACCCTCAAGGCCGACGATCTGGAGCACTACAAGGGCGAGCGCGGCCGCCGCGGCAACAAGCTGCCGCGCGGCTTCCAGCGCGTCGACCAGTTGCTGGTGGAATAAGCGCCGCCCCTACCGACAGGCGGGCAAGGCTGGAGTCGCGGCGCGGTTTGACGGATGATACGCGACCCGGGTCGTCAGGATGACGACCCGCCGGCATGACATGGGATTGATGCGCAGCCGCCCGCAGCGGCTGCCGGGAACGAATGATGACTGTAGTACGCCCCCTGGCCCTGCTTCTGACCACCCTGCTCAGCCTGAGCGGTTGCAGCCTGCTGCAGCAGAAGCCGGTGCCACTCTACCAACTCGACAGCGGCAGTGCCGTCGCCCCGGCCAAGGACAGCGGCATGGCGGTGCTGGTCGGCCCGGTCAGCATCGCCGACTACCTGCGCCAGGAACACCTGCTGCAGCGTCAGGCCGACGGCAGCCTGGTGGCCGCCCGCGATGCCCGCTGGGCCAGCGGCCTGGCCAACGACATCGACCAGCAGTTGCTGCGCCAACTGGCCTGGCGCCTGGACAGCCAGCGCCTGGCCCTGGCGCCGGCCGCCCCCGGCTTCAGCGCCGACGCCCAGGTGATGCTGACCATCACCCGCCTCGACTCCGGCCCGCTGGTGCCGGCGGTGCTGGAAGCGCAGTGGCGCCTGCTGGATCGCCGCGGCCAGCTGCGCGACAGCCGCCTGGTGCGCCTGGAGGAGGGCCACAACGGCGCCGTGGCCGAGCAGGTCAAGGCGCAGAGCCTGCTGCTGCAACGCCTGGCCGCCGAGCTGGCGGTGGCCATCCAGCCGATCGCCGTGGCCGAGGAGGCCCCGGCCGAGCCACCGCGCAAGAAGGCCCCGGTGGCCAAGGCCAAACCGCAGGAACCCGGGCCGAAGATTCCGGTGGCCGAACCGATCAAGATCGATACCGAAGTCTTCCGCTTCTAAGCAAAAAGCCCGCAGATGCGGGCTTTTTTGTGACCTTCCATCCCAGGCTGAACACCACGCGTACCGCCAGCCGGTAGGTTGGGTTGAGGCGCGTAGCGCCGAAGCCCAACTCGCCATGTCGCAGGTCGTTGGGCTTCGCTGCGCTCAGCGCCAACCTACGGCGCTACCAAGCGCAGCTCGCCGCGATGCCCTATTTGAGTTCGCTGGAACTCTTGCCCAGCAGGCGCCGGGCGACGATCAGCAGCTGGATCTGCTGGGTGCCTTCGAAGATGTCGAGAATCTTCGAGTCGCGCGCCCACTTCTCCAGCAGTTCGTCCTCGCCGTAACCCAGGGCGCCGGCCAGCTCGACGCATTTGAGCGTCACCTCGCTGGCCACCCGTCCGGCCTTGGCCTTGGCGATGGACGCCTCCTTGGAGTTGGGCAGCTTGTTGTCGGCCATCCAGGCGGCCTTGAGCGTGAGCAGGCGCGCCGCTTCCCACTCGGCCTCCAGCCGATACAGCGTGGCCTCGGCATGGCTCACGGCCAGCAAGGGCTTGCCATAGTCGAAGCGGCAGCCGGCCTTGACCAGCAGCTCGCGGGTGCGCTCCAGCGCCGCCCGAGCCACCCCGACCGCCATGCCGGCGACCAGCGGACGGGTGTTGTCGAAGGTTTCCATGACCCCGGCGAAGCCCTTCTGCACGTCGATCTCGGCGTTGCCCAAGAGGTTGGCCGCCGGCACCCGGCAGTCGCTGAAGCTGATCGAGGCGGTGTCCGAGGCCTTGATCCCGAGCTTCTTCTCCAGGCGCGTCACGCTCATGCCCGGCGTGCCCTTCTCGACCACGAAGGACTTGATCGCCGCGCGCCCCAGGCTGCGGTCGAGGCTGGCCCAGACCACCACGGCGTCGGCGCGCTCGCCGGAGGTGACGAAGATCTTCTCGCCGTTGAGCACGTAGTGCTCGCCGTCCTTCACCGCCGTGGTGCGGATCGCCGCCGAGTCCGAGCCGCAGCCCGGCTCGGTGATGGCCATGGCCGCCCAGGTCCTGCCGAAGCGCGCCAGCTGCTCGTCGTTGGCCACCGCGGCGATGGCGGCATTGCCCAGGCCCTGGCGCGGCATGGCCAGGAGCAGGCCGACGTCGCCCCAGCACAGCTCCATCACGCCGAGCAGCGCGGCCAGGTTGCCGCCGTTCTTGACGCCCTCCTGCTGTTCGCGGGCGGCGCCGCGCTTGCTCGCCGAACCGGCGCCGACGGCGTCGGGCGAGCCCTCGTTCATGCCGTCGAGCAGCGCGGCGAGCAGGTCCAGCTCCTTGGGATAGGCGTGCTCGGCCTTGTCGTACTTGCGCGAGATCGGCCGGAAATAGTGCTTGGCCACCTGCTGCGCCTGCTGCTGCAGGCCACGGAATTTCTTCGGGGTTTCCAGATTCATCGTTGTCACCTGTTCAGAGATGAAGGCCGCCGGCCAGCACGGCCACGCTGCGCAGATCGCGGTACCAGCGCTCGACCGGGTGCTCCTGGGTGAAACCATGGCCGCCGAGCAGTTGCACCGCATCGCTGCCGATCTTCATCGCCTTCTCCGCACAGAGCAGCCGCGCCAGGTAGGCCTCGCGCCGGAACGGCAGGCCGGCCTCGGCGCGGGCGCAGGCGCGCCACAGCAGCAGGCGCATGGCATCCAGTTCGATGGCGATGTCGGCGACCATAAAGGCCACGCCCTGGCGATGGCTGATGGGCTCGCCGAAAGCCTGGCGCTCGTTGCAGTAGCTGGTCACATAGTCCAGCGCCGCCTGCGCCGTACCGACGGCAAGGGCGCAGAAGGCCAGCGCGGAATGATCGAGAAAGGCCTGAAAATCGAAGCCAGCGCCAGCCAGCCGGCACTCGCCCGGCACCTTGACGCTTTTGAGTTGAATACGCGCCAGGCCACAGGCCTTGAGGCCCATGGCCGGCTCGGCGCGGCGGCCGATGCCCTTGCTCGCGGCATCGACGATAAACAGCGCCGGGCCGTCGCCGGCCTGGGCGCTGACGATCAGCCGGCTGGCCTCCAGCCCGCCCAGCACCAGGGCCTTCTCGCCGTCGAGCAGATAGGCTTTGCCGCGTTTGCGCGCGCGCGTGGCGGGCACCCGCGGGTCGCTCAGCACGCCCGGCTCGCCCACTGCGAGGGCGAAGGGTTGCGCCCCCGCCTCGCTGACGAAGGCCGGCAGCCAGGCCGCCTGTTGCGCCGGCGAGCCCCAGCGGCGGATGCAGTTGGCCGCCGACAGCGGCAGCAGCAGCGCGGCGGCCAGGGAGAAGTCGCCTCTGGCCAGGCTTTCGCCGATGAGCGCGTTGCTCAGCACGGTGCGCGCCCCGGCCAGGCCGCCCTGCGCCTCGCCGACGCCATAGTGGGCCAGGCCCAGCTCATGGACCTGACTGCGCAGCGCCGCCGGCACCCGCGCCTGGGCGTCGGCCTCGTGCGCCAGCGGGCGCAGCACGTCCAGGGCGAAGCCCTGGAGCATCTCCACCAGCATCTGCTGCTCGTCGGAAAGCGACAGGTCGAACAGCTCGTCGGCCGCCGCCGGACGCGGCGTGCGCGTCTTGCCGGCGGCCAGACGGAAGCTGGCGCGGCTGCCGCTGTAGACGAGTCTTTCGAAGGGTTTGCGCAGCTTGAGGCGATCCGGCCAGTCGGCCTGGGCCAGCTTACTCAGTACGCTCAGGGCCTGGCCCTGCATATCGACGGTCATGGCATCTCGCTCCACAGGGGGGATGCCATCGATGATGCGCCGCCGGCTGGCGAGCGCCTATGACCCTCAAGCCACGAGCCGGCGGCAATCGGGTCAAGCGGTCACACAGAGGAACGTAGGGTGAGCATGGCGCCCGCCTTGCCCACCGCCAGCGCTGGATTGGTGGACAGGCCTTCGGCCTGTCCAGCCTATTTGTTGCGGATCTTCTCGACTATGGCGGTGGTCGAGCTGTTCTCCACCAGGCCGAGCACGCGCACCTCGCCGCCGTAGGCCTGGACGATATCGGCGCCGACCACCTGGTCGATGCCGTAGTCGCCGCCCTTGACCAGCACGTCCGGCTGCACCTGCTTGAGCAGGCGCTCGGGGGTGTCCTCGGCGAAGCTCACCACCCAGTCCACCGCACCGAGGCCGGCGAGCACCGCCATGCGCCGGTCCACCGCGTTGATCGGCCGGCCCGGGCCCTTGAGGCGGCTGACCGAGGCGTCGTCGTTGATCGCCACGATCAGGCGGTCGCCCTGGGCGCGCGCCTGCTCCAGGTAGGTCACGTGGCCGGCATGCAGGATGTCGAAGCAGCCGTTGGTGAAGACGATCTTCTCGCCGTGGGCGCGGGCGTCCTCGATCGCCACCAGCAACTGGTCGAGGCTCAGTACGCCGCGCTCGGAGCCCTCCTCGCGCTGCACCGCGCGGCGCAGCTCGGGAGCGCTGATGGCCGCGGTGCCGAGCTTGCCGACCACGATGCCGGCGGCCAGGTTGGCCAGGGCCACGGCCTGCGGCAGCTCCTCGCCGGCGGCGATGGAGGCGGCCAGGGTGGAAATCACCGTGTCGCCGGCGCCGGTGACGTCGAACACCTCGCGCGCCCGCGCCGGCAGGTGCAGCGGCGCGTGGTCCGGGCGCAGCAGGGTCATGCCGTGCTCGCCGCGGGTCACCAGCAGCGCGCCGAGTTCCAGCTCACGCATCAGCTTGGCGCCCTTGCTGACCAGCTCGGCCTCGTCCTTGCAGCCGCCGACTATGGTCTCGAACTCGTGCAGATTGGGGGTGATCAGGCTGGCGCCGCGGTAGATGGAGAAGTCCTTGCCCTTGGGGTCGGCCAACACCGGGATGCCCCTGGCGCGCGCGGCCTGGATCAGCACCTGGTGGTTCTGCAGCGCGCCCTTGCCGTAATCGGACAGCACCAGCACCTTGACCCCGGCGAGCAGTGCCTCGACCTGGCGCGCCAGGGCCTGGGTGTCGGTGGCGAAGGGTTCTTCGAAGTCCATGCGCAGCAGCTGCTGGTGGCGGCTCATGACGCGCAGCTTGACGATGGTCGGCTGCTCGTCACGGCGCTGGAAGTGCGCCTCGACGCCGGCGGCGGCCAGGCTGTCGGCCAGGCTGTCGGCCGCCTCGTCCTCGCCGGTGACGCCGACCAGCAGCGCCGGCGCGCCGAGCGCGGCGATGTTCAGCGCGACGTTGGCCGCGCCGCCCGGGCGATCCTCGATCTGCTCCACGCGCACCACCGGCACCGGCGCCTCCGGCGAGATGCGCGAGGTGCCGCCATGCCAGTAGCGGTCGAGCATGACGTCGCCCACCACCAGGACGGGGGCTTGATCGTAACGGGGCAGGGTCAGCTTCATGGTGGCTCCGGAGCGTCGAAAACGCCGCGGATCATAACATAGCCGCTCAGTCGGCCCGCGACTCCCGCATGCCGGCGCGACGCACCCAGAACAGCTCGTGACGACGCACCGCCTTGCGGAAGAAATCGTCCTGCCCCACCTCCGGCCAGCGCCGCCCGACCAGCAGCCACTGGATGAGCCGGCGCAGGCGCTTCTTCAGCGGCAGGGGGGTCTGCAGGTCGTGCTGCATGGCCAGGGCCTGGGTCTTGTCCAGCCGTGCCCCCGCATCCAGCAGAGGGCTCCACAGGCCGTCCGCCGGCAGGGGTTGCTGACGCGGCGGCAGCGCCACGCCGGCGCCGACCGGGCCCATGGGCCAGCGATCGTTGTCATAGAGGTGATTGGCGTAGAGCAGGCGCACCTCGGGGCACCAGCCGGCGAGCGCGACGGCCTCGTCCAGCGCCTGGCTGGCCTGGATATGGTCGGGATGGGGATCCAGTTCCGGGTGGGGCAGCACCACCACCTCGGGGCGAAAGCGCTTGAGCAACGCCGCGAGGTCGCCCACCAGGTTGTGCCAGCTGGGCATGCCGTCGACATCGCCCGGCAGCGCCAGGGGGTTGAACCGGCGCACGCTGCGGATGTCCGACTCGCCGGACTCCAGCGACGGGAAGGCCCGGTGCGGCTCGGCGCGCATGGCCGTCAGTTGCAGGCAGTAATACCCCAGCTGCACGCAGCGGCTCGCCGGCACGCCGCCCCAGAGCGGCACGCTGAGGCTGCTCCAACTGCGCAGACGGCCCTTGAGGCGAGCGGCAGCCGCCTTGTCGAGCCCCATGCGGCGATAATGCTGGGCCTCGACCTCGCCCTGGGTGAGGGTGACGATGCTGACCTCCGCACTGCGGCTGTAGAGGCCGAAGGCGGCGAGCTCGGCATCGTCGGCATGGGGGGCGATGATCATCAGGCGACGCGCGGCATAGTCCGGATTGCTGAAGGCATACAGGCTGACCTCCGCGCCCAGTCGGCAGAAGCGTCCGCGCAACTGTACGCGCCCCTCCCGGAGAGCCGGCAGCAGACCGGACAGGTTGAGGTAGCGACAGCCGCGCACGCCGCGCTCGAAGTCCTGACGATCGCAGGGCTGGCCGTCGCGAATCAGTACATGGGGATCCAGCCAGCGACCCAGCCAGGTGCTGCGCACCTGCACCGCGAGGATCAGGGTGTCGGCCTCGGCCGGCAGCTGGGCGAGGTCCAGCTGCAGCCGCCCCTTTTCCAGACGGCCGGCCAACTGCGGCGCCGAGTCGGGGAAGGCGTAGCGATAGTCCTCGCGCGGCGAATAGAAGAGGTGGTCGGCGAACCAGGCCTCGTGGGCGATCCAGGCCAGCACCAGAAACACCGGCAGGCTGTTCCAGCCGGCAAACCAGTCAAGCGCCACCAGCACCAGCAGCGCCGCGACCATGAACAGGCGCTTGCCGCGCCGGTGACGGCGCAGCAGTTGTTGTTTGCGTGTATCCATTCACTCACACCCTAAAGGTGGCAACCCTGTTGCACCAACGATCCTTGTAGTCCCGATCGGCCCGCCCGAACGAGTAACGCAATACCTTGCCCCGCGCCCGCGCGTCCGCCCAGGCAGCCTGGGTGTTGATGAAGCTGAGGACGCTGCCGGGACTGAGGTGCTGAGCCCGGGGGTCGACACCGCCATTGATGTACTCGTAGCTGATCCAGTCTGCCGATTCGGCCCTGTACAGCACCTGAACGGCCACCGGAAAACCGTCCAGCATCAACAGCGATCCCTGGAGGAATTCCCGCATCAGACCGAAGACCTCGGCCAGCCTCGGCTTGCCCGGCACCTCGAAGCCCCAGCGGCGCTCGAACAGCTCGCCGTAGATCGCCGCCAGCTCGGCGGGGGTGAACTCCGCCACCGCCCGCACCACGCCGCCCGCCTCCTCGAACAGGCGCAATTCGCGCCGCTGGTTGTAACGAAACTTCTTCGACCACTCCTCCGGCGCCCGCGCCATGGCCAGCTGCTCCTGCTGCGGCCGCAGGCCACTGAAGCCATGCCGGTTCAACTCGGAAAGGTAGGCGACCTCATGCCGCAACGGCACCCCCGCGTTCGGCGCGACCGGCAGGATCACCTCGGCATTGCCCAGGTCGAAGAGATTGCGCAGCCCCCGGCGCTTCAACACTGGCCGCGACAACGCCAGGTGCCGTCCCCAGGTGGGGATCGCCGCCCTGAGCTCGCCGTCGACGCAATGCCCGAGGTAGCGCACCGGCACGCCCGCCAGCCCGGCCAGGCGGGCGACGACCTGCGGCTGGGTGATGACGCTGCCGCCGAAACGGGCCCAGGTCTCGGCATAGCCGGCCGCATCGATGGGCGTCCAACCGCGCTCGCGCCAGCTGCGCAAATGGTTGAGCATCAGGCGTCCTGTTCGGCGGCGACGACCTCGCCCCCCTCCTCGAACTGACGGGCGTGCAGGCGCGCATAGTAGCCATTGCGCGCCAGCAGCTCGGCGTGGCTGCCGCGCTCGACGATCTGCCCCTGGTCCATCACCAGGATCAGGTCGGCCTTCTCGATGGTGGACAGGCGGTGGGCGATCACCAGGGTGGTGCGGCCCTGCATCACCTTATCCAGCGCGGCCTGGATATGCCGCTCGGACTCGGTGTCGAGTGCCGAGGTGGCCTCGTCGAGCACTAGCAGCGGCGCGTCCTTGAGCAAGGCGCGGGCGATGGCCAGGCGCTGGCGCTGGCCGCCGGAAAGCAGCACGCCGTTCTCGCCGACCAGGGTGTCGTAGCCCTGCGGCATCTTCTCGATGAACTCGGCGGCGTAGGCATCGGCGGCGGCCTGCTTGACCGCCTCCAGCGGCGCCCCGGCCAGGTCGCCATAGGCGATGTTGTTGCGCACCGTGTCGTTGAACAGGGTGACGTGCTGGGTCACCAGGGCGATATGCCGGCGCAGGTTGCGCAGGCTGTAGTCCTCGACATCGACCCCGTCGAGGAGGATCTGCCCCTGCTCATGGTGGTAGAAGCGCGGAATCAGGTTGGCCAGGGTCGACTTGCCGCTGCCGGAGCGCCCGACCAGGGCGATCATCTGTCCCGGCTCGGCCGTGAAACTGACGTCGACGAGCACGGCTTTTTCGCTGCCGGGATAGCTGAAGCTCAGGTTGCGCACCTCGAGACGGCCACCGACGCGCTCGCGCTCGACGCTGCCACGATCCACCTCGGGCGCCTCGTCGAGCTGCTGGAAGATGCTCTCGGCGCCGGCCAGGCCCTTCTGGATGGTCGAGCTGACCTCCGAGAGCTGACGGATCGGCTTAGGCAGCAGGCCGGCCAGGGTGATGTAGGCCACCAGATCGCCGGCCGAGGCATCGCCGCGCATGAACAGCACCAGGAACATCAGCACCGCCATGGCGCTGTAGATCACCAGTTGCAGCATTGGCGTGTAGATAGCGCCGGTCTTGGTCATGCGCAACTGCTTGCGGGTGTTGTCGCTGGAGGCGAAGCGAAAGCGCTGCGACTCGTAGGGCTCGCCACCGAAGCTGCGCACCACGCGATAACCCTGGATGGTCTCGGAGGCGACGTGAGTGACGTCGCCCATGGCCACCTGGATCTTCTTGCTCTGCTTGCGAAATTTCTTGCTGGCGCTGCTGACCATCAGGCCGATCACCGGCAGGATCGCCAGCATCACCAGGGTTAGCTTCCAGTTCATCAGCAGCAGGGTGGTGAACAGGAACACCACCGTCATGCCTTCGCGGATCACCACCTTGATCGCGTCGGTGGCCGCGCCGGTGACCATGGTCACGTTGAAGGTGATGCGCGAGATCAGATGCCCAGAGTTGTGGTTGTCGAAGTAGCGGTTGGGCAGCACCAGCAACTTGTCGAACAACTCCACGCGCAGGTCATGCACCAGCCCTAGGGAGACCTTGGCCAGGAAATAGTTGCCCAGGTAGGAGCCGATGCCCTGCCACAGCGCGATCAGCACGATCAGCAGCGGCACCGTCTGCAGCAGCTTCAAGTGGGCGAGGAAGGGAATCTCCGACAGGTAGGGGACGCTGGCGAAGAAGCTGGCCTCGGGATTCGACAGACCGTCGACGAAGTACTTGAGGACGTAACCCAGCATGGGCTGGGTTGAGGCGAAGATGACGAAGCCGACGATGCTGAGCATGAAGAAGCCGATATAGGGCTTCACATAACCCAGCAGACGGAAGTAGACCTTCAGGCTGGAGGGCTCGGACTGATCGTTGCGGCTCATAGGCTCTGCGCTCTAAAAGGGGGGCGGGAGTGTAACACAGGGCCTTTTTTCCTCTTTCAACAGGATGACTGAGTTAATATACGCGGCCTTCACACGAGACCCATTGATTGATGCAAGCCCTGGATCACGACGCTTACCTTAGATTGAGCGCTGACGCCAAAGTCCTGGAGGCCGACCGGTACGGTGACAAGGTACTGCGCCTCGCCGATGGCAACTTTCTTAAGCTGTTTCGCCGTAAGCGCCTGCTTTCCTCGGCCCTGTACTATCCCTACGCCCAACGCTTCGCTGATAACGCCAAGCTACTGCAAACACATGACATCCCCTGCCCCAAGGTGCTTGCAGTTTATCGGGTGAGTACCCTGGCGCGAGATGTCGTGCATTACCAACCGCTCCCCGGGGAAACCTTGCGTCAGCTCTACCTGCATCGCTCCGACAGCGCCGACCGGCACCTCAAGGAACAGCTGGGAGCCTTTATCGCCACTCTGCACGACCGGGGGATTTACTTTCGTTCCCTGCACCTTGGCAATATCGTGCTGACCCCTGACCACACTCTGGGTTTGATTGACATCTCCGACCTGAAAGGCCAAACAACGCCCTTGGGTCGACACAAACGCCTGAGGAATTTTCGCCACATGCTGCGCTACACCGAAGATCGACGCTGGTTACTGAATGATGCCGGGCAGGCTTTTTGGAATGCCTATATTGCCGCCAGCACACACCCGGCAGCGCTGGCCTTGGCCAACCAACTAAAACCGCTTTGACCTGAGAACTCCGTGACTGCACTCCTCGCTTTTGGCAATCGGCTGACCAAGACCTCTACCTGGCTGGTTCAATACATTCTGCCCACTGGCTGGTTCGCGCTGCTCACCGGAATGTTCTGGATAGGGGACAGGGCGCTCTACCACAAATTGTATTACCTCCTGCTGGCCGCCCCAACGCTGCTCGCCTTGCTCGGCCGCCCCCGAGATATCAAGGATCTGTTCACGTCCCCGCTGATCGCCGCATTCTTTCTATTCGGCCTGTACACAGCCATTAGTCTTGCCTGGTCCAGCACAGACGACGCCTTCGGCTCACTGGTCAAAAGACCCATATACGTGCTGTTCCTGTTCTTCTCTGCAGCCCTGCTGGCACAACAAGCGCCGCAGCGACTGCTTTTCAGCCTCAAAGCCAGCGCCATTTTCGCCAGCCTGGCCGGCGCAGCAGCCCTAGGCTTCCATCTGTATAACGGTGGGGCAGGACGCCTGTCTGGCTATGGTGCCCTATACAATCCCTTGCTCAGTTCGCACGTCTATGGCTTCTTCGCTGCGCTATGGGCCGGTTACTGGTTCAACGGCAAGAGTGTGTTCAACCCACTGGCACTGATCTCGCTAAGCATATTAGCGGTCCTGCTTCTGGAGACGGGGTCGCGAACCCCAATCATGGCCCTGACTGCTTGCCTGCTATGGCTGGTAATCGCCCACTGGAACAGGCGCAGCCTTATCGCACTGGCCGCCGTCGCAGTGATCGGCATCCTGCTCATCAATCTCTACCCCGACGAACTCACCAGCAGAGGGCTATCGTCTCGCCCGGAAATCTGGGGCAAGGCCTGGCTGCAAATCCTCGAGGCCCCCTGGCTAGGCCAGGGTTATGACGCCCCCCTGAGCATCTGGATCACAGCGCACAACTACGCGATGGCGGATCCGCACAACATGCTGCTGGCCGTCCTCTACTACGGTGGGACCGTGGGTTTGGCGCTCTGGCTCTCACTGTATGCAGTTGCCTTTATATTTGCCTGGCGCAACCGCAAGGTGCCCTCGGTGATGATCTGCTCAGGTCTATTGGTGTTTGGTTTGGCAGCCAGCATGACCGAGGGCGGCGCCTTTCTCTCGCGCCCCAAGGAGCATTGGTTCCTAATCTGGATCCCCATGGCTCTACTGACTGCCACCTGGTTCATCTGCAGAGGTAAGGAGCAGGCCCGTGAAATGGAAGGAACTTGAGCAGCGCATCAGGAAAGCCTGGAAACGCTGGCGGAAAGGCCCAGAGCAACCCCGTTTCTACCGGCCGCAAATCCGTTTTCGCCAGCGCTACCCCCAATATCAGATAGGCCTCGGCAGCTACGGCCTACCACTGGTTCACGACTGGGACGAAGGCAGCACACTCAAGATCGGCAATTTTTGCTCAATTGCCGACAACGTACAGATATTCCTCGGTGGCCACCACCGCATCGACTGGGTCAGCTGCTACCCATTTCCGGCCTACCTTCCGGAAGCAGCCCATATTACCGAGTACGGCGGGACCCGCGGCGACGTGATTATCGGCAGCGATGTCTGGCTCTGCGCGAACTGTACGATTCTCTCAGGCGTCACAGTAGGCCACGGGGCGGTGGTTGCCAGCGGTGCAGTCGTCAGCCGCGATGTTCCGCCCTACTCTGTAGTCGCTGGCAATCCAGCCAGGCACGTGCGCTGGCGCTTCGATGAGAAAACCCGAAACGAACTGCTCGACAGCGCGTGGTGGAACTGGCCCGAAGCAGAAATAAGACAAACTGTCGAAAAACTGTGCAGCAGCGACATACAGGGCTTCCTCGCTTATGCCCGCTCCCGTCCCGTCAGTGAGTAGGTAGCAGCATCCGCGCCAGGCCACGCAGCGTTTTCCAGCGCCAGAAGCGCGGCGGAATCTCGCGCAACAGGGCCCAGGCAAGGGCGCGGTCGCTGCGCGCGCACTTGAGCAGCATCGAGTTGCGAAAACGTGCGCAGACCTCCGGGTAGGCCGGGTGGTCGCTGAAACGGGCATAGGTCTTCAGCACGTTGTCGACCATGAAGCGGTAGTTCTTGTAGGTGTTGCTGTCATGCACCCGGTAGAGCGCCAGGGGCTCGCCGAGAATATCGATGAAGTAGCCGGCATGGGTGATCTTCAGCTCGATCATCAGGTCCTCGAGACGCACCTCGGGCTCGAAGCCGCCGACCCGCTCCAGCGCCTCACGACGGAACAGCAAGGTGGGCGCCGGCGCGCCCGGCTTGCGGTCCATGAACACATCCTCGAAGTCCAGCCGCCGCAGCGGCAGCGCGCGCGGCTTGGCGCCGGGCCTGCCGTCGGCGTCGATGGTCTGGATAGCGCCGGCGCAAATGCCCACTTCGGGCTTGTCGGCCATATAGGCCACCTGGGTGGCGATACGCTGCGGCAACATGATGTCGTCGGAGCCGAAGGGGGCGATCAGGCTGCCCCTGGCCCGCTCGATGGTCTCGTTCAGGGTGCGCGAGAGGCCCTTGTTGGCCTGCACGCGAAAGTCGAATCCATGCACCTTCTGCAGCGCCTCGATGCGCGCCACGCTGTCGTCGCGGGAGCCGTCGTCCACCACCAGCAGCTCGATGTTCGGGTAGCTCTGCTGCAGCACGCTCTCGATGCTCGCCTGGATATAGGGGGCATGGTTGTATGAGGCGATGATCACGCTGACCAGCGGCTGCGAGGAATCACTCGTGGACGTCATGGTGGCTACTCAAAAGAAATTGAAGCGCGCACGCAAGGCCTGCCAGGCGGAGACTTTGCCCGCCTCGGGCCAGGCTTGCTGCAACACGTCGAACAGGTGCTCGGCCAGGTGCACATGGCTCATATGCGCCTCGACGAAGCGGCGTCCCTGCTCGGCGATGGCCTCGGCCCGCACCGGATCGCCACGCAGCTCGGCGAGGTGCCCGCGCAACTCGTCGAGGTCGGAATACAGCAGCAGGTGGACGCCATCCTGCAGGCCGATGGCCGCCTCCTCGCTACCCTGGCGCCAGGCCAGGAGCACGCAGCCGCAGGCCATCGCCTCGAAGTTCTTGGCCATGTACTCGCCGAGCCCGACATCGGCGCTGACGAAGTAGCGGATGCGGTTGAGCATCTCGCGATAGGGCTGGCCCGGCGCGGTGCGCAGCAGCTGCAGCGGCTCTTGCGCCGCCAGCCGCTCCAGCAGTTCCTTGCGCTCGCCGTAAGCGGCGCTGGCAGTACGCCCGACGAAACCCAGCTCGATATCCCGCGCGCGCCCCTCGCAGTAGATGGTGCGCGGATCGTAGCCCTTGGCGAGAAAATGCACGTTGAACCCCTCGCCGCGCAGGCGTTCGGCGACGCTGGCGCCGGTCACCACGATGCGGGCGTTGGGCAGGGCGCGGTAGAAGCGACTGAAGCGCCCGCGCCAACGGGAAGCGGCCAGGTAGTTCTGGCAGGCGTCTTCCTCGTAGATCAACAGCCCGGGGATCTGCCGCAAGAAGGCGGTCTGGCGGCGGATGTTCTTGAAGTGCAGGTCCAGCAGCACGCGGTCATAACGCCCCAGATCGAGGCCGCGCAGATAGCGGCGCAGGTCGCGTTGCTCGTCCTTGCCGAGGATGCGCAAGTCGAGGTCGACCAGTTGTCCGAGCCGTTCATGGACGCAGGACAGATCCGGCTCGCGCCCCGCACTGCTGAGCGCCAGCACCTTCATAGGGTTCGGCTCAACCACAGACGGATGGCCTTGCGGGTGTAGGACCACTTCAACGCCACTCGCCAATCCGTGCGCAGCGCCTCGCGGTAGTAGCCGCGCGCCTGGTCGCGGTCGCCGGCCAACAGGCAGGTGCGAAACAGCGACAGGCAACGCTGGGCGCGGTAGGCCGGCTTGAGCGCTTGCAGGTCGGCCGGCAGTTGACGGAAGACCTCGTCCACCAGGGCCAGGCCGACGCGGCGTGCCGCCTCGGCGTTATGCCGTAGGCTGTCGGGATGTTTGTGGATGCGCGCCAGCATCAGGTCGAGCACCGCCACCCGAGGCTGGCTCAGGCAGTAGGCGAACACCGGGATGTCCTCGCTGTGCCGCAGGTGCTCGGGGTACGGCCGCTGCAGCAGCAATTCGCGGCGGAACAGGCAGGCGCCGTGACTGAGGGCGATGCGCTTATCCAGCAGGTAGCCCCGCAAGCGCGGCAAGACGTCGGCGGGAACGGCACTGGCAGGATGCTCGCGCTCACGGCCATCGGGCTGCACCGCCACATGCCCGGCCAGCCACAGGTCCACCTCGGGCTGGGCGCGCAGGCGTTCGCAGAGGCCAGGCAGTACCCCGGGCACCAGCTCGTCGTCGGCGTCGAGCAGCAGCACATGGCGCCCCCGCGCCAGTTGCACGCCCTTGTTGCGGGCCGCGGAGGGGCCGGCGTTGTCCTGGCGCACGCCCTGGAAGGCGGCGCCATGACGCTGACTCAGGCTGGCGAACAGCGCCGGCGTGTCGTCGCTGGAGCCATCGTCCACCACCCAGAGTTCGACCTCGGGGGTGGCCTGGGACAGCACCGAGTCGACGGCGCGCGACAGCACGCCGGCATAGTTGTAACTGGGGATGACGACGCTAAGCAGCGGCTCAGCCGACATTGTCGTACCAGTCCTTGCCATCCTTGACCACCAAGACGTCTTCCATGATCAGGTACTGCAGGTCCGAGCCGTAGAACATGTTCAGCGCGTCGGTCGGCGAGCAGATCATCGGCTCGCCGCGGCGGTTGAGCGAGGTGTTCAGCGACACGCCGTTGCCGGTGAGCTGCTCCAGCTGCAGCATCAGGTCGTACCAGCGCGGGTTGTACTCGCGCTTGAGCACCTGGGCGCGCGAGGTGCCGTCCTCGTGCACCACTTCGCCGACGCGCTCCTTCCAGCCCTCGTTGACCTCGAAGGTGAAGGTCATGAACGGACTCGGATGGTCGACCTTGAGCATCTGCGGCGCGACGGTGTCGAGCATCGACGGGCAGAAGGGGCGCCAGCGCTCGCGGAACTTGATCTGTTCGTTGATGCGGTCGGCCACCCCCGGCACGCTCGGGCAGCCGATGATGGAGCGGCCGCCGAGGGCGCGCGGGCCGAACTCCATACGGCCCTGGAACCAGGCCACCGGATTGCCGTCGACCATGATCCTGGCGATGCGCTCGGGCACGTTGTCGATCTGCTTGAATACCGGCTTGCTCGGATGCCGCGCGCAGGCTGCGATCACGTCCTCGTTGGAGTAGGCCGGGCCGAGGTAGACGTGCTCCATCTTCTCCACCGGCACGCCGCGCTGGTGCGAGACGTAGGCGGCGGCGCCGACCGCGGTGCCGGCATCGCCGGAGGCCGGCTGGACGAACAGTTCCTTGACGTCGTCGCGGGCGATGATCTTCTGGTTCAGCTTGACGTTCAGCGCGCAGCCGCCGGCGAAGGCGATCTTGCCGGTTTCCTTGAGGATGTCGCCGAGGTAGTGCTCCATCATCTGCAGCGCCAGCTTCTCGAACAGCGCCTGCATGCTGGCGGCGTAGTGGATATAGGGGTCGTCGGCGATGTCGCCCTGACGCTTGGGCCCCAGCCACTCGATCAGCTTCTTGGAGAAGTAGTAGCCCTTGCCGTTTTCCTTGTAGCGACGCAGGCCGATGACGTTGGCGTAGTCGGTGTTGATCACCAGCTCGCCGTTCTCGAACTTGGCCAGACGCGAGAAATCATACTTGCCGGCATCGCCATAGGGCGCCATGCCCATGACCTTGAACTCGCCGTCGAGCATCTCGAAGCCGAGAAACTCGGTGATCGCGCCGTACAGGCCACCGAGGGAATCCGGGTCGTAGAATTCCTTGATTTTGTGGATCTTGCCGTTCTCGCCCCAGCCGAAGAAGGTGGTGGCGTACTCGCCCTTGCCGTCGATGCCGAGGATCGCGGTCTTCTCCTTGAAGCCCGAGCAGTGGTAGGCGCTGGCGGCGTGGGCCAGGTGGTGCTCGACCGGCTCGATCTTGATCTTCTTCGGATCGAAGCCCAGCTGCTCCAGGCACCAGACGATCTTCTTGCGGTAGCGCTTGTAGCGGCGGTTGCCCATCAGCAATGCGTCGAGGGCGCGATCCGGGGCGTACCAGTAGCGCTTGGCGTAGTGCCAGCGGGCCTTGCCGAACAGGCTGATGGGGGCGAAGGGAATGGCCACCACGTCGACGTCGGACGGCTTGATGCCGGCCTGCTCCAGGCAGAACTTGGCCGATTCGTAGGGCATGCGGTTCTTCGCGTGCTTGTCGCGCACGAAGCGCTCCTCTTCCACCGCCGCGATCAGCTTGCCGTCGATGTACAGCGCGGCGGACGGATCGTGACTGAGGGCGCCGGACAGGCCGAGAATGGTCAGTGCCACAGGTTTGAGCCTCTAATTCGGGCAGGTGCCGGGCACCTGCGGTAAACGTTGGTCGAGCAACCGGTGCAGGGCGGAGTCCGCCGGCCAGTTGCGCAGAAAACGGGCGCGGTCGCGGGCATAGGCCCGGGCGAAGCCGCGCGCACTGCGATGCTGCTGCATGGCGTCCAGATCGATAAGAGACCAGTGCCCCGAGGCATCATCCCGCTCTTCAATCCAAAGCAGGTTGTGCCCCTTGAAATCGCCATGGCTGATGCGTTCGCGCAGCAAGGCGGCGAACAGGCGATCGAGCGCCAGCAGCTCGGTTTCCGGGGGCGATCCCTGCAGATGCGCCTGAAAACGCGCGATTATATCCTGCCCGCCGCAATATTCGGTAATCAGGTAGGCGCGCCCGCGCAGCCAGCACCAGCGTCGCTCCAGCACCGCCAGCGGGCGCGGCGTGGCGATGCCGAGCAGCTCCAGGCGATGGCCTTCGCGCCAGCTGTGCCAGGCCCGGCTGGGCCGCCAGAAGCGCCGCAGCCAGTGCCCCAGCCCCTTGAGGTTGTAGCGCTTGACCACCAGGGCACGGCCGCCCAGCTCGATGCGCGCGACGGTGGCGCTGCCGCCGCGCTTGAGCGCCTGGCCGTCCGCCAGCACGGCATCCGGGGCGTCGAGCAGGGGCTGCAGCTCGGCGGCGCACTCGCGGCGCACCACGCGCAGGCCGAAGGCACCGACCTTCGCGGCGAACAGGCTGCAGTCGCGACCGACCTTGCGCAGGTAGTCGCGCAGGCGCCAGCATCGCACTTTTTCCACTTCCTTGAGCAGCGCCTCCAGTGGCAGCGCGTGCTCGCCGTTGGCCAGCAGGTAGTGGATCAGCAGCTCCTCGGTGAAGGGCGCAAGCTCGGCCGGCAGCTGGGCGAAGAACACGCCGAGGTTCTCCAGCACCCTGGCTCGCGACAACGGTTGCCCCGGGGTCTCGACCCGGACCCCGCCACCGTCGATCAGATACAGGCGACCGTCATGCCGCAGCAGGTTGTCCAGGTGCAGGTCGGCCTGCCACAGGCCCTTGCCGTGCATCTGCGCGATGGCCGTCAGGGCCTCGCCCAGCACCGCCTGCTGGGCGACGGACAGCGGCGCCTCGCCGGCCACCTCGCGCCAGGCATCCCAGAGGCTGTGCGCGCCATCGAGGTAGTCGAACAGCAGCCAGCCGCCCTGGCCCTGGGCAAAACCCTCGGCCAGCAGCTCGGGGGTGAGCAAGGCCTGCTCGGCCAGCAGCCGGGCGCCGTCCAGCTCGCGGCGAAAATGCCGCTCGGCCTTACCGCCAACCAGCAACTTGGCCAGCACCGCCCGCCCTTGCCACTGCGCCAGGCCGACGTAACGCTGCCCCGGCAGCACCCGCAGCCAGCGCTCGACACGCAGCTCGTCGCCCGCCAGCGTCAGGTTCAGCGGCAGGGCCGGTGCACGGCCGCTGCCGGCCAGTTGCTCGAGCCGCATCAGCGCGATTCCTTGTGCAGGCGACGGGCGCCCAGGCGGGCGAACCAGCGTTCGAGGCCGACTTCGCCGCCCAGGTAGGCGGCCAGCAGCTTGCGCATCTCCGCCTCGCCCCAGGCGCTGGCACGGCGCAGCAGCGGCTCGAGGTCCTTGATCCGGTCGCGCCGGCCGAGCAGCAGCGGGCGGGTCTTCTCCAGGTCGATCAACTGCGCGGCGAAGCCCTTCGCGCCCTCGCGCAGGAAGATGTGTTTGGGGTAGAAGCAGCCGTGCACCTGGCCGGCCTGGTGCAGGCAGCGGGCCAGCTCGCCGCAGGCCTGCAGGATGCCGGCGCGGCGCGCAGCGTCCAGTTCGGACCAGCGCGCCAGCCAGTGTTCCAGGTCCTGCCAGCCGTCCAGGGCGCGCGTCAGCAGCACCGCGCGCTGCTCGCCGGGCGCACGGCGCTGGGCGAAGAACACCGCCTGCAGCGCGGGGATGCCCAGTTCACCATAGCGTCGGATATTGCGGAACTCGCGGGCGAAGGTGGGCTCGCCGAACGGATGGCACAGGCTGCGCCTCAGGTGGTTGCTCTGCCGCTTGAGGTAGAACGCCGAGTCGCCCAGTTCCAGGCGATAGACGCTGCTCCAGCCGCCGCGCTCGGTGTTGGGCTCGTCCACCGCCTCCAGCCTGAGCGCCCACAATGCCTCGAAACTGGCCAGGCCGTGCTGCTCCAACAAGGCGCGTTCCTGCGCGGCGATAAAGTCCTTCATTCCCTGCCCTCGAAAAACGTCAGTATCTGCCGCAGACGCCGCTTGTCGCCGGGCGTCAGCCGCGTGCGGCCACGATACTGCAGGTAAAAACGCAGTCGCTGGGTGCGCGACAGCTGGTACTTGGCCACCTTGTCCAGGCAGGCCAGGTCCTTGACGATGCGATAGCGCAGCAGCGGCCCCCACCAGAAACTGCCGGTGGGGCAGTCGATGAAGAACAGCTCGCCGGCCTGGTTGACCAGCAGGTTGCGCCACTTCAGGTCGTTGTGGGTGAAGTGGTGATCGTGCATCAGGCGGGTGGCGCGGGCCAGTTGCCGACTGATGCCGTCGACCCAGGCCGGGTCGCGCAGGCGCGCATCCTGGGCATGGGCCAGCGCCGCCAGGTCCAGGGTGCCTTCCAGCTCGCGGGTGATCAACGCGCCGCGGACGAAGGCGCCGGCCTGGCGTTCCAGGCCATGGGCGACGATGGGCGCGGTAGGAATGCCCCACTTGGCGAAGTGCTTGAGGTTCTGCCACTCGGCCTTGACCCGCGGCCGGCCGACGAAGCGGCGCAGACCCTTGCCGGCGCCCCAGTAGCGCTTGACGTAGTAGCGCACGCCGCCGCGCTCGAGGCGGATCACCTCGGACAGCGGATCCCTGGTCAGACGCTCGCCTTCGAGGGCGAACACCGCCTGCAGGCTGGCGAACTCCACGGCCAGGGCGGCGGGCAGGTCGTCCGCCAGGCGCCATTCGCTCATTGCCCGGCCCCCGACGCGTACTTGCGCTCATAGCGGCCGCGCAGGCGCTGCGCCTTGCCCTCCAGCCAGGCGAGCAGGCGCGCCTCCTCCTGCAGCACCTGACGCAGCGGCCGTTGGAAGTAGCCGCGCAGGAAACGCAGCTTGTCGCGGCGGGTCAGGCCGATGTCCAGGGCGGAGAAATACAGCCCGGCCAGGTCCTTGTCGCGCCAGCGCCGTGGCGTGGCGGCGCGCACCTGGGCACGGTGCAGGTCGATCAGCGACAGGCGCAGGGCGTCGGCCGTCGGCGGCCGATCGGTATGCAGCAGGAAGTGGCAGATATAGCAGTCGCGGTGATTGACCCCGGCACGGTGCATGGTGCCGGTCATCTGCGCCACCTCGCGGATCAGCGCCCATTTCAGCTGCGGCGCCGGCGGCCGCTCGCGCCAGTGCAGGCTGAACTGCTCCAGGTCGACGGTCGGCGCCAGCTCCTCGGTAACGATGAAGGAGTGCTGCCTGGCCGGGTTGGCGCCGCGCTCGCCGTAGGCCACCGCAGTCATGGTCGCCACGCCGGCCTCGGTCAGACGCTGGATCGCCCGCCACTCCTGGCCGGCGCCGAGCACCGGAGCCTTGGCGCTGAGCAGGTTCTTGGCGATCTCACCCCAGCCGACGCCGCGGTGGATCTTGACGAAATAACCGCGCCCCTCGACCTCGGTGCGCAGCGTGCGGCGCCCTTCCAGCTCGCGGTAGACCTGCCCCTGCAGCGCCTCGACCGCGGCGAAGGCGTCCTGCCCGGCCCACAGGCGCTTGAACGGCTCGGCGAGGATCAGCTTCACGCGCGGCGCTCCGCCAGGATCACGTCGGCGGCCTTCTGCGGCATGGAGTACAGGTCGGCGCTGTCGGCGTAGGCCAGACCGTTGCGTCCCCAGAACGCGCGGCGCTCGGGGTCGGCGAGCATGTCGGCGAGGGTCTGGTTGAGCTGCTCCTGGCGGAACGGGCTGGGTAGCACGCGGCCGCAGTCGGCGTCAGCGATGTAGTGGGCGTAGCCGCAGACGTCGCTGACCAGCACCGGCAGGCCGGCCACCAGCGCCTCCAGCAGCACGGTGCCGGTGTTCTCGTTGTACGCCGGGTGGATCAGCAGGTCGGCGCCGAGCAGAAAGCGCGGAATATCGCTGCGGCCCTTGAGGATCTGCACCCGATCGGACAGGCCCAGCGCCTTGATCTGCAGCAGGAAGGGATTGGGGTCGTCCTGGCCAATGGCGATCAGACGGGTGCGCTGCCTCAGCTCGCGCGGCAGCGAGGCCAGCGCCTTGAGGCTGCGATCCAGGCCCTTGGTCTTGAAGCCGGAGCCGATCTGCACCAGCAGCAGCTCGTCGTCGGCCAGCTCGAACTCGCGACGGAACTCGGCGCGGATCTCGGCGGCATTGGCCGGCGCGCGACGATCCTGGGCGATGCCCGGCGGCAGCAAGTGGAAGCGCTGCAGCGGGGTCTTGTAGTGCTTGACGAACAGCGGCTGCTGCACCTCGGAGATCATCAGGATCTCGGTCCTGGACTCCGGCGCGAACACCGCACGCTCGTAGTCGGCAAAGTGCCTGTAGCGCCCCCAGCGCCGGTAGAGCGGGTTGCGCAGGGTCTGCGCCTTGTCCTCGAAGCAGCCGTCGGCGGCGTAGTAGACGTCCAGGCCCGGCATCTTGTTGAAGCCGATCACCCGGTCGACCGGGTCGCGTTTCAGATCGGCCTGCAGCCAGGCGCTGAACTTCTCGTTGCGGCGGTGGTTGAACAGCGCCCTGACCGGCGCCACGCGCACGTCGAAACCGCCCGGGTTGTCGCCTTCCCAGATCGGCGTGTAGACGCGGATGGCGTGGCCACGGGACTGGCACTCCAGGGCGATGCGCATGAAGTCGCGCTGTAAGCCCCCAAACGGGAAGTACTTGTAAAGGACGAAGGCCAGTTGCATCAGTGATGTTCCCTGAGGGTAGGTTGGCGCCGAGCGTGCGAAGTCCAACGATAGGCCGATTCGGGCGTCGCCGCGCTCGGCAACCTGCGATTGCATGACGGCATCAGAGGGTCTCCGGCGCCAGCAACAGCGCCTCCAGTTCGGTGCCTACGCGCTCAGCGTCCAGGCCGTCGAAACAGGGTGTATGGCGATCGCCGCTGCCGGCGCCGGGGCCGCTGGCGCACAGGTGAACCTGGCTGCGGCCGTAGGCGCCGACCTTGCCCGGCAGCGTCGGGCCGTACAGCGAGATGCTCGGCACATCCAGCGCCGCGGCCAGGTGGCCGAGGCCGGTGTCCACCGCCACGCAGGCGCTGGCGCCGGCGATCACCTTGGCCACCCCGGCCAGGTTCAACTTCGGCAGCACGGCGGCATGGGTCAGGCCGGCGGCGATGCGCTCGGCGCGCGCCTTCTCCGTCTCGTTGCCCCAGGGCAGGCGCACCGCCCAGCCGAGGGCGTCCATGCGCTCGGCCAGGGCGCGCCAGTTGGCCTCCGGCCAGTGCTTGCTGGCCCAGGTGGTGCCGTGCAGAAACAGCAGATAGGGCTGCGCGGCGCCGTCCGCCATCGCCGCGCGGTTCAGCCCGTAATCGCCGGTGCCGGCCGGCAACGGGTAATCCAGCGCCTGGGCGAACAGCTGGCGCACCCGCTCCAGCGCGTGCTGATCCTTGGCCACCGCGTAACGGTGGTCGTAGAAACGGCTGGCCAGCGGCTCGCGCGCCGAATCGCGATCCAGCCCGGCCACCGGCGCCTTGACGTAACGGGTCAGCCAGGCGCTTTTCAGCAGGCCCTGGGCGTCGATCACCAGGTCGTAGCGAGTCTCGCCCAGGCGCTGCTTGAAGCGTTTCCACTCACCGCTGCGCCAGGTGCGCAGCGGATGCTGGCGCCAGCGGCGGATGGCCACCGGAATCACCTGGGCCACGGCCGGGTGCCAGGCGGGGATCTCGGCGAAGCCCTCCTCCACCACCCAGTCGAAGCGGATGCCGGGAATCGCCCGCGCCGCATCGGTGAGCGCCGGCAGGGTATGCACCACGTCGCCCAGCGACGAGGTCTTGACGATCAGTACCCGCACTACTCGACCTCGACCGGGTCGCCCACCAGGCGATCGAGGGCCTCGATCACCGGCCGCGGCTTGAGTTCGCGCAGGCAGTTGTAGTGGCCGAAGCGGCAGGTGCGGTCGAAGCAGGGGCTGCAGTCCAGACCCAGGCGGACGATCTCGACCTGGTCGGCCAGGGGCGGGGTGAAGCCCGGCGAGGTGGAGCCGTACACCGCCACCAGCGGCCGGTTGAGCGCCGCCGCCACGTGCATCAGCCCGGAATCGTTGGACACCACCGCGCCGGCCGCCGACATCAGGTCGATGGCCTCGGCCAGGCTGGTCTGCCCGGAAAGGTTGACCACCTCCTCGCGCAGCCCGGGAATCAGGCGCATGCGGATGTCCTCGCCGCCGGCGTGGTCGTTCTTCGAGCCGAACAGCCACACCTGCCAGCCGGCGCGGATCTTGATCTCGGCCACCTTGGCGTAGTACTCGGCCGGCCAGCGCTTGGCCTCGCCGAACTCGGCGCCGGGGCACAGCGCCAGCACCGGGCGATCCAACTGCAGCTCGAACTTGGCCAGCGCCGCCTGACGACTGCCCTCATCGATTTGCAGACGCGGCTGCGGATAGGGCTGAGGAATCTCGGCGCCATCTTCATAGGCCAGCGCCATAAAGCGCTCGATCATCAGCGGATAGCGGTCTTTGTCCAGCGTGCGGATATCGTTGAGCAGGCCGTAGCGCAGCTCGCCCTTCCAGCCGGTGCGCTGGGGGATACCGGCGAACCAGGGCACCAGCGCGGATTTCAGCGAATTGGGCAGCAGGATCGCCTGGTCGTACTGGCCGGCCAGCGACTTGCCGATGCGCCGGCGGGTGGCCAGATCGAGCACGCCATGGCCGAGCGGCAGGCTCAGGGCGGCGCGCACCTCGGGCATGCGCTCGAGAATCGGCCGGCTCCAGTCGGGCGCCAGCACGTCGATCTCGCAGCCGGGATGGCGCTGCTTGAGGCAGACGAACAGGGTCTGCGCCATTACCATGTCACCGACCCAGCTGGGGCCGACAATCAGAATTTTCATACGGGCAATATCGGTAGGTTGGGTTGAGGAGCGAAGCGACGAAGCCCAACGGGCATGGCCTGGGTCGGCGCCATGTTGGGCTTCGCTGCGCGCTCAGCCCAACCTACGGGTCACTTCACCAGAGTGCGCCACTCGGCGTGAGCACTGGTCTTGCCGGTGACCAGGTCGAAGTAGGCCTTCTGCAGCTTCTCGGTGACCGGGCCGCGGCGGCCGATGCCGATCTGCCGGCCGTCGACTTCGCGGATCGGCGTGACTTCGGCGGCGGTGCCGGTGAAGAAGGCCTCGTCGGCGATGTACACCTCGTCGCGGGTGATGCGCTTCTCCACCACCTTGATGCCCAGCTCGCCGGCCAGGGTCAGGATGGTGCTACGGGTGATGCCGTTGAGGCAGGACGTGACTTCCGGGGTGTACACCACGCCGTCCTTGACCAGGAAGATGTTCTCGCCCGAACCCTCGGCCACGTAGCCTTCCGGATCCAGCAGCATGGCCTCGTCGGCGCCGCCGGAGATGGCCTCCTGCAGGGCCAGCATCGAGTTGATGTAGTTGCCGTTGGCCTTGGCGCGGGTCATGGAGATGTTGACGTGGTGGCGGGTGTAGGAGCTGGTGCGCACCTTGATGCCGTTGACCAACGCTTCCTCGCCCATGTAGGCGCCCCAGTGCCAGGCGGCGACGATCACGTGCACCTTGAGACCCGAGGCGCGCAGGCCCATGCCCTCGCTGCCGAAGAACACCATCGGACGCAGATAGGCGCTTTCCAGGCCGTTCTCGCGCACCGCGGTGCGCTGCGCCTGGTTGATCTCTTCCTTGGAGAAGGGGATCTGCATGTTGAAGATATGCGCCGAATCGAACAGGCGGTCGGTGTGCGCCTGCAGGCGGAAGATGGCGGTGCCGTCCGGGGTGTTGTAGGCGCGCACGCCCTCGAACACGCCCATGCCGTAATGCAGGGTGTGGGTCAGCACATGGGTGTTGGCTTCGCGCCACGGCACCAGCTCGCCGTCGTACCAGATCACGCCATCACGGTCGGACATCGACATCTTGCCTGCTCCTCAATTCGCTTCGCGGTTCAATCATGCTCGGGGCCATCGCCCCCGTTATTCAGCTCAGTTCCAGCTGCCGCCAAAGGCGCATCACGGCGCGGCGTTCGGCCTGGAACTGATCGCCCGGCACCACCCCGGGCTGCTTCTGCAGCGCCTGGCGGTGGGCGGCCGAGCGGTAAACCTTGTAGACCTCGCGCAGCAGACCGGCATCCTCGGGGGACATCAGACCGACCCGCTCCAGCCCTTCCAGAATGCGGATATTGTCAGTGAACTCGAGCAGCTGCGGGTGTTGCCACGACCAGGCCAGGGCCGCGTATTGCACCATAAATTCGATATCGACGATACCACCGGCATCCTGCTTCAGATCGAAGGAGGCCGTGGCCTCGAAGGCATTCTCCGCGGTGCCGGCGGCGGTGGCGCGGGTGCCGAGGTTGTCGCGCATCTTCGCCCGCATCTCGCTGACCTCGCTGCGTAGCGCGGCGATATCGCGCCGGCGGCCGAGCACCTCGCCACGCACCCGGGCGAACTCGCCGGCCAGCCGCTCGCAGCCCACCAGCACCCGCGCGCGCACCAGCGCCTGGTGCTCCCAGGTCCAGGCCTCGCTCTCCTGGTAGCGCTGGAATGCGCCGAGCGAACTGACCAGCAGCCCCGCCGCCCCCGAAGGCCGCAGGCGCATGTCCACCTCGTAGAGCGCGCCGGAGGTGGTCTGGGTGGTCAGCAGGTGAATGATGCGCTGGCCCAGGCGGGTGAAGAACTGCGCGCCATCGATGGGCTTGGCGCCATCGGTCTCGGCCTGCGGATCGCCATCGTGGATAAACACCAGGTCCAGATCCGAGCCGTGGCCAAACTCCAGGCCGCCGACCTTGCCGTAGCCGACAATGATGAAATCGGGGTCGCAGGGCGTACCATCGGTACGAAACGGCCGGCCATGACGCTGCACCGTGTGCTGCCAGGCCAGCGCCAGCACCTGGTCGAGAATGGCCTCGGCCAGCCAGGTCAGGTAGTCCGAGACCTTCATCAGCGGCAGCGTGCCGGCGATCTCCGAGGCCGCCACGCGCAGGCTGTGGGCCAGCTTGAAGTGACGCAGCGCCTCCATCTGCTGCTCCAGGTCGTCCTCGGGAATGCGGATCAGCCGCTCGCGCAGCTCGGCGGCCAGCTCCGGCGCCAGCGGCGGGTGATACAGGCGACCCTCGTTGAGCAGCTCGTCGAGCAGCAGCGGGAAACGCGCGATCTGCTCGGCGATCCACGGGCTGGCGGCGCACAGGGCGATCAGCCGCTGCAGCGCGCCGGGGTTCTCGGAGAGCAGCACCAGGTAGGCCGAGCGTCGCGCCACCTTTTCCACCAGCGGCAGCACCCGCTCCAGCACCAGGTCCGGCGCTTCGTGCTCCACGGTCTGCGCCAGCAGGCGCGGCACGAAGGCATCCAGGCGCTCGCGACCGAGGCGCTGCATGGCGCGCACCTGCGGGCCGTTGCGCAAGTCGCCGAGGCGCTTGAGCGCGGTGGCCGGCTCGGCAAAACCCGCCTCCTGCAGCTGGCGGCAGGCACCCTCCTCGTCCAGCGCCTCCTCCCACAGCGGCAGCCATTCGGCGCCGACGCAGGCCTCGCCGCCCTGCGCCTCGTCCTCGTCGGGGTCGGCGATCACCTGCTGGAAGTGCCATTCGATGCGTCCGCGCCAGTGCATCAGGCGCTCATGGAAACTCGCCCAGTCGGCAAAGCCCATGATGGTCGCCACCCGCGCCTGGTCGCGCGCGTCGGCCGGCAGCATCTGCGTCTGCCGGTCGCCGATGCCCTGCAGGGCGTGCTCGGTGTAGCGCAGGAACTCGTAGCCCTCGCGCATCTCCGCCACCACCGCCGGCGGCAGATAGCCCTGACCCTCCAGGGTCGCCAGCACCTTGAGCAGCGGCCGCTGCTGCAGGCTGAGGTCGCGCCCGCCGTGAATCAGCTGGAAGGCCTGGGCGATGAACTCGATCTCGCGGATGCCGCCGGCGCCGAGCTTGATGTTCTCACTCATGCCCTTGCGCCGCACCTCCTGCTGGATCAGCAGCTTCATCGCGCGCAGCGCCTCGATGGCGGAGAAATCCAGGTAGCGCCGGTAGACGAAGGGCCGCAGCATCTCCAGCAGCTCGGCGCCGGCGACCTGGTCGCCGCCGACCACGCGCGCCTTGATCATGGCGTAGCGCTCCCAGTCGCGGCCCTGGTCCTGGTAGTACTGTTCCAGCGCGTTGAAGCTGAACACCAGCGCGCCGCTCGAGCCGTAGGGGCGCAGGCGCATGTCGGTGCGAAAGACGAAGCCGTCGACGGTGATGGCATCCAGAGCCTTGATGAGTTTTTGCCCGAGACGGATAAAGAACTCCTGGTTGTCCAGCGGCCGCTTGACCCCCTCGGTCTCGCCGCCTTCCGGGTAACCGAAGATCAGGTCGATGTCCGAGGACAGGTTGAGCTCGAAGGCGCCGAGCTTGCCCATGCCGAGGATCACCATGTGCTGCGCCTGGCCGCTGCGCCGGCCGATGGGCGTGCCGAACTGCGCGCAGTGACGCGGGTAGAGCCAGTGGTAGGCCAGGTCGATACTGGCGTCGGCAAGGTCGGAGAGGTCGCGGCAGGTTTCGCTCAGCGGCACCTGGCGGCTGATGTCGCGCCAGATGATGCGCAGCTGCTGGCGGTTGCGGAAACGCCGCAGGCAGCGGCCCAGCGCCTCCTCGTCGGCGCAGTCGGCCAGTTGCGCCGCCAGCTGCTCGCGCAGCTCGCCCGGCGCCAGGCTGCGCTCCAGTTCGCCGGCCGCGCCCAGGGCAAGGAACATCGCCGGATCGCGCAGCGCCTGCTCGGCGACGAAATCGCTGAGCGCCGCCACTCGTCGCCAGGCCTCGCGACGCGGCGCCGGCCAGGCGGCCCACTGCGCGGGCAGGCCCTCATGCTCGGCCAGCGCCGCCTGCAGTGACTGCTCGGCGCGCTCGGCCAGGGGGATCAGGGAGGGGGGCAACTCGACCGGCAACGGCAGGCTCATGGTCTATCCTTTTCGCGGACTGCCGGACGCATGGCGGGTTCACCCGGAACCCCGCTCCTGCGGGGCGCGCACGGCCGGCAGCGGCGCGGATTGTAGTTTTACTACTAAAGAATTGTATCCAGAGGGCTGAATCCGCCGTCGAAATGTAGTAAAACTACAAGCGGCCGGTCCTACCCCCGGTAAATCCAAGAATTCAACTCGCCCGCCCAAAAAGCCGGCGAGACCCAACTGGCCTCCGATTCTGGAAGCCTTTCCGCCCTGGAGCAAGCCATGCAAGACCTCGATCCGATCGAAACCCAGGAATGGCTGGACGCCCTTGAATCCGTCCTCGACCGTGAGGGTGAAGACCGTGCCCATTACCTGATGACCCGTCTGGGCGAGTTGGCCACCCGCAGCGGTGCGCAACTGCCCTACGCGATCACCACGCCGTACCGCAACACCATCCCGGTCACCCACGAAGCGCGCATGCCCGGCGACCTGTTCATGGAGCGGCGCATCCGCTCGCTGGTGCGCTGGAACGCGCTGGCCATGGTGATGCGCACCAACCTGGACGATCCGGATCTGGGCGGCCATATTTCCAGCTTCGCCTCCTCGGCGACCCTGTACGACATCGGCTTCAACTACTTCTTCCAGGCCCCGACCGACGAACACGGCGGCGACCTGGTGTTCTATCAGGGCCACGCCAGCCCCGGCGTCTACGCCCGCGCCTTCATGGAAGGGCGCATCAGCGAAGAGCAGATGCAGAACTTCCGCCGCGAGGTGGACGGCAAGGGCCTGTCCTCCTACCCGCACCCCTGGCTGATGCCGGAGTTCTGGCAGTTCCCCACCGTGTCCATGGGCCTGGGCCCGATCCAGGCGATCTACCAGGCGCGCTTCATGAAGTACCTGGAGGCGCGCGGCTTCATCCCCGCCGGCAAGCAGAAGGTCTGGTGCTTCATGGGCGACGGCGAGTGCGACGAGCCGGAATCCCTCGGCGCCATCGCCCTGGCCGGCCGCGAGAAGCTGGACAATCTGATCTTCGTCATCAACTGCAACCTGCAGCGCCTCGACGGCCCGGTACGCGGCAACGGCAAGATCATCCAGGAACTCGAAGGCGTGTTCCGCGGCGGCGGCTGGAACGTCAACAAGGTAGTCTGGGGCCGCTTCTGGGACCCGCTGTTCGCCAAGGACAAGGACGGCGCCCTGCAGCGTCGCATGGACGAGGTGGTCGACGGCGAATACCAGAACTACAAGGCCAAAGACGGCGCCTACGTGCGCGACAACTTCTTCAACACCCCGGAACTCAAGGAGATGGTCAAGGACCTGTCCGACGACGAGATCTGGAAGCTCAACCGCGGCGGCCACGACCCGTACAAGGTCTATGCGGCCTACCACCAGGCGGTCAACCATCAGGGCCAGCCCACCGTGATCCTGGCCAAGACCATCAAGGGCTACGGCACCGGCGCCGGTGAAGCGAAGAACACCGCGCACAACACCAAGAAGGTCGACGTCGACAGCCTGCGCCAGTTCCGCGACCGCTTCGACATCCCGGTCAAGGACGAGGAGCTGGAGAAGCTGCCGTTCGTCAAGCCGGAGCCGGGCAGCCCCGAGTACAAGTACCTGCACGAGCGCCGCGCCGCCCTCGGCGGTTTCGTGCCGCAGCGCCGGCCCAACAGTTTCAGCATCCCGACCCCGCCGCTGGATACCCTCAAGGCCATCCTCGACGGCTCGGGCGACCGCGAAATCTCCACCACCATGGCCTTCGTGCGCATCCTCGCGCAACTGGTCAAGGACAAGGAGCTGGGTCAGCGCATCGTGCCGATCATCCCGGACGAGGCACGCACCTTCGGCATGGAAGGCATGTTCCGCCAGCTCGGCATCTACTCCTCGGTCGGCCAGCTGTACGAGCCGGTGGACAAGGATCAGGTGATGTTCTACCGCGAGGACAAGAAGGGCCAGATCCTCGAGGAAGGCATCAACGAAGCCGGCGCCATGAGCTCGTTCATCGCCGCCGGTACCTCCTACTCCAACCACAACCAGCCGATGCTGCCGTTCTACATCTTCTACTCGATGTTCGGCTTCCAGCGTATCGGCGACCTGGCCTGGGCGGCCGGCGACAGCCGCACCCGCGGCTTCCTCATCGGCGGCACCGCCGGACGTACCACGCTCAACGGCGAGGGCCTGCAGCACGAGGATGGCCACAGCCACCTGATGGCCGCGACCATCCCCAACTGCCGCACCTTTGATCCGACCTACGGCTACGAGCTGGCGGTGATCATCCGCGAGGGCACCCGGCAGATGATCGAGGAGCAGCAGAACGTCTTCTACTACATCACCGTGATGAACGAGTCCTACCAGCAGCCGGCCATGCCGGAAGGCGTCGAGACCGGCATCATCAAGGGCATGTACCTGCTCGAGGAAGACAAGAAGGAGGCCGCCCACCACGTGCAGCTGCTGGGTAGCGGCACCATCCTGCGCGAAGTGCGCGAGGCGGCGAAGATCCTGCGCGAGGAGTTCAACATCGGCGCCGACGTATGGAGCGTCACCAGCTTCAACGAACTGCGCCGCGACGGCCTGGCCGTGGAGCGCATCAACCGTCTGCACCCGGGGCAGAAGCCCAAGCAGGCCTACATCGAGCAGTGCCTGTCCGGGCGCAAGGGCCCGGTGGTGGCCAGCACCGACTACATGAAGCTGTTCGCCGAGCAGGTGCGCCAGTGGGTGCCGAGCAAGGAGTACAAGGTACTGGGCACCGACGGCTTCGGCCGCAGCGACAGCCGCAAGAAGCTGCGTCACTTCTTCGAGGTGGACCGCTACTGGGTCGTCCTGGCCGCCCTGGAAGCCCTGGTGGACCGTGGCGAGATCGAAGCCAAGGTGCTGGCCGACGCCATCGCCAAGTTCGGCATCGATCCCGATAAAGCCAACCCCCTGGACTGCTGAGGAGCGTAGCGATGAGTGAATTGATTCGCGTACCCGACATCGGCAGCGGTGAGGGTGAAGTTATCGAGTTGTTCGTCAAGGTCGGCGACCGTATCGAAGCCGACCAGAGCCTGCTGACCCTGGAGTCGGACAAGGCCAGCATGGAAATCCCGGCGCCCAAGGCCGGCGTGGTCAAGGAACTGAAGGTCAAGCTCGGCGACCGCCTGAAAGAGGGCGACGAGCTGCTGGTGCTGGAAGTCGAAGGCGGCGCCGAGGCGGCGCCTGCGGCCAAGGTCGAAGCCGCCCCGGCCGAGGCCCCCAAGGCTGCCGCCGCACCCGCTCCGGCCGCTGCTCCGGCGCCGGCCGCCGCTGCCACCAGCAGCGTGCAGGACGTGCACGTGCCGGACATCGGCACCGACGGCAAGGTCAAGGTCATCGAGGTCCTGGTCAAGGCCGGCGACAGCATCGAAGCCGACCAGTCGCTGATCACCCTCGAGTCCGACAAGGCCAGCATGGAAATCCCCTCGCCGGCCGCCGGCGTGGTAGAGGAAGTGCTGGTCAAGCTGGATTCCGAAGTCGGCACCGGCGACCTGATCATCAAGCTCAAGGTGGCCGGTAGTGCGCCTGCCGCACCGGCCGCGGCGCCCGCCGCCGCGCCGGCCAGCCAGGAGGTGCACCGCGTGCCGGAAGGCGCCGCACCGGAAGTGGCCGCCGAAGTGCGCGCCATCGCCGCGCTGTCGGCCGCCGCCGCCGAAGTTGCCAATGCACCCAAGCGCGACGCCGCCAAGGTGCACGCCGGGCCTGCCGTACGCATGACCGCGCGCGACTTCGGCGTCGACCTGGCCGACATCACCGGCACCGGACCGAAAGGCCGCATCCTCAAGGAAGACGTGCAGGCCTACGTCAAGGCCATGATGAGCAAGGCCAAGGCCGCGCCCGAGGCGGGTGTCGCCACCGGCGGTGCCGGCATCCCGCCGATCCCGGCGGTGGACTTCAGCAAGTTCGGCGAAATCGAGGAAGTGGCGATGACCCGCCTGATGCAGGTCGGCGCCGCCAACCTGCACCGCAGCTGGCTCAACGTGCCGCACGTGACCCAGTTCGAGTCGGCCGACATCACCGAGCTGGAAGCCTTCCGCGTGGCGCAGAAGGCCGTGGCCGAGAAGGCCGGGGTCAAGCTCACTGTGCTGCCGCTGCTGCTCAAGGCCTGCGCCCACCTGCTCAAGGAGCTGCCGGACTTCAACAGTTCGCTGGCCCCCAGCGGCAAGGCGATCATCCGCAAGAAGTACGTGCATATCGGCTTCGCCGTGGATACCCCGGACGGTCTGCTGGTGCCGGTGATCAAGAACGTCGACCAGAAGAGCCTGCTGCAGCTTGCTGGCGAAGCCGCTGCCCTGGCGGAGAAGGCGCGCAACAAGAAGCTGTCGGCCGACGACATGCAGGGCGCCTGCTTCACCATCTCCAGCCTCGGTCATATTGGCGGCACCGGCTTCACGCCGATCGTCAACGCGCCTGAGGTGGCGATTCTCGGCGTGAGCAAGGCGAGCATGCAGCCGGTATGGGACGGCAAGGCCTTCCAGCCGCGCCTGATGCTGCCGCTGTCACTGTCCTACGACCACCGGGTGATCAACGGCGCCGCCGCCGCTCGCTTCACCCAGCGCCTGTCGCAGCTGCTGGCGGATATCCGCACCCTGCTGCTGTAAGGTCGCGCACCACCTTTCGAGCACGCCACGCTCGTATCCTCAACCCCGCCCGTTCAGGCGGGGTTTTTTTACCTTTCAGCCCCGCGGACATGGCAATGCCTTGTCCACCACTGCGGCACCAATGGCGGACAGGCCCTCGGCATGTCCGCCCTACAGCACTCCATAGTGCTAGCCGCGCTGCACGTTGCGAATCAGAAAGCTCAGCGCCTTGGCCAACTCGGCCGCGCCCTGGTGATCGCGCAGGATGCTCAGTAGCGGGCTGCCGTCGCCGGGGTTGATCAGCACGCAACGGATGCCGCCGGCCGGGCATTCGTAGCGGATAAAGGGATCGACCCCAAACACCGACACGCGCTGGTTGCGCACGGCGATGGCGGTGCCCTGGGCGCCACGACTTTCCTCGCGCAGGATCAGCTCGCCGGGCACGCCGATGCCGATGCGGTAGAGCAGATCCTGACGCTGCGCCTGGCCGACCTGGTAGGCGGCGCGCAGCGCATAGGTGTCGAGCAGCGCGTTGCTGTGGGCGAGCAGCGCCTGGCGCTCGTCGGCGGTCAGGTACAGGCGCTTGAGCCCGTCCAGGTAGGCGGCCTGCTCGTCGCCCTGCAACCCGGCGACCGCTTCGGCGTCGGCGGCAGTCGCCGGCGCGGCAGCGAACAGCGCGCCCAGCAGGGCCAGGGCCATCAGTTTTCTTGTCAGTATCGATTGCATGATGCACCCTTGCCGAACGCTATAGTGAAGTAGGCCTGAGCCCGAGCCTCCGTCCGCACCGCGGCTGCCCCAGGCAGCGGCGGCCCCGTACCGAGAACGGATGCCTAGCCCGGTCAGCATACTGGAAGCCCGCCGCCCAATGAAAAGCCATCCCGATGCCGGCACCCGTTCGGCAGCCGAGGTTGTGACGCAGTTGCCAGTGCCCTCGCGGCTCGGCATGTTGCGTTTCGAGCGCTTGAACGAGCCGAGCTGGGCCCTGCTGTTTCTCGATCCCGCCTGCGAACGCCAGCTCGGCATCAGTGCCAGCGACCTGTGCGCCCTGGTCGATGCCCCCTACGCCAGCCTGATGGAACCCGAAGCGCGCTACCGCCTGCACGACGCCATCCAGCAGCAGCTGCTGCAGGGCCCGCACTACCTGGTGCGCTATACCCTGCACACCCCTCAGGGCGCGCTCAACCTGCTGGAAGTGGGCGAACCCTTCAAGCAGCACAACCGCCAGCTGCTGCGCGGCTACCTGCTGGTGGCGGACCAGAGCCTGAGCCAGTGCAGCCCGCCCGAGCAGGAGCTGCAGGCGCAGAACCAGCAGCTACGCAGCTCGCTGCAGCAGTACCAGCGCGCCCAGGACGACCACCTGCAGCACCTGCAGCGCTCGCGCACCCAGCAGCGCCTGATCGTGCGCCTGGCGCGCCAACGCTACGTCTCCAGCGACCCGTTGCTGGAGGCCGCCGAGCTGATCACCCAGGCCGCCTGCGAGGTCTACGGCGTAGCCCGCGCCGGCCTGTGGAAGCTCGGCAGCCACAGCCTGGAGTCGGTGACCCTGTACCGCCGCGACCTGGCTCGCCACGAACGCCTGGCCGATATCGACGCGCGCGCCTTCCCGCGCTACCTGGAAGCGCTGCACAGCGGCCGCGCCATCGACGCCGAGGACGCCCGGCACGACCCGCGTACCGCCGAACTGAACGCCAGCTACCTCGAGCCGCTGGGCATCGGCGCCATGCTCGACGCCGGAGTGCGCGTCGACGGCGAGGTGGTCGGCGTGCTGTGCCTGGAACATAGCGGCGGCCCGCGCACCTGGCAGGCCGACGAGATCGCCTTCGCCGGCGAACTGGCCGACCAGTACGCCCAGGTACTGATCGGCCAGCAGAAGCGCAGCGCCACCCATGCCCTGCACCTGTTCCAGCGCGCGGTGGAACAGAGTGCCAGCGCCTTCCTGCTGGTCGACCGCGACGGCCGGGTGGAATACGTCAACCCCAGCTTCACCGCCATCACCCTGTACAGCGGCGACGAGGTCTGCGGCCGCCGCCTGTCCGAGCTGCCGGCGCTGGCCAACCTCAGCGACCTGCTGTTCGATGCCCGCTCCAGCCTGGCCGAGCACAACAGCTGGCAGGGCGAATTCCGCAGCCGGCGCAAGAACCAGGAGCCCTACTGGGGCCAGCTGTCGATCTCCAAGGTGTACGGCGACGACGGCGAGCTGACCCACTACATCGGCATCTACGAAGACATCACCGAGGCCAAGCTGGCCCAGCAGCGCATCGAACGCCTGGCCTACACCGACAACCTGACCAACCTGGGCAACCGCCTGGCCTTCATCCGCAGCCTCGAGGAACGCTTCGCGCGCAGCCCGCGACCGCCGCTGGGGCTGCTGCTGGTGGACATCGACAACTTCAAGCGGATCAACGACAGCCTCGGCCACCAGACCGGCGACAAGCTGCTCTCGGCCCTCGCCCGGCGCCTGCGCAACAGCCTCGGCGCCAAGGGCAGCCTGGCGCGCTTCGCCAGCAACGAGTTCGCCATCCTCCTCGACGGCGGCGACCAGGAGGCCGCCCAGCGCATCGCCCAGCAGGTACTGCAGACCCTGGACAAGCCGCTGTTCGTCGACAACCAGCTGATCAGCATCACCGGCTCGGTCGGTCTGGCGCTGGCGCCGCAGCACGGCGACGACCCGCAGACCCTGATGAAGCACGCCGGCCTGGCCCTGCACAAGGCCAAGGCCAACGGCAAGCACCAGGTGCAGCTGTTCACCGAGGCGCTCAACGCCGAGGCCAACTACAAGCTGTTCGTCGAGAACAACCTGCGCCGCGCCCTGACCCAGAGCGAACTGGAGGTGTTCTACCAGCCCAAGCTGTGCCTCAAGAGCGGCCGGCTGCTGGGCATGGAGGCGCTGCTGCGCTGGCACCACCCGGAGAAGGGCATGATCCGCCCCGACCAGTTCATCAGCGTGGCCGAGGAAACCGGGCTGATCATCCCCATCGGCAAATGGGTGGTGCGTCAGGCCTGCCGCATGAGCAGGCAGCTCAGCGCCATCGGCCTGGGCGAGCTGCAGGTGGCGATCAACCTGTCGCCCAAGCAGTTCTCCGACCCGGATCTGGTCGGCTCCATCGCCGCCATCCTCCACGAGGAACAGCTCGAACCCCGGCTGCTGGAACTGGAACTGACCGAGAGCCTGCTGCTGGAAGCTACCGAGGACACCCGCCACCAGCTCAGCCGCCTGAAAAGTCTGGGCCTGACCCTGGCGATGGACGACTTCGGCACCGGCTATTCCTCGCTCAGCTATCTGAAGAAGTTCCCCATCGACGTGATCAAGATCGATCGCAGCTTTATCAAGGACATTCCCGACAATCAGGACGACATGGAGATCACCTCGGCGGTGATCGCCATGGCCCACAACCTCAAGCTCAAGGTGGTCGCCGAAGGTATCGAGACCGCCGCCCAGCTCGGCTTCCTCCGCCGCCAGCAGTGCGACGTCGGCCAGGGCTACCTGTTCGACAAGCCGATTCCCGGCCGCGAGCTGATCGACAGCCTGCGTCGCTACCCCTGCCGCCCGGCGCCCACATCCGACCAACGGACGTAACGCGCCACGCCGCGCCTGGTCCACTGCTTGCCCACTTCTCAGGAGATCGCCATGGTTCTGCGTTCCCAGATACTCGCCCACAAACTCGAGCTGCCCAGCGCCGAGCAGGCCCTGCCCGGCCGCAGCGAAGCCCTGCCGGTGCCCGCGGCGCACCATGTCAACGGCCACCCGCTGCAGCCGCCCTTCCCTGCCGGCCTGCAGCAGGCGGTATTCGGCCTCGGCTGCTTCTGGGGCGCCGAGCGGCGCTTCTGGCAACAACCCGGGGTGTACAGCACGGCGGTGGGTTACGCCGGCGGCCATACGCCGAACCCGACCTACGAGGAAACCTGCTCCGGGCTGACCGGGCATACCGAGGCGGTGCTGGTGGTGTTCGACCCGCGGCAGACCAGCTTCGAGGCCCTGCTCAAGGTGTTCTGGGAGGCGCACGATCCCACCCAGGGCATGCGCCAGGGCAACGACCGCGGCAGCCAGTATCGCTCGGCCATCTATTGCCAGGACGCGGCGCAACTGGCTGCCGCCCGCGCCAGCCAGGCGCGCTTCCAGGCCGAGCTGGACAAGGCCGGGCTCGGCGCCATCACCACCGAGATCCGCGAGGCGCCGCCGTTCTACTACGCCGAGGCCTATCACCAGCAGTACCTGGCGAAGAACCCGAACGGTTATTGCGGCCTGGGCGGAACGGGCGTATGCCTACCGCCTGAACCCAAGGCCTGAAGGAGGGGCGATCGCCATGGAACTGAGCAGTATCGCCAGCCAGGTTTCCAGCCAGGCGTCGGCGCAATTCTCGGCGCAGATGTCGCTCCTGCTGCTGCGCAAGACCCTGGAGCTGCAGGCGTCCGGCGTCGCCAGCCTGGTGCAGGCGGCCGCCCCGGTCAGTGCGCCGAGCAACCCGCCGCACCTGGGCAACAGCATCGACGTGATGGCCTGAGACGCGGCGCCGAAGCGGCCCCGCCGGGTGCGCCATGCGCAGCGTCCCCCAGCTCGCTCAACCGGCCGGTTTTTCCTCGATCAGCCAGTCCAGGCGCCAGCCGCCCAGGCTCTGGCCGAGCGCATCGGCCAGCCAGGGCAGCAGCTGCCTGAGCTCGTCTTCCAGGCCCCAGGGCGGGTTGCTGATCACCAGGCCCGAGCCGGTCAGCCGGCTGGCATCGTCCGGCGCGTGCACGTACAGCTCGGCGCGCAGCAGCTTGGGCGCGGCGCTCTTTTGCAGATCCCGGTAGAAACGCGCCAGTTGACGCTCGTCCTTGATCGGATACCAGATCACGACGATGGCCTGGCGCATGCGCCCGTGCGCCTCGTTCAGCGCCTCGACGCAGCGCTGCAGCTCGTCGGCCTGCTCGAACGGCGGGTCGATCAGCAGCAGCACGCGCTTCTCGCGGGTCGGCAGCAGCGCCCGCGGCACATGCCAGCCCTCGCCCAGGTGCACCGCTACGCGGCGGTCGCCGCGCATGTTGTCCTTGAGCAGGCGGCCGTCTTCCGGGTGCTTCTCGTTGAGCTGCAGACGATCCTGCTCGCGGCTGAGCAGGCGCGCCAACTCCGGCGAGCCGGGGTAGTAGCGCAGCTCGCCGTCCGGGTTCATCGCCCGCACCACTTCCAGGTAGGCCTCCACCGCATCCGGCAGCTGCGTGGCCTGCCACAGGCGGCCGACGCCCTCCAGCCATTCGCCGGTGCGGCTGGCCTGATCGCCGCGCAGGTCGTATAGGCCGATGCCGGCGTGGCTGTCGAGGTAGGCAAAGGGCGCCTCCTTGCGCGACAGCAGGGCGATCAGGCGGGTCAGCACCAGGTGCTTGAGCACGTCGGCGTGGTTGCCGGCGTGGAAGGCGTGGCGGTAGTTCATGAATGTCTCCGAAGCGGTCGCCAAGTTTACCCGCTGAGCGGGCTTTGCGCGCGCATCAGCTCCAGCAGCAGCGCCAGCGGCGGGTGCTCGCCGGCATCGCGGCGGCGCGCCAGCAGCGTGGTGGTCGCCCCGAACTCCGCGGCGATGGCCTGGTACTGCACCAGGTTCACACGTGGGTGGCGCTCGAGCAGGCTGCGCGGCAGCAGGCCGATGCCCATGCCGGCGGCGATGCCGGCGAAGATCGCATCGATCGAGCCGTAGCTCTGCCGCGCCGCCACCTGCAACCCGCGGCCGACCACCCAGCGCTCCAGGCGCTCGCGATAGTGACAGCCCTCGGGGAAGCCCAGCAGGGTCTGCGGCCGCGCCTCCAGACTGTCGGCATCCTGCGTCGGCGGCAGCACCAGCATCAGTTCCTCCTGCCAGATCGGCAGGCACTCGAGCTGCGGATGCTCGAACGGCCCGCCGATCAATCCGGCGTCCAGCTCCCCGGCCAGCACGCCCTCGACCAGGCGTCGGCTCGGCCCGGTGCTGAGCTGCAGGTTGACCCGCGGCGCCCGCTGGTGGAAAGCCGCGAGCAGCTCCGGCAGACGCACGGCCGCGGTGGTTTCCATCGAGCCCAGGCGCAGGTCGCCACTCCAGATATCCTCCTGCACGCTGCGCCAGGCCGTCTGGCAGAGCTGTTCCAGATGCTCGGCGTGGGGCAGCAGGCGCTCGCCGGCCGGGGTCAAACGTAGGCGCTGGCCCTGACGCAGGAACAACCGGGTGTCGAGTTGCTGCTCCAGCTGGCGCAGGCGCGCCGAGACGTTCGACGGCACGCAGCTCAGGCGCAGACCGGCGGCGCTCAGCGAGCCCTCGCGCGCCACGGCGAGGAAATAGCGGAACAACTGCGGATTGAGTCGCTGCCAGGCGCCCATGAACATCACCAAAAGTGAAAGATGAAAGCAGTATTTTTCACTAACGATCGGTCAACGACAACGACTAAGGTGCGCAGCACGACCGGAGGCCCTATGCCCAGATGTGACCGCGCCCACCTCACTGCGTTGCTCGCCGCCGCCCTGGCGCTGGTGGTCGTGCATGCGCTCGGCCGCTTCGCCTATACCCCGCTGCTGCCCCTGCTGCTCGACGATGGCCTGTTCGACCTGAGCCAAGGCGCCCAACTGGCGACCTGGAACTACCTCGGCTACCTGCTCGGCGCCCTGCTCGCGCTGCCCATGGCCAACCCGCGCGGCTTGCGCCTCGGCCTGCCGGCGGCCCTACTGATCAATGCCGGCCTGACCCTGGCCCAGGTCTTTACGCAGGACATCGCCCTGCTGGCTGCACTGCGCCTGACCAATGGCATCAGCAACGGCGTGGTGTTCGTCCTCGCCCCGGCGCTGGTGCTGGAATGGCTGGCCCTGCGCCAGGCCACGGCGCTCAGCGGTCTGGTCTATCTGGGCTTGGGTAGCGGCATGTTGCTGTGCGGCCTGCTGGTGGCCATCACGCCCTGGCACGGGCCGCTGCGCTGGCTGCCGATCGCCCTGTGCGCCCTGCCCCTGGCGCTGCTTTGTGCTCCGATGCTAAGGCGCCTGGCACGGGACCTGCCCGACAAGCCCCCTGCGACCGCCCGTGGCGCACTGCTTGGCAGCCACAATCTGGCGTTGCTGATGGCCTATCTGGGGGCAGGCCTGGGTTACATCCTGCCGCTGACCTTTCTGCCGGCCCTGGCTCGCGAACAGCTGCCCGCCGGTCATCCGCTACTGGCCGGCAACTGGTGGTGGACGGCGCTCGCCTGCCTGATCTCGGCGAGCCTGTGGAACCAGGCCGGTGCCTGGCTGGGCGACCGCCGCGCCCTGCTGGCCAACTACCTGCTGCAACTGCTCGGCGTGGCCATGCCGATCCTGCTGCCCGGCCCCGTCGGCGTGCTGGCCTGCGCCCTGCTGGTGGGCGGCACCTTCCTCGGCACCGTATTGCTGACCCAGCGCCTGGCCCGTGCCCTCAACCCGGACCAGGGCTTGCGCCTGGCCGCCCTGCTGATCAGTCTGTACAGCGGCAGCCAGTTGCTCGGCCCCTGGCTGGTGCAGCACTGGACTGCCGCCGGCCATAGCCTCACGAGCAGCTTCCTTATCGGCACGGCGGCATTGCTCTGGGCCCTGTTGTGGGCCTGGCAGGTGTCCGAACCACGATCCCTCGCTGAAATGGAGCCATCCCATGTCTCTCACCGCCCTGCTCGACACTGACCTGCCCCTGATCCAGGCGCCGATGGCCGGCTCGCAGAACCATCGCCTGACCGCCGCCGTGTGCCAGGCCGGAGGCCTCGGCTCGATTCCCTGCGCCATGCTCACGCCTGCCGCCCTGCGTCAGGAGCTGCAGGCGCTGCGCGAGCTGACCGAGCGGCCGTTCAACCTGAACTTCTTCAGCCATGTGCCGCCCGCGCCGGACGCGGCCCGCGAGGCGACCTGGCGCGAGGCGCTGGCGCCCTACTATGACGAGCTGGGCCTGGATCCGGCCGCCATCGCCGGCGGCCCGGGGCGCCTGCCGTTCAACGAAGAGGCGGCGGCACTGGTGGAGGAGTTCCGCCCCGCGGTGGTCAGCTTCCACTTCGGTCTGCCGGAGGAGGCCTTGCTGCAGCGGGTACGGCGCAGCGGGGCGAAGATCCTCTCCAGCGCCACCACCCTGGACGAGGCGCTGTGGCTGCAAGCGCGCGGCGTCGATGCGGTGATTGCCCAGGGCCTGGAGGCCGGCGGCCATCGCGGCCACTTTCTCGACTTCGACCTGAGCCGCCAACTCGGCCTCTTCGCCCTGCTGCCGCAGCTGGTCGATGCGCTGTCGGTGCCGGTGATCGCCGCCGGCGGCATCGGCGACGCCCGCGGCGTAGTCGCAGCCATGGCCCTGGGTGCGGCCGGGGTGCAGGTCGGCAGCGCCTACCTGCTGTGCCCGGAGGCGAGCACCAGCGCCATCCACCGCGCCGCCCTGCAGAGCCCGGCGGCGCGCCATACGGCGCTGACCAACCTGTTCAGCGGGCGCCCGGCGCGCGGCATCGTCAACCGCCTGATGCGCGAGCTGGGGCCACTGAGCGAACGGGCGCCGGCCTTCCCCCTGGCCACCGCGGCCATCGCGCCCTTGCGCGCGGCGGCCGAAGCCCGGGGTAGCGGCGATTTCTCGCCGCTGTGGGCCGGGCAGAACGTCGCCAGTTGCCGGCCCCTGCCGGCGGCCGAGCTGACCCGCGAACTGGCGCGCGGCTTCGCTCACTCGATATGACGAAGCGTCACTCCCGCCTGCGCGGAAACGACGGTTAACTGGCTCCGCAGGTCGGGTTCGACCCGCCACTTCGGCAATAGCGGGTTGCACCCGCCCTACCCCCGTGCGCCAACGAGCGATTATCACGGCCGATGATGATGCTGGGCAGCCAGGCAACTGGCTGCCTAGACTCGATCAATCATCTGGAGGCCCGTTCCATGTCCGAGACCCTACTCAGCTCCCGCAACCTGGCGTTCGAACTCTACGAGGTGCTCGACGCCGAAGCCCTGACCCAGCGCGAACGCTTCGCCGAGCACAACCGCGAGACCTTCGACGCCGCGATCGCCACCGCACGCAGCATCGCCGAGGAGCTGTTCGCCCCGCACAACCGCAAGAGCGACGAGCACGAGCCGCAGTACGTCGACGGCGCGGCGGTGCTGATCCCCGAGGTCGAACCGGCCCTGCGCGCCTTCCACGAGGCGGGCTTCCTCAACGCCACCCGCGACTTCGAGCATGGCGGCATGCAACTGCCCAACCTGCTGTCGCAGGCCTGCTTCGCGCATTTCCAGTCGGCCAATATCGCCACCAGCTCCTACTCGATGCTGACCATGGGCGTGGCCAACCTGATCGAAGCCTTCGGCAACGAGGAGCAGAAATCCCGCTACCTGCAGCCGATCATCGACGGCCGCTTCTTCGGCACCATGGCGCTGACCGAGCCGCACGCCGGCTCGTCGCTGTCGGACATCCGCACAAAGGCCGAACCGCACGCCGACGGCAGCTACCGGATCAAAGGCAACAAGATCTTCATCTCCGGCGGCGACCAGCCGATCTCCGAGAACATCGTGCATATGGTGCTGGCCAAGTTGCCGGACGCCCCGCCCGGGGTGAAGGGCATCAGCCTGTTTCTGGTGCCCAAGTTCCACGTCAACGACGACGGCTCACTCGGCGCGCGCAACGATGTGACCCTGGCCGGGCTGTTCCACAAGATGGGCTGGCGCGGCACCACCTCCACGGCGCTGAACTTCGGCGACAACGGCGAATGCGTCGGCTACTTGGTGGGCAAGCCGCACCACGGACTGTCCTACATGTTCCAGATGATGAACGAGGCGCGCATCGGCGTCGGCATGGGCGCGATCATGCTCGGCTACGCCGGCTACCTCTATTCGCTGGACTACGCCCGCAACCGCCCGCAGGGCCGCCAGCCGGACGGCAAGGACCCGAGCAGCCCGCAGGTAGCCATCGTCGAGCACACCGACGTGCGGCGCATGCTGCTGACGCAGAAGGCCTACGTCGAAGGCGCCTTCGACCTCGGCCTGTACGCCGCGCGCCTGTTCGACGACACCCACACCCTGGCAACCGCCGAGGAGCGCGCCGAGGCGCTGCAGCTGCTCGATCTGCTCACCCCCATCGTCAAGTCCTGGCCTTCGGAGTTCTGCCTCAAGGCCAACGAACTGGCGATCCAGATCCTCGGCGGCCACGGCTACACCCGCGAATACCCGGTGGAACAGTACTACCGCGACAACCGTCTCAACCCCATCCACGAAGGCACCCACGGCATCCAGTCGCTCGACCTGCTCGGGCGCAAGGTGGCGATGAACGGCGGCGCCGCGCTCAAGCAGCTGCTTAGGCTGATCCACGGCACCTGCCAGCGCGCCGCCGAGTACGAGTCGCTCACCGCCCTGCGCCAGCCGCTGGAACAACTGCTGGCGCGCCTGCAGGCGGTGACCCTGGCCCTGCTCGGCGACCTGATGGCCGGCCAGGTCAACCAGGGCCTGGCCAACTCGGCGCTGTACCTCAAGGTGTTCGGCCACGCGGTGATCGGCTGGCGCTGGCTGGAGCAGGCGATCCGCGCCGAGCAGGGCCTGGCCAGGGGCGAAGGCGGCGACGCCGACTTCTACCGGGGCAAGCTGCAGGCTGCGCGCTACTTCCTGACCTGGGAAGTGCCGGGCTGCCACCACGAGCTGGCCATCCTCGAGGCGCGCGACGACACCTGCCTGGGCATGCGCGACGCCTGGTTCTAGATGCCGCCAGCGGCCCGCCCCGGCGGGCCGCTGCCGGCTGGAAAAATGTAATAACCTTTTTGACAACGGGGCGAAGGCAGCGGTTAGAATCCCTGGCACGCGCCATGCATAACGGCGCATTCACCACCAGGCCAGGAGTACGCCGTTGGACGCCAGCGCCATCAACAATCTGTTCTTGATCGGCGCCCTGCTGGTGGCGGCCAGCATCCTGGTCAGTGCCTTCGGCACCCGGTTCGGCATCCCCATCCTGGTGATCTTCCTCGCCGTCGGCATGCTCGCCGGCGTCGACGGCCCCGGCGGCATCGTCTTCGACAACTACCCGCTGGCCTACCTGGTGGGCAACCTGGCGCTGGCCGTGATCCTCCTCGACGGCGGCATGCGTACCCGCGTCTCCAGCTTCCGCGTGGCGCTGTGGCCGTCGCTGTCGCTGGCCACCCTGGGGGTGGTGATCACCGCCGGGCTGACCGGCCTGGCCGCCGCCTGGCTGTTCGACCTGAGCCTGCTGGAGGGCCTGCTGATCGGCGCCATCGTCGGCTCCACCGACGCCGCGGCGGTGTTCTCCCTGCTCGGCGGCCGCGGCCTCAACGAACGGGTCAGCTCGACCCTGGAAATCGAATCCGGCAGCAACGACCCGATGGCGGTCTTCCTCACCGTCACCCTGATCGCCATGCTCGCCAGCGGCCAGACCGGCTTCAGCTGGGACCTGCCGATCCAGCTGCTGCAGCAGTTCGGCCTCGGCGCCGTGCTCGGCCTCGGCGGCGGCTGGCTGCTGCTCAAGCTGATCAACCGCATGGAGCTGGCCAGCGGCCTGTACCCGTTATTGGTAGTCAGCGGCGGCCTGATCATCTTCGCCATCACCACCGCGGTGGGCGGCAGCGGCATCCTCGCCATCTACCTGTGCGGCCTGCTGCTGGGCAACCGGCCGATCCGTTCGCGCCACGGCATCCTGCACATGCTCGACGGCCTCACCTGGCTGGCGCAGATCGGCATGTTCCTGGTCCTCGGCATGCTGGTCACCCCCCACGAGCTGCTGCCCATCGCCCTGCCGGCGCTGGGTCTGGCGCTGTGGATGATCCTCTTCGCCCGACCGCTGTCGGTGCTGCTCGGCCTGCTGCCGTTTCCGGCCTTCCACGACCGCGAGAAAGTCTTTATCGCCTGGGTCGGCCTGCGCGGCGCGGTGCCGATCATCCTCGCGGTGTTCCCGCTGATGGCCGGGCTGCCCAATGCCCAGCTGTTCTTCAACGTGGCCTTCTTCATCGTCCTGGTCTCGCTGCTGCTGCAGGGCACCAGCCTGCCGCTGGCCGCCCGGCTGATGCGCGTCACCGTGCCGCCGGAGCCGGCGCCGGTGTCGCGCGCCGGCCTGGAGGTGCACCCCACCAGCCAGTGGGAGCTTTTCGTCTACCGCCTGGGCGCAGAGAAGTGGTGCATCGGCGCCGCCCTGCGCGAGCTGAACATGCCCGAGGGCACGCGCATCGCTGCGCTGTTTCGCGGTCGCGAGCTGCTTCACCCGTCCGGCAGCACGCGCCTGGAGGCCGGCGACCTGCTCTGCGTGATCGGCCACGAGGCCGATCTGCCGGCACTCGGCAAGCTGTTCAGCCAGGCGCCCAAGCGCGGTCAGGACCTGCGCTTCTTCGGCGACTTCGTCCTCGAAGGCGACGCCGAGCTGGGCGCGGTGGCCGCGCTCTACGGCCTCAAGCTGGAAGGCGCCGAAGGCCAGTTGCACCTGGGCCGCTTTATCGCGCACAAGGTGGGCGGCGAACCGATCGTCGGCGACCAGGTGGAATGGCAGGGCCTGACCTGGACGGTGGCGGCGATGGACGGGAACAAGGTGCGCAAGGTCGGCGTCAAATTCCCCGAAGGCAGCCGCCCGGGCCCCGGGCTGTTCCTGTAACAGGCTCGTCGCACCAGCGTCGCAGCCGCGAGCGCGCCGGACTCTGCTAGCATCGCAGCTGCGCACGCCCCTCCCGCGAGGGCCGGCGCGGCGGCGCCTGCGGCGGCCGTCCTACACTGTCATCGTCCCATTCAGCAGATCCCACGACCATGTCCCTGTTGCGCCTCCCGTTCGTCGCCGCCCTGCTCGCCCTGTGCCTGAGCATTCCCCCGGTTCTCGCCCAGGAGCCGCCCAAGGTCGAGAGCGTGCAGCAGAGCCTCGACGGCCTGGCCGATCGCAAGCTGCCGGAAGCCGAGCAGCTGGCGCTCAAGCAGACCCTGGAGCAGACCCTGCGCCTGCTCAAGGACCGCGAGGCCAGCGAGCAGCGCCTGGCCGACCTGCGCACCCAGCTGGAGAACGCCCCGCGGTTGATCGCCGAGGCCCAGCGCGAACTCGCCCAGCTCAAGGCCAGCCAGCCGGCGCCGCTGGCCGAGCGCCACGCGCGCACCGCCCTGGCGCAGCTGGAGCAGCTGCTCGGCGAACGCTCCAGCCAGCTCAGCGAGTGGAACAAGGCGATCATCGAGGCCAACAGCCTGGTGATCACCGCGCAGACCCGCCCCGAGCGCGCCCAGGCCGAGATCAGCCAGAACCAGGCGCGCAGCCAGCAGATCAACAACAGCCTGAAGAGCGACCGCGACAACGGCAACCCGCTGAGCGCCGAGCGCCGCGACCAGCTCGCCGCGGAACTGGCCCTGCTCACCGCGCAGACCCAGCTGCGCCGCCAGGAGCTGGCCGGCAACAGCCTGCTGCAGGATCTGGGCAACGCCCAGCGCGAGCTGCTCGAGGAGCGCATCAAGCGCGCCGAGCAGGAACGCCTGGAGCTGCAGAGCCTGATCAACGAAAGGCGCCGCGCCGAATCCGAGCAGACCGTCGCCGAGCAGTCGCGCGAGGCCGAGCGCGCCGGCTCGGACAAGCTGCTGGCACGCGAGAGCACGCGCAACCTCAAGCTTTCCGACTACCTGCTGCGCGCCACCGAGCGCCTCAACCAGTTGACCGAGGAAAACCTGCAGACCAAGCAGCAGCTGGACAACCTGGTGCAGGCCGACCAAGCCCTCGACGAGCAGATCGGCGTGCTGCAGGGCAGCCTGCTGCTGTCGAAGATCCTCTACCAGCAGAAGCAGGCGCTACCCAGCCTGACGTTGGAAGACAGCAAACTGGCCGACGAGATCGCCGATATCCGCCTGTACCAGTTCGAGCTGGGCAAGCAGCGCGAGGAGATCGGCAATCCCGAGGCCTATATCGACCAGTTGCTCGCCGGCCAGCCCGCCGAGGAGGTCACCGCCGAGCTGCGCGCCACCCTGCGCGAGTTGCTGAGCACCCGCCGCGAGCTGCTCGACCGGCTCAACCGCGAGCTCAACGCCCTGCTCAACGAGTCGATCACCCTGCAGCTCAACCAGAAGGAGCTGCACAGCACCGCCAGCAGCCTGCGCGCCACCATCGACGAGCAGATGTTCTGGATTCCCAGCAACAAGCCGCTCGACCTCGAGTGGCTGAAGGGCGCGCCGCGGCGCCTGCAGCAGCAGCTGGAAAGCCTGCCCTGGGGCGTGGCGCTGAAGGAGCTGGGCGCCGCCCTGCTGGAGCGGCCGCTGGTGTTCCTGCCGCTGCTGCTGCTCTGCGCCTTTATTCTCTGGCGCCGCCAGTACCTGTTCGCCAAGCTCGGCGGCCTGCACGACGACATCGGCCACTACAAGCGCGACAGCCAGCTGCACACGCCGCTGGCGCTGGCCCTGAACCTGGCCCTGGCGCTGCCCGGCGCGCTGTTCCTCGCCCTGTGCGGTTACGCCCTGTTGATGGATGCGCGCGGGCAGAACCTCTACCTCGGCGCCGCGCTGTACGAGATGGCCCAGGCCTGGCTGGTGTTCTACACCCTCTACCGCATCCTCTCGCCGAATGGCGTGGCCGTGCTGCACTTCCACTGGCCGCCGGCCAACGTCGCCTTCTTCCGCCACCATATCCGCAGCCTGGGCCTGGTGGTGATGGCGCTGGTCGCGGTGACCAGCGTCGCCGAACACCAGCCGGCCAGCCTGGCCGGCGACGTGATCGGCATCGGCGTGGTGCTGACCTGCTACGCGCTGATGGCCTGGCTGCTGTTCCGCCTGCTGCTCGGCGCGCCGCTGCGGGAGCACACCTCGGCGCTGCGTTCGAGCGTCGGCCTGCTGTTCAGCCTGCTGCCGCTGGCGCTGATCGCCGCCGTGGCGTTCGGCTACTACTACACCGCGCTGAAACTCACCGACCGCCTGATCGACACCCTCTACCTGCTGATCCTCTGGCTGGTGCTGGAAGCCGCCTTCATCCGCGGCCTCGGCGTCGCCGCCCGGCGCCTGGCCTACCAGCGCGCCCTGAGCAAGCGCCAGGCGCAGAGCAAGGACGGCAGCGAAGGCGAGACGGTGGTCGAGGAGCCGACCCTGGACATCGAGCAGGTCAACCAGCAGTCGTTGCGGCTGATCCGCCTGGCCCTGCTCGGCGGCTTCCTGGTCTGCCTGTACTGGGTCTGGGCCGAGCTGATCGGGGTGTTCACCTACCTCGACACCGTGACCCTCTACGAATACAGCAGCGGCAGCGGCGAGGCCGCCACTCTGGTGCCGATCAGCCTGATGGACGTGCTCGGCGCGCTGATCATAGTCGCCATCACCGTGGCCCTGGCGCGCAACCTGCCCGGCCTGCTCGAGGTGCTGGTGCTGTCGCGCCTGAAACTGGCCCAGGGCAGCGCCTACGCCACCACCACCCTGCTGTCCTATGCGCTGGTCGGCATCGGCATCGTCACCACCCTGTCCACCCTCGGCGTCAGCTGGGACAAGCTGCAGTGGCTGGTGGCGGCGCTGTCGGTGGGCCTCGGTTTCGGCCTGCAGGAGATCTTCGCCAACTTCATCTCCGGCCTGATCATCCTGTTCGAGCGCCCGGTGCGCATCGGTGACGTGGTGACCATCGGCAACCTGTCCGGCACGGTGAGCAAGATCCGCATCCGCGCCACCACCATCACCGATTTCGACCACAAGGAAATCATCGTGCCGAACAAGACCTTCATCACCGGCCAGTTGATCAACTGGTCGCTGAGCGACACGGTCACCCGCGTCACCCTCAAGGTCGGCGTCGGCTACGGTTCGGACCTCGACCTGGTGCGCAAGCTGCTGCTGCAGGCCGCCCAGGAGAACGCGCGGGTGCTCAAGGAGCCGGCGCCGCTGGTGTACTTCCTCAACTTCGGCGAAAGCACCCTGGATCACGAGCTGCGCATCCACGTGCGCGACCTCGGCGACCGCAACCCGGCCACCGACGAGATCAACCGCTTCATCGACCGCGAATTCCCCAAGCACGGCATCAACATCGCCTTCCGCCAGGTCGAGGTGTATGTAAAGAACCTCGAACGCGGCGAACACCAGCTCGAACAGAAGGATCTGATCAAGGCCGCCGCAGCCGGTGCGGCCAACGTGCAGACGCCGCCCCCGCCGGCGGCGACCTGAGCCATGGCGGAGTACGCGGTGAAACGCCTCGACCAGCTGAGCTTCGACAACCGCTTCGCCCGCCTCGGCGACGCCTTCTCCACCGAGGTGCTGCCCGAGCCCATCGAGCAGCCGCGCCTGGTGGTGGCCAGCGCCGCGGCCATGGCCCTGCTCGACCTGGCGCCGGAGGAGGCGCAGCGCGCGGAGTTCGCCGAACTGTTCGCCGGACACAAGCTGTGGAGCGAGGCCGAGCCGCGCGCCATGGTCTACGCCGGGCACCAGTTCGGCGGCTACACCCCGCGCCTGGGCGACGGCCGCGGCGTGCTGCTGGGCGAAGTGGTCAACGCCGCCGGCGAACACTGGGACCTGCACCTCAAGGGCGCCGGGCAGACCCCCTACTCGCGCATGGGCGACGGCCGCGCGGTGCTGCGCTCGTCGATCCGCGAGTTCCTCGCCAGCGAACACCTGCACGCCCTCGGCATCCCCAGCTCGCGGGCGCTGTGCGTCACCGCCTCGGAGACCCCGGTGTGGCGCGAGCGACAGGAGCGCGCCGCCATGCTGCTGCGCCTGGCGCCCAGCCACGTGCGCTTCGGCCACTTCGAGTACTTCTATTACACCCGCCAGCACGAGCAGCTGAAGATCCTCGGCGAACATGTGCTGGCCTGTCATTTCCCCGCCTGCCTGACGCAGGACGAACCCTGGCTGGCGATGTTCCGCGAGGTGCTGGAGCGCACCGCCGGCATGATCGCCCGCTGGCAGGCCTACGGTTTCTGCCACGGGGTGATGAACACCGACAACATGTCGATCCTCGGCATCACCTTCGACTACGGGCCCTACGCCTTCCTCGACGACTTCGACGCCGGGCACATCTGCAACCATTCCGACGACACCGGTCGCTACAGCTTCAGCAACCAGGTGCCCATCGCCCACTGGAACCTGGCGGCGCTGGCGCAGGCGCTGACGCCCATGATCGAAGTGGACAAGCTGCGCGCAACCCTGGAGCTGTTCCTGCCGCTGTACCAGGCCCACTACCTCGACCTGATGCGCCGCCGTCTGGGCCTGCAGGGCGCCGAGGACGGCGACGAGGAACTGGTGCAGCGCCTGCTGCAGCTGATGCAGCAGGGCAAGGCGAGCGACTACACGCTGTTCTTCCGCCGGCTCGGCGAACAGGCGCCCTTCGATGCGCTGCAGGTGGTGCGCGAGGACTTCGTCGACCTGGCTGGCTTCGACGCCTGGGGCCGCGACTACCTGGCCCGCTGCGCCCGCGAGGGGGGCGAACAGGCCGAACGCCAGGCGCGCATGCACGCGGTCAATCCGCGCTACATCCTGCGCAACTACCTGGCGCAGCAGGCCATCGAGGCGGCCGAGGCCGGCGACTATGGCCCGGTGCGCGAGCTGCACGCGGTGCTGGCGCGGCCCTTCGACGAGCAGCCGGGGATGGAGCGCTACGCCCAGCGCCCGCCGGACTGGGGCAAGCATCTGCAGATCAGCTGCTCGTCCTAGGTTGGCTTGAGCCGGCACTCGACAGGGAGCGCCCCCGGCTATGCGTAGGCTTCGTCACGCTTATGTTGGGGGCGGCGACGTGCTCCTCCGTGCCCTTATCCAATAAATCGAAAAGGCATATAAACCTTCTCAAACATTCTTAGACTATCTAAGCGAAGCCCACTATCGTGGCGACCTTGTGCGGCCGCCCAGCGCGGGCCCGATACCTCACACGAGATTCGACGCTAAGGATTTTCATGCCCTGGGACTCCCTGCCCCTGCTGTTCGTCGGCGCCCTGCTGATCTGGGTGCTGTATGCCTTCGTGCGCGAGAAATGGAGCCCGGACATAGTCGCCGCCATCGCCGTGGCGGCGCTGCTGGTCAGCCAGCTGCTGACCCCGGGCGAGGTGCTCAGCGTGCTGTCGAACTCGGCGCCGGTGACCATCGCCTGCATGTTCGTGCTGTCCGCCGCGCTGGAGCGCACCGGCTGCATCGACGCCCTGGGCAACTGGCTGGGCGAGCTGGTGGGCACCAGCCCGATCCGCGTGCTCACCGGCCTGACCGTCACCGCCCTGGTGATCTCCGCCTGCCTCAACAACACCCCGGTGGTGGCCATCCTCACCCCGGTGGCCATCGCCCTGGCGCGCCGCGCCGGCACCCTGCCGTCGAAGCTGCTGATTCCGCTGTCCTACGCCACTATCCTCGGCGGCACCCTGACCATGATCGGCACCTCGACCAACATCCTGGTCGACGGCGTGGCGCGCAAGGCCGGCCTGGAGCCCTTCGGCATCTTCGAGATCACCGGCGCCGGGCTGATCCTGGCCGCGGTCGGCATGCTCTACCTGCTGACCGTCGGCCACCGCCTGCTGCCCGATCGCGAGACCCTGTCCAAGCAGCTGCGCCCGGACCTGGACCGCACCTTCATGACCGAGCTGCTGGTGCCGCACGACTCGCCGATGATCGGCAAGACCCTGCATGAGGCCAACCTCAACGGCGGCAGCGGCCTGCAGGTGCTCAAGCTGTTTCGCGAGGAGCAGGAACTCACCGAGCCGGGCGGGGGCACCCTGCTGGCCAGCGGCGACCGCCTGGTGCTGCACGGCCAGGTCAAGGACGTGGTCGAGCTGCGCGAGAGCGGCCACCTGTCGTTCAACCGCGGCGACGCCTTCGAGACCATCAGCAGCCACGACGTGATCCTCGCCGAGGCCATAGTCGGGCGTAACTCGCGCTACAGTCACCGGCCGATGCGCGATCTCGACCTCACCGCGCGTTACGGCATCGCCGTGCTCGCCGTGCACCGCCAGGACGAGAACGTGCAGGGCAACCTCGACGAGTTCGAGCTGCAGTTCGGCGACGTGATGCTGGTCGAGGGCACCCCGGCGCAGATCAAACGCTTCGCCGACAACGGCGAGCTGATCAGCCTCAACGCCGTGCAGGAACGCGCCTTCCGCCGCGACAAGGCGCCGATCGCCATCGGCGCCACCCTGGCGGTGATGCTGCTGGCCGCCTTCGGCCTGATGCCCATCGAGGGCCTGGCGATCATCGGCGCGGTGAGCGTGCTGGCGACCCGCTGCCTGGACGTGGAAGACGCCTACAAGGCGGTGGACTGGAAGATCCTCAGCCTGATCTTCGGCATGCTGGCCATCAGCATCGCCATGGACAAGGTCGGCCTGGTCAGCCTGCTGGTGCAGAACGTCATGGGCTGGCTGCCCTGGGCCGGGCCGCTGCTGATGCTGAGCTTCATCTACCTGTTCACCTCGATCCTCACCGAGCTGCTGTCGAACAACGCCGTGGCGGTGCTGGTCACCCCCATCGCCATCGGCATGGCCCAGCATCTGGGCGTCGACCCGCGCGCCTTCGTGGTGGCGGTGATGTTCGCCGCCAGCGCCAGCTTCGCCACGCCCATCGGCTACCAGACCAACACCTTCGTCTACAACGCCGGCGGCTACCGCTTCACCGACTTCATGCGCATCGGCATCCCGCTCAACCTGATTCTCTGGGTGGTGGCCAGCTTCGTTATCCCGCTGTTCTGGCCGCTGACGCCGGTGTGACTTGATATCGAGCGGCGGCGGCTCCATCTAGCGGACATGTCCCACGGAGCCCGCCGTCATGTCCGATCCCCTGCTGATTCCCTGCCCGCACTGCAACGGCCTCAACCGCATCCCCGCCGCGCGCCTGGGCGACGCCCCGCGCTGCGGGCGCTGCAAGGCCGAGTTGCTGCCGGCCGCGCCCATCGAACTGACGCAAAGTAACTTCGCCGGCCAGCTCAAGGGCGAGCTGCCGCTGTTGGTGGACGTCTGGGCCGCCTGGTGCGGGCCCTGCCAGGCCTTCGCGCCGACCTTCGCCCAGGCCGCCAGCCAGCTGCAGGGCCGCTGCCGCCTGGGCAAGCTGGACAGCGAGGGCAACCCGCAGCTGGCCGGGCAACTGGGCATCCGCTCGATTCCCAGCCTGCTGCTGTTCAAGGGCGGCGTGGAGGTGGCGCGGCAGAGCGGCGCCCTGCCGCTGCCGCAGCTGCTGAGCTGGCTGCGCCAGCAGGGCATCTGAGCGACTCCCCCCGGGTTTCACCCAGGCTACGGCCCCGCAGATTAGCGCGTAGCCCGGATGCCATCCGCGAGCGATCACTGACAGGGCCTGAGCGGTTCGGTCAGTCCGCCGGGGCGCTGCGGTCAATTGCACGGGCCGCACCAAGCCTTAGTCTGGACAGACCGTCGCCAAGGAGTCGCGCCATGCCCCTGTCCATGGAACTCGCCTGCCAGCTCACCGAACAGCAGATCGCCTTCGTCCAGCGCAGCGGCCTAAAGGCCGAGGTGCTCGAACCCGGCTTCGTGCGCCTGCGCATGCCGCTGGCCGGCAACCAGAACCATATCGGCAGCATGTACGCCGGTGCGCTGTTCACCCTGGCGGAGATTCCCGGCGGCGCGCTGTTTCTCACCAGCTTCGATGTGGAACGCTTCTACCCGCTGGTCAAGGAGATGAACCTGAGATTCCGGCGCCCGGCCAGCGGCGACATCCGGGTCGAGGCGCGCCTGAGTGCGGCCGAGATCGCCCGCCTGGAGGACGAGGCCGGACGCCTGGGCAAGGCCGAGTACCAGCTCGACCTGCAGCTGACCGACGGCGCCGGCGAGGTGGTCGCCGAGAGTCGCGGGCATTACCAATTGCGGTTACGCTGAGCCTCGACCTTGCCATAAGTCAAAAGAACGGCTAATTGAACAGGCACAATAAAATTGCCGACTGGTATCGGCAGGAGAGCCGTCGCCATGTTCCATCACATTCTTATCGCCCACGACCTGCGCGACACCGCCGACATGGCCCTGTGCCGCGCCACCCAACTCGCCCGCCAGCACGGTGCCCGCCTGACCCTGCTGCACGTGCTCGACCCCAGCCAGAGCAGCGAGCAGCACGAGAAGGCGCGCCAGGCGCTGGACCGCAGCCTGACCCAGTACGCCCCACCCGGCAGCGAGCTGCGCATGCTCAGCGGCAAGCCCTCGGAGGTGGTGCTGCAGGAGGTGCAGGACAGCGGCTGCGACCTGCTGGTGCTCGGCGGCCACCACCAGCGCCACGATTTCTTCTCCGGCACCAGCCTGGATCGCATCGCCCGCCGTTGTACGGTGCCGCTGCTGCTGGTGGCGCGCAACGACTTCGCCCCCTACCGACACGCCCTGGCCGCCATCGACTTCTCCCTGTGCGCCTGCAGCGCCCTCGGCCAGGCCTATCGCCTGCTGCCGGGCGACGCCGAGCTGCACGCCCTGCATGTGTTCGAGCCGGACAAGGGCACGCCCAAGGAGGTGCAGCTGCAACTGCAGACCCAGCAGGGGCTGATCGACCAACTGCTGCAGGACGAGGCGCAGAACCTGCCGCCCGGCGGCCCGACGCTGACTCACGAGGTGATCCAGGGCGGCATCCTGCGCTGCCTGCAGGAGCAGATCAAAACCCGCCGCAGCGAGCTGCTGGTGCTCGGCAGCCACGGCCGCAGCGCGCTGTCCCAGGCCCTGCTCGGCAGCCTGGCGCAGCATTTTCTGCACAAGGCGCCGTGCGACGTATTTGTGGTGCGTTAAGGCCAGCGACAAACGAAAAAGGCGCCTCCAGGCGCCTTTTTCATTCTCAACCGGCGTTGAGCAGGTCGTGCAGTTCGACGAACTGCTGGGTCAGCTTGTGCCGCGCATCCAGATGGATCAGCGGTGTGCACACCTGGTGCGATTCGCGCATCTTCACCGAGCTCATCAGGTTCACCGGCAGCACCGGCAGGCCCTCGGCAATCAGCTCGTCGAGCAGCTGCTGCGGCAGGGTCGCACGCGGCTGGAACTGGTTGACCACTATGCCCTCCACCTCCAGGCCGTCGTTGTGATCGTCCTTGAGCTCCTCGATCTCAGCCAGCAGGCCGTACAGGGCATTACGCGAGAAGCTGTCGCAATCGAAGGGGATCAGCACGCGATCGGCCGCGATCAGCGCGGAAACCGTGTAGAAATTAAGCGCCGGCGGGGTATCCAGGTAGATCTGGTCGTAGTCCTCGGCCAGCTCGTCGAGCAGTTTGCGCAGCTTGTTGATCTTGTGCTTCTGCTCCAGCTTGGGTTGCAGCTCGGCCAGCTCGGCGGTGGCGGTGACCACGTGCAGGTTGTCGAACGGCGTCTCGTAGATGTCCACCTTGCCCTTCTTGGCGAAGGGACCGCTGGCCAGGGTCTGCTTGAAGAAGTCGGCGATGCCCATGGGAATGTCCTCGCCGGTCAGGCCGGTGAGGTAATGGGTCGAGTTGGCCTGGCTGTCGAGGTCGATCAGCAGGGTGCGATAGCCCTGAGACGCGCTGACCGCCGCCAGGTTGCAGGCGATGCTGGACTTGCCCACGCCGCCTTTCTGGTTGAACACCACACGCCGCATCTCACACCTCCCTGAGCCTCAGATGGCCTTGGATTCTATGCAAAGCCCGTGACAAGCGCGAGGAGCTTGCCCGGCCGATAGCAAAGAGGCCGCTTGCGCGGCCCCTGTTCTGCTTACTGGTGGTACTGCGCCGACAGCTCGTGCACCGCCTCGAAGAAGGCGCCGGCATGGGCCGGGTCGACCTCCGGGGTGATGCCGTGGCCGAGGTTGAACACATGGCCGCTGCCCTGCCCATAGGCGGCGAGGATGCGCGCCACCTCGGCACGGATCGCCGCCGGGTTGGCGTACAGCACGCTCGGGTCCATATTGCCCTGCAGCGCCACCTTGGCGCCGACGCGAGCGCGGGCGCTGCCGATATCGCAGGTCCAGTCCAGGCCCAGGGCCTCGGCGCCGCTATCGGCCATGGATTCCAGCCACAGGCCGCCGCCCTTGGTGAACAGGATCACCGGCACAGGGCGGCCATCGTGTTCGCGGATCAGGCCGTCGACTATCTTCCGCATATAGGCCAGGGAGAATTCCTGATAGGCCGCCGCCGACAGCGAACCGCCCCAGGAATCGAAGATCTGCACCGCCTGGGCGCCGGCCTTGATCTGCCCGTTGAGGTAGGCGGTGGCCGCCTGGGCCAGCTTGTCGAGCAGCGCGTGCATGGCCTGGGGGTTGTCGTAGAGCATCGCCTTGGACTTGCGAAAATCCTTGCTGGAGCCGCCTTCGACCATATAGGTGGCCAGGGTCCAGGGGCTGCCGGAGAAGCCGATCAGCGGCACGCGGCCGTTCAGCTCGCGGCGGATGCCGCGCACCGCGTCCATCACGTAGCCCAGGTCCTGCTCGGCATCCGGGATCGGCAGCGCCTCGATATCGGCCAGGCTGCTCACCACCTTCTTGAACCGCGGGCCTTCTCCGGTCTCGAAATACAGGCCCTGGCCCATGGCATCGGGAATGGTGAGGATGTCAGAGAAGAGGATCGCCGCATCCAGCTGCGGGTAGCGGTCCAGCGGCTGGATGGTGACTTCGCAGGCCAGTTCCGGGTTCTTCATCAGGTTGACGAAGTTACCCGCCTTGGCGCGGGTGGCGCGGTATTCCGGCAGGTAACGACCGGCCTGGCGCATCATCCACACCGGGGTGACGTCCACGGGTTGCTTGAGCAGGGCGCGAAGGAAGCGATCGTTCTTCAGGGCGGTCATGGCAGAGTCCTAGAAAAAAGTGCGGGCATTTTCGCAGAGCGCCAAACAAAAGGCACGGCGAGTGCCGTGCCTTTTGTCCATCGGGTCAATTTGTCGCGGGCAGGCCCTGACGCAATCGATCAGACGCCCAGGTAGTCGAGGATACCTTCGGCGGCGTTGCGCCCTTCGAAGATCGCCGTCACCACCAGGTCCGAACCGCGCACCATGTCGCCACCGGCGAAGATCTTCGGGTTGCTGGTCTGGTGCTTGAACTGGTTCTGCTCCGGCGCCACCACGCGGCCCTGGCTGTCGGTCTGGATCTCGAACTGCTCGAACCAGGGCGCCGGGCTCGGACGGAAACCGAAGGCGATCAATACGGCCTCGGCCGGGATGATCTCCTCGGAGCCCGGGATCGGCTCGGGGCTGCGGCGGCCGCGGGCATCCGGCTCGCCGAGACGGGTCTCGACCACCTTGACGCCTTCCACCTTATCCTCACCCACAATCGCAATAGGCTGGCGGTTGAACAGGAACTTCACGCCCTCTTCCTTGGCGTTCTTCACTTCCTTGCGCGAGCCCGGCATGTTCTCTTCGTCGCGGCGGTAGGCACAGGTCACCGCCTTGGCACCCTGACGGATGGAGGTACGGTTGCAGTCCATCGCGGTGTCGCCGCCGCCGAGCACCACCACGCGCTTGCCCTTCATGTCGACGAAGTCTTCCGGCGACTTCTCGAAGCCCAGGTTGCGGTTGACGTTGGCGATCAGGAAGTCCAGCGCATCGTGCACGCCCGGCAGGTCTTCGCCGGGGAAGCCGCCCTTCATGTAGGTGTAGGTGCCCATGCCCATGAACACGGCATCGTACTCATCCAGCAGCTGCTGCATGGTCACGTCCTTACCGATCTCGGTGTTCAGGCGGAACTCGATGCCCATGCCGCTGAAGACTTCGCGACGACGGCTCATCACGATCTTTTCCAGCTTGAACTCGGGGATGCCGAAGGTCAGCAGGCCGCCGATTTCCGGGTTCTTGTCGAACACCACCGGGGTCACGCCGTTGCGCACCAGCACGTCGGCGCAGCCCAGGCCAGCCGGGCCGGCGCCGATCACCGCGACACGCTTGCCGGTCGGCTTGACCTTGGACATGTCCGGGCGCCAGCCCATGGCAAACGCCGTGTCGGTGATGTACTTCTCCACCGAACCGATGGTCACCGCGCCGAAGCCGTCGTTGAGGGTGCAGGCACCCTCGCACAGGCGATCCTGCGGGCACACGCGGCCGCAGACTTCCGGCAGGGTGTTGGTCTGGTGCGAGAGCTCGGCGGCGGCGAGGATGTTGCCCTCGGACACCAGCTTGAGCCAGTTGGGAATGAAGTTGTGCACCGGGCACTTCCATTCGCAATAGGGGTTGCCGCAGCCCAGGCAGCGATGCGCCTGGTCTGCAGCTTGCGCCGGCTTGAAGTTGTCGTAGATCTCGACGAATTCCTTCTTGCGCTGACGCAGCAGTTTCTTCTTCGGGTCTTTGCGCCCGACTTCGATGAACTGGAAGTCGTTATTCAGACGTTCAGTCATTGCATTACCTCATCAAACCACTTCAGGCGCATTCTTATTGCGGGTTGGCACGGGTGCTGGACAGCAGCGACTTCAGGCTCGCGGCTTTCGGCTTGACCAGCCAGAACTTGCGCAGATAGTCGTCCAGGTTTTCCAGCAGGTTGCGACCCCATTCGCTGGCGGTTTCCTCGACGTATTCGGCGAGGACGCGCTGCAGGTGGCTACGGTAGGCCTCCATGGCTTCGCTGTTGATGCGCTGGATTTCCACCAGCTCGTGGTTGACGCGGTCGTAGAAGCCGTTGTCCAGGTCGAGCACGTAGGCGAAGCCGCCGGTCATGCCGGAACCGAAGTTATAGCCGGTCTTGCCCAGTACGCAGACGAAGCCACCGGTCATGTACTCGCAGCAGTGGTCGCCCACGCCTTCCACCACCGCATGGGCGCCGGAGTTGCGCACGGCGAAACGCTCGCCGGCGGTGCCGGCGGCGAACAGCTTGCCGCCGGTGGCGCCGTACAGGCAGGTGTTGCCGATGATGGCCGAGTCCTGGGTGGCGAACGGGCTGCCCTTGGGCGGCACTATCACCAGCTTGCCGGCGGTCATGCCCTTGCCGACGTAGTCGTTGGCGTCGCCTTCCAGGTGCAGGTTGAGGCCGCCGGCGTTCCATACGCCGAAGCTCTGCCCCGCAGTGCCCTTGAAGCGGAAGGTGATCGGCGCGTCGTTCATGCCCTGGTTGCCGTGCAGCTTGGCGATCTCGCCGGACACGCGTGCGCCGATGGAGCGGTCGCAGTTGCAGATGTCCAGCTCGAACTCGCCGCCGCTGCGGCCGTCGATCGCCGACCTGGCCAGCTCGACCATCTTCTCGGCCAGCTCGCCCTGGTCGAATGGCGGGTTCTTCTCCACCTGGCAGAACTGCGGCTTGTCGGCCGGGATATGCGCGCTGGCGAGCAGCGGGGACAGGTCCAGGTTGCCCTGCTTGGCGGTCTCGCCCGGCAGCATCTCGAGCAGATCGGTGCGCCCGATCAACTGCTCCAGGCTCGACACGCCGAGCTTGGCCAGCCACTCGCGGGTTTCCTCGGCGACGTAGGTGAAGAAGTTCATCACCATCTCGACGGTACCGATGAAGTGGTCCTTGCGCAGCTTGTCGTTCTGCGTGGCCACGCCGGTGGCGCAGTTGTTCAGGTGGCAGATACGCAGGTACTTGCAGCCCAGGGCGATCATCGGCGCGGTGCCGAAGCCGAAGCTCTCGGCGCCGAGGATGGCCGCCTTGATCACGTCGAGGCCGGTCTTCAGGCCGCCGTCGGTCTGCACCCGCACCTTGCCGCGCAGGTCGTTGCCGCGCAGGGTCTGGTGGGTCTCGGCCAGGCCCAGTTCCCAGGGCGCGCCGGCGTAGCGGATGGAGGTCAGCGGCGAGGCGCCGGTGCCGCCGTCGTAGCCGGAGATGGTGATCAGGTCGGCATAGGCCTTGGCCACGCCGGCGGCGATGGTGCCGACACCGGCCTCGGCCACCAGCTTGACCGACACCAGCGCGGCCGGGTTGACCTGCTTGAGGTCATAGATCAGCTGCGCCAGGTCCTCGATCGAGTAGATGTCGTGGTGCGGCGGCGGCGAGATCAGGGTCACGCCCGGCACCGCGTAGCGCAGGCGGGCGATCAGCCCGTTGACCTTGCCGCCCGGCAGCTGGCCGCCCTCGCCGGGCTTGGCGCCCTGGGCCACCTTGATCTGCAGCACTTCGGCGTTGACCAGGTATTCCGGGGTGACGCCGAAGCGGCCGGTGGCCACCTGCTTGATCTTCGAGCTGCGCACGGTGCCGTAGCGGGCCGGGTCTTCGCCGCCCTCGCCGGAGTTGGAGCGCGCACCGAGGCGGTTCATCGCCTCGGCGATGGCCTCATGAGCCTCCGGCGACAGCGCGCCGAGGGAGATGCCGGCGGAGTCGAAGCGCTTGAGGATGGCCTCCAGCGGCTCGACCTGATCCAGCGCCAGCGGCTGCTCGGCGGTCTTGACCTTGAGCAGGTCGCGGATCATCGACACCGGGCGGTTGTCCACCAGCGCCGAGTATTCCTTGTACTTGGCGTAGCTGCCCTGCTGCACGGCGGCCTGCAGGGTGCTGACCACGTCCGGGTTATAGGCGTGGTACTCGCCGCCGTAGACGAACTTGAGCAGACCGCCCTGCTGGATGGCCTTGCGGTTGTTCCAGGCCTCGGCCGACAGCAGCTTCTGCTCGCTCTCGATGTCGACGAAGCGCGCGCCCTGGATGCGGCTGGCGACGCCGCGGAAGCACAGCTCGGTGACCTCGTCGGCCAGGCCGACGGCCTCGAACAGCTGGGCGCCGCGGTAGGAGGCGACGGTGGAGATGCCCATCTTCGACAGGATCTTCAGCAGGCCCTTGGAGATGCCCTTGCGGTAATGCTTGAACACTTCGTACAGATCGCCCAGCACTTCGCCGGTGCGGATCAGGTCGCCCAGCACTTCATAGGCCAGGAACGGATACACCGCCGAGGCGCCGAAGCCCAGCAGCACCGCATAGTGGTGCGGATCGCGCGCGGTGGCGGTCTCGACCAGGATGTTGCAGTCGCAGCGCAGGCCCTTCTCGGTCAGGCGGTGATGCACGGCGCCGGTGACCAGCGCGGCATGCGCCGGCAGCTTGCCCGGGGCGATGTGGCGGTCGGACAGCACCAGCAGTACCTTGCCACTGCGCACCGCCTCCTCGGCCTGGTCGGCCATGTTGCGTACGGCGGCCTCCAGACCGATCGACTCGTCGTAGTTCATGTCGATCAGCTGGCGCTCGAAGCCCGGGCGATCCAGGTTCATCAGCGCGCGCCACTTGGCCGGGGAGATCACCGGGCTGCTGAGGATGACGCGGGCGGCATGCTCGGGCGACTCCTGGAAGATGTTGCGCTCGGCGCCGAGGCAGATCTCCAGGGACATGACGATGGCTTCGCGCAGCGGGTCGATCGGCGGGTTGGTGACCTGGGCGAACTGCTGGCGGAAATAGTCGTAGGGCGAACGCACGCGCTGGCTGAGCACCGCCATCGGGGTGTCGTCGCCCATCGAGCCGACCGCCTCCTGGCCCTGCTCGCCGAGCGGGCGCAGCACCTGGTCACGCTCCTCGAAGGTGACCTGGAACATCTTCATGTACTGCTTGAGCTGGTCCGGGTCGTAGAAGGGCGAGCCGTGGTCGCGGTCTTCCAGGGTGGCCTGGATGCGCTGGGCGTGCTTGCGCAGCCACTGCTTGTAGGGGTGGCGCGATTTCAGGCGGTTGTCGATGTCGTCGGTGGACAGCACCTGGCCGGTCTCGGTATCGACGGCGAGGATCTGCCCCGGGCCGACGCGGCCCTTGGCGATGACGTCTTCCGGCTTGTAGTCCCACACGCCGATTTCCGACGCCAGGGTGATGTAGCCGTTGCTGGTGGTGACCCAGCGCGCCGGACGCAGGCCGTTGCGGTCGAGCAGGCACACGGCATGGCGACCGTCGGTCAGCACCACGCCGGCCGGACCGTCCCAGGGCTCCATGTGCATGGAGTTGTATTCGTAGAACGCGCGCAGGTCGGCGTCCATGGTCTCGACGTTCTGCCAGGCCGGCGGAATGATCATGCGCACGCCGCGGAACAGGTCGATGCCGCCGGTGACCATCAGCTCGAGCATGTTGTCCATGCTCGAGGAGTCGGAGCCGACGCGGTTGACCAGCGGGCCGAGCTCTTCCAGATCGGGGATCAACTCGTTGGCGAACTTCAGGCGACGGGCCTGAGCCCAGTTGCGGTTGCCGGTGATGGTGTTGATCTCGCCGTTGTGGGCGAGGAAGCGGAACGGCTGCGCCAGCGGCCATTTCGGCAGGGTGTTGGTGGAGAAGCGCTGGTGGAACACGCAGATCGCGGTCTGCAGGCGCTCGTCGCCCAGATCCGGGTAGAACTGCTGCAGGTCCGCCGGCATCATCAGGCCTTTGTAGATGATGGTCTTGTGCGAGAAGCTGCAGATGTAGTGATCGGCGTCGGCGGCGTTGGCCACCGAGGAACGGCGACGGGCGCTGAACAGCTTGATGGCGAACTGCTGATCGGACAGCCCTTCGCCGCCGACGAACACCTGCTCGATGATCGGCAGACGCTCCAGTGCCAGCTGGCCGAGCACGCTGGTATCGATCGGCACCTTGCGCCAGCCGATCAGCTGCAGGCCGGCCGCGAGGATCTCACGGTTCATGTTCTCGCGGGCGGCCTCGGCCTTGGCCGGGTCCTGGTTGAAGAACACCATGCCCACGGCATACTGCGTCGGCAGTGCGACGCCGAAAGACTCCTGGGCCACGGCGCGCAGGAACAGATCCGGTTTCTGGATCAGCAGACCACAGCCGTCACCGGTCTTGCCGTCGGCGTTGATGCCGCCGCGGTGGGTCATGCAGGTAAGGGCCTCAATGGCGGTCTGCAGCAGGTGATGGCTCGCCTCACCTTGCATATGGGCGATCAAGCCGAAGCCGCAGTTATCCTTGAACTCATCAGGACGGTACAAACCTGCTTTCATAGGGGAAACTCTCACCAGGCTGCCTAGACTTCAGGCAAATTGCTTTCTAATTCAACCACTTACCTTGCACGCACGGGCATGCACCAGCTTTGCGCAGGCAAAAGGGAGGTCATTGTACATATCCGCCTAGGCCGTCACAAATCTTCGTGACGAGGCAATGAAAACTTATGTCGCGAAAACGAAGGATAAGACCGCCAGGTCGTGCTAACGACCCAACGGTCACTCCGAAACAGCGGGCTAGCGGCGCATTTCCTGCTGAATGCTGCCCAAGGTGCGCGGCCAGGGCTTGCCCGCCTGCAGCTTGGCCGGCAGCGTCTTGACCGCCGCCTGGGCGGCATCGCGGCTGGCGAAACTACCATAGGTCAGCACGAACAGCGGCTGGCCCTGGTGCACTTTCTTGAAGTAGCGGTAGTCGCCGCCACCTTCGCGTACCAGCGCCTGGATATTGGCCTCCGAGCGCGAGCCGAGAATCTGCAGGGCGTAACGCGAAGCCGGCTGCTGGGCGTACCAGTCGCCCGTTGCCGCAGCGCCCTGGGCGGGCTTGGCCGGAGCGGGAGCAGGCGCAGGGACCGGCGCGGCGGGCTTGGCAACCGCCACTTCCGCCGGCTTGGGCACCGCAGGTGCAGGTGCAGGTGCAGGTGCAGGTGCAGGTGCAGCAGCGATTGGAGCGGCCGGCGCCGCGACTGTCGAGGGCGCCGGCACGACGGGCGCGGCCGGCGGCTCGAAGCTATCCAGCTCCTCGCCCGCTGCTTCCGCCAGAGGCTGACGAATCACTGCCTGCGATTCCCCCACCAACGGCAGAGGCAGCGGCTGACTGGCGCCGGCGAATTCGATGGCCGGCGCCTTGCTCTCGACCACCGGCGCCTCGGCAGGCGCCTCGACCACCGGCGCCGGAGCGGCAGGCTGCAGCGACAGCGGCGCCGTGATCTCCGCCGTTGCCGGTGCCGACGCCTCGCGCCCTTGCATCAGCCAGGCCGCAGCGACGCCGACCAGCACCACGGCCAGCGCCAGCAGATGCTTCTTCGGCAAGGCGAAGCCAGCACTCGCCCCCCGCCCGGAGGCGCGCTGCGCCAGCATCTGCTCCACCAGCAGCTCGCGCGCCTCCTGGTTGATCGCCCCCGGCCACCCCTGGGAACGCAGATGAATCTCCTCGATCTGCTCCTCGTTCAGCACCTCGATACCCTGCCCGGCACCCTCGAGGCGCTGCGCCAGATAATCGCGCGTCTCCTCCTCGTTGTAGGGCTGCAGCTCGATGGCGTGGTAGCACTCCTCGCCGCCGGCCAGGGCCTCCAGCCGCCCCAGCAGCTCGGGCTCGGCGAACAGGAACACATGCGGACGCCCCTCACCATTGCCCGCCGCCAGCGCCAGCACGGTCTTCAGCGCGGCATCGTCGAGATGATCGGCATCGTCGATCAGCAGATAGACCTCCTGGCCGGTCAGCGCCAACTGCGCGACCTGCGCCAGGATCGAGCGCAGGTCGGCCTGGGCCACGGACAGCCCCTGGGCGACCTGGCGCAGCAGAGCGTCGCTGCCGCCCACGCCCTGGGCCAGCACGATGCTCTGCACCGCCTGTTTGTTGGTGCTGGCGACCAGCGCCTGGCGCAGCAGGGTCTTGCCGCTGCCTTGCGGGCCGACTACCGCCAGCAACAGCTGGCTATAACGCGCCAGATGGTGCAACTGGCCCAGCACCGGCTTGCGCTGCGCCGGAAAAAACTTGAAGCCGGGTACCCGCGGCGCGAAGGGGTCGTGACTGAACTGGTAATGCGCCAGGAAAGCTTCGTCAGCATGCAGACTGGTCATGGATCACTCTTCAAGAGTTGAACGACTGAGCCAACGCGGCGTAGTCGCTGCGCAGCGTGGCGTCGAGAATTTCACGCGGGTAGTCGGCGGTGACCACGGCCTCGCCTAGGCGCTTGAGCAGCACCAGGCGCAACTGGCCATCGAGCACCTTCTTGTCCACCGCCATATGTTCGAGAAACTGCGCCGGGGTCATGTCCCGCGGCGGTACCACCGGCAAACCCGCCGCCTGTAGCAGACGGACGCCGCGATCGCGCTCGGCCGCCGACAACCAGCCCAGGCGATGGGACATCTCCAGCGCCATCACGGTGCCCGCGGACACCGCCTCGCCGTGCAGCCACACGCCATAACCCTGCTCGGTCTCAATGGCATGACCGAAGGTATGGCCGAGGTTCAGCGTCGCCCGCACGCCGGACTCGCGCTCGTCGGCACCGACCACCCGTGCCTTGGCCGCACAGGAGCGCTCGATGGCATAGGTCAGCGCCGCCTGATCCAGACTGCGCAGCGCCGGCATATTGGCCTCGAGCCAGCCGAGGAAGGGCTCGTCGCAGATCAGTCCATACTTGATCACCTCCGCCAGTCCGGCGGAGAGCTCACGTGCGGGCAAGGTGTTCAGGCTTGCCGTGTCGATCAGCACCGCCTTGGGCTGGTAGAAGGCGCCAATCATGTTCTTGCCCAGCGGGTGGTTGATCCCGGTCTTGCCGCCGACCGAGGAATCGACCTGCGACAGCAGGGTGGTCGGCACCTGAATGAAATCCACACCGCGCTGGTAACAGGCCGCGGCAAAACCGGCCATGTCGCCGATCACCCCGCCGCCCAGAGCGACCACAGTGGTACGCCGGTCATGGCGCGCTGTCAGCAGGCCGTCGAAGATCAGCTGCAGGGTCTCCCAGTTTTTGAACGCCTCGCCGTCCGGCAACACCACCGAGGCCACATTGAACCCCGCCAAGGACTGCAACAGGCCCTGCAGATAAAGCGGCGCGACAGTTTCGTTGGTCACCACCGCCACCTGCCGCCCACCTATATGCCGAGCCAGCAGCTCGGGCTGGGACAGCAGACCACTGCCGATATAGATGGGATAGCTGCGCTCGCCGAGTTCAACGTGAAGAGTCTGCATGAGGCCCCCAGAATAAAAAGGGCTCTAGGATAGCGCAGTTCGTCCCGCGCTTTAACGGGGCGACAAGGCTTCCAGGCGCGCCAGGATTTCCTGCACCACCATGCGCGGTGGGCGCTCGTCCGTTTCGATGACGATATCGGCGACCTCCCTGTACAACGGATCGCGCACCGCCATCAAATCCCGCAGCACCTGGGCCGGGTTGGCCGTACGCAACAGGGGACGATTGCGATCGCGCGAAGTGCGGTCGATCTGCTGCTCCACCGAGGTATGCAGGTACACCACCCGCCCCCCGGCATGCAGCGCCTGGCGATTCTCCGGACGCATTACCGCGCCGCCGCCGGTGGCGAGCACCAGGCCGTCCTGCAGCGACAGCTCGGCGATCACCGCCTGCTCCCGCTCGCGAAAACCCTGCTCCCCCTCGACATCGAAGATCCAGGGAATATCGGCACCGGTGCGCTGTTCGATCTCCTTGTCGGAGTCCCTGAAGGGCAAACGCAGTTCTTTAGCAAGCAAACGCCCGATGGTGCTCTTTCCAGCTCCCATCGGGCCAACGAGGATTACATTCCGCACTTAGGTCATCGGTTCACGGCAATGGCTTGGTTGTTCATGATGCGCGGAGTGAGGAAAACCAGCAACTCGGCCTTGTTGTCGGTGACGATATCGCGGCGGAACAACCGCCCCAGATAAGGCAGGTCGCCGAGGAAAGGAACCTTCTCGACCGCCTTGGTTTGGGTATTGGAGAACACGCCACCGAGCACGATGGTCTCGCCATCGTTGACCAGCACCTTGGCATTGACCTCGTTCTTGTTGATCGGTGGGACGCCATTCAGGGCGCGAGCAAAGTCGGGCGCATCCTTGGTGACCTTGACCTCCATGATGATGCGGTTGTCCGGGGTGATCTGCGGCGTCACCTCCAGGGACAGAGCAGCCTCCTTGAAGGATGTGCTAGTGGCGCCGCTGGAGCTCGCCTCCTGGTAGGGAACCTCCTGCCCCTTCAGAATCTTGGCCGTCTCCTTGTCCGAGGTCACGACCTTGGGCTGGGAAACGATCTCGCCATTACCGGTTTTTTCCATGGCCGAGAGTTGCAGGTCCAAGGTCACATTGTCCGTCAGGAAGCCGATGCCGATACCCGAGGTGCTGCCGACCACACCCATGTCGACGAAGGGCACAGGCGAAACACCGTCCTCCAGCGTGAAGTCACCCACCGTATCGGTACCCGGCAGGAATGCCTGCCCCTCGTCGAACGAGGTAGCGCCATCCTTGCCGTAAACGCTCCAGTTCCCACGAGTATGCGCTCCGCCCCAACGCACACCCAAGGCCTTGTCGTAGTCCACGTTGGCCTCGACGATGCGCGCCTCGATCATCACCTGACGCACAGGGATATCGAGCTGGGCGACGATACGGCGCAATTCGTCCAGACGCTCCTGAGTCTGGTAGGCAATGATGCTGTTGGTACGGTCGTCGACGGTAATCGAGCCGCGGGTATCGGCCGCCCCCTCGGCCCCGGTCACCGACTGGAACAGCTTGGCCATGTCGGAGGCTTTGGCGTAGTTGACCTGAATCAGCTCGCGACGCAGCGGTGCCAGTTCGGCGATCTGCTTCTGCGCCTCGAGCTCCTGGCGCTCGCGCGCCGCGATCTCGTCGGCCGGAGCGACCAGCAGCACGTTGCCCACCTTGCGCTTGTCCAAACCCTTGGTCTTGAGCACCAGATCCAGCGCCTGGTCCCAGGGCACGTTCTGCAGGCGCAGTGTGATATTGCCGGTGACCGTATCGCTGGCCACCAGGTTCAGGTCGGTGAAATCGGCGATCAGCTGCAGCACCGAACGCACGTCGATGTCCTGGAAGTTAAGCGACAGCTTCTCGCCGCTGTAGGCAAAACGCTCGGCTTTGCGGCGCTCGGCGTCATCCTGGGTCAGCGGCTTGATGCTGACGGTTAGCTTGTTGTCGGTCTGATAGGCAAGATAGTCATACAGCCCCGTCGGCTCGATGAGGATACTGGTCTTGTCGGAACTGCCAGTGGCGCTGACGAACTGCACTGGCGTTGCGAAATCCTTCACATCCAGGCGCACGCGCAAGGACTCCGGTAGTTGAGTCTTAGCGAAATCCAAGCGGATCTTGCCACTCTGCTCCTGGATATCGGGGCTCACCGAAGCATCGGAAAGCGTGATCACCACATTACCCTCACCCTGCTCGCCACGTTGGAAATCGATATTACTTATCGATTTTGCTTGTGGCCCATATGCCTTGGGCGAGGTAACAGGGGCAGCCTGCGCAACAGGAGGCGTCGAGACCGTAGCGCCAGAGGAGCCTTCGCCAACCAGCACGAAGAGGTTGTTACCATCCACGCGAGTACTGTAAGGCGCCAACGAAGTAAGATTAACAATGAGACGCGTGCGATCCTTAGCCTCGACAATGGTCACACTGCGAGCATTACCAACACCAAGCTCCTTATTCTTCGCACCAAGCTTGTTGGCCACCCCCGGCAAATCCAATGCAATTCGTGCTGGCTGCTCGATGGTATAGCCACGCGGCGCCACGACAGGTTCGTCGAACGACAGTTTGAGTTCAACGCGGTCGCCTGGAAGGCTGGCCACATCCAGCGCCTGCAGGTTAGCCGCCAGCGTGGCGGATGAAAGCATGGTCACCAGCAAGGCAACGCTTATACGCGACAAGGAGCCGTTCATATTCATATTCCGTTGGGCAGACAGATTATTTATTTTCATACTCGCTTCGCTCCCTTAAGAGCGCTCCTTTAAGGAAAGGCTACGTGGCCGCTCCAACCAACCGCCCTCGCCATCCGGAACGATTTCCATCACATCCACCTTGGACTCATCGATCGCGAGAATTTTTCCGTGATTACGCCCGAGGTAGTCGCCTACTTTTACTCGGTGCACGCCACCAGCACCGCTAACCAGAGCATAGAAACCCGTCGCATTTTCGAGTGTCCCGACCATCACGAAAGTTTCTATGTTAAAGCCCTCGAGAAATTGCTTGGCGCGCGCCTCATCAGGCTTAATTTCCTGAGTTCCCTTTTGACGGCTAACCACATCCACCCTGACAGGGGGCTGAAAGGGGCTTCGCAATGAGGCGGCACGATAAGTGAAGCTTTCATAGGGTTGAAACTTGGGCAACGGCTCAATCGCACCCTTGGGGCGCGCGCGCACCTCATCCATATAAGCGCGCAGATCGGCAAAGTCGCCACCCGAACCACAACCAACCAGTACAGACAAAGCCAAGACCAGAGCTAAACGAGAAAGGCGCATCACTGTACCCCCTTGTCATTGTAACGATAGGTCTTGGCCAGTATCCGCATACTCAACCTGCTGGAACTTTCCTTACTTTCCGGAAGCAATTCGAAGTCATGCAACGTCACGATACGCGGCAAGCTGGCCACGCCACTGACGAAGGTCGCGAGATCGTGATAGCCACCGACCACCTTGATCTCGATGGGCAGTTCTATATAGAACTGCTGCGCCACTTCCGGCAGCAACTTGATCTCGGAAAACTCCAGACCGCTCCCCAGCCCGGTGCGCGTGATATCTTCCAGCAAACCAGGCACTTCGGTATCACTTGGCAACTGCCTCAGCAGCGCGCCAAACGAGACTTCCATTTCTTTCATCTGTTCCTTGTAAGCCTCCAGGTTTGCGGCCTGGAAAGCCTTGCTGGAAAACTGCTCTTTCAGCGTAACCTCTTCACGCTCCTGCCTCTCCAACAGCTCTCGCAGCTCTTTCAAATGGAGGTTGTAACCCAGTGCCAGTACAACAGCCAGCAGCAAAAAACCCGCAATGAATTTAACCGCTGCCGGCCATGACCCAACGTTGTTAAAGTCAAGGTCATTGAAATCAATATTGCGCAGACCTTCGAGCGACTCGCGCACACTCATTTCCCAGCCTCCGTTTCTTCCAGCTGCGGCTGGGTTTGCTGAACAGTCAGCTGAAACACGTTGGCCTGATCCACGGCCCCTGCAGTAACAGCCTTGACCTCGGTCAAGTTAGGCGCTTGCAACCAATCGGAACCATCCAGGTTGCGCATCAGATTGGAAACACGATTGTTCGATTCCGCCGCACCGACAATGGCGACGTTCTTGCCGGTCATCTTGACGCTGGTGAAATACACGCCATCGGGCAAGGTTCTCACCAACTGATCGAACACCCGCGCCGTGATCGGGCGGTTGCCCTGCAGGTCTTGAATGATCTTCATCCGCTCCAGCAGCTGTTGACGGCGGGTCTTCAGCTCGCTGATTTCCTTGATCCGTGCATCCAGAACGGCGATTTCCTTCTTGATGAAGTTGTTGCGCGCATTCTGCCGCTCGATGGCGGCGTTGAGCAGTTGATCGCCAAGGAAAACCACACCGGCGGCCACGACGAGCACACCCACCAGGGTCACCAGGAAACGCTGCTTGCGCTCTTCGCGCAGCTGTTCGCGCCAGGGAAGTAAGTTGATCCGTGCCATCAGTCGAAACTCCTCATCGCCAGACCACAGGCAATCATCAGTGCCGGCGCGTCACTGGCCAGTGCACCAGCGTTGACCTTGCTACTCAGCGCCATGTCGGCGAAGGGATTGGCCACGAGAGTTTGCGTGCCGATCTTCTGCTGGATCAGGCGGTCGAGGTCGGGGATGGAGGCGGTACCGCCTGCCAGGAGGATGTAGTCGACATCGTTGAACTGGCCGGCGGCGAAGAAGAACTGCAGGGAGCGCGATACCTGTTGGACCACAGCCTCCTTGAAGGGCTGCAGCACTTCGCTTTCGTAGTCGTCGGGCAAACCGCCCTGCTTCTTGGCCAGACCGGCCTCTTCGACCGACAGGCCGTAGCGGCGCTGCACTTCCTCGGTCAGCTGCTTGCCGCCGAACAGTTGCTCGCGGGTATAGATGGTGCGGCCGTTGTGCAGCACGCTGAGGGTGGTCATGGTGGCGCCGATATCGACCACGGCCACGGTCAGCTCGTCATGGCCGCCGCCCAGCTGGGCTTCGAGCAGGCCGTAGGCGCGCTCGAGCGCGTAGGCCTCGACATCCACCACCTTGGCGGTCAAACCGGCAAGCGCCAGAGCGGCTTCGCGCACTTCGACGTTTTCCTTGCGACAGGCCGCCAGTAGCACCTCGACCCGTTCCGGGTTGCGCGCGGCAGGGCCCTGCACTTCGAAATCAATGGCGACTTCTTCGAGCGGATAGGGAATGTACTGGTCGGCCTCGATCTTCAGCTGGTTTTCCAGCTCGTCTTCGGAAAGCCCGGCCTCCATCTCGATGGTCTTGGTGATGACCGCCGAACCGGCAACCGCCACGGCGGCCGTCTTGACCCCGGTCTTGGCCTTGGCCAACACCCGCGACAAGGCCTGACCGACCCCCTCCAGCTCGGCGATGTTCTTCTCCACCACAGCGTTTGGCGGGAGCGGCTCGACTGCGTAAGCCTCTACCTTGTAGCGGCTTCCCGAGCGACTCAATTCGAGGAGCTTGACCGAGGTCGAGCTGATATCGATCCCCAGCAGCGTATTCGCTTTCTTATTGAAGAGCCCTAGCACGACCGTTTTCCTATTGGCATCCGCGACTTACGGACTATTTATGTTTTTCCACATTAAATATCAGTCTTGACAGAAGCGCAAATGGCTACCCGGGAAAAAAAACGCTTATAATGTGATCAGCTTTTCCCTTTCAGCCTCAGCTCCTGCTTAACTCATTCTTTTACTTGGAATTCCGAACATTTTGATACGCCTGCTGAAGTTCTTCTGGTGGTCTTGCGTTGCCGTTTTTTGTGGGCTGTTGCTCAGTTTCAGCGGCGCGTTTCTTTATCTTAGCCCGACCCTTCCGTCCGTCGAGTCGCTGCGCCAGGTGCAGCTGCAGATCCCCCTGCGCGTCTACAGCAGCGATGCCAAGCTGATCGCCGAGTTTGGCGAGATGCGCCGCTCGCCGATTCGTTTCGACGAAATCCCTAAGGAATTCATCAGCGCGCTGCTGGCCGCCGAGGACGATAATTTCGCCAATCATTATGGCGTCGACGTGACCAGCCTGATGCGCGCTGCCACGCAATTATTGAAAAGCGGGCAGATCCAGACTGGCGGCAGCACCATCACCATGCAGGTGGCGAAGAACTTCTTCCTCACCAGCGAGCGCAGCTTCTCGCGCAAGATCACCGAGATCCTCCTGGCCCTGCAGATCGAGCGCGAGCTGAGCAAGGACGAGATCCTCGAGCTCTACGTCAACAAGATCTACCTGGGCAATCGCGCCTACGGCATCGAGGCGGCGGCACACGTCTACTACGGCAAGTCGATGCGCGAGCTGAACCTGGCGCAGATGGCCATGATCGCCGGCCTGCCCAAGGCGCCGTCGCGCTATAACCCACTGGTCAATCCGACCCGCGCCAAGGAGCGTCGCGACTGGATTCTCGGCCGCCTCTACCGCCTCGGCCGTATCGACCAGGCCACTTACGAGACCGCCCTGGCCGAAGAGGTCGACGCCCGTTACCACGTGCCCGCCCCCGAGCTCAGCGCCCCCTACATCGCCGAGATGGCCCGCGCGGAGATGGTTGGCCGCTACGGCAGCGAGGCCTACACCGAGGGTTTCAACGTCACCACCACGGTGCCCAGCCAGCTGCAGGAAGTGGCCAACAGCGCGCTGCGCGAAGGCCTGATCGACTACGACCAGCGCCACGGCTATCGCGGCCCGGAAAGCCGCCTGCCGGGCATGACCCGCGAGACCTGGCTCGCCGAGCTGGGCAAGTTCCGCAGCATCGGCGGCCTGGAGCCGGCCGTGGTGACCCAGGTGGAGAAGAGCGGCATCCTGGTGCTGACCCGCGGCGGCGAGGAGCAGGCGGTGTCCTGGGACAGCATGAAATGGGCGCGCCCCTTCCTCAGCACCAACAGCCTCGGCCCGCGTCCGCAGCAGCCGGTGGACGTCGCCCAGGTCGGCGACATCGTGCGCGTGCAGCGCCAGGCTGACGGCAGCCTGCGCTTCCTGCAGATTCCGGCGGCGCAGAGCGCGCTGGTGTCGCTCGACCCCTACAGCGGCGCCATCCAGGCCCTGGTCGGCGGCTTCTCCTTCGACCAGAGCAACTACAACCGCGCCGTGCAGGCCAAGCGTCAGCCCGGCTCCAGCTTCAAGCCCTTCATCTACAGCGCGGCGCTGGACAGCGGCTACACCGCCGCCACCCTGGTCAACGACGCGCCGATCATCCTCTCCGACGACTACCTGTCGCAGAAATGGCGGCCGAAGAACGACAACAACACCTTCCTCGGCCCGATCCGTCTGCGCGAGGCGCTGTACAAGTCACGCAACCTGGTCTCCATCCGCTTGCTGCAGGACATGGGCATCGACCGCAGCCTGCGCTACATCGAGCGCTTCGGCTTCGAGCCGCAGGACCTGCCGCGCAACCTGTCGCTGGCGCTCGGCACCGCCAGCCTGACTCCGCTGGAAATCGCCGAGGGCTGGGCCACCTTCGCCAACGGCGGCTACAAGGTCGAGCCCTACCTGATCGAGCGCATCGACGACCGCAACGGCAAACCGCTATTCCACGCCAATCCGGCGCGAGTGCCGAGCAGCGCGCCGGCCACGGACAGCGCCACGCTCGCAGTCAACGCCATCGGCGAGTTACCCCTGGAGGAACCCAAGGTCGCCGAGCAGATCATCGATGAACGCACCGCCTACATCATGACCAGCATGCTGCAGGACGTGATCAAGCGCGGCACCGGCCGTCGCGCCCTGGCCCTGGGGCGCGACGACCTGGCGGGCAAGACCGGCACCACCAACGAATCCAAGGACAGCTGGTTCTCCGGCTACAACGCCGACTACGTGACCACCGTCTGGGCCGGTTTCGACCAGCCGGAAAGCCTCGGCCGCCACGAATACGGCGGCACCGTGGCGCTGCCGATCTGGATGAGCTACATGGGCGCCGTGCTCAAGGATCGCCCCAGCCACCGGCCCAAGGAGCCCAAGGGGCTGCTCACCCTGCGCGTCGACCCGCTCAGCGGCCGCGCCGCGGCGCCCGGTACGCCGGATGCCTACTTCGAGCTGTTCAAGAGCGAGGATTCGCCGCCGCCGATGAGTGAGTTCGAGCCCGGCATGGGCGTTCCCGGCAGCCCGCTGCCGGCCGACGAAATGGCGCCGATCGATCTGTTCTAGAACAGCCCCCAGGCTAGACCGACGAAGCCTGATCCGACGGGCACTCCCGGATCACGCCTCCGGCCAAGGCGAGGCCTTTCTGCAGGCAATAAAAAAAACCCGCCGAAGCGGGTTTTTTTATTGCCTGGCCTTAGCCGTTGAACACTTCGTCCACCGAGTTCAGCGGATAGTGCTTCGGATAGGGCAGCGTGGCCACGCCGGACTCGATGGCGGCCTTGGCCACGGCATCGCAGACCACGGTGATCAGGCGGCGGTCCATCGGCTTGGGAATGATGTACTCGCGGCCGAACTCCAGCTTGATACCGCCATAGGCGTCGCACACGTCCTGCGGCACCGGCAGCTTGGCCAGGTCGCGCAGGGCCAGGGCGGCGGCGATCTTCATTTCCTCGTTGATGCGGGTGGCGCGTACGTCCAGGGCACCGCGGAAGATGAAGGGGAAGCCCAGCACGTTGTTGACCTGGTTCGGGTAGTCGGAACGACCGGTGGCCATGATCACGTCGTTGCGGGTCTCGTGCGCCAGCTCCGGCTTGATTTCCGGATCCGGGTTGGAGCAGGCGAAGACGATCGGGTTGGCCGCCATGCGCTTGAGGTCTTCCGGGCTCAGCAGGTTGGCGCCGGAGAGGCCGACGAACACGTCGGCGCCATCGAGGGCATCGGCCAGGGTGCGCTTGTCGGTCTCGGTGGCGAACACCGCCTTGTACTGGTTGAGGTCGTCGCGACCGGCGTGGATCACTCCCTTGCGGTCGAGCATGTAGATGTTCTCGACCTTGGCGCCCATGCTCACCAGCAGCTTCATGCAGGAGATGGCGGCGGCGCCGGCGCCGAGGCAGACGATCTTCGCCTGCTCCAGGGTCTTGCCGGCGATTTCCAGGGCGTTGAGCATGCCGGCGGCGGTGACGATGGCGGTGCCGTGCTGGTCGTCGTGGAACACCGGAATGTCGCACTGTTCGATCAGCGCGCGCTCGATCTCGAAGCACTCGGGGGCCTTGATATCTTCCAAGTTGATGCCGCCGAAGGTGATGGAGATGCGTTTCACGGTGTCGATGAAGGCCTGCGGGCTCTCGGAGTCGACTTCGATGTCGAACACGTCGATGCCGGCGAAACGCTTGAACAGCACGCCTTTGCCTTCCATCACCGGCTTGGAGGCCAGCGGGCCGAGGTTACCCAGACCGAGGATCGCGGTGCCGTCGGAAATCACTGCCACCAGGTTACCTTTACCGGTGTAGCGGTAGGCCAGCTCGGCGTCGCGGGCGATTTCGCGGACCGGCTCGGCGACACCCGGGCTGTAGGCCAGCGACAGGTCGCGGGCGGTGGCGGTGGCTTTGGTCAACTCGACGCTCAGCTTACCCGGGCGGGGTTGAGCGTGATATTCGAGAGCGGCAGTTTTGAGATCTGACATAGTGGCATTTCCGCTTTTGTTGGCTGTTGAACGGGCAGGCGGCCGAGGATACGCAAGTTGTATACAGCTGCACAAGACCGTTCGGTCGCTATTGAATCGACCGGCTAGCGCAGGGTTTTCAGCCAGTCGCCGGGACGCGGCTCACCGCCGGGATAGAGCCCGTTGAGCAGGCGCAGCTGGGCTTCGCCGTCACCCGGCAGCGGGCTGTCCTTGGCCAGCGCCGCCAGGCTCTGCCCGGCCTTGGCGCGGGCCAGGCGCAGGCGCACCGGCTCGGCCAGCTTGCGCTCCTCGGCCTTGAGCGGGCGGTAGCTGCGGATCACCTCGAGGAAATGCTGGTCCTGGCTTTCCAGGGAGGCGCGCCCCTTCACCACACCGATGAACAGATAGGCCCGCTCGCCGCGGTAGATCGCCGCCACGCGCCGCGCCGGCTGCCCCGGCAGCACCGCGGTGTAGCCCTGCAGCGCGCCCAGGCGCAGCTCTTCGCCGGCGGCCAGGCGCTGATTGCCGACCCGCTGGCGAAGAAATTCCGCCGGCGTCAGGCGCGTGTCCGCCGCCTCCAGGGTCATGGCGACGAAGGCCTGCTGATCGGCGCTGTGGCCGATCAGCACGTCCGGGCGATTGACCAGCTGCCAGCCGGCCGGATAGCTCAGGGTGAAATCCAGTTCGCCGTGATAGAAGTGCCGCCCGCGACGAATGCCGCTGGCGGCCGAGTCGCCGAACACCAGGCCGTCGAGCATCTGCAGGAAGGTATCGCGCCCCACTTCCTGGGACTCGCCGACCAGGGCGCGGGCCGGGCCGACCACCTGCTGCAGGCGTCGCTCGTTGTCCGGGTGGGTGTCGAACAGGCCGTGATAACCGCCGGCCGCTACCGCTTCGCCGCGCTTGGCGGCCTGGGCGCGGGCGAAGTCCTCCTGGTTCTTCAGCACCTTGACCACCTCGATCATCGCCTGCGGGTCGTAGCCGCTGCGCGCCAGGTACTGGGCGCCGAGGCCGTCGGCCTCCAGCTCCATGTCGCGGCCGTAGCCACGGACGAAGGCGTTGCCCATCACGCCGGTCAGGTCGCCCACCGCGCCGATGCCGGTGCCGATGGCCGCGGCCTGGCCGAGCAGGCCCCAGGCGGTGGACTGGCTCTGCTGGCGCACGCTGTGCCGGGCGGTGACGTGGCCGACCTCATGGCCGAGCACCGCGGCCAGCTCGGCCTCGGAATTGAGGTAGGCGAGCAACCCGCGGTGGATATAGATATAGCCGCCGGGCAGGGCGAAGGCGTTGACGTCGGGGCTGTCGACCAGGGTGAAGACATAGTTGAGCTGGCTGCGATGACTGCTGCGCGCCACCCGCTCGCCGACCCGCTGGATATAGGCCTGCAGCCTGGCGTCGTCGTAACGCGGGTACTGCTTGAGGATTTCCTGGTTGTAGCGCGCGCCGAGATCCAGTTCCTGGCGCTCGCTCATCATCACGAAGTCGTTGCGCCCGGTGGCCGGGTTGACCGCGCAACCGGCCAGCCAGGCACAGGCCAGACAGACAAGCACGGTTCGCATCATGGCAACACCTCCAGCATCGCCGGGTGGGTCAGTGGCAGCATCCACCGCGCCTGGGCGGATTTCAAGCCGCCGCGGGACTGGCGGTCGATCACCCAGCCGCGCGCCTCCACCCGCGCGCCCTCGAGGCGCTGCAGCGCGCGCACATCGAACTGCTCAAGCAGCGCCGGCGCCACCCGCAGCACCCGCCCGCCGTCCAGTTCCAGCCACAGGCCGCCACGATTGCGTTGCACCTGGCTCACGCGCCCGCCGAGCAGGGCGAAGCCGCCGCTGCGCAACTGACCGGCTGCCTGCACCTGCTCCTTGCGCCACAGCCCCAGGCGCTGCTGGCGCGCCTGACGCTCGGCCGCCTGCTGGCAACTCACCAAGGCGACGTTGGGCGCCACCGCGACCATGAAACCGAGCCCCTCGGCCAGCAGCCGCGCCTCCAGATTGCGCCCTTGGCGGTCATAGAGATGGGCCAGGGTGCGGCCGTAGCGATCCTTGCCCTCGCGCCCCGGACGCAGGCCGACACGGCCGTCGTTGGCCGCCACCAGCGCCTGCAGACGGCGCTGGGCCTGCACCGCGAAGGGTTCGTCGCCACGCCCCTGGCGCCCCAGTTCCGGCGCGTTGAGACCGATCAGGCGCACGCTGCGACCATCGACCAGGCGCAGGGTATCGCCGTCCACCACCTGCTTGACCGCCAGCTGCGGCAGATCCGCCTGCAGCGGGCAGAAGGCCTGGGCGAGCCCTGCCCAGGCGACAGAAACGAAAAAGGCGCCCACCAGGGACGCCTTTTTCAGCTTCACGGACAAGACCATGGGCCGTTCCGCAATCGCGCGGTCGCTTACTTGGTAGCGCCGAACACGCCGAAGCGCTGCTTGAAGCGATCGATACGGCCGCCGGTGTCCAGCACTTTCTGCTTACCGGTGTAGAACGGGTGGCACTCGGAGCAAACGTCGAGGCTCAGGTTCTTGCCCAGGGTGGAGCGGGTCTTGATCACGTTGCCGCAGGAGCAGGTGGCGTCGATCTCGACGTAATTCGGGTGGATATCGGCTTTCATGGGGCTTTCCTCGGGGTGTTTGTGCCGCCACCCGACCCAACGTCAGGCACCGCACAGAAATAGGCCGCGGATCATACCAGAGCCGCCAGTCGATGCAAGCCGCGCGGGGTGCCGACCGTCGCGTGCTAAGATCGCCGGCCTGTCCATGGAGGCTCGTGTGCCCGACCTGATCCTGCGCCTCGCCCTGCCCTCGCCGCTGCGCCGCCTGTTCGACTACCGCGCCCCCGCCGGTGTGCCGCGCAGCGCGCTGCAGCCCGGCGTGCGCCTGCGCGTGCCGTTCGGCCGGCGCGAGATGATCGGCATTCTGGTGGAGGTCGACAGCCAGAGCGAAGTGCCGGCGGACAAGCTCAAGCCCGCCCTGCAACTGCTCGACGCCCGCCCGCCGCTGCCGGCGGCGCTGTTCAAGCTGTGCCTGTGGACCGCGCAGTACTACCAGCACAGCCTCGGCGATACCCTGAGCTGGGCGCTGCCGGTGCTGCTGCGTCAGGGCGAGCCGGCGGAGACGCGCCAGGAGCGCTACTGGCTGGCCAACAGCGGCGCCAGCCTCGACGATCCGCGCCTGGCCCGCGCGCCGCGCCAGCGCGAGGCGCTCAAGGCGCTGGCGCAGCATCCGCACGGCGTCGCCCACGGCCTGCTCAGCCAGCTGCAGCTCAACCGCGACAGCCTGCAGCTGCTGCATGAAAAAGGCCTGGTGCGGGTCGAGGTACGCCGCACCCAGCCGCACGCCAAGCCGGCGCACTGGCTGGCGCAGCCGGAGCTGCCGCTGAATGCCGAGCAGCGCGCGGCGGTAAATGCCGTGGCCTCCGGCTGGGGCCAGTTCAATGCCTTCCTGCTGGCCGGCATCACCGGCAGCGGCAAGACCGAGGTCTACCTGCAGCTGATCCGCCAGTGCCTGGAGGCCGGCAAGCAGGCGCTGGTGCTGATTCCCGAGATCAACCTGGGACCGCAGACCCTGGACCGCTTCGCCCGCCGCTTCAACGCACGCATCGCCCTGCTGCACTCGGCGGTGAGCGACCGCGAGCGCCTCGACGCCTGGCTGGCGGCGCGCGACGGCGAGGCCGACATCGTCATCGGCACCCGCTCGGCGCTGTTCACCCCGCTGCACAACCCGGGGCTGATCATCGTCGACGAGGAGCACGACGCCTCCTATAAACAGCAGGAGGGCCTGCGCTACCACGCCCGCGACCTGGCCCTGGTGCGCGCGCGCCAGGAGAATGTCCCCATAGTGCTGGGCTCGGCCACCCCGTCGCTGGAGAGCCTGCACAACGCCCACAGCGGCCGCTACGCCCTGCTCAGGCTGACCCAGCGCGCCGGCGGCGCCATCGCCCCGCGCTTTTTGCGCCTGGACGTGAAGAGCCGGCCGCTGGATTCCGGCATCAGCGGGCCGATGCAGCAGGCCATCGGCCAGACCCTGGCCGCCGGCCAGCAGGTGCTGGTGTTCCTCAACCGCCGCGGCTTCGCCCCGACCCTGCTCTGCCACGACTGCGGCTGGCTGTCGGAATGCCCGCGCTGCGACGCGCGGATGACCGTGCACCAGCGCCACGGCGAGCTGCGCTGCCACCACTGCGGCCACGTCGAGCGCCGGCCGAGCAACTGCCCCAAGTGCCAGCACGTCGACCTGCGCCCGGTGGGCGCCGGCACCGAGCGTGCCGAGGAACGCCTGGCGCTGCTGTTTCCCGACTACCCGGTGCTGCGCATCGACCGCGACAGCACCGCGCGCAAGGACGCCATGGCCAAGTTGCTGGCCACCATCAACAAGGGCGAGCCGTGCATCCTGATCGGTACCCAGATGCTCGCCAAGGGTCACCATTTCCCGCGGGTGACCCTGGTGTCGATCCTCGATGCCGACGGCGGCCTGTTCTCCGCCGATTTCCGCGCCAGCGAGCGCATGGCGCAGATGATCGTCCAGGTCGCCGGCCGCGCCGGACGTGCCGAGGAGCCGGGCAAGGTGATCATCCAGAGCCACCTGGCCGACCATCCGCTACTGGTGCAGCTGACCGAGCAGGGCTACTTCGCCTTCGCCGAACAGGCCCTGGCCGAGCGCCGCGGCGCCGGCCTGCCGCCCTTCTGCCACCTGGCGCTGCTGCGCGCCGAGGCGCACAAACCGGGGCAGGCCGAGGGTTTTCTCGACGAAGCCTGCAGCGAAGCCGAGCTGCTGCTGAACGAACTGGGCCTTTCCGGCATCGAACTGCTCGGCCCGGTGCCGGCGCCGATGGAACGCCGCGCCGGCCGCTACCGCGCCCAGCTGCTGCTGCAGGGCAACGCCCGCGCCCCCTTGCACCGCCTGCTCACGCCCTGGCTGCAGGCGCTGGAGCAGATGCCCAGTGGCCGCGCGGTGCGCTGGTCGCTGGACGTCGATCCGATCGATCTGTTTTGAACGCACCAGCGATTCGCCCAGCCGTGGGGGCGCCGTGCGCTCCAGCTTCTCGATTCGCGACCAGACAACCCTTGGTGCGCACGGCGCACCCTACAAGTGATGGCCTGCCGCTTGCGGCTGCTTTTATAATGCGCAGTTTTCGACCAATGCCCCCGGGCGACCCGAGCCGACCATGAAAGACAGCATTCGCCACCTGATCCAGCAAGCCCTCGACCGCCTCACTGCCGACGGCGTGCTGCCCGAGGGCCTGAGCCCGGCCATCCAGGTGGAGAACACCAAGGACAAGAGCCACGGCGACTTCGCCAGCAATATCGCCATGATGCTGGCCAAGCCGGCCGGGATGAAGCCGCGCGAGCTGGCCGAGAAGCTGATCGCAGCCCTGCCGGCCGACGCCGGCGTCGCCAAGGTGGAAATCGCCGGCCCGGGTTTTCTCAACTTCTTCCAGAACAGCGACGCCCTGGCCCAGCGCCTGGAGGCGGCACTGGCCGATGAGCGTCTCGGCGTGCGCAAGAACGGCCCGGCGCAGCGCGTGGTGGTCGACCTGTCGGCGCCCAACCTGGCCAAGGAGATGCACGTCGGCCACCTGCGCTCGACCATCATCGGCGACGGCGTGGCGCGGGTGCTGGAGTTTCTCGGCGACACCGTGATCCGGCAGAACCACGTCGGCGACTGGGGCACCCAGTTCGGCATGCTGCTGGCCTACATGCAGGAAAACCCGGCCGCCGCCGAAAGCGAGCTGGCCGACCTGGAAGGCTTCTACCGCGCGGCGAAGAAGCGCTTCGACGAATCCCCCGAGTTCGCCGACCGCGCCCGCCAGCTGGTGGTCCAGCTGCAGGCCGGCGACGCCGAATGCCTGCGCCTGTGGCACCGCTTCAACGACATCTCCCTGAGCCACTGCCAGGCCATCTACGACCGCCTCGGCGTCAAGCTCTCCATGGCCGACGTCAAGGGCGAGAGCGCCTACAACGACGACCTGCCGCAGGTGGTCGCCGATCTGGCGGCCAAGGGCCTGCTGACCGAGGACAACGGCGCCCAGTGCGTGTTCATGGACGAGTTCAAGAACGCCGAGGGCAACCCACTGCCGCTGATCGTGCAGAAGGCCGGCGGCGGCTACCTGTACGCCACCACCGACCTGGCCGCCACCCGCTACCGCGCCGGCGTGCTCAAGGCCGACCGCGTGCTGTACTTCGTCGACCAGCGCCAGGCCCTGCACTTCCAGATGGTCTTCGCCTGCGCGCGCCTGGCCGGTTTCGTGCCGCCCAGCATGGAGCTGGAGCACATGGGCTTCGGCACCATGAACGGTCCGGACGGCCGCCCGTTCAAGACCCGCGACGGCGGCACGGTGAAGCTGGTAGAGCTGCTCGACGAGGCCGAGCAGCGCGCCTATGAACTGGTCAAGAGCAAGAACCCGGAGCTGGCCGAAGACGAGCTGCGCCGCATCGCCCGCGTGGTCGGCATCGCCTCGGTGAAGTACGCCGACCTGTCCAAGCACCGCACCAGCGACTACAGCTTCAACTTCGAGCTGATGCTGAGCTTCGAGGGCAACACCGCGCCCTACCTGCTGTATGCCTATACCCGCGTGGCCGGCGTGTTCCGCAAGCTGGGCAAGGGCATCGAGGAGATCGGCGGGCAGATCACCCTGGTCGCCGAGCAGGAACAGGCGCTCGGTGCCAAGCTGGCGCAGTTCGGCGAGCTGCTCGCCAGCGTCGCCGACAAGGGCACGCCGCACATGCTGTGCAGCTACCTGTACGACCTGGCCGGGCTGTTCTCCAGCTTCTACGAGAACTGCCCGATCCTCACCGCCGAGGACCAAGCCACCCAGCACAGCCGCCTGCGCCTGACCGCCCTGACCGGCCGCACGCTCAAGCAGGGCCTGGAGCTGCTCGGCCTGGAAACCCTGGAGCGCATGTAAATGGCCGCGCGCAAGAAACCCGCCCCCAAGCGCGGCGCCAGCCGCTACCAGGCGCCGGCGAAGAAGCCGGTGCCGGGCTGGATCTGGCTCGCCTGCGGCCTGCTGGTCGGCGGTTTCTTCATGTTCCTGTTCAGCCTCGAGCCGGGTCGCGACGAGATCCAGCGCGACAAGGGCGAGCCGCCGCGCACCGCCAAACCAGCCCCCAAGCCGGCGCCGAGCGAACCGAGCAAGCCCAAGTACGACTTCTACACCCTGCTGCCGGAGTCCGAGGTGATCCTGCCGCAGGCGCTGGAAGAGACCCCGCCGCCGGCTCCGGCGCAGAAACCGGTGACCCCGGAGGAAGCGGCGAAGATCGACGCCGCCCGCGCCGAGGCCGCGCTCAACGGCCAGGTGCCGCCGCCCCCGCCGCCGGTAATCGCCGCCGCGCCGCTGACCACCCAGTTCTTCCTCCAGGCCGGCTCGTTCCGCCGCCGCGACGATGCCGACAGCCTGCGCGCGCAGATCATCCTGCTCGGCCAGAACGTGCGGGTGGAAACCGGCAAGGTGCGCGAGGAAACCTGGCACCGCGTGCTGGTCGGCCCCTTCGCCAACCGCGAACAGCTGGCCGGCGCGCAGAAGACCCTGGCCGCCAGCGGCTTCGGCAATCTGCTGTTACAGCAGCGCCAGGTCCGTTGATCCGCCTTTTGTCCGCCGTCGGTTGAAAAGCCGCGGCGGCCCCCCCATCTGAGTCTGCATCCGGGCAATTCGCCCCGCTGCGTGGAGACTCTCCCCTTGACCACCATCGTTTCAGTGCGCCGCCACGGCAAGGTCGTGATGGCCGGCGACGGCCAGGTATCCCTCGGCAACACCGTGATGAAGGGCAATGCCAAGAAGGTCCGCCGCCTCTACCACGGCCAGGTGCTGGCCGGTTTCGCCGGCGCCACCGCCGACGCCTTCACCCTGTTCGAGCGCTTCGAGGGCCAGCTGGAAAAACACCAGGGCCATCTGGTGCGCGCCGCCGTCGAACTGGCCAAGGACTGGCGTACCGACCGCAGCCTGAGCCGCCTGGAGGCCATGCTGGCGGTGGCCAACAAGGACGCCTCCTTGATCATCACCGGCAACGGCGACGTGGTCGAACCCGAGGAAGGCCTGATCGCCATGGGTTCCGGCGGCGCCTTCGCCCAGGCCGCGGCACGCGCCCTGCTGATGAAGACCGAGCTGAGCGCCCGCGAGGTGGCCGAGACCGCGCTGGGCATCGCCGGCGACATCTGCGTGTTCACCAACCACCACCAGACCCTCGAGGAACTGGACGCCGCCGAATAGCGTCCGGTTGTTCATCCCGATTCGATAGCGAGCCCGATTCCATGTCCATGACGCCCCGCGAGATCGTCCACGAACTCAACCGCCACATCATCGGCCAGGACGACGCCAAGCGCGCCGTGGCCATCGCCCTGCGCAACCGCTGGCGGCGCATGCAGCTGCCGGCCGAGCTGCGCCAGGAAGTGACGCCGAAGAACATCCTGATGATCGGCCCCACCGGCGTCGGCAAGACCGAGATCGCCCGGCGCCTGGCCAAGCTGGCCAATGCGCCCTTCCTCAAGGTGGAAGCGACCAAGTTCACCGAGGTCGGCTACGTCGGCCGCGACGTCGAGTCGATCATCCGCGACCTGGCCGACGCCGCGGTGAAAATGCTGCGCGAGCAGGAGATCACCAAGGTCCGCCACCGCGCCGAGGACGCCGCCGAGGAACGCATCCTCGACGCCCTGCTGCCGCCGGCGCGCCAGGGTTTCGGCGACGAACCGGTGCGCAGCGAGGATTCCAACACCCGCCAGCTGTTCCGCAAGCGCCTGCGCGAAGGCCAGCTGGACGACAAGGAAATCGACATCGAGGTGGCCGAGTCGCCCATGGGCGTGGAGATCATGACACCGCCGGGCATGGAGGAAATGACCAACCAGCTGCAGAACCTGTTCGCCGGCCTCGGCAAGGGCAAGAAGAAGAGCCGCAAGCTCAAGGTCGCCGATGCGCTGAAGCTGGTGCGCGACGAGGAAGCCGCACGCCTGGTCAACGAGGAGGAACTCAAGGCCCGCGCCCTGGAGGCGGTGGAGCAGCACGGCATCGTCTTCATCGACGAGATCGACAAGGTGGCCAAGCGCGGCAACACCGGCGGCGCCGACGTCTCCCGCGAGGGCGTGCAGCGCGACCTGCTGCCGCTGATCGAGGGCTGCACGGTCAACACCAAGCTGGGCATGGTCAAGACCGACCATATCCTGTTCATCGCCTCGGGCGCCTTCCACCTGGCCAAGCCCAGCGATCTGGTGCCCGAGCTGCAGGGTCGTCTGCCGATCCGCGTCGAGCTCAAGGCGCTCAGCCCGCAGGACTTCCAGCGCATCCTCTGCGAGCCGCACGCCTCGCTGACCGAACAGTACGCCGCGCTGCTGAAGACCGAGGGCCTGGACATCGAGTTCGCCGAGGACGGCATCCAGCGCCTGGCGGAGATCGCCTGGCAGGTCAACGAGAAGACCGAGAACATCGGCGCGCGGCGCCTGCACACGCTGCTCGAACGCCTGCTCGAGGAAGTCTCCTTCAGCGCCGGCGACCTGGCCGCGCAGCACAGCGCTACGCCAATCCGCATCGACGCGGCCTACGTCAACGGCCACCTCGGCGAGCTGGCGCAGGACGAAGACCTGTCGCGCTATATTCTGTAAGCCCCGCAGCCCGGATGAAATCCGGGGCCCCTGAAAGCCCCCGGATGGCATCCGGGCTACCGACAACGGACATCCAGCATGCCCATCCCCAGCGCGATCAAACTGCACAAGGCCTCCAGGACCCTGGAGCTGCGCTACGGCGAGCAGAGCTATTCGCTCAGCGCCGAGTTCCTCCGCGTGCACTCGCCCTCGGCCGAGGTGCAGGGCCATGGCAAACCCATCCTGCAGACCGGCAAGCTCAATGTCGGGCTCGAGCGCATCGAGCCGGCCGGCAACTATGCACTGAAACTGTGCTTCGACGACGGCCACGACAGCGGCCTGTTCACCTGGGACTACCTGTTCGAACTGGCCACCCGCCAGGAGCAGCTGTGGGCCGACTACCTGGCCCAGCTCAGCGCCGCCGGCCAATCGCGCGACCCCGACGAATCGGTCGTCCGTCTGATGCTCTGAGCCTTCGGGCAAAGCCTCGTCGCAGAGCGTGCGGCCCTGCGCCCGCGGCTCAGGTTCGGCGGAGTTAGGGCGCGTTTTCTAATCTATCGCGGCATACTCCCGCGCCATTGACCGGCTTGCTTAACTTCACAAACTCGGGTAACCAAGGAACTGGCAGGTTCCCTGCATTTGGCTGCGCCAGGTGCAACGAAAGATGCGGACTCGATCCGCCCCCGGTAACCCGAGCAGTACCAGGCCCTGTGTCGCCGCGCGCGCCAACACGCCGGTATTCGTCTCAGGACAATGGAGCGTCGTAGATGAGTGATAAGAACAACGAAGACCTGAAACGCCAGGCCTCGGAAAACACCCTGGGACTCAACCCGGTGGTCGGCATTCGCGGCAAGGACCTCCTGACCTCTGCCCGCATGGTGCTGGCCCAGGCGCTCAAGCAACCCTTCCACAGCGCCAAGCACGTCGCCCACTTCGGCCTGGAGCTGAAGAACGTCATGCTCGGCCAGTCCGAGCTCAAACCCGAGGACGGCGACCGCCGCTTCGCCGACCCGGCCTGGAGCCAGAACCCGCTGTACCGCCGCTACCTGCAGACCTACCTGGCCTGGCGCAAGGAACTGCACGACTGGATCGAGCACAGCTCGCTGTCCGAGCAGGACGCCAGCCGCGGCCACTTCGTGATCAACCTGATGACCGAGGCCATGGCACCGTCCAACAGCATGGCCAACCCGGCTGCGCTCAAACGCTTCTTCGAGACCGGCGGCAAGAGCCTGCTCGACGGCATGTCGCACCTGGCCAAGGACATGGTCAACAACGGCGGCATGCCCAGCCAGGTCAACATGGACGCCTTCGAGGTCGGCAAGAACCTGGCCACCACCGACGGCGCCGTGGTGTTTCGCAACGACGTGCTGGAGTTGATCCAGTACAAGCCGATCACCGAGAGCGTGCACGAACGCCCGCTGCTGGTGGTGCCGCCGCAGATCAACAAGTTCTACGTGTTCGACCTGTCGCCGGACAAGAGCCTGGCGCGCTTCCTGTTGCGCAGCCAGGTGCAGACCTTTGTGGTCAGCTGGCGCAACCCGACCAAGGCGCAGCGCGAGTGGGGCCTGTCCACTTATATCCAGGCGCTCAAGGAAGCCATCGAGGTCATCTGCGCCATCACCGGCAGCAAGGACGTCAACATGCTCGGCGCCTGCTCCGGCGGCCTGACCACCGCCTCCCTGCTCGGCCACTACGCCGCCCTCGGCGAGCAAAAGGTGCATGCCCTGACCCTGCTGGTCAGCGTGCTCGACACCCAGCTCGACACCCAGGTGGCGCTGTTCGCCGACGAGAAGACCCTGGAAGCCGCCAAGCGCCGCTCCTACCAGGCCGGCGTGCTGGAAGGCAGCGACATGGCCAAGGTGTTCGCCTGGATGCGCCCCAACGACCTGATCTGGAACTACTGGGTCAACAACTACCTGCTCGGCAACGAGCCGCCGGTGTTCGACATCCTCTACTGGAACAACGACACCACGCGCCTGCCCGCCGCCCTGCACGGCGAATTCATCGACATGTTCCAGACCAACCCGCTGACCCGTGCGGGTGCGCTGGAGGTCTGCGGCACGCCGATCGACCTCAAGCAGGTCACCTGCGACTTCTTCTGCGTCGCCGGCACCACCGACCACATCACCCCCTGGGATTCCTGCTACAAGTCGGCCCACCTGTTCGGCGGCAAGTGCGAGTTCGTGCTGTCCAACAGCGGCCATATCCAGAGCATCCTCAACCCGCCGGGCAACCCCAAGGCGCGCTACATGACCAACAGCGAGATGCCGGCCGACCCCAAGGCCTGGCAGGAAGGCTCGACCAAGCACGCCGACTCCTGGTGGCTGCACTGGCAGAGCTGGCTGGCCGAGCGCTCGGGCAAGACCAAGAACGCGCCCACCGCGCTGGGCAACAAGAAACATCCGGCCGGCGAAGCCGCCCCGGGCACCTATGTGCACGAACGCTGATTCGGCGCAGTTTGCGCCACACTGCCTGCGGCACTGGGAGGTGCCGCTCGCCGCGACGCCGGCGAACCAGGCTCGCCCTGGTGAATCTGGGAGTGGCCGGGACGGTCGCCCCCAGCGTTTCAACTGATAGGGCCCGCGCGCATGCCGTCACCTTTCGTATTTCGCACCATCGACCTCGATGGTCAGACCATCCGCACCGCGGTGCGCCCCGGTAACGGCCAGCTGGTGCCGCTGCTGATCTTCAACGGCATCGGCGCCAACCTGGAGCTGGTGATGCCCTTCGTCCAGGCCCTCGACCCGGACCTAGAGGTGATCGCCTTCGACGTGCCCGGCGTCGGCGGCTCGTCGACCCCGGCCACGCCCTACCGCTTCCCCGGCCTGGCCAGGTTGGCGGCGCGCATGCTCGACTACCTCGACTATGGCCAGGTCAACGCCATCGGCGTGTCCTGGGGCGGCGCCCTGGCGCAGCAGTTCGCCCACGACTACCCGGAGCGCTGCAAGAAGCTGATCCTCGCCGCCACCTCGGCCGGCGCGGTGATGGTGCCGGGCAAGCCCAAGGTGCTCTGGCGCATGGCCAGCCCGCGGCGCTACGTGCAGCCGTCCTACGGCGTGCGCATCGCCCCGGACATCTACGGCGGCGCCTTCCGCCGCGATCCCAAGCTGGCCATGGCGCACGCCAGCAAGGTGCGCTCCGGCGGCAAGATGGGCTACTACTGGCAGCTGTTCGCCGGCCTCGGCTGGACCAGCATCCACTGGCTGCACAAGATCCGTCAGCCGACCCTGGTGATGGCCGGCGACGACGACCCGCTGATCCCGCTGATCAACATGCGCCTGCTGGCCTGGCGCATCCCCAACGCCGAACTGCACGTGATCGACGACGGCCACCTGTTCCTGGTGACCCGCGCCGAAGCGGTGGCGCCGATCATCATGAAGTTTCTCGAGGAGGAACGGCAGCGCGCGGTGATGCACCCGCAGCCAGCCCCGGCACGCCAGCATTGAGCGCACAACTGTAGTGCAAGGCTGTCAGATTGCTCGACAAGGAGGCCGCTGAGGCGCCTCCGCCTGATGTGCGCGGCTGTCTGGAATGCCCTTCCGGCGCGCTTGGTACAAGGCTTGCTGCGCAGCCTCGTACCTTGAAAGTCTCTACCAGGATTGACGACGGAGTGTTGCCCCATGCGAGACAAGCCCAATAGCGGCGCCCTGCCAACGCCTGCAACGTTCATGAACGCCCAGAGCGCCGTGGTCGGCGTGCGCGGTCGCGACCTGCTCTCCACCGTGCGCCTGCTCGCCGTGCAGGGGCTCAAGCATCCAGTGCGCAGCAGCCGCCACCTGCTCGCCTTCGGCGGCCAGCTCGGCCGCGTGCTGCTCGGCGATACGCTGCACAAGACCAACCCGCAGGACGCGCGCTTCGCCGACCCCACCTGGCAGCTCAACCCCTTCTACCGGCGCAGCCTGCAGGCCTACCTGGCCTGGCAGAAGCAGCTGGGCGCCTGGATCGACGACAGCGAGCTGTCGGCCGACGACCGCGCCCGCGCGCGCTTTCTTGCGGCGATCCTCAGCGACGCCCTGGCGCCGTCCAACAGCCTGCTCAACCCGCTGGCGCTCAAGGAGCTGTTCAACAGCGGCGGCAGCAGCCTGTTCAAGGGCATGCGCCATCTGCTCGACGACCTGCTGCACAACGACGGCCTGCCCAGCCAGGTCAGCAAGCACGCCTTCGAAGTCGGCCGCAACCTGGCCTGCACCCCCGGCTCGGTGGTGTTTCGCAACGAGCTGCTGGAGCTGATCCAGTACCGGCCGATGAGCGAGAAACAGTACGCCAAGCCGCTGCTGATCGTGCCGCCGCAGATCAACAAGTACTACATCTTCGATCTGTCCACCGACAAGAGCTTCGTCCAGTACGCGCTGAAGAACGGCCTGCAGACCTTCATGATCAGCTGGCGCAACCCGGACGCGCGGCACCGCGAATGGGGCCTGTCGAGCTACGTGCAGGCGGTCGAGGAAGCCGTCGACGCCTGCCGCGCGATCACCGGCAGCAAGGAGGTCAACCTGCTCGGCGCCTGCGCCGGCGGCTTGACCATCGCCGCCCTGCAGGGCCACCTGCAGGCCAAGCGGCAGCTGCGCAAGGTGGCCAGCGCCACCTACATGGTCAGCCTGCTGGACAGCCAGATCGACAGCCCGGCCATGCTGTTCGCCGACGAGCAGACCCTGGAATCGGCCAAGCGCCGCTCCTACCAGCAGGGCGTGCTGGACGGCCGCGACATGGCCAAGGTGTTCGCCTGGATGCGCCCCAACGACCTGATCTGGAACTACTGGGTCAACAACTACCTGCTCGGCAAGCAGCCGCCGGCCTTCGACATCCTCTACTGGAACAACGACAACACCCGCCTGCCGGCGGCGCTGCACGGCGACCTGATCGACTTCTTCAAGCACAACCCGCTCAGCCGCGCCGGCGGCCTGGAGGTCTGCGGCACGCCGGTGGACCTGGCCAAGGTCACGGTGGACAGCTTCAGCGTGGCCGGCATCAACGACCACATCACGCCCTGGGACGCGGTGTACCGCTCGGCCCTGCTGCTCGGTGGCAACCGCCGCTTCATCCTGTCCAACAGCGGGCATATCCAGAGCATCCTCAATCCGCCGGGCAACCCCAAGGCCAACTACTACGAGAACGGCAAGCTGACCTCGGACCCGCGCGCCTGGTATCACGATGCCCAGCACGTACAGGGCAGCTGGTGGCCGCAGTGGCTGGAATGGATTCAGGCACGCTCCGGCGAGCAGCGCGAGACCCTGCTGGCGCTGGGCGACCAGAAGCATCCGCCGATGGAGGCCGCGCCCGGCACCTACGTGCATATCCGTTGAAGGGCTGGCCGGCGCCGCGCCGGCCGCGTTATCGTCAACGCCTCCGCGCCACCGACAAGAAGACCGGATGAAAACCCGCGAGCGCATCCTGCACACCGCCCTGCAGCTGTTCAACCAGCAGGGCGAACCCAACGTCTCCACCCTGGAGATCGCCAACGAGCTGGAGATCAGCCCGGGCAATCTCTACTACCACTTCCACGGCAAGGAGCCGCTGGTGCTGGAGCTGTTCGAGCGCTTCCAGGCCGAGATGGCGCCGCTGCTCGACCCGCCCGCCGAGGCGCAGCTGGACGTCGAGGATTACTGGCTGTTCCTGCACCTGATCGTCGAGCGCCTGGCGCAGTACCGCTTCCTGTTCCAGGATTTGTCCAACCTGGCCGGGCGCCTGCCCAAGCTGGCGCGCGGCATCCGCCACTGGCTGAACTCGCTCAAGCGCACCCTGGCCGCCCTGCTGGCGCGACTGATGGCCGAGGGACAACTGGTCAGCGACACCCGCGCCCTCGGCCAGTTGGTGGAGCAGATCACCCTGACCCTGCTGTTCTCCCTCGACTACCAGCGCATCCTCGGCAGCGACGGCGAGAGTCGCCTGGTGGTCTATCAGGTGATGATGCTGGTGGCGCCACACCTGGCTGCGCCTTCGCGCTTCGCCGCCGAGCAACTGGCGCAGCGCTACCTGGACGCCTGAGCCGCGCAGAAACGCAAACGCCCGGCACTAGGCCGGGCGCTTGTGATCCCGAGAAACTCAGGACGGGTTGGCAGGCGTCGCCGCAACGGCAGCCGGGGCCGGTGCCGGAGCTGCAGGCGTCGCCGCGGGAGCCGCGACGGGGGCCGCAGCGGCCGGTTTCGCTGCAGCGGCCTTGGGCGCGGCAGGCTTCTTCGCCGCCGGCTTCTTCGCCGCTGCCGGTTTCGCCGCCGGCTTGGCAGCAGGTTTCGCCGCGGCCTTGGCTGCCGGTTTGGCAGCGGGCTTGGCGACCGGCTTGGCGGCGGCCGCAGGCTTGGCCGCTGCCGGTTTGGCCGCAGGTTTTGCAGCCGGCTTGGCGGCAGCCTTGGCCACCGGCTTGGCGGCCGGTTTCGCCGCGGCTTTCGGTGCCGGCTTGGCAGCCGCTTTCGCCGCCGGCTTGGCCACCGACTTGGCCGACACGCCAGCGATCTTCTCCAGCTGCTTGGTCAGGCTGTCGACCTTGTCGTTCAATGCCTTGACCTCGTTGCGGCTGGGCACGCCCAGCCGCGAGATGGCATTGTTCAGACGTTTGTCGAAAGCCTCTTCCAGCTCGCTCCACTTGCCGATCGCCTTGTCCTTGACCTCATCGACCTTGGACTTGGCGGAACCGACCTTGGAGCCGACGCCGGCTTTCACCGCATCGACCTGCTTGTCGACTTCGCTCTTGGCCAGTTTCTCGGCCTTCTCGCCGTCCTTGACCAGGGTATCGAACAGCTTGGTGCCGTCCTTGCTGACCTTGGAGTAAGCGCCCAAGCCTGCCAACCAGATCTGGCGCGAGTATTTCTCGACCTCGCCGATCCAGGAGCTGGTCTGTTTCTCGGTTTTCTTCTTAACAGCCATCCTGATCTCCTTATTTGGTACGCGCGACGTGCTCGAGCAACGCGCTCAGCTCATCCAGCTTAGCAGAGAGTGCCTCAACATCCTGCTTGGAGGGAATGCCGATACGGTTCAGGGCGGCGGCGACACGGGTGTCGAAGGCCTTCTCGATCTTGTCGAGCTGCACTTCGACCTTGCCCTTGACGCTGGTGACGTTGGAGTTGACGGTTTTCTTTACCGATTCGATCTGGCTGTTGGCGGCTTCGACCTGTTCGTCGACCAGCTGCTTGCCCTTGCTCTCGAGGCTCTCGCCGCTCTTGACCAGTTCCTTGAAGTACTCGACACCCTCGGCACCGGCCTTGGCGTAGGCACCCAGGCCCGCCAGATAGATCTTGCGGGCATAGCCCTTGACGTCATCGAGCAGACCGGCTTTGTCCTCGGCCACGGCTTCGACTTTCTTCTTCACGGCAACTTTCGACATGGTGCACCTCACGCGCTTTGACAGTTAGCGGAAACGCCCACGGAATGCAGGCTTGGGTACACCCTAGGGAGAAAAATTAGAAATCGCATACTAGGCGCGCGGCAGGGTGGATCGCGCGTCACCGCTCCACCATGGTGGAGCCCCCGGATTGCAGCCGGGCGGCGGCGCGCCAGGCGCCGAGATCGTCGGGCGGAGCACTGCGCGCTCCCTGTTGGGCTTCGCTGCGCTTAGCGCCAACCTACGCCAACGACTTGTCCAGCACCTGCTCGATCTCGCGCTTGATGCTGCCGCCCATGGCCGACAGCAGCAGGCCCAGCTTGAGCTCGACGCACACCCGATCCTCGCCCACCTCGATGCTGCCGTCGGCGCCGCTGCGCTTGAACTCCAGGGTGTCGCCGTTCCAGCGGTAGCGCACGTCGTACTCGCGGGCCAGGCGCTCGGCCAGTTGCTCGGCCTTCTCGCGCGCGGCGGCGCGGCCGAGCTGGTGGGGACGTTCGACGCGAATACGGGACATGGCAACTCCTTCGACTGACTGCCGGGCGCCGCGGCGGCCGTGGCCTGCGGCATGGGGTCACATCACTCTACCAGCCCGCCGCGCGGCCGGGCACCCGGGCAAGACAAAGGCGCCGGGCGCCTTTAGAATGAGCGGCGATCTTTAGCCGGTAGAGCGATATGAGCGATCCACGCAAGGCCCAGGAGCAGGAACCCACCACCCACTTCGGTTTCCAGGACGTGCCGGAAAGCCAGAAGGCGGAAAAAGTGGCCGAGGTGTTCCACTCGGTGGCGGCCAAGTACGACCTGATGAACGACGTGCTGTCCGGCGGCCTGCATCGCCTGTGGAAGCGCTTCACCATCGAGCTTTCCGGCGTGCGCGCGGGCAACCGCGTGCTGGATATCGCCGGCGGCACCGGCGATCTGACCCGCAAGTTTTCCAGCCTGGTCGGCCCGAGCGGCCAGGTGGTGCTGGCCGACATCAACGACTCCATGCTCAAGGTCGGCCGCGACCGCCTGCTGGACAAGGGCGTGGCCGGCAACGTGGTGTTCGTCCAGGCCGATGCCGAGAAGCTGCCGTTTCCCGACAACCACTTCGACGTGGTCAGCATCGCCTTCGGCCTGCGCAACGTGACACACAAGGAAGACGCCCTGCGCTCCATGCTGCGCGTGCTCAAGCCCGGCGGGCGCCTGCTGGTGCTGGAGTTCTCCAAGCCGGGCAACCCGCTGCTGGCCAAGGCCTACGACACCTACTCGTTCAGTTTCATGCCGCTGGCCGGCAAGCTGATCAGCAACGACGCCGACAGCTACCGCTACCTCGCCGAGTCGATCCGCATGCACCCGGATCAGGAGACCCTCAAGGCGATGATGGTCGAGGCCGGCTTCGAGCGCGTCACCTACCACAACATGACCGGCGGCATCGTCGCCCTGCACCGCGGCATCAAGCCCTGATGCTGCTGAGCGGGCTGCTGGCCGGCGTCGAGGCGGGCCTCAATCGCGTCCTGCGCCTGGACGGCACCGCCCTGCCGCGCCTGCACAAGCTGGCCGGCAAGGTGATCGCCGTGCACTGCCAGAGCCCGGCGCTGGAGCTGTTCATCCTGCCCAGCGGCGACGGCCTGCAGCTGGCCGGGCAGTGGCAGGCGCCCGCCGACTGCAGCCTCACCGCCCCCGCCGCCAGCCTGGCGCGCCTGGCGCTGAGCCGCGACAAGACCGCCGTGCTGCACCGCCCGGAAGTGTCGCTGGACGGCGACAGCGCGGTGCTGCTGGAGCTGGCCGGCATCCTCCAGGACCTGGAGCTGGACTGGGAATACGAACTGTCGCGCTGGCTCGGCCCAGTCGCCAGCCCCCTGCTCGCCGGCCATCTGCGCAGCCGGGTGAACCTCGCGGCGAATGGCGCCGCCAGCCTCAAGCAGGACCTGGCCGACTACCTCGCCGAAGAATCGCGCAGCCTGGTCGGCCAGCGCGAGGCCGAGGTGCGCTTCGCCGAACTGGACCAGCTCAAGCTCGCCCTCGACCGCCTCGAGGCGCGCATCGAGCGCCTCGCCTCACGACCTAAGCCCGACGCATGAAACTACTCGCCGTTCGCCGCCTGCTGCGCATCCAGCGCGTGATCGTCCGCTACCAGCTGGACGAGCTGCTGCTGGCACTGCCGCTGCCGGTGTGGCTGCGCGCCCTGGGCTGGCTGCTGCCCTGGCGCTGGCTGCCGCGCAAGCCGCTGCAACTGTCGCGCGGCGCGCGCCTGCGCCTGGCTCTGGAAGATTTGGGGCCGATCTTTATCAAGTTCGGCCAACTGCTCTCCACCCGCCGCGACCTGCTGCCGCCGGACATCGCCGACGAGCTGGCGCGCCTGCAGGATCAGGTGCCGCCCTTCCCCGAAGCCCAGGCCATCGCCCTGATCGAAGGCCAGCTCGGCGCGCCGGTGGGCGAGCTGTTCGCCCGCTTCGACAGCCAGCCGCTGGCCTCCGCCTCGGTGGCCCAGGTGCACGCCGCGCAGCTGAAAAGCGGTGAAGAGGTGGTGGTCAAGGTGATCCGCCCGGGCTTAAGGCCGGTGATCCGCCAGGATCTGGCCTGGCTGTTCCTGCTCGCCCGCATCGCCGAGCAGGCCTCGGCCGACGCCCGCCGCCTGCGCCCGGTAGAGGTGGTCGGCGACTACGAGAAGACCATCTACGACGAACTCGACCTGCTGCGCGAAGCGGCCAATGCCAGCCAGCTCAAGCGCAACTTCGACGGCTCGCCGCTGCTCTACGTGCCACAGGTGTACTGGGACCTGTGCCGCCCGCAGGTGCTGGTGATGGAGCGTATCTACGGCATCCCGGTGACCGACCTGGCGACCCTGGCCGACCAGCGCACCGACATGAAGCTCTTGGCCGAGCGCGGCGTGGAAATCTTCTTCACCCAGGTGTTTCGCGACAGCTTCTTCCACGCCGACATGCACCCCGGCAACATCTTCGTCAGCACCCGCACGCCCTGGAGTCCGCAGTACATCGCCATCGACTGCGGCATCATCGGCAGCCTCACCGACGAGGACCAGGACTACCTGGCGCGCAACCTGATCGCCTTCTTCAAACGCGACTACCGTAAGGTGGCGCAGCTGCACATCGATTCCGGCTGGGTGCCGGCCGATACCAAGGTCAACGAATTCGAGGCGGCGATCCGCACCGTGTGCGAGCCGATCTTCGAGAGGCCGCTGAAGGAAATTTCCTTCGGGCAGCTGCTGCTGCGCCTGTTCCAGACCGCGCGGCGCTTCAACATGGAAGTGCAACCGCAGCTGGTGCTGCTGCAGAAAACCCTGCTGAATATCGAGGGCCTGGGTCGCCAGCTGTACCCGGACCTGGACCTGTGGAGCACCGCGCAGCCCTTCCTCGAACGCTGGATGCGCGAGCGGGTCAGTCCGCTGCATCTGCTGCGCAACCTGCAGCAGCAGGCCGAGCAGGTGCCGCACCTGTCGCAGATCGCCCGCGACGCCCTGGAGCGCCTGCAACAGCCGGCGCCGCAGGCAGCACAACCGACCAACGGGCAGTGGCCGCTGCGCCTGCTCGGCGCGGCGCTGATCGGCGCCGGCGCGGTGCAGGGCCTGGCGCCGCTGCTGGCGGCCTGGCCGGCCTGGTTGATGCTCGGCGGCGGGCTCTATCTGGTGCTGCGCCGATAGCCAGTCGGCCGCCGCACTGGCACACTTGGCGTATTGACGGGCCACGGCCCGGCGCAGCAGACACGGAATCCCGATGAACGATTGGCTCGACGAAATCCACTGGAACGAAGACGGCCTGGTCCCGGCCATCGCCCAGGATCACCAGAGCGGCCGCATCCTGATGATGGCCTGGATGAACCGCGAATCCCTAAGCCTGACCGTGAGTGAGCAGCGCGCCATCTACTGGTCACGTTCGCGCGGCAAGCTGTGGCGCAAGGGCGAGGAATCCGGCCACGTGCAGAAGCTGCACGAGCTGCGCCTGGACTGCGACGCCGACGTAATCGTGCTGATGGTCGAACAGCTCGGCGGCATCGCCTGCCACACCGGGCGCGAGAGCTGCTTCTACCGCGTCTATGACAACGGCGGCTGGAAAATCGTCGACGCCGTGCGCAAAGACCCGCACGCCATCTATCACGCAGGACACCGCCATGAGTGACACCCTGAGCCGCCTGGCCGAGGTGCTGGAGGCGCGCAAGGGCGCCGCCCCCGACAGCTCCTACGTCGCCAGCCTGTATCACAAGGGCCTGAACAAGATTCTCGAGAAGCTCGGCGAGGAGTCGGTGGAAACCATCCTCGCCGCCAAGGACGCCGCCGCCAGCGGCGACTGCAGCGACCTGATCTACGAAACCGCCGACCTGTGGTTCCACAGCCTGGTGGTGCTCGCCGCCCTCGGCCAGCACCCGCAGGCCGTGCTGGACGAACTGGAGCGGCGCTTCGGCCTGTCCGGCCACGCGGAAAAAGCCGCGCGACCGCAAAACTGAACAACCTCTCACAACGGAGAACGCATCATGGGATTCGGTGGCATCAGCATCTGGCAACTCCTGATCATCCTGCTCATCGTGGTCATGCTGTTCGGCACCAAGCGCCTGAAGAGCCTGGGCTCGGACGTGGGCGACGCGATCAAGGGGTTCCGCAAGTCGATGGACAACGGCGAAGCCGAGAAACCGGCGGTGGAAGAGCCCAAGGGGCAGACCATCGACGCCCAGGCGCGCAAGGTCGAAGAGCCGGCGAAGAAAGACTGAGCCATGTTCGACGTCGGTTTCAGCGAACTGCTGCTGGTGGCCCTGGTCGCCCTGGTGGTGCTCGGCCCCGAGCGCCTGCCCGGCGCGGTGCGCACGGCCGGCCTGTGGATCGGCCGGATCAAGCGCAGCTTCAGCGCGATCAAGGCGGAGGTGGAACGCGAGATCGGCGCCGACGAAATCCGCCGCCAGCTGCATAACGAGCAGATCCTCGAACTGGAGCGGGAAATGAAGGCGATGAAGCAGGAGATCCTCGACCCTGCCGCCAAGCCTGCCAGCGAGCCCGCCAAGGCCGAGCCGGCGCCCACCAGCCAGGACACCCCACGCCAGCCATGAGCCGACACCCGGACGCCGACCAGGAAATGCCCCTGGTCTCGCACCTGACCGAGCTGCGCGCGCGCCTGTTGCGCTGCGTGGTGATCATCCTGCTGATCTTCGCCGGACTGTTCTACTTCGCCCAGGACATCTACGCCCTGGTCGCCGCGCCGCTGCGCGCCTACCTGCCGGAAGGCGCGACCATGATCGCCACCGGCGTCGCCTCGCCCTTCCTCACGCCGTTCAAGCTGACCCTGATGTGCGCGCTGTTTCTCGGCATGCCGGTGATCCTGCATCAGGCCTGGGGCTTCATCGCGCCGGGGCTGTACAGCCACGAGAAGCGCATCGCCGTGCCGCTGCTGATTTCCAGCATCCTGCTGTTCTACGCCGGCATGGCCTTCGCCTACTTCGTGGTGTTCCCGATCATGTTCGGCTTCTTCGCCAGCGTGACCCCGGAGGGGGTGGCGATGATGACCGACATCGGCCAGTACCTGGACTTCGTGCTCACCCTGTTCTTCGCCTTCGGCGTGGCCTTCGAGATTCCCATCGCCACCTTCCTGGTGATCTGGGTCGGCATCGTCGACGTCGCTACCCTGCGCAAGAGCCGCCCCTATGTGATAGTCGGCTGCTTCGTGGTCGGCATGGTGCTGACCCCGCCGGACGTGTTCTCGCAGACTCTGCTGGCGGTGCCGATGTGGCTGCTGTTCGAGGCCGGCGTGCTGGCCGGCAGCCTGGTCAAGCAGCGCAGCGAAGCCCAGGCCGACGCCGAGGACGAGGCCGAGGACGAGGCCAAGCCCGAAGACCAGCCGCCCGCGCCGCTGCCGTGAACCTGCTGCTGCTGGAGGACGCCGACTTCATCGGCGCCGACCGTGCCCGCCTGACCGGCCGCCGTCTCAAGCACCTGCACGAAGTACACCGCGCCGCCGCTGGCGACCGCCTGCGCGTCGGCCGCCTCGGCGGGCAGATGGGCGAAGGCCGGCTGCTGGCCCTGGACGATGAGCACGCCGAACTGCAGGTTGCCCTCACCCAGGCGCCGCCGGCCAAGCTGCCGCTGACCCTGGTACTGGCCCTGCCCAGGCCGAAGATGCTCAAGCGCGTGCTACAGACCATTGCCGCCATGGGCGTGCCGCGCCTGGTGCTGGTCAACAGCTACCGGGTGGAAAAGAGCTTCTGGCAGACCCCCTTCCTCGAACCCGAAGCCATCCGCGAGCAACTGATCCTCGGCCTGGAGCAGGCGCGCGACACCCGGCTGCCCGAGGTGCTGATCGAAAAGCGCTTCAAGCCCTTCGTCGAGGATCGTCTGCCTCTGCTTGCCGCCGGCACGCTCGGCCTGGTCGGCCATCCCGGCGACCATCCGCCCTGCCCGCGCGCGGTTTCAGGCCCGGTGACCCTGGCCATAGGCCCGGAAGGCGGCTGGATCCCCTACGAGGTGGCGCTGCTGGGCCAGGCCGCGGGCCTGCAACCGGTGCAACTCGGCGAGCGCATCCTGCGGGTGGAAACGGCGGTACCGGCGCTGCTGGCGCGACTGTTCTGAACCCGCGCCCATCCCGAATGATCGCGACAGGCTAGGCGCCCCCCAATCCGGCGACGAACAACCCGGTCACCGCCTGGGCGGCGGCCTCTGCGTCCTGTCCGGGTAGCTGGTCGTCCAGCAGCAGTTGCGCCAGCCCATGCACCAGGCTCCAGGCCGCCAGGCTGGCGGTCGCCAGGTCCTGGCCTGGCGCCACGGCCTGCACGCTGGCCCCGAGCTGGCGGTAGAGGGCTTGCGCCGCCTGCTGCAACTGCGGGTAGCGCCGTTTGTCTGCCACGCCGCCGAACATCAGGGCGAAACGCCCCGGCTGCTCCAGGGCGAAGGCCACGTAGCACTGCCCCAATGCCTGCAGGCGCGATGCCGGCAGCAGCGCCATGCGCCGACTCAGTTCGGCGAATCCCTCGGCGGCCAGCGCCGCCAGCAAGGCATCGCGATCGGCAAAATGCCGATAGGGCGCGTTATGCGAAACCCCGGCCCGGCGCGCCACCTCGCGCAAGCTGATCGCAGCCGCGCCACCCTCGTCCAGCAGCTCGCCGGCCGCCGCCAGCAGAGCGCAGCGCAAATCGCCATGGTGATAGGCGCGAACGCCCTCTTCCTCACATGTTGACACCAGCAACATCCCCTCTAATATGTTGACAACGCCCACATCATGCCCGCAGCGGGCAACGGGCACCAGCTCCGCTCGGAGGAACCCTCATGCTATTCGTTGCCCTGTTGCTGGTTTTCAGCCTGCTCGCCGCGGTGCCCGTGCGCCTGGGTCTCCCCGGACCGACAAGCTGGCCGACGCGAATGCGCCTGGCCCTGGCATTGGCCCTGCTGCTGATCGGCGTGGATCACTGGCTGACTCCGGCACGCTACCTGGCGATGATGCCGCCCTACCTGCCCTGGCACCTGGAGCTGGTACTGCTGACCGGCACCTGCGAGATCGCGGGCGCACTCGGCCTGCTCTGGCCGCGCACACGCAGGCTGGCGGGGGGACTGCTGGCGCTGTACTTCGTCTGTGTGTTTCCGGCCAACCTGCACAACGCCCTGCATGGCCTGCAGGTCGACGGCCTGCCCAGCGTGCAGTGGTACTACTGGCTGCGCCTGCCGTTCCAGCCGCTGATCATCCTCTGGACGCTGTATGCCGCCGAGTGGCTGCACTGGCCACAGCCGTTCAGCTCTCGAGGAGAAAGGTCACCGGCCCATCGTTGACCAGATGCACCTGCATCGCGGCGCCGAAGCGGCCGCTGGCGACCTGCGCATGCTGCGCCCGCGCCTGTTCGAGCAGCAGATCGAACAGGGCCTGGCCCTGGGCCGGCGCTGCGGCGCTGGAGAAACTCGGACGCAGACCGCTCTTGGTATCGGCGGCCAGGGTGAACTGCGATACCAGCAGCAGGCCGCCCTGCACGTCCGTCAGCGACAGGTTCATCTTGCCGGCCTCGTCGCCGAACACCCGGTAGTTGAGCAGCTTGTGCAACAGCTTGGCGACGCTGGCGGCATCGTCCTGCGGCTCGACGCCGACCAGCGCCAGCAGGCCCCGGTCGATGGCGCCGACCACCTCGCCCGCCACTTCCACCCGCGCGGCGCTGACGCGCTGGATCAGCGCCTTCATGCTTCGTCCGGGGCCAGGTCGAGCAGGCGCCGGGCCATCTGCTCGGCGGCGCGCACCAGGGCGTCGGTGATGCCCGGCTCGGCCGCCGAGTGGCCGGCGTCGCGGATGATCTGCAGCTCGCTGTTGGGCCAGGCCTGGTGCAGCGCCCAGGCGTTGTCCAGCGGGCAGATGGCGTCGTAGCGACCGTGCACGATGATGCCCGGCAGGTGGGCGATCTTCGGCATGTCGCGCAGCAGCTGATCGGGCTCGAGGAAGGCCTGGTTGACGAAGTAATGGCACTCGATGCGGGCGATCGACAGCGCGCGGTGGGCCTCGCTGAAGCGCTCGACCACCTGCGGGTTGGGGCGCAGGGTAGCGGTGCGCCCCTCCCAGGTCGACCAGGCCTTGGCCGCGTGCATCTGGGCGATCTGATCGGCACCGGTGAGGCGCTTGTAGAAGGCCTGCATCAGTTCGCCGCGCTCCTCCGCCGGGATCGGCGCGAGGTAGTCCTCCCAGTAGTCGGGGAACAGGCGGCTGGCGCCCTCCTGATAGAACCAGTGGAACTCCTGCGGCCGGCACAGGAAGATGCCGCGCAGGATCAGCCCGTGCACCCGCTGCGGATGCGCCTGGGCGTAGGCCAGCGCCAGGGTCGAGCCCCAGGAGCCGCCGAACAGCACGAACTTGTCTATCCCCAGGTGCTCGCGGATACGTTCGATATCGCCGATCAGCGCCTGGGTGCTGTTGCCCTCCAGGCTCGCGTGCGGCGTCGAGCGGCCGCAGCCGCGCTGGTCGAAGGTGACGATGCGGTAGTGATTGGGATCGAAGTAGCGGCGGCTGGCAGCATCGCAACCGGCGCCGGGCCCGCCATGGATGAACAGCACCGGCAACCCGTCCGCCGACCCGCTCTCGTCCACGTAGAGGACATGAGGCGGCTCGACCGCCAGCTCGTGGCGGGCGTAGGGTTTGATCTCCGGATACAAAGTCTGCATGGTGGGGCTCCTGGCTCGATGGGCTACAACTGCCGTGTTCCGCTCTGCCGGGCATCATAACCATGAAAAAGGAGTTTCAGCATGCCGATACGCTTTCCGACCTGGCCCCTGGCGCTGTTTTTCGCCCTGCTGCTGGGCGGTTGTGGCGGCAAGGACGACCCGCAGGCGGCGCTGGAAGCGGCTGTGCAGCAGTTGCAGGACAATATCGAAGCCAAGGACACCGGCGCGGTGATGGCGCAGCTGCACCCCGACTTCCTCGCCCGCCAGGAACTGGACCGCGAGTGGGCCAAGCGCACCATGACCCTGCTGTTCCTGCGCCACAAGAACATCCAGGTGATCGCCCTGGGTAAGAACAGCTGGATCGATGCCGCGATCGCCAGCAAGGGTCATACCCAGGCCCAGGTCGGCCTGAGCGGCGCCGAGGGCTTGATCCCCGACAGCGCGCGGCACTATGCGGTGCAGCTGGAATGGTGGCTCGAAGATGACCAATGGAGGCTGGCGCGGCTGGACTGGGAGTAGCCCGGCAGGCCCCTAGTCGGCCTGGCGCCAGATCAGCTCGGCGGTGTCGTAACCCTGCTCGCGCGCCACGGCGAGCAGCTTGTCGCGGGTGGCGGCGTCCACTTGCGGGGTGCGCGACAGCAGCCAGAGGTAGTCGCGCTCGGGATGACCGACCAGCGCGACGCGGTAGTCGTCATCGCGGTACAGCACCCAGTAGTCGCCCTTGATCGGCAGCAGCTTGCTGGCCCAGTTGTCGAAGCGCACCCAGAGCTTGTCGGTACGGCCCTCGACCTGCGCTTCGGCAACGCCCCGAACCTCCTGCCACTCGCCGTCGTCGTCACGGCAGCGGTTGGTCACCTCGATACGGCCGTCGTCACGCAGGCGGTAATGCGCCTCGGACTGCACGCAGTTGCGCTGGAAGAACATCGGCAGCCGCGCCAGCTCGTACCAGGTGCCCTGGTAGCGCTGCAGGTCGACCTGCATGGTTTGCGGCGGCTCCGGAGGAATGTGGCCGGTGCCCGAGTTGGCACAACCGACGAGCGCGAGCAGCGCGCTGGCAAGCATGATCGAACGCATGCTGACTCCCTTTACTTGAGGCCCTTGCCGGAGAACATCAGCACCTTGTCGCCGGCGTACTGCACGCTGATGAAGCTCTTGTCGTCGCCCCAGGTGCAGCTGGACATGCCCAGGGCGCCGGCGCACTCGCCCGGCGCGCCGAGCAGGCTTTCCACCTCGTCCTTGCTCATGCCGGCCTTGAGCTTGGCGTAGTTTTCCTGGTTGACCTTGCTGCAGGCGGCCAGCAGGCAGCAGGCGAGCAGCGCGACGACACGCATCGACATGGATGAAACTCCTGGAGGACATGGACGCGACAAGCTTGGCATAGCAGGCCGCAACGTGCCCGATTGGAGTTCAGAAACGTGAGCCGGGTTCCCGCAGGAAAGCCTGCTCTTCGTCGCTCGAAACGCGGCCGAGGATGAGGTTGCGATGGGGGAAGCGGCCGAAGCGGGCGATTACCCGCCGATGGCGCTCGGCGAAGTCGAGAAAGTCGGCGAACAGGCTGCGCTCGTCCGCAGCCGCCTGCTCGTGCAAGCCGCGAAACAGCTCGACGGCGCGATCCTGCAGGGCCAGGTCCTCGGCATGTTCGAAGACGATATAGGCAAAGACCCGCTCGATAAGCGTCAACTGGCGATCCAGGCCCTGTTCAAGCCCTTGCTGCAGCAGCGCCCTGGCCAGCGGGTCGCCAGCGAAGGCGCGCGGGGTGTCGCGGAAGATCATCCGCGGCAGCTGGTCGAGCAGGATCAGCCTGGCCAGCCAGCCCGGCGCCGTGGCCTGCCAGCCCTGCAGCTCGCCGGCCAGGGCCTGTTCGACCAGCGCGGCGAAGCGCTCGCGGGCCTCTTCGTCCTGGCTGTCACGCTTGCCGAACCACAGCCCCTGGCGCGCTGCCGCGACCTCGCCGGCGCTGCCGGGGGCGGCGCCGAACCACCAGTCGAGCAAGGGCTGCCAGGGCTGCACGGGATCAGCCGCGGTGGTAGGCGGTGACGCGCAGCACTTCTTCCTTCGAGCCGAGGAACACCGCCACGCGCTGGTGCAGGGATTCCGGCTGGATGTCGAGGATGCGCTGGGTGCCGTTGGTGGCAGCGCCGCCGGCCTGCTCGATGATCATCGACATCGGGTTGGCCTCGTACATCAGGCGCAGCTTGCCGGGCTTTTCCGGCTCGCGGGCGTCGCGCGGGTACATGAACACGCCGCCGCGGGTGAGGATGCGGTGCACGTCGGCCACCATCGAGGCGATCCAGCGCATGTTGTAGTTCTTGCCCAGCGGCCCGGTCTCGCCGGCCAGCAGCTCGGACACGTAACGCTGCACCGGGGCTTCCCAGTGGCGCTGGTTGGACATGTTGATGGCGAACTCCTTGGTCGCCTCCGGCACCCGGATGTTGTCGTGGGTGAGCACGAAGGAGCCCAGCTCGCGGTCCAGGGTGAAGCCCTTGACGCCGTCGCCCAGGGTCAGCATCAGCATGGTCTGCGGGCCGTAGATGGCGTAGCCGGCGGCCACCTGCTGGGTGCCAGGCTGGAGGAAGGCATCCTCGCCGAGGTCGCCGGTGTCGCCGTTGCGATCCGGGCAGCGCAGCACCGAGAAGATGGTGCCGACCGAGACGTTGACGTCGATGTTGCTGGAGCCGTCCAGCGGGTCGAACACCAGCAGGTAGGCGCCCTTGGGGTACTTGCCGGGAATCTGGTAGGCGTTGTCCATTTCCTCGGAGGCCATGCCGGCCAGGTGGCCGCCCCACTCGTTGGCTTCCAGGAGGATCTCGTTGGACAGCACGTCGAGCTTCTTCTGCACCTCGCCCTGCACGTTCTCGCTGTCGAGGCTACCCAACACGCCGCCGAGGGCGCCCTTGGACACCTGATGGCTGATCGCCTTGCAGGCACGCGCCACGACTTCGATGAGGAAGCGCAGATCGGCCGGGGTGTTGTGGCTGCGAGTCTGCTCGATCAGGTAGCGGCTCAGGGTGACGCGGGACATGGACGGCTCCGGAAAGGGAAAAAATCGCGCGCAGTTTAACCCGTTCGCGGCGCGGCCGCCTCCCCGCGGCCGCGGCAAACCCCGAGAAACTGACGGAACGTGCAGCTGGCCATCTGCCCGCGCGCGCCGCCGGCGCGCGCGGGCAGCGGCGGGAGCGACTAGAGGTCCAGCGACAGCGCCAGGTTCAGGCCGTGCTGGACTTCGTCGTCGGCATGCCGGTAGCTGTAGCTGCCGCGCAACGACAGGCCATTGCCCAGGCTGTGGCTGACGCCCAGGTGACCGCGCAGGCTGCGATCGTCCGGCTGATAACCGGGCAGCTCGAAGTCGATCCCCGGCAGACTGTTGAGGCTCATGCGCACCTCGCTGGCGTCGTCCTCGTATTCGCGCTCCATGGCCAACTCGCCGAACAGGCGGGTCTGCGGCGTCAGGTCGTACAGCCCCTGGAAGCCGAAGCCGAGGCGCCGGGACTTGCGCTCCTGGTCGTCATAACTCAGTGCCGTGGAGCGCTGGCCGTCCTCGGCATAGCCGTCCACGTCGATATGCACGTAGTCGGCGCTGACGAAGGGGCTCAGGTGCCACTGGCTGCCCGGCTGGGCGATGTCGTAGCCGAAACGACCGCTGAAGGCCCAGAGCTGGCCGTCGGTATCGCCCTTCTCCGAGTTGGTGGACGGCCCGATGGAGAACTGGCGCTTGAGGTCGTGGTAATCCAGGTGACCGGCGCTGGCGGCCAGATCGCCCCACCAGCGGTTGTGCTGGTACTGGGCGAACGCGGTGCCGATGTAGCTGCGCAGGTCGTAGTCGGAATCCGCCGCGCCGGCCTCCAGGCTCTGCTGATAGAGTCCGGCCGCCAGGCCCAGGCGCCAGGCCTCGTCGAGGCGGTAGCTGGCGCCGAAGTTGAGGCTGTAGCCGTTGCCGTCGGCATCGCCGCCGTGCAGGTCGTAATCCAGGCGCTGGCCGCCGCCGTTGACGAAGGTGCGCCACTGGCCGACGCCTTGCCAGGCCTCCCAGTCGGCCAACCACTGGGCGCGCAGCTGATCCTGATGGCCGCGCAGGGTGCCCAGGGCCATCTCCGGCAGCAGGGTCAGCTCCCAGGGCGCGGCGAGCAGCGAATAGGCGTAGTCGGCGATCAGCCGCTGGCCGGCGATGGTCGGGTGCACGCTGTCGTTGAACAGCAGCTTGGTCGGATCGGGATTGCTGCCGTTGAGGCCATAGATCGGGTTGGGATTGCTGCAACCGTCGAAGCAGGTGCCGATCACCGTGTCGCGATCGGCGACCAGGCCGTAACGCCCCGGATCGCTGAGGATCTCGGCGAGATTGAGCGGGATGTTCAGCGGAATCACGTTGGCATCGACCGTGCCCAGCTGCAGCACCAGCTCGTCGTTGAAGTCGGCGCCGAGCGAGGTCACCAGATCCTGCAGGCCGCCGCCGAAGAAGTTCGGCGTCAGGCCGATGTCCGGCAGCAACCAGACCATGATGTAGCGCGCCCCGGCCTGTTGCAGCGTCTCCACGCTGTCGACCAGACGCCCCGCGGCAGCCTGGGCGCTGGCGGTGTCAACCACGCGGAACTGGAGGAAGTCGTTGCCACCGCCGGTCAGGTAGTACAGCGCGTTGGGGTCGGCACGCCCGCCGGTGGAGGCCAGATAACCGCCGGGGCCGCTGATGGTGCCGAGAATCTCGTCGGTGCGGTAACCGCCGACCGCCCAGTTGTTGCCGCCCTCGGCCGAGTTGGCCGGGCCCAGGCCGCCGAGGCCGAGCGCATCGCCCAGCAGCATGGGCGCCACCGGACCGAAGATTTCGCCGCTGCCATCCTGGTAGGTCGGCCCGACGCGGTTGGTGAAACGGGTGGTGGCGCCCGCGGGGCCATCGGGGTCGGCGAACCAGCCGGCATCGCTGAGGCTGTCGCCGAACACATGGAGGGCGCTGTAGGGCGCGGCGGAAAGCGGGGTGGCGCTGGCCAGCAGGCAGGCGGCCGCCAGCGGGGTTAGAAGGCGCTTCATGGCGAGTCCTTATTGTTGTTGGTATGAACTGCCCAGCAAATGTAGCGACTGTTGCGGCGAAAAACACCTATCTGGTGGCGATTGCGTTCAATGCGCGAGGGCCAGCTGCACCCGGTTGCGGCCGTTGCGCTTGGCCGTGTAGAGCGCCACGTCGGCGGCCTGCAGCAGGCCGTCGAGCCCTTCGCCATGGGCCGGCCACAGGGCGATGCCGGCCGACAGGGTCACCGGCAGCGCGCCGATGCGCGTCGGCTGACCGATCTGCGCCAGTTGCGCGCGCAGCGACTCCAGCCGGCTGGTCGCGGCCGCCGCATCCAGCCCCGGCAGAATCAGCAGGAACTCCTCGCCGCCGATGCGGAACACCGCGTCGGTGCTGCGCAGGTTGTCCAGCAGGTGCTGGGCCACCGACTTGAGCACGTCGTCGCCGACCAGGTGGCCGCATTCGTCGTTGAGCCGCTTGAAGTGGTCGAGGTCGATCAGCGCCACGGCCAGCGGCACCTGCTCGCGCTGGGCGCGGGACAGTTCGCGGGCGAAGAACTCGTCCAGGTAGCGGCGGTTGTACAGCCCGGTGAGCGGATCGCACAGGGCCTGCTCGCGCAACTGCTCGTGCAGGCTGCTGATGGTGCGCAGGCGCTCCTCGCTAAGGGCCAGGGCCTCGGCCAGCTTGAGTTCGCTGAGCTGGCGCTGGGTGACGTCGCGCACGTAGAGCATATGGCCGAGCAGCACCGGGCCGTGGCGGGTGGCGCGCTCGATGGCGCGCACGCGCACCTCGTAGTAGCGCGCCGCGCTGGTCAGGGTCAGCGGCAGGCTCGGGTCGGCGCCGGCCTGTTCATCGAGCAGCTGCTGCAGGTCGGCGCCGAACACCGGCCAGTCGCCCAGCTCGCGCCCCTGCCAGCCCTGCTGCAGGCCGGCCAGCTTGAGCGCCGCCGGATTGGCCTCGATCACCCGCCCGCGCGGGTCGACCACCAGCACCGGGTCGAGCAGCGCCTCGAGCAGCAGGTGACGGGCCACCGGCAGCAGGTCGAACAGGCGCACGCCGACGATCAGCCAAGAGAAAGCCCCCAGGGTGAAGGCGAAGCTGAAGGGGGTGGGATCGAAGCCGAACAGGGTCCAGCCGAACACCACGTAGCCGACGTTGGCCACCCAGGGCACCGCGGTGACCAGCACGAACGCCAGGTAGTGACGGCGGTGCAGACCCTGGCTGAGCGCCGCGGCGCGGGTCACCACGCCCATGCAGAAGGCCATGAACAGGTAGACGTAGACCGCCGTGGCGTAGAACAGCGGCCCGTGCTGATAGCGCACCGGCGCCCCCGGGCTGGCGTCGGTCGGCGCGCTGCCGGCGCCGTAGAACAGGCCGTGCCAGGGGTTGCTCAGGGCCAGGGCCCAGACCAGCAGCGGCACCAGGCTGAGGCCGAGGATGCTGCTGCGCGCCAGCGGCGTGCGCATGCTGTTGACGTACTGCCAGAGGAACACCGCCCAGAAGGTCGGCGTGGCGACGATGCCCGGCCAGGCCATGCTGGCCCAGAACATCTTGCATTCAGCGGCGAAAAAGCTCATTTCCAGCGCCGCGGCGGCCATCCACCAGAGGCTGGCCAGGTGCAGCAGGATAAAGCTGTCGCGTCCGGGAAAGTCGCGCTGGCGGGTCACCCAGTGCGCCAGCAGGATCACCCCGAAGCACACCAGCAGGGTCATCAGCACCGGCGGCGACAGGCTCCAGGCGGAGGCCAGGCAGGCCTGCATCAGCACGCTCTCCACAGCGGCTGCCGCGGGGAAACGAGCGCCTTGCCGCGCGTTGGGGCGACGGCATGTGACAACGGGGCGATGACGCGAATCGAAATACGCAAGGGCCTTCCTGACCTCAACTCCTGGTTCGGCGCAGGGCGCCTAAGATACTGCAAAACCCCTGCTGCAACAGGGGTTTGTTCGCTCCGCACGCACTCTCAGGCGTTTGGCGGACGACGCAGCAGGCTGGCGGCCATCGCCGCCAGCAACCCAACTCCCAACAGCAGTACAGCCCAAAGTCCGAAGCGCTGCCAGTCGCGCGGCGGCTCGCCGCTCGCCGGCTGCGCCTGACTGGCCAGCTCACCCAGCTCGGCACGTCCCAATCCGGCCAGACGCTCGGGCTTGTAGCCGGGAATCAGGCTGGCCAGCGGCAGCGCCGCCGACTGCGCGCCGGCGTGGCCCAGCGCCAGCCGGTACGGCGGCTCGCCGCGGGCGAGGAACACCAGCTGGGTCGCGCGCAGCGCCAGCTGCAGACGCGGCGCGGCCTCACCCAGACCTCCGCCGCGGGCATCCAGGTGCAGGCGCAACTGCTGCACCGGCCAGCCCGGCAGCGCCAGTTCCTCGTGACGCACCTCGCGGCCGTTCTCCGGCAGGCGATAGAGCAGGCCGCTGACCAGCGGGCGCCAGGGCCCCTGCTCGCTCGCGCGCGCCTCGAAGCGCAGCGGCGCCAGGGTATTGGCCTGTTCCAGGGGCAGGCGCAGACGCTCCAGCGGCAGGGCCAGCGGCAGCTGCCACTGGTACTGACCGTCGCCAGCGCGCTGCGCCGGCAGCGGCTCGGACCACACCAGCGGTGCCGGCTGATGGTCCTGCCGGCGGCTGCGCAGGGTCACCGTTTCCAGCTGCGGCGCCTGCTGCGGGCTGCGCCAGAGCAGGCGCAGGTAGCGCGCGCGCTGGCCCGACAGCTCGACCTGGCGCTGGTCGATGCGCTCGGCGGCGAAACTCAGCCGCGCCAGCTGCCCCTCGCCCCAGTCGCGCCAGTGCTGCAGGTCGTCGCTGGCCTCGATGGCGAAGCGCTGAAAGCCCTCCTCGCCGCCGCTCCAGTCCAGAGTCAGGCGCACCAATGGGGCGTCGATGGCGCTGGCGTCGAGCAGCCAGCCGCGCAGTTGCTGGTCCGGTTCGGCAGCGGACTCGCCGCGCAGCTCGATCAGGGTGCCCGTGGTGCTGCGCTCGACCCGCAGCGCAGGCGCCTGCGCGGCATCGGCCCGGCCGTGCAGGGGGAACCAGCGCACGCCGTGTTCCTGCTCGTGCTCCAGGGTCTCGCTGCGCCCGGGAATCAGCGCATAGGCCTGCGCCTGGCCGCCGGCGTCGAACACCCGCAGATCGCGCAGGTCGCCGTGGCGCGCGGCCAGGTGCGCGGCGATGGGTAGCTCGAGGCGATACCAGGGGCCCTCGCCGGACAGCTGCAGCGGCAGCGTCTGGCGGAAGTCCTGCGGGCGCTCGGCGGCCTGTACGGCGCCGCCCAGCAGCAGGGCCAGCAGTAGAAACGGACGGATGCGCATCACGCGGCGGGCTCCTTGTGGGCCGAGGCTGGTTGCTCGTTGCTGGAAGGTGGTTCGGCCTGGCGCGGCGGCAAGGGGGCGAAATAGCCCACCACCAGCAGCAGCACGCCGACCCCGATAAAGGACACGATGCGCTCCAGGCCGCCGCGGTTGCCCAGCTCGACGAACAGCAGCTTGGCCACCACCACGGCGATCAGCGCCGCGCCGACCAGCCACAGTTCGCGGCGTACCCGCAAGTGACCGAAGAGCATCAGCGCCAGGGCGATCAGGGTCCAGACGATGGACAGCCCGGCCTGCACCAGCATCGAATCCAGCAGCGCCGCGCTGTGCCAGGGCACGCCGCCCCAGTGGTGGGCGCTACGCATCACCATCACCGTCAGCAGGGCGAACAGCGACAGCCCCGCCACGCCCTGGGTCAGCTGCAGCGCCCGCGCAGGCTCCAGGCCGAGACGCGGCAGGGCGAAGCGGCCCCAGGCGAACAGGGCGCCCAGGCCCAGCAGCAGCCCCAGCTCCAGCGGATTGAGCAGCGGCAGGTAGGCCAGCGGCTCGGCGTCGCCGGCGCTGAGCGCGTTGGCCAGCCAGAACCAGGCCAGCATCAGCAGCGCCAGCGGTGCGGCGGCCAGCAGGCGGTAGTCGCGGGCATGCGCCGACAGCGGCCAGGGCCAGCTGCGCGGCAGCGCCATCGCCCACAGGTAGGCGGTGGGCAGCAGCGCCCAGCCCAGCCAGCGCCAGGCGTTGTAGTGCTCGGACAGGCTCAGCAGCAGGTAGCGCAGCTCCAGCGCCAGCACCCCGAGCAGCAGCCAGCAGCCGAGCACGTGCGCCGCGCTCGCCGCCCGGCTTGGCAACAGGGCGCCGAGCCGGCGCAGGACGAGGAAATGCACGGCGAACAGAGCCAACCAGGCCAGCCAGGCGAAGTTCGCCGCCGGGTGATACCAGCCGTGCCAGGCGTGCAGCAGGATCAACCCGCCCAGCGGCGCCAGCAGGCTGCACAGCAGCGCCAGCTCGCGCCACTGGCTGCGCGCGGCGACCAGCCCCCAGAGGGCCACGCTGAGGGTTGCGGCGCCGAGCAACAGGGCCGTCTGCAACGCCGGTGCGGCGAAGCGCAGCACCTCGCTGGCCAGGGCCAGGGCCCACCAGGCCGCGCCCCAGACCAGCAGCAGCTGGCCCAGGCGCAGCAGGCTGACACCGCTCAAGCCGCCGGCGCCCTCGCGCCGCGCCAGGGCCTGCAGGCGCCAGGCGCCGACCTGCGCGGCCAGGCCGAGCACCGCCGGCGTCCAGAAGCCGGTATGCGCCAGCGGCGTCAGCCCCGCGCCGCTGATTCCTGCCAGCAGCAATGGCCCGGCGGCGAGGAAGGCCAGGCCGGCGACCCCCTGCAACGCCAGGCTGAAGTAGAAGGCCACGCGCTGCTGCAGGTAAAGCGCCAGCCAGAGGATCAGCAGGCCCGTACCGCCCCACACCGCCGCGGCGGCGGCCCAGGGCAGGACGAACAGCACCGCCAGGTTGACGAATGCCAGCCCCGCCAGCAGCACCAGCGACAGCCCGGTCAGCAGCCGGCGGCTGGCGCGGATCTGCGGATCGCGCGCCGCCAGCAGCATGCCGGCGATCAGGCCGAAGCCGAGCAGCGAGGCCGCCAGCAGACCCAGCCAGCCGGCGGCGAAACCGCCGCGACCGAAGGCCGCATCCAGCGCCATCTGGCCGACAAACAGCAGACCGCCCAGCAGTTGAATGGCGAAGGCGCTGAACACGAAGCTGCGCGCACCGATACGCAGCCCCACCAGCAAGGTGGCCAGCCCCGCCAGCGCCCAGGCGATGGCCGTACCCGGCGCGGCCAGCAGCAGCGGCGCGATCAGGTAGACGAAGGCCAGCCCGGCGACGCCCAGCCAGGGCAGCAGGCGGTTTTCCCAGCGACTGGCGGCCTGCGGTGCCCGGCGCAGCTGCCAATAGCTGAACAGCAGCGCCGCAGCCAGCATCAAAGCGCCCAGCGGCGAGCCGTCCAGCAGGCGGCCGTAGCCGGCATCCAGGCCATGGAGGAAGGCCAGCGCCGCGCCGAGTTGCAGCAGCAGGGCGAAGGCGCGGGCCAGCGGCCGCCCCTGGCGCAGCCCCAGCCAGAAGATACCGGCGCCCTCCACCGCCCAGGCCGCGGAGGTCCAGCGCGCGTCCAGGCCCAGGGGAATGGCCAGGCTGGCGAACACCACACCGAGTGCCAGGCAGGTCTCCACCAGTAGCAGCGCGCGATGCCCGGCACGCGCCTTGAGCAGGTGCGCCAGCAGCAGGTAGAACAGGCCCAGGCCGAGGGCGCTGAACGCGGCAGCGAACTCGATATGGCGCACCAGCGCCAGCTGCAGGCCGAAGCCGATCAGCGGCGGGCCGAACAGCGCGGTGGCGTCGACATAGTCGCCGCGTCGCGCCGACCAGTGCAGCAGCGCGTCGCGCTCCTCGGGGGCGTCGCTCACCTCGCGCAGCTTGCGCCGGGCGAACAGCAGGCCGATGGCCAGGTACATCAAAAAGAACAGGACCAGGAACGGCTGGGTGCTCCACAACAGCTCCGGCGTGTAGGAGCGCAGCCCCCAGGCGAAACCGATGCCGAAGGTGCCGACGAAGCCGATCAGGTTGAGCAGGCGCCAGGCCTTGAACCAGGCGATAAGGAAGATGCCGGCATTGAGCAGGGCGAAATAGGAGAACAGCGCGACATGGTTGCCGCTGCCGGTGGAGGTCAGGATAGGCGCGGCGAAACCGCCGAGCGCCGCCGCGGCGGCCAGGCCGAGGGCGTTCTGCCGCACGGCCAGAATCGCCGAGCACAACGTCACCGCCACCAGCAGCCCCAGCGCCATGCCGGGGTCGAGCAGCGGATGCAGGCGCATGGCGGCGAATACCGTCAGGTACAGCACGGCGATGCCGGTGCCCTGCAGCACCAAGGCGTAGCCGGGATTGCGCAGGCGCAGCCACCAGCCCAGGCCGAGCAGGGCCAGCGCGCTGGCCGCCACGCCCATGTAACGCAGCTCGACCGGTACCTCGACGCCTTCGGTGGCGTAGCGCAGCAGGAAGGCCAGGCCGAGGAACAGCAGCACCACACCGACCCGCAATACGGTGTTGCCGCCCAGCAGCCAGGCCTTGGCGGCGGCGAAGCCGCGTTCGAGCAGGTTAGGCTCACGCGGCTCGCGGGGTTTCCAGGGGCCGGCCTGGGGCGCCGGAGGCGGCTCCTGGGCGACCTGCGCGGCTACGGGCGCTGGCGCTTCGACGGGTTGTGGCGGCGGCGCCTCGATTTCCGGCTCCAGCGTCCAGTCCAGCTCCGCCTCTGGCGCCTGCTCGGTTGTGGCCTCGGCCACAACCGGCTCGAGCGGCGGTTCGGGCTTGAGCTCGGCCGCGACGGGTGAGGCCTGCTCGGCCGGTGGCGGCATCTGCGGTTCGCCCCGCTCGCCCTGCTCCACCCTGAGCAGGCGCTCGTGGATGGCGCTGGTGCCGCGTTCGAAGCGTTCGGCGAACTCCTTGAGCTGGGCGGCCAGTTGCCCGTTGCGCTGCTCCAGGCCGTGCAGGCGCAGCGCCTGGCCCAGACTCAGGCCGAGCAGGCCGCCGAGAATGGCGCCGGTGACGGATTCGCTGACCCCAGCGCCGAGTACCAAGCCGACCAGCATGAAGATCCATTGCATGCAGTGTGTCCCGCTCCGATAAGGAAGTCGCCTCGCATCCCTGGCAGGCCGAGGTGCGCCCAGTATAGGAGGCGCGCTCGCCAACACCCAGGGAGACGACTGCCACAGCGGTCACAGGCACAACGCAAAGTGGGCAACTGCCGGCCGGTGCTTCACAAACGCGGCGCGCCCGCTATCATCGCCGCCCCCAACCCGCGCGGCGCAGACCGCCCATGACCCGACCATGATGAAGCCCCGCCTGATCGCCGCCGCCGAACTCGACCGCCTGGAAACCTGGGCCAAATACACGGCCGACATGTGCCACAGCTGCATGTCCAGCTGCTGCACCCTGCCCGTGGAAGTACGCCTGAACGACCTGATCCGCCTGGAACTGGTGGACGAGTTCGAGCGCAGCGAGCCACCGAAGAACATCGCCAAGCGCCTGCAGAAGGACGGCGTGGTGGAACGCTTCAACCAGAAGTCGGGCATCTTTACCCTGACCCGCATGTCCAACAACGACTGCCTGTTCCTCGATCGCAAGACGCGCCTGTGCACCGTCTACGACAAGCGCCCGGACACCTGCCGCCATCATCCCAAGGTCGGCCCGCGGCCGGGGTATTGCGCTTACAAACCGAAGTAGGCCGGGCATGCGCGGCGCGCTGCAGCGCCGCGCATTTCGGGTATATCAGCGCTGCAGCACGCGGATCCGCGACAGCAGCTCGTCACGGTCGACATAGCACCCCTGAAAATGCCGCGCGCCGCTGGCCGGGTCGAATTCGGTGCGCGCGTGCATCACCCGCCGATTGTCGAAGCACCACAGCTGCCCGGCCTCGAGCCGGCGCTGCAAGCGAAAGCGTGGCTCGCGGGTCAGGGCGATGAAGCGCCGGTAGGCACGATACAGCGCCGGCATGCGCTCGACCGGCGCGTCGAACGGGCCGCGCAGGAAGTTGGCCATGCGCACCTCGCTGATCCGCCCCTCGGCATCCAGCGCGATGATCGGCGCCAGGCAGCGGTAATCGCTGGTGCGGCTCTTGTTGCGGAACTCCACCGGCGTCGTGCACAGGATGTCGAACAGCTCGGGCGACTCCTGGTGCAGCGCCTCGGCGATGGCGAAACCGTCGACGAACACGCTCTCGCCGCCCGTCGCGTCGTTGACCAGGCAATGCAGGAACTGCAGGCCCGGCTGCAGCTCGCGGGTCGGCAGGTCGGTGTGCAGCGGCAGGTTGAAGGCGGTGTAGGCGTTGCTGTCGGCATCGGCCTTGGACTGCACGTCGAACAGCACGCCGAAGTTGCTCTCGCGAATGAAGGAAATGCGCTTGGCGAGCCGGAGCAGGACGCCCTCGCTGGCCGGCACCGCCACCAGCTGGGTCAGGCCCAGATCGCGCACCGCCAGCAACCAGCGCAACAGGGTGGCGTCATCCTCGAGCACCGCCTGGTAGTCGAAGCGCGGCAACTGCTCGGCCAGTTCGGCGCCCCACAGCTGCGGTTGCGGACGCTGCGCCTGGCGCTCTTCGCGCGATGCCGAATCATAGGCGTGAGCCCGCAGCCAACCGGGGTGGAAGCGGCTGTGGTGACCGCCCAGCCAGTCGATCAGCAGATGGCCCTGCTCGTCGATGCGGGTCCGCTGCGGAGCCAGCTCCTCCGCCACGTCGACGATCTCCAGCAGCTGTTCCCGGGTCACGCCGTAGACGCACTGGCTGCAGGGGCAGTTGTCGCGCAGCCACTGGTAGTGGAAGGGACTGACCCGGCCATCGCTCCAGGTGACCTGCAGGCTGTCGCGGGTGGCGTCGAGACCGACCAGATCGGCACTGATCGGGTAGGTGCGCCAATCGGCGATGGGTGCGGCCTGGAGCGAGGGGTCTACGGCATTCATGGCGGTCTCCTTGCGGGATGCTGGCCCGCGAAATTGTTGTCAGGGATGGGGGGACGCACACCAGGCCATCCTGGCCTGCCGGCCGGGCACTAGGCCCTGGCCGGGGGCAAGGCTATGACCCGGCCGACATGCAGCGGTCTGGGCAGGCTCCGATGGGCCTGCGCCAACGCCAGCAGCCGTTGCCGCACCTGCTCGTCGAACGCGGCCGAGCGGCCGCCGGCAGTGTCGATGTTCATCAGCATCTGCTCGCTGGCGGCAAGCAGTTCCTCGCCCTCCGGGTAGTAGAGGCCGTGGTGGATGTGCAGGCGCTTGCCGTCATGCGCCAGCAACTGGGTGCGCACCTCTACCTCGGCGCCGAGCTTGACCTCGGCCAGGTAGTTGAGGTGGCACTCCAGGGTGTACAGGGTGTGGCCGCTGCGGGCACGCCCCGCCTCGTCCAGGCCCAGGTGGTCCATAAGCGCGTCGGTGGCGTAGCTGAAGATCAGCAGATAGAAGGCATCGCGCAGATGGCCGTTGTAATCCACCCACTCGGGGGGAATGGCGCTACGGTAGGTGCTCAGCGCTTGGACAGACATGGATGGACTCGCTCCGACAAGGCGCGCCCCCGCAGGCGGGAGCGCGCGTAGGGTGCGCCGTACGCACCGGAAAGACGCGGTTACTCGGCGAACTCGAAACCATGCCTGGCCTTGGTCTGGCGGATCGCCTCCAGCACCGCCAGCAGGCAATCGTCGCGGTAGCGCTCCAGGGCATCCAGGCTGCGTTCGCCCTGCTGCTCGGCAGTGCCCTCGACCACCGCGTCGATCAGCCCCTCGGTCAGCTCCGGCGCCTCGAGGTACGTCCAGGGCAGCTTCAGCGCCGGGCCGAACTGGGCCATGAAGTGGCGCATGCCGGCCGGGCCGCCGGCCAGGGTATAGGTCAGGAAGCTGCCCATGAACGACCAGCGCAGGCCGGCGCCGAAACGGATCGCATCGTCGATCTCGCCGGTGGTCGCCACGCCATCGTTGACCAGGTGCAGCGCCTCGCGCCACAGCGCCTCGAGCAGGCGGTCGGCGATAAAGCCCGGCACCTCCTTGCGCACATGCAGCGGGCGCATGCCCAGCGATTGGTAGACCTCGATGGCGGCCTGCACCGCCTCCGGGGCGGTCTTCGCGCCGCCCACCACCTCCACCAGCGGCAGCAGATACACCGGGTTGAACGGGTGGCCGACCAGGCAGCGCTCGGGATGCTTGGCGTCTGCATAGAATTCGCTGGGCAGCAGGCCCGAGGTGCTGGAGCCGATCAACACATCCGGGCGCGCGGCGGCGCTGATCTTGGCGTGCAGCTCGCACTTGAGCTCGAGGCGCTCGGGGGCGCTCTCCTGGATGAAATCGGCATCGCGCACGCAGTCTTCGATGGTGTTCACGAAGCGCAGGCGCTCCAGCGAGGCGCCGGGGGCCAGGCCCTGCTGCTGCAGCGCCGGCCAGGCATTGGCCAGGCGCGTGCGCAGCGCGGCCTCGGCGCCGGGCGCCGGGTCCCAGGCGATCACGTCGAGGCCGCGGGCCAGGGCGCGGGCGATCCAGCCGGCGCCGATCACGCCGGTGCCGAGGGCGGCGAAGGTCTTGATATGGGTAACGAAGGTCATGGTGAACTCCGGTAGCCCGGATGCGATCCGGGGCATGGCAGATGAAATTTTCCCGGATTGCCTCCGGGCTACGGGGGATGCCCACAGGCCCTCTCCCCCGGCCCCTCTCCCAGTGGGAGAGGGGAGAAAATCGTTAACGGCGCTTGAGCTTCATCTTCTCGCGGCCTTCGGCCGGGGTCAGGGCGCGGCCGCCGAGGCGTTCGATGATCTCGATGGCGCGCTCGACCAGCTGGCCGTTGCTGGCGTGCACGCCGCGATCCAGCCAGATGTTGTCTTCCAGGCCGACCCGCACGTTGCCGCCGAGCAGCATGGCCTGAGCGACCATGGGCATCTGCATGCGGCCGATGCCGAAGCCGGCCCAGGTGATGCCCGGCGGCAGGTTGTCGGCCATGGCCTTCATGGTCGTGGTGTCGGCCGGCGCGCCCCAGGGAATGCCCAGGCACAGCTGGATCAGCGGGTCTTCCAGCAAGCCCTCCTTGAGCAGCTGCTTGGCGAACCACAGGTGGCCGGTGTCGAAGATTTCCAGCTCGGCCTTCACCCCCAGCTCGGTGATGCGTTTGGCGCCGGCACGCAGCTGCGCCGGGGTGGAGACATAGATGAAGTCGCCGTCGCCGAAATTCAGGGTGCCGCAGTCCAGGGTGCAGATCTCCGGCAGCAGTTCCTCGACATGCGCCAGACGCTCCAGCGGACCGACCAGGTCGGTGCCGGCGCCGAACTCCAGCGGCTGCTCGCCGCGGCCGATTTCCAGGTCGCCGCCCATGCCGGCGGTGAGGTTGATGATCACGTCGGTGTCGCTCTCGCGGATGCGCTCGACCACCTCGCGGTACAGCGCCACGTTGCGGCTCGGCTTGCCGGTTTGCGGATCGCGCACATGGCAGTGGGCAACGGTGGCGCCGGCCTTGGCTGCCTCGATGGCGGCGGCGGCGATTTCCTTGGGCGTGACCGGGATGGCCGGGTGCTTGCCGACGGTGTCGCCGGCGCCGGTCACCGCGCAGGTGACGATGACTTCGTAGTTCATGGAATCTCCATCCTTATTCGAGGCGAAAGGGTGCCGTACGCCGCCAGAGGCGCACGCACGGCAGATGATGGTTGAAGAGGGAGGCGGCGCCGCGGCGCGTCTCAGTCGAGGGCGGCCCGTACTGCCGTCACGCCGTCCTGGCCGTCGAAGGTGGTCACCCCGGCCAGCAGGCGGTCGAGGTCCTGCGGATTGTCCTTGAGCCAGCGACGGGCCACGGCCTTGGCCTCCTCGCGGGCCATGATCGGCTCCATCAGCTCGCTTTCCTGGGCGGCGCTGAAGGTCAGGTTATGGAGCAGGCGGTCGACGTTGGGGCAGCGCTGGGCATAGTCCGGGGCGACCACGGTCCATACCGTGGCCAGGCCTTCATCGGCGCCGAACACGTCCTCGCTGCCGGTGAGGTAGGTCAGGTCCATCTTGATGTTCATCGGGTGCGGCTTCCAGCCGAAGAACACCACCGGCTTCTTGGCCTTGACCGCGCGACTGACCGCCGCGAGCATGGCCGCCTCGCTGGATTCCACCAGCTTGAAGCCGCCGAGGCCGAACTGGTTGGTGTCGATCATCTTCTGGATGGTGGTGTTGGCCCCGGTGCCCGGGTCGATACCATAGATCTTGCCGTCCAGCTGGTCGCGGAACTTGGCGATGTCGGCATAGGTTCTCAGGCCCGCCTCGGCCAGGTAGGTAGGCACCGCCAGGCTGGAGATGCCGTCGCTCAGGCCCGGCTCGGCGAGCACCTTGACTTCGCCCTTGTCCTGGAACGGCTTGATGTTGTCGTCCATCAGCGGCTTCCAGTAGCCGAGGAAGAAGTCGACCTGCTTCTTGCCGATGCCGGAAAAGATGATCTGCTGCGAGGCCTGGGTCTGGGTGGTTTGATAGCCCAGGCCTTCGAGCAGGGTTGCAGCCACGGCCGTGGTGGCGACCACGTCGGTCCAGCCGACCAGACCGATACGTGCCTTCTGACAACTGGCATCTTCGGCGGCCAGCAGGGAGGAACTGAACAAGCTCAGGGTGCAGCATGCGGCCAGCGCGGTAAGACCTTTCATCTGGGTGCTCCTCATCGTGTCACAGCGGTTTGCTTTCGTTCTTCTAGAGGCCGGTCGGCCCCCACCGTGTTGCGGGATCGATTGGTCCCGATGGAGCCACCTTACGCGCCGCTGCGCCGGAAAATTCCCACTTAGCCGACCATTGCTTGACCTATGGCGACCTTATCTTGCGCGGCGCTGGCGCCTGGCTTCTTAATGGAGGGCACCCTACTGGCGGATTGCCCATGACCCAAACCTTCGCCTTCCTGCTGCTGCCCGGTTTCTCGATGATAGGCCTGATGTCGGCCATCGAGCCGCTGCGCGTGGCCAACCGCTTTCGCGGCGAGCTGTACCGCTGGCGCCTGCTCAGCCTGGACGGCGAGGCGGTGGCGGCGAGCAACGGCATGTCGCTCAACGTCGAGGCCGGCCTGGAGTTGCCGGAAGAGGTCCAGGCGCTGTTCGTGGTCGCCGGTTTCGAGCCCCTGGCGTACTACGACAAACGCCTGGCCCATTGGCTGCAACGCCGCGAACGCGAGGTCAAGGTGCTCGGCGCCATCGACACCGGCAGCTTCGTGCTGGCCGAGGCCGGGCTGTTCGAGCAGCAGCGCCTGACCCTGCACTGGGAGGCGATCGACGCCTTCTGCGAGCGCTACCCGCAGCTGCAGGTGACCCAGGAGCTGTTCGAGATCGATGGCCGGCGCATCACCAGCGCCGGCGGCACCAGCAGCCTCGACCTGATGCTCGGGCTGATCGGCCGCGATCACGGCGAACCGCTGGCGGTGCAGGTCTCCGAGCAGTTCGTGCTCGGCCGCATCCGCACCCGCCAGGATCACCAGCGCATGCAGATCGCCAGCCGCTACGACCTGCACAACAAGAAACTGGTGCGGGTGATCGGCGAGATGGAGCGCCACTGCGAGCAGCCGCTGCCCTGCGAGGAGCTGGCCGAGCAGGTCGGGGTCAGCGTGCGCCAGCTGGAGCGGCTGTTCCGCCACCACCTGCACACCACGCCTTCGGCCTTCTACCTCGGTTTGCGCCTGGACAAGGCGCGCCAGCTGCTGCGCCAGAGCGATCTCAGCGTGCTGGAGGTGGGCCTGGCCTGCGGCTTCGACTCGGCGTCGTATTTCTCGCGCTGCTACCGCCAGCACTTCGCCGCCAGTCCCAGCCAGGATCGCCATGAGCGGCCGGTCGGCTAGACCCGACGTAGACCGGATGCAATCCGGGGCCAGGCGCCGCGGATTCCCCGGATTGCATCCGGCCAAGCGGTAACGGGCGGAGCGACGGCTTATCCGTTCGCGACCTCGGCTTGACGCTTTCGGCAAACCCCCAGTCGTTTTTGCACCGGGTCGCCCCGCCCCCCAGGGATAAGCTCTGTCCAAAGCACCGACGCTCCGGATCGGTCATACGCCCAGGGGACAAGCCTGATGAGCCCAGCCGAATTGCACGCCGACAGCATCGTCATCGACGGTCTGATCATCGCCAAGTGGAACCGCGAACTGTTCGAGGACATGCGCAAGGGCGGCCTGACCGCCGCCAACTGCACCGTGTCCGTGTGGGAAGGGTTCCAGGCCACGGTCAACAACATAGTCGCCAGCAACAACCTGATTCGCGATAACAGCGACCTGGTCATGCCGGTGCGCACCACCGCCGATATCCGCAAGGCCAAGGAGCAGGGCAAGACCGGCATCCTCTACGGCTTCCAGAACGCCCATGCGTTCGAGGACCAGATCGGCTACGTCGAGGTGTTCAAGCAGCTCGGCGTGGGCATCGTGCAGATGTGCTACAACACCCAGAACCTGATCGGCACCGGCTGCTACGAGCGCGACGGCGGCCTGTCCGGCTTCGGTCGCGAGATCGTCGCCGAGATGAACCGCGTCGGCATCATGTGCGACCTGTCCCACGTCGGCTCCAAGACTTCCGAGGAAGTCATCCTCGAGTCGAAGAAGCCGGTGTGCTACTCGCACTGCCTGCCATCGGGCCTGAAAGAGCACCCGCGCAACAAGTCCGACGAAGAGCTGAAGTTCATCGCCGACCACGGCGGCTTCGTCGGCGTGACCATGTTCGCCCCCTTCCTGGCCAAGGGCATCGACTCGACCATCGACGACTACGCCGAGGCCATCGAGTACGTGATGAACCTGGTCGGCGAAGACGCCATCGGCATCGGCACCGACTTCACCCAGGGCCATGGCCAGGACTTCTTCGAGTACCTGACCCACGACAAGGGCTACGCCCGCCGCCTGACCAACTTCGGCAAGATCGTCAACCCGCTGGGCATCCGCACCGTCGGCGAATTCCCCAACCTCACCGAGACCCTGCTCAAGCGCGGCATGCCCGAGCGCGTGGTGCGCAAGGTCATGGGCGAGAACTGGGTGCGCGTGCTGAAGGACGTCTGGGGCGAATGATCCCGCTACTCGGCGCCACGTAGGTTGGCGCCGAGGAACGAGGCCCAACGAGGCGTGCGCAGCGCGCCACGAGTTCACCGACAACGCCGCTGGCGGTTCTGCGAACCGGGTGTTGGGCTTCGCAAGCTCAGCACCAACCTACGAGACAGGCCGGCGCCAACTGCAAATCGAATTCTGGAGCTAGAACACATGGCCACCCACGCCCCCGAAATGCCCATCGCCGTCGACGACGAAACCGGCGTCTGGACCACCGACGCCCTGCCGATGCTCTACGTGCCGCGGCATTTCTTCGTCAACAACCACATGGGCATCGAGGAAGTGCTCGGCGCCGAGAAGTACGCCGAGATCCTCTACAAGGCCGGCTACAAGTCCGCCTGGCATTGGTGCGAGAAGGAAGCCGAGTGCCACGGCCTCGAGGGCGCCGCGGTGTTCGAGCACTACATGAAGCGCCTGTCGCAGCGCGGCTGGGGCCTGTTCGAAACGCAGAAGCTCGACCTGGAAACCGGCTACGCCGAGGTCAAGCTCAAGCACTCGGCCTTCGTCTACGTGTACGGCAAGGTGGGTCGCAAGGTCGACTACATGTTCACCGGCTGGTTCTCCGGCGCCATCGACCAGATCCTCGCCGCCAAGGGCAGCCCGATCCGCACCGTCACCGTGCAGGAATACAGCGGTGCCGAGGAAGGCCACGACGACGGCCTGTTCGTCACCCGGCCACTCTGAGTCACCCATAAGAAATGCGTGGGAGAGTCGCTAGAGCGCCTCCCACACCGCTAGAGCGCTTACCGTGAGGATGCCGTAATGGCCTTCGAAGCAATGTTCCAGCCGATCCAGATCGGCAAGCTGACCATCCGCAACCGCGTGCTGTCCACCGCGCACGCCGAGGTCTACGCCACCGACGGCGGCATGACCACCGAGCGCTACGTCAAGTACTACGAAGAGAAGGCCAAGGGCGGCATCGGCCTGGCCATCTGCGGCGGTTCCTCGGTGGTGGCCATCGACAGCCCGCAGGAATGGTGGAGCTCGGTCAACCTGTCCACCGACCGTATCATCCCGCACTTCCAGAATCTGGCCGACGCCATGCACAAGCACGGCGCCAAGATCATGATCCAGATTACCCACATGGGTCGTCGCTCGCGCTGGGACGGCTTCAACTGGCCGACCCTGATGTCGCCCTCCGGCATCCGCGAGCCGGTGCACCGCGCCACCTGCAAGACCATCGAGCCGGAAGAGATCTGGCGGGTGATCGGCAACTACGCCCAGGCCGCACGCCGGGCCAAGGAAGGCGGCCTGGACGGCGTCGAGCTGTCCGCCGTGCACCAGCACATGATCGACCAGTTCTGGAGCCCGCGGGTCAACAAGCGCACCGACGAATGGGGCGGCACCTTCGAGGGCCGCATGAAGTTCGGCCTGGAGGTGCTCAAGGCGGTGCGTGCCGAGGTGGGCCCGGACTTCTGCGTGGGCATGCGTATCTGCGGCGACGAATTCCATCCGGATGGCCTGTCCCACGAGGACATGAAGCAGATCGCCGCCTACTACGACGCCACCGGCATGATCGACTTTATCGGCGTGGTGGGGTCGGGTTGCGACACCCACAACACCCTGGCCAACGTCATCCCCAACATGAGCTACCCGCCGGAGCCCTTCCTGCACCTGGCGGCCGGGATCAAGGAAGTGGTCAAGGTGCCGGTGCTGCACGCGCAGAACATCAAGGACCCGAACCAGGCCACCCGCATCCTCGAAGGCGGCTATGTGGACATGGTCGGCATGACCCGCGCGCACATCGCCGACCCGCACCTGATCGCCAAGATCAAGATGGGCCAGGTCGACCAGATCAAGCAGTGCGTCGGCGCCAACTACTGCATCGACCGCCAGTACCAGGGTCTGGACGTGCTGTGCATCCAGAACGCCGCGACTTCCCGTGAATACATGGGCGTGCCGCATATCATCGAGAAATCCACCGGGCCCAAGCGCAAGGTGGTGGTGGTCGGCGGCGGCCCGGCCGGGATGGAAGCGGCGCGCGTCGCCGCCGAGCGTGGCCACGACGTGACCCTGTTCGAGAAGAAGGATGCCCTCGGCGGGCAGATCACCACCGCCTCCAAGGCGCCGCAGCGCGACCAGATCGCCGGCATCACCCGCTGGTACCAGCTGGAGCTGGCGCGCCTGAACGTCGACCTGCGCCTGGGCACCGCCGCCGACGTGGCGACCATTCAGGACATGCGCGCCGACATCATCGTGCTGGCCAACGGCGGCCATCCGTACCTGGAGCAGAACGAGCACTGGGGCGCGGCCGAAGGCCTGGTGGTGAGCAGCTGGGACGTGCTCGACGGCAAGGTCGCCCCGGGCAAGAACGTGCTGGTCTACGACACCATCTGCGAATTCACCGGCATGTCGGTGGCCGACTTCATGGCCGACAAGGGCTCGCAGGTCGAGATCGTCACCGACGACATCAAGCCGGGCGTGGCCATGGGCGGCACCAGCTTCCCCACCTACTACCGCAGCATCTACCCCAAGGAAGTGATCATGACCGGCGACATGATGCTGGAAAAGGTCTACCGCGAGGGCGACAAGCTGGTGGCGGTACTGGAGAACGAATACACCGGCGCCAAGGAAGAGCGCGTGGTCGACCAGGTGGTGGTGGAGAACGGCGTGCGTCCGGACGAGTCGCTGTACTACGCGCTGAAGGAAGGCTCGCGCAACAAGGGCCAGATCGACGTCGAGGCGCTGTTCGCGATCAAGCCGCAGCCCTGCCTGGCCGAGACGGGCGACGGCTACCTGCTGTTCCGCATCGGCGACTGCGTGGCCCAGCGCAACACCCACGCGGCGATCTACGACGCGCTGCGGCTGTGCAAGGACTTTTAAGCCAACGCCTTCGGTGGTTGGACGGACGTAGGTTGGCGCTGAGGAACGAAGCCCAAGATCCGGTTCGCAGAACCGGCCTGCGGCATTGACCGAACACGGGGAGCGCTACGCGCTCCCCGTTGGGCTTCGCCAACTCAGCGCCAACCTACAGGTCGCATTGTTTTCCGGTCCCGCGAAGGAGACCACGAGATGTTGAACACCCTACTGCCCATCCTGCTGTTCGCCGCCCTCGGCCTGGCCGTGCTCGGTGCCGGCAAGCGCTTCTTCATGTGGCGCCGCGGCCGACCGGCCAAGGTCGACTGGATCGGTGGCCTGCTGAAGATGCCGCGCCGCTACCTGGTGGACCTGCACCATGTGGTCGAGCGCGACAAGTACATGTCCAAGACCCACGTCGCCACCGCCGGCGGCTTCGTCCTGGCGGCCGTGCTGGCGATCCTCGTGCACGGTTTCGGCCTGCATAACCGCATCCTCGGTTTCGCCCTGCTGGCGGCCACGGTGCTGATGTTCGTCGGCGCCCTGTTCGTCGCCAAGCGCCGGCGCAACCCGCCGAGCCGGCTGTCGAAGGGCCCCTGGATGCGCCTGCCGAAGAGCCTGCTGATGTTCGCGGCGAGCTTCTTTATCGCCACCCTGCCGGTGGCGGGCATCCTTCCCGAGAATTTCGGCGGCTGGATTCTGGCCGCCGTGCTGGCCGTCGGCGTGGCCTGGGGCGTGTCCGAGCTGTTCTTCGGCATGACCTGGGGCGGGCCGATGAAGCACGCCTTCGCCGGCGCCCTGCACCTGGCCTGGCACCGCCGCGCCGAGCGCTTCGGCGGCGGCCGCTCCACCGGCCTCAAGGCGCTGGATCTGGACGACCCGAAGGCGCCGCTGGGGGTGGAAAAACCCACCGATTTCACCTGGAACCAGCTGCTCGGCTTCGATGCCTGCGTGCAGTGCGGCAAGTGCGAGGCGGCCTGCCCGGCCTTCGCCGCCGGCCAGCCGCTGAACCCGAAGAAGCTGATCCAGGACATGGTCATCGGCCTGGCCGGTGGCAACGACGCCCAGTTCGCGGGTTCGCCCTACCCGGGCATTCCGCTCGGCGAGCACAGCGGCGGCCCGCACCAACCCATCGTCGACCTCAATGGCAAGGCGCTGGTCGATGCCGAGACGCTGTGGTCCTGCACCACCTGCCGCGCCTGCGTCGAGGAGTGCCCGATGATGATCGAGCACGTCGATGCCATCGTCGATATGCGCCGTCATCTGACCCTGGAAAAGGGCGCCACGCCGAACAAGGGCGCCGAGGTGCTGGACAACCTGATCGCCACCGACAACCCCGGCGGTTTCGCCCCCGGCGGCCGGCTGAACTGGGCGGCCGACCTCAACCTGCCGCTGCTTGCCGACAAGCAAGAGACCGACGTGCTGTTCTGGGTCGGCGACGGCGCCTTCGATATGCGCAACCAGCGCACCCTGCGCGCCTTCGTCAAGGTGCTCAAGGCCGCCGACGTCGACTTCGCCGTGCTCGGCCTGGAGGAACGCGACAGTGGCGACGTGGCCCGTCGTCTGGGCGACGAGGCGACCTTCCAGAACCTGGCCAAGCGCAATATCGCCACCCTGAGCAAGTACCGCTTCAAGCGCATCGTCAGCTGCGACCCGCACAGCTTCCATGTGCTGAAGAACGAATACGGCGCCCTCGGCGGCCATTACCAGGTGCTGCACCACAGCACCTTTATCGACGAGCTGGTGCGCAAGGGGTCGCTCAACCTCGGCCAGAGCAAGGCCAGCAGCGTGACCTATCACGACCCCTGCTACCTCGGCCGCTACAACGGCGAGTACGAGGCGCCGCGCGCCGTGCTCAAGACCATCGGTATCGAGGTGAAGGAGATGGAACGCTCCGGCTTCCGTTCGCGCTGCTGCGGCGGTGGCGGCGGCGCGCCGATCACCGACATCCCCGGCAAGCAGCGCATCCCCGACATGCGCATGGTCGACATCAAGGAGACCGGCGCCGAACTGGTGGCCGTCGGCTGCCCGCAGTGCACCGCGATGCTCGAAGGCGTGGTCGCCCCGCGTCCGGAAATCAAGGACATCGCCGAACTGGTCGCCGAGGTGCTGATCGAGCCCACCGAGGTGGCGGCAAAAAAGCCGGCAGCCAGGCGTGAACTGGCGGAGGTGCAGTGATGAAACGACAATCCCAGTGCATCCAGGAGGCCCAGGCATGAGCGACATCATCCGCCGCGACCCGCGCGCCGAATGGATCGCGCGCAACCGCCTGCACCCGCTGCATGCGGCCATGCAGAGCCAGAACCAGACCAGCTGGATGGGCCCCAACGGCCTGATGCGCAAGAACCCCCATGCCATCGCCGCCGGCTTTATCGGCCCGGCCGGGATCAAGCGCATCGACCGCTCCGGCGCCCAGCAGGGCGGCGGGCAGAAGCGCGGCGCGGCCAGCGCCGCGGTGCAGCTGCCGCTGCATCTGGTCGAGCAGCCGAGCCATATCATCGCCGTGGTGCCGGACATGGTCGGCGGCCGCCTGTCCAGCCACGACAAGGACCTGCTCGGCCTGGCCCGGCAACTGGCCGGCGATAGCGGTGCGGTGCTCGCCGTGCTGTTCGGCGAGGACAAGGAAAGCGCCTTCGACAGCGCCGGCGTCGACCGGCTGCTGCGCATCGCAGGCGAGACCTTCGACGGTTACGCTCCGGAAGCCCGGGTGCTGGCGCTGAGCGCAGTGGACGGCCAGTTCGCCCCGCGCCACTGGCTGCTGCCCGACAGCCGCACCGGCGGCGGCGAACTGGGCCGGCGCCTGGCCGCCAAGCTCGGCGAGCGCCCGGCCACCCGCGTCTGGCAGGTGGCGAACGAGCAGTGCATCGGCCGCGCCGGCGCCGGCCAGCAGGACATTCAACGCGCCCTGCCGCGGCTGATCCTGGCCGCCGCCGAGTGCGCCGAGCCGGTCAGCGAGACCCGTCACGAGGCGCGCCCGGTGGAACTGGCCGCGCCGGTCGCACACAGCCTGACGCGCCTGCAGGACCTCGGCCCGGTGGCCGTGGACCCGGCGCAGATCCCCATGGCCGAGGCCGAGTTCATCCTCTCCGGCGGCAACGGGGTGAAGGACTGGGAGCTGTTCCACCAGGCCGCCGTCGCCCTCGGCGCCACCGAAGGCGCCTCGCGGGTGGCGGTGGACGACGGCTTTATGCCGCGCAACCGCCAGGTCGGCGCCACCGGCACCTGGGTCACCGCGCGGGTCTATATGGCCGTGGGCATCTCCGGGGCCATCCAGCACCTGCAGGGCATCGGCGCCTGCGACAAGGTGGTGGCGGTGAACCTGGACCCCGGCTGCGACATGATCAAGCGCGCCGACCTGTCGGTGATCGGCGATTCGGCGGCGATTCTCAAGGCGCTGCTCGAGCGGGTCGCCGCCTGGCGCCAGGAAGGCAAACGTGATGCGGCGTAGCCCGGATGACATCCGGGGTCACCACCATCTTTCCCGGATTGCATCCGGGCTACGGGGACAACATGACTGATCTGAATATCGTCGCCCTGGTCTCGCTCGGCGCCCACCCGACCTCCGGTCGCCCGCGCCGCGCCGAACAGGATTCCCGCGCGGTGGAACTGGGCCTGCGCCTGGCCGGGCAGCAGCTGCAGCTGCTGCATGCCGGCGACCCGCAGGCCGAGGCGCTGCGCGGCTACCTGGGCATGGGCCTGGAGCAGCTCGACGTGCTCGAGCAGCCCGACGGCGCCGACGCCCTGCCGCTGCTGGTGGATTACCTGCAGGGCAGCCGCGTGCAGCTGGTGCTCACCGGCAGCCAGGCGGAAACCGGCGAGGGCTCGGGCATGCTGCCGTTCCTCCTGGCCGAGCGCCTGGGCTGGCCGATGCTGGTCGGCCTGGCCGAAGTGGAAAAGGTCGAGAACGGCGTGGCCCAGGTGCTGCAAGCCCTGCCACGCGGCCAGCGGCGCCGGCTCAAGGTGCGCCTGCCCTGCGTCGCCAGCGTCGACAACGCCGCCCCGGTGGCCCGGCAGAGCGCCTTCGGCCCGGCCCGGCGCGGCCTGATCGAAGCCCATGAAGTCGCGGTGGTGGACGACCCGCTGCTGGCCGAAGCCAGTCTGCAGCCGGCCAAGCCGCGCCCGAAGCGGCTCAAGGTGATCAAGGCCAAGAGCGGCGCCGAGCGGATGAAGGCGGCCACCGCCAAGGCCAGCGGCGGTGGCGGCCAGGTGCTCAAGGATGTCTCGCCGCAGGACGGCGCCGAGGCTATCTTCAAACTACTTATCGAGGAAGGCGTCCTACGTTGACGCCCCAAGCCCAGGAGCCACGACCATGATGCATGCCGACCTGATCGACCAGGAAGACTTCCGCGAACGCCTGGTGGCCCTGGGCCTGAGCATTCCCGCCGGCGCCAGCGCCGAGCAGGCCTGCGAGCTGGCCGTCAGCGGCCTCAGCCCGGAACGCGCCGTGGCCCTGCGCCGCCTGGTGGAGGAACTGCTCGGCGGCAGCGCCACCCTGCTGCCCAACGTGCGCGAGGCGATCAGCCGCCATCTGCTGCCGGCGCTGGTGCCGAAGCCGGCTTCGGCTTGATCGATCCCGCGGCGCACACGGCGCCCCTTCCGCGCGGAGGGTGGGCTTCAGCCCACCAAGGCATATACGGATGGGGTCAACCAAAATCCACAAGGGTCACGGTGAAGCCAGAGGGCCACAGGGTGGTGGGCTAAAGCCCACCCTACACCCGGGCAGGCGGCTTTAGCCGCGACGCCAAATAAAACGGGGCGCCACTGGCGCCCCGTTGACCTTGCTGCGGCGCCTTACAGCAGGCGCACGCTGGCGAAGGTCGACTCGCCCTGGGCGCGGTTGAGCGCCAGCCCGGCGCTGGAATTGCCCTGCTGCTCGGGGATAGGCAGCAGCATCACCAGGTTGGCGCCCTGCTGGCCGGCGCGCTCGTCGCGCGGCGGAATGCCGAAGTATTCGCGGTAGCACTTGGAGAAATGCGGGGTGGAGACGAAGCCGCACACCGAGGCCACCTCGATGATAGACATGCTGGTCTGCTTGAGCAGCTGGCGCGCACGGATCAGGCGCAGCTTGAGGTAATAGCGCGACGGCGAGCAGTGCAGGTACTTCTGGAACAGGCGCTCAAGCTGACGCCGCGAGATGTCGACGAAGCAGGCCAGTTCGTCGAGGTCGATGGGCTCCTCCAGGTTGGCCTCCATCAGCGCGACGATTTCCTGCAGCTTGGGCTGGTTGCTGCCGAGCATGTGCTTGAGCGGCACGCGCTGGTGATCCTGCTCGTTGCGGATGCGCTCGTAGATGAACATCTCGGAGATGCCAGCCGCCAGTTCGCGGCCATGCTGCTGGCCGATCAGGTGCAGCATCATGTCCATCGGCGCGGTGCCGCCGGACGAGGTATTGCGGTTGCGGTCGATGGAGAACAGGCGGGTGGTGATGGCGGCGCGGGGGAAGGCTTCCTGCATCGAGGCCAGGCATTCCCAGTGCACGCTGCAGTCATAGCCGTCGAGCAGACCGGCCTTGGCCAGCGCCCAGCTGCCGGTGCACACCGCGCCGAGCTGGCGGCCCTGGCGCGCCTGCTTCTGCAGCCAGCAGATGTGCTCGCGCCTGACGCTGTGCTGGATGTCGATGCCGCCGCAGACGATCACCGCGTCCAGCGCCGGCGCGTTGTCCAGCGCCGCGTCCGGGGTGATCTTCAGGCCGTCGCTGGCGCTGACCGGCTGGCCGTCGTGGGTCAGGGTGTGCCAGCGGTACAGCTCCTTGCCGGACAGCTGGTTGGCCATGCGCAGGGGTTCCACTGCCGAGGCGAGGGAGATCAGGGTGAAGTTGTCCAGCAGCAGGAAGCCGATGGACTGGGCGACACGGTTCTGGGGCTGGGCCCCCGGGGCGAACTGCGACATCGATGAAACCCTCACGCTAAGCACGGTGAGAAGCCCGACTGAGCGAGCTTCCATTGTTGTTATGACGCTGGTCGTAGGAACCAGTCAGCTATCCATGCTTAGGCAAAGAGCATGCCTAAATTGATTGAGCGTTCAATAAAAATATCGCCGTCGATGCAGGGCGCATCCGGCGGGCTTTTCCAGGCTGTCGACGAACCTCCTGAACAGGCTCGCAGGCCCCTTGGCACGGGGCCTTGAGCATTTCGGTAGCACTCTGCGTGGCGAGCGCTACGCCAGGCCCTGGCCGGTGTAACGGCCAGGCGGTAACAGCAGAGACCAGTAGGTCACTTTTCAACCATTTCCGCAATGACCGTTCGCACCAAAAGCCGGCACTGCGACTCGCCAACCCCTGGCCGGCGCACCAGCACGGTTCAGCATTCGATGGCGCTGACCGCCAGGCCGCCACGCGAGGTTTCCTTGTACTTGTCGTGCATGTCGGCGCCGGTGTCGCGCATGGTGCGGATCACCCGGTCCAGCGAGATGTGGTGCTCGCCGTCGCCGCGCAGGGCCATCTGCGCCGCGTTGATCGCCTTCACCGCGGCGATCGCGTTGCGCTCGATGCACGGCACCTGCACCAGGCCGCCGACCGGGTCGCAGGTCAGCCCCAGGTTGTGTTCCAGGCCGATCTCGGCGGCGTTCTCCAGCTGCTCGGGGCTGGCGCCGAGCACTTCGGCCAAACCCGCCGCGGCCATGGCGCAGGCCGAGCCGACCTCGCCCTGGCAGCCGACTTCGGCGCCGGAGATCGAGGCGTTCTTCTTGCACAGGATGCCCACCGCGGCGGCGGCCAGCAGGAAGTCGACCACGTCGGCGTCGCTGGCATCCGGATTGAAGCGCATGTAGTAGTGCAGCACCGCCGGGATGATCCCCGCCGCGCCGTTGGTCGGCGCGGTGACCATGCGCCCGCCGGCGGCGTTTTCCTCGTTGACCGCCAGGGCGTAGAGGTTGACCCATTCCATGGCGCTCATGGTGCTGCCGATCACGTTGGGCTTGCCCAGCTCCTGCAGGCTGCGGTGCAGCTTGGCCGCGCGCCGGCGCACATTCAGCCCGCCGGGGAGGATGCCCTCCTCGCGCAGGCCGTTGGCCACGCAGTCCTGCATGGCCTGCCACAGCCCGAGCAGGCCGGCGCGGATCTCGGCCTCGCTGCGCCAGGCCTTTTCGTTGGCCAGCATCAGCTGCGACACGCGCAGGCCGTGCTGGCGGCACAGGCGCAGCAGCTCGGCGCCGCTGGAGAAATCGTAGGGCAGCGCGGTGTGGTCCTGGTCCAGCGCGCCGGTGGCGGCCTGCGCGGCATCGACGACGAAACCGCCGCCCACCGAGTAGTAGGTGTCGCTATGCAGCTCGCCGCCCTCGCCCTCGGCCACCAGGGTCATGGCGTTGGGGTGGTAGGGCAGGTTTTCCTCCAGCAGGCGCATGTCGCGCGCCCAGTCGAAGGCGACCGGCAGGCGGCCGTCGAGCAGCAGCTCGCCGCGCTCGAGCAGCGTGGCGATGCGCGGGGCGATCTGCGCCGGGTCGATGCGATCCGGCCACTCGCCCATCAGGCCCATGATCACCGCACGGTCGCTGCCGTGGCCGACGCCGGTGGCCGACAGCGAGCCGTACAGGCGCACTTCGATGCGCCGCACCCGCGCCAGCAGCTGGCGCTCGCGCAGCGCCTCGACGAACAGCGCGGCGGCGCGCATCGGCCCCACGGTGTGGGAGCTGGACGGCCCGATGCCGATCTTGAACAGGTCGAATACGCTGATGGCCACGGCGGCAACCTCGTTGGATTGAGTCGGCGCCCATGATCGGGGTTTCGGCGCCCCGACCACGCCTGACACCGACTCGGGCTTGTCCAAACGCGTCGTCGCCGACGACCGCATGGCTGCGGGAGGGAGAGCGAAGCAGGGCGCCCGATGCCGACGCACGCGCGAGGGAGGTCTGTTTTCGGCATGTCGAGGTCGCATTGCGCCCTCCTCGGCGGCGCGGCTTGCGCTGTACTGGCGTGCACGCCCGCCAGGCCAAGCCGCTCCCCAACCAGGCAAGGACGATCCATGAACAGACTCGCACACTGGCTGCTCGCGCTCACCCTGCTCGGCTCCGGCAGCCTGCACGCCACCGAGGCCGCTCGCTGCGAGCTGGTGCGCCTGCCCGACGTCGGCTGGACCGACATCACCATGACCACCGCGGTGGCCCGCCTGGTGCTCGGCGAACTCGGCTACCGCACCCAGATCAAGCGCCTGTCGCTGCCGGAGACCTACCGCGCCCTCGCCGAAGGCCGGATGGACGTGTTCCTCGGCAACTGGATGCCGGCACAAGCCGAACTGATCCAGGCACACCTGGACAGCGGCCGGATCGAGCTGCTGCACACCAACCTGCCGGCCGTGCGCTACACCCTGGCGGTGCTGGCCCCCGGTTACGAGGCCGGGTTGCAGGATTTCGCCGATATCCACAAGTTCAAGGAGCAGCTCGGCGGGCAGATCTTCGGCATCGAGCCCGGCAACGAGGGCAACGAGATGGTCAAGGCGATGATCCGCGACGACCGCTTCGGCCTGCGCGGCTTCAGCCTGGTGGAGTCCAGCGAGAGCGGCATGCTCAATCACGTCGAACGCGCCCAGCGCCTGGGCAAATGGGCGGTGTTCCTCGGCTGGGAACCGCACCCGATGAACGAGCGCCTGCGCATGCACTACCTGGCCGGCGGCGACGAGTATTTCGGCCCCGACTTCGGCGCGGCGCAGGTCAATACCGTGGCGCGCGGCGGCTTCAGCGCCGAATGCCCGAACCTGACGCGGCTGCTGCGCAACATGACCTTCACCATCGCCGCGGAGAACCAGCTGATGAGCGCGGTGCTGGAAGGCAACACCAACCGCCGCCGGGTGGCCAAGGCCTGGATCGAGAACAACCCGCAGACCATCGCCGCCTGGCTCGCGGGCGTGACCCACCAGCGCGGCACGCCCAGCGGCGGCCTCTTCGGCCTGCCGCCGGGGCACTGAAGCGCCCGACTCGCCGAGCGCGGCGCAGCAGCCGTTGGCCGCTCGTGCGGCAAGGCCGCTTGGCCCAGGCAACGCTCCGATCGCCTCGTCCATTGCCCTCGCGGCGTTTTTTTCGATGGCGCCGCAGCCCCCGCGATACGCCGCCTGACGCCTTCTCGCCGGGCAGCGAATCAGGCCCGGCGCGGCCTGCAGCCTTGGCCAAGGGCTAAAAAAGTCTGTTAAGGTTTTTTAAGGCTGCAGCTTGCAGTCAACGGCCACAGGCGCAGCGAACCGGCGGCGAATGCACGACAACCGGCGGCGGACGACGGCATGTCGTGGCGCAACACGTCAGAGTCGCAAATCGACAATTGCCGGGCCTCCAAGGCTATATCGTTGAGTCAGCCGATAACGTCGCTGCCGCCACTGCCCAGCAGGGCGGCAGACCAGAGCCCACACCTCTGGACCGAAGAACAGACAGCGCCGGTGCCCTCCCGACGGGCGCCGGACCAACAAGAAATTTCGGATGCACGCATGCGCCAGGACGGCGTATGAACCCCCAAGGGACTGGGTTTCGAAACACTGCCAGAGGGTTTGGAAAGCGGTTTGCAACACGGCAAGGCATGGGACACTCATCTGCACGATCGGGCAACGCACTGGGCGCACCGCGTCCATCCTGCGTGCGCTGCGGCGTGCCCGAGCGCCCCTGCCGCATCCCGGCGCAACTCGCTCGCCAACCCCCCGACATTCAGCACACACCCACACAGGCATCGGAAGTCTGACGCACCTGACGAACGCCCCGACGGCGCGCGCCAGCTTGTGCCAGTCTGAACAGGATGCCGATTGAAGGGGAAACGTCCCATGCAGTCTGGAAAGATCGTGGTCGAGCACCTGTACAAGGTCTTCGGCCCCAACCCACAAGAAGCCATCGAGCTGCTCAAGGAAGGTTGGAGCAAGGAGAAAATCCTCGCCGAGAAAGGCGCGGTGATCGGCGTCAGCGATGTCTCGTTCAGCGTCGAGGAGGGCGAGATCTTCGTCCTCATGGGCCTGTCCGGCTCCGGCAAGTCCACCCTGATCCGCCTGATCAACCGCCTGGTCGAACCCAGCGGCGGCGACGTCTACATCGACGGGCAGAACGTCGCCAAGCTGCCGCAGTCGCAGCTGATCGACCTGCGCCGGCGCGACATGAGCATGGTCTTCCAGTCCTTCGCCCTGATGCCCTCGCGCAGCGTGCTGGACAACGCCGCGTTCGGCCTGGAAGTGGCCGGCGTCGGCCGCAAGGAACGCGAGCAGCGCGCCATGAACGTGCTCAAGCAGGTCGGCCTCGACACCTTCGCCCACAAGTACCCGCACGAGCTGTCCGGCGGCATGCAGCAGCGCGTCGGCCTGGCCCGCGCGCTGGCGGTGAACCCCTCGATGATCATCATGGACGAGGCCTTCTCCGCCCTCGACCCGCTCAAGCGCCGCGAGATGCAGGACGTGCTGCTGGAGCTGCAGAAGACCCACCGACGCACCATCATCTTCGTCTCCCACGACATCGAGGAAGCCATGCGCATCGGTAGCCGCATCGGCATCATGGAGGGCGGCAAGCTGATCCAGGTCGGCACCCCGCAGGAGCTGATCGACAAGCCGGCCAACGACTACGTGCGCAACTTCTTCGACACCGTCGACACCAGCCGCTACCTCACCGCCGGCCAGCTCAAGGCCGACAGCGTGCCGCTCTACGTGCATAACGGCCGCGCCCCGGACGCGGCGAAGATCTGCAAGGAGCTGCAGGCGCTGGACAAGCACTACGCCTTTATCGTCGACGAGCAGCACAATTTCTGCGGTTCCATCAGCCTGGAGAAGATCGCCCTGATGGTCGACGGCGACACGCCGCGGCCGCTGGAGACCACGGCCCTCAAGCAGGTGGTGCCGGTGCCGGAAAGCATGCCGCTGGACAAGGTCATCGACCGCCTGGTGGACAACGAAGGGCCGATCCCGGTGGTCGACGCCGAGGGCCATTACTGCGGCGCCATCAGCAAGGGCCGGCTGTTGACCCGCCTGCAGGGGGAATCCCATGAGTGAGAAGAAACTCGACCTGGGCAGCTGGGTCAACGACGTCGTCCAGCACCTGCTGGACAACTACAGCGGCGCCTTCGACAGCGTCGGCAGCCTGGTCAGCGGCTTCTCCGAAGGCATCGAGCAGCTGCTGATGCTGCCGCCGGCCTGGCTGCTCATCGCCATCTTCGTCGGCCTCGGCCTGTGGCGCATCGGCGCGCGCTTCGCCGCCTTCACCGCGGTGTCGTTCATCCTCATCGTCATGACCGGCTTCTGGGAACAGACCGTGGTGACCCTCGGCCTGACCTTCTCCGCCACCCTGATCAGCCTGCTGCTGGGCATCCCGCTGGGCATCTGGGCGGCCAGGAGCGAGCGGGTGGCGCTGGTGATCCGGCCGATCCTCGACTTCATGCAGACCATGCCGGCGTTCGTCTACCTGATCCCGGCGGCCATGCTGTTCGGCCTCGGCCGCGTGCCGGGGATCATCGCCACGGTGATCTTCGCCATGCCGCCGGCGGTGCGCCTGACCAGCCTGGGGATTCGCCAGGTTAACAAGGAAATCATCGAGGCCGGCCAGTCGTTCGGCTGCAACGGCCGCCAGCTGCTGTTCAAGGTGCAACTGCCCAACGCCATGCCGTCGATCATGGCCGGGGTCAACCAGACCATCATGATGGCGCTGTCGATGGTGATCATCGCCTCCATGGTCGGCGCCGGTGGCCTGGGCAACGACGTGCTGGCGAGCATCCAGCGTCTCGACATCGGTCTAGGCTTCGAGAGCGGCATGGCCGTGGTGCTGCTGGCGATCATCCTCGACCGCATCACCGAGAGCTTCGGCACCAAGCAGACCGCCCGCGGCGGCATCTTTGCCTGGTTCAGCGGCAAGCTGCAGCGCCAGTAAACGTCTTTTCACCTCACAGGGAACCGCAGATGAACACGATCAAGACCACCGCCGCCCTCGCCCTGCTGACCTGCGCCCTGGCGCAGGGCGCCTGGGCCGCCGAGCCGGAAAGCTGCAAGCAGGTGCGTTTCGCCGAAATCGGCTGGGCCGACATCGCCGCCACCACCGGCGTGGCCATGACCCTGGTCGAAGGCCTGGGCTACCAGCCGCGCAAGATCATGGCCTCGGTGCCGATCGCCTTCACCGGGGTGAAGAACGGCCAGGTCGACGTGTTCCTCGGCTACTGGGCGCCGTCGATGGACGCGGTGATCGAGCCCTTCCGCAAGGACGGCGGGGTCAAGGTGCTGGAAAAACCCAACCTCGAAGGCGCCAAGTACACCCTGGCGGTGCCGACCTACGCCGCCGAGGCGGGGCTGAAAAGCTTCCAGGACATCGCCAAGTTCAAGGACCAGCTCGGCGGCAAGATTTACGGCATCGAGCCGGGTAACGACGGCAACCTGCTGATCGACGGCATGATCAAGGGCGACCAGTTCGGCCTCGGCGGCTTCCGCATGGTCGAGTCCAGCGAGGCCGGCATGCTGGTGCAGGTGTCGCGGGCGATCAAGAAGCAGGAGCCGGTGGTATTCCTCGGCTGGGCACCGCACCCGATGAACACCCAGTTCGACATCACCTACCTGGCCGGCGGCGACGAGGTGTTCGGCCCCGACTACGGCGCGGCCAAGGTTTACACCGTGGTGCCGCCGGACTACGAAGCGCGCTGCGCCAACGTCGGCAAGCTGCTCAACAACCTGCAGTTCAGCGTCGAGATCGAAAGCCAGCTGATGGAAAAGGTGCTGGAGAAGGAAAACCCGCAGGACGTCGCCAAGGCCTGGATCAAGGCCAACCCGGCGATCCTCGACCAGTGGCTGAGCGGCGTGACCACCTTCGACGGCCAGGACGGCGCGGCCGCGGTGAAGAAACACGTCGGCCTCTGACGCCACCCCGTATTCGGGCCCGGACGCGCATCCTCCGGGCCTGGAAACCTCCTCATCGATGCACGCGCGGTCGCGGCCAGACCGCGATGGGGAGGGCTTTGCCCGCGAACCGGCGGCCAGCAGCGACGGCCGGCGCGCCAGGCCCGCAATCAGAACGAGCCAGTCAACACCTTTGCAACTGCCACTCAACTGACGGAGCACCAAGATATGCGCGTACTCAAGCAACTCTGCCTCGGCGCGGCCGCCCTGGCGCTCGGCCTGGGCAGCGCCCTCGCCGCCGACAAACCCACCCTGAAGATCGGCTACGTCAACGGCTGGGACGACAGCGTCGCCGCCACCCATGTCGCCGGCGAGATTCTGCAGAGCAAGCTCGGCTACCCGGTGGAACTCAAGCCGGTCGAACCCGCCATCATGTGGCAGGGCGTGGCTCGCGGCGACCTCGACGCCACCCTCTCGGCCTGGCTGCCGGCCACCCACGGCGAGTACTACGCCAAGCTCAAGGACAAGGTGGTGGTGCTCGGCGCCAACTACCAGGGCGCCAAGATCGGCCTGATCGTGCCCGACTACGTCGAGGCCAAGACCATCGCCGACCTGGAGAAGTACGCCAAGGACTTCGACGGCAAGATCACCGGCATCGACGCCGGCGCCGGCGTGATGCGCCGCACCGAAGACGCCATCAAGCAGTACGAACTGACCAGCATCAAGCTGATGCCCAGCTCCGGCCCGGCCATGGCCACCGCCCTGACCCGTGCCGAGAAGGCGGGCAAGCCCATAGTGGTGACCGGCTGGATTCCGCACTGGATGTTCGCCAAGTGGAAACTGCGCTTCCTCGAAGACCCGAAGAAGGTCTACGGCGACGACGAGCACGTCGACACCGTGGTCAACCCGGGCCTCGAGGCCAAGGCCGCCGACGCCACCGCCTTCCTCAAGAAGTTCTCCTGGAGCGGCGAAGAAGTCGGCGCGGTGATGCTGGCCATCCGCGACGGCGCCAAGCCGGAACAGGCCGCCAAGGACTGGATCGCCGCCAACCCCGAGCGCGTCGCGGGCTGGTTGCAATAAGACCCGACTGGCGTGAACACGAAGCGGGCTCAGGCCCGCTTCGTCGTTTCTGGCGATGCGGCCTCGGGGGGCGTCGCGCGCGCCACGACACCGGCCAGGCGTCGGCGTTATCATCGCGCGCCCCAGGACTGCACCCGGCCTTCACGATGCAGCACCAGCGCCGATTACCACCGCGGCCGCCGCGCAACACCTTCGAACGCCGGGTACAGGTCATTGCCGGCAGCCCCGAGGGCTACAAGCTGCTGCTGTTACCTTACCTTCCCGCCTGGCTTGCACCGGCGACCTGGAACCTGTGGGGCAACCTTGGCGGCACCCTCCTCATCATCGGCGTCTGCGTGGCGGCCGTGCTGGTGTCCATTCATTGCAACGAGCGCGTGCTGGCCGCGCTGAGTCACGGCCAGGACGGCCGCAGCGTGACGGCCTTGTTCACCCGCCACCTCTTGCTCGGTACCGCGCTGAGCACGGCCCTCTTCCTGGCAAATGTCCTGTTCCAATAACCTGGCCAGCAGGGACAGCGGCGCCATGCCCGGGCCCCGCATTGATTGATCGAACGATCAAAATCCGCCTAGACTCCGGCCCTACTTCCCCCGCTGGAGAGACCCATGCCCAAGGTCGGCATGCAGCCCATCCGTCGTTCGCAACTGATCGCCGCCACCCTGGAGGCCGTCGACCAGGTCGGCATGGCCGATGCCAGCATCGCCTATATCGCCCGTCTGGCCGGGGTGTCCAACGGCATCATCAGTCACTACTTCAACGACAAGAACGGCCTGCTCGAAGCGACCATGCGCCACCTGATGCAGGCGCTCAGCGAGGCGGTGGGCGAACGCCGCCGGGCGCTGCGCGAGGACGGTCCGCGCGCTCACCTGAAGGCGATGATCGACGGCAACTTCGACGACAGCCAGGTCAGCGGCCCGGCGATGAAGACCTGGCTGGCGTTCTGGGCCAGCAGCATGCACCAGCCGGCGCTGCGCCGCCTGCAGCGGGTCAACGACCACCGCCTGTATTCCAACCTGTGCGGCCAGTTCCGCCGCGTGCTGCCGGCCGACGAGGCGCGCGCCGCCGCGCGCGGGCTCGCCGCCCTGATCGACGGCCTGTGGCTGCGCGGCGCGCTGTCCGGCAAAGCCTTCGACACCGAGCAGGCGCGCCGTATCGCCTACGACTACCTCGATCTGCAACTGGGCAAGGCCTGCTAGGCGGTCGCGGGGCCACCAGGCTGCGCGCACCGCCTGCAAAGCCGGTCGCCGACTCGAATCAGCGCCGCTGCAATGCCGCTAAGGCAGGCGGCTGCAGGGTTTATCAAATCCCCCCGAGATCGCGCGGTGCGCATGACGCACCCGACTGCCTGCATGTCGCGATTAGCTGCGCGCTGTCGTTTTTATTGATTGATCGTTCAATCTAAATAAAATAGGCTGTTTTCTAGCCAATTCATTCGCGCCCAGAGGACAGCCCATGCCCCGCTTCGACCAGCAGCAGCTCTATATCGGTGGCCGTTACGTCGCCGCCAGCAGTGGCCAGACCTTCGACAGCATCAACCCGGCCACCGGCGAGGTGCTCGCCACCCTGCAGCGCGCCAGCCAGGCCGATGTCGAGCGTGCGGTGGCCAGCGCCAAGCAGGGGCAGAAGGTCTGGGCGGCGATGACCGCCATGCAGCGCTCGCGCATCCTGCGCAAGGCGGTGGACATACTGCGCGCGCGCAACGACGAGCTGGCCGAGCTGGAGACCCTGGACACCGGCAAGCCGCTTTCCGAAACCCGCAACGTCGACATCGTCACCGGCGCCGACGTGCTGGAGTACTACGCCGGGCTGATCCCGGCCATCGAGGGCGAGCAGATCCCGCTACGCGAATCCTCCTTCGTCTACACCCGCCGCGAGCCGCTGGGCGTGGTCGCCGGCATCGGCGCCTGGAACTACCCGATCCAGATCGCCCTGTGGAAATCCGCGCCGGCCCTGGCCGCCGGCAACGCGATGATCTTCAAGCCCAGCGAAGTCACCTCGCTGACCGCGCTGAAGCTGGCCGAGATCTACACCGAGGCCGGCCTGCCCGACGGCGTGTTCAACGTGCTCACCGGCAGCGGCCGCGAGCTCGGCCAGTGGCTGACCGAGCACCCCGGCATCGAGAAGATTTCCTTCACCGGCGGCACCAGCACCGGCAAGAAGGTGATGGCCAGCGCCTCCAGCTCCACCCTCAAGGAAGTGACCATGGAGCTGGGCGGCAAGTCGCCGCTGATCGTGTTCGAGGACGCCGATCTGGACCGCGCCGCCGACATCGCGGTGATGGCCAACTTCTACAGCTCCGGCCAGGTCTGCACCAACGGCACCCGGGTGTTCGTGCCGCGCATGCTGCAGGCGCGCTTCGAGGCCAAGGTGCTCGAGCGGGTCAAGCGCATCCGCCTGGGCAGCCCGCTGGATGAGGCCACCAACTTCGGCCCGCTGGTCAGCGCGGCGCATATGGACAGCGTGCTCGGCTACATCGAGAAGGGCCGCGCCGAGGGCGCGCGCCTGCTGATCGGCGGCGCGCGCGTCACCGATGGCAACTACGCCAAGGGCGCTTACGTGGCGCCGACTGTGTTCACCGACTGCACGGATGCCATGACCATAGTGCGCGAGGAAATCTTCGGCCCGGTGATGAGCATCCTCATCTACGACAGCGAAGAGGAAGCGATCCGCCGCGCCAACGACACCGACTACGGCCTGGCCGCCGGCGTGGTGACCCGCGACCTCAATCGCGCGCACCGGGTCATCCACCAGCTGGAAGCCGGCATCTGCTGGATCAACACCTGGGGCGAGTCGCCGGCGGAGATGCCGGTGGGCGGCTACAAGCAGTCCGGCGTCGGCCGCGAGAACGGCCTGACCACCCTCGGCCACTACACCCGGATCAAGTCGGTGCAGGTGGAACTGGGCGGCTACGCCTCGGTGTTCTGAATAGCCGCCCCTAGGGTGGGTTAGCGGCGCGAACCGCAACGCCTGCGCTCCACAGGCAGTGAGCGCCGCGTAACCCACCAGTTCGCCAATCCGATCAACCCGGTGGGTTACGGCGCACCGACATCGGATGCAGACCAAGCCCGGTCTTGCGCCTAACCCATCCTAGGGGCTACGCAGACCCGTCATACAGGTGACGCCCATGTCGCAAGAATTCGACTACATCATCATCGGCGCCGGCTCGGCCGGTAACGTGCTGGCCACCCGCCTGAGCGAGGACGCAGACGTCAGCGTGCTGCTGCTGGAAGCCGGCGGCCCCGACTACCGCCTCGACTTTCGCACCCAGATGCCCGCCGCCCTGGCCTTCCCGCTGCAGGGCCGGCGCTACAACTGGGCCTACGAGACCGAGCCGGAGCCCTTCATGAACAACCGGCGCATGGAATGCGGGCGCGGCAAGGGCCTGGGCGGCTCCTCGCTGATCAACGGCATGTGTTACATCCGCGGCAACGCCCTGGACTTCGACAACTGGGCCAAGCTGCCGGGCCTGGAAGACTGGACCTACCTGGACTGCCTGCCCTATTTCCGCAAGGCGGAAACCCGCGACATCGGCGCCAACGACTACCACGGCGGCGACGGCCCGGTGTCGGTGACCACGCCCAAGGCCGGCAACAACCCGCTGTTCCATGCCATGGTCGAGGCCGGCGTGCAGGCCGGCTACCCGCGTACCGACGACCTCAACGGCTACCAGCAGGAAGGCTTCGGCCCCATGGACCGCACCGTCACCGCGCAGGGCCGCCGCTCCAGTACCGCCCGCGGCTACCTCGACCAGGCCCGCGGCCGGCCCAACCTGCGCATCGTCACCCACGCCCTGACCGACCGCATCCTGTTCGACGGCAAGCGCGCCAGCGGCGTCGCCTACCTGCACGGCGAGGGCGACACGCCGGTGATCGTCCGCGCCCGCCGCGAGGTGCTGCTGTGCTCCGGCGCCATCGCCTCGCCGCAGATCCTGCAGCGCTCCGGGGTCGGCCCCGCCGCCCTGCTGCGCGAACTGGACATCCCCCTGGTGCACGAGCTGCCCGGCGTCGGCCAGAACCTGCAGGACCACCTGGAGATGTACCTGCAGTACGCCTGCAAGGAGCCGGTGTCGATCTACCCGGCGCTGAAGTGGTGGAACCAGCCGGCCATCGGCACCCACTGGCTGCTGCGCGGCAAGGGCCTGGGCGCCAGCAACCAGTTCGAGGCCGGCGGTTTCATCCGCACCCGTCCGGAATTCGCCTGGCCCAACATCCAGTTCCACTTCCTGCCGGTGGCGATCAACTACAACGGCAGCAACGCGGTGAAGGAACACGGCTTCCAGGCCCACGTCGGCTCCATGCGCTCGCCCAGCCGCGGCCGCGTGCAGCTCAAATCCAGGGACCCGCGCCAGCACCCGAGCATCCTGTTCAACTACATGAGCCATGAACAGGACTGGCAGGAGTTCCGCGACGCCATCCGCATCACCCGCGAGATAATGGCCCAGCCGGCGCTGGATGCCTTCCGCGGGCGCGAGATCAGCCCCGGCCCGGACTGCCAGAGCGACGCCGAACTGGACGCCTTTGTCCGCGAACATGCCGAGACCGCCTTCCATCCCTCGTGCTCGTGCAAGATGGGCGAGGACGCCATGGCGGTGGTCGACGGCCAGGGCCGGGTGCACGGCGTGCAGGGCCTGCGGGTGGTGGACGCGTCGATCATGCCGGAGATCATCACCGGCAACCTCAACGCCACCACCATCATGCTCGCCGAGAAGATCGCCGACCGGATTCGCGGCCGCGCGCCGCTGCCGCGCAGCACCGCCAGGTACTTCGTCGCCGGCGACACGCCGGTACGCGGCCAGCCGCAGCGGCCGGTGTCGGCGGCCTGACGGCGCGCCAGCGGCCGCTACTGCGGCAGCTCCTGGCGAATCATCCAGTGGCCCTCGGGCGGCATCAGCCGGCCGATGTCGAAACGCGCCAGGCTCGCGCGGTCGAGCATCTCGATGCGCGGGCCGACCCGCGCCGGCAGCGCCTCGCCCTGCAGGCCGCGCACCGCCAGGTCGAGGGCGATGCGCGCCTGGATCACCGGCGAATCGGTCGGCGCCGCCAGCATCTGCCCCTCGCCGATCTGCTCCAGCACCCGCTCGGTGGCATAGAAGGCCAGCACCTCGGCGCGCACGCCGAGGTTGTGCACCAGCTGCGCGGCGAACGCCGCCGCCTCGGCGTTGCCGATCAGGTAATCGAGGTCGGGGTTGGCCTTGAGCAGCGCCCGTACCAGCTGCGCCTGGCTGCTGCGGTCCACCGGGCCGTAACCGCCGTGCACCAGGGTCGCCGCGCTGCCGACCAGGGCGGCCTGCAGGCCGCGCTCGGCATCCTGCACCCAGCCGGCGTCGGCCGGGCCCGGTAACCAGCCGATGCGCAGCGGCCGGCCGCCGCCGTGCTGCACCGCGTAGGCCAGGGTGGCCGCGGCCATGTCGGCGAAATCCACCCGCGAGCGCGCGCTGAGGTCGGTGCAGTCGAGGCGATTGACCAGGTCGATCACCGGCCGCCCGGCGGCGCGCTGCTCGGTCACCGCCGGGCACAGGTCGAGGGTATTGATGCTGGCCAGCAGGAACGCCTCGGCGCCCAGCGCCACGCAATGCTCGAACTGCTCCAGCTGCACCGGCCCGTGCTCGTAGCCGCCGGCCTCGTAGATGCCCAGCTGCACGCCGAGACGCCGCGCCTCCTGGTCCAGGCCCCAGGCCACGCCCCACCAGTAGCGATCCTTGCCGTGCGGCAACAGGGCGCAGATGCGCCACGGCCTCTCGGCTTTCGCCAGCGCCCGGTACTCGCGCGCCTGGCCGTCGACCTGTACCGGATAGGGAAACCAGGGCGCCGCCAGCAGGGCGGGAGCGACCAGAGCGAGCCATAACAGAACCCAGCGCATGCCGCCGTCCTTACCCCGAGCCGGGGAGCCTTGTTTAGCGACAAGCCTAGCAGCGCCCTGGCCGGATGCGCCGCCAGGCTCTACAGTGCCGGCTGCCACCTGCGAGGAGCCCATGACCGACCCCGCCCCGCTCGACCCACGCACCGCCCGCCTGTTGCCCTGGATAGTCGCCATCGCCTTCTTCATGCAGACGCTGGACGGCACCATCCTCAACACCGCGCTGCCGGCCATGGCCGCCGACCTGGCCGAAGACCCGCTGCGCATGCAGTCGGTGGTGATCGCCTACATGCTCACCGTGGCCCTGCTGATCCCCGCCTCGGGCTGGATCGCCGACCGCTTCGGCACGCGGCGCATCTTCTTCGGCGCCATCGCCCTGTTCAGCCTCGGTTCGCTGCTGTGCGCCCTGTCCACCTCCCTGCCCATGCTGGTCGGCGCACGCATCGTGCAGGGCCTCGGCGGCGCGCTGATGATGCCGGTCGGGCGCCTGGTGGTGCTGCGCGCCTACCCGCGCTCGGAGCTGGTGCGGATCATGAGCTTCGTCACCCTGCCCGGCCTGCTCGGCCCGCTGCTCGGCCCGAGCCTGGGCGGCTGGCTGGTGGAGGTGGCCAGCTGGCACTGGATCTTCCTGATCAACCTGCCGGTCGGCCTGCTCGGCTGCTGGGCGGCGCTGCGGCATATGCCGGACCTGCGCGGGCCGAGCCGGAGCCGCTTCGATACGCCGGGCTTTGTGCTGTTCGGCGCCGCCATGCTGCTGATCACCGTGGCCCTGGAAGGCCTGGGCGAGCTGCACCTGCCGACCATGCGGGTGATGCTCCTGCTGCTCGGCGGCCTGGCCTGCCTGGCCGCCTACTGGCTGCGCGCCGGGCGCATCGAGCAGCCGCTGTTCGCCCCCGGCCTGTTTCGTACCCGCGGCTTCGCCGTGGGCATCATCGGCAACCTGTTCGCCCGCCTCGGCAGCGGCGCCCTGCCCTTTCTCACCCCGCTGCTGCTGCAACTGGCGATGGGCTACTCGCCGGCGCAGGCCGGCATGAGCCTGATCCCCCTGGCGCTGGCGGCGATGGCGGTCAAACCCCTGGCCAAGCCGCTGATCGAGCGCCTCGGCTACCGCCGCATCCTCACCGGCAACACCCTGCTGCTCGGCGTGCTAATCGCCAGCCTGGCCCTGGTCGATGCGGACACCCCGCTGCTGCAGCTGATCGTCCAGCTGGGCCTGATCGGCGCGGTCAACTCGCTGCAGTTCACCGCGATGAACACCGTCACCCTGATCGACCTGGACAACCGCGACGCCAGCAGCGGCAACAGCCTGCTGTCGGTGGTGGTGCAGCTGGCCATGGGCCTGGGGGTGGCGGCTTCGGCGGCGCTGCTCGGCGGCTTCAGCCGCGAATTCGGCGGCGAGGGCCAGCTGCTGCAGGCGTTCCAGGCCACCTACCTGTGCGTCGGCCTGCTGTCGATGCTGGCCGCGGCGATCTTCCTCCAGCTCGACCCGGCCGACGGCCGCCGCGCGCGGCGCCTCGAGGTGTCAGCGGAAGACTAGGCCGGCCTGCTACACTGCCGGCCTGTTTCGCCAGCCCCGAGCCCTTGCCGTGACCGCCACCGCCTTCGCCAGTCTGCCCCTGTCCGCCGCCATGCAGGCCAACCTCGCCGCCATCGGCTATGCCGAGATGACGCCGATCCAGGCCGCCAGCCTGCCGCTGATCCTCAAGGGCCGCGACCTGATCGCCCAGGCCAAGACCGGCAGCGGCAAGACCGCGGCCTTCGCCCTCGGCCTGCTGCACCCGCTCAACCCGCGCTACTTCGGCTGCCAGGCGCTGGTGCTGTGCCCCACGCGCGAGCTGGCCGACCAGGTGGCCAAGGAAATCCGCCGCCTGGCCCGCGCCGCCGACAACGTCAAGGTGCTGACCCTCTGTGGCGGCGTGCCCTTCGGCCCGCAGATCGGCTCGCTGGAGCACGGCGCCCACGTCATAGTCGGCACCCCGGGGCGGGTGCAGGAGCACCTGCGCAAGGGCACGCTGAAGGTCGACGGCCTCAATACCCTGGTGCTCGACGAGGCCGACCGCATGCTCGACATGGGCTTTATCGACAGCATCGCCGAGATCATCGAGCAGACCCCGGCGCGGCGGCAGACCCTGCTGTTCTCCGCCACCTACCCGGCCGGCATCGAGCAGCTCGCCGCGCGCTTTCTGCGCAGCCCGGAGCGGGTCGAAGTCGAGGCCCAGCACGACGACGGGCAGATCGAGCAGCGTTTCTACGAGATCGCCCCGGGCCAGCGCCTGGAAGCGGTGAGCACCCTGCTGCGGCATTTTCGCAAGCAGCCGGCGGTGGCCTTCTGCGCCACCCGCCAGCAGTGCGACGAGCTGGCCGCGCAGCTGGAGGCGGAAAAGATCTCCGCCGCCGCCCTGCACGGTGATCTGGAGCAACGCGAGCGCGACCAGATCCTGGCACTGTTCGCCAATCGCAGCCTCAGCGTGCTGGTGGCCACCGACGTGGCCGCCCGCGGCCTGGACATCGCCGGCCTGGAGCTGGTGATCAACGTCGAGCTGAGCCGCGATGCCGAGGTCCATATCCACCGCATCGGCCGCAGCGGCCGGGCCGGCGAGAAGGGCCTGGCGCTGAGCCTGGTGGCCCCGGCCGAAGCCGGCCGCGCCCAGGCCATCGAGGCGCTGCAGGGCAAGGCGCTGGCCTGGTACCCGCTGCCCGCGGCCAAGGCCGGCGGCGAGCCGCTGCTGCCGCCGATGCACACGCTGTGCATCGGCGCCGGGCGCAAGGACAAACTGCGCCCCGGCGACATCCTCGGCGCACTGACCGGCGATGCCGGGCTGCCCGGCAGCCAGGTCGGCAAGATCGCCCTGTTCGACTACCAGGCCTTCGTCGCGGTCGAGCGCGACGTGGCCAGACAGGCCCTCAAACGCCTCACCGAAGGCAAGATCAAGGGGCGCACGTTACGCGTACGCCTGCTCTAGCAGGCCCGCCAGGAGAGGAATAGGGATGCGCAATATCCTGGTCATCGAAGACAGTCCGCTGGTGCTGAAGATTCTCGAGCACCTGTTCCGCCAGGAGCCGACGCTGCAGCCGGTGTTCTGCGCCTCGCTGGCCGAGGCCGAGGTGATGCTGGAGACCTCCGCCGGGCTGTTCTTCGCCGCCATCGTCGACCTGCACCTGCCGGATGCGCCCAACGGCGAGAGCGTCGACCTGGTGATGCGCTACCGCCTGCCGTGCATCGTGCTCAGCGGCAGCTACAACGAGCAGCGCCGCGACGAGCTGCTGATGAAGGGCGTGGTCGACTACGTGCTCAAGGAGAGCCAGCACTCCTACGAGTACGCCTTCCGCCTGCTGCACCGCCTGGAGCACAACGCGAAGATCAAGATCCTCATCGCCGAGGACTCCGAGGCCACCCGCCACTACATCCGCCACGTGCTGACCCCGCACCGCTACCAGATCCTCGAGGCCCGCGACGGCGAGGAGACCCTGCGCCTGCTCGCCGAGCAGCCGGACATCGACCTGCTGGTGCTGGACCACGCCATGCCCGGCATCAGCGGCTTCGAGCTGGTCAAGCTGCTGCGGCAGAAGATGAAACGCCATGAGCTGATCATCATCGGCCTGTCCGCCGACGCCAAGGGCTCGCTCAGCGCGCTGTTCATCAAGCACGGCGCCGACGACTTCCTGCGCAAGCCGTTCTGCCCCGAGGAACTCAACTGCCGGGTGATGTCCACCCTGGAGCGCCGCGACCTGCTGCGCGCGCTGAAGCAGGCGGCGCAGTTCGACGCCCTGACCGGGCTGAACAACCGCCGCGCCTTCTACGAGCAGGGCCTGCAGCTATTGCAGCAGGCGCGCCGCGACGGCCACGAACTGAGCGTGGCGATGCTCGATCTCGATCACTTCAAGCAGATCAACGACGGTTTCGGCCATGCCAGCGGCGACAGCGCCCTGGTGGTGTTCGCCCGCGCCCTGGCCGGCGCCTTCCCCAACGCCCTGCTCGGTCGCCTCGGCGGCGAGGAGTTCGCCCTGGTCAGCGCGCAGCAGGCCGACGACCTGGCGCAGGCCCTCGACCGCCTGCGCCGCCAGTGCGCCGGCCTGCACTACGCCGCCGGCGCGCCGCCGCTGTCGTTCAGCGCCGGCCTCTATCGCGGCGAACCGGACGATCTGGAAAGCCTGCTGCACGAAGCCGACATGCGCCTGTACCGAGCCAAGCAGCAGGGCCGTGCGCGCACGGTGCTGGCCCTATAGCCGGGCAGTACGGCCGAGCGCCCGCAGGTGCTCACGCTCCGCGCTACTGCTCGTCTCGATCAACAGTTGCCGTAGCAGCTCGGCCAGCCGCTGTTTTTCCCCCATGCGCAGCACGGTGCCCTGCAGCAATCCCATGCGTACGGCCGCCAGCTCTTTCATCTGCGCCAGCGCCTGCAGGGCAACGGCAGATTTTTCCAGGCCGGTTTGGGTAGACCCATCGACCTGGGTCAGCCCCACTCGCGCCTCTTCCGAGGCCTGCTGCAAGCTGCGGACGATGTCGCGGATCTGCTCGCTGGCCTCGTTGGCGCGCCGCGCGAGGTGGCGCACTTCGTCGGCGACCACGGCAAAGCCCCGCCCCTGCTCACCCGCCCGCGCGGCCTCGATGGCGGCATTGAGCGCCAACAGGTTGGTCTGCTTGGCGATCTCCTGGATGCTGCCGACAATCGAACCGATACGCTGGGACTGCTCGCTGAGATCGTTGAACATCAGGGTGATGTGGTCCATGTAATCCGCCAGCTCGGTGATCAGGTCCCTGGAGTCCTCGATGCTGCGAATCGACAGCTGGAGGTTTTCCCCTGCCTGGCGGGCCAGAACGTCGGCTTGCTGCATATCGGAGTTGCTCTGGGCGATCGTCTCGCCGAGTTCCAACAACCGCACCAGCAGCGGTTCGAAAGACACCGGAGGCGCCGGCGGCTCGCCTTTCACCTCCGGCTCTGCCGGCATCACGGCGACGGGCACTTCCACGGGCACCCGCACCTCGACGATCTCGGCGGGCAGCAGGTGATAGCGCCAACCGGCCAAGGCACTCAGCAGCACCGCCACGCCGGTTATCCAGGCCTGACCGAGATGAAACCCAACCACGACGAGCACGGCCGCCAGCAACAGCAGCGCCGCGGCAATATTTTTCTGGGGCATGTATTGGCTACCTCGACAATGCCATGAGCCGCGCAGCCGGGACGCGATGGTCGGGGCGGCAGCCAGGACGAAGCGGAGGGCGGCAGGCCGTGCGAGTGATGGTTCTCAACGCACGGCCCGCGCCTTTTTGACGATGGATGGGCAATCAGAACAGCGTCAGGGTGTAGTTGAGGATCAGGCGGTTCTCGTTGACATCGGTTCGGTAGTTGGAACGCGCGGTGACGTTGCGCACGCGCAGGCCAAGGCCCTTGAGGGCACCGCTCTGGATCACGTAGCCGATGTCCAGATCCCGCTCCCAGTCCTTGCCTTCGAAGCCGCGGCCGGTATCGACGTTATCGCCCCTGATGTAGCGCAGAGTGGTGGTCAGGCCCGGAATCCCCAGCGCGGCGAAGTCGTAGTCATGCCGGACCTGCCAGGAGCGCTCGTCGGCCGAGGCGAACTCGAAGGTCGGCACCTCGTTGCCCAGCGGCGAGACGTTGGCGAACACGCGGGGGAAGCCGTGATCGCCGAACATGCCCTGATAGCCGACATAGAAGGTATGGCCACCGCGCTTGGCGGAGAACAACGAGTAGAAGGCGCGGTTGTCCAGCTCGCCGATCAGCTGCTTGCCGTCCTCTTGCGAATCGTAGAAGCCGAGATTGGCCCCCAGCAGCCAGTCGCCCACCGGCTCGAAATGCTTGAGGCCCAGGTAACGCTGCTCGTAGATGTCCTCCAGCTGGGCGTACCAGAGGCCGGCGGTGGTGCGATTGCCGTTGAAGGCATAGTCGGCACCGGCGTAGTTGAAGGCGTCGCTGGAGACCTGACGCTGAGGCTGGAAGCCAATCATGGCCTGCAGCTCGTCGTCGCCCGCCTCGTTGCGCAGGCTGGTGCCGGTGAGGTGGCCGGCCTGCAGGGTCAGCCCGGCGATCTCGCTGGAAGTGAGGCTGGCGCCCTGGTAGCTCGGGGGCAGCAGGCGGATGTCGCTATAGGACAGGACCGGCAGATTGGGCTGCAGCTCGCCTACCTTCAGCTCGGTCTTCGACAGACGCATCTTCGCCGCGACGCCCAGACGGCTGTATTCATCGGCCGCCTCGCCGTCCTCCTGCACCGGCAGCAGGCCGCTGTTGACGCGATCGGGGCTGCTGTCGAGCTTGATGCCGAGGGTGCCGATGGCATCCAGCCCAAAGCCCAGCGGGCCAGGCGTGTAGCCGGACTTGAAATTGAGGATAAAGCCCTGGGCCCATTCTTCGGCCTTGGACTGCTGGTTGGGTCCGACGATGTCGGAGAAATCGCGACTGAAGTAGTAATTGCGCAACTGCAGGGTCGCAGTGGCGTCCTCGACAAAACCGCCTTCCTCTGCCTGCAGTGGCGGCGAAACGACAACCCCCGCACTCACGACCACTACCGCGTACAACTTGTTTTTGCTCATGGCGACCACCTTTATTATTGTTCAACCAGATACGGCGACACGCAAAGTTGCCGCCCAGATTCATCGCGCCCTCCCGGCGCCAGATAAAACTGTCCCACCCCGCCCAACTCGAGCAAGGCAACGCACACTTCGGAAAAACCGCGAAGAAGAAAGTAGCGGCGCGACCAACGACCAGTACGCAACTCGCCAGATTCCACCAATGGCGCCGGCACCGGCGTGCACGAACGCCTTCCAGCAACAAGCAAGGACCCCCTCTATCTCGGCACTTGCCAGCTACCGCAGTGGACTCCCCACAGTCCAAAAACTATATGACCAGCAAATAAACCACCAATAAAAAGAATACCTGCAGCTATTCCATTCATTGATACCCAAAGCGCCAGCAATATCGCTTTCGACAAGTTTCAATAGAATGCTTAACTTCCGCGCAACGCGATATAACCCAAGACGCCATTAATACAGAACCCGGATAATCAATGGATAAATAAAACCAAGCCTCGGCGATCAACTCGCCAACTATCGGCACCTTATAAGGCCGGCATCAGCGAGACCCGATTGGCCTGTAGTTGCGCAGCCAAGGGCATCGCTCGGCAAGGCGGCTGGTTGCTACGCAGGCAACCGCCGTTACCCCTTGTCCTGATAGGCGTCACAGGCCAGATGCAGACACTCCCGGAACAGTTTCGCGGCGGGCCCGAGCTTGCGGCCGTTGGAGTAGAAACAGCCGATGTCGCCGAAACGCAGCGCGACGTTGAGGTCGAACGCGCGCACTCCGCCAGGGCCGGCCACCTGCCGAGTGGTCTCCAGGGGCAGCAGGTCGATGGTCTGCTGGTCCTGCATCAGCGCCACGTTGGTCAGCACCGACAACGACTCGATGACATTGCTCGGCAAGGGCAGATCGGCCTCGGCGAACACTTGGTTGACGGTGCGCCGCAGCAGCGAGCCCGGTGGCGGCAACACCCAGGGATAGGGATGCAGGTCGGCCACGTCCAGCGTCGCGCGCTGATGCAGCGGATGGCCTACCCCGCCGACGATGCACAGCTGTTCGTCGTACAGCACATCGACGCCCAGCGCACGCGCTTCGCCGCTGCCTCGCCAATCGTCCGGCACGCGCCCGACCACCAGATCGACCTCGCCGGCGATCAAGGCCGGGAACAGCTGATCGAACTGGCCGATCTGCACCGACACCAGCACCCGCGGGGCTCGCTCCTTGAGCAGGCGCAGCGCGCGCGGCAGCAACGAGGTGGTGGCGGAAATCAGCGTGCCCACGACCACATGCCCGCTGTTGCCTTCCTGGTAGGCCTCGACCTCGTCGCTCAATGCCCTCAATTCGGCAAGCATCGAGCGCGCCCGCACCAGCACCAGGTCGCCCAGTTCCGTCACGCAGACACCGCGATTGCCGCGGACCAGCAGCGGCGCGGCGAAGTAGGACTCCATCTCGTGGATGACCTTGGTCACCGCGGGCTGGGTCATGTTCAGCACCTCAGCGGCTCGCAACAGCGATCCGCTTTTCACCACCTGGTCGAAGATCACCAGTTGATAGAACTTCAGCTTGCGCGCGACCGAGACCACACTGGTTTTCATCTTCCACCTCTGCGACTACCGGCCCTGGCGAGGTGCCAGGGCCGTGCTTCGGGCATCGGCGCGTGCCGACCTGAGCAAGATAGCTCAGGCCACGCTGCCCTGAGGGACGGCGCGCGCGCCTTGCAGGCTCATCACCAGCAGCGCCAGGCTGGCCACCAGCGCCGGCACGGCGAGCCAGATGAAGAAGCTCTGCAGTCCGCCGGACGCCTCGAACAGCCAGGCGCCCAGAATCGAACCGATGATCGAACCGGTACGGCCCGCGCTCAGCGCCCAACCCACGCCGGTGGCACGGGCATGCGTGGGGTAGAGGGTGGAAGCGAGAATGCTCAGGTTGTTGAGGGCGCCGGTGAGGGTGAAACCGACGGCGAAGACCATCAGCATCAGTTGCATGCTGCTGCCCAGCTGGGTGCCGGTCAGGGCCAGCGCGACGGCCGCTCCCAGACACAGCAGCGGGAGCAGACGCAAGGCGCCGTAGCGGTCCATCAGCAGGGCCATGACGATGCCCCCCAGCACCCCGCCGAACGGGATCATCGCGGCGATGTTGGATGTCTCCTGAACGGCGTAGCCGCTGCTGCGCAGGATGGTGGGCAACCAGCTGGTCAGCAGGTAGAAGACGAACAGGCAGCAGAAGAAGGTCAGCCACAGCAGCAGGGTGCGCAGCGCGCGGCCGTCGGCGAACAGCGTGGTGATCGAGGAGGCCTGCTGACGCGCAGCCGTCTCGCCGACCAGCGTCACCCCCTGCCAATCCTGGCGACCACTGATCTTCGTCAGAATCGTCTGCAAGCGCTTGGCATAAGCAGGCTTGCCGGCCATGAAGCAGGTGGACTCCGGCAGTACCAGGATCAGTATCGGCAGCAGCAGCAAGGGCGCCACGCCACCGCACAGCAACACGCCCTTCCAGCCCACCGCCGGCAACAGCGCGCCGGCCACCCAGCCGCCCAGCGCCAGGCCCAGCGTGAAGCCGGAGTAGCTGAGGGTCACCAGCAGCATGCGACGCCGTGCCGGGGAATACTCCGAGCTCAGGGTGATGGCATTGGGCAGCACGCCGCCCAGCCCGATACCGGTGAGAAAGCGCAGTACGGTAAGCACTTCGATGTTCGGCGCCAGGCTGCAGACCAGCGTGCCTACCGCCACGATGGTGAGACTGGCCAGCAACAACAGCTTGCGGCCGTAACGATCGGCCAACGGGCCGGAACCGACGCTGCCGACCAGCATGCCGAACAGCCCGGCGGCGAAGGCCGGAGCGAGCTGGCTGCGTTCGATGCCCCACTCACGAAGCAGTTCCGGGGCGATGTAGCCGATGGCCGCAGTGTCGAAACCATCGAGCACCACCACCAGAAAACACAACAGCAAGACCCTGATCTGCAGGGCTGACAGCGGGCTGCTGTCGATGATCTCGCTGACCGATTGAAAATTACCGCTCATGGCGCCTCCTATTTTTTTTGTTCGGCAAAGCCAGTTGTGTAGGGGTATTGGTTGTTTTGGCAGGCCTCAAAAGCCGAAGAACGCGCGTACGTTGTCGGCGCAGATACGTGTCTTGTCCTGTTCACTTAATGTCGGGTGTTCCAGCACACCGGCGCCGATTACCTGTTCCCCGAGCGGGAACGGCGAATCGGAACCGAGCATCACGCGGTCGGCGCCCATCACGTCCACCAGCAGACGCAAGGCACCGGGGGCGAATACCGCCGAGTCCACGAAGAAGCGCTTGACGTAACTGGACGGCAAGGCGGGGCAATCCTCGCGAACGATGTCGCGGTGGCGCCAGGCGTTGTCCACCCGGCCGAGCAGGAAGGCGAAGCTGCCGCCGCCATGGGCGAAGCAGATGCGCAAGGAGTGCGGCAGCCGTTCGAAGGCGCCGGACATGATCAGCGACAGGATGCCCAGCTGGGTTTCCGCCGGCATGGCCACCAGCCAGGGCAGCATCCACTTCTTCATGCGCTCGCGCCCCATCATGTCCCAGGGGTGCACCAGCAGCGGGATGTCTTCCACCGCGCAGTGGTGGAGGAACTCCACCAGTCCTGCCTCGTCCAGGTCGTGGTTGCCCACGTGGTTGCCGATCTGCACGCCGACATGCCCGTTGCGCATGGCGCGACTGGCCTCGCGGCAGGCCGCGTCGATGTCCTGCAGGGGCACCTGCGCCAGCACCTTGAGCCGGTCGGGGGCCAGCGCGGTCATCTCCAGCGCGCGGTCGTTCATCAGCTCTGCCCAGGGCAGGGCCCGCTCGATGGGCTGGTCGTAACCGAACATCACCGGGGTGGCGCACATGACCTGGATATCCAGGTCCTGCTCGTCCAGGTGCTCCAGACGGCGCAGCGGGTCCCAGAGCAGATCGTTCACCGGGCGAAACGGCTTGTCACCGAGCATGATGTGGCCATGCCGGCCCTCGGTCTGCAGCCAGGGTGCGCGCTCGGGGCTCAAGCGGGCGGCTTCGGCCTGGCTCACCCTGGGGAAGAAATGGGAGTGGATGTCGATCTTCATACGGGATGGAACTCGTTGAGGGTCTTGTGCCAGGTTTGCCAGTCGCGGCCGGGATGGATCTCGCCGCAGGCGCTGCAGCGGCGCTCCTCGGCGGAGGTCGCGTAGAACTGCTCGTAGACCGGCGGCAGATCGGTGACGATGCTCTGCAGCTGCATCTCGTAGCGCTTGACCAGCGTCCCGCAGCGGGCACAGGACCATTGCAGGGCATCCCTCTGCCCCGCCGGGCGCACGCGCTCCACCACCAGGCAGAGGCTGCCGGGCTCGGGGCGCTGCGGCGAATGGATGACGTGGGGGGCCATCAGGTAGATGTCGCCTTCCTTCAGGTCCACCCGCTCGTAGCGGCCGCGGTCCCAGATGTTCAGGTAGGCGTTGCCCTTGAACTGGTAGAAGAACTCCTCCACCGGATCGTCGTGAAAATCGGTGCGCTGATTGGGCCCACCGACCACGGTGACCATGAAGTCGCTGTTCTGCCAGATCTGCCGATTACCCACCGGCGGCTTGAGCAGGTGGGCGTTGTCGTCGAGCCAGCGGTTGAAATTGAGCGGGGGGCTGAAGTGGTATTTGTCCATTGTTCTTCTCTCAGCGGTTGGAGGGGGAATAGGCGACAGCCTTGATTTCGATCCGCAGGTGCGGGTGGGGCAATTGGTGAACGGCCACGGTGGTTCGCGTGGGGCCGGTCTCATCGAAGTACTCGGCGTACACCTCGTTGTAACCGCCGAAATCGTTCATATCGATCAGGAAGCTGCTGATCTCGACGACGTCGCCGAGGCTCGCGTTCTCACAGGCGAGAATGTCGCGAATGTTCTCGATGACCGCGCGGGTCTGGGCGCGAATGTCGAGCCTGGTGGTGCCCAGCTTGTCCACTTCCACGCCTGCGAAGCTGTTGTCGGGACGCCGCGAACTGGTACCGGAGACGAAGAGGAAGTCGCCGGCCCGCTTGATGTGCGGGAAGCGCCCGCGCGGTCTGGCCTTGCCGGCAACGACGGTGGAGCGGTTGTCACTCATGGTTCGATTCCTTGCAGGTGATGAAGCTGCTCTCACCCAAGCCCTGGATCTCGACGCAGAAGTGCGACCCCGGACGCAGCGGCACCGCCGCCGTGGCGGCGCCGGCCATGATCAGGCTGCCGGCAGGCAGCACGCATTCGCTGCCGTGCAGCAGGCGTGACGCCTGCACCAGGCTGCGCAGCGGGTGGCCGAGAATGGCGGCGGTGGAACCCGTCTGCAGCACCTGGCCGTCCTGGCGCAGGATCACGCCGGCATTGGCCAGGCCGGACCAGTCGCGCGACCAGGGGCCGAGGGTGAGGCCGGAGGACGAGCAGTTGTCGGCGACCACGTCCTCCAGGCTGAACTTGAACGCCTGGTAGCGCGAGTCGATGATCTCCAGGGCGGGAGCGACCGCCTCCAGATAGTCGGCGGCCTCCAGCAGGCTCAGCGGGCGATCGATGTCGCGCCGGGTGAGAAAGCAGACCTCGGGTTCGACGCGGGGATGGATGTAGCGCGACAGATCCACCAGGCCGCCGTCTTCCTCGAGCATGGCGTCGGTGAGCCAGCCCCAGATCAGGCTGTCCACGCCCATCTGGATCATCTTGGCGCGGCTGGTGAAGCCCAGCTTGATGCCGATGCTGCGCTCGCCATCCTCGTAGCGGCGCTGCATCGACGCGCGCTGGATCTGGTAGGCCTCCTCCAGCAGAAACGGACGCTCGGTGCTGAACTGCGGCAACGCCTCGGCGCGACGGGCGGCCTGATCCAGCGCTGCGGCGATGCGGACGATATCGGTACTCATGGACGGTTCTCCGGTTGCAGGGCCAGCAGGTCGAGGGCGACGTCGACGATCATGTCTTCCTGGCCGCCGACCATGCGCCGCCGGCCCAGCTCGACGAGGATGTCCAGGGTCTTCAACCCGTACTTCTGCGCCGCCGCCTCGGCATGGCGCAGGAAACTCGAATAGACCCCGGCATAACCCAGGCCCAGGGTCTCGCGGTCGACCCGTACCGGTCGGTCTTGCAACGGTCGCACCAGGTCGTCGGCGGCATCCATCAGCCGGTACAGATCGGTACCGTGGTTCCAGCCCAGGCGTTCGGCGGCGGCGATGAACACCTCCAGCGGCGCGTTACCGGCACCTGCGCCCATGCCGGCGAGGCTGGCGTCGATGCGCTCGCAACCCTCCTCCACCGCGACGATGGAGTTGGCCACGCCGAGGCTAAGGTTGTGGTGGGCATGCATGCCCAGTTGAGTTTCCGGATTGAGCACGGCCTTGAAGGCGCGCATGCGTTGGCGAACGTCGTGCATGCTCATCGCCCCGCCGGAGTCGGCCATGTAGATGCACTGGGCGCCGTAGCCCTCCATCAGCTTGGCCTGGCGGGCCAGCTCCTCGGCCGGGAGCATGTGGCTCATCATCAGAAAGCCGACGGTGTCCATGCCGAGTTCGCGGGCGTACTCGATGTGCTGTTTCGACACATCCGCCTCGCTGCAGTGAGTGGCCACCCGCACGCTGCGGGCACCGGCGCCATAGGCGGCCTTGAGGTCATGCACGCTGCCGATGCCCGGCAGCAGCAGCACGGTCAGGCGGGCGTGCTCGATGACATCGGCCGCCGCCTCGATCCATTCCAGGTCGCTGTGGGCGCCAAAGCCGTAGTTGAACGAGGAGCCCTGCAGGCCGTCGCCATGGGTCACTTCGATGGAATCGACGCGCGCCAGGTCCAGCGCGCGGGCAATGGCCTGGACCTGCGCCAGCGAATACTGGTGGCGAATGGCATGGCTGCCATCGCGCAGGGTCACGTCGGAGATGTAGAGCTTCTTGCTCGGGTCGCATGTCATGGGGCGTCTCCTCAGCCTTGGTTCATCGCCTGGGCCATGCGCTCGGCGGTGGCCAGCGCGGCGGAGGTCATGATGTCGAGGTTGCCGGCGTAGGCCGGCAGGTAGTGGGCGGCGCCTTCCACCTCGAGGAAGATCGAGGTCTTCAGCCCGGAGAAACGGCCATGGCCGGGAATGTGCAGCGGCGCATCAGCGGGGATCAGGTCGAACTGCACCCGCTGTTTCAGGCGATAACCCGGCACGTAGGCCTGCACGGCGGCGGTCATTTCCTCGATGCTGGCCTCGACCCTGGCCTGGTCGGCGGCCTCGCTGAGCACGAACACGGTGTCGCGCATCATCAGCGGCGGTTCGGCCGGGTTCATGATGATGATGGCCTTGCCCCTGGCCGCGCCGCCGATCACCTCGATGGCCTTGCTGGTGGTCTCGGTGAACTCGTCGATATTGGCGCGGGTGCCCGGGCCGGCGGACTTGCTGGCGATGGAAGCGATGATCTCGGCGTAATGGACCCTGGCCACCCGCGACACCGCGGCGACCATGGGGATGGTGGCCTGGCCGCCGCAGGTGACCATGTTGACGTTGCGCTGGGCGAGGTTCTGCTCCAGGTTGACCACCGGCACGCAGTAGGGGCCGATGGCCGCCGGGGTCAGGTCGATCAGGCGGATGCCTGGCTTGATGCCGCGCAGGAAGGCGTCGTTCTTCACGTGGGCGCCGGCCGAGGTGGCGTCGAAGACGAAGTCGATCTGGTCGAAGATCGGCAGTCGGCTCAGGCCCTCCACACCCTCGTGGCTAACGGCTACGCCCAGGCGTGTGGCACGGGCCAGGCCGTCGGACGCCGGGTCGATGCCGACCATGGCGCCCATTTCCAGATGCTGCGCGTTGCGCATCACCTTGATCATCAGGTCGGTGCCGATATTGCCGGAGCCGACGATGGCGACCTTGCGTTTGCGCGTCATGGGCGTGCCTCCTGCGCGGCGAAGGCGGCACTGACGCTGCCCAGGCCCTGGATATGGGCGGTGAACACGTCCCCCGGCCGGGCCGAGACCATCGGCCCCAGCGCGCCGGTGAGGAGGATGTCGCCGGCGCGCAGCGGCTCGCCCAGGCGCGCCATGGTGTCGGCCAGCCAGAGCGCGGCGTTCAGCGGGTTGTCCAGGCAGGCCGCGCCGGCCCCCGTGGACACCGGTTCGCCGCGCAGGCTCAGGCTCATGCCGCACCCCACCAGGTCCAGCTGTTCCAGCTTCACCGGACGACTGCCGAGGACGAAGAGGCCGGCCGAGGCGTTGTCGGCGATGGTGTCCACCAGGCGGATGTCCCAGTTGGCGATGCGGCTGCCCACCACTTCGATGGCCGGCAGGGCGAAAGCGATGGCGCGCAGCAGATCCGCCAGGGTGTGACGCTCGTGGGGCAGATCCTGCTCCAGCACCAGGGCGATCTCCGCCTCCACCTTCGGCTGGGCGCAGTCGTCCCAGGCGATGGGCTGGCCATCGCCCCGTGCCAGGTCGGCGAAGAGCACGCCGAAGTCCGGCTGCTCCACGCCGAGCTGCTGCTGCACGCTGCGAGCGGTCAGGCCGATCTTGCGCCCGACCGGGCGACGCCCCTGACTCTGGGCGATCTGGGCGTTATGGCGCTGCACCGCGTAGGCCAGGCTCACGGGATCGCTAGCCGGTTCGTCAGCCAGTGCTTCGGCGATCAGACCACGGATCGGCGCGCAGGCAAGGCCGCCTCGCTCCGCCTGGCGCAGCCGATCGGCTGCCTGGATAAGGGCTTGATGCATGACGGAGGCCTCCTCAGGCGTTGACGCAGACGGTGGTGGTCTCGGAGTAGAAATCCAGCGAATGCCGCCCCCCTCGCGCCCCAGGCCCGACAGGCGCGCGCCGCCGAAGGGCGTGCGCAGATCGCGCAGGAACCAGGTGTTGACCCACACCATGCCGACGCGGATGCGCCGGGAGATGCGATGGGCGCGCCCCAGATCGCGGGTCCACAGGGCCGCGGCGAGGCCGTAGGCGCAATCGTTGACCCGCCGCAGCACCTCCTCGTCGCTGTCGAACGGGGCGATATGGCACACCGGGCCGAAGACCTCCTCGCGCATGCAGCGGGCGTCGTCGCCAAGGCCGGTCCAGATGGTCGGCTGCACGAAGGCACCGTCGTCGCGCGCATCGCCGAATACCGGCACGCCCCCGCCGGTGACCAGGGTGGCGCCCTCGGCGCACGCCAGTTCGAAGTAGCCCAGCACCTTGTCGCGGTGCTTGCGCGAGATCAGCGAGCCCATGGCGACGCCCTCCTCGTGCGGATAGCCGATCTTCAACCGCTCGGCGCCGGCCTTCAGCGCGGCGACGAACCTGTCGAAGATCGGCCGCTCCACATAGACCCGCTCAGAACACAGGCAGACCTGCCCGGCATTGGTGAAGCTGGAGCGCAGCACGCCCGCCACCGCGGCGTCGAAGTCGCAGTCGGCGAAGACCACCGCGGCATTCTTGCCGCCGAGCTCGAAGGACACCTCGCGCACGCCTTCGGCGGCGGCCTTCATGATGGTGGAGCCGGTGCGGGACTCGCCGGTGAAGGTGATGGCGTCCACGTCCGGATGGCGGGTGAGGAATTCCCCCGCCGAAGCCGGCCCGAAACCATGCACCAGGTTGAACACGCCGGCCGGCACACCGACCTCGTGCATCACCTCGGCAAGCAGCGTGGCACTCGAAGGCGTGTCCTCCGAGGGCTTGACCACCACGCAATTGCCACAGGCCAGGGCCGGCGCCACCTTCCAGGTCAGCAGCAGCAGCGGCAGGTTCCACGGCGAGATGATCGCCACCACCCCGTGCGGCTTGCGCACCGTGTAGCTGAACACGTCGCTGCCGTCGCCGGCGCGCATCTCGTAGTACTCGCCACCGGACTGGCGGATCAGCCCGGCGAAGGTGCGGAAGTTGTGCACGCCGCGCGCGACATCCAGGCTGCGCGCCTGCTGCACGGGGCGCCCGGTGTCGGCCACCTCGGCGGCCACGAAGTCTTCGAAACGCCGTTCGATGGCATCGGCGATGCGCTCCAGCAGGTCGGCGCGCTGAGCCGCGCACCACCCGCCCCAGGGACCGGACTGCGCGTCGACCGCGGCCGTCACCGCGGCGTCGACCTCCGCCGCACCGGCTTCGCAAACCTGACCCAGGACGCGACCATCGACCGGCGAGACATTGTCGAAGGTCCGACTGCTGGCGACGAACGATCCGGCGATGTAGTGGCGGAGCAAGGGATGGGACACGGCGACCTCCGTTGTAGGCTGTTTTCGCCGAGTCTAGGAGTGCGCCCCATAAGTGAATAATCAAAAGACCTGCCGCAGGTATAGCTGCCAGGAATACTCATTGCGGCGCCGACGGACCAGCTCGGTGCGCGCCAGGCTGCCGTGCTCCAGATCGAGCCAGGAGTTCGCCATCATCGGGCGCGACCCCCGCGGCATGCGCCGTTCAGCGTGCCAGTCCCGCCCGAGGCATCCGGCACTGATGCGCAGGATCTGTTTGGCAGCGATCAGCGCCGCGGCGCCCAGCAGGCCTCAGAGACCATGCCGGCGAAAGGTGGCGGCATAGCTGCCGTCGTCGCGCATGGCCTGGATCGTCCGGTCGAAGCGCCTGGCGATCTCGCGGTGTTCGGGGTGGCTGCGGCGCACCAGGATATGCAGGCCGTTCTCGCTCAACGGCAGCGGCAGAAACTCCAGCTCGTCGCGCATGGCGCGCAGCTCGCGACCGAGGTGATAGCGCGCCACCAGCTCGTCCTCCAGGGTCAGCTGCACGCGCCCGGCGTGCAGCATGCGCGCGGCGGTGGCGAAACCGCCGACGCCGACCTTGCGCAGCCGCTCGTCACCGTCGAACTCGGCGGAATAGGCGTAGCCACGCACCACGGCGATGCTGTGCGGATACAGACCGGCCAGGCTGTCGAAGCGGATGCCGGCGCCCTTGCGCTGCAGAAAGCGGATGCGGTTGACCAGATAGGGCTGCGAGTAGTGGCCGAACTCGGCGCGTTCGGGGCTGTACCAGGCGTTGATCAGCACGTCGTAGTCGCCGCGCTTGAGCCCCAGCACCGCCCGCTGCCAGGGCACCTCGACGTAGCTGGTGCGGTAGCCGGCGCGCTGCAGCGCCTGCTCCACCAGCTCGCTGGCCAGGCCGTTGCCGGGCAGGCGGCGGTCGTTGAACGGCGGCCAGGGGTCCGCCACCAGGCGCAACGATTCGCCCGCCGCCAGAGCCGGCGACAGCAGCAAGAGCAACAGCCAGGCGCGCACTGCGGGCATCGGCGGCGATCCGTGGGGAATGATCAATGCTAGTGATAGCAGGCGCGAAAGCCCTCGTCACTGTCTCATTTTTGATACAGGTGCTGGCCAGGGCGGCCGTCCATCCGCCCTGCCGCGCCAGGATCGGCGGGCCAGAGCGGCTTCGGGTAAGATGCGCGGGTTTTCGCGCAGCCTCCGTCTGTGCGCTCGAATCGCTGGGGAACTCTCGTGTTGCACACTGAGGTAGTGATAGTCGGTGCCGGCGCCGCCGGCCTGATGTGCGCCGCCAACGCCGCCGCGCGCGGCCGCCGCGTGCTGGTGCTGGACCATGCCAACAAGGCCGGCAAGAAGATCCTCATGTCCGGCGGCGGGCGCTGCAATTTCACCAACCTGTACTGCGAGCCGGGCAACTTCCTCTCGGAAAATCCGCACTTCTGCAAGTCCGCCCTGGCGCGCTACAGCCAGTGGGACTTCATCGGCCTGGTGGCCAAGCACGGCGTGCCCTATCACGAGAAGAAGCTCGGCCAGCTGTTCTGCGACCACAAGGCCAATGCCATCCTCGATCTGCTGCTGGCCGAGTGCGCCGAGGCCGGCGCCGAGATCCGCCTGAACACCGCGGTGCAGAGCATCGCCAAGACCGACGGCGGCTTCCTGCTGCACAGCGACCTCGGCGCGATCGCCTGCCAGTCGCTGGTGATCGCCAGCGGCGGGCTGTCCATCCCCACCCTCGGCGCCACGGGGTTCGGTTACCAGGTGGCCCGCCAGTTCGGCCACCAGGTGCTGCCGACCCGCGCCGGCCTGGTGCCCTTCACCATCACCGACCCGCAGCTCAAGACGCTGTGCACGGAGCTGTCCGGCACTTCGGTGGAGGACTGCCTGGTGAGCTGCAACGGGCAGAGCTTCAAGGAGAACATCCTGTTCACCCACCGCGGCCTGTCCGGCCCGGCGATCCTGCAGATTTCCTCCTACTGGCAGCCGGGCGACACCCTGCACATCGACCTGCTGCCGCATATCGACCTGCCCGAGTGGCTGGCGACCCAGCAGCGCGAACGCGGCGCCAGCGAGCTGAAGACCCTGCTGGCCGAGCTGTTCACCAAGAAGATGGCGACCCTGTTGGTGGACAGCTGGTTCGCCAACAAGCCGCTGAAGCAGTACAGCCCGGGCGAGCTGAAGGCGATTGCCGAGCGCCTGTCCGACTGGCAGCTGGTGCCGGCCGGCACCGAGGGCTACCGCACCGCCGAGGTCACCCTGGGCGGCGTCGACACCCGCGAGGTGTCGTCCAAGACCCTGGAATCGCTCAAGGTGCCGGGGCTGTACTTCATCGGCGAGGTGCTCGACGTCACCGGCCACCTCGGCGGCTTCAACTTCCAGTGGGCCTGGGCCTCGGGCTACGCCGCCGCGCAGTACGTCTGAGGCATCCGCCAACGCGGTTTGCCGCCCTAGGGTGCGCCCTGCGCACCAATGCCCCAACGAGCGGGGAACCGCCGCGGCGGTATGGACTCTGCTACAACAAGCACCTGCGCCCCTCGCACAAGGACAGTCCGCCCCATGACCCTCGACCAAGGCCTGATCTTCGCCATTCTCGTCGCCAGCATGGGGCTGTTCATCTGGGGCCGCTGGCGGCATGACGTGGTCGCCCTCGGCGCCCTGCTGGCCTGCGTGATCGCCGGTCTGGTGCCGGAGCGCGAGGCCTTCGTCGGTTTCGGCCACCCGGCGGTGATCACCGTGGCCTGCGTGCTGGTGCTCAGCTACGGCCTGCAGAGCAGCGGCGCGGTCAACCGCCTGGCCCAGCGCCTGCTGCCCGGCAACGCCGGGGTGCTGGCGTCGATCGCCGCACTGACCGGGCTCGGCGCCCTGCTCTCGGCCTTCATGAACAACGTCGGCGCCCTCGCCCTGCTGATGCCCATCGCCCTGCAGATCGCCGCGCGCCTGGAGCTGCCGCCCGGCCGGGTGCTGATGCCGCTGGCCTTCGGCACCATTCTCGGCGGCATGACCACGCTGATCGGCACGCCGCCCAACCTGATCGTCTCCAGCTTCCGCGCGCAGCACGGCGCCGGCCCCTTCGCCATGTTCGACTTCAGCCCGGTGGGCGTGGCGGTGGCGCTGGCCGGCGTGCTGTTCATCACCCTGCTCGGCTGGCGCCTGGTGCCCAGGCGCGAAGTGGGCAACGCCGCCAGTTTCGACACCGGCCGCTACCTCACCGAGGCGCGCGTCAAGGACGGCGGCAAGGCCCAGGGCAAGACCCTGCGCGAGATCGAGCAACTGCTCGACGAGGCCGACGCCCAGGTGGTGGCCATGGTGCGCAACAAGCTGCGCCTGAGCGCGCCCAACCCGCGCCGCGTGCTGCAGGCCGACGACGTGCTGGTGATCGAGGCCGAGCCCGAGGAGCTGGGCGAGGTGCTGGGCCAGCTGGACCTGCTGCTGGAAGCCGAGCGCGAGGCCAAGGAGGCCGAGCAGCAGCGCCAGGAGGATGGTGCCGAGCCGGAGAAAAAGGAGAGCAACGGCGAGGAGCGCGCGCTGCAGGAACTGCTGGTCAAGCCCGATTCGCAACTGATCGGCCGTTCCGCCAGCAGCACCCGCCTGCGCAGCCGCTACGGCATCAACCTGCTGGCCATCTCGCGGCAGAGCCACCGCTCGATCAAGCGCCTGCGCTCGACCCTGATCCAGAGCGGCGACGTGCTGCTGATGCAGGGCGGCGCCGAGGACATCGGCGAATTCGCCAACGACTACGGCTGCGTGCCGCTGGCCGCGCGCGCCATCGTGATTCCCGACCCGCGCCAGGCCAACCTGGGCCTGGGGGTGATGCTGCTGGCCATCGCCACGGCCGCCTTCGGCCTGCTCTCGGCGGCGGTGGCCTTCTCCGCCGGGGTGCTGGCCTACATGCTGCTGCGCCTGATCCCGCTGCGCGCGGTGTACGAGGCCGTCGACTGGCCGGTGATCGTGCTGCTCGGCGCACTGATCCCGGTGGCCGGCGCCATGTCGGAAACTGGCGCCGCCGACCTGCTGGCGCGCCTGCTGATGGAGCACCTGGCGCAGGGCAACGCCATCGTCACCCTGACCCTGCTGCTGGTGGTGACCATGACCCTGTCGGATTTCATGAACAACGCCGCCACCGCCGCGGTGATGTGCCCCATCGCCCTCAGCGCCGCCAGCCAGCTCGAGGTCAGCCCGGATTCGCTGCTGATGGCGGTGGCCATCGGCGCCTCCTGCTCCTTCCTCACCCCCATCGGCCACCAGAACAACACCCTGATCCTCAGCCCCGGCGGCTTCCGCTTCGGCGACTACTGGCGCCTCGGCCTGCCCCTGGAGATTCTCGTGGTGCTGGTCAGCGTGCCGCTGCTGTTGTGGGTCTGGCCGCTGTAGGCGCTTGTGCAAAGGGCGATCATGAAGCCGGGGTAACGCCCAGTACCACGTCGAAGCGCGCCACCTGCTCGTCGACCCGCCCGGTCACCGGCACGAAGGGCACGATCAGCAGCTCGCGCAGCTGCGGGTCGCGAATCGCGTTGAGCAGGCCGTCGCGGCGGTTGCCCGGCTCGCCGCGGATATAGCACTGGGTGGCGAAGCGCGGCAGCCCCGGCAGGGTCACCGCCAGGTGGATATGCGGGGTGCGCCCGGGATAGGCCACCGGGCGAATGGTGCGAAAGCGATAGCGGCCGTCGGCGCCGGTGGTGAAGCGGCCGTAGCCCTGGAAGCCGGGGTCGCGGCGCTGGCGGTCGCCGCCGCGACTGTGCAGGTAGATGCCGTTGGCATCGACCTGCCAGATTTCCACCAGCGCGCCCGCCAGCGGCTGGCCGCGGCCATCGAGGATCAGCCCGTGCAGCTGCACGCGGATGCCGCGCGCCGGCTCGGCCTGGCCCTCGACCTGCACCAGATCGTTGTCGCGATCCAGCGGCAGCTGGTCGGGGTAGAAGGGCCCGAGGGTCTGCGCCGGTGTCAGCAGACGCTCGGCCAGCACCAGCGCCGGGCTGGCCAGCAGGGCGCCGCCGGCGGCGGCGAACAGCAGATGGCGACGGCTGGACATGGTTTTTTCCTCTGCGCAGGGTTCGTGTTCGACGCCACTGTCATATCCGCCGCCCGCGACGCCGCCCATCCAATGCGACGGCAGGTCTATGCCGGGGCGGCCTGGTGCGCACGGCCTAGGCGGCTCCGCGACACCCTACGGCAGATGCTCCAGCACCCCGGCCGCCGACTGGAACGGCAGGCCGTGGGCCTCGGCGACGCTGCCGCAGGTGATCACGCCCTTGGCCACGTTGAGCCCGTTGAGCAGGTGCGGGTCTTCCTCCAGGGCGCGCCGCGTGCCCTTCTCGGCGAGGGCGACGACGAACGGCAGGGTGGCGTTGTTCAGCGCCAGGGTCGAGGTGCGCGCCACCGCGCCGGGCATGTTGGCCACGCAGTAGTGCACCACCTCGTCGACCACATAGGTGGGCTCGGCGTGGGTGGTGGCGCGCGAGGTCTCGGCGCAGCCGCCCTGGTCGATGGCCACGTCCACCAGCACCGCGCCGGGGCGCATGTGCCGCACCATCTCGGCGCTGATCAGTTTGGGCGCGGCGGCACCAGGGATCAGCACGCCACCGATCACCAGGTCGGCGGCCAGCACCTGCTCGCGCAGCGCGGCGCGGGTCGAGTAGAGCGTGGTGATGCGGTTGCCGTACAGCGCATCGAGCCGACGCAGGGCGTCGACGCTCTTGTCCAGCACCGTGACGTCGGCGCCCAGGCCCACCGCCATGGCCAGCGCATGGCTGCCGACCACGCCGCCGCCGAGTATCACCACCTTGCCCGGGGCCACCCCCGGCACCCCGCCGAGCAGCACGCCGCGGCCGCCGCGGGCCTTCTCCAGGCAACTGGCGCCGGCCTGGATCGACATGCGCCCGGCCACCTCGGACATCGGCGCCAGCAGCGGCAGGCGCCCCTGGCCGTCGGTCACCGTCTCGTAGGCGATGCAGGTGGCGCCGCCGGCCATCAGCTCGTCGGTCTGCGGCCGGTCCGGGGCCAGGTGCAGGTAGGTGAACAGGGTGTGGTGCGGGCGCAGCTTGGCCCGCTCCACCGCCAGCGGCTCCTTGACCTTGACGATCAGCCGCGCCTCCTGGAACACCTCGCCGGCGCCCTGGGCGATCTGCGCGCCGGCCTGGCGGTAGTCGTCGTCGGAGAAGCCGATGGCGGCGCCGGCCTGGGTCTCGACCCAGACCTCGTGGCCCAGCGCGGCGAGCTCGGCCACCGATTGCGGGGTGAGGCCGACGCGGTACTCGTGGTTCTTGATTTCCTTGGGCACACCGATGCGCATAGCGACCTCCGCTGGAAGGACCCGTTGCCTTCTCGAAGTCTAGAAAAGACCTGGCAGTCGGCCATCTGTTTTCGCCAGGTTTTTCAGGGAATAGTCCCGCGCCAGGCGGCTATTTCTTCACCTCGGCGATGCCCTGCAGCAGCTCCACCGGCAGCGGGAAGACGATGGTCGAGCTCTTGTCGCCGGCGATATTGCTCAGCGTCTGCATGTAGCGCAGCTGCATGGCGCCAGGCTGGCGACCGAGCATCTCGGCGGCCTGCATGAGCTTTTCCGAGGCCTGCAGCTCGCCCTCGGCGTGGATCACCTTGGCCCGCCGTTCGCGCTCGGCCTCGGCCTGCTTGGCGATGGCGCGCACCATGGACTCGTCGAGGTCGACGTGCTTGATCTCGACGTTGGCCACCTTGATGCCCCAGGCGTCGGTCTGCGCATCGAGCACCTGCTGGATGTCGACGTTGAGCCGCTCGCGCTCGGCGAGCATCTCGTCCAGCTCGTGCTTGCCGAGCACCGCGCGCAGGGTGGTCTGCGCCAGCTGGCTGGTGGCGATGTGGTAGTCCTCGACCTGGATGATCGCCTTCTGCGCGTCGAGCACGCGGAAGTAGACCACCGCGTTGACCTTGACCGAGACGTTGTCGCGGGAGATCACGTCCTGGGTCGGCACGTCCAGCACTATGGTGCGCAGGTCCACCCGCACCATCTGCTGCAAGCCGGGGATGACCAGGATCAGGCCCGGGCCCTTGACCCGCCAGAAGCGGCCGAGCTGGAACACCACGCCGCGCTCGTACTCGCGCAGGATGCGAAAGGCCGAGGCGAGCAAGGCCAGGACGATGATCGTCAGCGAGAGAAAACTCAGTTCGAAACCCATCAGTGACCTCCTTGGGGCGGCGGTTCATCCACCGCGCTGACCTGCAGTTGCACGCCCTGGCGCGCCGTCACCCGCACCCGCTGTCCTGGCCGCAGCGGTTCGCTGCCCTGCACCTGCCAGCGCTCGCCCTGCAGCGCCACCCAGCCGCTGCAAGGATCCTCGGCCTGCACCGCGGCGACCGCCACCAGGCTGCCGACCAGGCCGCTGTCGCCGGCCACCTGCTGGCGCCGCCTGGCCTTTAGCGCCATGCCGAGGATGGCCAGGATCAGCCCGGCGCTGACCAGCGCCAGGGTGACGATCAGCGCCAGCGGGATGCCGAAGCCCGGCACGTCGGTATCGATCAGGATCAGTGCGCCGAAGACGAAGGCCACCACGCCGCCGATGCCGAGCACGCCGAAGCTGGGCAGGAAGGCCTCGGCGGCGATGAAGGCGATGCCGAGCAGGATCAGCGCCACCCCGGCGTAGTTCACCGGCAGCAGCTGCAGGGCGTAGAGGGCGAGGATCAAGCTGATGCCGCCGAGCACGCCGCCGACGCCGCTGCCGGGGTTGGAGAACTCGAAGAACAGGCCGTAGACGCCGATCATCATCAAAATCAGCGCCACGCTGGGGTTGGTGATCACCGCCAGCAGGCGGGTGCGCCAGTCCGGCGCATGGCTGATCAGGGGCGCGCCGGCGGTGGCCAGGGTCTGGTCGACGCCGCCGGCCTGCAGGGTCTTGCCGTCGAGCTGGCGCAGCAGGTCGGCCAGGTCCGTGGCCAGGTAGTCGATCACCTTCTGCGCCAGCGCCTCCTCGGCGGCCAGGCTGACCGCCTCGCGCACCGCGCGCTCGGCCCATTCGGCGTTGCGCCCGCGCATCGTCGCCAGGCCGCGGATATAGGCGGCGGCGTCGTTGACCTGCTTGGCGGTCATGGCATCGCCGGGGCTCTTGTCCGCCTCGCCGTCCTTGCCCTTGCCCTCGTCTTTGCTCTCGCCCGGCGGTTTGCTCGGCGTGCCGGGCATGCCGATGGCCACCGGGGTGGCCGCGCCGAGGTTGGTGCCCGGCGCCATGGCGGCGACGTGGCTGGCGTAGAGGATATAGGTACCGGCGCTGGCTGCCCGCGCGCCGCCGGGGGCGACGTAGCTGGCCACCGGAATCGGGCTGGCGAGGATCGCCTTGATGATCGCGCGCATAGAGGTGTCCAAGCCGCCGGGGGTGTCGATCTGGATCAGCACCAGCTGCGCGCCCTCGTCCACCGCCTTGGCCAGGCCGCGCACCAGGTAGTCGGCGCTGGCCGGGCCGATCACCCCGTCCACCTGCAGTTGCACCACCGCACCCGGCGCCGCACTCGCACCCAGCGAGCCGCCGAGAATCAGGGCGCACAGGCACAGACGCAGCCACGCAGCAAACACCTTCGCCTCCCGGGAGTCGCGCGGATGCCGGTCAGCTGGCGGCGCTCCCTCACTGAGCATAGTCCATGGCCCCGGCGCCCCCGACGCGTCGCGGATGGATACCCAGCGACCGGCCAGTTCCGGTAGGCTGCTCGCATCTTTCCCGACCAGGCCGCCCATGCCCCGTCCCCGCCTTCGCCAATCGCTGCGCCGCCTGTGGGCGCTGGACAAGTTCAGCGCCAGCCTGCGGGTATTCATCGCCCTGGCCGGAGCTTTGGCGCTGTGCTGGTGGCAGGGCTGGATGCACGCCCTGATCCCGCTGTTTCTCGGCATCATCGCCAGCGCCCTGACCGAGACCGACGACAGCTGGCAGGGCCGCCTGGGCACCGTGCTGGTCACCCTGGCCTGCTTCAGCGCCGCGGCCTACGCGGTCGAGTGGCTGTTCCCCTACCCCTGGCTGTTCGTCGTCGCCCTGGCGCTGTCGGCCTTCTGCCTGACCATGCTCGGCGCCCTCGGCGAACGCTTCGCCACCCTCGGCTCGGGCACCCTGATCCTCGCCGTGTACAGCATGATCGGCGTCGAGCAGCGCGGCGGCGTCGCCGGCCTGTGGCTGGAGCCGCTGCTGCTGGTGGCCGGCGCCGCCTGGTACGGCCTGCTGTCGGTGATCTGGCACGCGCTGTTCGCCCAGCAGCCGCTGCAGCACAGCCTCGCCCGGCTGTTCCGCGAGCTGGGCCGCTACCTCAAGCTCAAGGCAGCGCTGTTCGAGCCGCTGCGCCAGCTCGACGTCGAGGCGCGGCGCCTGGAGCTGGCCAAGCAGAACGGCCGGGTGGTGTCGGCGCTCAACGCGGCCAAGGAGATCATCCTCCACCGGGTCGGCGACGGCCGTCCGGGGCCCAAGGTCAGCCGCTACCTCAAGCTGTATTTCCTCGCCCAGGACATTCACGAGCGCGCCAGTTCCTCGCACTACCCCTACAACGAGCTGGCCGAGGCCTTCTTCCACAGCGACGTGCTGTTTCGCTGCCAGCGCCTGCTGCGCCTGCACGGCGAGGCCTGCCAGCGCCTGGGCAGCGCCATCGAGCTGCGCCAACCGTTCGAGTACCGCGAGCTGTGCAGCCAGGCCCTGGAGGACCTGCACGCCTCGCTCGATCACCTGCACCTGCAGAGCAATCCGGCCTGGCGCCGCCTGCTGCGCTCGCTCGGCGCCCTGGCCGGCAACCTGGCCAGCCTCGACCAGCTGCTGAGCAACGCCAGCAACCCCGACGCCCTGGCCGAGGAACAGGACAGCAGCCTGCTCGACCGCGAACCGCACTCCTTGAGGGAGGTGGCCGAACGTATCGGCCAGCAGCTGACGCCCACCTCGCTGCTGTTTCGTCACGCCCTGCGCCTGTCCGTCGCCCTGGCCGCCGGCTATGGCCTGCTGCACCTGATCCACCCGACCCAGGGCTACTGGATCCTGCTCACCACCCTGTTCGTCTGCCAGCCGAACTACGGCGCCACCCGCCTCAAGCTGGTGCAGCGCATCGCCGGCACCCTGCTCGGCCTGGGGCTCGGCTGGGCGCTGATCGACCTGTTCCCCGACCCGCGTATCCAGGCGCTGTTCGCCGTGGTCGCCGGGGTGGCCTTCTTCGCCACCCGCAGCACGCGCTACGCCCTGGCCACCGCGGCGATCACATTGCTGGTGCTGTTCTGCTTCAACCAGATCGGCGACGGCTACGGCCTGTTCCTGCCGCGCCTGATCGACACCCTGCTCGGCGGCCTGATCGCCGGCCTGGCGGTGTTCCTGATCCTGCCGGACTGGCAGGGCCGGCGCCTGGGGCGCATGCTCGCCGGCACCCTGAGCTGCAACAGCGCCTACCTGCGCCAGATCATCGCCCAGTACGCCCACGGCAAGCGCGACGACCTCGGCTACCGCCTGGCCCGGCGCAACGCGCACAACGCCGACGCGGCGCTGTCCACCACCCTCGGCAACATGCTGATGGAGCCGGGGCACTTCCGCAAAGACGCGGACCTGGGCTTTCGCTTCCTGGTGCTCTCGCACACCCTGCTCAGCTACCTCTCCGCACTCGGCGCGCACCGCGGCGAACAGCTGCCGCAGGCGGCCCAGGCGCGCCTGCTGGAGCAGGCCGAGGCCATCGCGCAAAGCCTCGACGAGATCGCCGCCGGCCTGCGCGGCGAACGCCCGCTGGCGATCCACAGCGACGCCGAACAGGCGCTGGCGCAGGAACTGGAGCAGATCGCCGAGGACGCCGACGAACGCCAGCGCCTGGTGCAGACCCAGCTGGCGTTGATCTGCCGCCAGCTGGCGCCGCTGCGCACCTTGGGCGCCCATCTGCGCCAGGACAAGGGTTAGCCGGACATGGACAAGAACCTCCTGCAAGAACAGGTGCTGGCGCAGCTGCAGGCCGACCTGCAGCAGGCCCAGCACGCCGCGCAGACCGCCCACGAGGCGGCCACCCACGAAGAGAACGTGGCCGAGAACAAGTACGACACCCTCGGCCTGGAGGCCGCCTACCTGGCCAGCGGCCAGGCGCGCCGGGTGGAAGAGCTGCGCCAGACCCTGATCACCTGGCGCCAGCTGCGCCCGCGGCCGTTCGACGCGGCGCAGGGCATCGCCCTCGGCGCGCTGGTGCTGCTGGTCGACGCGCAGGAGCGCGAACGCTGGCTGTTTCTCGGCCCGCAGGGGGCGAGCATGAAGCTGCAGCAGCAGGGCCTGGAGATCCAGGTGCTGGGCAGCGCCGCGCCGCTGGGTCGCGCCCTGCTCGGCAAGGGCCCGGGCGACGAGGTGCGTCTGGCGGCAGCCGGCGGCGTGCAGTCGTTCGAGGTACTGGCGGTCGAGTGAGCGGGGGCTATCTGGGCTAGGGTTGCTAGACGAGCCGACACCCGCCAGAGGAAACCGCCATGGAAAACCCGATCCACGACCTGCCCGCGCTGTTCAAGCAACTCGGCCTGGCCAACGATGCGGCCAGCATCGAGACCTTTATCCGGACCCACGCGCCGCTGCCGGCCGAGCGCAAGCTGGCCGACGCCGCGTTCTGGAGCCCGGCGCAGGCGGCCTTCCTGCGCGAGGAAATCCTCGAAGACGCCGACTGGGCCGAGGTGGTCGACCAGCTCAATGTGCTGCTGCGCGGCTGAAGCGGATTGCCAGGCCCCGTTGCCCCGGATGGCATCCGGGCTACGCCGAAGACGCGTTGCCGCGTAGGTTGGGCTGAGCAGCCCGCGACGAAGCCCAACGGCTGCGGCGGAGCGCCGGCCGCGGCGCTCGCCGGGCAGGGTGCTGCAGATCGTCGGGCGGAGTGCTGCGCACTACCCGTTGGGCTTCGCTGCGCCCAGCACCAACCTACCCCCCGGACCGCTCATCTCAGGCCAGGTCAGGTAGATCCGTAGGTTGGGCTGAGGAGCCCGCGACGAAGCCCAACGGCGGCGGCGGGTCGTCGGCCGCGGCGCGCGCCGGGCGGCGTGCTGCGCACGCCCCGTTGGGCTTCGCTGCGCTCGGCGCCAACCTACGCCCCCGAACCGCTCATCTCGCGCCAGGTCAGGTACAGGCGCAGGTCGAACTCGATCTGCGCGTAGCCCGGCAGCATGTAGTCGCACAGCTTGTAGAAGGCCTTGTTGTGCTCGGCCTCCTTCAGGTGCGCCAGCTCGTGCACCACGATCATCTGCAGGAACAGCGGCGCGGCGTCGCGAAACAGCGCGGCGACACGGATCTCCTTCTTCGCCTTGAGCCGGCCGCCCTGCACCCGCGAGATCGCCGTGTGCAGGCCCAGGGCGCGGTGGGTCAGATCGAGGCGGTTGTCGTAGAGCACCTTGTCGATGGCCGGGGCGTTCTTCAGGTGCTCCTGCTTGAGCTCCATCACGTAGCCGTACAGCGCCTTGTCGCTCTGCACCTGGTGGCGGCCGGGGTAGCGCTGGGCCAGGTAGTCGCCCAGACGGTCGTCGGCGATCAGCTGGCGCACCTGCTGCTGGACGGCGGCGGGGTAGCCCTGGAGGTATTTCAACGGCGAGGTCCTGCGCGGCAAAGGGGCATCAGTGTAACCCGCCTCACTCGCTCGGCAGCACCCGCAGCAGCCGGCCGTCGGCATTGTCGGTGAGCAGGTAGAGCGCGCCGTCGGGGCCGACGCGCATGTCGCGGATGCGCTCGCCGAGCTCCTCGAACAGGCTCTCTTCGCCGGCCAGCATGCCGTCGTGCAGGCGGATGCGGCGCACGCTGCGCTCGACCAGGGTGGCGGCGAACAGGTCGCCCTGCCATTCCGGGAACAGCGCGCCGCGGTACTGGGTCAGGCTCGACGGCGCCACCGAGGGCGTCCAGTGCAGCAGCGGCGGGGTCAGCCCCGGCAGCTCGGTGTAGGGGCTGATGCGCGCGCCGGTGTAGTCGATGCCGAAGGTCACCAGCGGCCAGCCGTAGTTGCGCCCGGGCTCGATCAGGTTGAGCTCGTCGCCGCCGCGCGGGCCGTGTTCGTGGCTGTACAGGCGGCCGCTCTCGGCATCGAAGACGATGCCCTGCACGTTGCGGTGGCCGAGGCTGTAGATCTCCGCCGCGGCGCCGGCCTGCCCCACCAGCGGGTTGTCCTGCGGCACGCTGCCGTCGCGGTTCAGGCGCACGATCTTGCCCAGGTGGTTGGCCGGGTTCTGCGCCTGTTCGCGCCAGTCGAAACCGTCGCCCAGGGTCAGCACCAGGCTCTGGTCGGCGAGAAAGGCGATGCGCCCGCCGTAGTGGGCGGCACCGGCCTTGAGCGGCGCGGCGGTGAACAGTACCTCGAAGTCGTGCAGTTCGTCGTCCACCAGGCGGGCGCGGGCCAGGCGGGTGTTGTTGGCCTCCAGCGAGCCGTGCGCGTAGCTCAGGTAGAGCCAACGGTTATCGGCGTAGTCCGGGTCGAGCGCCACCTCCATGAGCCCGGCCTGGGCGGCGACGAAGATCTCCGGCAACCCCGCCACCGGCTGCGGATCGAGGCTGCCGTCGGCCTCGACGATACGCAGGCGGCCGACCCGCTCGGTCACCAGCAGGCGCCCGTCCGGCAGGAAGGCCAGCGACCAGGGATGCTCCAGGCCTTCGCCGAAGGTCTCGATGCGGTAGTCCTGAGCCAGCGCCGGGGCGCCGACGAGCAGGGCGCCGAGCAGCAGCGCGCGAAGGGGTCTCAACATGGGCTGGGCCTTGTCACGGGGAATCGGATGGGGTCGGTGACTTGCGGTAGCGCACGCGCCGACCGAGCAGGCCGAACAGCAGTGCACCGGCGCTGCCGCAGGCCATCAAGCCGAGGGTGCCGAGCGGGTCGCGGTCGGCGGCGATCAGCGTCGGCATCGGCGCCAGGGCATTGGCCAGGGCCAGCGCCAGCCAGATCGCCGCGGCGCCGGCGCCGACGAAGATCGCCCAGCGCAGCCGCGGCAGGCGCCGCGCGCTCCACTGCGCCAGCGGCAGAGCGAAGGCAAAGCCCAGGGCGGCGAGCAGGGCGAAGGTCGGGGCGAAGCCGAGCAGGTCGAGGCAGGTGGTGCCCAGGCGCACGTCCAATGGCATCGGCGCACCGAGCGCCTGCAGGGCGGCGAGGTTGGACTGGGTCTGGAAGATCGAAGCGAGCAGCGAGGCCAGTGCCACGGCGACAACGAAGGCGAACAACAGGCGCGGCGTGCTGGACATGGGCAGGGGGGTTCCCGGAACTACAGTGCAGGAATTATGGCGCAGCCCGCCGGCCGCCACGGCGCCGGTGTTTTACAGGGTTTTACCTGCGCCGCCCAGGCGCCGAGGCATCTCGCCGCGCGCGGAGGTCTGGAGCCGAGGCCGGCTCATGTCGACCATATATTGACGCCAATAGTACGACGAGCGGCTCTCAGCTATTCGCCGCGACTGCCGTTACAAAGCGTGCCGCCAGAGCATTCCGCCCTGCGGCACGGGCAGCCCTGCCCTCCTTCTAGTTCGCGTGTGTCACCCGCTGGAACGCCAAGTAAGCCGTTACTGACTCCTGGATGAGATGTGCCCTCGACTGAAGTTTCTGTTTTTTCAGGAGCATCGAGCATGATCGAACTCGCCATGTGGAATCTCAGCGTTCCAGTCGGCGTTCCCGCCACCACCATCGAAACCCCGGTGCTGGCCGGCGGCTATCAGGATCACTATTTCCAATCCAGGGACGGCGCCATCTTCTTCTGGGCCCCGGTCAACGGCACCACGACCGAGAGCGCGAGCTACCCGCGCAGCGAGCTGCGCGAAACCCATGCCGACGGCCGCCTGCGCAACTGGACCTATCCGGAGGCCGACAATTTCCTGCACGCCGGGCTGCGCGTCAGCCAGGTGCCGTCCACCGGCAAGATCGTCATCGGCCAGATCCACGCCTACAAGAGCTCGATGCCGCTGCTCAAGCTGGAGTACCAGTACAAGGCCTACGCCGCCAGCGGCAATATCGTCGCCAAGGTGCGCCTGGCGCCCGAGTCGGCGATCCAGACCGTGACCCTGGCCAGCGGCATCGCCCTGAACCAGCGCTTCACCTATGTCGTGCACCTGACGCCCAAGGGCACGCTGGGCATCAACGTCAACGGGGTCAAATGGAGTACCCGCCTCGACTCGAGCTGGGCGCCCAAGCCGCTGTACTTCAAGGCCGGGGTCTACACCCAGGACAACACCGGCTACGAAACCGAAGCCGGCGCGGCGCGCTTCGACAAGCTTGGCATCGAGCACCGACCGCTGCTCGGCACCGTGCAATAAGGCCCGCCGGAGCAGCAGGCGATAAAAAACGCCGCGACTCCGTGAGGAGCCGCGGCGTTTGCTTGGGCGAGCCGCGCAGGCGGTCGCGACGGCGTCAGTTGACCTTGGCGGCCAGCTCGCCACTGGCGTAACGCTGGTACATGCCTTCCAGGGAGATCGGCTTGATCTTGGAGGCGTTGCCGGCAGTGCCGAAGGCTTCGTAGCGGGCGATGCAGATGTCGCGCATGGCGACGATGGTCTTGGCGAAGAACTTGCGCGGGTCGAACTCGCTCGGGTGCTCGGCCATCATGCGACGGATGGCGCCGGTGGAAGCCAGGCGCAGGTCGGTGTCGATGTTGACCTTGCGCACGCCGTGCTTGATGCCCTCGACGATTTCCTCGACCGGCACGCCGTAGGTTTCCTTGATGTCGCCGCCGAACTCGTTGATCACCTTCAGCCACTCCTGCGGTACCGAGGAGGAGCCGTGCATCACCAGGTGGGTGTTGGGGATGCGCTTGTGGATTTCCTTGATGCGCTCGATCGACAGCACGTCGCCGGTCGGCGGCTTGGTGAACTTGTAGGCGCCGTGGCTGGTGCCGATGGCGATGGCCAGGGCATCGACCTGGGTGCGCTTGACGAAGTCGGCGGCCTCTTCCGGGTCGGTCAGCAGCTGGCTGTGATCGAGCACGCCTTCGGCGCCGACGCCGTCTTCCTCACCGGCCATGCCGGTTTCCAGGCTGCCCAGGCAGCCCAGCTCGCCTTCCACGGACACGCCGCAGGCGTGGGCGAAGGCCACGGTCTGCTGGGTCACGCGCACGTTGTAGTCGTAGTCGGCCGGGGTCTTGCCGTCTTCCTTCAGCGAGCCGTCCATCATCACCGAGGAAAAACCCAGCTGGATCGAGCGCTGGCACACGTCCGGGCTGGTGCCGTGGTCCTGGTGCATGCACACCGGGATGTGCGGGAATTCTTCGATGGCGGCGAGGATCAGGTGACGCAGGAAGGGCGCACCGGCGTACTTGCGGGCACCAGCGGAGGCCTGGACGATGACCGGCGAATCGGTCTTGTCGGCGGCTTCCATGATGGCGCGCATCTGCTCGAGGTTGTTGACGTTGAAGGCCGGCACGCCGTAGCCGAATTCGGCGGCGTGGTCGAGCATCTGGCGCATGCTGATAAGTGCCATGGTGTTCCTGTCTCCCGGTTTGGAGGTCGTTAATCGTGCAAGCCTGCCGCAGGGGCCGGCGTTGTTCAAGTTTCGCGGGACAGGGGGTCGTCCCCGGCTCCGCCCCCGGCTCTGCCGGGGCTAGTCATTTCCATGCCCCGGATTGTATCCGGGCTATACCTCAGGGCGCCTTGCAGCCGCGGCCGATCAGGTCGTCGGTCGCGGTCCAGTAGACCAGGCCTTCCTCGCCCTTGGTGTGGAAGGACAGCCGCCCGTCGCTGTACAAGGCGCCCGAGGCCGCCGGTTCCTGAGTCAGGCGGTAGACGATATCGTCGCCGCCCAGGCGCAGGTCGAGCTGATCGTAGCCGCCATCGGCGAAGCGCCACTGCAGCTCGGCCTGGCTGTCGCAGACCCAGCGGGTCCACTGATCCGGCGCCTGCGGCTGGCTGCTGCACCCCGCCAGTGCCACGGCCGCCAGCGCGACAAGAATCCTCGTATCCATTTATCGCTCCCTGTCAGCAGCGCTGCTCCGGCACCGTGCCGGAAGGGTCGCCACTGCTTTGCCCTTCGATGCGCCGATCGTCCTGGGTGGTCGGCAGGTCGATCTGCGCCGGGCTGAACACCTCGCAGGCCTGCTCCCGTCCACCGGCACAGCCGGCCAGGAAAATCCCGATGATGCCCAACGCGGCTAGCTTGACCATGGCGTGACTCCTTGTGCGCTTGTTCCAGTTGTAACAGACCGCCCGATCACGCCAGGGTTTAATTCGGTTTACTCCGCGCGCTGCTCCAGCACTTCCACGGCCGGCAGCACCTTGCCCTCGACGAATTCGAGGAAGGCACCGCCGCCGGTGGAGATGTAGGAGATCTGCTCGGCCACGCCGTACTTGTCGATGGCCGCCAGGGTGTCGCCGCCGCCGGCGATGGAGAACGCCGGGCTCTCGGCGATGGCCAGGGCCAGGGCCTTGGTGCCGTTGCCGAACTGGTCGAACTCGAACACGCCGACCGGGCCGTTCCACAGGATGGTCTGCGAGGCCTTGAGCATCTCGGCGAACATCGCCGCGGTCTGCGGGCCGATGTCGAGGATCATGTCGTCCTCCGCCACGTCCTTGACCGCCTTGACGGTGGCGGAGGCCGATTCGGCGAATTCCTTGGCCACCACCACGTCCACCGGCAGCGGCACGCTGACCTTGGCGGCGATGGCGCGGGCGGTGTCGACCAGGTCGGCCTCGTACAGCGACTTGCCCACCGGCAGGCCGGCGGCGGCGAGGAAGGTATTGGCGATGCCGCCGCCGACGATCAGCGAGTCGCAGATGTCGGCCAGGGAGTTGAGCACGTCGAGCTTGGTCGACACCTTGGAGCCGGCGACGATCGCCAGCATTGGGCGGGCCGGCTTGTCCAGGGCCTTGCCCAGGGCGTCCAGCTCGGCGGCCAGCAGGGGGCCGGCGCAGGCGACCTTGGCGAACTTGGCCACGCCGTGGGTCGAGCCCTGGGCGCGATGGGCGGTGCCGAAGGCGTCCATCACGAACACGTCGCACAGCGCCGCGTACTGCTGCGCCAGCTCGTCGCTGTTCTTCTTCTCGCCCTTGTTGAAGCGCACGTTCTCCAGCAGCACCAGCTCACCGGCCTTGACCTCGACACCGCCGAGGTAGTCCTTGACCAGCGGCACTTCGCGGCCGAGGGCCTGGCTCAGGTAGGCGGCGACCGGCGCCAGGCTGTCTTGCTCGCTGTACACGCCCTCTTCCGGCCGGCCCAGGTGCGAGCAGACCAGCACCGCCGCGCCCTTTTCCAGCGCCAGCTTGATGGTCGGCAGGGCGGCGAGGATGCGCGCATCGCTCTTGACCACGCCGTCCTTCACCGGGACGTTGAGGTCTTCGCGGATCAGCACGCGCTTACCGGCGAGGTCGAGGTCGGTCATCTTCAGAACGGTCATGGCATCAGTCCTTCACGGGGGCTGGTTGTACGGAGGAAGTGGATACAGCGAGAAAATGTTCGGCGACATCGAGCATGCGGTTGGCGAAGCCCCATTCGTTGTCGAACCAGGCCAGCAGGTTGACCAGGCGCGGGCCGGACACGCGGGTCTGGCTGCCGTCGACTATGGCCGAGTGCGGGTCGTGGTTGAAATCGCAGCTGGCGTGGGGCAGCTCGGTGTAGGCCAGCAGCCCCTTGAGCGGGCCACTTTCCGCCGCCTGACGCAGCACCCGGTTGATCTCGGAAGCACTGGTATCACGCGCGGTCTGCAGGGTGATGTCCAGGCAGGAGACGTTGACCGTCGGCACGCGGATGGCCTTGGCCTGGATACGCCCGCTCAGCTCCGGCAGCAAACGCTCGATGCCGCGCGCCAGGCCGGTGGACACCGGGATCACCGACTGGAAGGCCGAGCGCGTGCGGCGCAGGTCTTCGTGGTGGTAGGCGTCGATCACCGGCTGGTCGTTCATCGCCGAGTGGATAGTGGTGATGGAGACGTACTCCAGCCCCACCGCCTCGTTCAACAACTTGAGCAGCGGCACGCCGCAGTTGGTGGTGCAGGAGGCGTTGGATACCAGTCGCTCGGCGCCCGTCAGGCAGGCCTGGTTGACCCCGTAGACCACGGTGGCGTCGATATCGGCCTCGCCGGCCATGGGCTGGGAGAACAGCACCCGCGGCGCGCCGGCGTCGAGGAAGCGCTGGCCGTCGGCGCGGCTGTGGTAGGCGCCGGAGCACTCCAGCAGCAGGTCGATATCCAGCGCCGCCCAGTCGACGGCCTCGGGCTCGCTCTGGCGCAGCACCTTCACGCAGTCGCCGTTGATATGCAGGCAGTCGCCGTCGACCCTGACCTCGCCGGGAAACCGCCCGTGGGTGGAGTCGAAGCGGGTCAGGTACTCGATGCTGGCCTGATCGGCCAGGTCGTTCAGCGCGACTATCTCCAGGCCCGCCCCGGCGCCGCGCTCGTGCAGGGCGCGCAGCACGCAGCGGCCGATGCGGCCATAGCCATTGAGGGCGACGCGGTAGGGGCGATGGGACATGGCGATCTCGAATGGATGGCGACCGCAGGAGGGGTTGAGCCTGCGATACCCATCACGGCAGATCGATGGGTATCGCTTCGCTCAAGCCATCCTACGCGTCCAGCAGCTCGTCGGCGGTGGCGAGGATGTTCTCGACGGTGAAGCCGAAGTGCTCGAACAGCGCCGGCGCCGGCGCCGACTCGCCGAAGCTGGTCATGCCGATGATGCGACCTTCCAGGCCGACGTACTTGTACCAGTAGTCGGCATGCGAGGCCTCGATGGCGATGCGCGCGCCGACCTGCAGCGGCAGCACGGCCTGCTTGTAGGCGGCGTCCTGCTGGTCGAACACACTGGTCGACGGCATCGACACCACGCGCACCTGGCGGCCCTGCTCCTGCAGCTTGGCCGCGGCCTGCATGGCCAGGCCAACCTCGGAGCCAGTGGCGATCAGGATCAGTTCCGGCTCGCCGTTGCAGTCTTTCAGCACGTAACCACCACGGGCGATATCGCCCAGCTGCTGGGCATCGCGGGCCTGGTGCGGCAGGTTCTGGCGGCTGAAGATCAGCGCGGACGGGCCGTCATTACGCTCGATGGCGTGTTTCCAGGCCACGGCGGATTCCACCGCGTCGCAGGGGCGCCAGGTGTCCAGGTTCGGGGTGCCACGCAGGCTGGCCAGCTGCTCGATCGGCTGGTGAGTCGGGCCGTCTTCGCCGAGGCCGATGGAGTCGTGGGTAAAGACATAGAGCACGCGCTGCTTCATCAGCGCCGACATGCGCACGGCGTTACGGGCGTATTCCATGAAGATCAGGAAGGTCGCACCGTAGGGCACAAAGCCGCCGTGCAGGGCGATGCCGTTCATGATCGCGCTCATGCCGAACTCGCGCACGCCGTAGAACAGGTAGTTGCCGCTGGCGTCCTCTGCGGTGACGCCCTTGCAGCCCTTCCACAGGGTCAGGTTGGAGCCGGCCAGGTCGGCCGAGCCGCCGAGAAATTCCGGCAGCAGCGGGCCGAAGGCGTTCAGCGCGTTCTGGCTGGCCTTGCGGCTGGCGATGGTCTCGCCCTTCTCGGCCACATCCTTGATATAGGCGGCGGCTTTGGCGGCGAAATCGGCCGGCAACTCGCCAGCGATGCGGCGCTTGAACTCGGCAGCCAGCTCAGGATGGGCGGCGGCGTAGGCAGCGAACTTCTCGTTCCAGGCGGCCTCGGCGGCGGCGCCGGCTTCCTTGGCGTCCCACTCGGCATAGATCTCGGCCGGGATTTCGAAGGGGCCATGGTTCCAGCCCAGGGCGGCGCGGGTCAGGGCAATCTCGTCATTGCCCAGCGGCGCGCCGTGGCACTCTTCCTTGCCCTGCTTGTTCGGCGAGCCGAAGCCGATGGTGGTCTTGCAGCAGATCAGGGTCGGCTGGTCCGCGCTCTTGCGCGCGGTGTCGATGGCCATCTTGATCTCTTCGGCGTCGTGGCCGTCGACGTTGCGGATCACCTGCCAGCCGTAGGCCTCGAAGCGCTTGGGCGTATCGTCGGTGAACCAGCCCTCGACCTCGCCGTCGATGGAGATGCCGTTGTCGTCGTAGAAGGCGATCAGCTTGCCCAGGCCCAGGGTGCCGGCCAGCGAGCAGACTTCATGGCTGATGCCTTCCATCATGCAGCCGTCGCCGAGGAAGGCGTAGGTGAAGTGGTCGACGATCTGGTGGCCGTCGCGGTTGAACTGCGCGCCCAGCACCTTCTCGGCGATGGCGAAGCCGACGGCGTTGGCGATGCCCTGGCCAAGCGGGCCGGTGGTGGTTTCCACGCCCGGGGTGTAGCCGTATTCCGGGTGGCCCGGGGTGCGGCTGTGCAGCTGGCGGAACTGCTTGAGGTCCTCGATGCCGAGGTCGTAGCCGGTCAGGTGCAGCAGCGAGTAGATCAGCATCGAACCATGGCCGTTGGACAGCACGAAGCGGTCGCGGTCGGCGAAATTCGGGTTGCTCGGGTTGTGTTTGAGGTAGTCGCGCCACAGCACTTCGGCGATGTCCGCCATGCCCATCGGGGCACCGGGGTGGCCGCTGTTGGCTTTCTGCACGGCATCCATGCTCAGGGCACGGATGGCATTGGCTCGCTCACGACGGCTGGGCATCGCTCAAATCTCCTACGGGGGGCTGCTTCTTGATGAAGGGGCGAAAAAGGCGGCCATTTTCGCCCAGCCGGCCCCCGCGGGGCAATGACAGATGGTCGCAGATCGCGCCGAATCAGCCCGCTTGCTCGCTCAACACGCTCACCGCCGGGCTGCCCGGCCCGGCCAGACAGGGCGCCTGGAACAGTTCGCCGTGCCAGACACCGGCCAGGGTGCGGCTCAACACCAGCGACCAGACCGCGCTCAGTTGCACCGTCAGCACCAGGCCGATCAGGGCGAAGCAGGCCAGGCCGGTCAGCGCCTGCAGCTCGAAGGTGGCCAGGGTGAACACCCCCAGCGGGAAGGTGAAACCCCACCAGCCGAGGTTGAACGGCATGTTGTCGCGGATGTAGTGACGGGTGAACAGGCTGGCGATCACCAGCCACCAGAGCCCGGCGCCCCACAGCGCCAGGCCGCCGAGCAGGCCGAGGTCGCGCGCCAGCTCGGCGGCGCCGGCCAGCGGCGTGCCGGCGAAGGCCGCCGGCGCCGCCTGGCCCATGCTCAGCAGACCGAGGCAGCCGGTGGCCAGCGGCCCCAGCGGCAGCCAGCTGGTGGCGGCGAAATCGGTGTCCGGCAGCTTGTGCAGGGCCAGGCGCAGCAGCACCAGGGTGATCAGCGAGAAGGCCAGCGACAGCGACAGCCCCCAGAGCACGAAGCCGGCCACCAGCAGTTGCTGCGCGTCCGCGGCAGAGAGGTGCGGCGCCAGCGAGCCGGCGGTGCTGGCGGCCACCTCCGGCGCGACTATGGGCAGCAGCCAGACGGCGGTGAGTTTCTCCAGCGCATGGTTCTGCCGGGTGAACATCAGGTAGGGCACCAGCAGCGCGCCGAGCAGCGCCAACGCGGCGTCCAGCCACCACAGGGCATGCGCCAGCGCATAGACGGCCTCGCCCCAGCGCGGCACGCCGAACAGCAGCAGGCCCTTGAGCAATACGGCCAGGCCCATGGGAATGGCGCCGAAGAACATCGATTGCACCGGGTGCAGCAGCATCGGCCAGAGCGTTTCGCGAAACAGCGCCAGGCGTAGCACAAACAGCAGGCTAAACAGCGCGAACAGCGCCACGCCGAACAGCCACAACCCTTCGGCCAGCGCATACAGGCCCGGCAGCTGCCACGGCAGATGGGCCAGCACCAGCGCCAGCACGCCGGTGCCCATGGTCATGGCGAACCAGTTGGGGGTGAAGTGGCGGATAAAGGCGAGCGGTTCGGGCAGACGACTGAAGGGGCGTGGCATGAATCGGCTGGTTCCGTGGCATGGCTGAAGGGGTGGTCAGCCTAGGGCCGCAGCTGCCATATTAAAAATACATATTCAGCATCTTTTGCATGCCTTCCATTTATAGGTAGCCCGCGTGAACCTGCATCACCTCAAGGTCTTTCTCGCCGTGGCCGAGGCCGGCAGCATCAGCGCCGGCGCCGCGCGCCTGCATATCAGCCAGCCGGCGGTGACCCGCGAAATCCGCGACCTGGAGGCCAGCCTCGAGCTGCGCCTGTTCGACCGCCAGGCCCGCGGCGTGCGCCTGACCGAAGGCGGCCGGCGCCTGCACGACTACGCGCGGCGCATCTTCGCTCTGGAGCAGGCGGCCGAGCGCGACCTGCGCGACTTCGCCCAGCTGGAACAGGGCGAGCTGCACCTGGGCGCCAGCGCCACCCTCGGCGCCTACCTGCTACCGCCGTTGATCAACCGCTTCCGCGCGCTGCACCCGCAGATCTTCGTCGGCCTGGAGGTGAGCAACACCGAGGCGGTGACCCGCCAGCTCGACGAGGGCCGGATCAGCCTGGGCTTCGTCGAAGGCCCCTTCGCCCGAGCCGATTACGATCACCGCCTGCTGGCGCGCGACGCGCTGTTGCCGGTGGTGGCACCGCGGCATCCACTGGCCGGGGTCGAGCGGCTGCAGGCGGCGGACCTGCAGGCCTACCCGCTGTATATGCGCGAACCCGGCTCGGGCGCGCGCGCCAGCGTCGAGCAGGCCTACCGGGCCCACGGCCTGGAACCGCAGGCGGGCATGGCCATCGGCAGCACCGAGGCGCTCAAGCGCCTGCTCGCCGACGGCCAGGGCATCGCCTGGCTGTCGCAACGGGTGGTCGAGCGCGAGCTGGCCAGCGGCGAGCTGCGCCGCCTGGCGGTAGCCGACCTGCAGATCGAGCGCGAGCTGCATGTGCTGTGGCGTCCCGGCGCCAGCCTGAGCCCGGCGCCGGCGGCCTTCCTGGCGCTGAGCGAAGCGCCGGAATGAGCCCTCGAGCAATATCAAAACTTTTTGATATTGCTGTTGCTGGATGAAAAATGACCGACTAGACTGCGCCACCATGACCCTGCGTGCCTCCCAGCTGGACTTCGACCCCTGCGACGAGCTCGCCGCCCTGTGCAAGGCCGGCGGCGATGCGCTGCGCCTGAACGTGCTGCGCGCGCTGAGCAACGACTCGTTCGGCGTGCTGGAGCTGGCGCAGATCTTCGCCATCGGCCAGTCGGGCATGAGCCACCACCTCAAGGTGCTGGCCCAGGCCGGCTTGGTGGCCACCCGCCGCGAAGGCAACGCGATCTTCTACCGCCGCGCCCTGCCCGGCGGCCGCCTGCATGCGGCGCTGCTGGAAGACATCGACGCGCTGCCGCTGCCAGGCGAAGTGCAGGCACGCATCGCCACCGTGCACCAGCAGCGCGCCACCGTCAGCCGCGACTTCTTCGCGCGCATGGCGGCGAGCTTCCAGGCCCAGCAGGACCTCATCGCGAGCCTTGCGCAGTACCGCGACAGCCTGCTGGCGCTGCTCGATGCGCTGCACTTCGCGCCGACCGCCAGCGCGCTGGAAATCGGCCCCGGCGACGGCGCCTTCCTGCCCGAGCTGGCCCGCCGCTTCGCCCGTGTCACGGCGCTGGACAACAGCCCGGCGATGCTCGAACTGGCGCGTCAGCGCTGCGTCGGCGAAGGCCTGGACAACGTCGAGCTGCGCCTGGCCGACGCCCTGCAGGACGAGCAAGCGGCCGCCGATTGCGTGGTGCTGAACATGGTGCTGCACCACTTCGCCACCCCGGCCGAGGCCTTCCGTCAGCTGGCGCGGCTGGTCGCGCCCGGCGGCAGCCTGCTGCTCAGCGAGCTGTGCAGCCACGACCAGAGCTGGGCCAGGGAAGCCTGCGGCGACCTCTGGCTCGGCTTCGAACAGGACGACCTGGCCCGCTGGGCCAGCGCCGCCGGCCTGGTTGCCGGCGAGAGCCTCTACATTGGCCTGAAGAACGGCTTTCAAATTCAGTTACGGCACTTCGCCAAACCCGATGCGCGCAGCGCCCTCAGCCTCCGGCAAGAAAGGAACCGATAGATGAGCGAATATTCCCTGTTTACCTCCGAGTCCGTGTCCGAGGGGCATCCGGACAAGATCGCCGACCAGATTTCCGATGCCGTGCTCGACGCCATCATCGCCCAGGACAAGCACGCCCGCGTGGCCGTGGAAACCCTGGTCAAGACCGGCGTGGCCATCGTCGCCGGCGAAGTCACCACCAGCGCCTGGGTCGACCTGGAGCAGATCGTCCGCGACGTGATCTGCGACATCGGCTACACCAGCAGCGACGTCGGCTTCGACGGCGCCACCTGCGGCGTGCTCAACATCATCGGCAAGCAGTCCCCGGACATCAACCAGGGTGTCGACCGCGCCAAGCCGGAAGACCAGGGCGCCGGCGATCAGGGCCTGATGTTCGGCTACGCCAGCAACGAGACCGACGTGCTGATGCCGGCGCCGATTCGCCTGTCCCACGCCCTGGTCGAGCGCCAGGCCGAGGCGCGCAAGTCCGGCCTGCTGCCCTGGCTGCGCCCGGATGCGAAATCCCAGGTCACCTGCCGCTACGAGAACGGCAAGGTGGTCGGCATCGACGCCGTGGTGCTGTCCACCCAGCACAACCCGGAAATCAGCCAGAGCGACCTGCAGGAAGCGGTGATGGAGCTGATCGTCAAGCACAGCCTGCCGGCCGAGCTGCTGCATAAAGACACCCAGTACCACATCAACCCCACCGGCAAGTTCGTCATCGGCGGCCCGGTGGGCGACTGCGGCCTGACCGGGCGCAAGATCATCGTCGACAGCTACGGCGGCATGGCCCGTCACGGCGGCGGCGCCTTCTCCGGCAAGGACCCGTCCAAGGTCGACCGCAGCGCCGCCTACGCCGGCCGCTACGTGGCCAAGAACATCGTCGCCGCCGGCCTGGCCGAGCGCTGCGAGATCCAGGTGTCCTACGCCATCGGCGTGGCCCAGCCGACCTCGATTTCGGTCAACACCTTCGGCACCCACAAGATCGCCGAAGACAAGATCATCCAGCTGGTGCGCGAAGTGTTCGACCTGCGGCCCTACGCCATCACCCGCATGCTCGACCTGCTCCACCCGATGTACCAGGACACCGCCGCCTACGGCCACTTCGGCCGCACCCCGCAGCAGAAGGCGGTGGGCGACGACAGCTTCACCACCTTCACCTGGGAACGCACCGACAAGGCCGCCGACCTGCGCGCCGCCGCCGGTCTGTAAGCCCCCAGCGCAACAGCCGAAGCCCCGCCATCGTGCGGGGCTTTTTGTTGGCCGCTCGTAGCCCGGATGCCACCCGGGAAGAGGCTGGCTGCACCCGGGCTACGCGCCGCAGCAGCGGCGTCATTCGCGCACCGGCATGCGCTCGACTAGGCTCAAGCCTTCCCCCCAAGCACGGACGCTTGCCATGAAGGCCTGGATCGCCCTGCTCCTCTTGCCCCTGGCCGCCCAGGCCGAGCCCTGCCCGCACTGGCCCGCCGGGCGCGCCAGCGCCGAACTCGATGCCCTCGCCGAGCAGATCGCCCGCTGGGACGACGCCTACCACAACCAGGGCCGCTCATTGGTCGCCGATGAGCTCTACGACCAGGCGCGCGAGCGTCTGCAGCACTGGCGCGCCTGCTTCCCCGACGCCGCCCCGGCACTGGCCGAGCCGCTGGCCGGCGCCGCCACCCGGCTCGACCATCCGATACCACAGACCGGCCTGCGCAAGCTCGGCGATGCGGCGATAGGCAAATGGATGGCCAGCCGCGAGGAGCTGTGGATTCAACCCAAGGTCGACGGTGTGGCGGTCACCCTGGTCTACCGCGGCGGCACGCTGCAGCAGGCGATCAGCCGCGGCGACGGCCGCCAGGGCCAGGACTGGACGGCGCGGGCGCGGCAGTTGCCGGCCATTCCCAGGCGCCTGCGCGAGCCGCTCGATGCGGTGCTGCAGGGCGAGCTGTACTGGCGCCTGGACGACCATGTGCAGGCGCTCGCCGGCGGCGCCGGGGCACGCGGCAAGGTGGCCGGACTGATGGCGCGACAGACCCTGGACGAGCGCGAGGCGGCCGCTGTCGGCCTGTTCGTCTGGGACTGGCCGGACGGCCCGGCGGATATGCGCGCTCGCCTGCACGGCCTGCAGGCGCTGGGGTTCGTCGACAGCGCGGAGTACACCCAGCCGCTGCACACGCCGGAGCAAGCCCGCCATTGGCGCCAGCGCTGGTATCGCCAGGCCCTGCCCTTCGCCAGCGACGGCGTGGTGCTGCGCCAGGGCGTGCGGCCGCCCGGCCGGCGCTGGCAGGCCGAGGCGCCGCACTGGGCGGTGGCCTGGAAATACCCGGCGAGCCAGGCGCTGGCGGTGGTGCAGGCGGTGGACTTCAGCATCGGCCGCAGCGGGCGCATCACCCCGATCCTGCGCCTGCAGCCGGTCGACCTCGACGAGCGGCGCATCAGCCGCGTCGCTCTGGGTTCGCTGCAGGGCTGGCAAAAGCTGGACGTGCGGCCCGGCGATCAGGTCGCCATCCGCCTGGCCGGGCTGACCATCCCGCGCCTGGACGGGGTGATCTGGCGCAGCCCGCAGCGCGCCCCGGTGCAGGCCCCCAATCCGGCCGACTACCACGCGCTGAGCTGCTGGCGCCTCAGCGCGAACTGTCGCCAGCAGTTCCAGGCGCGCCTGGGCTGGCTCGGCGGCAAAGGGGGCCTGGCCCTGCCTGGCGTCGGCCCGGGCACCTGGCACAGCCTGGTGGCAGACGCACAGCTGGACGGTCTGCTCGACTGGCTGGAACTGGACGCCGCCCAGCTGCAGGCCCTACCGGGCATAGGTGCGCGTCGCGCGGCGCAGTTGCAGCAGGCCTTCGCCCTGGCCCGCCAGCGCCCGCTCGAGCAATGGCTGCGCGCCCTCGGCGCCCCACCCGGTTTCGCCGCCGAGCCGACGCCGGACTGGCCCAGCCTGCTCGCCCGTGGCCGCGCCGACTGGCAACGCCAGCGCGGCGTCGGCGCGCAGGGCGCCGAGCGGCTGCTGGCGTTCTTCCAGCACCCGGAGGTGCGGCGCCTCGGCGCGCAGTTGCAGCAGGCCGGCATTGCCGCCTTTCAACCGCGCCTGCAGGCCGCCGCGGAGTAACGCGCGCAACCTTGACCCAGATCATGGTCAGCGCCTTCCTGGCTCGGCCGCAGCGAACCCCGGCGCCGCGACGCGGTCTTCCTCCAAACCCCAGCCATAAGGACAAGCCCATGATTCGTCAGCTCAGCCTGCTCGCCCTGCTGGTCGCCAGCACCGCCTTCAGCTTCGCCGACAGCGGCGTCAGCGGCTGCGCGGCCAAGCGCCAAGCCCTGCAGGAGAAGATCGAGATCGCCCGTCAGCACCACAACCCTGACCAGGTGGCCGGCCTGCAACAGGCCCTGGCGCAGGTCGAGGCGCATTGCCACGACGGCGCCCTGCAGGCCGAGCGCCGGGCCGAGATCGACGAGGCGCGGCAGGAGATCGAGCAGCGCGAGATGGACCTGCGCGATGCGCTGAGCAAGGGCGATCCGGACAAGATCGCCAAGCGCCAGGCCAAGCTGGCCGAGGCGCGCGCCGAACTGGAACAGGCCGAGGCCGAACTCGCGCGCTGATCAGTAGGCGCGAAACGCCTGGTGACAGGCCTCGCAACTGTCCTCGACCTGCTGCACCGCCGGCTCCAGCGCGGCGCGGCGCAGCGGCGGCGCAGCGGTGGCCTGCACCAGGGCCGCGGTGGCCTGCTCCAGTTCGCGCGCCAGCTGCTGGAACTGCGCCTGCCGCTGCCAGACCTCGTCGGTGGCCTTGCTGCGCTCGTCGTCGCGGACCTGCGGAAAGTGCTGCCAGGGCTGGCGCGACAGGCGCTCCAGCTCGGCGGCGCCGGCGATAAAGCCGGCCTCGTCGTAGGCAATGCGCCCGCGCAGCATGCCGCCGAGGTCCTCGCTGACCTTGAGCATCTGCTTGAACAGCGCCTGGCGCTGGCCCAGCGGCGAATCGGGATCGACGCCGCCGCAGGCGACCAGGGTCAGGCAGGCGCAGGCCAGCAGCAGGGCTTTGAACTTCATCGCGACGCCTTCCGGAAAAAAACGGGCGGCCAGTATCGCCACTCGGCCCGATCAGGCCAAGCGCGGTGTTTTACCGCAGTTGTCGCGCCGCCCGCCGTCCGACGTCGGCAGGCGGCGCCGTGCGCACCAGCTATTCAGGTACGGAAACGATCCAGCTGCTGATTGAGCTGGCGCACCTCGCCGTGAATCTGCGCGCTGACCTGCACCACGCTTGCGGTCTCGCCCTGGCTGCGTTCGGCCAGGCTGGAGATATGGGTCACGCGCTGGTCGATCTCCTGCGCCACCTGGCTCTGTTGCTCGGCGGCGGTGGCGATCTGCGCGTTCAGCGCGTTGATGCCGTCCACCGCGCCGACTATGGCGTCGAGCACCCCGCTGGCCTGGCGGATATGGCTGAGGTTGTCTTCGGCCAGCTGCGCACTCTGCTGCATCGCCGTCACCGCATCGCGGGCGCCGCTCTGCAGGCGCTGGATCATCGCCTGGATCTCGCCGGTGGACTGCTGGGTGCGACTGGCCAGGGTGCGCACCTCGTCGGCGACCACGGCGAAACCACGGCCGGCCTCGCCGGCGCGCGCCGCCTCGATGGCGGCGTTGAGCGCCAGCAGGTTGGTCTGTTCGGCGATCGACCTGATCACCTCGAGCACCTTGCCCACCCCGGTGGTTTCCGCCTCCAGGCGCTGCACCTGGGCGCCGCTGCGTTGCAGCTGGGCGCTCAGCTCGGCGATCTGCGCGGCGCTGCGCTGCACCACCTGCTGGCCGCTCTGCGCGCAGTCGTCGGCGCTGCGCGCCGATTCGGCGGCGTGCGCGGCATGCCGGGCCACCTCCGCCACGGTGGCGCTCATCTCGTTCATCGCCGTGGCCACCTGGTCGAGGTCCTCGTACTGGCGGCGCACGCCGTCGCCGGCCGCCTGCGCCGCGCCGACCACGCTGCCGACGTGTTCGCCGGTGCGCTCGCCGCTGCGCTTGACCTCCGCCAGCAGGCCGCGCACCTGCTCCTGCATGCGGTTGTAGCCGGCGAAGATGCGGCCGATCTCGTTGTCGCCCTGGCGCCCGTCCAGGCCGCGGGTGAAGTCGCCGGAGCCGACCCGGGTCAGCGCGCCCTCCACCGCATTGAGGTTGTGCATCAGCGGGCGCAGGCCGAACTGGCGGCCGAGCACCACCAGGGCGAGGATGCCCAGCACGCAGCCGAAGGCCAGCCACATCTGCCGCCGCTGGCTACCCTCGGCGTGCGCCGCCATCAGCCCGACGGCCTGGTTCATCTCGCGCAGCAGCTGCACCGACTGCTGCTCCAGGGCCACGAGGTCGACCGCCGTGTCGCCGCCGACCAGGCGCTGCAGCTGGCCGCGAAAGCCCTGCCAGAGAGCGCCGACCTTGTTCATCTGCGCCTGCACGTTGGGCTCGGCGATGGCGCTGATATTGCGCGCCGGGTTGCCGGCCAGCAGGTCGCGGTGAGCACCGTCGAACTGCGCCATGGTCGCTTCCAGGGCGGTCGCCGGCAGCACGCCTTCGCGCAGCAGCAGCGCCTCCTTGGTCATCTTCTGGCTGAGCATGCGCTGCGCACCGGCGACGTTGATGGTCTCCGGCGACACCGACATGCTCAGGTACAGCGCCACCGAGGCGATCACCGCCAGGAGGAACATCAGCGCGTAGGAAAACAGGAACTGCTGATTCAGCGTGCGCAGGCCGATGGCGCAGAGCAGGCGGTCGAACAAGGCGGTGGCGGACATGAGAGGCTCCCTGGCAGACGGCGGGAACCCCCGCCAAATAATCGGGAGCAAGCAAGAAAGTGGCCAGCCGCCAGCAGCCTGGCGCGCTGTTTAACGCGGCACAATGCACCAGAACGGCGCGCCGACCGAGCGGTCACGCGCCGTTTCGGCTCAGGCCGAGACCACGAACAGGGCGACGATCAGGCCCATGCCGGCGAACCACACCAGCGTACGGATCGGTCCCCAGTCGGCCAGGTAGCAGAGCAAGTACAGCACCCGGCTGAGCACGAAGGCGATCGCCAGTTGATCCAGCAGCCCCTGCGCGGCACCGCCGGCCTGGTGGGCGATGATCACCGCCGCGGCGAACGCCGGGGTCACCTCGAAGCCGTTGAGCTGGGCGTTGTGGGCGCGCTTGCGCCAGCCCTGCAGAGCGGCGAGGAAGGCGCGCGGGTCGCTGTTGGCGCGCGGCCCGTAGCCGGCGCCGAGGAACTTGGCGCTGGCGGTGGCCAGGTAGGGCAGGACGATGGCGATCAGCACGCACCAGTAGGCGAGGGTCATGGAGGCTCCGCAGTTCGCTAAAGGAGTGCGCAGCTTGGGCCGCCCGCGGGCCGGGCGTCCATGACCCGACCGGGACAAGTCGACGGCGATCCGGCCAATGCGCCGGCGGCAGTGGCCAGCGGCGCCGCGCAAAGACCGACGGAAAGCCTTGGGCTGCACGCCGCACGCGGCTATAATCCGCCAGCTTCACGCAGCCGGCACAGCTCCGGCCGCTCCCGCCACCCGTCCGAGGGGCGCTGCAGCAAATCCGCCAGGTGCGGACTTTGTCAGGCTCGGATGGGGCGTTAACCATACGCATCAACGGCGCCCATTCGCAGACAACGAATGGAGAACTCATCATGAGCGCTGTACTGACGCCTGCCGGTTTTACCGACTACAAGGTCGCCGACATTTCCCTGGCCGACTGGGGCCGCAAAGAGCTGATCATCGCCGAATCCGAGATGCCGGCGCTGATGGGCCTGCGCCGCAAGTACGCCGCCAGCCAGCCGCTCAAGGGCGCGAAGATCATCGGCTGCATCCACATGACCATCCAGACCGGCGTGCTGATCGAGACCCTGATCGCGTTGGGTGCCGAGGTGCGCTGGTCGAGCTGCAACATCTTCTCCACCCAGGACCAGGCCGCTGCCGCCATCGCCGCCGCCGGCATCCCGGTGTTCGCCTGGAAGGGCGAGACCGAGCAGGAGTACGAGTGGTGCATCGAGCAGACCATCCTCAAGGACGGTAAGCCGTGGGACGCCAACATGGTGCTGGACGACGGCGGCGACCTGACCGAGATCCTGCACAAGAAATACCCGCAGATGCTCGAGCGCATCCACGGCGTCACCGAGGAAACCACCACCGGCGTGCACCGCCTGCTCGACATGCTCAAGGCCGGCACCCTGAAAGTCCCGGCGATCAACGTCAACGACGCGGTGACCAAGAGCAAGAACGACAACAAGTACGGCTGCCGCCACAGCCTCAACGACGCCATCAAGCGCGGCACCGACCACCTGCTGTCCGGCAAGCAGGCGCTGGTGATCGGCTACGGCGACGTGGGCAAGGGCTCGGCGCAGTCGCTGCGTCAGGAAGGCATGATCGTCAAGGTCTCCGAGATCGATCCGATCTGCGCCATGCAGGCCTGCATGGACGGTTTCGAGCTGGTCTCGCCGTACAAGAACGGCCTCAACGACGGCACCGAGGCCAGCGTCGACGCCGCGCTGCTGGGCAAGATCGACCTGATCGTCACCACCACCGGCAACGTCAACGTGTGCGACGCGGGCATGCTCAAGGCGCTGAAGAAGCGCGCCGTGGTGTGCAACATTGGCCACTTCGACAATGAAATTGATACGGCCTTCATGCGCAAGAATTGGGCGTGGGAAGAGGTCAAGCCGCAGGTGCACAAGATCCACCGTACCGGCGCCGGCACTTTCGATCCGGCCAATGACGACTACCTGATCCTGCTGGCCGAAGGCCGCCTGGTGAACCTGGGCAATGCCACCGGCCACCCGAGCCGGATCATGGACGGCTCCTTCGCCAACCAGGTGCTGGCGCAGATCTTCCTGTTCGAGCAGAAGTTCGCCGACCTGCCGGCCGAGAAGAAGGCCGAGCGCCTGACCGTGGAAGTGCTGCCGAAGAAGCTCGACGAAGAAGTGGCGCTGGAGATGGTCAAGGGCTTCGGCGGCGTGGTCACCCGCCTGACCCCGCAGCAGGCCGAGTACATCGGCGTCACCGTGGAAGGCCCGTTCAAGCCGGACGCCTACCGCTACTAAGCAGCACCAGGCGTAGGGTGGGCAGGCCGGCGAGCGGCCTGCCCACCTGCTCGAGCATGTCGGTGGACAAGCTGCGCCTGTCCACCCTACACACGTGGAAACTCCGTATGAGCCAAGAACGCCGCTACAGCTTCGAGTTCTTCCCCACCAAGACCGAAGCCGGGCACGAAAAACTGATGAACGTGGCGCGCCAGCTGGCCAGCTACAACCCCGACTTCTTCTCCTGCACCTACGGCGCCGGCGGCTCCACCCGCGACCGCACGCTGAACACCGTGCTGCAGCTCGACGGCGAGGTGAAGGTGCCCACCGCGCCGCACCTGTCCTGCGTCGGCGACAGCAAGGCCGAGCTGCGCGAGCTGCTGAACCAGTACCGGAACGCCGGGATCAAGCGCATCGTCGCCCTGCGCGGCGACCTGCCGTCCGGCATGGGCCTGGCCAGCGGCGAGCTGCGCTACGCCAACGAGCTGGTCGCCTTCATCCGCGAGGAAACCGGCGAGCATTTCCATATCGAGATCGCCGCCTACCCGGAGATGCACCCGCAGGCGCGCAATTTCGAGGACGACATCGCCAATTTCGTGCGCAAGGCCAAGGCCGGCGCCGACAGCGCCATCACCCAGTACTTCTTCAACGCCGACAGCTATTTCTACTTCGTCGAACGCGTGCAGAAACTGGGCGTGGACATCCCAGTGGTGCCGGGCATCATGCCGATCACCAACTACAGCAAGCTGGCGCGCTTCTCCGACGCCTGCGGCGCAGAGATTCCGCGCTGGGTGCGCAAGCAGCTGGAGGCCTACGGCGACGACGCCGACAGCATCCGCGCCTTCGGCGAGCAGGTGATCAGCGAGATGTGCGAACGCCTGCTGGCCGGCGGCGCGCCCGGCCTGCACTTCTACAGCATGAACCTGGCCGGCCCCAGCCTGGCGATCTGGAACAACCTCAAGCTGCCGCGCTGAGGCCCGCCGCCCGAGTCGGCGCCGTTGCCGGGCGCCGACTCGCCGGCGTCCACGACGCTCTTTGTGCGCCACACCCCGCTTTCCGAAGGACCGCCCCGCCATGCAGAAACGCCCGAGAATCAACGCCTCCGTCAGCCCCAAGGGCAGCCTGGAAACCCTGTCGCAGCGCGAAGTGCAACAGCTGCGCGAGACCGGCTCCGGCAGCGTCTACCGCCTGTTCCGCCAGTGCGCGCTGGCGATTCTCAACACCGGCTCGCACAGCGACAACGCCAAGACCATCCTCGAGGCCTACCCCGACTTCGAGGTGCATATCCACCAGCAGGATCGCGGCATCCGCCTGGAGCTGGTCAACGCCCCGGCCGACGCCTTCGTCGACGGCGAGATGATCGCCAGCACCCGCGAAATGCTGTTCAGCGCCCTGCGCGACATCGTCTACACGCAGAGCGAGCTGGAAAACAAGCGCATCGACCTGGACAGCTCCGAAGGCATCACCGACTACGTCTTCCACCTGCTGCGCAACGCGCGCACCCTGCGCAGCGGCGTCGAGCCGAAGATGGTGGTGTGCTGGGGCGGCCACTCGATCAGCAGCGACGAGTACAAGTACACCAAGAAGGTCGGCCACGAGCTGGGCCTGCGCGGCCTGGACATCTGCACCGGCTGCGGCCCGGGGGTGATGAAGGGGCCGATGAAGGGCGCCACCATCAGCCACGCCAAGCAGCGCAACCTGGGCGGCCGCTACCTGGGCCTGACCGAGCCGGGGATCATCGCCGCCGAGGCGCCCAACCCCATAGTCAACGAACTGGTGATCCTGCCGGACATCGAGAAGCGCCTGGAGGCCTTCGTCCGCGTCGGCCACGGCATCATCATCTTCCCCGGCGGCGCCGGCACCGCCGAAGAGCTGCTCTACCTGCTGGGCATCCTCACCCACCCGGACAACCGCGAGCTGCCCTTCCCGGTGATCATCACCGGGCCGAAGACCGCCGCCACCTACCTGCAGCAGCTGCACGAGTTCATCGGCGAGACCCTCGGCGAAGCCGCGCAGCAGCGCTACCGGATGATCTTCAACGACCCCGCCGAGGTGGCCCGCGAGATGGCCGCAGGGATCAAGGCGGTGCGCCAGTTCCGCCGCGAACGCAACGACGCCTTCCACTTCAACTGGCTGCTGAAGATCGACGAGAGCTTCCAGCGCCCGTTCGAGCCGACCCACGCCAACATGGCCGCGCTCAAGCTGACCCGCCAGCAGCCGCTGCACGAGCTGGCGGCCAACCTGCGCCGCGCCTTCTCCGGCATAGTCGCCGGCAACGTCAAGGAGAACGGCATCCGCCTGATCGAGCAGCACGGCCCCTACGAAATCCGTGGCGAGACGAGCATCATGCGCCCGCTGGATCGCCTGCTGCAGGCCTTCGTCGAGCAACACCGGATGAAGCTGCCCGGCGGCAGCGCCTATGAGCCCTGCTACCGGGTGGTCGACTAAACCGCGCCGCCGGCGCTTTCGCGGCGCCGGCAAAATCGTTAACCTGGCGCAATGCCATTATTCCAGCGCCAGATTCTCGCCATCCTTCTACTGTGCGGCCTCGCCTTCGAGGCTCGCGGCGAGCCGCTGCGCCTGGTCACCGAGGCCTGGGCGCCCTACGTCTACCAGGACGACGGCCAGCCCGCCGGCCTCGACTACGAGATCAGCCGCGAGGTGCTGCGCCGCCTGGGCGTCGAGCTGGAGCTGCAGTTCATGCCCTGGAAGCGCTGCCTGCTGGCGCTGGAGCAGGGCCAGGCCGACGGCATCCTCGACATCTTCCGCCTACCCGAGCGCGAGGCGCACATGCTGTTCGTCGACGAGCCGCTGGCCGAGATCGAACTGGTGCTGTTCCATGCCCGGCAGCGCCCCTACCCCTTCCGCCGCCTGGAAGACCTGCAGGACCTGCTGATCGGCGTCTCCCCCGGCTACTGGTACAACGACGAGGCCTTCCGTACTTCGACCCTGTTCAGCCGCGAGGAAGCGCCCAGCCACGAGGCCAACCTCGGCAAGCTGGTGCGCCAGCGCGTCGATTTGGTGGTCAACGACCGCCGCGCCGGCCTCTACCTCGCCGCCCAACTGGGCTTGCAGGCGCAAGTCGACTACAACCGCAAGCCCATCGGCCACGACCGCCTGTACCTGGCCCTGCGCCGCGACCCGGCGCTGCAGCGCCTGGCCGCCGATTTCGCCCTTGAGCTGCGCCGCTTCAAGCGCGAGCCCGCCTACGCCCGGCTGCAGGCACGCCACGCCGCCCCCGCACCGTCCAGGCCGTGAACCAACCGACAGGCTGGTGGCTACGCAAGCCGCTCGCTCTGTTATACTCGGGCCTTCCCGCCAGGCTTGCGCCCGGATGCTAGCCCCCTAGAGGCCAGCAGTACCGGACGGGATCACGCTTCCTACGCGTGATTCAAGCCAGGCAATACACCCCATAGGGCCACGCCCTCACTACGTACAGGATTGCCCATGTCCTTTGCCTCCCTCGGTCTCTCCGAGGCTCTAGTCCGTGCGATCGAATCCGCCGGCTACACCCAACCCACGCCGGTGCAACAGCGGGCCATTCCCGCCGTGTTGCAAGGTCGCGACCTGATGGTGGCGGCCCAGACGGGTACGGGTAAGACCGCAGGCTTCGCCCTGCCGATTCTCGAGCGCCTGTTCCCGGCCGGCCACCCCGACCGCGAACAGCGTCATGGCCCGAAACAGCCGCGCGTGCTGGTGCTGACGCCCACCCGCGAGCTGGCCGCGCAGGTGCATGACAGCTTCAAGGTTTATGCCCGCGACCTGAAATTCGTCAGCGCCTGCATCTTCGGCGGCGTCGGCATGAACCCGCAGATCCAGGCCCTGGCCAAGGGCGTCGACGTGCTGGTGGCCTGCCCCGGGCGCCTGCTCGACCTGACCAACCAGAAGGCCATCGACCTGTCGCACGTGGAAATCCTCGTCCTCGACGAAGCCGACCGCATGCTCGACATGGGCTTTATCCACGACGTCAAGAAGGTACTGGCCAAGCTGCCGGCGCAGCGGCAGAACCTGCTGTTCTCGGCGACCTTCTCCAAGGACATCACCGACCTGGCCGGCAAGCTGCTGCACAACCCCGAGCGCATCGAGGTGACGCCGCCGAACACCACGGTCGAGCGCATCGAACAGCGCGTGTTCCGCCTGCCCGCCAGCCACAAGCGCGCGCTGCTCGCCCACCTGATCACCCAGGGCGCCTGGGAGCAGGTGCTGGTGTTCACCCGCACCAAACACGGCGCCAACCGCCTCGCCGAATACCTCGACAAGCACGGCCTGCCGGCCGCCGCGATCCACGGCAACAAGAGCCAGAACGCGCGCACCAAGGCCCTGGCCGACTTCAAGGCGAACCAGGTGCGCATCCTGGTGGCCACCGATATCGCCGCCCGCGGCCTGGATATCGACCAACTGCCGCACGTGGTCAACTTCGAGCTGCCCAACGTCGAGGAAGACTACGTGCACCGCATCGGCCGCACCGGCCGCGCCGGACGTAGCGGCGAGGCGATCTCGCTGGTGGCGCCGGACGAGGAAAAGCTGCTCAAGAGCATCGAGCGGATGGCCAAGCAGAGGATCCCCGACGGCGACCCGATGGGTTTCGATGCCAGCACCGTCGAGGCCGAGCGCCCCGAAGTGCGCGAACCGCGCCAGCCGCGCGGGCAGAAGCAGCCCAAGGCGCAGAACGCCCAGGGCGGCGACAAGCCCAAGGGCGAACGCCATGGCGGCGGCCGCAAGGACAAGGGCAAGGACAGCGGCAAGGAGCACAAGAGCAAGCCGCAGCAGCAAGGCCAGAACCGTCGCGGCCAGGCGCCGCGGGGCAGCAGCCAGGCGGCCGCCGCCCCGGCCATTCCGCCGTTGCCTCCGGACCGCGCGCCGGACGAGTTCCGCGACGACGAGATCGACAACTTCGGCAACCGCGTCGACTACGTCAGCCCGATCCAGAACAAACCCCAGGGCCGCGGCCGTCGCTCCGGCGGCGGCGCTCCCGGCAACGGCGCGCCCCAGGGCCAGCGTCCGGCCAACAAGGGCCCGCGTAGCAACGCCAATGGCGCCGGCGGCGCCGGCAAGGGCCGTCGCCAGGGCGGCGGTCAGGCGGCACAGGGCCGCAATGGTGCGGGCCGTGGTCGCCCGGCGCACGACGGCCGCATCACCTCGCTCGATCGCGACGAACTGCCGCGTTCGGAAGCCCTGGTGCGCAACCCGCGCGAGAAGCAACCGGTGATCGTGCACAAGGGCTCGCGCCTGGATCGCTTCCCGACCCCGGAACAACTCGACGAGCTGGCCAACAGCAGCCGCCCGCGCGGCGAGAAGCCGGCCCTGCTGACGCGCAACCGCGAAGAGTAGGCCAAGGCCGCCAACGAAAACGCCGCCCGATGGGCGGCGTTTGCATATCCGTAGGGTGCGCCGCGCGCACCAGATTTTCGGACCGCGATACCACTAGGCGGCCCCGCGACACCCTACGGGCGGCGTAGCTTACGTAGGGTGGATCACGCTCTATCGATCCACCGAGTCGGTGGATGTGAAAAGCGACATCCGCCCTACGCGCTAAATAGCCCTCTCCCGCCCTACGGGCACCCTCGGCTTTAGCTCCTGCGTCGCCCTACCTCCTGCATCCTTGCAGTCGTCTCCCATAAATGGGAGAGGGTCATCAGCTGGGCCGCAAGCGGCCGCTTTCTTTACTGACGGACACCTTCGATGGAGAGGATCAGCTCGACGGTCTCGGACGCCGGGCCGAGGTCCATGGCGATATCGAAGTCCTTCAGCTTCAGCGTGGTGCTGCCCTCGAAACCGGCGCGGTAGCCGCCCCAGGGATCGGAGCCTTCGCCGATGAACTTGGCGGCGATCACCACCGGCTTGGTCACGCCGTTGAGGGTCAGGTTGCCGCTGATGTCGGCGCTGCCTTCGCCGGTGGACTTCACCGAGGTGGACTCGAAGGTCGCGGTCGGGTGCTTGCCGACGCTGAGGAAGTCGTCGCTGCGGATATGCTTGTCGCGCTCGGCATGGTTGGTGTCGACGCTGGCGGTGTTGAGGGTGACGCTGACGGTGCTCGCCTCAGGATTGGCGGCGTCGAAGCTGAACTTGCCGTCGAAGTCCTTGAAGGTGCCGTAGAGCCAGCTGTAGCCCAGGTGGCTGATCTTGAAGTTGACGAAGGCGTGCTGGCCTTTCTTGTCGATGGCGTAGTCGGCGGCCAGGGCCTGGCCACCGATCAGGGCGCTGCCCAGTGCCAGGGCGACGAGGGTTTTCTTCAACATGGGTGAATCTCCTGCTGAGGTTGAGCGAAGGGCGCGGCTCACGGCCCGCGCCGGAAGGAACGACGAATCAACGGCCGAACATGCGCAGCAAGGTGCTGTCGCGGTCGATGAAATGGTGTTTCAGCGCGGCCAGGGCATGCACTCCGGCGAACAGCACCAGGCCCCAGGCCAGGTACTCGTGCACCAGGCCGGCGACGTCCTCCTGCTGCGGCAGGCCGGTAACAGTAGCCGGCACCGCGAACAGGCCGAACACCTCGATGGCGCGGCCGTCGGCGGTGGAAATCAGGTAACCGGAAAGCATCAGCACGAACAAGCCGAGGTAGAGCAGGCGGTGACCCAGCTTGGAGGCCAGGCGGGTGGCCCGGTCGTGGCTGGCCAGGGCCGCCGGCGGCGGGCTCAGCCAACGCCACAGCATGCGCAGCAGCATCAGCGCGAACAGCGCGATGCCGATGCTCTTGTGCAGCTCGGGGGCGCGCTGGCGCCAGGGGTCGTAGTAACCCAGCTCCATCATCCACAGGCCCAGGCCGAACAGGCCGAAGACGGCCAGGGCCACCAGCCAGTGCAGCAGCACGCTGACCAGGCCGTAACGGGAGGAAGTGTTGCGCCACTGCATGGGAAGGCTTCCGGAGACGAGAGGTTGAGCAAGACTAGCGACAAATCTATCGATTTAAAGCGGAAAATTTCGCTATGAAATATCGAGAAATACGATATTTGCACGATGGATTTCCGACCAGCCAGCTTAGTCCAACGCCGCCACCGCGAAGTTCGTCGGCAGGCGCCAGACGGCAGCTGGGGGCGGATCGACGGCAGCGCCTTCTGGTAGGCTGTGCCGCTGAAGATTGGGAGATGCGCCATGAGCTTGAACGACCAGTGGATGCAGCGCGACCTTAACGTGCTGTGGCACCCCTGCACCCAGATGAAGGACCACGAGCGCCTGCCGCTGATTCCGATCCGCTCTGGCTCCGGCGTCTGGCTGGAGGACTTCGACGGCAAACGCTACCTGGACGCGGTCAGCTCCTGGTGGGTCAACGTGTTCGGCCACGGCAACCCGCGGATCAACGCGCGCATCCGCGAGCAGCTGGACAGCCTGGAGCATGTGATGCTGGCCGGTTTCACCCACGCACCGGTGGTCGAGCTGTCCGAGCGCCTGGTGCAGATCACCCCGCAAGGGCTCTCCAAGGTGTTCTACGCCGACAATGGCTCCTCCGGCATCGAGGTGGCGCTGAAGATGAGCCACCACTACTGGATCAACAGCGGCAAGCCTGAGAAGAAGCGCTTCGTCACCCTGACCAACAGCTACCACGGCGAGACCGTGGCGGCCATGTCGGTGGGCGACGTGGCGCTGTTCACCGACACCTACAAGGCGCTGCTGCTCGACACCCTCAAGGTACCGAGCCCGGATTGCTACCTGCGCCCCGAGGGCATGGGCTGGGAAGAGCACTCGCGGACTATGTTCGCCGCCATGGAGCAGACCCTGGAGCAGCACGCCCACGAGGTCGCCGCGGTGATAGTCGAGCCGCTGATCCAGGGCGCCGGCGGCATGCGCATGTACCACCCGGTGTACCTCAAGCTGCTGCGCGAAGCCTGCGACCGTTACGGCGTGCACCTGATCCACGACGAGATCGCCGTCGGCTTCGGCCGCACCGGGACCCTGTTCGCCTGCGAGCAGGCCGGCATCACCCCGGACTTCCTGGTGCTGTCCAAGGCGCTGACCGGCGGCTACCTGCCGATGGCCGCGGTACTCACCACCGACCAGGTCTACGGCGCCTTCTACGATGACTACGCCACCCTGCGCGCCTTCCTCCACTCGCACACCTACACCGGCAACCCGCTGGCCTGTGCCGCGGCCCTGGCGACCCTGGATATCTTCCGCGATGACGATGTCATCGCGAAGAACAAGGCCCTGGCCGCGCGGATGGCCAGCGCCACCGAACACCTGAAGGATCATCCGCATGTGGCCGAGGTGCGCCAGACCGGCATGGCCCTGGCCATCGAGATGGTCGCCGACAAGGCGAGCAAGACCGCCTACCCCTGGCAGCAGCGCCGCGGCCTGGCGGTGTACCAGCACGCCCTGAGTCGCGGCGCCCTGCTGCGCCCGCTGGGCAGCGTGGTGTACTTCCTGCCGCCCTACGTGATCAGCCCGGAGCAGATCGACTTTCTCGCCGAGGTGGCCAGCGAGGGCATCGATATCGCCACCCGCGAAACCGTCAGCGTGGCGGTGGACAACCGCTATCCCGGGCATCGCGATCCAGGCTGAGGCGGTAGCGCTGACAGCTCCGTCCGTAGGGAGCGCCGTGCGCACCAGCGCCTGATCCCAGCCCGCAAGCAAGGGCTGCGGGGCGGGGACGCGGTGCTTTAAACTTGCCGCTTCGAACTGACCGCCGGCAGCTGCCCCTATGCGCCTATCCCGTTTCTTTATCGACGCTCCCCTGTCCCTCGGCCAGCACGAGCTGCCCGAGGCCCAGGCCCACTATATCGCCCGCGTGCTGCGGCATGCCGCGGGCGACGCGGTGCAACTGTTCGACGGCAGCGGCCGCGAGTACCAGGGCGAACTGATCGAGGTGGGCAAGAAGGCGGTGCGCGTGGAGCTGCGCGAAGCCTTCGATGGCCTGGCCGAATCGCCGCTGCGCATCCACCTGGGCCAGGGCCTGTCGCGCGGCGAGCGCATGGACTGGGCGATCCAGAAGGCCACCGAACTGGGCGCGGCGGAGATCACCCCGATCGTCTCGGCGCGCTGCGAGGTGCGCCTGAAGGACGAACGCGCCGACAAGCGCCTGGCCCACTGGCGCCAGGTGGCTATCAGCGCCTGCGAGCAGTGCGGCCGCTCGGTGCTGCCGGTGATTCATGCGCCGCAGGAGCTGGGCGTCTGGCTCGGCGCGGTCGAAGCCGAACTCAAGCTGGTGCTGCACCCGGTGGCCGAGCCCTGGGCCGGCCATGCGCCGCCGCGCTCGCTGGCGTTTCTGATCGGTCCGGAAGGCGGCCTCGGCGAGGCGGAGGTGGCCCAGGCCAAGGCGGCCGACTTCCACGCCGCGCGCCTCGGCCCACGGGTGCTGCGCACCGAGACCGCGCCCGTGGTGGCGCTGGCCGTGGCGCAGCAGCTGTGGGGGGACCTGTAGGGCGGATGCAGTGCGGGCATGCCGGCACGCCCGCACTGCTACAGGCGTGGCCGCGGCTAGGGTTGCGGCCGTTGCCAGGTAGGTTGGCGCTGAGCGCAGCGAAGCCCAACAGGAAGCCCAAAGGACTGCGCTCGACAATCCCTGGCGTCCCACAATCCACCGTTGGGCTTCGTCGCACGCTCCTCAACCCAACCTACAGGCTGCACCCTGACCCACCACAGGTTGCGGCCGTTGCCAGGTAGGTTGGCGCTGAGCGCAGCGAAGCCCAACAGGAAGCCCGAAGGACTGCGCTTGGCAATCCCTGGCGTACCAAAATCCGCCGTTGGGCTTCGTCGCCCGCTCCTTAACCCAACCTACAGGCTGCCCCCTAACCCACCACAGGTTGCAACCGTTGCCAGGTAGGTTGGCGCTGAGCGCAGCGAAGCCCAACAGGACGCCCGAAAGGCTGCGCTCGGCAATCCCTGGCGTCCCACAATCCGCCGTTGGGCTTCGTCGCACGCTCCTCAACCCAACCTACAGCAGCCCGGCGTCTTCCAGCAGTTGCTCCAGGCCGACCAGATCGGGGATGCGCACCACGTCCTCGCCGACTCGCGCCGCGCCCAGCTCCAGCGGCGCCAACGCGACGTCGGCGGCCGCCAGGTCGCTGGCGACCTTCAGCGAGCGCGGAATGCCCTGCACCAGCAGGGCGATGAACTTGACCTTGGGCCGGCCGCCCAGGGCGTTGATCACCGCCACCCGCGCACCGCTGGCGACCTGCGCCTGGCCGCCGCTGGCGGCCTCGAAGGACAGCAGCGGCAGGCGCAGGTCGCGCCAGGCGATCTGGCCGAGGAACCAGGCCGGCATGCCTTCGCTGACCTGCGGCGCGCGGTAGGGGATCAACTCGGCCACCGCCACGTTGGGCAGCAGCAGGGTGCGGTCGGCCAGGGGCACCAACAGACCGGTCAGGTTGGCGGCGCTGTTCTGGGCGGCGACGGCTTGGCTCATTGAAACGTCCTCAACTGCAGTGTTCGGCGAGGTGGTTGACCAGCGCCACGGCCAGCTCGCGCGGATCGGCGCTGAAGCTGCTGTAGCCGCCCTCGCGCAGGCTGTCGGGCATGCTCGGGCTGGCGCAGCTGTCGCCGCGCTGGGTCCAGATCAGGCCGCCCTGGCGCTTGACGTAGGCCGCCGCGGCGCTGCCGTCGCTGCCCATGCCGCTGAAGGCGATCACCCCGCACTGGGCGCCGAACTGCTGCGCCAGGTTGAGCATCATCTGGTCGATGGACGGGCTGTAGGGCTCGGGCCAGCCGCGTTCGGCGATCTGCATCGCGCCGTCCTCGGCGAAACCCAGCTCGTGCTGGATCGGCGCCACCACCACCTCGCCGCAGCGCACCGGGTCGCCCTGGCGCGCCGGGTTGACGTGCCACTGGCTGTGCCGACCGACCGCCTGCGGCAGCGCCGCTTCGAAACTGGCGTCGATATGCTGGGCATAGACGAAGCCGATCGGCAGGCCGCCGGGCAACGCATCGAGGAACGCCTTGACCGCCGCCGGGCCACCCAACGAGGCGGCCAGCAGCCAGACCTGACGCGCCGGTTCGCCGGCTTTCAGCGGCGTGTCGGCCAGCGCCTGCGGCAACTCCAGACGCGCCGGGCGCTGCGCCTCGTCGAGCAGCGCCTGCAGGCTCGGGCCGACCGCCTGGGTCGGATCGCCTACCAGGCGCTTGAGCTTGCCGAACAGGCTGCGCTCCCAGCGCGGGTAATTCTCCGAATGGCGCTCGGGGGCGTGCCCCTCGCCGAACAGCACCGGCGCGCTGGCGCGCTCCAGCAGGCTGTCGACCAGCGGCGAGTCGTCCGACTGGGCCAGGTCCACCAGCCACAGGTCGGTCTCGCAGGCGGCCAGCTGCTCCTCGTCGAGCCGCGCCGGGTCGCTGTTGAGCACCACCTGATAACCGCCACCGGCCAATGCCTGCTGCAACACATGGCGCTGCAACGAGGTGTCGGCGATCACTGCAATACGTGCCGCGGATTTGTCTGTCATGTCCGTTTGATCCGGTGGCTATCCACCAACTGAGCGATGGTGTCGAGCAGCAAGGACTCCTGATAGGGCTTGCCGAGGTACTGGTTGACGCCGATGGCCATGGCCCGCTCGCGGTGCTTCTCGCCGGTACGCGAGGTGATCATGATGATCGGCAGGTCCTTCAGGCGCTCGTCGTGGCGCACCAGGGTGGCCACCTCGAAGCCGTCCATGCGCGGCATCTCGATGTCCAGCAGCATGATGTCGGGCTTGTGCTCCTGCAGCTGGGCGATGGCGTCGACCCCGTCCTTGGCGGTGACCACGTTCATGCCGTTGCGTTCGAGCAGGCGGCTGGTGACCTTGCGCACGGTGACCGAATCGTCCACCACCATCACCAGCGGCGGCCGGTCGACTTCCACTTCCTCGCTGATCGCCACCTGGCGCGAGGCCAGGCGCGGAGTCAGCTGACTCTGCAGGTGCGCATGCAGCACGCGGATGGTCGCCAGCAGGTCGAGAATCACCACCACCCGGCCGTCGCCGAGGATGGTCGCCCCGGAGATGCCATGCACCCCGGCGAACTGCGGGCCGAGGCTCTTCACCACGATCTCGCGCGAGCCGGCCAGGCTGTCCACCTGCACCGCCACGGCGTGCTCGCTGGAACGCACCAGGATCACCGGCAGCGGCAGGCTCTGGCCGACCAGCTTGGGCTGCTGGCCGTTATTCAGCAGGTCGCCCAGGTACTTCAGTTCGTAGGCCTGCCCGGCGTACTCGAAGCGTGGCGCAGTGGGCGCGCCTGCGGCGGAGCCGCCCTGCTCGTAGAGCGCCTCCAGCTCGTAGGGCGAAACCCGCACGATGCCTTCGATGGTGTTCAGCGGGATGGCGTACAGGTCCTCGCCGGAATACACCATCAGCGCGCGGTTGACCGACACGGTGAACGGCAGACGGATGGTGAAGCGGGTGCCCTGGCCGACGACCGAGTCGATGCTCATCGAGCCGCCGAGCTGCTTAACCTCCGAGTGCACCACGTCCATGCCGACACCGCGGCCGGAAATCTGGGTGACCTTCTCGGCGGTGGAGAAACCGGCCTCAAGGATGAACTGGAGGATCTCGTGGTCGGTCAGGTCGCTGTCGGCATCCATCATGCCGCGTTCGATGGCCTTGCGCCGCACCGCGTCGAGGCGGATGCCGCCGCCGTCGTCGTCGAGGGTGAGGACGATGTCGCCGCCCTCGCGGCCGAGGTTGAGGCGGATGGTACCGGTTTCCGGCTTGCCGACGTCGCGGCGCACGGCAGTGGGCTCGATGCCATGGTCGACGGCGTTGCGCAGCATGTGCTCCAGCGGCGCGACGATGCGTTCGAGCACGGTGCGGTCCATTTCCCCTTCGGCGTTGCCGACGACGAACTCGACCTGCTTGCCCAGCTCGCCGGCCACCTGCCGCACGATACGGCGCAGCCGCGGCACCAGGCGGTCGAAGGGCACCATGCGGGTGCGCATCAGGCCTTCCTGCAGCTCGGTGTTGACCCGCGCCTGCTGCAGCAGCAGGGTTTCCGCGTCGCGGTTCTTCGCCGCCAGGGTCTCCTTCAGGTCGAGCAGGTCGGAGGCCGACTCGAACAGCGCCCGCGACAGCTGCTGCAGCTGCGAGTGGCGGTCCATCTCCAGCGGATCGAAGTCCTCGTAACCGGCGCGCTCGGCCTCGGCCTGGTAGCGGCTGAGGATCTGCGCCTGGGTCTCGGTGTCGAGGCGGCGCAGCTGGTCGCGCACCCGGTCGATGGTGGCTTCCATCTCGCTCAGGGTAAAGCCGACGTCGCTCACCTGCTGTTCGACCCGACCGCGGAAGATCGAGGTCTCGCCGGCCAGGTTGACCAGGCCTTCGAGCAGCTCGGCCGGCACCTTGACCAGTTCCTGCGGGGCGCGACGGGACGCGGCCTCGGCCGCCGCCTCGGCGGCGCGGCGCACGAACGGCAGCACCTTGGGCGCCTGCACCTGGCTCGGCAGCTCGCTGGCGGCGACTAGCGGAACGACCAGTTGGGCCGCCAGTTGGGCCGCCAGTTGGGCGGCCGGTTGCGGCGCGGCCTGGCTCGGCGCTGTCGGCTCGGGCTGGGCGACCAGCTGCGGCTCGGCCAGGCTGGCGCTGAGGCGCTGGCGCAACAGATCGAGCTCCTTTTGCAGCCCTTCGAAACCGGACTGCACATCGAGCAGCAGGCTCTCGGGCCAGGGGGCGCCCTGCTGCAGCGCCTCGCTGAGGTGCTGCTCGAGGTCGTGGCTCATGTCGCCCAGGCGCTTCTGCCCGGCCAGCCGCGCACCGCCCTTGAGGGTGTGCAGAATGCGTAGCATCTCGTCGATGGCGGCGCCGTCGTCGCGCTGCTCTTCCCAGCGGCCGATGGCCGCCTCCATCGCCTCGAGTAGGTCGTCGCCCTCCTCGAGGAAGATGTCGAGGATGTCGCTGTCGGCCTCCTCGCCGTCGTCGCTCTCGACGAAGGCCTTGAGCTGGACCGCAGACGGCATGCTCAGTTGCTCGTCGGGGTTGGCGCGAAAGCGCTTGATGGTCTCGATCAGGGCGTCGCCCGGCGGCACCGCACGCTGGCCGCGCACCGCCTCGAGCATCTCGGCCAGGCGGTCGTGGCAGGCCTGCAGCAGGCCGAACAGCTCGGTGCTGGCGCGCAAGCGACCGCCGCCCAAGCCTTCGTAGAGGAATTCCAGTTCGTGGGCCAGGTCGCCGATCTCGCGGATTTCGGCCATCCGCGCACCGCCCTTGAGGGTGTGCAGGTCGCGCTGCAGGGCTTCCAGCTCCAGGCTGTTGTCGACGTCGGCCATCCAGCGCTGCAGGGCGGCGCCGGCGCTGTCGATGATGTCGAAGCCTTCCTCGAGGAAGATCTCCACCAGCTCCGGATCGCGCTCCTCGTGCCAGCTGGTCGGCGCCGCGGCCTGCGGCTCGCGCTCGGCCGGCGTCGGCAGCTCCGCCGCGGACTCATCGACTGCCGGCGGCGCCTGATCGAACGGCGCCTCGGCGGGATCGTCGAGCACCAGCAGGTCTTCGTCCTCGACCAGGGCCAGCGGCGGCAGCTCGCCGGCATCCAGATCCAGTTCGAGCGGTTCGGCGGCCTCCAGCGCGTCCTCGTCCAGGGACGGATCGGCCAGGGTCGCCGCGGCCGACAGGCTCTGCGCGCCGCCCTGGCGGAACTGGCGGATGGCCTGGATCAGGTCTTCGCCGGCCGCCAGCGGCTGGCGCGCCTGCAACTGATCGAGCATCAGCGCCAGGCGGTCGTGGCTCTGCTGCAGCAGGCCGCCCAGGGCCTCGCCGTAGTTGTAGCGGCGGTCGACCAGGCCTTCGTAGAGCGATTCCAGCTCGTGGCCGAGGTCGCCGATCGGGCGGATCGCGGCCATCCGCGCGCCGCCCTTGAGGGTGTGCAGGTCGCGCTGCAGGGACGACAGCGGCAGGCTGTTGTCCGGTTCGCCGAGCCAGCGCTCCAGCGCCTGGCCGGCGCTTTCGAGGATATCCACCGCCTCTTCGAGGAAGATTTCCACCATCTCCTCGTCGAGGTCGGCATCGGCCGGGCTGAAGCTGGCTTCGGCTTCGGGCTCGGGCTCGGGCTCGGGCTCGGGCTCGGGCTCGGGCTCGGCAATGCTGTCCTCGGGCAGCTCGAAGACGGCGAACTCCGCGCCCGACGCCTGCGGCTCCGGCTCCGGCTCCGGCTCGGGCTGTTCCTCAGCCTGCAGCAGTTCGGCCGTGGCCTGGTCCAGCTCGATGACTTCGAAACCCTCGGCGCCGGGGGCGAGCAGGGCCAGGGTGGCCGGGTCGATGGCTTCGCCGAGCAGGTCGCGCAGCGCCTGCACACGCTCGGGCTGGGCGCTGACCTGCAGCGCCGCGGCAACCTGATCCATCATGCCGATCAGCGCCTCGTGGGCCTTTTCCGCCTCGTCGAAGAAGCGCTCGCTGACCGCCAGGCTGCCCTCCTCGACCGCGCCATAGAGGTCCAGCAGGGCCTCGCACAGCTCGTCGATCTGCGGCAGCTCGGCCATCTCGGCGCCGCGGCCGAGGGTGGTCAGCTCTTCCAGCAGGGCGGACAGCTCCTGGCGCTCGGACGGGTGCTCGCGCCACTTGCGCAGCAGGTCCTCGGCGTCCAGCAGGATGTCCATGCCCTCGGCGAGGAAGATGCCGATCAGTTGCGGGTCGCGGCTCTCGCCGCTCTGCCCGAGGCGTTCGCCTTCGGCGGCGTCGAGGCGCTCCTGGTGCAGCTTGTGGACCCGGGCGAGGAAGTCCTCGGCACCGGCAATCGGCGCCAGCGGCTGGCTTTCCAGCTGCTCCAGGGCGGCGCGGAACAGCTTCTCGGCGCGGCTGAGCAGCTCGGCCTCGGCCATGTCGACGCGAATCAGGTTGGTCTTGAATTCCTTGACCAGCTTCTCCAGCGGCGCGGCGATCTCCGCCACCGGCAGGATGCCGGCCATATAGGCGCTGCCCTTGAGGGTGTGCAGCGCGCGCTGCAGGTCGTCGGTCACCGGCTGCGGCAGTTCCTGCGCGCAGTCGGCGAGAAAGCCGACCAGGGTGTCCAGATGGGTCTCCGCCTCGTTGCGGAAGATTTCCAGCAACTGCGGGTCGAGGGGCTCGCCATCGAGGGGCTCGCTCTCCTCCACGGCGGCGGTAGCCTCGACAGCGCCCGCGGGCTCGGCTACCTGCTCGGCGGCCGGGGCGTCAGATTTTGGGAGGGCTTGGCCCTTGGCCAGGGCATGCGCGGTGGCAGCCAGCCGGTCGACGTCGTCGCGCTGGCGCTGCGCCTTGGCGGCGAATTCCTCGACCAGCGCCGGCATCAGCGCCACCACGTCGAGCACCACCTGCTGCACCGGCTCGCTCGGCGCAATGCTGCGATCCAGCACGCGGTTGAGCAGGTTCTCGATGGACCAGCCCAGCTCGCCGATGATCAGCGCGCGAACCATGCGCCCGCTGCCCTTGAGGGTGTGGAAGGCACGCCGCACTTCGATCAGGGCGTCCTTGTTCTCGGTATCGGCCTGCCACTGCGGCAGGTATTCGGCGATGGTTTCCAGCACCTCGCCGACTTCTTCGATAAAGACTTCCAGCAGCTCTTCATCCACCGGCTCTTCATCAGCAGGCGGCGGCAACAGGCTCGGCGGCACCTCGGCGGCCGGCGGGTTGATCGCCTGCACCGGCGCGGCCATCACGTCGGCCATCGACAGCGGCTTGGCAAGGTCCTCCACCTCGATCAGCGGCGCCGGCTCGGGGGCGCTGGGCAGCTCGACCTCGGGCAGTTCCAGCTCGGCCAGGTCCAGCTCGTCCCACTGCTGCGGGGCGGACAGCTGTTCCAGGCTCAGCTCTTCCAGTTCCAGCTCAGGCTCGGGCTCGGCGGCGAGGCCCTGCGGGCCGTCGTCCAGCTCAAAGGCGAAATCGTTGAGCGGCTGCAGCTCCTCCAGTTGCGGCTCGGCCGCGACCTCGAAGGGCTGCTGGTCGGCGTCGGCCGGCTCGGCCAGGTCGAACCCCGGCGCGAAGGACGACTCCTGCGCGGCGGCGACCGGCTCGCCGTCGGCCAGGGGTTGCTCCAGCTGGCTGTCCTCGGCGCCGAGCAGCTCGATTTCCTGCAGCGGGTCGGCCAGCGGCGCCAGCGACTCCTCCTGCGGCTCGACGCGATCGAGGATCGACGGCTTTTCCTTGAGCGGATAGCCCAGCGCTTCCAGGCTCTCCTCGGCCACGTCGAGAATCAGATCGCCCTGGCTGCCGTGGTCCTCGGACAGGCGCTCGAGGTAGTACTCGACGCTGGTGATGGCGTCGGCCAGGGTGTCCAGGCTCTGCCAGTTGGGCACGGCCTTGCGCGCCAGCAGCTGTTCCTGGATATAGCGGTTGCAGGCGTTGAGCAGGTCGGCGGCGCGCTGCAGCGGGATCATCGCCAGGCCGCCACGGACCTGGGTGAGCAGCTCGGGCACGCGCGCCAGGTGCTCGTGGTTCCACTGCGAGGCGATGAACTCGATGATCGCGTCCTTGGCCTGTTCCAGGCCGTTGCGCGCTTCCTTGATCACCAGCTGGTGGATCTGCGCCACGTCGGTGGTCGGCAGGTGGCTCTGTTCGCTCTGCCCGTCGTCGCTCGGGCCAACCATGCCGGCCAGGGTCGCCTCGACGTACAGCAGGGCGCCGGCGACGTCCATCAGCACCGCGTCGCTGGGCTCGCGCTGGCCGAGGGAGAGGCCGTGGATCACGTCGATCTGATCGAGGATGACCTTGCGCGGCTGGCCGAAGCCGAGCACCGCCAGGGTATCGGCGATCTGCTTGAGCGGCGCCAGCAGGCCGTCCAGCTCGCCGGCCTGGCTGCGGTCGCTGCGCACGAACAGGTCGAGGCTGTCCTTGACCCGCACCAGCTCCTCGCACAGGGCGGCGACCACCGAGCGCATGGCGTCGCGGTCGGGGCCGGCCAGGCGGGCGCGCTCCTCGTCCACCACCTCGTTGTCGGGCAGGGCGTCGTCGAGGCGGTACTGTTCCTTGAGCGCGCGGATGCGCGGCGACTGCGCCGGCGCCTTGGCCACGTAGAACAGCAGGTTCTTGGTCAGCTCGTCCGGCGCGGCCTGGTTGATGCCGTCGGCGCCCTGCTCGACCAGGCGCTTGAGCTCCTTGTCGACCTGGCGCAGCAGGGTGCGCACCGAGGTGCCGTTGACCACGCTGCCGTTGGCCAGGCCCTCGACCATGCCGGAGGCGATCTGCCACAGGCCGCCCAGCGGGGCGTCCTTACACAGGGTTTCCAGGCGGGCGAACACGCGCGCCATATAGCCGAGGTTGGTGGCCAGGTCCTGGCCGCGGATCACCCCGACCAGGGCCATCTGCAGCATCTGCCGCAGCTTGCGCAGCAGCACCGGCAGCTCGGCGGTGCGCAGCCGCGCCAGGCTGTCGGATGGCAGCGCCGGCTGGCGCACCGACATGTCCGGGGCGAACAGGCTGGTTTCCGACAGCAGCTTCTCGCCGCGCGCGGCGCGCAGGTCGTTGAGCAGCGGCAACACCACCATCGGCAGGTCGCGGCGGGCGGTCTGGATACGGTCGAGGTACACCGGCAGCTGCAGGATGGCCTGCATCAGCACTTCCAGGGCTTCGCCCTGGTTGGCCACGCGGCCTTCCATCAACGCCTTGGCCAGCTGCTCCATTTCCTCGGCGAGCAGCGCGGCGCCGTAGAACTCGACCATCTGCAAGGTGCCGTGGACCTGGTGCACATAGGTCAGGCAGAAACGCATGCGCGTGGGGTCCTGCGGGTTCTCGACGAACGCCTCCAGGGCCTGCCGCGCCTGCTTCAGGGTTTCCGCGATCTCGCCTTTGACCCACTCCAGGGCGACATAGTCATGCCGATCACCCATAGCCACTCCACTCATAAACTTGGCCTTATCCCTTGCGGGTAAACGCCAGGACTCGCTCGTCGGCCACCGGCACCAGCGCCGGATGCTGCCAACCGGCTACTTCACCCACGCCCACCACCAGCAGCCCCCCGGGCGCCAGGCTCTCGGCCAGGCGGTTGAGGATGTCGCGGCGACGCCAGCGGCGGAAATAGATCAGCAAGTTCTGACAGAAAATCACGTCCATGCCGGACATCGGCGCCTTGGCCAGTTCCAGCACATTGAGCTTGGCGCAGCACACGCGCGCCGCCAGACTCGGCACCACCTTGAAACGTCCGTCGGCCTGGGCGAGGAAGTAACGCTCGCGCAGGTCGCCGTTCACCTGTTCCAGACGCCGCGCCGAGTAGCTGCCCTCGCGGGCCTTGCTCAGCGCGCCCTGGCTGATATCCGTGCCGGTCACGGCGAAATGCTCGGGCGACTCGCTGCCCTGCAGCGCTTCGGCCGCCAAAATCGCCAGCGAATAGGGCTCCTCGCCGCTGGAACAGCCCACGCTCCACAGCTCCCAGGGCCGCGTCAGGCCGGCGGCCAGTCGCTCCTGCAGGTACTGCGCCAGCACCTCGAAGGACGGCGGGTGGCGGAAGAAGCGGGTTTCCTGCACGGTCAGACGATCCAGCAGGGTCGACCACTCCACCGCGCCACGCGGCCCGTCGGTGACCTGGCGGTAATAGCTGGCGTAGTCCGTGACGCCCAGTTCGCGCATGCGCGCACTCAGGTTGGTCTGCAGGAAGGCGCGCCGCTGCTCGCTGATCACCACGCCGGTGCGCGCTTCGAGCAGCGCCTGCCAGTCGTGGAAGTCGGCTTGCGACATATCGGCCACCGGGCGCAAGGCCCACACGCCGCTTGACTGCATACCTTCGCCCTGAGTCATGGCTGTCGTGCGGCGACTGCGAGCAGCCGCCGCCCTCCTTTATCAGGCGTCCGGGAGGGTGAAGCCGGACACCGACTTGCGCATCTCACTGGCCATCTTGGCCAGGTTACCGATGCTCTTGGCGGTGGCGGTGGTACCCGAGGACGTCTGCGAGGTGATTTCCTGGATCACGTTCATGGTGTTGGAAATATGGCCGGCCGAGGAGGCCTGCTGACGGGCGGCGTTGGAGATGTTCTGGATCAGCGCCGCGAGGGTTTTCGATACCTTCTCGATCTCCTCCAGGGCCACCCCGGCGTCCTGCGCCAGGCGGGCACCGCGCACCACTTCGGAAGTGGTCTGCTCCATGGAGATAACGGCTTCGTTGGTGTCGGTCTGAATCGTCTTGACCAGCGCCTCGATCTGCTTGGTCGCCGCCGAGGAACGTTCCGCGAGGCGTTGTACCTCGTCCGCTACCACGGCGAAGCCGCGGCCCGCATCACCGGCCATGGACGCCTGGATCGCGGCGTTCAGGGCGAGGATGTTGGTCTGGTCGGCAATGTCGTTAATCAGGCTAACGATGTCACCGATCTCCTGGGACGATTCACCGAGGCGTTTGATCCGCTTCGAGGTGTCCTGGATCTGCTCACGGATGTTATCCATGCCGGTGATGGTGTTGTGCACCACCTCGTTGCCCTTGTTGGCGATGGCTACGGAACGTTCCGCTACCGCGGAGGATTCCGAGGCGTTCGCCGATACCTGGTCAATGGAGACCGCCATTTCGTTGATCGCCGCCGAGGCGCCGGCGATTTCCTGGGCCTGGTGCTCGGACGCCTCGGCCAGGTGCATCGCCGTGGCCTGGGTTTCCTGGGCCGCACCGGCGACCTGAACGGCGGTCAGGTTGATGGTGGCCACCAGGTCGCGCAGCTGGTCGATGGAGTAGTTGATGGAGTCGGCGATGGCACCGGTGAAGTCTTCGGTCACCGTCGCGGCCACGGTCAGGTCACCGTCGGCGAGGTCGGCGATCTCGTCGAGCAGTCGCAGAATCGCCGCCTGGTTACGCTCGTTCTTCTCGGCGGTCTCGGCCAGACGGCGGTTGGTCTCACGCACCATCACCAGGCCGATGAGGATGATCGAGCCCAGCGCCAAGGCGCCCAGCACATAGCCAAACAGAGTGTTGATGGCACGACCCGAGGCCAGGTCTTCGAAGCCGCCGGCCAGCTCGGACGCCTTGTCCAGCAGGGTCTGCGACACGCTGAAGATGGCGTTCGCCGATTCGCGCACCTGGAACAGTTCCGGCGAGGTCTCGAGAATCTCGTCCACCGAACCGGATACGAATTCGAACAGCTCGGAAATCTCGGCCAGACGCTCGAGGGCTTCCTCGTCGGTCACCTGGCTGATTTCCATCGCCGCGTTGCCTTCGAGCATGGCGGCCAGTACCCGGCCGAACAGGCTGGCGTCGCGACCGAACATGTCGGCGGCCTGCACCGAGTCTTCGTCACCGGCCAGCACCTTGTTCACCGAGCCGAGGATACGTTCGGCCAGCAGCGACTGGCGCTGGGCCACCGAGACCTGGGCCGCCGGCGCACCGCTTTCCAGCAGGATGTCGACCACTTCCTCGTACTCGACCTGCAGCTGCGGAATGGTTTCCGCCAGGGTCGCGGCTACCTGGTGCAGCGACAGTACGGTCTGCTCGCTGGCGAGAATGGCGTCGGTGTTCTGCCGCAGGCTGTCCCAGTCCTGCTGCACCGCGGCCATCTGCGCCTGCACCGCTTCCGGTGCCGGCGGCAGGCCGCTGTTGGCGTCGCCGTCGGTCAGATAACCCCAGCGCTGCTGGAAGTCGTTGCGCGCGTCGCGCAGCAGGCCGAAGGCCTCGGCGGTACCCGCCGCCGCTTCCGTGGCGTTCTTGGCGATACGCTGGGACAGTACGCGCAGCTCACCGGAGTGGCTGATGTACTCGGTATCGTAGTTGGACTGGGTGTTGATGTAGGCGAAGTTCGCGAACAACAGCACGATGGAGACGATCAGCACGACGAACAGCGCCGCGATCAGCGTGCTGCTGCGTGCCCCAACCAACAAATTGCCTGCATTGAGTTTTTTCATTATCTGGCCCCCGCCTGGACCGACCGCACTACGGTTCCCATGTAACGCCAAAGGGTCGGCAGAACCGACCCAACCGATTTTTTCTAATAAGCGACATCGAGAAAGCCCGGATCGCTGGCCAGCGCATGAGGGCTGAACACCAACCAGGGCTGTTCCCGTTGAAAGACACCGTGGATAAAGGGCGCGATGCTCGCCTCGAGGGGCGGCAACTGCTCGGAGAAGGCATCCACGGGAAAATGTTGCATGCCGAACACCTCGTCGACCGTGAGGCCAGCGAAGATTTCCTGGTGATCGACCACCAGCACCCGCCGCAGCTTGCGCAGCGGCGACAGTTCGTTGCCGAAGAAGCCGCACAGGTCCATCACCGGCAGCAGACGACCGCGCACGTTGGCGACGCCCTTGACCCAGCCCTTGACCCCCGGCAGCAGGGTGTGACGCGGCTCGTGCAACACCTCGCCGACTTCCCCCATCGGCGCGACGAACAGCCGTTCGCCCATGCGAAAGCCGATGCCGCTCCAGGTCTGCACCGCCGCCTGCTGCGACGGCAGGCCGGCCGCCAGGGCGCGGCAACGCTGGTCGATGTCGAGGAGAATCTGGAAAGGGGTCTGCACGTCCGACATGCCAGCCTTGGCCTTCTTCTTATTTAATACGCGGACGACGCGGCATCAGCCGGCCAGCACCGCATTGAGGGTTTTCAGCAAGGTGTCTTCGTCGACCGGCTTGGTCAGGTAGTCCTTGGCGCCCTGGCGCTTGCCCCAGACCTTGTCGGTCTCCTGATCCTTGGTGGTGACGATGATCACCGGAATATGGCTGGTCTCGGCGTCCTTGGTCAGCTGACGGGTGGCCTGGAAGCCGTTGAGGCCCGGCATGACGATGTCCATCAGTACGGCGTCGGGCTTCTCCTGGCGCGCCAGGGCGACGCCGTCGGCGCCGTTTTCCGCCTTGAGCACCTGATGGCCGTGCTTTTCCAGCATGGCGGTCAGCTTGTACATCTCGGTCGGGGAGTCATCAACAATCAGAATTCGAGCCATGGTGTTTCCCAATACAGAAGAGGCGTACGGCCCTGCAGGCCGCGGCGTCAGGAGGCTTGTTCCACCGGGATGAAGTCCGGCACGTGGGCCTTGATCGCCCCGAGCAGCTCTTCCTTGCTGAAGGGCTTGGTCAGGTACTGATCGGAGCCGACGATGCGCCCCTTGGCCTTGTCGAACAGGCCGTCCTTGGAGGACAGCATGATCACCGGGGTGGATTTGAAAGCACTGTTGTTCTTGATCAGGGCACAGGTCTGATACCCATCGAGACGCGGCATCATGATGTCGACAAAGATGATGCTGGGATGGGTGTCGGCAATCTTGGCCAGGGCATCGAAGCCATCGACCGCGGTGATGACCTCGCAACCCACCTTTTTCAGCAGAGTTTCCGCGGTGCGACGAATCGTTTTCGAATCGTCGATCACCATTACTTTCAAACCCTCGGAATGCTGTTCCATTTTCGCCCTACCATCGCCTCGGTGAGTCGTTATATTCGCGTTATCAGTGTGCCTGAGGCCCTGTCACCGATGGGCTTGACCCAATCGTCGGGCCTTTTTAGCACACTCTCCCCATGCAAGCTATAAGCCCGCCGGGGCGGCTCCCGCCCTTGACCAAGGCCCCGGCCGACGCCACCCTGACAGCCTGTGCTCGGCGCGGCCAACCCGGCCGCCGCCCCATTTCTCGCGGAGAGTTACCCCCATGAGCCTTCGTCTCGGGATCGTCATGGATCCGATTGCCAGCATTTCCTTCAAGAAGGACAGCTCGCTGGCCATGCTGCTGGCCGCTCAGGCGCGCGGCTGGTCGCTGTTCTATATGGAACAGCAGGATCTCTACCAGGCCCGCGGCCAGGCCCGTGCCCGCCTGCGCCCCCTGGAAGTGTTCAACGACGCCCAGCGCTGGTTCGCCCTGGGCGCCGAACAGGATGCCGCCCTCGCCGAACTGGACGTGATCCTGATGCGCAAGGACCCGCCCTTCGATAACGAATTCCTCTATTCCACCCACCTGCTGGAGCAGGCGGAACGCGACGGCGTGCTGGTGGTCAATCGGCCGCAGAGCCTGCGCGACTGCAATGAAAAGCTGTTCGCCACCCAGTTTCCCCAATACACGCCGCCGACCCTGGTCAGTCGGCGCCCCGACATTCTGCGCCAGTTTGCCGATGAGCACCGTGACATCATTCTCAAACCCCTGGACGGCATGGGCGGTTCGCAGATATTCCGCCACCGCGAAGGCGACCCCAACCTCTCGGTGATCCTCGAGGCGCTGACCCGGCATGGCCAGCAGCAGATCATGGCGCAAGGCTACCTGTCGGCGATCAAGGACGGCGACAAGCGCATCCTGATGATCGACGGCGAAGCGGTGCCCTACTGCCTGGCGCGCATCCCGGCCGCCGGCGAGACCCGCGGCAACCTGGCCGCCGGCGGCCGCGGCGAGGCGCGCCCACTGACCGCGCGCGACCACGAGATCGCCGCCGCGGTCGGCCCGACCCTACGCGAGAAGGGGCTGCTGTTCGTCGGCCTGGACGTGATCGGCGAGCACCTGACCGAGATCAACGTCACCAGCCCCACCTGCATCCGCGAGATCGACGCCGCCTTCGACACCCGCATCGGCGAGCGTCTGATGGACTGCATCGCGGCCAAGCGCGCGGCAAAAGCTTGACGCAGGTGGCAGCCTGGCGCTTCAGGCTTGCAGCCTGAAGCGTCGCGCCGCAGACTGCGCGACATCCGCCAGCAGACCCGATATGCGATGAACGCAGCAGCCACCCCACCCGCCGTTTCCACCGCCGCCGTCCGTCCGGCGGATCGCCTGGGGTTCACCCTGTTCCTCGCCGCGGCCCTGCACGTGGCGCTGATCCTCGGCGTCGGCTTCGGCCTGGAGCCACCGAGCCAGATCAGCAAGACCCTGGAAATCACCCTGTCCACCTTCAAGAGCGAGGAGAAGCCCAAGCAGGCCGATTTTCTCGCCCAGGACAACCAGCAGGGCAGCGGCACCCTGGAACACGCCGCCGCGCCGAAGACCACCGAACAGGCGCCGTTCCAGGACAGCGAGGTGCGCAAGGTCACCCCGCCGGCCACCCCGCAGCAGCCGGCTACCCGCCAGGAAGCGCCCAAGGCCGCCGTCGCCACCCGCGCACCGCAGCAACAGAAGACCCCGGTCAAACGCAAGGAAGCCAAGCCGGTTGCGGAAACGCGCCCGGCGCCAGTGTTCGACTCTGCCCAGCTGTCGGCGGAAATCGCCAGCCTGGAGGCCGAGCTGGCCCAGGAAGTCCAGGCCTATGCCAAACGGCCGAAGATCCACCGCCTCAACGCCGCCTCGACCATGCGCGACAAGGGCGCCTGGTACAAGGACGAGTGGCGCAAGAAGGTCGAGCGCATCGGCAACCTCAACTACCCCGACGATGCCCGCCGCCAGCGCATCTACGGCAGCCTGCGCCTGCTGGTCTCGATCAACCGCGACGGCTCGCTGTACGAGGTGCAGGTGCTGGAATCCTCCGGCCAGGCCGTGCTCGACCAGGCGGCCCAGCGCATCGTGCGCCTGGCCGCGCCCTACGCCCCCTTCACCGGCGACCTGGCCGATATCGACCGCCTGGAAATCATCCGCACCTGGCGCTTCGAGCGCGGCGACCGGCTGTCGAGCAACTGACAGATCGGCGTACACGCGGTAAGCGCAGTCGCAGGTAGGGCGCACTCGCGGAGCAGTAGGCCGGGCGATCTTGTAGTCAACGCCGATGGCGGACAGCTAGCCTCACTACGAGCGGCCGGCGATCCGGTCCGCCCTACAGCTTGAAGCCTGCCCGCTTAAGGCCGAAACTAGCGCCATGAAGATTTCAGCCCCCACCTCACTCAAGCACCACTTCCTGATCGCCATGCCGCACATGGCCGATCCGCATTTCGCGCACACCGTCACCTACCTGGTCGAACACAACGAACAGGGCGCCATGGGCCTGGTGATCAACAAGCCCAACGGCCTCAACCTGGCCGACGTGCTGGAACAGCTGCGCCCCGAGGAGGAGCCGGCGGCGCTGTGCCACAGCCTGCCGATCTTCGCCGGCGGCCCGGTGCAGACCGACCGCGGCTTCGTCCTGCACCCGGCCGGCCCGCAGTTCCAGGCCACCCTGGAGCTGGGCGAGCTGGGCCTGTCCACCTCGCAGGACGTGCTGTTCGCCATCGCCGACGGCACGGGCCCGGACAAGTACCTGATCACCCTCGGCTACGCCGGCTGGGAGGCCGGGCAACTGGAAGCGGAGCTGGCCGACAACGCCTGGCTGACCTGCCCGGCCGACAGCGCCATTCTCTTCGACCTGCCCTTCGACCAGCGCCTCAATGCCGCCGCCGCACGCCTGGGGGTCAACCTCAGCCTGCTCACCTCGCAAGCCGGGCACGCCTGATGGCCGAGGGCAAGCCGCTGCGCCTGCTGCTGGGCTTCGACTACGGCACCAAGCAGATCGGCGTCGCCGTCGGCCAGGTGATCACCGGCCAGGCCCGCGAGCTGTGCGTGCTCAAGGCGCAGAACGGCGTGCCGGACTGGAGCCGGGTCGAAGCCTTGATCAAGGAATGGCAGCCGGATGCCGTGGTGGTCGGCCTGCCGCTGAACATGGACGGCACGCCCAGCGAGATGAGCGCCCGCGCGGAGAAATTCGCCCGCCGCCTCAATGGCCGCTTCAACCTGCCCGCCTACACCCACGACGAACGCCTGACCACCTTCGAGGCCAAGGGCCAGCGCCTGCGCGAAGGCCAGAGCGGCGGCTACCGCGAGCGCCCGGTGGATGCCATTGCCGCCGCCCTGCTGCTGCAGGGCTGGCTCGAGGAAAACTGTCCGGGCTGAGCGACTCGGCCCGCACCAAGGAGTTTCGCCATGCTACCGAACCCCAACGAGCTGCTGCCGGCCATGGCCAGCGCCCTGACCCAGCACCTGAACCAGCGGCAGATCGCCGAGCCGCGCTTTATCGGCATCCGCACCGGCGGCGTCTGGGTCGCCCAGGCCCTGCTCGCCGCCTTGGGGCGCGACGACGCGCTGGGCGTGCTCGACGTGTCCTTCTACCGCGACGACTTCACCCAGAACGGCCTGCACCCGCAGGTGCAACCGTCCGAACTGCCGTTCGAGATCGAAGGCCAGCACCTGGTGCTGATCGACGATGTGTTGATGAGCGGGCGCACCATCCGCGCCGCGCTGAACGAGCTGTTCGACTACGGCCGTCCGGCTAGCGTGACCCTGGTCAGCCTGCTCGACCTGGGCGCCCGCGAGCTGCCGATCCGCCCCGACGTGGTCGGCGCCAGCCTGTCGCTGGCAGCCAACGAGCGGGTAAAATTGTCCGGCCCCACGCCGCTGACCCTCGAACTCCAGACGCTCGCCAACTGAGACTCCCGCGATGACGCCACTCGCCGCCAAGCGCCCGCTGCAGCTGAACGACCAAGGCCAGCTGCGCCATTTCCTCTCACTCGACGGCCTGCCCCGCGAGCTGTTGACCGAAATCCTCGACACCGCCGACTCCTTCCTCGAGGTCGGTGCGCGCGCGGTGAAGAAGGTGCCGCTGCTGCGCGGCAAGACCGTGTGCAACGTGTTCTTCGAGAACTCCACGCGCACCCGCACCACCTTCGAACTGGCGGCCCAACGGCTGTCGGCCGACGTCATCAGCCTCAACGTGTCGACCAGCTCCACCAGCAAGGGCGAGACCCTGTTCGACACCCTGCGCAACCTCGAGGCCATGGCCGCCGACATCTTCGTCGTGCGTCATGCCGACTCCGGCGCCGCGCACTTCATCGCCGAGCACGTCTGCCCGAACCTGGCGATCATCAACGGCGGCGACGGCCGCCACGCCCACCCGACCCAGGGCATGCTCGACATGCTCACCATCCGCCGGCACAAGGGCGACTTCGAGAATCTGTCGGTGGCCATAGTCGGCGACATCCTGCACTCGCGGGTAGCGCGCTCGAACATGCTGGCACTGAAGACCCTGGGCTGCCCGGACATCCGCGTGATCGCGCCGAAGACCCTGCTGCCCATCGGCCTCGAACAAAGCTACGGCGTGCGCGTGTTCAGCGACGCCAACGAGGGCCTCAAGGACGTCGACGTGGTGATCATGCTGCGCCTGCAGCGCGAGCGCATGCAGGGTGGCCTGCTGCCCAGCGAAGGCGAGTTCTACCGCCTGTTCGGCCTCAGCGAGCAGCGCCTGGCGCTGGCCAAGCCCGACGCCCTGGTGATGCACCCGGGGCCGATAAACCGCGGCGTGGAGATCGAGTCGGCGGTGGCCGACGGCCCGCAGTCGGTGATCCTCAACCAGGTCACCTACGGCATCGCCATCCGCATGGCCGTGCTGTCGATGGCCATGAGCGGGCAGAACGCCCAACGTCAACTCAATGCCGAGGAGGCCAACTGATGCGCACCGCAATCCTCGGCGCCCGCGTGATCGATCCCAGCAGCGGCCTGGATCGGGTCGCCGATCTCTATCTCGACGGCGGCAAGCTGGTCGCCATCGACCAGGCGCCGGCCGGCTTCATCGCCGAGCAGACGCTCGCCGCCCAGGGCCTGATCGCCGCCCCCGGCCTGGTCGACCTGTCGGTGGCCCTGCGCGAACCGGGCTACAGCCGCAAGGGCAGCATCGCCAGCGAAACCCTGGCCGCCGCGGCCGGCGGCGTCACCAGCCTGTGCTGCCCGCCGATCACCCGCCCGGTGCTAGACACCCCGGCGGTGGCCGAGTTGATTCTCGACCGCGCCCGTGAGGCCGGCCACACCAAGGTCTTCCCCATCGGCGCGCTGAGCAAGAACCTCGCCGGCGAGCAGCTTGCAGAACTCGTCGCGCTGCGCGATGCCGGCTGCGTCGCCTTCGGCAACGGCCTGGACAACTTCCGCAGCAGCCGCACCTTGCGCCGCGCGCTGGAATACGCGGCCACCTTCGACCTGCAGGTGATCTTCCACTCGCAGGACGCCGATCTGGCCGAAGGCGGCCTGGCCCATGAAGGCCCGACCGCCAGCTTCCTCGGCCTGGCCGGCATCCCGGAAACCGCCGAGACCGTGGCCCTGGCCCGTGACCTGCTGCTGGTGGAACAGAGTGGCGTGCGCGCACACTTCAGCCAGATCACCAGCGCCCGCGGCGCCGAGCTGATCGCCGCCGCCCAGGCGCGCGGTTTGCCGGTGACCGCGGACGTGGCGCTGTACCAGCTGATCCTCACCGACGAGGCGCTGATCGACTTCTCCAGCCTCTACCACGTGCAGCCGCCGCTGCGCTCGCGGGCCGACCGCGACGGCCTGCGCGAGGCGGTGAAGGCCGGGGTGATCGCCGCCATCGCCAGCCACCACCAGCCGCACGAGCGCGACGCCAAGCTGGCGCCCTTCGCCGCCACCGAGCCGGGCATCAGCAGCGTGCAGCTGCTGCTGCCGCTGGCCCTGAGCCTGGTGCAGGACGGCCTGCTGGACCTGCCGACGCTGCTGGCGCGTCTGTCCAGCGGCCCGGCCGACGCGCTGCGCCTGCCGGCCGGTCGTCTGGCCGTCGGCGCCGCAGCCGACCTGGTGCTGTTCGATCCGCAGGCCTCCACCCTGGCCGGCGAACGCTGGTACTCCAAGGGCGGCAACTGCCCCTTTATCGACCATTGCCTGCCCGGCGCGGTGCGCTACACCCTGGTGGATGGTCATATCAGCTACCAGGCCTGATGCGACCAGCAGTGCACGAGCCCGCCATCCGGCGGGCTTGTTGTTAGTGCGCATCCACCTGGAAAACCCTTGCTGCGCGCGGCGCCCCCCCCGGATCCGCCCCTGGGATTAACGACGCCCACGACGAGCTGTCCTGCCCGCGGCATGCTTTTCGCTCGCCACGACATTGGTCGGATGAGTGACTCGACGGTCATGATCCACGTCAGGATAGGCAGCCGAATCTTTGCATACGCCACCGCTTTGGGATCCGCGCCCGCGCCGCAAGGCGCCGGCTCGGCGTCGCGCTGGCCCAGTTCAGGAGCTTTTGAGTTATGTCGCGCTTACCTGTGATCGTGGGTTTTGGGGGGTACAACGCAGCCGGGCGCAGCTCCTTCCACCATGGCTTTCGCCGCACCGTGATCGAGACCCTGGACGCCCGCGCGCGCCAGGAGACGCTGGCCGGGCTGGCGCAGATGATGAAGCTGGTGCGCGTGGTCGACGGCCAGTACCGCGATCAGGACGGCCAGCCGCTAAGCCTGGGGGAAATCGAGAGCCGCTACGCCGAGCAGATTCTCGCCGGCACCCTGGTGCGCCGCATCGAGAAGCAGCATCTCGACCCGGACGCCGCCCACTGGCAGAAGAGCATCGGCCTGGCCCCCGGCCATAGCGGCAGCCTCAGCTTCCTCACCCTGCGCAAGCAGCTGCCCGAACCGCTGCCGGCCAACTGGTCGGTGCAGGAGCTCAATGCCAGCGAGGTGCAGGTCACCCTGCACGACAGCTGCGAGTTCAAGGTCGACAGCTACCGCCCGCTGGCGGTGAAGTCCGCCGGCCAGCTGCCCACCGGCTTCGAACCGAGCGAGCTGTACAACTCGCGCTTCCACCCGCGCGGCCTGGCCATGACCGTGGTCGGCGTCACCGACGCGCTGCGCTCGGTGGGCATCGACTGGCAGCGCATCGTCCAGCATGTGGCGCCGGACGAGATCGCCGTGTTCGCCAGCTGCATCATGAGCCAGCTCGACGAGAACGGCTTCGGCGGCATGATGCAGTCGCGCCTGAAAGGCGGCCGGGTCACCGCCAAGCAGCTGGCCCTGGGCCTGAACACCATGCCGGCCGACTTCATCAACGCCTACGTGCTCGGCAGCGTCGGCACCACCGGCAGCATCACCGGCGCCTGCGCCACCTTCCTCTACAACCTGCAGAAGGGCATCGAGCAGATCGCCTCGGGCAAGGCGCGCGTGGTCATCGTCGGCAGCAGCGAGGCGCCGATCAACCAGGAGTGCATCGAGGGCTACGGCGCCATGGGCGCGCTGGCCACCGAGGAAGGCCTGCGTCAGATCGAGGGCAAGCAGGATGTCGACTTCCGCCGCGCCAGCCGCCCGTTCGGCGACAACTGCGGCTTCACCCTGGCCGAGGCCTGCCAGTTCGTGGTGCTGATGGACGACGAGCTGGCCCTGGAGCTGGGCGCCGACATCCACGGCGCGGTGCCGGACGTGTTCATCAACGCCGACGGCTTCAAGAAATCCATCTCCGCCCCCGGTCCCGGCAACTACCTGACCGTGGCCAAGGCCGTGGCCAGCGCCGTGCAGCTGCTCGGCCTGGACGCCGTGCGCAGTCGCAGCTTCGTCCACGCCCACGGCTCCAGCACCCCGGCCAACCGGGTCACCGAGTCGGAGATTCTCGACCGCGTCGCCAGCGCCTTCGGCATCGAGCAGTGGCCGATCACCGCGGTCAAGGCCTTCGTCGGCCATTCCCTGGCCACCGCCAGCGGCGACCAGGTGATCGCCGCCCTCGGCGCCTTCAAGTACGGCATCCTGCCCGGCCTGAAGACCATCGACGCGGTGGCCGGCGACGTGCACCAGCAGCACCTGAGCCTGTCCACCGTCGATCGGAAGCTGGGTGAGCAGGCAATGGACGTGGCCTTTATCAACTCCAAGGGCTTCGGCGGCAACAACGCCAGCGCCCTGGTGCTGGCCCCGCACGTGGTCGAGCGCATGCTGCGCAAGCGCCACGGCCAGGCCGCCTTCGACGCCTACCTGGCCCGCCGCGAAGCCACCCGCACCGCGGCCGCGGCCTACGATAGCCAGGCGCTGCTGGGCCAATTGAACATCATCTACAACTTCGGCAACGACATGATCGACGACCAGGCGATCTCCATCACCACCGAAGAAGTGAAGGTGCCCGGCTTCGACCAGCCGCTGGTGTTCAAGAAGGACGAGCGCTACCGCGATATGCTCGATTGAGCGTGTGGCGCTGTGGGAGGGGCTTCAGCCGCGACAATCGCCACTGAAGCCCCTCCCGCTGGTTTTATGCCAACCCGCGCGCCAGCTCGATCAGCTCGCCACGCCACTCGGCGGCGGCCGGCAAGGCTAGGAACGACGGATTGAGAAAGGATTCGCGCGCCTGGTAAGCCAGCGGCGCGCCGGCCAGATCCAGCACTTCGCCGCCCGCCCCTTCCAGCACGCCCTGCGCCGCCGCGGTGTCCCACTGCGAAGTGGGCGCCAGGCGCGGGTAGCAGTCGGCATTGCCCTCGGCCAGCAGGCAGAATTTCAGCGAACTGCCGATATTGGCCAGCGCCGGCTCGCCGAAGCGCGCGGCCAGGCCGCCGAGCAGGCGCTCCTGGGCCGGGCTCGAATGGCGCTTGCTGGCCACCAGGGTAAAGCCCTGCGCCGGCGCCAGACGCACGCCGATCGGCTGCTCGCCACCCGGCACTTCGCTGCGCCAGGCACCCAGACCAGCGCCACCGTAATAGCAGCGCCCATTGGCCGGAATGCCGACCACGCCGAACACAACGCGGCCGTGCTCGATCAGCGCGACATTGACGGTAAATTCTTCCGACCCGGCGATAAATTCCTTGGTGCCATCGAGCGGGTCGACCAGCCACCAGCGCGTCCAGCCGGCGCGCTCGGCCAGGGGAATGTCGGCGGCCTCCTCGGACAGCACCGGCACCGCCGGTGCCAGCGCGCGCAGGCCATCGAGCAGGATATGGTGGGCAGCCAGGTCGGCGGCGGTGACCGGCGAGGCATCGGCCTTCTCCGTCACCGCCACGTCGCTGCGCCAGTACGGCAGGGTCGCCGCGCCGGCGGCGCGTACCAGTTCGATCACCTGGGGAATATAGGGATGACTCACTGCACGAACTCCCCACGCTGACTCAGCAGGTCGCGCACCAGGTACAGCGCGGCCAGGGCGCGGCCCTCGCTGAACTGGGCGTGCTGGGCCAGGCTGGACAGCTCGCGCAGGTTGATCCGGTCGACCCGCATCGGCTCCGGCTCGTCGCCCGGCAGGCGCTCCTCGTACAGGTCGCGCGCCAGCACCACCTGGATCTTCTGGCTCATATAGCCCGGCGACAGGCTCAGCTCGGTGATGTATTCCAGCTCGTGCGCCCCAAAACCCGCCTCCTCCTTGAGTTCGCGGTTGGCCGCCACCAGCACGTCTTCGCCCGGCTCGATCAGGCCCTTGGGCAGCGACAGCTGGTAGTCGTCGGTGCCACCGCAGTATTCCTCGACCAGCACCGCATGCTCGGCATCGAGCATCGCCACCACCATCACCGCGCCGTAGCCGACGCCCTTGCCCACCAGACGCTCGTAGGTCCGCTCGACGCCATTGGAAAAGCGCAGCTGCAGCTCCTCGACGCGGAACAGGCGGCTGCTGGCGACTATTTCACGGGCGAGTACCGTGGGCTTCTGACGCATGGGACGACTCCTTGGCGTGACCTGGCGGGTTATCATACCGCGGCTTTTCCGATTATCCCCGGCGCAGATTGCACGTTCGCGACGCAGGCCGGCAGATTCACGACCTTCGAGCGCAAGACGTCCCCATGCTTCCACTGCCCTGGCACCAGATCGACACCGTCCTGCTGGATATGGACGGCACCCTGCTCGATCTGCACTTCGACAACCACTTCTGGCTCAAGCACCTGCCGCAGCGCTACGCCGAGCACCACGGCCTCAGCCTGGCGCTGGCCGAGGCCGAGCTACTGCCACTGTTTCGCCAGCACGCCGGCACGCTGAACTGGTACTGCACGGATTTCTGGAGCCGCGAGCTGAACCTCTCGATCCGCGATCTCAAGCGCGAGGTGGCCGATCTGATCGCTCTGCGTCCGGATGCCGAGCTGTTCCTGCGCGCCCTGCGCGAGGCCGGCAAGCGCGTGGTGCTGATCACCAACGCGCACCGCGACTCGCTGTCGCTGAAGCTCGAACGCGTGGAGCTGGCGCCCTGGTTCGAGCGGCTGATCAGCTCCCACGACTACGGCTTTCCCAAGGAGGACCAGCAGTTCTGGTTCGCCCTGCGCCAGGACGTCGAGTTCGACCCGGCGCGCAGCCTGTTCATCGACGACAGTCTGCCAATCCTGCGCAGCGCCGGACGCTTCGGCGTCGCCCAGCTGCTCGCCGTACGCCAGCCGGACAGCCAGGCCGGTCCCAAGGACACCGAGGAGTTCGCCGCGGTGGAGGATTATCGGGCGCTGTTGCAGGGGCTAGCCGGGATGCGCTTGTCGTAGGCGCCGGCTGACCGCCCCCTGCAGGGGAGGCGTGTTTATTCGGGAATGCGCAATACCTGCCCCGGATAGATCTTGTCCGGGTGGCCGAGCATCGGTTTGTTGGCCTCGAAGATCTTCATATAGGCATTGGCGTTGCCGTATTCGATCTTGGCGATGGCGCTCAGGGTGTCGCCCTTCTTCACCGTGACGAAGCGCGCCGCCAGCGCCGGCGTGGCGACGCCGATCTGGTCGTCCACCTCGCCGACCCCGGCGACGTTGCCCAGGACCAGGAGGATCTTCTCCTTCTCTTCCTGGCTGGCCACCTCGCCGCGGGCGGTTACCTTGTCGCCCTCGACGCTGACCTCGATATTCGGATTGCCCAGGCCGACCTTGGCCACGTGCTCCTTGAGCGATTCGGCGGCCTGCGCCTCCTGACCCACCAGCGACTCCCACAGCTTGACCCCGGCTTCTTTGACAAAGGCGAAGATACTCATGGCGATTCCTCTCGTGCCTTGTGGATGGCCGGGCAGGCAGCGCCCGGAAGCGCAAGTCTAGATGCTGCAGGGCGGGTGGGCGTGCCGTTGGTCTCAGAGTGGCGCCGGGCTGTAGACCCTCGGCGCGCTATGGTGCGGCAGGTGGATCAGGTTGAGGCGGTGCTGGCGCGCCCAGCGCACGCACAGGTCGGTGGGCGCGGAGAGGCTGACCAGGCTGGCGAAGCCGGCGCGCACCGCCTTGTGGATCAGCTCCAGGCTGCAGCGGCTGGTGACCACGGCGAAACCGCGGCGGCCGTCGCGGCCCTCGCGGCGCAGCGCGCCGATCAGCTTGTCCAGGGCGTTGTGGCGGCCGATATCCTCGCGGCACAGGACGATCTCGCCCTGCTCGTCGACGAACAGCGCGGCGTGCAGCGCGCCGCTGTGGCGCGCCAGGCGCTGCACCGCAGCGATGCGTGCGCGCAGCTCATGCAGGTGCGCGGCCGGCGGCAGGGGGCTGTCGGCCAGCTCGGTCAGTTGCGGCAGCGCCTGCTCCAGCGCCGCCACCCCGCACAGGCCGCAGCCGCTGGTGCCGGCCAGACTGCGCCGCTGCTGCTTGAGCGCCCAGAAGGCGCGGTTGGCGATCTGCACCTCGGCGTGGAAGGCCTCGCCCTGACGGCCGATCTGGATGTCGTAGATTTCCTCGACGCCCTCGACCAGCGCGCCGCTCAGGCTGAAGCCGACCACGAAATCCTCCAACGCGCTGGGCGAGACCATCATCACCGCATGGCTGATGCCGTTGTAGGCGATGGCCAGGGCGCATTCCTCGGCCAGCACCGCATGACCGCTGCGCGCCGCCTGGTCCAGCTCGACATAGGCGTAGCCGTCCCGCGCCGGGTGGGCGGTGCGATCATCGGCGAGCGGGTCGGCGGTACGGCGTGACATGGGATGCTGGCTCCTCGCGAGGATCGTAGGGTGGATCACGCTTTACCGATCCACCGTGGTGCCGCAATGGTGGATGAAAAGAGCGTCATCCACCCTACGCCGAACCGAGACTTTAGGTTATCCGACACTTGCAGCTGTCTGGTGCGCACAGCCTGGGCGGCCCCGCGACACCCTACAGGGCTCGCGCGGCCTGCGGCTCGATCTGCCCGCGCAAATCGCGCAGCACCTGCAGCACGAACTCGCTCAGGCCCTCACCGCCGCTGGCGTCCAGGTGAGCGTAGAGCGCCGTGCGCATCTGCGGGTCCCACTGCCGCTTGAGGTGCTGGGCATACTCCGTGCGCGCCTGGGCGGGATCGGGCTGGGAGGCGAAGAAGGCGCCGATCTGGTTGGCCATCTTGATCAGTTGCGTGGCGTTCATGCCCATCGAAAAGTCCCCCTGGGTAGGATGGGTCGGGCCGCGTAGGTCGAGCGCAGCGATAGCCAGGCCGCCGGGCAGGTGCCCCGCACGCCGGTCATAGCTGCACCACCTTGATCTGCGGCAGCAGGTTGACCTGCTCGCGGGTGAAGGTATCGAACTCCTGCTGCCAGTCTGATGGCGCCTCGACCTTGCGCACCTGTACCGCGGTGACCTTGTACTCCGGGCAGTTGGTGGCCCAGTCGGAGTTGTCGGTGGTGATCACGTTGGCGCCGGATTCCGGGTGGTGGAAGGTGGTGTACACCACCCCCGGCTGCATGCGCTCGGTGACCCTGGCGCGCAGCACCGTCTCGCCGGCGCGGCTGTCGATGCCGACCCAGTCGCCGTCCTTGATGCCGCGGTCCTCGGCGTCCACCGGGTGCAGTTCCAGCACGTCCTCGGGGTGCCAGGCCGTGTTGGCGGTGCGCCGGGTCTGCGCGCCGACGTTGTACTGCGAGAGGATGCGCCCAGTGGTCAGCACCAGCGGCCGCTTGCGCGAGGTGCGCTCGTCGGTGGGGATGTACTCGGTGACCATGAAGCGCCCCTTACCACGCACGAAGGCGTCCTCGTGCATGATCGGCGTGCCTTGCGGCGCCTCGTCGTTGCACGGCCACTGGATGCTGCCCAGGCGCTCGAGCTTGGCATAGCTGACGCCGCTGAAGGTCGGCGTCAGCGCGGCGATCTCGTCCATGATCTCGGACGGATGGCGGTAGTGCATCGGGTAGCCGAGGGCGTTGGACAGCGCCACTGTCACTTCCCAGTCTTCCTTGCCGGCCAGCGCCGGCATCACCTTGCGCACCGGCGAGATACGCCGCTCGGCGTTGGTGAAGGTGCCGTTCTTCTCCAGGAAAGAGGCTCCGGGCAGGAACACGTGGGCGTACTTGGCGGTTTCGTTGAGGAACAGGTCCTGCACCACCACGCACTCCATGGCCTTGAGCGCATCGGTGACGTGCTGGGTGTCGGGGTCGGACTGCGCCGGGTCCTCGCCCTGGATGTAAATGCCCTTGAAGGTGCCGGCATGGGCCGCGGCGAACATGTTGGGGATGCGCAGGCCCGGCTCGTCGAGCAGCTTGACGCCCCAGGCCGCCTCGAACTGCGGCCGCGCCACCGGGTCGGAGACGTGGCGGTAGCCCGGCAGTTCGTGGGGGAAGGAACCCATGTCGCAGGAGCCCTGCACGTTGTTCTGTCCGCGCAGCGGGTTCACCCCCACCCCGGGCCGGCCGATATTGCCGGTGGCCATGGCCAGGTTGGCGATCGCCATCACGGTGGACGAGCCCTGGCTGTGCTCGGTGACGCCCAGGCCGTAGTAGATCGCCGCGTTGCCGCCGCTGGCATACAGGCGGGCGGCGGCGCGCACCGAGGCGGCCGGCACGCCGGTCAGGGCTTCCATGGCCTCGGGGCTGTTGCGCGGTTCGCTGACGAAGGCGCGCCACTGTGCGAAGGCTTCGGCCTCGCAGCGCTCGGCGACGAAGGCCTCGTTGATCAGGCCCTCGGTGGCGATCACGTGGCCCAGGCTATTGAGCAGGGCGACGTTGCTGCCCGGACGCAGCTGCAGGTGATGCTCGGCCTTGATGTGCGGGCTGCGCACCAGGTCGATGCCGCGCGGGTCGGCGACGATCAGCTTGGCACCCTCGCGCAGACGGCGCTTGAGCTGCGAGCCGAATACCGGGTGGCCGTCGGTGGGGTTGGCGCCGATCACCAGCACCACGTCGGCGGCCAGCACCGAGTCGAAGTCCTGGGTACCGGCGGACTCGCCGAGGGTCACCTTGAGGCCGTAGCCGGTCGGCGAATGGCAGACCCGCGCGCAGGTGTCGACGTTGTTGTTGCCGAAGGCGGCGCGCACCAGTTTCTGCACCAGGTAGGTTTCCTCGTTGGTGCAGCGCGAGGAGGTCAGCCCGCCGACCGCGTGGCTGCCGTACTGCGCCTGTATCTCCTTGAAGCGCCGGGCGGCATGGCCGATGGCCTCGTCCCAGCTCACCGGGCGCCAGGGCTCATGGATGCTGTCGCGGATCATCGGCGTCTTGATGCGGTCCGGGTGGGTGGCGTAACCCCAGGCGAAGCGGCCCTTGACGCAGGCGTGGCCGTGGTTGGCGTGGCCATTCTTGTTCGGCACCATGCGCACCACGGTGTTGCCCTTGACCTCGGCGTTGAACGAGCAGCCGACGCCGCAGTAGGCGCAGGTGGTGGTGACGCTGCGCTCGGCCTGGCCCAGCTCGATCACCGACTTTTCCATCAGCGTGGCGGTCGGGCAAGCGTTGACGCAGGCGCCGCAGGACACGCACTCGGAGTCGAGGAAGTCCTCGTCCTGGCCGGCAGCCACGCGCGAATCGAAGCCACGGCCGTCGATGGTCAGGGCGAAGGTGCCCTGCACTTCCTCGCAGGCGCGCACGCAGCGGTTGCAGACGATGCACTTGGCCGGGTCGTAGCTGAAATAGGGGTTGGACTCGTCCTTGGCCTCGGCCAGGTGGGTCTTCACCGGGTCGTAGCGCACCTCGCGCAGGCCGACCACGCCGGCCATGTCCTGCAGCTCGCAGTTGCCGTTGGCCGAGCAGGTCAGGCAGTCCAGCGGGTGGTCGGAGATGTACAGCTCCATGGTGCCGCGACGCAGTTCGGCCAGTTTCGGGCTCTGCGTGCGCACCACCATGCCCGCCTCCACCGGGGTGGTGCAGGACGCCGGGAAGCCGCGGCGGCCTTCGATTTCCACCATGCACAGGCGGCACGAGCCGAAGGGTTCCAGGCTGTCGCTGGCGCACAGCTTGGGCACGGCGATGCCGGCCTCCTGGGCCGCGCGCATCAGCGAGGTGCCGGCCGGCACGGTGATGGCGTTGCCGTCGATTTCCAGGGTTACCGGAGCACCGCTGCGAGCAGGGGTGCCATAGTCGAGTTCACGATACAGGGCCATGGGGACGCCTCCGGATCAGCGGGCTTCGGCGGCGTCTTGCGCCATGCCGAAGTCCTCGGGAAAGTGGTTGATGGCGCTCATCACCGGATAGGGGGTCATGCCGCCAAGGGCGCAGAGCGAGGCGCCGAGCATGGTGTCGCAGAGGCTCTTGAGCAGCTCGATGCGCCCCGGCTGCGGGCCTTCGGAGCGAGCGACTATGATCTGCGCCAGCAGCTCCTCGCCGCGGGTCGAGCCGATGCGGCAGGGCGTGCACTTGCCGCAGGACTCCACCGCGCAGAACTCCATGGCGTAACGGGCCATGTCGGCCATGTCGACGCTGTCGTCGAATACCACGATGCCGCCGTGGCCGAGCACCGCGCCGAGGGCGGCGAAGGCCTCGTAGTCCAGCGGCGTGTCGAACTGCGACTCGGGCAGGTAGGCGCCGAGCGGGCCGCCGACCTGCACAGCGCGGATCGGCCGGCCGCTGGCCGAACCGCCGCCGTACTCGTAGAGCAGCTCGCGCAGGGTGATGCCGAAGGCCTTCTCGATCAGGCCGCCGCGGGCGATGTTGCCGGTCAGCTGGATCGGCAAGGTGCCGAGCGAGCGGCCCATGCCGTAGTCCCTGTAATAGGCGCCGCCCTTGTCGAGGATGATCGGCACCGAAGCCAGCGAGATCACGTTGTTGATCACCGTCGGCTGGCCGAACAGGCCCTCGATGGCCGGCAGCGGCGGCTTCGGCCGCACGGTGCCGCGCTTGCCCTCGATGCTTTCCAGCAGCGCGGTTTCCTCGCCGCAGATATAGGCGCCGGCGCCGCGGCGCAGCTCCAGGTGGAAGGCCTTGCCGCTGCCGAGCAGGTCGTCGCCCAGGTAGCCGGCGGCCGTGGCGCGGGCGATGGCCTCGAGCAGCACCGCCTCGGCGTGCGGGTATTCCGAGCGCAGGTAGATGTAGCCCTTGGTCGCCCCAACGGCCAGGCCGGCGATGCACATGCCCTCGATCAGCACGTAGGGGTCGTCTTCCATCACCATGCGGTCGGAAAAGGTGCCCGAGTCGCCTTCGTCGGCGTTGCAGACGATGTACTTCTGCTGGGCCTGGCAGCCGAGCACGGTGCGCCACTTGATGCCGGTGGGGAAGGCCGCGCCGCCACGGCCGCGCAGGCCGGACTCGGTGACCTCGGCGACTATCGCCTCGGGCGTCATGCCGAGGGCGCGCTTGAGGCCGCGGTAGCCGTCGTGGGCGAGGTAATCCTCCAGCGACAGCGGGTCGGTGATGCCGACGCGGGCGAAGGTCAGGCGCTCCTGGCGCTTGAGGTAGTCGATCTCCTCGGTCAGGCCCTGGCCCAGCGCATGCGCCTTGCCTTCGAGGAAACCGGCATCGAACAGGCCGGCGACGTCGCGCGCCTTGACCGGACCGTAGGCGACGCGGCCGGCCGGCGTGGCGACCTCGACCAGCGGTTCGAGCCAGAACAGCCCGCGCGAGCCGTTGCGCACCAGTTGTACCTCGATACCGCGCGCCGCAGCCTCGGCGACTATGGCCTGGGCCACCTTGTCGGCGCCCAGGCTGAGCGCGGTGGCGTCGCGCGGGACGAAGACCTTGATCGACTCGCTCATGCGCGTGCCTCCTGTTCGGCCAGCAGCGCCAGCAGTTCATCGGCATCGACACGGCCGTGCAGCTCGCCGTTGAGCATGGCGTTCGGCGCACAGGCGCAGTTGCCCAGGCAGTACACCGGCTCGAAGCTCAGGCTGCCGTCCGCGCGGGTCTCGCCCAGCGGCAGGCCGAGTTTCTCCTCGAGCTCGGCGGTCAGCGCCTTGACCCCCATCGACTGGCAGGCCTCGGCCTGGCACAGCTTGAGCACCTGACGACCGGGCGGCGTGGCGCGAAAATCGTGATAGAAGCTGACCACCCCGTGCACCTCGGCGCGCGACAGGCAGAGGTCCTCGGCGATCAGCGGCAGCAGCTCGGGCGGCACCGCGCCGAGGCGGTCCTGGATGTCGTGGAGGATCGGCAGCAGGGCGCCGGGCTGGCCGCGGTGGGCGGCCAGTACCTCGCGGGCGACGGCCTGGCACTGCTCGGGGGCAAAGCGCTGGGGAAGAACAGCCATATTCGATGCTCCAGCCGGCGGAGGTCGCCGGTACTGTCGGGGGAGATAATCCGCGCCAGTCACGGCTGCTGGTCGGCTTATCCCAAGCGAAGCCATTGGGCTCGCCATATATGAAGTAAAGTTCTTATACTCGGACGCAAAGCGCCCATGCACGGCAAACTAACATGGGAAATTGGCCACACAAATATGAAGCCTTGAACATATGATCCGTATCGATATCCAGCCGCGCTGGCGTTTCCACCAGCGCGACGGCAGCAGCCTCGACCCGCAGGGGCTGGAACTGCTGCAGGCGGTACACGACACCGGCAAGCTCACCGAGGCCGCCGCCCGCGTCGGCTATTCCTACCGCCATGCCTGGAACCTCTTGGGCAAGTGGCAGGCGTTCTTCGGCAGCCCGCTGATCGAGCTGGAACGCGGCAAGGGCGCGCGCCTGGCGCCGCTGGGGGAGAAACTGCTGTGGGCCGACCAGCGCATCCGCGCGCGGCTGTCGCCGCAGCTGGACAACCTGGCCGGCGAGCTGGAGCTGGAGCTGAACCGGGTGCTGCAGGCCAGCAACCCCGGCCTGCGCATCCATGCCAGCCACGGTTTCGCCGTGGCGGCGCTGCGCGAGTGGCTGGAGCGCGACCCCAGCTGGCAGTGGGAGGTGCAGTTTCGCAGCGGCAGCGAGGCGATCATCGCCCTGCATCGCCACGACTGCGAGGTGGCCGGCCTGCACGTGCCGGCCGGCCCGCTCGGCGCGCTGAGCATGGCCCGCATCCAGCCCTGGCTGCGCCCCGACCAGCGGGTGATCACCTTCGTCGTGCGCACCCAGGGGCTGATGCTCGCCCCCAGCAACCCGCACGGCGTGCGCGGCCTGGCGGACCTGGCGCGCGGCGAGCTGCGCTTCGTCAACCGCGAGCCCGGTTCGGGCACCCGCCTGCTGCTGCAGGACCTGCTGCAGCGCGCCGGCCTGGACAGCGCGGCGATCAGTGGTTTTCACAACGAGGAGTTCACCCACGCGGCGGTGGCCGCCTACGTCGCCAGCGGCATGGCCGACGCCGGCTTCGGCGTCGAGGCGGCGGCGCGCCGCTTCGGCCTGGATTTCATCCCCATGGCCCGCGAGCACTATTGCCTGCTGTGCCGCGAGGACAGCCTCGAGCTGCCGGCCATGACCGCCCTGCTGCGGGTGCTGCAGAACCCGGAGTTCCAGGCGCGCATCGGCCAACTGCCCGGCTACGCCCTCAGCCGCCCCGGCGAGGTGCTGCCGCTGACCCAGGCGCTGGAGCAGTGGGGCCGCGAGAGCCTGCTGTGAGCGCCACCCCTGCGCCCGTTTGGCGAAACCGTGAACCAGTTCCACAACCAGACCAGTGGCCGACGGGAGGTCGGGAACCCGGCATGGGCGCCGCAGGTCAATGGAGCAACTCTCGCCGCAAGGCGGCTCTGTCATCGAGGTGTTCATGAAGTCACTGCAACTGCTGTTCCTCTCCCTTAGCCTGACCAGTGGCGCCGCCCTGGCCGGCAATACCGAAGCCGGTATTGGCGGCGCTCTGGGTGGAGTGCTGGGCGCTGCGGTCGGCAAACAGGTCGGCGGCAATACCGGCGCGGCCATCGGCGCCGGTATCGGCGGCGCGGCCGGCAGCGCGGTCGGCGCGGATCGACGCAGCCGCACCGAAGCCGCCATCGGCGGCGCCCTGGGCGCGGCCGGCGGCAACGTGATCGGCCAGCAGGTCGGCGGCAACACCGGCGGCCTGGTCGGCGCGGCGGTGGGCGGCGGCGCCGGCGGCGCGCTGGGCAACCATATGGGCAACGCCAGCTACGATGATCGCCATTACCACCGCGACGACCGTCGTTACCGCCGCGACGTGCATCACCACCACTACCACGGCAAGCGGAAGCACAAGAAGCACTGGCATCGTCATCACTGACGAACGCTGAGCACCCAGGGCTCATGGCGACGGCCGAAGGCGACTTCGACCTGCACCTTGGGCCCTGTTTCGTCATGGCCCCGCGGCCAACCGCGAAACAGCTCGCGGTTGGCGCGGGGCAGGCTCAAGCGAGCGCCGTCCAGGCGGATACTGGCACCGTAATCCGCCTGCGCGCCGTGCCGATAGGGCTCGATCCGCCCGGACAGCAGCACCTGCCGTCGCCGATCCGGCCAGCGCCGACGCAGCGCCTCGGCATCTACGCCCGCATCCACCAGCATCAGCCGACTGGCCTGCTGCTCCTCGTATTGCAGCTGGCGGCGGTGTTCGTCGCGCTGGCGCTGCAGCTCCTGGTTGTCCGGCGCCGCCTGCAGGGCGCTTTCGGCGGCCTGCAGGGCCTGGCGCGCGCCGTCCAGCTGGCGGCGATAAGCCGGACCGTCCAACTCCAGCACCAGCCAGACCCTGCGCGGCAACTGACGGCTTAGCGGCCGCTCCAGGTCATCGGCGCTGAAGCCCAGTTCGTCCAGCTTGGCCGCGTCCAGCCAGGGCAGCCGCGCATTGCCGGCCGCATGGCGCCAGGTCAGCCGCAGACGCAGCCCGCTGTTCTCCTCGCCGCGCAACAGGGCATCGGACACCGGCTCCAGCTCGCGCGGGCTCAGCGTCAGGCGCGCCTCGGGCTCGCCGCTGCGGTTGTACCAGACGCCGCCGAGGGCGACCGCGTTGCTCAGCAGGATCAAGCCCAGGCCCAGCCACAGCGCGCGGTTCATGCCGCACCGTCCTGGGCGCTGCGCCGCCAGCGTTGCAGCAGCACCAGCAACAGCAGGGCGATCAGCCCGAGCAGGAGGAAGAACAGGTAGCGCGGCAGCAGCTGCCACCACCAGTCGAACAGCTTGGCGAACAGCATGAGCAGGGCGAAGACCAGGCCGCCGTTGACCACCTCGCCCCAGCCGCGGCGGATGCCGAGCCAGACCGCCAGGCCCGCCAGGACGAAGCCCAGCACCTGGTAGAAGGCCTCGACGCCACGCACCGGCCAGTCGAGGTAGCTGGTCTCGCCCCAGTAGGACAGCAGCAATACCGGGCCGAGCAGGTAAAGCAGGCCCAGCGCCCGGTAACAGGCGGCAAACCCCGGGTAGCGGCGCTGGTCGAGCCATTGCGGCAGCAACAGCAGCATCGCCAGCGGCATGAAGTGCTCCGGCCGCTGGCCCAGCGCCCACCAGTGCCAGCCAGCCCAGTCGCTCAGCCACGCGGCGACGAACAGCCCCAGGCACAGCAGCGCCGCCACCAGCAGCAGGCGCTGGCGCACCGAGTAGGCCAGCAGCAGGGCCAGCGCAGCCCAGGGCAGCAGGGCATTGGGCGAGGGGGTGATATTGAAGATCTGCCCGAGCAGCGTCAGGTTGAGCACGAAGCAGACGAAGGCCAGCACGGCCGCCAGTTTGGCGTAGTAACCCGAGGCGTCGCGGCGCTGCAGCCAGAAGCACAGCGCCAGGCTGCCGAGGCTGCTGCCGAGCAGGATGGCGACCTGGGCCGCGGCGTCGAACAGCCCCCAGAACTGGTAGAACAAAAAGAACAATCCGGCCGCCAGAGCCAGCGCGCCGAACAGCGAGGCCAGGCGCATGCCCAGCGACAGCTGGCGCGCGCGGACATCGGCGTCGATATCCAGGGTCTGCCGGTAATGCGTCAGCAATTGCCGATGATGGGCGGCGACCGCCTGTTCCTGCACCTCGCTCAGCTGCAGCACCTGCTCGCGACGCAGCTCGGCCAGCTCCTCGGCGAAGGCGGCGATGCGCGCGGCGCGTTGCTGCGCCTGCTCGCGCTCGAGATCGGACATGGACACTACCTGGCAGATGACTGCCCACAGCCTAGCAGGCTGCTCGATCCTGGCGAACCCGGACTAGGCCACCAGCAGGCGTTCCAGCGCCGCGCGCAGGGCCGGCGGAATCGGTACTGGGCGATTGCTCGCACGGTCGACGAACACATGGACGAAGCGTCCGGCGGCGCAGGCCTGCTGCTCGCCGGCCTTGAACACCGCCAGCTCGTACTGCACCGAGCTGTTGCCCAGCTTGCCGACGCGCAGGCCGACCTCGATGGCGTCGGGGAAGGCGATGGAGGCGAAGTAGTCGCAGCTGGAGCTGACGACGAAGCCGACCACCTCGCCGGCATGGATGTCCAGGCCGCCCTCGGCGATCAGGTAGGCATTCACCGCGCTGTCGAAGTAGCTGTAATAGGTCACGTTGTTGACGTGGCCGTAGAGGTCGTTGTCGTGCCAGCGCGTGGTGATCGGCTGAAAATGGCGGTAGTCGCCACGCAGGTGTTGGGGTTGGCTCATCGATAATCCTTGGGGTGGCTTCGGTGCGCGCGGCGCACCTTACGGCAAGCTCGTCTCAATAGGCCGCCTGATAGATGGCCAGCGCCTGCTGCTCGTTCATTTCGCGCGGATTGTTCACCAGCAGGCGCTGCTGCAGCATGGCGTCCGCCGCCAGCGTCGGCAACATGGCCTCGCTCACCCCGGCATCGCGCAGCCGCGTCGGCAGGCCGCTGCGCTGGCTGAAACCGGCCAGGGCCTCGATCAACTGCTCGGTCTGCGCCGCCGCACTGCCCGCCCGCAACTGCTCGCCCAACACCAACGGCGCCAGCTCGGCGTACAGCGGCGCGGCCATTGGCGCATTGAAGGCCAGCACCTGCGGCAGCACCAGGGCGTTGGACAGCCCGTGGGGAATATGGAAATGCCCGCCCAAGGGATAGGCCAGCGCATGCACCGCCGCCACCGGCGCGTTGGCGAAGGCCTGCCCGGCCAGGCAGGCGCCGAGCAGCATGGCCTGGCGCGCGTCGCGGTTGCCGCCGTTGTGCACCACCTCATCGAGGTTGGCTGCCAGCAGACGCAGCGCTTCGCGCGCCAGCAGGTCGGAAAGCGGGTTCTTCTTCAGCGCGCTGGTATAGGCCTCGATGGCATGCACCATGGCGTCGATGCCGGTGGCCGCGGTGACCGCCGCTGGCAGGCCGAGGGTCAGGTCGGCGTCGAGCAGGGCCAGATCCGGCAGCAGCAGCTGCGAAACCACACCCATCTTGGTGGTCTCGCCGGTGGTGACGATGGCGATCGGCGTCACCTCCGAGCCGGTGCCGGCGGTGGTCGGCACCTGGATCAGCGGCAGGCGCCGCCCGCGGGCATTGCCCACGCCATAGATCTCGCCCAGCGCCTGGGCGCAGTCGGGATGCGCCAGCAAGGCCACCAGCTTGGCCACGTCCATCGAGCTGCCGCCGCCGAAACCGACCACCAGCTCCGCCTGCAGCTCGCGGGCCTGGGTCACGGCGGCCAGCACCACGGCCTCGGGCGGATCGGCCAGCACCTGGTCGAACACCTGCACGCCCATGCCGGCGCGGGCGAAGCCCGGCAGCAGGGGTTCCAGCAGGCCCAGGCGGGTGATGCCGGGATCGGTGATGATCAGCACGCGCTGTGCGCCGCGCTCGCGGCACAGTTCGGCCAGACGCAGGCTGGCGCCGGATTCGCAGAGGATCTGCGCGGTGGTGGCGAAGCTGAAGGGATGCATGGGGTGCTCCTCTTGTTGTAGCCCGGATGCAATCCGGGGTTGATCGTGCAATCGGTGGCAGATGGTGCGCACAGCGCACCCTACGTACGAGGCGCACCCTGAAGACGCAGGGTGCGCCGCGCGCACCAATAACCCGCGCTAGAACGCGAAACTGTCCTCATCCATAGCCATCAGGCACTGCGCGCCGCCCAGCAGGGCTTCGCGGTGCGCACTGGCGCGCGGCAGCACGCGGCGCAGGTAGAACTCGGCACTGTGCAGCTTGGCCTGGTAGAACGCCGCCTCGCCGCTCTCTGCCTCGAGCGCATCCTGCGCCCGCGCCGCGGCCTGCAGCCAGAAACCGGCGAGCAGCACATAGGCCGAGTACTGGAGGAAATCCACCGAAGTGGCGCCAATCTCCTGCGGGTCGCGCTGGCAGGCGGCGAGCACTTGCGTGCTCAGCTCACGCCATTCGCCCAGACGGGCCTGCACGCCGGTCGCCATTTCCTTCAGCACCGGGCGCGTGCTCTGGGCATCGCACAGCTGGCTGAACTCGGCCTGCAGCGCGCTCAATTCGGCGCCGCCGTCGCCCAGCAGCTTGCGGCGGATATAGTCCAGCGCCTGGATGCCGTTGGTGCCTTCGTACAGCTGGGTGATGCGGCTGTCGCGCATCAGTTGCTCCATGCCCCATTCGCGGATGAAGCCGTGGCCGCCATAGACCTGCACGCCATGGCTGGCCACTTCCTGGCCCATGTCGGTGAAGAACGCCTTGACGATGGGGATCAGCAGCGCCGCGCGCTTGCCGGCCGCCTTGCGCGCCTCGGCCGACTCGGCACCGTGCTCGAGATCCAGCTGGCGTGCGGTGTAGGCGGCGAGCATGCGGCTACCCTCGACCAGGGTCTTCTGCGTCAGCAGCATGCGCCGCACATCCGGGTGCACGATGATCGGATCGGCCGCCTTGTCCGGCGCCTGCACACCCGCCAGGCCACGCGACTGCAGGCGTTCACGGGCGTAGCGCAGCGCACCCTGGAAGGCTGCCTCGCCAATGCCGAGGCCCTGCAGGCCGACCTGAAAGCGCGCGTCGTTCATCATGGTGAACATGCAGGCCAGCCCCTGGTTGGCCTCGCCCACCAGCCAACCGGTGGCGCCGTCAAAGTTCATCACGCAGGTGGAGGCACCCTTGATGCCCATCTTGTGCTCGATCGCGCCACACGACAGCGTGTTGCGTTCGCCCGGTGTGCCGTCGGCGGCAGCGATAAATTTCGGCACCAGCAGCAGCGAAATACCCTTCACGCCAGCCGGTGCATCGGGCAGACGCGCCAGCACCAGATGGACGATGTTTTCCGACAGATCCTGCTCGCCGCCGCTGATAAAGATCTTGCTGCCGCTGACCTTGTAGCTGCCATCGGCCTGCGGCTCGGCGCGGGTGCGCAGCAGGGCCAGGTCGGTGCCGGCCTGCGGCTCGGTCAGGCACATGGTGCCGGTCCACCGGCCGCTGACCAGCTTTTCCAGATAGGCCTGCTTGAGCGTTTCGCTGCCGTGCTTGTGCAGCGCCAGCACGGCGCCCTCGGTCAGCCCGGAGTAGACGCGAAACGACAGCGACGCGCCCATCAGCATTTCGTGGAAGGCGAAGGCCACCAGCTGCGGGAAGCCCTGGCCGCCGTACTCCACCGGCCCGGTCATGCTCGCCCAGCCGTTGTCCACGTACTGCCGGTAGGCCTCGGCAAAGCCCTTGGGCGTGCTGACCTGGCCATTCTCCAGGCGGCAGCCCTCCTCGTCGCTGTTGCGATTGAGCGGCGCGACCTCGCCCGCGGCGAAGGCCGCCGCCTCTTCCAGTACGCCGTCGATCAGCTCGCGATCCAGGCCGTTGCCCAGGCGCTCGCAGTGGCCGGCGGCGTCGAACAGTTCGTGCAGCACGAAGCGCATATCGCGCAATGGCGCCTGATAGCTCATACCCGGCCCTCCTGTACGTCGCTGAAATGCTTGTTCTCCGCGGCCAGGCGCTCGATCAGCGCCGCCGGCTGCCAGTGCGCGCCGAAACGCTCGGTCAGTTGCAGCAGACGCCGATGAATCGCCGCGACACCCTCGCCGTCGGCCCAGCTCATCGGCCCGCCGCGCTCGGCGGGAAAGCCGTAGCCGTTCAGATACACCAGATCGATGTCGCGGCTGTTGGCGGCGATGTTCTCCTCGAGAATCTTCGCCCCCTCGTTGACCAGCGCCAGCAGGCAGCGCTCGAGAATTTCCTCGGTGCCGATATCGCGGCGGGTGAAGCCCAGGCGTTCGGCCTCGGCCTGTACCAGCGCGTCCACTTGCGGATCGTGCTCGGCCTGGCGGCTGCCGGGTGCGTAGCGGTAATAGCCCTGGCCGCTCTTCTGGCCGAAGCGACCCAGCTCGCACAGGCGGTTATCCACCTGCACCGCCGGGTCGTCCTGGCCCCGGCCGGCCAGCTCGCGGGCGCGCCATTCCAGGTCGATGCCGACCACGTCGTACATGCGAAACGGCCCCATGGCGAAGCCGAAGCCCTGCAGCGCCGCATCCACCTGCTGCGGCCAGGCGCCCTCGAGCAGCAGCATGCGCGCCTCACGCACGTAGGTATGCAGCATGCGGTTGCCGATAAAGCCGTGGCAGTTGCCGGCCACCACCGCCACCTTGCCCATGCGCTTGCCCAGCTCCTGCGCGGCCTGCAGCACGGCAGGCGCGGTTCTGGCGCCGCGGACGATCTCCAGCAGCTTCATGATGTGCGCCGGGCTGAAGAAGTGCAGGCCCAGCACCGCCTCCGGCCGCGAGGTGACGGCAGCGATGGCGTCGATATCCAGCGCCGAGGTATTGCTGGCGAGGATGGCGCCGGGCTTCATCAGCCCGTCCAGCTCGCGGAAGATGCGTTGCTTGAGCTCGAGATTCTCGTACACCGCCTCGATCACCAGATCGGCATCGGCCAGCGCCGCGTAGCCGTCCACCGCCTCGACACGCGCCCGCCGCGCTGCGGCCTCGGCCGCGTCGATGCGGCCCTTGGCGACGTTGTGCGCCCAGGTGTCCGCGGCCATCGCCAGGCCCTGCTCGACCATCTGCGGGTTGTTGTCCAGCCACAGCACACGCAGGCCGGCATTGGCCAGGCTGATGACGATGCCGCGGCCCATGGTGCCGGCGCCGATCACGGCGGCACAGCGAAGCGGCGAGACGACTTGAGTCATTGTTGTTCCTCTCGGGTACGCAGGAAAAAGCTTGGGTCACCATAAGCAAGCCGCTACTATTTTTGAAATTTAGTCTTGTGATACGACGTATTCAGTAGATGAATTTCACCAACTTCGATCTCAACCTGCTGCGCGTGCTCGACGCCCTGCTGCGCGAGCAGAACGTCTCGCGCGCCGCCGAACGCCTGGCGCTGAGCCAGCCGGCGGTGAGCAATGCCCTGGGGCGTCTGCGCGAACTGCTCGGCGACCCGCTGCTGGTGCGCGTCGGCCGGCGCATGCAGCCGACGCCGCGGGCGCTGGCGCTGGAGGCGCCGATCCGCAGCGCGCTGCGTCAGCTGGAGCAGAGCCTGAGCGCCGGCGAGACCTTCGAGCCGGGCGAGAGCCGCCAGCGCTTTCGCATCGCCGTCACCGATTACGTCGAACTGGTGTGCATGCCGCGCCTGCTCGACCGCCTCAGCCAGAAGGCGCCGGGCATCGGCATCGACATCCGCCACCTCAGCCCCAGCCTGCCGATGGAGGCGTTGGACAAGGGCGAGCTGGACCTGGTGCTGGGCCGTTTCGACGAGATGCCGGCGCGTTTCGCCCGTCGCCACTGGATGAGCGAGACGCTCAAGCTGGCGGTGCGCCGCGAGCATCCGCAGCTGCGCCAGGGCAGCCTGGATCTGGAGACCTTCCTGCGCCTGCGCCACCTCTGGGTGCACGGCGGGCAGACCCGCGGCATGGTCGATCAGTGGCTGGGCGAACAGGGCCTGTCGCGGCAGATCCTCTACACCACGCCGAACTACCTGCAGGCGGCGCACATCGTCGCCGGCAGCGAGCTGGCGGCGGTGCTGCCCACCGCCCTGGCCCGGCATTTCGCCACCTTGCTGCCGCTTGAGCTGTTCGACCTGCCCTTCGCCTTGGGCCCCTTCCACCTGGAGATCGTCAGCCTGGCGCAACGTCAGCGCGACGCCGCGCTGCAGTGGCTGATCGAGGAAATCGTCGCAGTGGCGTAGGACGGGAGCCCCTCAATGACGTTTCACCCGCCCGACCTTTGCGCCTGGCGATCGGCGCGCCCGCCCAGGTACCAGCCGAGCACGCTCCATAGCGCGGCGCACAGCGCACCGACCAGCGCCACCAGCCAGGCACCGTGGCCGAGCAGGTCCAGCCCGGCCTTGGCCCAGCCGCTCAGGGCATCGCCGCCGCGATAGACCACTGTGTCGATAAAGTTCTTCGCCTTGTATTTGCTCTCGGCGTCCAGCGGGGCGAAGAGCATCTCGCGCCCCGGCCGGACGAAGGCGTACTCGCCGATGCGCCGCACTATCATCAGCGCCGCCAGCACGGCGAAGGTCGGCGCCAGCGCCAGGCCGAGAAAACCCAGGCACACCAGCGCCGGCACGGCGGACAGCAGCACGCGCACGCCGAGCCGCTGCGCCACCCGCCCGGTGACGAACAGCTGCGCGGTCAGCGCGCCGGCCTGCACGAGGAAATCGATCACGCCGAACACCCGCACCTGGGCGGCGCGATCCGGGAACAATTCGGCCACCAGACGCGCCTGCTCGAAGTAGAGGAAGGTGCTGACCGAGGTCAGCAGCAGGACGAAGGCGGCGATGCCCAGCAGATAGCGCGAGCCCAGCACCCGGGTCAGACCGCTGAAGGGATTGCCCGGCACCGGCCGCCGCGGGCTTTCGCTGGGCGTCGCGCCGGGGCGGCCAGCGCCGGCGCGTGCGCGCCAGGCCATCAGGTAGCGCTTGAGCGCCATGGCCGCGCCGAGCAGCAGCGCGGCCAGCAACATCAGCCCGGCCTCGCCCAGCGCGCCGATCAGCAGCGCGCTCAGCAAAGGGCCGCACAGCCCGCCGACACTGGCCCCGGCGGCGATGAAGGCGAACAGCCGGCGCGCCTGGGCGCCGTCGAACACGTCGGCCATCAGGCTCCAGGCCACCGAGATGACGAACAGGTTGTAGACCGAGATCCACACATAGAACACCCGCGCCAGCCAGACGCTGTCGTGATCGAGGCGAAACAGCTGGACGAAAACCAGCAGGTTGAGGCCGAAGAAGCCGTACACCCAGTCGATGAAATGGATGCGCGGCACCCTGGAGTTGAGCCAGGCCAGCAGCGGCACCGCCAGCAGCATGGCGACGAAGGTGGCGCTGAACAGCCACTGCAGGTTCTCTACCCCGCCGGCGATGCCCATGGCCTCGCGAATCGGCCGCAACATGAAGTAGCCGGCGAACAGGCAGAAGAACAGGGCGAAGCCGGCCAGCACCGCGACCAGCTCCTGCGTCTCGGCATTGATCGCCCGCGCCAGGCGCCGCTCGAGCGCCGTCATCTCAGGCGAACAGCTCGGCGATGCGCTTACGCTGCGCCGCGTCGGGCAGGCGGCCCTGGCCGGCCAGCAGGTTGTCGGCCATGTAGCGCGGGTTGGAGGTGGCCGGAATCACCGCGGTCACCGCCGGGTGGGCGAGGATGAACTTGAGCATCAGCTGCGCCCAGGAGCTGGCGTCCAGCTCCACCGCGGCCCAGTCCGGCAGCGCCTGGCCGCGCACCCGGTCGAACAGGGCGGCGCGCTGGAAGGGGCGGTTGATCAGGGTGGCGATGCCCTTGTCGGCGCAGTAGGGCAGCAGCTCGCGCTCGGCGTTGCGCTCGCCGATGGAGTAGTTGAACTGGACGAAATCCACCGGTTCGCGACGCAGCACCTCGAGCAGGCGCTCGTGGGCCGAGTCGAGATAGTGGGTGATGCCGATATAGCGCACCCGCCCCTGCTGCTTCAGCTCGCGCAGCAGGCCGAGCTGGGTGGCGGTGTCCTGCAGGTTGTGCACCTGCACCAGGTCGAGGGTGTCGGTCTTGAGCGCGGCGAAGCTGGCCGCCAGCTGGCGCTCGCCGGCAGATCGCCCGGTGGAGGACACCTTGGTGGCGAGAAACAGCTTGCGCCGCAGGCCGTCCTCGGCCGCCAGCGCGCCGCACACCGCCTCGGCGCGGCCGTAGCTGGGCGCGGTGTCGATCAGGCTGGCGCCGCCGTTGACCAGGGTCCGCAGCACCTCGCGCAGCGGCGCCAGCGCCGCCTCGCTCAGGGCCACGTCGTGGGTGCGCGAAGTGCCCAGGCCGATCACCGGCAGCAGCTCGCCGCTGCTGGGAATCTGGCGCTGCAACAGGCTGCCGGCGGCGAATGCGCCGGCGGGCAGCCAGGGCGTCAACGCGGTCAGCGCGGCGAGGCTGGCGCTGTGCTGAAGAAAGCGGCGGCGACTGGGCATGGCGTGGCTCCTCTGTGACGGGACGAACGCAGTCCGTTCGTTATAGGCACAGACGCCGCGCAGACCAAGGCGTTGCCGGGCGCGGGAGGGCAGGTGCAGGGAAACGCGAAAGGGCTACAGGCCCCTGTTCAGGGAGGCGCAGAGGCGAACGGGCGGGCAGCGGATGCAATATCCGGTAACCAAAAGCCCCGCCGCGCCAAGGGGGGAAGGCGGCGCAGCGGTTGGGAAAAATGCGCGGGACGGCTCAGGCGGCCCGGCTGGTGGACTCGCTGATCAGCATGCCGTGGGATACCAGGTAGCAGCGGTGACCGTTCTGCAGGGTCAGCGGGCTGCGGCTGGCAATGACCCAGCCCTTGTTCAGCAGTTGCTCGATATGGGCGCGCAGGGCGGGCAGGTGACGCTGTTCCTTCATGGCCGGGTCCTTCTCAGGCGGGTTTGGCGCAAGGCAAAGTGCTATGACGCCGCTAGGTTCATCCGTGACACAGTCGGCAAAAGTGTAGTGGCGCAGTGCCAGGCCGTTAAGCCGCTAAACGGCGTCAGTCGCTGTAGGAAAATCGCCATGGACGGCGCCGTTCAGGAGGGCGCCAACGCCTCGTCCTGCGCGGCGCTCGGCTGGGAAAACTGCAGGTAGCCGTCCTCCAGCTTGCCGTAGCGCAGCAGCGCCAGGTCGAGGGCGTAGTTCTGGTGCAGCCTCCACGGCGCGCGGTCGCCCTGCGCCGGCAGCAGGTGGGCGGCGCGCTCGATATAGCCGGACTTGAGGTCGAGAAAGGGCGCCGGGCGTACGTCGCCCGTGCTATCGCGCGGGGTCGCCTGGCGCATGCCGATGGCATCCAGGTGGCGGATCAGGCGGCAGAAGTATTCGCTGGACAGGTCCGCCTTGAGCGTCCAGCTGGCGTTGGTGTAGCCCAGTATCACCGCCAGGTTGGGCAGGTCGCGCAGCATGATGCCGCGATAGCCCATGCTGCGCGGCGCCTCGAAGGGCGCGCCGTCGACGCTCACCGCGATGCCGCCGAACAGCTGCAGCTGCAGGCCGGTGGCGCTGACGATGACGTCGGCGGGCAGCTCCTCGCCGCTCTTCAGCCGCACGCCGCCGGCGGTGAAGCGCTCGATCTCGGCGGTGACCACCGCCGCCCTGCCCTGACGCAGCACGCGGAACAGGTCGCCGTCCGGCACCGCGCAGACGCGCTGGTCCCAGGGTTTGTACGACGGGCTGAAGTGGCGCATGTCGAAACCGGCGCCGAGCTGGCGCCGCGCCAACCCCAGCAACAGCCGGCGGACCAGGTTGGGGCAGGCCTTGGCCAGCTTGTAGAACAGCAGCTGCAGGCTCACGTTGCGCCCGCGCGCCAGACGGTACACCCAGGTTTCCGGCAGCACCCGGCGCAGGGCGTTGGACAGGCCATCGCGCTGCGGCAGGTTGATCACGTAGCTGGGCGAGCGCTGCAACATGGTCACCTGCGCGGCGCGCTCGGCCAGCGCCGGCACCAGGGTCACCGCGGTGGCGCCGCTGCCGATCACCAGCACGCGCTTGCCGGCGTAATCGAAGTCCTGCGGCCATAGCTGCGGGTGGATGAAGCTGCCCTGGAAATCCTCGCGCCCGGCGAAATCCGGGGTGTAGCCGGCCTCGTAACGGTAGTAGCCAGTGCACATCATCAGGAACTGGCAGCTCATACGCAGCGGTTCGGCCTCGTCGCCGCGCTGCACCAGCAGTTGCCAGGTGGCGCTGGCGCTGCACCAGTCGGCCTCGAGCACGCGGTGGCGGTAGCGGATCAGCCGGTCGACGCCGTGCTCGCGCGCGGTGTCCTCGATATAGCGGCGGATCGCCGGACCGTCGGCGATGGCCTGCGGGTCGCTCCAGGGCTTGAAGTTGTAGCCCAGGGTGTACATGTCCGAGTCGGAACGGATGCCCGGGTAGCGAAACAGGTCCCAGGTGCCGCCCAGCGCCTCGCGTCCTTCGAGGACGGCAACGCGCTTGCCCGGGCACAGGCGCTTGAGGTGACAGGCGGCGCCGACCCCGGACAGGCCGGCGCCGACGATCAGGACATCCAGGTGTTCGATGGACATGGGGACTCGCCCTGCACTAAGGGTGACAGAGCTTTACCTTAGCCCATCGCGCTGTCAGCCGATCTTTGGTGTTGCCGGCTCAGGCGAAGACGAAATACTTGCGCACCGTCTCCACCACCTCCCAGGTGCCGCACATGCCCGGCTCGACGATGAAGATGTCGCCGGCGCGCAGGTGGATCGGCTCCTGACCGTCCGGGGTGATGATGCAGTAGCCCTCCTGGAAGTGGCAGTACTCCCACTTGTCGTAGGCCACCCGCCACTTGCCCGGGGTGCAGATCCAGGTGCCCATGATCTTCTTGCCGTCTTCCGAGGTGTAGGCGTTGAGGTTGACGGTGTGCGGCTCGCCGTCCAGACGCTGCCACTTGCAGGCGTCGAGCACGGGAACGGGCTGGGTGTCGCGCAATACGGTGATAGGTTGCATAAGGGCTCCTCGAGCGGGGTGACAGAACCCGCCCAGGCTAGGGCCGCGGCGCCTGGCGCAGTTGTCTGAACTCGACCTGCAACTGCCTGTAAGCGCGCTCGCCGCGCGCCACTGGCCGGGCGAGCCCGGGCAAGGCTAAGCTGTGGGCCATGACCCGGCCCTACCTGACCCCGTCCCAGAGCAGCCCCACGGATGCCGCCACCGGCCTGCGCATCGGCGGCGACTGGACGCTGGCCCACTACAGCCACCTCGAACCCCAGGTGCTGGCGCTGCGCGAGCGCCTGGCGGCCGAGACGCCCGTCGACCTGGGCGAGCTGGCGGCGCTGGACACCGCCGGCGCCGCGCTGCTGCTGGAGCTGCTCGGCAGCGCGCGTCTGCGCCAGCTGGCGCAGCAGGCCGAACTCAGCGCGCAGCGCCGCGCCCTGCTGCTGGCAGTGGCCGATGCCATGGCCGGCAGCCGCCAGACGCAACCGCCGCCTGCGCCCTCGGTGCTGCGCGAGGTGCTCGGGCATATCGGCGAGGTGGTCGAGGGCCTGTGGCACCAGGGCCGGGCGCTGCTCGGCTTTATGGGCCTGACCCTGGCCAGCATGCTCGCCATCGCCCTGCGCCCGACGCGCTGGCGCCTGACCTCGCTGGCCGCGCACCTGGAGCAGTGCGGCCTCAACGCGGTGCCCATAGTCGCCCTGCTGACCTTCCTGGTCGGCGCCGTGGTGGCCTTTCTCGGCGCCACCATCCTCGCCGACTTCGGCGCCAGCATCTACACGGTCAACCTGGTGGCCTACTCCTTCCTCCGCGAGTTCGGCGTGCTGCTTACCGCCATCCTCATGGCCGGGCGCACCGCCAGCGCCTTCACCGCGCAGATCGGCTCGATGAAGGCTAACGAGGAGATCGACGCCATCCGCACCCTGGGCCTGAGCCCGGTGGAGCTGCTGGTGCTGCCGCGGGTGTTCGCCATGCTCATCGCCCTGCCGATCCTGACCTTTATCGCCATGCTCAGCGGCATGCTCGGCGGCGCCCTGGTCTGCGCCCTGAGCCTGGACATCTCGCCGACCATGTACCTGTCGATCCTGCACGACAGCGACCTGCTGCGGCACTTTCTGGTCGGCCTGCTGAAGGCGCCGATCTTCGCCTTTCTGATCGCCCTGATCGGTTGCCTGGAAGGCTTCAAGGTCAGCGGCAGCGCGCAGTCGGTGGGCGAGCACACCACCTCGGCGGTGGTGCAGTCGATCTTCGTGGTGATCCTGCTCGACGCCCTGGCGGCGCTGTTTCTGATGGAGATGGGCTGGTGAGCCGCGAGACCGTCATCGAAGTGCGCGAGCTGTGCAACCGGTTCGGCAGCCAGGTGGTGCACCAGCACCTGGATTTCGATCTCTATCGCGGCGAGATCCTCGGCGTGGTCGGCGGCTCGGGCACCGGCAAGTCGGTGCTGCTGCGCAGCATCGTCGGCCTGCGCCAGCCCGATGCCGGCACCGTGCGGGTGTTCGGCGAAGAGCTGCTGAGCCTGCCGGCCGAGCGCCGCTCGCAGCTGGAACGGCGCTTCGGCGTGCTCTACCAGCGCGGCGCGCTGTTCTCCTCCTTGACCGTCGGCGAGAACATCGCCCTGCCGCTGATCGAGCACGCCGGCCTGTCGCGCGCCGCCGCCGAGCGCCTGGCGCGGGTCAAGATCGCCCTCGCCGGCCTGCCGCAGGACGCCGCCGACAAATACCCCAGTTCGCTGTCCGGCGGCATGGTCAAGCGCGCCGCCCTGGCCCGCGCCCTGGCGCTGGACCCGGACATCCTGTTTCTCGACGAGCCCACCGCCGGCCTCGATCCCATCGGCGCGGCGGCCTTCGACCAGCTGATCCGCACCCTCTGCGACAGCCTGGGCCTGAGCGTGTTTCTGGTCACCCACGATCTGGATACGCTGTACAGCATCTGCGATCGGGTCGCCGTGCTGGCGCAGAAGAAGGTGCTGGTGGCCGACCGCCTGGAGGTGGTGGCCGCCACCGACGACGCCTGGATTCAGCAATATTTTCACGGCCCGCGTGGACGCGCGGCCGCACAGGCCGCCACCGCGGCAGGGAGTGGATGAATGGAACCCAGAGCCCATCACGTGCTGATCGGCCTGTTCACCGTGCTCACGCTGGGCGCCGCGCTGCTGTTCGCCCTGTGGCTGAACAAGGCCGGCGCCGAGCGCGCCTTCACCGATTACGAGGTGATCTTCAACGAGGCGGTCAGCGGCCTGTCGCAGGGTAGCGCGGTGCAGTACAGCGGGATCAAGGTCGGCGACGTGATCAGCCTCGGCCTCGACCCGGACGACCCGCGCACCGTGCGCGCACGCATCCGCATCGTCGGCCACACGCCGATCAAGCAGGACACCCGCGCGCGCCTGTCGATCACCGGCATCACCGGCCTGGCGGTGATCCAGCTGCACGGCGGCAGCCCGGAAAGCCCGCCGCTGCGAGGCGAGGACGGCCAACCGGGCATCATCATCGCCGACCGCTCGCCGCTGTCCCGGCTGATGGCCAACGGCGAGGACCTGGTGGTCAACATCACCCGCCTGCTCAACCGCGCCAACCGCATGCTCTCGCGCGAGAACGCCGAGCGCGTGGCGCGCACCCTGGACAACCTGGAACAGGCCAGCGCCGGCCTCGCCGGCCAGCGCGACGAACTCAGCGCCGCCCTGCAGCAGGCCGGTGCCGCCACCCGCGAGGCGGCCGAACTGATGCGCACCGCCAACCGCCTGCTCGACGGCCAGGGCAGCCAGGCTCTGGACAACGCCGAGCGCCTGATGGCCTCGCTGGAGCGCAGCAGCCGCAGCATCGAGCAGTTGCTGGAAAGCAATCGCAGCGCGCTGGACAGCGGCCTGCAGGGCCTCGGCGAACTGGGCCCGGCGATCGGCGAGCTGCGCGACACCCTCGGCGCCCTGCGCAGCTTCTCCCAGCGCCTGGAACGGGACCCCACCGGCTACCTGCTGCGCAACGACAGCATCAAGGAGTTCCAACCATGAAGCTTCTGCCCCTGCTGCTGGCCGCCGGCCTGCTCGGCGCCTGCTCGATCCTGCCGCAGAGTGAGCCGCTGGACGTCTACCTGCTGCCGGCGGCGCAACTGCCGGCCCAGACTCAACGGGTCGACTGGGCGCTGCGGATCAATAGTCCCAGCAGCAATCAGCTGCTCGACGGCACGCGCATCGTCGTGCTGCCCGAGCCGGAGCGGGTCAACACCTACCAGGGCGTGCGCTGGAGCGAACGCACCCCACAGCTGCTGCAGGCGCGCCTGCTCGACGCCTTCCACGACGACGGCCGCATCCGCGCGCTGAGCAGCGACGCGCAGCGCCTGCAGGCCGACCTGGAACTGGTCAGCGAGCTGCGCGCCTTCCACAGCCAGTACCAGGGCGAGCGGCCCGAGGCGCTGATCCAGCTCGACGTGCGCCTGGTCGATGCGCGCGACCAGCGCATCCTCGCCAGCCGCCGCTTCAGCGCGACCCAGCCGGCCAGCGATAGCTCGGTACCGGCGGTGGTCGCCGCCTTCGGCCAGGCCGGCGATCGCCTGGCCCAGGAGCTGGTGGACTGGACGGTGGCCGAAGGGCAACGCCGCCGCTAAGCGCGATCCCATGGGGTGGCGCGGGACCGCTCAGGTCGTACGCAGCAGCCGGTATCGCTGCGCGCGGCGCACCCTACGAACGGGCCGCCAGCCAATCGCGCACTTCGCCGTAGGGGTAGTCCTCCAGCGCGGCGAAGCCGGCCAGCTGACGTGCCTTGAGCTTGGTGAACAGCGGCGTGGTCACGCCGCAGAGAAAGCGCGTCAGGCATTCGCGGCTCGGCATCTGTCCGGCGTGCTGCAGGTGCGTTTCGCTAAAGGCCGCACACAGCGCCTGCGCATCGCGCCCGCTTAGCGGCGGCCGGTCTGGCGGCGCCGGCAAGGTGGCGACACGCCCCTGGCACACCGAACAATGCCCGCAGCTCTCGGGCGCCTGGGCGTCGCCGAAGTACAGCGCCAGGCGCCGGCTCAGGCAGTCGCGACTCTCGAACAGGGCGAGCATGGCCTGGATACGGGCGATCTCGCTGGCCTCGTGGGCGCGGAAATGGCCGTGCAGCTGCTCGGCCAGGGCGACGGGGTCGAATTCGGCGTCCAGCAGGGCATAGACCTCGGTCATCTGCTTGCTTTCCAGCTCGACCCAGCCCTTCTCCTGGAAGTAGTCCAGCGCCTTGATCACCCGCGCGCGCTCGGCGCCGTGGTCGCGATACAGCGCATCGAAATCCAGGGTGAACCAGGTGCGCGCCCGGCGCGAGCTGGAGAGAATCGCCTCGACGAACCGGCGTCGTTCGCCCTCGAACTGCGCCAGCAGCGCCGCTTCGTCCAGCAGCAGCTTGAAGCGGTATTCGGCGAAGTAGGCGTAGCGCGGCGCGATGATGCCGCGCAATTCCAGCTGCACCAGAAGGGTCTTCAGCGGCAGCGCGCGGATATTGCTCTGTTCGGCCAGCTGGCCCAGCATCAGCTCCCACTGCCCGCCCATGCCGACCGCGTGCAGCTCGTCGAGCACGGCGCGAATGCCGCTGAGCTCCGGTGTGTCGCCATAGACGAAGTTCTCCAGCACGCTGAGGCTGTCGCGGTTGGCCAGCACCAGGCAATCCGAGGCCTGGCCGTCGCGGCCGGCGCGGCCGATCTCCTGGCTGTAGTTCTCGATGGATTTCGGCAGGTCGAAATGCACCACGTTGCGGATATCGCGCTTGTCGATGCCCATGCCGAAGGCGATGGTGGCGACTATGCACTGCAGTTCGCCGGCCATGAAGCGGCGCTGGATCGACTCGCGTACCTCGTGCGCCATGCCGGCGTGGTAGGCGCTGACCGCCAGACCGTCGCGCGCCAGGCGCTCGGCGACCTGCTCGGCGGTCTTCTGCTGAGTGACGTAGACGATGCTGGCCTGCTCTCGCCGCGGCGTCAGCCAGTCCTGCAGACGGCGCAGCTTGGCGCTGCCTGCCACCGGCTCGACCAGCAGGTTGAGGTTGGGCCGGTAGAAGCCGGTGGTGACCACGTCGGCGTCGGCGATGGCGAATTTCTCGCGCATGTCGGCGATCACCTTGGGCGTCGCCGTGGCGGTGAGCAGCAGCACCTGGGCGATGCCGAACTGCCGCTGGTAGTCGGGCAGCTTGAGGTAGTCGGGGCGGAAGTTGTGGCCCCATTCGGAGATGCAGTGGGCCTCGTCGACCACCAGCAGGGAGATCGGCACCTGGGCGATGAAATGGCGGAAGCGCTCGTTCTTCAGGCGCTCCACCGAGATCATCAGAATCTTCAGCTCGCCGGCCTTGGCCCTGGCCATGACCGCACTGGCCTCTTCGCGGCTTTGCGCCGAGTCGATGCTGGCCGCCGCGATACCGCGGGCGTGGAGGAAGGCCAGTTGATCCTGCATCAGCGCCAGCAGCGGCGAGATCACCAGGGTCAGGTGCGGCAGGTGCAGGGCCGGCAATTGGTAGCACAGCGACTTGCCCGAGCCGGTGGGAAAGATCGCCGCCGCCGAGCGACCGGCGAGCACGGCGCTGACCACCTGCTCCTGGCCGGGGCGCAGCTGATCGAAACCGAAGACGCGCTTGAGGGTGGACATAAGCCGTCACTCCATTGACCGCCGAATGGCCCATGACCATAACGCGGTTCGGTAGGGTGCGCCATGCGCATCGGCAGAGTCCCGTGAAGAACCGGTGCGCGCGGCGCACCCTACCCGGAAATGACAAAGCCGCCCGAAGGCGGCCTTGTCGTAGCGCGCGGCGCGAGCTTAGAGCTGCGGGCCGGCGTTCTTGATGGCGTCGCTGACGTCGAACTTCTGGAAGTTGTCGATGAACAGCTTGGCCAGGGCCTTGGCGGCTTCGTCGTAGGCGTTCTGGTCTGCCCAGGTGTTGCGCGGGTTGAGCAGGTTGGTCTCGACGCCCGGTACCGACTTCGGCACGTTGAGGTTGATGATCGGCAGTTGCTCGGTCTCGGTGCCGATCAGCGCACCGCTCTGGATAGCGGCGATCACACCACGGGTGGTGGGGATGCTGAAACGCTTGCCGACGCCATAGCCGCCGCCGGTCCAGCCGGTGTTGACCAGGTAGACCTTGGAGCCGAAGGCCTTGATCCGCTTGATCAGCAGCTCGGCGTAAACGCCGGCCGGGCGCGGGAAGAACGGCGCGCCGAAGCAGGTGGAGAAGGTCGACTTGATGCCGGCGCCGCTGCCCATCTCGGTGGAACCGACCAGCGCGGTGTAGCCGGAGAGGAAGTGGTAGGCGGCCTGTTCCTCGTTGAGGATCGACACCGGCGGCAGTACGCCGGTCAGGTCGCAGGTGAGGAAGATCACCGCGTTCGGCTCGCCGCCGAGGTTCCGCTCGCTGCGCTTCTCGACGTGGGTCAGCGGGTAGGCGGCGCGGCTGTTCTGGGTCAGGCTGTCGTCGGCGTAATCCGGGATACGGTTCTCGTCGAGCACCACGTTTTCCAGCACGGCGCCGAACTGGATGGCCTTCCAGATCACCGGCTCGTTCTTCTCCGACAGGTCGATGCACTTGGCGTAGCAGCCGCCCTCGATGTTGAACACCACGCCCTCGCCCCAGCCGTGCTCGTCGTCGCCGATCAGGTAGCGCGACTCGTCGGCCGACAGGGTGGTCTTGCCGGTGCCGGACAGGCCGAAGAACAGGGTGACGTCGCCTTCCTCACCGATGTTGGCGGCGCAGTGCATCGGCAGCACGTCGGCTTCCGGCAGCAGGAAGTTCTGCACGCTGAACATGGCCTTCTTCATCTCGCCGGCGTAGCGCATGCCGGCGATCAGTACCTTCTTGGCGGCGAAGTTGATGATCACGCAGCCGTCGGAGTTGGTGCCGTCGCGCTCAGGCACGCACTCGAAGTTGGCGACGTTAAGGATCTGCCACTCGGTCTTGCCCGCCGGGTTGTAGGTTTCCGGCTCGATGAACAGGCAGCGGCCGAACAGGTTCTGCCAGGCGGTGGCGGTGGTCATCTTGACCGCCAGGTAGTGCGCTTCGGCGGAGCCGACGTGCACGTGGGAAACGAAATGATCCTGGGCGTTGTTGAACGCCTCGACGCGGTCCCACAGGGCATCGAACTTGTCGGCCGGGAACGGACGGTTGATCGCGCCCCAGGCGATCTGCGCCTCGCTGCTCGGCTCCTGAACGATGAAGCGGTCAGCCGGCGAGCGACCGGTACGGTGGCCGGTGCGGACCACCAGCGAGCCGTTGGCGGCCAGTTCGCCTTCGCCACGGCGGATGGCTTCTTCGACCAGTTGCGCGGCGCTGATGTCGGTGTACACGGCGGTGTTGGCTTGCGTCATGAGGGTCCCCGTCGGCCGCTGGCCGAGTCTTCCGAACGTTGCGTAGTACAGGGGCAACTGCACTACAGCGGTAAAAAAGTCGCGGGAGTATGCCAGAAAAGCGAACTGCTTGGCAGCCTCCGATCCGATAGAGAGCGGCTATCGCCCAGAAAAGTTCATCAATGACGGGTCTGCGACGGCGCCTCACTGCCGCCGCCGGCGAACAGCTGGGCGATGTCGGCGGCGTCGAAGGCGTAACGCTCGTTGCAGAACTGGCAGTCGATCACCACCTTGCCGCCCTGCTCGCCGAGCAGCAGCTCGGCATCGCTCTGACCGAGGCTGACCAGGGCGCTGGCCGAGCGCTCGCGCGAGCAGCTGCAGCGGAACTGCAGCGCCTGCTCGTCGAACAGGCGCACGGTCTCCTGGTGGTAGAGACGGTGCAGCAGGGTCGGGTTGTCCAGGCCGAGCAGCTCCTCGGCGGACAGGGTGTCGGCCAGGGTCAGCAGGTGGTTCCAGCTTTCCTGACGCGCCTCCGGCTCGGTCTGCTGATGCGGCGGCAGCTGCTGCAGCAGCAGGCCACGAGCGCGCTGGCCGTCGGCCTTGAGCCAGAAGCGGGTGGGCAGCTGCTCGGAACTGGCGAAGTAGTTGGACAGGCACTCGGCCAGGTCGACGCCGTCGAGGGCGACGATGCCCTGGTAGCGCTGGCCCTTGGCCGGGTCGATGGTGATCGCCAGCACGCCGTCGGGCATCAGGGCGTGCAGGTCGGCGTCGGCCGTGACTCGCTCGCCGTCGTAACGGGCGATGCCGCGCAGTTCGCGGGCGCTGGAGCATTCCACCATCAGCAGCGACACGGGCCCCTCGGAGCGCGCCTGCAGCACCAGCAGGCCGTCGAACTTGAGGGTGCCGACCAGCAGGGCGGCGGCGGCCATCAGTTCGCCGAGCAGTTGCGCCACCGGCTGCGGGTAGGCGTGCTTGGCCAGCACATGGGCGTAGCTCTCGCGCAGGGCAACCATCTCGCCGCGCACGTCGGTGTCGTCGAAGAGAAAGCGTTGGCTGAAATCGGTCATAGCGGGCTGGCCTGCCTGGGTCTGCAAAAAAGGCTGGCGATTTTATGCACAAATGCCCGGACAACCAAGGCCCGGGTGTCGCGTGAGGGCGATCACGGAATCGCTGCCGCTCGCTGAACCCCGGCTGAACCGATCGGCCGCCGGCCTTGTGCCGGGAAAACCAGGTCCTAAGATGCGCGCGCCCAGGTAGGGCCGTCATAAATCTGCAAAGGGACTTCCGATGTCGACCGCCGTGTTCAACCGCCGCTGGCGCCCGCGCGCCCTGCTGATCTGCCACCTCGCCGCCGCCCTGCTGCTCGTCAGCTGGCTGTGGCAGCCGAGCCGCCAACTCTGGGACGGCTTCGACCTGTGGCTGTTCCGCCTGCTCAACGACCCGGTGCACGCGGCCGGGCTGTGGGCCAAGGTCTGGGCCATCGGCAGCATGCGCCCGGTGGATCTGGGCGTGGGTCTGGTGCTGCTGGCGGTGATGCTCAAGGCCGATCTGGTGTTCGCCGGCGCCCGGGTGCGCCGCGCGCTGTTCGCCTTTCTCGTCGCGCTGGTCACCCTGCTGCTGTTGCGCGTGGGCTTCGCCGAGCTGGTCAAGGCCATGGACTGGCAGCGCCCCAGCGCCTCGCTGGTGGTCGAGGGCAGCGCGCGCCTGAGCGAGCTGTTCCCCGCCTGGGAAGAGCGCTGGGACATGAAGGACAGCGCCAGCCGCAGCTTCCCCGGCGACCATGCCTCGGTGCTGCTGATCTGGGCCCTGTTCATGAGCTTCTTCGCGCGCAACTGGCGCCTGCTGCTGGTCTGGGCGATTGCCGTGATCGGCATGCTGCCGCGCCTGGTGGCCGGCGCCCACTGGGGGGCGGACGCCCTGGTCGGCGGCCTGCTGCTGGCCCTGCTGGCGCTGGCCTGGAGCTGCTACACGCCGCTGGCCTGGCGCACCAGCGAGCGGCTGGAACGGGTCACCCTGCCCATCACCTCGCGACTGGCCCGGTTGCCGCTGCTGGGCCGGCTGAGCATCGTTAGCGGGCGCTGAACCGGAACCGCAAGACAACGGAGACGGTGGCAGCGAGCTCTGTTCGCGAAGCTTTTACCGTCGTTCGCGAGCAGAGCTCGCTCCTGCAGGCTTGCGCCTAATCTTCGTCCGCCCAGGGATGACGCAGGCCGCCGTCCTGCTGTTCGTTGAAGTGCTGGATCTGCCGGCGCTGTTTCTTGCTCGGCCGGCCGTCGGTCTGCACGCCGAGGGCGCCGGCCTTGCGCAGCGCCGCGGCCTGTTCGCGGCGGGCGATGCTCGCCTCGGTCTCGCGATACAGCAGCTGCGCCTCCGGCGCGCCGCGGCGCACCGCCGACAGCGCCAGCACCACCACGGTGCGTTCGTCGAAGCCGGTGCGCAGCACGTATTCGTCGCCCACCCTGGGCTCCTTGCCCGGCTTGCAGCGCTCGCCGCGGTGGTGCACCTTGCCGCCCTCGATGGCCGCCTTGGCCAGCGCGCGGGTCTTGTAGAAGCGTGCTGCCCACAACCATTTGTCCAGGCGCACCTTGTCGTCGTCTTTGTCGCTCATCTCACCTCTGCTGGGTTTGCCAGCCGGCAGAAACTGCCTGATGCAGTTGTCACACGGCGCTACTAGAATGCGCGAAATCATAGGCCTGTCAGCCGCAGAGGGATACCGCCCGCTTGAAGACCTTCGACCAGCTCAGCGTGATCGGCCTGCGCGAGTGGATCAACCTGCCCGAGCTCGGCATCATCGGCCTGCGCGCCAAGATCGACACCGGCGCCAGCACCTCGAGCCTGCACGCCAGCGATATCCAGCCGTTCCAGCGCGATGGCGAGGACTGGGTGCGCTTCACCGCCTACCTCGGCACCCAGGTGCAGCGCCGCCACCGCTGCGAGGCGCAGATGGTCTCGGTCAAGCGCATCAAGAGTTCCAACGGCCTGGCGCAAAGCCGCTACGTGATCCGCACCCACCTGGCCCTGGGCGATCGCCTGTGGCCGGTGGAGTTCACCCTGGCCTGCCGCAAGACCATGCGCTACCGCGTGTTGCTCGGCTCCAAGGCGCTGATCGCCGGGCAACTGGTGGTCAACCCGGCGCTCAGCTACGTGCAAGACAAACCCACCCTGCCCTCCTCCGTTCCAGGTGCCCAATGAAGATCGCCGTGCTGTCGCGCAACCCGCGCCTGTATTCCACCCGCCGTCTGGTGGAGGCCGGGCAGCAGCGCGGCCACGAGATGCAGGTGATCGACACCCTGCGCGCCTATATGAACATCGCCAGCCACAAGCCGCAGATCCACTACCGCGGCCAGGCGCTGGAAGGCTTCGACGCGGTGATCCCGCGCATCGGCGCCTCGGTGACCTTCTATGGCTGCGCGGTGCTGCGCCAGTTCGAGATGATGGGCGTCTACCCGCTCAACGAATCGGTCGCCATCAGCCGCTCGCGCGACAAGCTGCGCGCCCTGCAGCTGCTGTCGCGCAAGGGCATCGGCCTGCCGGTGACCGGCTTCGCCCACTCCCCCGACGACATCCCCGACCTGATCCAGATGGTCGGCGGTGCGCCGCTGGTGATCAAGGTGCTGGAAGGCACCCAGGGCAAGGGCGTGGTGCTGGCCGAGACGCACAAGGCGGCCGAGTCGGTGCTCGAAGCCTTCTTCGGCCTCAAGCAGGACATCATGGTCCAGGAGTACATCCAGGAGGCCGGCGGCGCCGATATCCGCTGCTTCGTGGTCGGCGACAAGGTGATCGCCGCGATGAAGCGCCAGGCCAAGGCCGGCGAGTTCCGCTCCAACCTGCACCGCGGCGGCACCGCCAGCCTGATCAAGATCACCCCCGAGGAGCGCATGACCGCGGTGCGCGCCGCCCGGGTGATGGGGCTGAACGTCGCCGGGGTGGACATCCTGCGCTCCAATCACGGCCCGCTGGTGATGGAGGTGAACTCCTCGCCGGGCCTGGAAGGCATCGAGACCACCACCGGCAAGGACGTCGCCGGGATCATCGTCGAACACCTGGAAAAGTACGCCGAACCCGGGCAGACCCGCACCAAGGGGCGTGGCTGAGCCGCGCTACGCCGGGTCGGTCGCAAACGCCCCTTATCCCCACACGGCCTGGGCGGTCCCGCGCCACCCTAGCGGTGATGCGCCTCCAGCCAGGCGAGAAACTCCGCTTCCGCCAGCGGCCGGCTGAGCAGGTAGCCCTGGCCCAGCGAGCAGCCGTGCTCGCGCAGCAGCTCCAGCTGGGCGGCGCGTTCGATGCCTTCGGCCACGCACTCCAGGTCGAGGTTGCGGGCGATCACCAGGATGGTCTGCACCAGCAGGCGGCCGCTCTCCTCGCCGTCGAGGTCGGCGACGAAGCTGCGGTCGATCTTCAATCGGTCCAGCGGCAGGCGCTTGAGGTAGGTCAGCGACGAGTAGCCGGTGCCGAAATCGTCGATGGCGAAGCGCACGCCGAGGGCCTTGAGCCGCTGCATGGTGGCGATGCACTGGTCGACGTCCTCCAGCAGCACCCCTTCGGTGATCTCCAGCTCCAGCGAGGCCGGCGCCACGCCATGGCGCTGCAGGCAGGCCTGGATACGCGCCACGCAATCGGCCTGGCGCAGCTCGCGCGGGCTGAGGTTGACCGCCAGCACCAGCTGCGGCCACTGCCGATGCCAGCGCGTGAGCGCCGCGCAGGCCTGCTCCAGCACCCAGTGGCCGACGTCCTGGATCAGCCCGGTTTCCTCGGCCAGGGGGATGAACTGATCCGGGGCGATCTCGCCGCGCTCCGGGTGACGCCAGCGCAGCAGCACCTCGGCGCCGGCCACCTTGCCGGTGGCCAACGCCAGCTGCGGCTGGAACACCAGGTGCAGCTGCTCGCGGGCGATGGCCTGGCGCAGCTCGCTCTGCAGCTGCAGGCGCTGGTCGATGGCCGCCTGCATTTCCGGAGCGAAGAAGTGCAGGGCGTTGCGCCCGGCGTGCTTGGCCCGGTACATCGCGGTGTCGGCCTGCTTGAGCACGTCGGCGGCGTTCTGCCGCTCCAGCGGGTGCAGGGCGATGCCGATGCTGGCGCTGATCGAAAGCTCGTGGCCGTCGATGGTGCAGCTGCCGAGCAGGCCGCGCAGCAGCTTGTCGCCCACCGCCGCGGCGTGTTCGGCGACCACCCGCGGGTCGTCGCCGAGCGCCTCCAGCAGCACCACGAACTCGTCGCCGCCGAGCCGCGCCAGGGTGTCCTCGGCGCGCAGCTCGCGCGCCAGGCGGCTGGTCACCTCGCGCAGCAGGCCATCGCCGATCAGGTGGCCGAGGCTGTCGTTGACCGTCTTGAAGTGATCCAGGTCGATGAACAGCAACGCACCCAGGCGGCCCTCGCGCGCCTCGCGGTCCATGGCGTGCTGCAGGCGGTCGAGCAGCAGGCGGCGATTGGGCAGCCCGGTCAGTTCGTCGCTGTAGGCCAGGCGCTCGATCTCGCGCTGGTAGCGCTGGCGCTCGGAGATATCGGTGACGCTGCCACGGATCAGCAGCTGCTCGCCGGGCATGCGCACCAGGCGCACCTCGCAGGGCAGCTGGCGGCCGGCGCTGTCGCGGTGCAGCCATTCGAACACCGGTGCCTCGCCGGCGATGGCGCGCTTGAGATGCACCTTGCCGATCTCCGCCGAGAGCTGGCCGTCGGCCTGACGCAGCGGGCTGATCTCCAGCACCGTCTTGCCCAGCAGTTCCTCACGGCGGTAGCGGAACAGGCGCAGGGCGTTCTCGTTGAAGTCGACCATGCCGCCCTTGGGGGTGAACAGCATGATCGCCTCGGGCGCGTGCTCGACCAGGGTGCGATAGCGCGCCTCGGCCTCGCGACGGGCGCTGACGTCCTCCACCAGCAGCAGGAACATGCCCGGGCGGCCCAGGCCGTTGCGTACCGCGCGCAGGCTGAGGCGGGTGTGCACCTGCTGGCCGTCGGCGCGCAGGAAGCGCTTGTCCAGCTCGAAGCCGTCGCTGCTGCCGCCCAGCACCGCATCCAGTTGCTGCTGCTCGGCGGCCAGGTCGTCCGGGTGCGACAGCTCGTCCCAGGTGCAGCGCAGCAGCTCCTCGCGCGAACGGCCGAGGATGGCGCACAGCTTGTGGTTGACCTCCTCCCAGCCGAAGGTCGGCGTGGTCAGGGCCATGCCGATCAGCGGCGCCTCGAAGAACAGGCGCAGGCGTTCGTCGCGCTCGCGCAGCTGCTGCTCGGCGCGCTTGCGCTCGCTGATGTCCTGGATCGCGCCGTAGACCCGCACCAGCGTCGTGCCGTCGCGCTCGGCCACCCCGCGCAGGCGCACCCAGCCGTTGCGCGCCGCCAGGCGCGCCTCCAGGTCGAAGTGATTGCGCCCGGCCAGCGCCTCGGCCAGGTTGTCGCGGATCAGCGCCTGGCTGGCGCCGTCGTAGTAGTCCAGCGCCTGCTCCAGCAGCGGTGCGCCGAGCGCCAGGTCGCGGCCGACGATGCGGTAGCAGCCCTCGCTCCAGAACATGCTCAGGTCGGCCAGCTCCAGCACCCAGCCGCCGATGTCGGCGATGCTCTCGGTCTGGCTGAACAGGTGGCTCTGGCGCAGCATGGCCAAGCGCTGCTGCTCGACCTTGGCGGCCAGCTCCTCGCGCTCGGTGACGTCGTGCTGCAGGCCGACGAAGTGGCTGATGCCCTGCTCGTCGCGCATCGGCGCCAGCACCACCTCGTTCCAGAACGGGCTGCCGTCCTTGCGGTAGTTGCGCAGCACCGCATGGCCGCTGCGCCCCTCGCGCAGCGCCGCGCGCAGCTGTTTCAGGTCGCGCTGGTGGCGGTCATCGCCGGCGAGGAAGCGGCAGTTGCGCCCCAGCACCTCCTCGACGGCGTAGCCGGTGATGCGGCTGAACGCCGGGTTGCAGTAGATCAGCGGCAGGTCGGGCTGGCGCGCGTCGGCGATGGTCACCCCCAACGGGCTGGCCTCCATGGCCAGGTTGGCGCGCGCCAGTTGCTGCTGCATCTGCGCGCTACGCGCCAGTGCCTGGCGCAGGTCGCCGAGGGCGCGGCCGACCAGCAGCGCGGCGCTCATCAGCAACAGCACGGTGAGTTGCAGCTGGCTGCGTTGCAGATCCGGAGCACCGAGGCCGAGGCCATCGCGCAGCAGCGGCAGCAGCAGGGTCGCGGCGAAGGCCAGGACCACGCCGTACAACGCCCCGGCGAAGGCGTGCCGCAGGGCCAGCACCAGCATGCAGATGCCCAGCAGTGGCAGGCCGAGCAGCGTCGGCAGGCTGCCGAGCAGCGCCGCCAAGAGCAGCAGGGCGCCGCCGGCGAACAGCCAGCCCAGCGGCGAGCGGCTGAGGCTCAGCGCCGGCGCGGCGTCCGTCACGTCCTTATGCAACCAGCCACGCACGCGCAGCAGCGGGCTGGCGTAGGCCAGCAGCAGCGGCGCCAGCGCCAGCAGGCCGATGCCGTCGCTCAGCCACACCCCCAGCACGGCCAGCGCCCACTGCTCGCCGCCCTGCAGGCCGGTGAGCCACAGGTTGCCCTGCAGACCGAAGGCCACCAGGGTGGTCGGCAGCAGCACGCCGAAGGCGAGAAAGCGCAGCAGATCGGCCAGGCGGCCGAGCGCGGGGTCGAACGGCTGGCGCCGCAACAGCCACCAGCCCAGCGCCACCGCGGCGGTTTCCGGCACGGCATAGAGCGGCGCCCACTGCCAGGGCAGGCCCCACAAGGGCGTGCTGAGCAGGGCGTTGAGGTACAGCGCCGGCAGCACCCGCGGCCCCCACCACAGGCACAGCACCAGGCCGAGCAGCAGCGGCAGGTAGCACAGCGCCACCCCGTCATCCAGGCGGGTGGTCAGGGATAACCAGGTTCCCAGGTGGAAAAGCGGCAGCGGCAGCCACCAAGTCCATTTGGGCAGGCGGTCGGATACGGCAGCGGGCATGCGGGCCTCGAGTCGGTACGCTGGCACAGCATAGCCCAGCGCCAGAGCCTTTGGCTGCAGATTGCCAGCATGCCTCGGACGGCTCGGACGGCTGGTCGCCCGAGTCGCTCAGAGCCTGTTCAAAGTCTCGCGAGCTAGAGCAGTGCAAGGCAAAAATAGGCGAGGAAGCGGAGTGTACTTTTGTACATGAGCATTGCGAGCCTGTTTTTAACGCAGCAGTGCCGACGCGCAGCAGACTTTGAACAGGTTCTCAGACCGCGTCGCGTGGCAGCAGCAACCCCAGCGGCAGGCGCACGCGCGCCTCCAGGCCGCCGCCGGAGCGGTTGCGCAGCTCCACGCTGCCGCCGTGCAGGGCGGCGATGCGTTTGACGATGGCCAGGCCGAGGCCGGTGCCGCGCCCGCCGCGAGCGCGGTCGCCGCGGATGAAAGGGTTGAAGATGCTGTCCAGCTCGGCCGGGTCGATGCCGTTGCCGCGGTCCAGCACGCTGAGCACCACGTAGGGCGCGTTGTGGTCGCCGGCCAGGCTGGCGACCACTTCCACGGCGTCGCCGCCGCCATGGTTGAGGGCGTTCTCCACCAGGTTGGTGAGCAGGCGCTTGATCGACACCCGGCGCAGCGGGAAGGGCGGAATGGCCTCCAGGCACAGGCGCACGCGCTCGCCGTTCTGGTTGTAGGGCGCCAGCGTCTCGCGCACCAGTTCGGCGAAGTCGGCCTGCTCCACCGGCTCGTCGCGGCCGTCGCGGATAAAGGCGAGGAACTGGTCGAGGATGGCGTCCATGTCCTCGATGTCGCGCACCATGTCCTCGGTCAGTTCGGAATCGCTCTGCATGAATTCCAGCGCCAGGCGCAGGCGGGTCAGCGGCGTGCGCAGGTCGTGGGACACCCCGGCCAGCATCAGCGCGCGCTCGCGCGCCGCCTGCTCGACGTCCTCGGCCATCTGGTTGAAGGCGCGGTAGACCTCGGCCATCTCGCTCGGCGTGTCGCTGATCGGCAGGCGCACGCTGCGCCCCTGACCCAGCTGGCGGGCGGCGAACACCAGGCGCTTGAGCGGCGCGCTGAGCTGGCGGACGAAGATCCAGGCCGCCGCGGTGGACAGCAGGCCGATGCCGAGGAACCAGCCGAGCACGCTCCAGATGCGCTGGCCGCGCAGCGGGTGCGGGTACATCGGCACCCGCAGCCACTCGTCGCCCAGGCTCGGCGCGCGTACCCAGAGCGCCGGCGGCGTGGTGGCGCGCACCCGCACCTCGGTGTCCGGCCCCAGCTCGGTCTGCATCTGGCGCTGGAAGATCTCGCTGTAGGGCCAGTGCTGCTCGCTGGCCGGCACCTTGTCGCGGGGGATGCGCTTGAGCCCGGCGGCCTGGGCGATGTGTTCGCGCTCCGCGGGGTTGGCCGCCCAGTAGGCGCGCAGGGTCAGCGCCGCACCGTGGCTGTACTGGCGGTCGACCAGCACGTCCTCGTTCATCATCAGATAGACCAGGGTCAGCGCCTTGGAGAACAGCACGACGATCAGCACCAGCCAGAGGGTGCGGGCGAAGAAGCTTTGCGGGAACCAGAGCGGGGTTTTCATAACGCTTCGATGTAGGTTGGGTTGAGGCGCGCAGCGCTGAAGCCCGACGCCGGGCTATCGGACAGGACGCAGTGGGCGTTGGGCTTCGCTCCGCGCAGCGCCAACCCAGGAATCACTTATTGCCGTCCGGCACGAACACATAGCCCACGCCCCACACCGTCTGGATATAGCGCGGCTTGGACGGATCCGGCTCGATCAGCCGGCGCAGGCGGCTGATCTGCACGTCGATGGAGCGCTCCAGGGCGTCCCACTCGCGGCCGCGGGCCAGGTTCATCAGCTTGTCGCGGGTCAGCGGCTCGCGCGCATGCTGCACCAGCGCCTTGAGCACGGCGAACTCGCCGGTGGTGAGCATGTGCACCTGCTCGCCGCGCTTCAGCTCGCGGGTGGCCAGCGACAGCTCGTACTCGCCGAAGCTGACGCTCTCGTCCTCGCTGCCCGGCGCGCCCGGCACCACCGGCGCCTGGCGGCGCAGCACGGCCTTGATCCGCGCCAGCAGCTCGCGCGGATTGAACGGCTTGGCCAGGTAGTCGTCGGCGCCCAGCTCCAGGCCCTGGATGCGGCTGGACTCGTCGCCCTTGGCGGTGAGCATGATGATCGGGATCTGGTTGTTCGCCTCGCGCAGACGGCGGCAGGCGGACAGGCCGTCCTCGCCGGGCAGCATCAGGTCGAGCACCACCAGGTTGAACAGCTCGCGGGCCAGCAGGCGATCCATCTGCTCGACGTTCTCCACGGCGCGCACGCGATAACCCTGTTCGTCGAAGAAACGCTCGAGCAGGCGACGCAGACGGGCGTCGTCGTCGACGATCAGGATCTTCTCGCCTTCGGCGGCGGGGGCGCTGTGGCTCATGGCAACTCCTTGGCTGAAGCCCGCTCGCGCGCCGCGCGGCCAGGCTGGAATGGCGGCATTATGGCTCAGGCGCCCTGGCGGGCGCTCCAGCCATTGTTAGCAGATTTTTCCCCGAACGGTTCCCAGCGCCGGCGGATGCGGTGTTTATAATGCGCCGCCGCCTCGACCTGGCAGTCGCGCAGCGCCCCTCCTCCTCCCTTCAGCCGCCACGGCATGGAAGCGGGCCAGGGTGCTCACGGCCAAGTCGACTCAATTGATTCGCGCGCGCCGTGCCGCCGGCATGGCCGCCCTGTGGGTAGCTTTTTTATGGACAGCATCAACAACCGCATCGCCGAAGAACTGGGCGTGCGCCCGCAACAGGTCGCCGCCGCCGTGGCCCTGCTCGACGAAGGTTCCACCGTGCCCTTTATCGCCCGTTACCGCAAAGAGGTGACCGGCAGCCTCGACGACACCCAGCTGCGCCACCTGGAAGAGCGCCTGCGCTACCTGCGCGAACTGGACGAGCGTCGCCTGGCGATCCTCGCCAGCATCGAGGAGCAGGGCAAGCTCACTCCCGAACTCAAGCGCGAGATCGCCCTGGCCGACACCAAGACGCGCCTGGAAGACCTGTATCTGCCGTACAAGCAGAAGCGCCGCACCAAGGGCCAGATCGCCCTGGAAGCCGGCCTCGGCGAGCTGGCCGATGCGCTGTTCGGCAATCCCGAGCTGTTCCCGGAAAGCGAAGCCGAACGCTTTATCGACGCCGAGAAAGGCTTCGCCGACGTCAAGGCCGTGCTCGAGGGCGCCAAGTACATCCTGATGGAGCGCTTCGCCGAGGATGCGAGCCTGCTCGACAAGCTGCGCAGCTTCCTCAAGGACCACGCCACCCTCAGCGCCCGCCTGGTGCCGGGCAAGGAACACGAAGGGGCCAAGTTCAGCGACTACTTCGAGCACGACGAAGCGCTCAAGGGCGTGCCGTCGCACCGCGCCCTGGCGATCTTCCGCGGCCGCAACGAGGGCATCCTCAGCGCCAGCCTGAAGGTCGGCGAGGAGTTGCCCGGCACCCTGCATCCCTGCGAGCTGATGATCGGCGAGCGCTTCGGCATCAGCGCGCAAGGCCGCGCCGCCGACAAGTGGCTGGCCGAGGTGGTGCGCTGGACCTGGAAGGTCAAGCTGTACAACCACCTGGAAACCGACCTGCTCGGCGAGCTGCGCGAGAAGGCCGAGGACGAGGCCATCGCCGTGTTCGCCCGCAACCTGCACGACCTGCTGCTGGCCGCGCCGGCCGGCCCGCGCGCCACCCTGGCGCTCGACCCGGGCCTGCGTACCGGCTGCAAGGTGGCGGTGGTCGATGCCACCGGCAAGGTGCTGGAAACCGCCACCGTCTACCCGCACGCGCCGCGCAACGACTGGGACGGCACCCTGGCGGTCCTCGCCAAGCTCTGCGCCAAGCACGGCGTCGACCTGATCTCGATCGGCAACGGCACCGCCAGCCGCGAGACCGACAAGCTGGCCGCCGAGCTGATCAAGAAGGTGCCGGGCCTGAAGCTGACCAAGGTGATGGTCTCCGAGGCCGGCGCCTCGGTGTACTCGGCCTCGGAGCTGGCCGCGCGCGAGTTCCCCGACCTCGACGTGTCGCTGCGCGGCGCCGTGAGCATCGCCCGCCGCCTGCAGGACCCGCTGGCCGAGCTGGTGAAGATCGACCCGAAATCCATCGGCGTCGGCCAATACCAGCACGACGTGTCGCAGCTCAAGCTGGCGCGCAGCCTGGACGCCGTGGTCGAGGACTGCGTGAACGCCGTCGGCGTAGATGTGAACACCGCCTCCGCCGCGCTGCTGGCGCGCATCTCCGGGCTGAATGCGACCCTGGCGCAGAATATCGTCGCCCACCGCGACCAGAACGGCGCGTTCAAGACCCGCGCCGAGCTGAAGAAGGTGCCGCGCCTGGGCGAGAAGACCTTCGAGCAGGCCGCCGGTTTCCTCCGCGTGATGAACGGCGACAACCCGCTGGACGCCTCGGCCGTGCACCCGGAAACCTACCCGCTGGTCGAGCGCATCGCCCAGGACACCGGCCGCGACATCCGCTCGCTGATCGGCGACTCGGGCTTTCTCAAGCGCCTCGACCCGGCCAAGTTCACCGACGAGCGCTTCGGCCTGGTCACCGTCGGCGACATCCTCAAGGAACTGGACAAGCCCGGCCGCGACCCGCGTCCGGAGTTCAAGACCGCCGAGTTCCAGGAAGGCGTGGAAACCCTCAAGGACCTCGAGCTGGGCATGGTGCTCGAGGGTGTGGTGACCAACGTCACCAACTTCGGCGCCTTCGTCGACATCGGCGTGCACCAGGACGGTCTGGTGCACATCAGCGCGCTGTCGGAGAAGTTCATCAAGGACCCGCACGAGGCGGTCAAGGCCGGCGACGTGGTCAAGGTCAAGGTGATGGAGGTGGATATCCCGCGCAACCGCATCGCCCTGTCCATGCGCATGGGCGATACCCCCGGCGAGAAGGTCGACGGCCAACGCGGCGGACAATCGCGCGCTGGCAACCGTGGCGGCAACGCGCCGCGCAGCGAGCGTCATTCCAGCCAGGACAAACCGGCCCCCGCCAGCGGCGGCATGGCTGCCCTGTTCGCCAACGCCAAGCAGTTGAAGAAATGAGCACGAGCGACAACGTCGGCGCCAGCAGCGCCTTTTCCCGCCTGCTCGGCCTGGAGATTCTCCAGGTCGGCGGCGGCGAGGCGCGTGTGCGCCTGAGCCTCACCGACGAGCTGCGCAACCTGCACGGCAAGCTGCACGGCGGCGCGCTGTTCTCGCTGATCGACACCGCCATGGGCCAGGCCAGCCACAGCCTCGGCGATGGCGGGCCGAGCAGCGTGACCCTGGAGTGCAAGATCAACTACATCCGCCCGGTGTCCGAAGGCAGCGTGCTGTGCCACGCCAAGGTGCTGCACGCCGGGCGCCGCACCCAGGTGGTGGAGGCCGAAGTGCTGCAGGGCGACAAGCTGGTCGCCAAGGCACAAGGCACCTTCGCCTGCGTGTAATCGGCGCCGCTCGGGCTGGTCTAACCTGGGTAACCGTTCGCCCCTTGCAGAGTGCCGGGGCGATCCCCATATTGTGGCGACTGCCCAGTTAGGAAGTGCATCTTGAGCGACCTTCTCTCCCGCCGCCTGGCCCTGCTCGGCGAGCCGGCCCACCTGTCCCTGCTGGGCCAGTGCCTGCACGGCATCGAACGCGAATGCCTGCGCATCGACCAGGACGGCCAGCTGGCCCTGACCCCGCATCCGCAGGGGCTGGGCTCGGCGCTGACCCATGCGCAGATCACCACCGACTATTCCGAATCGCTGCTGGAATTCATCACCGGCACCGCCACCGACCCGGCGGCCACCCTCGACGAGCTGGAACGCATCCACCGCTTCGCCTACGCCAAGCTGGGCGACGAGCTGCTGTGGAGCCCGTCGATGCCCTGCGCCTTGCCGGATGAAGAAACTATCCCTATCGCCCGCTACGGCAGCTCCAATATCGGCCGGCTCAAGTACGTCTACCGCAAGGGCCTGGCGTTGCGCTACGGCAAGACCATGCAGTGCATCGCCGGCATTCACTACAACTTCTCCCTGCCCGAGGGCCTGTGGCAGCTGCAACAGCAGGCCGAAGGCGACACGCAGAGCGCGCGCGACTACCAGTCGGCGCGCTATATCGCGCTGATCCGCAACTTCCGCCGCTACAGCTGGCTCTTGATGTACCTGTTCGGTGCCTCGCCGGCGCTGGACAAGGGCTTCATGCGCGGCCGCCCGCACCAGTTGCAGGAACTGGACGCCAGCACCCTGTACCTGCCCTACGCCACCAGCCTGCGCATGAGCGATCTGGGCTACCAGAGCAGCGCCCAGTCCGGCCTGACCCCCTGCTACAACGACCTGGCCAGCTACACCGACAGCCTGCGCCTGGCCGTGGCCACGCCCTACCCGGCCTATGTCGAGGCCGGCATCAAACGCGACGGCGAGTGGCTGCAGCTCAACACCAACATCCTGCAGATCGAAAACGAGTACTACTCGAGCATCCGCCCCAAGCGCGTCACCCGCAGCGGCGAACGGCCGATCCAGGCGCTGATGAGCCGCGGCGTGCAGTACGTGGAAGTGCGCTGCCTGGACATCAACCCCTACCTGCCGCTGGGCATTGACCTCAGCGAATCGCGCTTTATCGACGCCTTCCTGCTGTTCTGCGCGCTGGCGGACAGCCCGCTGCTGGAAGGCGGCGAGTGCCGCAGCTGCACCGACAACTTCCTCAAAGTGGTCAAGGAAGGCCGCCGTCCCGGCCTGCACCTGCAGCGCGATGGCCGCCCGGTGGAACTCAAGACCTGGGCCCTGGAGCTGATCGAGCAGATCCGCCCGCTGGCCGAGCTGCTCGACCGCAGCCAGGGCGGCGCGGCGCACGGCGAGGCCCTGGCGGTGCAGCAGGCCAAGGTCGAGGACGCCGACCTGACGCCCTCGGCGCAGGTGCTGGCGGCGTTGCGCCAGGGCACCAGCTTCGCCGACTTCGCCCTGCAGCAGAGCCGACGCCACGCCGAGTACCTGCGCAGCCGGCCGCTCGACACCGAGCAGCAGGCCGCGTTCGAGCAGGCCGCGCAGCGCTCGCTGGCCGAACAGGCCGAGCTGGAAGCCCAGCCGCAAGGCGACTTCGATGCCTTCGTCGCCGCCTACCAGGCCAGCATCCTGGCCCTGGCGGTGTAAGGGGGCTACGCCATGGGGGGGTGGGCCGGGCGGCGATCCGCTGCAGCCCACCGCTTGCGACCCTGACTCCCCACTCCGCGGGAGCAACGGCCGCTGGCGGGCGCCGAGCGAGATTTGCCGACTGCATCACAAAGGCCGCCAACGGAGCAAAAGCCGGGATGGGCGGCCGCGTCGCGGCGCGCCCGGGCGGCTAGCATGGCGGGTAACGGATGCAGACGAGCAGCGCCCATGGCCGACGACGCCACGCCGCAATGGAGCCTGGAGAGCCTGACCAAGGCCTACCAGCAAGGCTATATGGCCGGCCTCACCGGCCAGGCCAAAGACCGCCAACCCTACCCCGACGAAGTCCCCGCCGCGGCCTGGGAGGCCGGCTGGGACGACGGCTTCGAGCAGCTGCGCCTGCAGCAGCACAGCGCCTGACGTTCTGCACGCATCGTGGGAGGGGCTTTAGCCGCGACCGGTCAACCAAGTCGCGGCTAAAGCCCCTCCCAGCGCATTCGCCCCTCTATAAGGTCTTCTCGAACACCTTGGAATTGCGCTGGTAGTTGTACAGCGAGGCGCGCGCCGCCGGCATGCGTTCGACGCTGCTCGGCTCGAAGCCGCGCTCGCGGAACCAGTGGGCGGTGCGTGTGGTGAGCACGAACAGGGTCTTGAGCCCCAGCGCCCGCGCCCGCGCCTCGATCCGCGCCAGCAGCTCGTCGCCGCGGCCGCCGTGGCGATAATCCGGGTTGACCGCCAAACAGGCCAGCTCGCCGCAGTCGGAGTCGGCCAGCGGATAGAGCGCGGCGCAGGCGATGATCAGCCCCTCGCGCTCGACGACGCTGAACTGCTCGATCTCGCGCTCCAGCACCTCGCGCGAACGGCGCACCAGTATGCCCTGCTCCTCCAGCGGGCTGATCAGCTCGATCAGCCCGCCGACGTCCTCGATGGTCGCCTCGCGCAGCGACTCGAACTGCTCCTGGGCCACCAGGGTGCCGTTGCCGGTGCGGGTGAACAGCTCGCTGAGCAACGCGCCGTCGGTGGCGTAGCTGACGATATGGCTGCGCTTGACGCCGCCACGGCAGGCCTCGGCCGCGGCATCGAGCAGCTCGCCCTGGTAGTTGCTGCCCAGGCGCGCCAGGTGCGCCGGCACCTGCTGCGGGCGCAATTCGCGCACCAGCTGGCCGTGCTCGTCGAGCAGGCCGTCCTCGGCGCCGAACAGCAGCAGCTTGTCCGCCCCCAGGTCGATGGCGGCGCGGGTAGCGACGTCTTCGCAGGCCAGGTTGAAGATTTCCCCGGTGGGCGAGTAGCCGAGCGGCGACAGCAGCACGATGCTGCGCTCGTCGAGCTGGCGGTTGATGCCCTTGCGGTCGATGCGCCGCACCTCGCCGGTGTGGTGGTAATCCACGCCGTCGAGCACGCCGATCGGCCGCGCGGTGACGAAGTTGCCGCTGGTCAGGCGCAGGCGCGAGCCCTGCATCGGCGAGGCGGCCATGTCCATCGACAGGCGCGCCTCGATGGCGATGCGCAGCTGGCCGACGGCGTCGATCACGCACTCCAGGGTCGGCCCGTCGGTGATGCGCAGGTCGCGGTGATAGTGCGGGGTCAGCCCGCGGGCGGCCAGGCGCGCCTCGATCTGCGGGCGCGATCCGTGCACCAGCACCAGGCGCACGCCGAGGCTGTGCAGCAGCACCAGGTCGTGGACGATATTGGCGAAGTTCGGGTGGGCGATGCCCTCGCCGGGCAGCATGACCACGAAGGTGCAGTCGCGGTGGGCGTTGATGTAGGGCGAAGCGTGGCGTAACCAGTTGACGTAGTCGTGCATGAAAGATCCGTGTGAGCGTCGAGACAGGGGGCGGGTCAAGCCGCCATGGCAGGTTCGAAGGCTTCTCTCATCGTCGCAGCACGTCTTCGCTCCGACTCAGGCAATAGTGTTGGATCAGTTGGCGCAGCAGCTGCACGGTCGGCTCGATCCGCGCCAGTTCCAGGTGCTCGCCGGGCTGGTGGGCGCAGTCGATGTCGCCGGGGCCGAGCACCAGGGTCTCGCAGCCCAGCTGCTGCAGATAAGGCGCCTCGGTGCCGAACCCCACCGCCTGCGCCGCGTGCCCGGTGAGGCGTTCGGCCAGACGCACCAGTTCGGCGTCGGCGGCCTGCTCGAACGGCGGCACCGCCGGGAACAGCGGGCCGTAGTCGATGCGCACCTGGTGCTTGAGCGCCAACGGCTGCAGCTTGCCGCGAATCGCCGCGCGCAGCTGCTCCGGGTCCATCCCCGGCAGCGGGCGCAGGTCGAACTCCAGCGCGCACTGGCCGCAGATGCGGTTGGGGTTGTCGCCGCCATGGATGCAGCCGAGGTTCAGGGTCGGTTGCGGCACGCCGAACTGCGGGTTGTTGAACTCGCGCTGCCACTGCGCGCGCAGGCCGCGCAGCTCGCCCATGACGTCCTGCATGGCCTCCAGCGCGCTATGGCCGAGACTGGGATCGGAGGAATGGCCGCTCTGGCCGAGGATATCGATGCGCTCCATCATCACCCCCTTGTGCAGGCGGATGGGCTTGAGGCCGGTCGGCTCGCCGATCACCGCGGCGCGCCCCAGCGGCCGCCCGGCCTCGGCCAGGGCGCGGGCGCCGGCCATCGAGCTTTCTTCGTCGCAGGTGGCGAGAATCAGCAGCGGTTGCTGGAAGGGCTGATCGAGCAAGGGCCGCACGGCCTCGATGGCCAGGGCGAAGAAGCCCTTCATGTCGCAACTGCCGAGGCCGACCCAGCGTCCGTCGACCTCGGTCAGCTTGAGCGGGTCGCTCTGCCACAGGGCGGCGTCGAACGGCACGGTGTCGCTGTGGCCGGCCAGCACCAGGCCGCCGGGGCCGCTGCCATAGCTGGCCAGCAGGTTGAACTTGCCGGGGGCGATCTGCTGGGTTTCGCAGGCGAAGCCGAGGTCGCCGAGCCAGGCGGCGAGCAGCTCGATCACCGGCCGGTTGCTCTGATCCCAGTGCGGCTGGGTGCAGCTCACCGACGGCGCGGCGATCAGCGCGGCGAATTGCTCTTGGAAGGACGGCAGCGGCATCGGCGCTCTCCTGGGACGGTGTCCCAATCATAGGGGCATCGTCGGCCAGGGGCACCTCTAAAAACTACCTGCGTTGTCATCGCTGCGTTGAAAGCAGGCTCAGAAGCTCATTTACAGCTCGTAAACTGCGCTTCTTCGCCTGCTTTCGCCTTGCGCTGACTGCCTCGCCTACGTTTTTAGAGGCCCCCTAACGGGAACCGTCAGACGCCGCCGAACAGCCCGCGCAGGATAAAGAAGAACAGGATCGACAGCGCCGCGCCCACCGGCAGGGTGATGATCCAGGACAGGAAGATCTTGCCGATCATGCCCAGGTTCAGCGCACCGATACCGCGCGCCAGACCGACGCCGAGAATGGCGCCGACCAGGGTGTGGGTGGTGGACACCGGCAGGCCCAGGCCGGAGGCGCTGACCACGGTGGTGGCGGCGGCCAGCTCGGCGGCGAAGCCGCGGCTGGGGGTCAGCTCGGTGATTTCCTTGCCGATGGTGGCGATCACCTTGTAGCCGTAGGTGGCCAGGCCGACCACGATGCCCACCGCGCCGAGCAGCAGAATCCAGCCCGGCACCAGAGACTTCTCGCCGGCGGCCAGGTCGCCGCCACTCTGGATCACGCCGACGATGGCCGCCAGCGGACCGACCGCGTTGGCCACGTCGTTGGAGCCGTGGGCGAAGGCCATGGCGCAGGCGGTGAAGATCATCAGCACGGCGAACACCTTCTCCACGCTGGCGAAGTGGAAGGCCTTGTCGGCTTCGGCGTCGACATGAATGCGGCTGAGCAGGGCGATGCCGAGCAGCATGACGGCAGCGCCGATGCCCAGCGAAAGCATGAAGCCTTCACTGCTGGAGAGGTTCAGGCCGACGTGCTTGAGGCCCTTGGTCATGGTCATCAGCGAGATCATGAAACCGGTGAGGAACATGTACAGCGGCACGTAGCGCTTGGCATTGAGGAAGGGGTTGTCGGTGTCGATGATCAGCTTCTGCACGCTGACGAACAGGCCGAAGGAGATGATCCCGGCGAGCAGCGGGGTGACCACCCAGCTGGCGACGATGGGGCCGACGCCGCCCCAGTGCACCGCATCCACCGACACGCCGACCGCGGCGAAGCCGATCACCGCGCCGACGATGGTATGGGTGGTGGATACCGGCCAGCCCTTGGTCGAGGCGACCAGCAGCCAGCTGCCGGCCGCCAGCAACGCCGACATCATGCCCAGCACCATCAGGTTGGGGCTGATCAGCGAAGCATCGACGATGCCGTTCTTGATGGTTTCGGTGACTTCGCCGCCGGCCAGGTAGGCGCCGCAGAACTCGAAGACCATGGCGATGATGATCGCCTGTTTGATAGTCAGTGCGCGCGAGCCAACGGATGTACCCATAGCATTGGCTACATCGTTGGCCCCAACACCCCAGGCCATGAAAAAACCGAAAAGGCAGGCAAGCACCAGCAGGACGAGCCCGTAGTCCGCAATCAGAGACATAAGTTAGTTTCCGTCGATCCCAGAAAGGACACTGGCGCTTAGCGCGCCAGCAGTTGTTCCAGTCGGTTGCCCACACGTTGGGCGCGGTCGGCGACATCGCCGATCCAGTCGATGATCTGATAGAGGAACATCACATCGACCGGGGGAAGGTCCTTCTCCAGCTTGAACAGGTTGCGGCGCACCTCGATCTGCAGGCGATCGGTGTCCTGCTCGATCACGCCCAGCTCCTCGATCAGGGTCTCCACCAGCACCGCTTCGCGGCCGGCGAAGCCGGTTTCCAGCAGCTCGTCCAGCTCGTTCATCGCCTTCAGCGCCTGGGCGCTGGCATCCACGCTGCGCTGCACGTAGGTGCGCATCAACGGCTGCAGCGCCTGCGGAATGGCCATCTGGCGGCCGAGCATCAGCCCGGCGATGTCCTTGGCACGGTTGGCGACTTTGTCCTGTACACTGAGCAGCTCCAGCAGGTCCGAGCGCGGCACCGGCAGGAACAGACTCTTGGGCAGGTGCAGGCGCACGCTTTTCTTCAGCTTGTCGGCCTCGTGCTCGAGCCGGGACATCTCCTGTTGCACCTGTTCCACCCGATCCCAGTCCTCGGCCATCACGGCCTCGAAGAAGGGCACCAGGTTCGCCGCGCACTCATTGGCCTTGGCGATATGCTGTTGCATGGGGCCGATGGGTGAACGGCCGAACAGGCTGACAAAGGGATTGATAGGCATAGGGTAAGCCCCCGTTTTGAGAAGGCGGCAAGTATAGGGATCGCCTTCGTCTATCGCCAGCGCGCGTCATCGGGCTGTCACATTTTTCATACTAGGCATCTTGCTTCCCACCATGGTCAAAGAAACCGAAATCAAACTGCGCGCCAGCCGTGCCACCCTGGCCGCCTTGCGCGAACACCCGCTGCTGAAGAAGCGCAACAAGAGCGGCTGGCAGCGCGCCGAGTTGTTCAACCAGTACTACGACACCCCGGCCCGCGAGCTGGCCGGGGCCCGTGTCGCGCTGCGCCTGCGCCGCGACGGCGAGCAATATATCCAGACCCTGAAGACCCGCGGCCAGAGCGTCGCCGGCCTGTCCGAACGCAACGAATGGGACTGGTACCTGGCCAAGCCCAAGCTGAACCTGAAGAAGCTCGACGACAGCTGCTGGCCGGCCAGCCTGGCCGAGCTGGACAAGAAAACCCTGCAGCCGCTGTTCACCACCGATTTCGTTCGCGAGAAAGCCGAGATCGCCTGGGGTCGCGGCAAGGCCAAGGTGGTCATCGAGGCCGCCCTGGACCTGGGCAAGGTGATCGCCGGCGAGGGCGAGGAAGAAATCTGCGAGCTGGAGCTGGAACTGCGCCAGGGCGAACCGGCGGCGCTGCTGGAGCTGGCCTGCGAACTGGCCGCCGAGCTGCCGCTGATGCCCTGCGACATCAGCAAGGCCGAGCGTGGCTACCGCCTGTTCGATGCCGGCAGCTACAGCCTGAGCCTGCCGGCGCCGCAGCCGAGCGCCGAGACGACCCTGGACGATGCCTTCGCCGCCCTCGCCTGGCACCTGCTCGGCGCCAGCCAGCGCCTGGCCGAGCAATACCGCTGGAGCGGGCACTGGAGCCTGCTGCAGAACTGGTTGCAGCAACTGATCGATCTGCGCGCACTACTCGCCAGCCTCGGCCAGGCCGCGCCGCGCGCCAGCTCGCGGCAGCTGCGCGAGCAACTCGACGCCCTGCTGGCTGACTGGCGCCCGCGCCTGGCCGCCGGCCAGCTGGACGACAGCATGCGGCGCAACGCCCCGGCAATGTTCGCCGCCGAACTGGACGGCTGCCGCTGGGGCCTGCTGTCTCTGCAACTGTCGCACTGGCTGCTGAACCGCGGCTGGACCGCCGCGCGCAACCACCGCGGCAACCGCCAGGGCGGCGCGGCGCTGGGCAACTGGCTGCCGACCCTGCTCGCCGAGGAAGGCGCGGCGCTGCAACTGCGCCGCTACCAGCAGCAACCGGAAGACCTGGCCGAGCAGCTGCCGCGCCTGGAACGCCTGCTGGTCTGGCTGCGCCTGGCCCGCGGCGTGCTCGAGGTGGCCGAGGTCGACCGCCTGTACGGCGAGCTGAACAAGTTCCAGCTGCTCGCCCAGCAACCGCTGGACGACGAACAGCGCCAGCTGCGCGCCAGCCAGGCGCAGATCCTGCAAAGCCTCAAGCCCTGGAAGGCGCTGGTGAAGTAAGTCCCCGATGCCTCCGGGCGGCCTGCGGCCGCCCGGATCGGGCCACCGCGCGGCGACGCCTAGCCCAGCGGCAAGCTGGTGGTGGACTTGATCTCCGACAGGGCGACGATGGAGTTGACTTCCTGGATGCCAGGCACCAACGACAGTTTCTCGAAGAAGAAGCGCTCGTAGGCCTCGATGTCGCGGGTGACGATGCGCAGCATGAAGTCCACCGCGCCCATCAGCACATGGCACTCCAGCACCTCGGGGAACTCGCGCATGGCCTCGGCGAACTCGGTGAGGTTGGAGCGGCCGTGGGCGTTGAGCTTGACCTGGGCGAACACCTGGGTGTGCAGGCCGACCTTCTTGCGCTCGAGCAGGGTCACCTGGCGGCGGATCACCCCCTCCTCCTTGAGCCGCTGGATGCGCCGCCAGCAGGGCGATTGCGACAGGCCGACGCGCTCGGCGATCTCGGCGGTGGAGAGACCGGCGTCCTCCTGCAGCAGGGCGAGAATGCGCTGGTCGTAAACATCCAGGGCGACGGACATAAAAATTCCTCGATAACGGCAGTCAACGGCAAGACTATCCACAAAACCCGGGTTTTCACAGAAAACCAGGCAGAACTTTTGCCGCGCGAAGGGCGAAACTGGAGCAAATCCACCGCGAGATGCCGCCATGCCCGACGCCACGCCCTTCCCCGCTCCGCACAGCCGCCGCGATCCCTGGCAGGATCGCCCCGAGTCGGCCGTCGAATACCGCCTGCGCACCGAGGCCGAGGCCGACGTGCTGTGTCGCCTGCTCGGCCTGTTCGCCCAGTTGCAGCTGCTGCCGCAACAGCTGCAGGTGCAGCGCCAGGACGGCGATCTGCAGGTGCGACTGCAGCTGCACGGCCTGTCGCTGCATCGCGCCAGGGTGCTGGCGGAGAAACTGCGCGGCCTGGTGTGCGTCTGGCAGGTCGACTGGCGGCAGCTGGATCACAGCCCGGAGCAGGTGGCGCTGCGCACTGGGTAATGGGTCACGCCGGGGCCTTAGCCCCGTCCGCGCTTTTCGGGCATCCTAGCGGCTACGCTTGTTCAGGCTGAACCACCGAGGAGCCCGCATGTCCGCCTTCGCCACCACCGCCCAAGACCGCGTACTGGATCTCGGCGACCTGCTGCGCGAGCTGGTCGCCCAGGGCCGGGTCGGTCAGGACGCGGCCGAGCAGTGCCTGGCGATTCGTCGCAGTTCGCTGAACCACCAGCAGCACCCGCTGGAGTTTCTCGCCGCGCAGCAGGTCGACGACCTCAGCCGCCCGGGCAAGAAGCTCGACCTGGAGAGCCTCACCGTCTGGCTGGCACAGTTCGTCGGCCAGCCCTACCTGCGCATCGACCCGCTGAAGATCGACGTGCCGGCCATCACCCCGCTGATGTCCTACGCCTTCGCCCAACGGCACAAGATTCTCGCCGTGGCGGTGGACAGCGAGAGCGTGACCATCGCCAGCAGCCAGCCGCTGGTGCACAGCTGGGAAGCCAACCTGGTGCACGTGCTCAAGCGCCCGATCAAGCGGGTGGTGGCCAACCCGGCGGACATCCAGCGCTTTACCGTGGAGTTCTACCGCCTGGCCCGCTCGGTCAGCGGCGCCACCTCGGTGGATCAGAAGATCAGCGGCGTCGGCAACTTCGAGCAACTGCTCAGCCTCGGCGCCCAGGACCAGGAGCCGGACGCCAACGACGCGCATATCGTCAATATCGTCGACTGGCTGTTCCAGTACGCCTTCCAGCAGCGCGCCAGCGATATCCATATCGAGCCGCGCCGCGAACAGGGCAGCGTGCGCTTTCGCATCGACGGCGTGCTGCACACCGTCTACCAGTTCCCGCCGCAGGTGACCATGGCGGTGGTCAGCCGCCTCAAGTCCCTGGGCCGGATGAACGTGGCGGAGAAACGCAAGCCGCAGGACGGCCGGGTCAAGACCAAGACCCCGGACGGCGGCGAGGTGGAGCTGCGCCTGTCGACCCTGCCCACCGCCTTCGGCGAGAAGATGGTGATGCGTATCTTCGACCCCGAGGTGCTGCTGAAAAGCCCGGACCAGCTGGGTTTCTCCGCCGACGACCTGCGCCGCTGGGAGAGCATGACCCGCCAGCCCAACGGCATCATCCTGGTCACCGGGCCGACCGGCTCGGGCAAGACCACCACGCTGTACACCACGCTCAAGCAGCTGGCCACCGCCGAGGTCAACGTCTGCACCATCGAGGACCCGATCGAGATGATCGAGGGCGCCTTCAACCAGATGCAGGTGCAGCACAATATCGACCTGACCTTCGCCAGCGGCGTGCGCGCGCTGATGCGCCAGGACCCGGACATCATCATGGTCGGCGAGATCCGCGACCTGGAGACCGCGGAAATGGCGATCCAGGCGGCGCTCACCGGCCACCTGGTGCTGTCGACCCTGCACACCAACGACGCGCCGAGCGCCATCACCCGCCTGCTCGAACTGGGCGTGCCGCACTACCTGCTCAAGGCCACCGTGCTCGGGGTCATGGCCCAGCGCCTGGTGCGCACCCTGTGCCCGCACTGCAAGGCGCCGCTGCAACTGGACGAGGACGGTTGGCAGAGCCTGACCAAGCCCTGGAGCGCGCCGCTGCCGACCGGCGCGCAGCAGGCCGTGGGCTGCCTGGAATGCCGCGACACCGGCTACCGCGGCCGCGCCGGGGTGTACGAGATCATGCTGCTCAACGATGCGATCAAGCCGCTGATCACCGCCGACACCGACCTCGTCGCCCTGCGCCGCGCGGCGTTCAAGGAAGGCATGCGCAGCCTGCGCCTGTCCGGCGCGCAGAAGGTCGCCGCCGGCCTGACCACCATCGAGGAAGTGCTGCGGGTGACCCCGCAGAGCGAGCAGAAGTGACGCATCCGGGGCGCAACGCTCGGCTGGCGGCTCGATACCGCCATCTGCGACGCCTTGAACGGGGGCATGGCCTGCGCTAATGCGCGGCGTAGGTTGGGCTGAGGAGCCTGCGACGAAGCCCAACGGGCGATGGTCGGCGCGACGACGGCACCAGACCGGGCATCGGCGCGTGAGGACGCCTTACGGACGCCGTGCGGAGTGCTGCGCACTCCCCGTTGGGCTTCGCTGCGCTCAGCGCCAACCTACCCCTCGCCAGCGCGGCTCAATGCCGCCATCTGCTGCGGCTTGCACGCCAGGTAGGCCGAGCCCGCCAGCCAGCGCGGGTCGGAGTGCCAGGCGAAGAGGAACTGGCCGCCCTTGAGCTGATCGACCACCAGCCGCGCCACCTCGCGGCGCACCGCCGGGCAACCCAGGCTGCGGCCGATGCGGCCATGCCGCTGCACCCAACGCGGGTTCACGTAGTCGGCGCCGTGGATGACGATCGCACGTTCGCGCGCCAGGTCGTTGAGGCCGGGCTCCAGGCCGTCCATGCGCAGCGAATAGCCGTGCTTGCCGCGGTAGCTCTCGGCGGTGCGGAACAGGCCGAGGCTGGTCTGGTGGCTGCCCAGGTCGTTGGAGAAGGCCTCGGCGAAATTCTCCCCGGAGCGCCGGCCATGGGCGACGAAGTCGCGCAGCAGCAGGCGCTTGCGCTGCAGGTCGAAGATCCACAGGCGGCGCTCGGTCGACGGCCGCGAATAGTCGATCACCGCCAGGCGCCGGGCATCGCCGGCCCCATGGTTGACCGCGCACTGCATGGCTGCCAGGGCATGGCGCAGCGCTTGCGGCTCGAGCCCGGGAGCCTGCCGCGCCAGCTCGGCGAACAGCCCATCCTGCGCCGCGCTCGCCCACAGCGGCGCACCGAGCAACCACAAACCCGCCAACCAGCACCGGCCGATACGTCCAAACATCTGCGTAATCACCTCTGCGCACAGACTCCGGGACGTCCTGTCGCTGAATCCCATGGCGGCCCGCCTATACTGGACGCTCGGCGCCGACCCGGGTGGCGCCTTTTCTGAGCCAAGGACTGGAGCAGTATGTTGTTCAAAAAACGTGCATCTTACCTGAGCGGCCTGCTGCTCACCCTGCCACTGGTCGCCGCCACGGATGCCGCCGCCAGCGTCGACCTGCGCCCGTTGCTGGAGCAGCTGCCGCAGCACTGCGCACCCTTACCGACAAATCTAGACGATAACGCGCGCCAGCAACTGCGCGACTTCTACGCCCAGCGCGAGAACCAGCCGGCCTGGGCCGACGCCAGCCGTCGCCAGCAGCTCGCGGCGCAGCTTGCCGCCCTCGCCGACGACGGCCTGGAGCCCGACGAATACGCCCTGCCCGCGTACGACGGCCCGTGCAGCGAGCTGCTGCACAGCCACAGCTACCTGCAGGCGCTGCTCCATCTGCGGCGCGGGCGCCTGCCGCCGCCGCGCCAGGAAAGCCTGTGGCATTCGCCCGCCAACCCGCTGCCGGACCTGCGCCTGGCCACCCTGTCGCTCGCCCTGCTGCACCTGCAGGCACCGGCCGAGGCCTTCGCCGCGGCGCGCCCGACCGGCATCGCCTACCGCCGCCTGCGCGCCGCCTACGCCGAATTGCGCCAGCGGCCGCTGGCCGCCTGGCAGCCCCTGGCCGACGGCCCGCTGCTCAAGGCGCAGCGCCGCGATGCACGGGTGCCGGGGCTGCGCGAACGCCTGCGCGCCGAGGGCTACCTGAGCGTGACGACGGTTGCCGGCGAAGCCTTCGACCCGGCCACGGTGCTGGCCCTGCAGGCCTTCCAGGACGACCACGGGCTGAATCCCGATGGCATCCTCGGCCCGGCCAGCCTGGCCGAACTGAACGTCGCCGCGCCGATGCGCCGCGCCCAGCTGCGCCTCAACCTGGAGCGCCTGCGCTGGTGGGCCGACGATCTGGCCGAGGCCGAGGTGCTGATCAACGTCGCCGCCGCCGAGCTGCTGGTGCTGCGCCAGCAACGGGTGCTGTGGCGCACCCGCACCCAGGTCGGCCGCGCCGGTCGCGAAACGCCGCTGCTGGCCTCGCGCATCCAGCGTCTGACGCTCAACCCGACCTGGACGGTGCCGCCGACCATCCTGCGCGAGGACAAGCTGCCGGCGATCCGCGACGACCTCGCCTACCTCGCCCAGCAGGAGCTCAGCGTGCTCGATCGCGACGGCCAGCCGCTCGACCCGGAGCTGGTGGACTGGGACAACCCCGGCGCCATCGTCCTGCGCCAGGCCGCCGGCACGCGCAACCCGCTGGGCCGGGTGGCGCTGCGCTTCGCCAACCCCTTCGCGGTGTACCTGCACGACACCCCCAGCCAGCGCCTGTTCGACAAGTCGCCACGGGTGTTCAGTTCCGGCTGCGTGCGCGTCGAGGCGGTGGGCACCCTGCTGGCCTGGCTGCTCCGGCCGCAGGAGCTGGAGCCGGTGCAGCAGCGCATCGCCAGCGGCAAGACCCAGGAATACCGCCTGCAGCAGCCGGTGCCGCTGCTGATCGCCTACTGGACGGTGGAGGCGCGCAGCGACGGCACCCTGCGCTACGCCCCCGACATCTATGCCCGCGACGCCCAGCTGATCGCCGCCCTGGCCCGCGCGCAAGGCCTGAGCGCCGCGTCACAACCCGATATGCAGCGCACCATCGCCGCCAGGCACTGAGAAGGGGTCGGCGGCAATTGGCCAGCGGCTATGCTTAGATGCCGACAAGGCCGTTCGTCACGTCGCGACGGTCAACTGCACGCACGCAAGAGGGAGATCGCTTTATGGAAATCGGTGGCGTCCTGCTGCTGTTCGTCGGCCTGGCTCTGGCCATCGTCTACATGGGCTTCAAGGTGGTGCCGCAGGGCTCGGAGTGGACGGTGGAGCGCTTCGGCCGCTACACCACCACGCTTAAGCCCGGGCTCAACATCATCGTGCCGGTGATGGACCGCATCGGCCGCAGGCTCAACGTCATGGAAAGCGTGCTGGACATCCCGCCGCAGGAAGTGATCAGTGCCGACAACGCCATCGTGCAGATCGACGCGGTGTGCTTCTTCCAGGTGATCAACGCCGCCCAGGCCGCCTACGAGGTGAACAACCTGGAGCACGCCATCCGCAACCTGGTAATGACCAATATCCGCACCGTGCTCGGCTCCATGGAGCTGGACGCCATGCTCAGCCAGCGCGACGCGATCAACGAACGTCTGCTCAAGACGGTCGACGAAGCCACCGCGCCCTGGGGCATCAAGATCACCCGCATCGAGATCAAGGACATCAGCCCGCCCGCCGACCTGGTCGAAGCCATGGCCAGCCAGATGAAGGCCGAACGCCTCAAGCGCGCGCAGATCCTCGAGGCCGAGGGCTCGCGCTCGGCCGCCATCCTCACCGCCGAAGGCCACAAGCAGGCCGAGATCCTGCGTGCCGAGGGCGAACGCCAGGCCGCCTTCCTCGAGGCCGAGGCGCGCGAACGGGCGGCCCAGGCCGAAGCCGAGGCGACCCGCGTGGTGTCCCAGGCCATCGCCAGCGGCAACGTGCAGGCGGTCAACTACTTCGTCGCGCAGAAGTACATCGAAGCGCTCGGCCAGCTGGCGGCGGCCGACAACAGCAAGGTGGTGCTAATGCCGCTGGAGGCCAGCCAGGTGATCGGCGCGGTCGGCGGCATCGGCGAAATCGTCAAGGCCACTTTCGGTGCCGGCGGCCCAGGCGAGAAGCAGGGCTGACGTCATGATCTATTACCTGCAACACCTGTCGTTCTGGGACTGGCTGGCGCTGGCCACCGTCCTGCTGATCCTCGAAGTCTTCGGCGCCGGCGGCTACCTGCTGTGGATCGGCCTGGCCGCCGCCTGCGTCGGCGTGCTCACCTACCTGTTTCCGGAGCTGCCCTGGGTCTGGCAATTCTTCCTGTTCGGCCTGCTGGCGATCCTCACCGCCGTGCTCTGGTGGCGCCGCCAGCGCAGCGCCACGCGTCCCAGCGACCAGCCGGGGCTGAACCAGCGCGGCAGCGAACTGCTCGGCCGGCGTTTCGCCCTGCACGAGGCGATAGTCGGCGGCCGCGGCAAGATCAAGGCCGGCGACAGCCTGTGGCTGGTCAGCGGTCCCGACCTGCCGGCCGGCAGCTCGGTCAAGGTGGTGGCCCAGGATGGCGTGATTCTGCGGGTCGAACGCGACGCATGAGCGAGGTGCGCCTGGCGCCGCTGTCGGCGGCGCAGGCCGACGCGGCCCTGGCGCTGCTCGATGCGGCCTTCGCCGACGACCCGAGCCTGGGCTGGTACCTGATGCGCGAGCGCCCCGGCTTCGGCGCTAGACGCCGCGCGTACCTGCAGGCCTACCTGACGTTTCATCGTGACAATCGCCTACCGGTTCTCGCCGCCTGGCGCGGCTCGGCGCTGTGCGGCCTGAGCCTCTTTGATCTGGCCCAGACACCCAGCAGCGATAGCGTGCATGAGCTGGGCCGGCGCATCGCCGACGCCTGCGGTGCGGACTGCCTGGCGCGCCTGGATCGCCTGCTCGCCGCCTTCGACCAGCAACTGCCGGAGGGTTGCGCCCGCCTGGAGTTTCTCGCCGTGGCCCGGCACAGCCAGGGACAGGGCCTCGGCGGCGCCCTGCTGCAGGCGACGCTGCAAGCGATGGCCGCCGCCGGCTGCCGCGCCGCGGCCCTGGAAACCGGCTCCGAGCGCAACCTGGCGCTGTACCGACGGCATGGCTTCGAGCTGCTGGGCAGCGCGGATTTCGATGCACTGCGCCAGTACAGCCTGTGGCGACCGACCATCGCGTAAGAGGAACCCCAAATAGCCCTGATGACTCCTAATAGCCGAGTCAACTCACAGGAGTACCGCCCATGCGTGTATCGAGCCGAGCAGCCCTGGCAGTGGCCGCCTGCCTGATAGTCCAGACCGCCGCAGCCGACAGCCTGCTGCGCGATATCCTTTCCTCCGGGGCGACCACCGCCTCCACCTACCTGACCTTCAAGGACGACAAACTGGTCGCCGCCGCCGAGGAGGACGCCGGCAGCTTCGTCGCCAGCGCCGGCGAGATCCGCGGCCCGCACCTGGAGGCGGCGCTTCAGCGGCTGCGCAGTGAACATCCCGAGCTGCAGGGCGCCGGCGATATGGAACTGGCCAGCGCCATTCTCGCCGCCTCGGCCGGCCCGCTCGAGGCCAGCGACGCCCGCTAAGCCCAACGCGCGCATAAAAAATGCCCGCATCCCGAAGGATGCGGGCATTTTTCTTATCGCGCTCGGGACGACAGGCCTGATCAGCCTGTCGAACCTCCGCCGGCTGATTACATCAGCGGCAGGGTGTAGCTGACGATCAGACGGTTCTCGTCGATATCGTTGGCGAAGTTCGAACGCACACTCGCATTGCGCCAGCGTACGCCGAGGTTCTTCAGCGCACCTTCCTGGAACACGTACATCAGCTCGGTGTTGCGCTCCCACTCGCGGCCTTCGGATACGCCAGCACCGCGGTCGACGTTGTCGCCGGTCAGGTAGCGGGTCATGAAGGTCAGGCCCGGGATGCCGATGGAGGCAAAGTTGAAGTCGTAGCGCGCCTGCCAGGACTTCTCGTCCTTGTTGGCGAAGTCGCTGATCTGCACGTAGTTGACCAGGAACGGGTCGGTACCGTTGATATAGGCGAAGCCCGTGTCGCCATCCATCTGCTGGTAACCCAGACCGAAGGCATGACCGCTCAGGGCGTAGGTGACCATGGCGCCGAAGGCCTTGTTGTCGACGTTGCTGCGGTTGCCGTCATCGGTGGAGCGGGCATAGCGCAGGTCGGTCTTCAGGCTCTGCTGATCGCCCAGCGGCAGCACATGCACGGCGTTGAAGGAGTGCTGCTTGTACAGCTCGTCCAGGTTGGAATAGTAGTAACCGGCGGTCAGGTCGTTGGTCAGCTTGTAGGTGCCGCCGATAAAGTCGAACGAATCGGCGGTGGCGCCGCCAGAAGTGGCGATGCCGCGACGGCCGCCGCTGGTGATGGCGATATCTTCGTAGTCGCCGGAGTCACGATGGTTCACCTCGCGCACGTGCGCGGCTTCCAGCATCAGGCCGTCGATTTCCTGGGATACCAGGTGACCGGCTTCGAACACCTGCGGCAGCAGGCGGGCGTCGCTGGAGGCGATGGCGGCGTTCTTGAACTGCATCTGGCCGACACGCAGGGTGCTGTTGGAAATCTTGGCCTTGGCCGCTACGGCCAGATCCGAGTAGTTGTCCTGCGAACCGCCCGAGGAACGATCCGGGACCAGCAGACCGCTGCCGGCGGTGCCGTCGCCGGAATCCAGCTTGAAGCCGAACATGCCGATGGCGTCGGCGCCGAAGCCCACGGTGCCCTCGGTGAAGCCGGAGTTCATGCGCAGGATAAAGCCCTGGGCCCACTCTTCGGACTTGGAACGAGTGGGGGTTGGCGTATCGTTGTGCCCCTGACGGAAATCACGGTTGAAGTAGAAATTGCGGGCTTCCAGGCTGACCTTGGTGTCGCCGATCAAATCGGCAGAGGCCACTTGGCTCAGGCCCAGGGTGCTGGCGGCTACGGCCAGTGCCAGGGAGGTCTTTCTCATTATGTTTCTCTCCAGTGTGTTTAAGGTGACGCATCGCCCGAACACCGACTTCGGCACGAAGAGGCAGGCTCGGGACGAATCAGGCGAACGCAGGCGCGCGCGGGCACGGCAGGGCCCTCGCTGGCGCGGGTGCGTGGCAAACTCAGGAAGAACGGGACAACGGCGGACGCAACGGGGCGAACGGACGGGAACGGGCAGGACGACTCATGGGAGGGCTCTCGCGTCGTTGTTATTGTGCGCCGGCATCCGGGCCGGCATCTTGACGTGAGTTCAGGCAGATAGCGTGCCAGCTCTTCCAGAGCGCCGTGCAACGCCTCTAGAACGGGAGGCTAGCGCTTTTTGGCAGGGGCGTTATCGCTCTATTACGCTACGCGACCGGCAATTTTCCGCTTATGCGACGCGCCGCTCAGGCGGAAAATCGCCAACGCCTTCAGCCCAGCACGATCTGGTTCTTGCCCTGGCGCTTGGCCAGGTACATGGCCGCGTCGGCACGGGCGTACAGCGCCTCCAGGTTGGCGTCGGCGGCGCGCAGGCTGGTCAGCCCCTGGCTGACGGTGATGCCGAAGCTTGTGCCGTCGTGCTGGAAGTTCAGGCGCTGCACCTCGCGCTGCAGACGCTCGGCCACCTGCAGGGCGATATCCGGCTCGCAACCGGGGAACAGGGCAGCGAATTCCTCGCCGCCGATGCGGCCGAACAGGTCGCCGCGGCGCAGCGCGTTGGCACCGCACTGGGCCAGGCGCTGCAGCACCTGGTCGCCGAGCTGGTGACCGTACTGGTCGTTGATCTTCTTGAAATCGTCGAGGTCGAGCAGGAGGAAGGCCAGCGGGCTGCCGTACTGCCGCGCATGCTCGAACTCGCGGCGGGCGCACTCGAAGAAATGCCGGCGGTTGCTGCTCTGGGTCAGCACATCGGTGGTGGCCAGGCGATGCAGCTCGCCCTCCAGGCGTTTCTTCTCGGTGATGTCCTCGGCGATGCCGACTATCACCTTGCCCTGAGCCGAACCGGGCCGCGGGCTGACGAAGCACTTGTCGCTAAGCCAGCGCAGCTGGCCGTCGGCGCGGATGATGCGGTACTCGCGAAACTCCACCGCACCGGTTTCCAGCACCTTGGCCAGGCTTTCCGCGGCGTACTCCACATCGTCGGGGTAGATGCTGTTGCGCCACTCGCCGTAGTCGGCCAGCAGCAGTGCGGCGGAGCGGCCGAAGATACGCTCGTAGGCCGGGCTGACGTAGATCACCCGTTGTGCGTCCCAGTCGAACGCCCAGAGCGCGGCGTTGACGCTGCCCAGCAGGCTGCTGAACAGCTGCTCGCGCTCGCGCAGGCGCTCCACCTCGGCCCGGCTGTGCAGCAGGGCCAGGGTCAGTTCTTCCAACTCGGAAACGGCGTTGCCTTGATCATCCATTACAGCGGCCATCCAATCCCTCGCATCAGCATTGCAATGAGCATAGTGCGAGCTGTTGGACAAACACAAAGGCCCGCCGTTCGGCGGGCCTTTGCAGGAAACGCGCGGCGATCAGGCAGCGGTTGCGGCAGGGCGCAGCGAGTAGGTCTTGAGCTGCTCGGCGAACTCGCGCAGCGACTGGATGCCGCTGGCCTCGGCCTCGTGCACCCACTGCTTCATCGCCTCGAGCATGTCGTGGCCGTTGCTGCTGGTCTTGACCCAGATCTGCTGCAGCGCCAGGCGCTTCTCGTAGATCACCTTGAGCGCCTGGCTCTGCGCCAGCAGCTCGCTGATGCGTGCCTGGTGCTGCTCTTCCAGCAGGCTCGGCTCGCGCGACAGCAGGCGCTTGGCGCGGCGGAACAGGTGGCGCACCGACTCGTCGGCCTTGGCCACTTCCTGCTTGACCAGCGGCGCGATCACCAGCTTGCGGTACTGCGCCATGATCTGGAAGCGGTTGTTGAGGATGGCCATGGCGGTGTCCATGTCCAGGCTGCGCTTGCCCTCGACCCGGTGGGCAATGGGCGCGACGCGCTGCACCTGGGCCAGGCCGAGGAAGCTGAACAGCTTGATCCAGGCCCAGCCCATGTCGAATTCCCACTTCTTCACCGACAGCTTGGCGCTGTTGGGGTAGGTGTGGTGGTTGTTGTGCAGCTCCTCGCCGCCGATCAGGATGCCCCAGGGCACCAGGTTGGTGGCGGCGTCGCGGCACTCGAAGTTGCGGTAGCCGACGGCATGGCCGAGGCCGTTGATGACGCCGGCGGCCCACACCGGAATCCACATCATCTGGATCGCCCAGACGGTGATGCCGAGCACGCCGAACAGGGCCAGGTCGATGATCGCCATCAGCGTCACGCCGCCAATCGGATAGCGGCTATAAACATTGCGTTCGATCCAGTCATCCGGGCAGTTCTTGCCGTAGATGCGCAGGGTTTCCTGGTTCTTCGCCTCTTCCTGATAGAGTTCGGCGCCCTTGCGCAGCACGGTGCCCAGGCCCTTGACCACCGGGCTGTGGGGGTCGTCGACGGTTTCGCACTTGGCGTGGTGCTTGCGGTGGATGGCGGTCCACTCGCGAGTGTTCTGGCCGGTGGTCAGCCACAGCCAGAAACGGAAGAAATGCTTGAGCGCCGGGTGCAGTTCCAGTGCACGGTGCGCGGAGTAGCGGTGCAGATAGACGGTGACGCTGACGATGGTCACGTGCGTCATCAGCAGGGTCGCAGCCACCAGCTGCCAGACCGACAGGTCGAGTAAACCGTTGTACCACATGGACACTGTTGCCTCTTGAAAGGAAAACGCGGCCTGTCCTACAAGGACGAGCCTGGGCGCATTATCCCTGACCCAAGGCAGAAAACCAGTTGGTCTTTTAGATAAGAATGTTTCAGCCTCTAAGGCATCTATACTGCCCAGCATTTACAGGGAGCGTAGCCGCTTGCCCATGCGTATCGACACCGCCGCCTTGCGCCTGACCCTGGGCTATCTGCTGCTCGCCGCCTCGTGGATTCTCCTCAGCGACCAGCTGCTGGCCGCCCTCGGCCTGTCCGCGGCCCAGCAGGACCACCTGCAGTCGTTCAAGGGTCTGCTGTTCGTCGCCCTCACCGGCGCCCTGCTGTACCTGGTGCTGCAGCGCCACGCCCGGCACCATCGGCGCGCGCGGCTGCAGCTGGCGGACAACGAGGAACGCCTGCGCCTGGCCCTGGATGCCACCCGCGACGGCCTGTGGGACTGGGACTACGCCAGCCAGCGGGTGTTCTTCTCCGACGGCTACGCCGCCCTGCTCGGCCTCACCCCGCAGGCCCTCGGCGATACCCGCGAGGCCTGGGTCGCGCGCCTGCACCCGGAGGATCGCGAACGCGCGCTGCAGGCGCTCGACGCGGAAATGAGCGGCGCGCAGTACGAGAACATCTACCGCATGCGCCACGCCGACGGCAGCTACCGCTGGCTGCACTCGCGCGGCCGCCTGCTGCGCGACGAGGCAGGTCAGCCGCAGCGCTTCATCGGCGTGGCCAGCGACATCACCCAGCGCCGCGCCGACGAGGACAGCCTGCGCCAGGCCGCCGCGGTGTTCGACGCCACCCAGGAAGGCGTGCTGGTCACCGACCCCGAGCAGCGCATCGTCCACGTCAACCCGGCGTTCAGCCGCATCACCGGCTATAGCGCCGAGGAAATCCTCGGCCAACAACCCAGCCTGCTCAAGTCCGGCCGTCACGACGCGGCCTTCTACCACAGCCTGTGGCACGCCCTGCACAGCCGCGGCGCCTGGAGCGGCGAGGTGTGGAACCGGCGCAAGAGCGGCGAGATCTACCCGCAGTGGCAGTGCATCCGCGTCATCCATGACGAGCAGGGGCGCATCAGCCACTACGTCGCGGTGTTTTCCGACATCACCGCGCTCAAGCGCTCGCAGCGCGAGCTGGACTACCTGGCCCACCACGACCCGCTGAGCAACCTGCCCAACCGCCTGCTGTTCACCGAGCGGGTCGCCCATGCCCTGGAGCGCAGCGCCGGCGAACAGCTGCACGGCGCGGTACTGCTGATCGACCTGGACCACTTCAAGCACATCAACGAAAGCCTCGGCCACAACGTCGGCGACCTGCTGCTCAAGGAGGTCGGCGAGCGCCTGCTGGCGGCGGTGCCGGCCGCCAGCACCCTGGCGCGCCTGGGTGGCGACGAGTTTGGCCTGCTCTGCGAGCACTGCGCCGAGGCGCCCCAGGCCGCCGAGCTGGCGCAGCGCCTGCTGCGCTGCCTGGATGCGCCGTTCCGCCTGCACGGCCACGAGCTGTACATCGGCGCCAGCATCGGCATCAGCCTGTTCCCGGACGACGCCGCCAGCGTCGAACAGGTGCTGCGCAACGCCGACTCGGCGCTGTTCAAGGCCAAGAGCAGCGGCCGCGAGGGCTACGCCTTCTACGTCCAGGAGCTGACCGACTACGCCCGCCAGCGCGTGGAGCTGGCCAGCAGCCTGCGCCACGCCCTCGACAACCAGGAGCTGCGCGTCTACTACCAGCCGCTGCACGATTTGCAGGACGGCAGCGCGGTCGGCATGGAGGCGCTGGTGCGCTGGCAGCACCCGCAGCGCGGCCTGGTGTCGCCCGCCGAGTTCATCCCGATCGCCGAGGACAACGGCCTGATCGGCGCCATCGACGCCTGGGTGCTGGAACAGGCCTGCCGCCAGATGGTGCGCTGGCACGCCGCCGGCAGCGCGCTGCACTTCGTCGCGGTGAACGTCTCCAGCCGCCTGTTCGGCCGCGGCGAGCTGGAGCAGCACGTCGCCCAGGTGCTGGCCGACACCGGCCTGGCGCCGGCGCAACTGGAGCTGGAAGTGACCGAGAGCGCGATCATGGAAGACCCCGACGCCGCCCTGCTGCTGCTCACCCGCCTGCGCGGGCTCGGCGTGCGCCTGGCCATCGACGACTTCGGCACCGGCTACAGCTCGCTGGCGCGCCTCAAGCGCCTGCCGGTGGACAAGCTCAAGCTCGACCAGAGCTTCGTCCGCGGCCTGCCCGACGACGCCGAGGACGCCGCCATCGCCCGCGCGGTGATCGCCCTCGGCCACAGCCTGGGGATCAAGGTGCTGGCCGAAGGCATCGAGCAGGCCGCACAGGCCGATTTCCTCCGCGAACTCGGCTGCCACTACGGCCAGGGCTACCATTTCGGCCGCCCGCAACCGGTGCCCAGCCAGCCCATCGGCGTGCCCGAAGCCACCCAGGCTGAGCGGGCCAGCACGGGAGACTGAACATGCGTGTGCTGATCCTCGAAGACGATCCCTGGATCGCCGATCTGCTCAAGCAGATCGTCCTCAGCCTGCGCCCGGGGGCGCGGGTCGACTGCCGCACGCGGGTCGCCGACGCCCTCGCCGCCTGGCAGCAGGAGGCGGCGCAGCTGGTGATCTGCGACTGGAACCTGCCCGACGGCAGCGGCACCCGTCTGCTCGAGGCGGTGCGCCGCAGCGACCGCGCGGTGCCACTGCTGATGGTGACCTCGCGCGCCGACCGCGACAGCGTGCTGGAAGTGCGTCCGCTGGGCATCAGCGCCTTTATCAGCAAGCCGTTCCAGGTGCCCAAGGTGCTCGACTGCCTGCAGCGCCTGCTGCCCGCCGACGACGCCGCGCCGGCGGCGTCACACAGCGACGACGACTTCGTTCGCCACCTCGGCGAGCTGCCGGCCGAGGCCCTCGACCTGCCGCTGCGCGACGAGCTGTACCAGCAGCTGCATGGCGCCGCAGGCGCGCCGAGCAGCCTGCAGCAGCTCGGCGAGCACTGGCAGCAGGACCCGGCGGTGCAGGCGCGGCTGATCGCCGCGGCCAACAGCACCGTCTACAACAGCGCCGGGCAGCCCTGTATCAGCCTGCCAGAAGCCGTCCAGCGCCTGGGTGCGGCCACCGCGCTGAACCTGATCCAGGGCCTGGCGCTGCGCCCGGCGGCGCGCCTGCAGGACGCCGCGCTCCAGGCCCTCGGCCAGGCCCAGGTGCAGGCGCTGCTGCACCTGCACCAGCGCGTCGGCGAACTGGCCGGCGCCTGCCGCCTCGACCCGGCGCCGCTGCAGAGCGCCGCCCTGCTGCAGCGCATGGGTGAGCTGGCCGTGCTGCAGCAGGCGCAACTGTGGCGCCAACGCGACCTGGCGCTGAGCGACGAACAGCTGCAGCAGGCGCTGCGCCAGCACAGCGGCGAACTGGCCAACCGGCTCAAGGCGCACTGGCGCCTGCCCATAGCGCTGCGCGAGCTGATCGGCGCCTGCTACGGCCTGGCGCCCGGCAACACCCGCCGCGAGCCGATCCTGATGCGCCTGGCCAGCGCCGAACTGCAGGGCGCCGACGACCAGGAACTGCAACGCCTGCGCCGCCTCGCCGGGCTGGCCTGAGGCGAGCGGATGAGACGTCCGGCCCTGCTCCGCCACTGGCTTGCCAGCCACTGGGACGCCAGCCGCTGGAATGCCAGCCACTGGGTAGTGATCGGCGGCAGCCTGTGCCTGGCGCTGTTCTTCGCCTTTCTCGGGCGCCAGGCGCTGGACGAGCGCGAGACCCTCTGGCAACTGCAGATGAACAAGCAGGCGGAAGTCCAGCGCATGGCCCTGCACAGCACCCAGCACGGCCTGCAGGAGCGCGCCCAGCTGCTCGCCGAAACCATCGCCGCCGACGCCTGGGTGGTGGAACTGGTGCGCCAGGCCCACGCCCTGCCGGCCAACGAGCTGGACGCCCTGGCCAGCATCCGCAGCCAGCTCTACACCCGCCTGGCGCCGCGCTGGCGCAACCTGCAGGCGCACCAGACGTTTCGCCTCTACGTGCACCTGGCGCCGGACATCAAGGTGCTGCTGCGGGTACACGAACCCGAACATTTCGGCGACCTGCAGATCGGCTGGCGGCCGATGGTGCTGGAAGCGCTGCGCAGCGCCACCAGCCAGGCCGGCCTGGGCCTGAGCCGCGGCAGCATCGGCATGCGCGCCATCGCCCCGCTGCTGGTCGAGGGCGCAGACACGCCGCTGCAGGTCGGCGCCATCGAGGTGGCCATGGGCGTGCTCGACGACCTCGCCCAGCTCGACCGCGACCTCGGCAGCGGCGTCGCCCTGCTGCTGCGCGAGGAGCTGCTGCTGGGCACCGACAGCGGCGAGGAGCTGCGCGGCCTGGCCAGCGACCCGCAGCGCTGGCGGCTGATGGGCGCTTCGCGGCCGCAGGCACTGGCTTGGCAACGCCAGCAGGCGCTGCCGCCGCCGGCCGCCGGCGATGCGGTGCGCCTGCTGGCCGACGGCGAACGCCACTACCTGCTCAACCAGATCGTCCTGACCAGCTACCGCCAGCGACACGACCCGACCGCCGCGCCGCAGGCCGTGGCCCTGGTGTGGCGCGACGTCAGCGAGCAGTTCGACCTGCACCGCAGCGACAAGCGCTGGCTGGTGGTCAAGTGGCTGCTCGCCTGGTGCGGCGCCGAGGCCCTGCTGCTGGTGCTGCTGCGCACCACCAAGCGCAGCACCCAGCGCCTGATGCAGCGCCAGCAGGCGGCGGTGCGCGAGGCGCGCGCCTACCTGCAGGCGCTGCTCGATTCAGCCACCGGGGTGTCGATCATCGCCACCGATCCGCAGGGCCGCATCAACCTGTTCAATTCCGGCGCCGAACGCCTGCTCGGCTATAGCGCCGCAGAGATGATCGGCAAGCAGACCCCGGCGGTGTTCCACCTCGCCGAGGAGATGCAGGCGCGCGCCGCCGAACTGAGCGCGCAGGCCGGCCGCCCCGTCGAAGGTTTCGAGGTGTTCGTGCACAACCCCCGCGGCGGCGAGCCGGAAACCCGCCAATGGACCTACCGCTGCCAGGACGGCAGCCTGCGCCCGGTCAACCTGACCGTCAGCGCCATGTTCGACGGCAGCGGCCGGATCACCGGCTTCCTCGGCATCGCCAGCGACATCGGCGAACTGCAGCAGGCCACCCGCGCGCTGCAGAAGAGCGAGAGCCGCTTCCGCGGCCTGGTCGCCAACCTGCCCGGGGTGGTCTACCGCTGCGCCAACGACGCCGACTGGAGCATGCGCTACGTCAGCGAGGAGATCCTCAGCCTCAGCGGCTACCCGCCCAGCGACTTCATCGACAACCGCGTGCGCAGCTTCTCCAGCATCGTCCATCCCGACGACCTGGCCATCACCTACCGCGCTGGCGAGGCCATCGAGCGCCAGGAAATCTTCGAACTGACCTACCGCCTGCGCCACGCCGACGGCCACAACGTCTGGGTGCGCGAGAAGGGCCGCGGCGAGTACGACAGCCAGGGCCGGCTGCTGTGGGTCGACGGCTTCCTCTGGGACATCAGCGAGCGCCAGGCCATCGAGGACGAGCTGCGCCTGAGCCAGCAGCGCTTTCGCAATGCCTTCACCACCGCGCCGCAGGGCATGGCCCTGGTCGCCCCGGACGGCCGCTGGCTGGAGGTCAATGACGCGCTGTGCCAGATGCTCGGCTACCCGCGCGAGGAACTGCTGGCCACCTCCTACCAGTCCGTGACCCATCCCGAGGACCTCGAGGCCGACCTGGAGAACGCCCAAGACCTGCTGGCCGGACGGATCAATGCCTACCAGATGGAGAAGCGCTACCTGGACAAGCAGGGTCAGGTGCTCTGGGTGCTGCTCAGCGTGTCGCTGGTGCGCGACGGCGAGGGCCGGCCGGTGCACTTCGTCGCGCAGATCCAGGACTTCAGCGACCGCGTCGCCGCCGAACGCGCGGTACGCGAGCGCGAGCACTACCTGCGCACCCTGCTCGACAACGTCATCGACGCCATCGTCACCATCGACGAGGCGGGCCGCATCGAGACCTTCAACCACGCCGCCGAGCACATCTTCGGCTACCGCCACGCCGAGGTGGCCGGGTGTAACGTCAGCCTGCTGATGCCCGAGCCCTACCGCAGCGCCCACGACGGCTACATCCAGCGCTACCTGCGTACCGGCGAGGCCTGGGTGGTCGGCCAGAGCCGCGAGCTGGAGGGCCTGCGGCGCAGCGGCGAGCGCTTCGCCATGGAGCTGGCGGTGTCGCAGATCAGCCACCAGGGCCAGCGCCGCTTCATCGCGGTGATCCGCGACATCGCCGAGCGCAAGCGCATCGAGCAGATGAAGAACGAATTCGTCTCCACCGTCAGTCACGAACTGCGCACCCCGCTGACCGCCATCGCCGGCTCGCTCGGCCTGATCAACGGCGGCGCCCTCGGCGCGGTGCCGGACACCATGCAGCAGATGCTGGCCATCGCGCAGAGCAACAGCCAGCGCCTCAACGAGCTGATCAACGACCTGCTCGACATGGACAAGCTGGTGGCCGGCAAGATGCACTTCGAGCTGCAGGCGCAGCCGCTGCAACCACTGCTGGAGCAGGCGCTGCTGCACAACCAGCCCTACGCCGACCAGCACCGGGTACGCCTGCGGCTGCAGGTCGAAGGCGACGCGGCGGTACGCGTCGACGGCCAGCGCCTGGCCCAGGTGATGGCCAACCTGCTGTCCAACGCGGCCAAGTTCTCGCCGCCGGGCGGCCAGGTCGAGGTGCGCCTGCAGCGCTGCGCCGAGGTGCTGCGGGTCGCCGTCACCGACCACGGCCCGGGCATCCCCGACGCCTTCAAGCCGCGCATCTTCAGCAAGTTCTCCCAGGCCGACGCCGGCGACACCCGGCAAATGGGCGGCACCGGCCTGGGCCTGGCAATCTGCAAGGAAATCGTCGAACGCATGGGCGGGCATATCGGCTTCGACTCGCGCGAAGGCCGGGGCGCCTGTTTCTGGTTCGAACTGCCCATCACCGGGAGCGAGACATGAGCCAAGCGCCGATACCCCACAACGAGCAGCAGCGGCTGGCCGCGCTGCAGGCCCTGGAGCTGCTCGACACCCCGGCCGAGACGCTGTTCGACCACATCACCGCGCTGGCCGCGCAGATCTGCGCCACCCCCATCGCGCTGATCTCGCTGATCGACGCCGAGCGCCAGTGGTTCAAGAGCCGGGTCGGCCTGGACACCGAGCAGACCGCGCGCGAACTGGCCTTCTGCGCCCACGCCGTGGCCGCCGACGCGCCGCTGGAAGTGGACAACGCCCTGGAGGATGCGCGCTTTCGCGACAATCCGCTGGTCACCGCCGCGCCGCATATCCGCTTCTACGCCGGCATGCCGCTGCACGACCGCCACGGCCTGGCCCTCGGCACCCTGTGCGTGATCGACCGCCAGCCGCGCCACCTCGATGCGCACCAGCGCCAGCAGCTGCAGCACCTGGCGCGGCTCACCGGCGAGCTGTTCGAGCTGCGCCTGCAGGCGCGCCGCCAGGCCGAGCAGAGCGCCATGCACCAGGCCATGCTGGACAACGCCGGCAGCGCGGTGCTGGTGCTCGACCCGCAGGGCCGGGTGCTGCGCAGCAACCCCGAGGCGCAGCAGCTGCTGGAGCATTCGGCCGCGGCCCTGAGCGGCCAGCACATGCCGCGCCTGCTGGTCGAGGCCGGCCAGTTCGAGCGCCTCTGCGCCGCCTGCGCCAACGGCCCGCAGAGCGCCGAGGGGCGCCTGCGCACACGCGGCGGGCAGAGCCTGCCGGTACGCCTGAACCTGTCGCCGATCCGCGCCGAGGAGCAGGCGCTGCAAGGCTACCTGCTGGTGGCCAACGACCTCAGCCAGCGCGACGAGGCGCGCCTGCGCCTGCAGCGCATCGCCGCGCAGCTGCCGGGGATGGTCTACCAGTACCTGCTGCGCGCCGACGGCAGCAGCTGCTTTCCCTATGCCAGCGCCGGCATCCTGGATATCTACGGCTGCGCCCCCGAGGAGGTCGCCGAGGACGCCGCGCCGGCCCTCGCCCGCCTGCACCCGGACGACGCGCCGCAGGTGCGCGCGGCCATCGCCCGCTCGGCGCAAGACCTGAGCACCTGGCACCAGGAATACCGCGTGCTGCACCCGCTGCACGGCCCGCTGTGGGTCGAGGGGCGCGCCGCGCCGCAGCGCCTGCCCGGCGGCGACGTCCTCTGGCACGGCTTCATCAGCGACATCAGCGAACGCAAGCGCGGCGAGCAGCTGCAGAACGAGTTCGTCTCCACCGTCAGCCACGAGCTACGCACCCCGCTGACCGCCATCGCCGGCTCGCTCGGCCTGATCAACGGCGGCGCCCTTGGCGCGGTGCCGGAGGCCATGCGGCAGATGCTGGAGATCGCCCAGAGCAACAGCCAGCGCCTGCGCAAGCTGATCGACGATTTGCTCGACATCGACAAGCTGGTCGCCGGCAAGATGCGCCTCGAGCTGCAGCCGCTGGCCCTGCGCGCGCTGCTGGCGCAGGCGCTGCAAAGCAACCAGCCCTATGCCGAGCGCCATCGGGTGCAGCTGCGCCTGCTGCCCGGCGCCGACTGCCAGGTGCTGGCCGATGCCCAGCGCCTGGAGCAGGTGCTGGCCAACCTGCTGGCCAACGCCGCCAAGTTCTCCGCCGCCGGCCAGCGCGTGGAGCTGAGTGCCGCGCCGCGTGAGGGCTGGGTGCGGATCAGCGTGCGCGACCATGGCCAGGGCATCGCCGAGAGCTTCCAGCCGCGCATCTTCAGCAAGTTCGCCCAGGCCGACGCCGGCGACACCCGCCAGCAGGGCGGCACCGGCCTCGGTCTGGCGATCAGCAAGGAGCTGGTCGAACGCATGGGCGGGCAGATCGGCTTCGACTCGACGCCGGGCCAGGGCAGCACCTTCTGGTTCGACCTGCCGCTGGCTGGGGGCAGCCATCAGTAACGCCAACGGGCTGCGTCTGCAACTGCTCGGCCAGCTGTTCGGCCGCGCCAATCTGCTGGCCTGGGGCGTGCTGGCGCTGGCCCTCGGCGCCACGCTGCTGGCCTGGCACAACCTGCGCCAGAGCCAGAGCGAAGCGGCCGCGCGCCAGCTCGAGCTGCTCGCCGACGAGCTGAGCGAAGCCATAGTCCAGCGCATGCAGAATCAGGAAAGCATCCTGCTCGGCGCCGCCGCCTTGCTCGACACCAGCGACGAGGTCAGCCGCGACGATTGGCGTCGCTATGCCGAGCGCCTGCGCCTGGGCGAGCGCTACCCGGGCATCCAGGGCCTGGGTTTCAGCCAGGTGCTGCGCGCCGAGCAGTTGCCCGCCTTCGAAACCGCGCTGCGCACCGAGGGCTTTATCAACTTCCGCGTGCGCCCGTTCGGCCAGCGCCCGCTGTACAGCGCCATCCGCTATATCGAGCCGTTCGCCGGGCGCAACCTGGTCGCCTTCGGCTTCGACATGCTGTCTGAGCCGGTGCGCCGGGCCGCCATGCTGGATGCCGCGCGCAGCGGCCAGAGCCGCCTGTCCGGGCGGGTCACCCTGGTTCAGGAAACCCACGGCCGGGTGCAGCCGGGCCTGCTGCTGTACGTGCCGGTGTACTGGCCGGGGCAGCCGCTGGACAGCCCCGAGCAACGCCTGGCCGCCCTGCGCGGCTTCGCCTACAGCCCCTACCGGGTGCACGACCTGATGCACGGCATCCTCGGCGGCCGCCAGCGCGAGCTGGACTTCGAGCTCTACGCCAGCCCCGCCGCCGCGGCCGGCGAGCTGCTCTACAGCAGCCGCGGCGATACCCCGGCCAGCACACCGGCCGCCGCCCAGCGCCAGCTGGAGCTGTTCGGCCAAAGCTGGCGCCTGCACTTTCACCATGCCCCGGGCTTTCTCGCCGACGCCCACCGCGGCGAGAGCTCGCTGCTGGCGCTCGGCGGCTGCATCGGCCTGCTGTTGTTCTTCCTGGTCAGCAGCCTCAGCCAGCGCCGCGCGCAGGTGCAGCAACTGGCCGACCGCATTACCGAGCAGCTGCGCCTGAGCGAGGAACGCCTGGCCCTGGCGCTCAAGGGCAGCAACGACGGCTGGTGGGACATCGACCTCAAGGCCGGCAGCTTCTTCGCCTCGGCGCGCGGCTGGCAGATGCTCGGCCACCCCGAACAGGGCCCGCCTGGCTTCGCCGACGACCCGCTGGGCTGGGAGCGCCTGGTGCACCCGGACGACCTGGCGGCGGCGCGTGCCAGCCTGATGCAGGCGCTGCGCCAAGGTGCCACCTACTTCACCATCGACTGCCGCCTGCTGTGCGTCGACGGCACGTCGCTGCCGGTGCTATTGCGCGGCTATATCCAGCGCGGCGCCGACGGCTATCCGCTGCGCATCACCGGTACCACCATGGACCAGAGCGAGGCCAAGCGCATCGAACGGCTGAAAAGCGAGTTCGTCTCCACCGTCAGCCACGAGCTGCGCACCCCGCTGACCGCCATCGCCGGCTCGCTCGGCCTGATCAACGGCGGCGCCCTCGGCGCGGTGCCGGCGGGCATGCAGCAGATGCTCGGCATCGCCCAGGCCAACAGCCAGCGCCTCAGCCACCTGATCAACGACCTGCTGGACATGGACAAGCTGGAAGCCGGCAAGATGCAGTTCGACCTGCAGCCCTGCGCGCTCGCCGAGCAGCTGGCGGAGGCCCTGGCCAGCAACCAGGCCTATGCCGCCCAGCACCAGGTGCAGCTGCGCCTGGCCGAGTGCCCGCCACTGCGGGTGCGGGTCGACGCCATGCGCCTGCAGCAGGTGCTGGCCAACTTCCTCTCCAACGCGGTGAAGTACTCGCCGCCCGGCGCCGACGTGCTGCTGCACGCCGAGCGCCGCGGCGCGCGGGTACGGGTCGCGGTCAGCGACAGCGGCCCGGGCATCGCCGCGGCCTTCCGCGAGCGCGTCTTCGCCAAGTTCTCCCAGGCCGACGCCAGCGACAGCCGCAAGAAGGGCGGTACCGGCCTCGGCCTGGCGATCAGCAAGGAGCTGATCGAGCGCATGGGCGGGCAGATCGGCTTCGACTCCGTCGAGGGCCAGGGTGCCAGCTTCTGGTTCGAGCTGGCCCTGCTCGCCGATCCGCCGGCAGCGGCCACCGATGGCGCGCATCCCGGCCTGCTGGTGGTCGAGGACGAACCGGACATCGCCGCGCTGCTGCGTCAGCTGCTGGAGCATGCCGGCTACCGCGTGCGCCTGGCGCACAGCCTGGCCGAGGCACGCCGCGCCCTGGCCGCCGAGCGTCCGGCGGCGATCAGCCTCGACCTCAAGCTGCCGGACGGCGACGGCCTGCAGCTGGTGCGCGAGCTGCGCGCCGATGCGCGCTACCGCGAGCTGCCGATCCTGGTAGTCTCGGCCGCCTGCGAACAGGGCCGCCTGGCACTCGGCGGCGGCGTGCCGGCGCTGGACTGGCTGAGCAAGCCGATCGACCCGCAGCGCCTGCTCGACAGCCTGGCCCGCGCCCTGCGCGGCCTGCCGGAAAGACCGCGGGTGTTGCACGTCGAGGACGACCACGACCTGCGCCAGGTGGTCGCCGAACAGGGCCGCGAACTGGCCGAGTTCGTCGCCGCCGAGAACCTCGCCCAGGCCCGCCGCCTGCTCGCCGGCCCACCCTTCGACCTGGTCCTGCTCGACCTCGGCCTGCCCGACGGCAACGGTCTGGAGCTGGTCGAGGAACTGCGCCGCAGCCAGCCGCAACTGCCGGTGGTGGTGCTCTCGGCCAGCGAGCTGGATGGCGCCCAGCTGGCCAAGGTACGCTCCGCGCTGGCCAAATCGCGCAACGATGGACAACACTTGCTGCAGCTGCTCACCCGCCTGCTACCCGCCAAGGAGACCGGCCATGACTGAACTCAAGCGCATCCTCCACGTCGAGGACGACCCGTCGATCCAGGCCGTGGCCAAGGTCGCCCTGGAGGCCGTCGGCGGCTTCCAGGTGCTCAGCTGCGCCAGCGGTCAGGAGGCCCTCGACCAGGTACAGGGCTTCGCCCCCGACTTCATCCTGCTCGACGTGATGATGCCCGGCATGGACGGCCCGCAGACCCTGGAGCGGCTGCGCGCGCTGGTCGACATCGGCGAGATCCCGGTGGCCTTCATGACCGCCAAGGTGCAGCCCGGCGAAGTGGCGCATTACCGCAGCCTGGGCGCGCGCGATGTGATAGTGAAACCCTTCGACCCCATGCAGCTCGCCGCCCAGGTGCGCCAGATCTGGAGCCAGCGCCATGGATAAGCACGAAGGCAATGCCATTCCCCAGGCCCTGCAGCAGCACCTGCAGCAGCTCGGCCAGCAGTTCGCCGAGCGCCTGCGCCAGGAGCTGCCGCAACTGGCGCAGCAGGCCGGGCAGTTGCTCGACGCCGCCGGCAACGAGCGCCAGCGCCTGCTGCAAGCCCTGCGCGAGCAGCTGCACCGCCTGGCCGGCAGCGCCGGCACCTTCGGCTTCGTCCAGCTCGGCCAGCAGGCGCGCGAGCTGGAGCAGCAGGCCGAGCGCTGGCTGGAACGCCTGCAGCGCCAGCAGCAGGGCCTCGGCGAGTTCGTCGCGGCGCTGCAGCAGCTGGGCAGCCAGCCGCTGGCCGCGACCGCCGTCGGCGAAGCGCCGCGCCCGGCGCGCAAGGCGACGCGCAGCGATAGCGGCAGCCGGCACATCTACATCCTCGAGGAAGAGGCCGCGGCGGGCGAAAGCATGCGCCTGACGCTGAACAACTTCGGCTACCAGGCCGAGCACTTCAACTCCATCGCCGGCCTCGACGCCGCCCTGCAGCAGCACCTGCCGGACGCGCTGATCGTCGACGTCAACCTGCCCGGGGAAAGCTGCAGTGGCCTGGACTACGCCGCGCGCCTGCAACAGCGCCTGGACGCGCCGCTGCCGCTGCTGGTGCTGACCCAGCAGGACGACTTCGCCACCCAGCTGCAGGCGGTGCGCGCCGGCGCCCTGGGCTTCTTCGCCAAGCCGGTGGACATCCCGCAGCTGGAGAGCCGCCTCGAGCGCTGCTTCGCCCAGCAGCACGGCGAGCCCTACCGGGTGCTGATCGTCGACGACGACCAGGACCTGGCCAGCCGCTACAGCCTGGTGCTGCGCGGCGCCGGCATGCTGGTGGAGGTGCTGCGCGAGCCGGCGCAGATCTTCGCCCACCTGCGCGACTTCAACCCCGAGGTGGTGCTGCTCGACGTCAACATGCCCGACTGCACCGGCCCGGAGCTGGCGCAGATCATCCGCTGCAACGACGACTGGCTGCGCATCCCGATCATCTACCTGTCGGCGGAAACCGACATCGCCAAGCAGATGAGCGCCCTGATCAAGGCCGGCGACGACTTCGTCAGCAAACCCATCTCCGATCATGCCCTGGTCGCCACGGTGTTCTCCCGCGCCCAGCGCGCCCGCCTGCTGTCCAACGCCCTGGCCCGCGACAGCCTGACCGGCCTGCTCAAGCACGGCGACATCAAGGAACAGGTGGCCATCGAACTGGAGCGCGCGCTGCGCAGCGGCGACCGCGCCAGCGTGGCGATGCTCGACATCGACCACTTCAAGCGGGTCAACGACAGCCACGGCCACGCCGCCGGCGACAACGTCATCCGCGCCCTGGCCAACCTGCTGCGCCAGCGCCTGCGGCGCATCGACAGCCTGGGTCGCTACGGCGGCGAGGAGTTCCTCGCGGTGCTGCCGGACTGCCCGCCGGAGCAGGCCAGGCTGATCCTCGACGAGATCCGCCAGCGCTTCGCCGAGCTGCGCTTTATCGCCGAGGGCGGCGAATTCTCCTGCACCCTCAGCGTCGGCATCGCCGGCACCGACGTGCACAGCGACGCCGAGCAACTGCGCGAACGCGCCGACAAGGCGCTGTACGCGGCCAAGCACGGCGGCCGCAACCAGGTGCGCCTGGCCGAATGAGCCGCGCCCGACACGGGCCCTCAGAGCTTGGCGATAGACACCTCGGTGGATTTGACGAAGGCGATCACCTCGCTGCCCACCTGCAGTTCCAGCTCGCGCACCGAGCGGGTGGTGATCACCGAGGTGACGATGCCGGCGGCGGTCTGCACGTCGATCTCCGACAGCACGTCGCCGATGACGATTTCCTTGATGCTGCCCTTGAACTGGTTACGCACGTTGATGGCTTTGATGGTCATGGTGTTGCTCCTGATGGTCGACTGATGGTGCCCGGATGCACTCCGGGGAGTCTTGGGGCCGCCCCGGACAGAGTCCGGGCTACGGGTTTAAAGCGCCCAACGCAATTGCGTGGGCAGGGGTGATAGGGGGTCGGGCGGCGTCGGCAGCTCCGGCTGCGCCAGTACCCGGTCGAGCACGCGCGCTTCCAGCGCGGCCAGCAGCGGCGAGCCGTGCGGGCGCGGACGCAGCAGTTGCACATCCAGGTCGAGGCCGATCTGGCCGTCCTCGATCAGGATCACCCGATCCGCCACGGCCACCGCCTCGGCGACGTCGTGGGTGACCAGCAGCACGGTGAAGCCATGCTGCTGCCACAGGCGCTCGATCAGTTGCTGCATCTCGATGCGGGTAAGCGCATCCAGCGCGCCCAGCGGCTCGTCGAGCAGCAGCAGGCGCGGGCGATGGATCAGCGCCCGGGCCAGCGCCACGCGCTGCTTCTGCCCACCGGACAGCGCCGCCGGCCACTCACCCGCGCGATCGGCCAGGCCGACCGCGGCCAGGGCTTCCTCGGCCTGCTGGCGCCAGTTGCCGGACAGGCCCAGGCCGACGTTGTCGATCACCCGCTTCCAGGGCAGCAGGCGCGCATCCTGGAACATCAGGCGAATGTCCTCGCGCACCGCGTTGAGCGCAACGCTGCCGGCCAGCAACTGGCCGCCGCTGGGCTGATCCAGCCCGGCCAGCAGGCGCAGCAAGGTGCTCTTGCCGCAGCCGCTGCGGCCGACCACGGCGACGAACTGGCCGGCCGGGATATGCAGGTCGATGCCCTTGAGCACCCGGCGCTCGCCGAAGGATTTCTCGATTTTCTCGATCGCCAGGGGAATGCCCTGACGAATGCTGTGCAGTGCGGTCATTGCCCACCTGCCTTGGCCTGGTAGGCCGGGTGCCAACGCAGCCACACCCGCTCCAGGCCCCTCGCGACGACGTCGGCCAGCTTGCCGAGCAGCGCATAGAGCAGGATCGCCAGCACCACCACGTCGGTCTGCAGGAACTCGCGGGCGTTCATCGCCAGGTAGCCGATGCCGCTGCTGGCGGAGATGGTTTCCGCCACGATCAGCGTGAGCCACATAAAGCCCAGGGCGAAGCGCACACCGACCAGGATCGACGGCAGCGCACCGGGCAGGATCACCTGGCGGAACAGGGCGAAGCCCGACAGGCCATAGCTGCGCGCCATCTCCACCAGCGCCGGGTCGACGTTGCGGATGCCGTGGTAGGTGTTGAGGTAGATGGGGAACAGGGTGCCGAGCGCGACCAGGAACACCTTGGCCGCCTCGTCGATGCCGAACCACAGGATCACCAGCGGGATCAGTGCCAGGTGCGGCACGTTGCGGATCATCTGCACCGAGCTGTCGAGAAAGCGCTCACCCCATTTCGACAGCCCGGTGATAAAGCCCAGCAGCAGGCCGATGCCGCCGCCGATGGCGAAACCGATGCCGGCGCGCTGACCGCTGATCGCCAGGTGCTGCCAGATTTCGCCGGAGGCCAGCAGCTGCCAGCCGGCGGCGAGCACCGCGCTGGGCGCCGGCAGGATGCGGCTGGACAGCCAGCCGCTGGCCACCGCCAGCTGCCAGGCGGCCAGCAGCCCCAGCGGCAAGGCCCAGGGCGCGGCGCGCAGGGCCAATGTGTTAAGGGTCGTGTTGCTCATGGTTGCCTCGAAGAATCCTGTGTTTCTGTTCCCGGATTGCATTTGCGGACCGCCGTGGGAGCGAGCGGGATGCTTTTCAGCTCGCCGAAGCCGCCTTCGGCAGGATGTCGCTGGAGATCATTTCGCCGAACGGGCTGACGTAGCCGCGACTCTCCGGACGCTGCGGCTGGGCCACGTCCAGGTGCGGGAACAGCAGTTCGGCGACCCGGTACGACTCCTCCAGATGCGGGTAGCCGGAGAAGATGAAGGTGTCGATGCCCAGCTCGGCATACTCCTTGACCCGCGCCGCCACGGTCGGGCCATCGCCCACCAGCGCGGTGCCGGCGCCGCCGCGCACCAGGCCGACACCGGCCCAGAGGTTCGGCGACACTTCCAGGTTGTCCGTCTTGCCGCCGTGCAGGGCGGCCATACGCTGCTGGCCGACCGAGTCGAAGCGCGCCAGCGACGCCTGCGCGCGGTCGATGGTGTCCTGATCCAGGTGACTGATCAGGCGATCCGCCGCGGCCCAGGCTTCCTCGTTGGTCTCACGCACTATCACGTGCAGGCGAATGCCGAAGCGCACTTCACGGCCCTGCCTGGCCGCCTTCTCGCGCACCTGGGCGATCTTCTCGGCCACCGCGGCCGGCGGCTCGCCCCAGGTCAGGTACAGCTCGACCTGCTCGGCGGCCAGGTCCTGCGCCGCGTCGGAGGAACCGCCGAAATACAGCGGCGGACGCGGCTGCTGGATCGGCGGGTAGAGCAGCTTGGCGCCCTTGACCTGGATGTGCTGGCCGGCGTAGTCGACGGTTTCGCCTTCCAGCACGCGGCGCCAGATGCGGGTGAACTCGACCGACGCCTCGTAACGCTCGGCATGCGACAGGTGCAGGCCATCGCCGGCCAGCTCGTCCGGGTCGCCGCCGGTCACCAGGTTGAACAGCGCGCGGCCGTTCGACAGGCGATCCAGGGTCGCCGCCTGGCGCGCGGCCACGGTCGGCGAAATAATCCCCGGGCGCAGGGCGACCAGGAACTTCAGGGTCTGCGTCACCGGGATCAGCGAGGCCGCCACCAGCCAGGAGTCCTCGCAGGAACGCCCGGTGGGGATCAGCACGCCGCCGTAGCCGAGGCGGTCGGCGGCCTGGGCGATCTGCGCCAGGTAGCCGTGGTCGACGGCGCGCGCGCCTTCGGCGGTGCCCAGGTACTTGCCATCACCATGGGTAGGCAGGAACCAGAAGATATTGAGGCTCATGGAGGGGTCTCCTTGGATTCGCTCCCCTCTCCCGCCGGGAGAGGGGCTGGGGGTGAGGGTTCTATTGCGCCTGGGCGACCTTGGCCGGCTGCCGCCAGATCACCTCGGCAATGCTCAGGCGCTTGGGGATCAGCTTCAGCTCGCTAAAGGTGTCGGCGATCTTCTGCTGCGCACTCACCACCTCGGCGGTGATCAGCTGCGCGCCGTAGCTCTGCCGCTGCACCGCGGTGCGGGTGATCTCGGGGGACAGGCCCAGCAGCGGTGCAACCTGGGCGGTGGCCTGGTCGACGTTGGCGCGGGTCCACTCGCCGGTCTTGCGGATTTCTTCCACCAGGGCGACCACTACCTCGGGGTGCTTTTCGGCGAAGGGGCGCGCGGCCAGGTAGAACTGGTGGTTGCTCACCAGGCCCTGGCCGTCGCGCAGGGTGCGGGCCTGCAGCTGCTGTTCGGCGGCAGCCTGGAAGGGGTCCCAGATCACCCAGGCATCGACGCTGCCACGCTCGAAGGCGGCGCGGGCATCGGCTGGCGGCAGGTACACGGGGGTGATATCGGTGATGCTCAGACCGGCTTCCTCCAGTGCGCGCACCAGCAGGTAATGCACGTTGGAGCCCTTGTTCAGGGCGACCTTCTTGCCCTTGAGTTCGGCCACCGTTTTGATCGGTGAATCCTTGGGCAGCAGAATCGCCTCGCTGAGCGGCGCCGGCGGCTCGAACGCCACGTAGAGCAGGTCGGCACCGGCGGCCTGGGCGAATACCGGCGGCGTCTCGCCCGTGGTGCCGAAGTCGATGGAGCCCACGTTGAGCCCTTCGAGCAGCTGCGGGCCGGCCGGGAACTCGGTCCACTGCACCTTGACGCCCTGTGCGGCCAGGCGCTTCTCCAACGCACCGCTGGATTTGAGCAGCACCGGGGTGCCGTATTTCTGATAACCGATCCGCAGCGTCTCGGCTTGAGCTTGAGTGATGGCGCCGAAGGAAATGGCCGCGGCAAACAGGGCGACCAGACTCCGACGCAAAGTGTTGGCGCCCATGGCGACCTCCTTTGCAAGTTGAGTGTGGGCCTGCTTGCCCGTTGGCGGGCGAGTAAGGCGGGGTATTACGGGTGGATCAAATACTCCAGCGGGCGTTTACCAGCCGGTCGTTCAACAGCTTCGGATCGATCGGTTGCGGCCGCCGCGCCAGTGCGGCGAGCAGCTGTTCGACCGACTCGTCGAGGCGTTCGCGCAGCTCCTCGTCGAGCTGCGCAGGCTCGCCGCCTTCCGGGTAGGCGATCTGCTGGTCCACGGCGAACACGCCGGAGAGCATTTCCTGCGCCTTCAGCGCGGCCAGCACCGGCTTGAGCGCGTAATCCACCGCCAGCAGATGGGCCGGGCTGCCGCCACTGGCCAGCGGCAGGACCACCTTGTGCGCCAGGGCCCGCTCGGGCAGCAGGTCCAGCAGCACCTTCAGCGCGCCGGTGAAGGACGCCTTGTACACCGGCGTGCCGACCACCAAACCATCGGCGCTGGCCACCACGGCCCGCAGCTGCTGCACCGCCGGGCTGCCTGCGCGCGCATGCAGCAGGTCCTCGGCGGGAAAATCGCGCACCCGCAGCAGGCTCACTTCCACCTGCTGCGCCTCCAGACGCCGGCGCACATGGTCCAGCAGCACTTCGGTGCGCGAACGCGCCGCGGGGCTGCCGGACAGCAACACGACATGCATGGTCAGTCCTTAGCGATTCGGCTGCGGGGTCAGACGCAGGTAGGGTTTGACCGCGCGATAGCCCTTGGGGAAGCGCTCGGCGATCTCGGCCTCGTCCTTGAGCGACGGCACTATCACCACCTCGTCACCGTCCTGCCAGTTGGCCGGGGTGGCGACCTTGTGATTGTCGGTCAGCTGCAGCGAATCGACCACGCGCAGGATCTCGTGGAAGTTGCGCCCGGTGCTGGCCGGGTAGGTGATGGTCAGGCGCACCTTCTTGTGCGGGTCGATGACGAACAGCGAACGCACGGTCAGGGTGTCGTTGGCGTTCGGGTGGATCAGGTCGTAGAGGCCCGAGACCTTGCGGTCGGCATCGGCGATGATCGGGAAGTTGACCGCGGTGTTCTGCGTCTCGTTGATGTCGTCGATCCATTTCAGGTGCGAGTCCACCGGGTCGACCGACAGGGCGATGGCCTTGACGCCGCGCTGGGCGAATTCGTCCTTGAGCTTGGCGGTAAAGCCCAGTTCGGTGGTGCACACCGGGGTGAAATCGGCCGGGTGGGAGAAGAGGATGCCCCAGCTATCGCCCAGCCAGTCGTGGAAACGAATGCGGCCTGCGCTGGAATCCTGTTCGAAGTCGGGGGCGATGTCGCCCAGACGAATACTCATGGTGGCGCTCCTGTGCCAGTGGCTTGCGTGGGGCTCACTATGCTGAGGAACGCAGAGAAACAAAAAGAATAAATAAAAATTTATTTATAACTTAAAGCTATTTAAACGAAACGAATGGAACCGCCCCATGCCCAACCCGAGCCTGCACAGCGTCCCCGGGGACCAGGCGCCGATGCACCTTTTGCTGGAAGCCGATCCCAGCGCTGAGGCGATCGCCGGCTATCTGCACGACTGCCACTGCGTGGTGGCACGCCTGGGCCGAACAACCGTCGGCGTCTACCTGCTCAAAGCGCTGACGCCCGGCACCTGGGAGCTGATGAACATCGCCGTGGCGCCCGAGCACCAGGGCCAGGGCATCGGCCGCCTGCTGCTGGACGACGCCATCACCCAGTCCCGACTACTGGGCGCGCGGCGCCTGGAGCTGGGCACCGGCAGTTTCGGCCACCAGCTGACCTTCTACCAGCGCGCCGGCTTTCGCGTGGTGGCGGTGGAGCCGGATTACTTCCTCACCCACTACCCCGAGCCGCTGTTCGAGCACGGCCTGCAGCACAGGGACCGGCTGCGCCTGGCATTGACCCTATAGCAGCAGATGCACCGCCAGGCCGACCAGGGCGCAACCGGCGATGGTCTCGATCACCCCGCGCTTGAACAGGAACAGGGCCAGCGCCGCGCCCAGGGCGATCAGCGCCGAAGGCCAGTCGAAGCGGCCGGCGAAGCCCTCCGGCCAGAGCACGTGGTAACCGAAGAACAGCGCCAGGTTGAGGATCACCCCGACCACCGCCGCGGTGATGCCGGTCAGCGGCGCGGTGAATTTCAGCTCGCCGTGGGTCGACTCCACCAGCGGCCCGCCGGCGAGGATGAACAGAAACGACGGCAGGAAGGTGAACCAGGTGACCAGGCAGGCCGCCAGCGCGCCACTGGCGAAGGCCGAGTCGGCGCCGAACACCGGCTGCCCATAGGCGCCGACGAAGGCGACGAAGGCCACCACCATGATCAGCGGCCCCGGCGTGGTCTCGCCCAGGGCCAGGCCGTCGATCATCTGCGTCGGCGTCACCCAGCCGTAATGGCCGATGGCGCCCTGGTAGACGTAGGGCAGCACCGCGTAGGCGCCGCCGAAGGTGAGCAGCGCGGCCTTGGTGAAGAACCAGCCCATCTGCGTCAGGCTGCCGTCCCAGCCGAACAGCGCGGTGAGCAGGCCCATGGGTAGCAGCCACAGCGCAGCGCCCACCAGCAGGATCAGCGCCAGGCGCGGCCAACGAAAGCGGGTATGCGCCGGCGGGGGCGTGTCGTCGTCGATCAGCGCCGCGCCATAGGACTTGTCCGCCGCACCGTGGCCGCCGCCGACGGCGAAATGCTGCGGCGCCAGGCGCCCGCCGAGATAACCGAGCAGCGCGGCGCCGAGCACGATCAGCGGGAACGGCAGCTGCAGCACGAAGATGGCGACGAAGGCCGCCGCGGCAATCGCCCACAGCCAGCGATTCTTCAGCGCCCGGCCGCCGATGCGCCAGGCCGCCTGCACCACGATGGCGGTCACCGCCGGCTTGATGCCGTAGAAGATCCCGGCCACCAGCGGCACGTCGCCGAAGGCGATATAGACCCAGGACAGGACGATCAGGATCAGCAGCGACGGCAGCACGAACAGCACCCCGGCGATCACCCCGCCCCAGGTGCGGTGCAGCAGCCAGCCGATATAGGTGGCCAACTGCTGCGCCTCCGGCCCGGGCAGCAACATGCAGTAGTTCAGCGCATGCAGAAAACGCCGCTCGGACAGCCAGCGGCGCTTCTCCACCAGCTCCTGGTGCATGATCGCGATCTGCCCGGCCGGCCCGCCGAAGCTGATCAGCCCCAGCTTGAGCCAGAACCAGAAGGCCTGCAGCAGACTGACGGGGGCGGGTCGCTCACCAGCATCGGACATCGAATGCACTCCACGGGGTAAAAATCGGCCGATCACTATAGCCGCTCGCTATGCCACAAGCATGACCCTGCACGGAAAATCACCAGCGCCGCGCAGCCCCGATGCCGCCTGGCCCGACGCGGTTTTCCCGCATCTTATCCACAGCGCTTTCCCCAGATTCTGTGCATGAGCGTGCGGATGACCTCATGGCCACCCGCCACTGTTGAAAATTCGGGGCAAGGCATTGATCCACAAGGATATAGCGCCTGGCGATAACCCCTATGAGGCGCCCTTGAACAAAAACTGCACGGCCCCCGCCAGACCGCCTGAACGCTGGGCGGCAGCGGCTTTTGCGCAGTTTATCCACAGGACTGCCAACAGATTCTGTGGGTGGTAAGGGAGGCCTCGACCCCCGCCCTTCCAGGCGGATACCGATAGCGACGCAGGCGCAATGGCATTTCGCCCACTCGGCATGGACAGGCTCGCTATGGATGGACTAGTTTCGGGCGTGAATCTGCTGGCGCAGTCGATCCAGCAGCTTGGGCTTGCCGTCATCCCTGTCGCGTTTCTCCCTGAGTGCTGTCGCGTTTACCGCGAGCATCTTCAGGCCAGACAAGGACTTGCAGGACGACAAGGAAGGTTATGCGACAGCTGTCGTGGGCAAACGCGACAGCCGTGTCGCCTAATTAATAGTTAGCTAACCGCATTTTGCTTAATGGTTTTTTGCACGGTGTACATCCGCAATATCGCTCCATTGCTTTCGGGTTTACAGCGGTTCGAAATTTGCGTTTACTGAACGATCGCCGCCACTATCGGGGCACGTTGAAATTGCGGCTCGACAGCAACATCGAAACATTGAAGTTATTGCGTTTCGCCAAGTTCATTGCGCAACGCGTTACAAGCGGGAAAGCGGTGCTTTAAATTATGCGTACATCCGAGCGTCTAACAATTGGTATATGGACTCTCCCCGCAAGTAGCGAGCAAAGCTTTGCTTTTGCGCCTGTCGTCAGCGCGGTTGCATTCGTATATCCGGCCTTGAGTCGGGCATCGCCCTGGCCATTCTGTAGTTCGCGCAGCGGGGGCCAAGCGTTCAATCGATCATGCAGATCATGATTGTTATCGGCCTTGTTCCGCTGCAGGACTCGCCTGTTCCGACAGTGCTGCTGCTCACCACAACCACCAGAAAACCACCCTCCTGATTACCCCCGCCGTCAGGCGGGCTTCGCACTTTGCCAGTCTCCGCTGAAACGCCGCTCATGGCACCACACCGCCCAGCAGATCCGCACCAGCTTGTTCGCCAAGGCCACCGCCGCCTTGTTGTGACCAATACGGGCCGCGGTCTCGACGGCCCAGCGCTGCAGCGGCGTCAGTTTCTCCGGCGTGCGTGCCTGACAACGCTGGGCCGCCAGCAGCGCCGCGCGCGAGCCATGGATCAGCAAGGTGCGCACGTAAACATTGCCCTGTCGGCTGATATGCCCCAGCTTGCGCCGCTCGCCGCTGCTGAACTCGCGGGGCGTCATGCCCAGCCAGGCACTGAGTTGCCGGCCACTGGCAAAGCGTTCGGGCCTGCC